>CAVQFM010000008.1:0-443267 GCA_963711705.1 uncultured Actinomycetes bacterium
GGGGTCGCCGGTTCAAATCCGGCCGTCCCGACGCAGGTCAGAAGGCTGACCCGAGGTTTGGGGTCAGCCTTCTGACGTCCTGGGGACCAAGATCGACGTTTTGCGGAGCGTTCTGGCGCACGTTGACCGCGGTTGCAGGACGTCTTCACGTTGGTGCAGGAATAATTGAACGACCGTCTTCGAGGCTGACGCGAGGACTTGACATTGGCCCGGCTCATTCCGCTCGGAGGGCCGCCGCAACGCGTGTCCTTGCCGCCCTCCAACCAGGCACGATGGCGGCCAGGATGGCCAAAGCCAAGGCAGATAGGCTAACCACCGCAATCATCACGATCGAGATGGCGGGCTCGGGCACTACGTACAGTTCGGTGGCGAATCGGTCCCACAGGAACCGGCCTACCGCGATTCCGGCCGGTATCCCGATCACTGCCCCCAGGGCGACGCAGATGGACGCCTGCCAGATCACCACGGCAACCACCTGCCTGCGGGTGAAGCCCAGGGTCTTGAGCAGGGCAAAGTCGCGGGACCGCCGCCGGGCTGCGGTGGCAAGCGTCACCGCGAGCGCCACGACGGCCGCGGCAGCGAGTATCCCGGCGAGGATCAGCGGCGCCGCGCCCATCGTCCGGTAGTTGACGATCTCGGCCGGCCGCTGGACCGGTATCACCTGGACGCTGAGCGTTGACCGTATACCAGACAGCCTGGCGCCGATGCGGTCGAGTCGCCGGACGGCAGCTGCCTGGTTGATCCCCTGGCGGAAGCGGACCAGGATCGTGTTCGGGCCCTGCAAGGTGCGGTCCGTGATGCCGCCGGTAAGCAGATCCGAGGGCAGCACGCTGGCAGCCACAAGCGCGCCTCTGCCTAGCGAGGGGTGAATCCCGTGGCCGACGCCGATGGCTGGCATCGTCGCTGTCCCGGCGACGCGCATGTGCAGCGTCCTCTTCCCGTTGAACACCCGCACTGTGCCGCCGACCCGCCCGCCGACCTCAGCGAGCGTTTCTTCGCCCAGCACGATCTGACGCGGCCCGGCTGGCAGGTGACCGGCCAAAATCGGCGGGTAGACCCGGCCGCTTACCATGCCAATGACCGGGACGCTACGGCCATTGATCTCGACCGAGTCAAAGTAAGCGCCCGACCATGCGGCCACATCAGGATCGCGGCCGAGCAGGCGATTCGCTAGCGGCAACGGGATGTCGCCGTAGCCACTGCCAGCGAGGATCTCCCTGTCCCAGGTCCAGCCGTAGAGCGGGGGATGCGAAACGAGATTGCTGAGGCTGGCCCCGAAGACCAGCGAGCCCACCAGGATGACCAGCGCCACGGCGGTGCCGGCGATGCTCGGCCGCGCAGGCCTGGCGCTGCTGCCTGACCCGGGATCAAAGGCAAAGCCAATACCAGTCGTCGCCGTGGCCGGGAGGCCCAGCGGTGCCGTGGCGGCCGCCACAGCCGGGCGGCGGGCGAGCTCACCATGACGCTCGGAGCGCTGGGCGGCCTCGGCATATGCGAGCAGCGCAGTCGCGCCTGCCAGCAGTACCAGCAGAAACGCCGCACCGATGGCGAGCACCGTCCAGTCGGCCGAGATACCGGGATCTGGCTCGAGCCCGTGCAGCTGCCCCAGCGGAGCCAGCGGCGAGAGGGCTACCGCAACGCCGACAGCCAGCAGGACGCCAAGCCCGATCGCGCCACTGGTACCGATGCAGACGTCCAGTCCGATGGCCAGCGGACTGGCGCCGAGCGCCCGCAGCACCTTACGTTCATCCCGGCCGCCGGCAATGATGCGCCGGACGGCCTGCAGGGCCAGCACGATCGCAGCCAGCCCGGCGATCAGGCCGAGCACCCCGGCCGCGACCGACTCGGGCCTGATTGCCCGCTCTCCCTGGCCTTCCACGGCCGAGGTGACCCGGAATTCCTGGGGGACTCCGGGCGGAAGCAGCTTGACGTACTCCCCCTGCACAGCCGCTACATCCCGATCGCCCCGGTCCAGCCGCAATCCGACCCAGGCGTAGGCCGCGCAGCAGTCCAGCTCCTGCCTGGTTAGCGCGGGTGTGGCCAGGATCCGGTAGATCCGGTCGATGTCATCCTGGACAACCTCGTCGGTGAACACGCCGACGCCCGTAATCGTTAGCCGGACGCGGTGGACTGGCGGCCTGGTCATTGGATTGAAACGCGGATCGCTGGCCTCCCGTCCGGAATAGAGATTGATGGTGAGCGCCTGGCCGACATGCAAGCCGAATCGGTCCGCTGTCTGCTCGCTGATGACCACCTCACCAGGTCGGCGGGGGTCAGCACGTCGGCCTCTTGTGATGATCACCCGATCCTGGCTGAAGTAGAGCCCATCAAGCGAGCCAACCAGCTCCACCTGCTGGTTGAAGAAGGTCTGCGGGTCAGCGAATCCCGAGCGCAGCGCGCGCAGTCCGTACAGGGCGATATACGCCTTGTCGGACGCCACATGTGGCAGGTCCGAGATCCGGCGCAATATCTGCGGGCTATACGCGCCGGGATCCACGTCCAGGTTCGACGGGTTGCTCGCCGCCAGGATCCGCGGAAACGCTGACTGGGTCCGGCGAGCGGCGGCCACGCTGCCCATGGCCACCCCGCCGATGATTCCCACGATCAGTGCGATCGCCAGGTAGCCGACCCGGTCCCGGCGAAGCACAGCACCGAGCCGATACCGCGTGGCTGCGATGGCCAGGCTCACTCGCCGATCACTGGACCTGGGCTTCTGCCTCACCAAGCCGTTATTTCACGCATCTGTCACCAGGGCCAGGGCGCAGCCACGAGCCCCGGCGGTGAAGCCAGCCCCACCGGTCCACGGACTCTGAGAGCAGTCCATATCTGGCCAGCGACGGTGTCGGGCAGTTCAGCAGAGCTCTGCGCAAATGGTCCTCAAGCTTGCCGTCGTGATCCCGGTAGGCCTCCCTGGCCAACTCTTGCAGCTAGCACCCAGAACTGACACCAACGAGCCCAGCAGTCGTCGTACCAAGACACCTGGAACCGTGGCGCCCAGATAAGAGACGCTCCCATACAGCCAGGCGGTGTCCTCTCAGTAGCTGGCAGCCCTCGTTACGATGGGCACCGGGTTGGGGACCACCTGGGGACCACACGCGGTGCACCCGGCCGGACAACCCGCATGTCGGTACACCGACCGCTCCCCAGCATGACTAGTGTGACCGGGGGAAACGCCTAGTCCTACGTTCTGGGGGTCAAGGGGTCGCCGGTTCAAATCCGGCCGTCCCGACTGGTAGTCGGGTTTTTTCGAATGCATTTATGGCTCACGAAGAGCCAGCAGGCGAGCCAACTTCCTTGTGAAATGG
The DNA here is from genome assembly GCA_963711705.1 of uncultured Actinomycetes bacterium. Classification (GTDB taxonomy): domain Bacteria; phylum Actinomycetota; class Actinomycetes; order Streptosporangiales; family Streptosporangiaceae; genus RYN-230. The sequence continues at coordinate 3,306 of CAVQFM010000008.1, forward strand.
CCCCTTAGAGGTGTGCACTGCCCGCGTCCTACCAGGGCGTTTGTCAATGCGGCAGAGCCAGCGAAGCCGGCTAGTCAAGGGCCAGAGATCACTGAGCCCCGTGCAGCCGCGGCCCGCGTCCCGTCCGTCCGATCGTGCAGCTAACCGGCCTTGTCGGCGTGCCTGGACGCAACGAGGGCCACCGTGTGATGGTCGGCGAGACCTGGCCGGCCTCAGCACCGTCGTGGGCAGCCGGGCCAGGCCAATCTGGCAATCCCGGGCCGGCGCTGGCCCCACCCTTCTGGGCTTCAGCCGATGTGGGAGGCGCCCGTGGCCGCCGTTTCCAACATCTGGGTCGGCTGCTGCCGCCGTCACGGGGGCGGTGTTCACCAGCCAGGAACGGCGTTCATCGCCGGAGTGGCGCGATAGACCCTGACGGCACGGGCTCTGCCTGGCGGCCTGTTACCGCCAGGCGGGCGACCCCGTATGCCGATGCCAGTGGGACGCCCAACCTGATGACCTATCAGACCGGCAGGCCAGTGGGCCTGCCCGGAATGGACGCGGAAGATGCGCCCGGATATGAGTCATCGTGACGGCGTTCCGACGCGTTAACAGCCCGGCGGCGTGCGGTGACCGCCTGAATGTCCTGCAAACGTCCCATTCCAACCCCGGTGTTATTGGATGTGCCTTAGGCCCCTTGTCGGCGCGTCTCTCACGGAATGCCGGTTTTAACGATTACAGTCCGGATCATGAGGCATGTCATCAACCCGGGGGACAAATACGGGAGGCTTACCGTCATCCGGGAAGTGCCGAAGGTTGCCGCGGACGGCAGACGCTACCGCGCAGCCGTGTGCCGGTGCGACTGCGGCAAGGAAACGGCCCCGCGCATCAGCTCGCTTAACTCAGGCGATGCCCAATCGTGCGGGTGCTCGCGGGGGCCGCCCAAATACCAGCAGAAGCGCTGCCCGGTGTGCGGAACGCCAGCCATGATCCGGCGCGACCGCCGCAGTTGCTCCCGCGAGTGCGGATATCAGCTGGCCCAGGCCGCCCGGCAGGCACCCAACCCGTCCTATGCCGTGTGGCACCACCGCGTGAACAAAGCCCAGGGGCCGGCCAGCGGCTACCCCTGCGCTGACTGCGGTCAACCTGCCCAGGACTGGTCGACAGTAAATCCGTCCAGCGATGACATCTGGGCCAGATTCCAGCCCCGGTGCCGCCGATGCCACCGCTACCACGACGGCGCTGTCGGCGAGGGTAACCCCCGGGCCAAGCTGACCAACGGGAAAGTAAGAGAACTGCGAGCACGAAGAGCAGATGGCCTGACTTACCGGCAGCTCGCCGCCGAATTCGGCATCAGCGACGTGTCCGCCTGCGCAGCCGTCAACCGCAAGACATGGGCACACGTGAGCTGACCCCGCCATCCAGGGCCGCTAGCCCAGTCACCACTCGATAGCCGACCAGACCCGACGCTTGACAACCAATATCCGCCTTATTGCACGGTTCACCGACCTCGTCGCATCCTGCGCCGATGACGCAGATCGGGATGATCTGCGTTCCGACTGCGCACGTGACCGACGCTGGGTCGTGCTGATGGGAAGGATGTCTGCCACGACTCCGGAAGATCGGCACGGCTGCCCGGCACAATATCGGCAAAGCCGAGGTGACGCGCGTCCTCTGGCGTGCGGGGACCCCGGCCGAACTGGAGAGCGCCGAGGAACTCCTGACCGGGCAGCAGGTACCTTCAGAACGAGAAAGCTGCGGTGGCCCGCTGTGAACATTGTGGCGGTGATGAACTCCTCGATGTGGGCGGCGGCCAGCACCCGGTGTATTTCGCGATGATGGGCGGGGCCGCGCCCGGTGACGGTGTCGAGGTGGGCCTTGACTCCGGCCCTAGCGTTCTCCCCGTACCCGGCGCTCAGCTCGTGCAGGTCATCGGTGATCAGGACGAAGGGACCGCTGGCCGCTGCGAGTTCGGACAGCAGCTTGTCGACCATGGCCTGGCCGTTGAAATTCGGGTGGCGCGAGCAGGATTCGGCGCCGCCGGTCGCGGCGCGGACCGCGCCCGGCAGCGCGAGCCACAACAACTGTACGTCGCGCTGGCCCGGCTGTACGGACATGAGGGCGATCCGGTGGTCCTGGCCCGGCTGGCCGACCCACGCGTGCAGCAGCGACGTCTTCCTGCTACTGGCGGGCGCCGAGATGATCGTTACCGCTTCCCGACCACACGATCGCGCATGGCGACCAGGTCGTGACGGTGGATCAGCCCTTGCACGGCCGCGCCTGCCGCGGGACCAACCAATGGTCGACATGTCGGTCATCGCGCCATCTCCTCCGGGCACCCGGTCGGGCTGACTCACCTGCAGATCGCCTCTAGATCACCGGAATCCGGTGACGGCTTCTCACCTTCGTGGTGGTGAACCTGAACACGCCCTGAACGACCAGGTCCCTTCATAGGCGGAAGGAGACGCGTCATGACATCCGTTTTCGCCGCCGTTTCCACGGAGGTGGCGGCATGAACGAGTATGTGGTGATCGTGGCCGGCGCGGGGGGTGAGCTCGGCCCTGCGACGGCGGAGAAGCTGCCGGCCGCCGGGTTCACAATGGTCGGGGTCGACCGGAACGAGGAGGCGCTGAGGGAGCTGCCGGACAGCATCCGGCGCGAGGCGGCCAACCCGACCGACCCGGCCGCGGCTCGCAGCGTCATCGACCGGATCGCCGCCGAGGTCGGCCCGCCGGAGGTGCTGGTGAACACCATCGGCACGTACCGTCTGGGTGAGGCGCTCACGGCGACGCCCGAGGACCTACGGCTCATGATCGACGTCAATGTGGGCGCCGCGTTGGGGCTGAACCAGGCGATGTCCCGTACCTGCGGGACCGCGGTTCGGTTCCATCGTGCACGTGGCCGCCCGCCCGGGCCTGGAGCCAGCGGCCGGGATGGCCGCCTACGCCGTCAGCAAGGCGGCCCTGGTCCACCTCACCCGGGTGCTCGACCTGGAGCTGCGCCCGCTGGGGATCCCAGGTGAACGCCGTCGCGCCGCAGCTGCTCGACACCCCCAGGAACCGTCAGTATTTCACGCCCGACCTGCTGGCGCATGCGGTCGCGCCGGGGCGGTCGCCGACATCATCGTGTACCTCGTAAGCGATGCCGCCGGTCAGGGGTGCGGTCGTGCCCGCGTACCGCGCCTGACCGTCTTCCCCTCCTGTCGTACGTCTGGAAAGGACGACCATGTCATCCAGCTCAGCCCCGAAGTCATCCAACTCAGGCCTAAACCGCCGCTCGTTCCTCGCCCGCAGCACGGCGCTCGCCGCCATCCCCGCGGTTGCTTCGCTGGCCGGGGGCACCCTCGCCGAACCGGCGTCAGCCGACACCCTGCCCGACTACGCGCCGATACCGCCGTCTGCGCTGGGTCCGGCGGTCAACGCGCAGGGCTACTTCGTCGGGCGGGTGGAGAAGAACCTGTACTGGGTCACCGACAGTGCCTACCAGGCGGCGTTCCTGACTACCCGCGACGGGGTCGTGCTGTTCGACGCGCCCCCGTCGATCGGGCACAACCTGCAGCGCGCCATCGACCAGATCGCCGCCGAAAACGGGGTGTCGAACAAGGTGACCCATCTGGTCTACTCCCACCACCACGCCGACCACATCGGCGGCTCGTCACTGTTCGGGAAGCACGTGGTGCGGATCGGACAGGTCCAGGCCAAGCAGTTGCTGGCCAGCGAGAACGACCCGGCTCGGCCGGTCCCTGACGTCACCTTCGAGACCAAGCACACACTCAACGTGGGCGGGGAGCGGGTAAACCTCGCGTGGCACGGCACCAACCACACCCCGGACAACAGTTACATCCACTTTCCCGACCACGACACGCTCATGCTGGTCAACATCTTCCTGCCCCGTTGGGTGCCGTTCGACAGCTTCAACCTGAACGAGGACGTCCCGGGTTCCATCGCCGCCCCGGACACGGCCATGGCCTACCCGTGGAAGCAGTTCATCGGGGGCCACATAGGCCGGCTGGGCACCCGCGCCGACATGGTGGTCTACCAGCAGTACGTGAACGACATCATCGATGGCGTCAAGAAGGGCCTGGCGACGGTCAACCCGACCCCGTACTTCGCCAAGTACGGGAACAACGTGTGGGCGGCGTCCCAGCAGTACCTGGCCGCGGTGGTCGCCTACGCCTCCGGGCCAGTGATCAAAAAGTACCTCGGGGTCCTAGCCGCTGCCGACGTCTACACGGCGAGCACGACGTTCGCCATCCTCGAGTCGATCCGCCTCGACCTCGGCTTCGGCTCGCAGGTCCACCCGTGACGGGAGCCGGGAGCGGGCCCAGGCAGGGGCCCGCTCCCGGCCGGGCCGACAGGAGGCGCCATGACCGGGAACGGACGGGACTCCGCAGGTCCTTCGTGCTCGGCCCGTGACACGCGCGCCGGGCCGGGCCGGGTACGGCGCGATACAGCTCGCCGGCGACGGGGTCATCGGGCCGCGAGCCAAAGAGCTCGGAATGGTCTTACCTCTGTGCCTTTGATCGGACGTGATCGCAAAAGACTGGAAGGTCGGAGCAGTGAGTGAGTTTCAGGGCATCGGTCGGTTCAAGTTTCACGAGGCGGGCAAGCTCGAGGAGTTCAAGCGGTTGTCCGCTCAAGCCATGGAGATCGTGCGGGCCGAGGACACCGGGACGCTGCAGTATGAGATCTACTTCAGCGACGATCAGTCCGAGTGCATTGTCCTCGAGCGGTACAGGGACTCCGAGGCGCTCCTCGAGCACGCCGCGAACCTTGGCGAACTCGGGGTGGCAATCCCTGCGACGGGATTGGTCTCCAGCGAGCTCCTTGGTGAGCCGGGCGCCGAGCTCAGAGCGAAGCTGGCTGATGGCCCGGTCCGTCTCTTTACGCCCTTTCTGTCAATGTAGGCATTGTCGACGCCATCTTGCTTGTTCGTCGGCCTCCCGCCGGGGTGGTACCCGCCCAGCGGCGACCAGCCAGCCAACCCCGCTGGTCTGCAGGTGGTGCGGCGGCGGGGGCTTCGGCGGGCGGTATGCATTAGCACGGTGGCGCAGAGGTGCCTGTTTGATCTGGATCATGTACGGGGCGAATGCCGGGTTCATGATGCCATGATCACGGGCCGGCAGGTGCCGGGTGTCGTGTCCGTGCGAAGGAGCCCGCCGGGTGCTCAATCACGGTGTATCTCGCGGTGGCGGCGGCCTGCATCCGGTGCCCGGCGGCCAGCGCCTGCTACAGCCCGGCGGCTCGCGTTGACATCGACGCCTGGCACTACAGCGTCGGCGACGCAGTCCCGGCACCGCCCTTCCGGGTCCCAGGCCACCGTACGTGCTGTCATCGGCGCGCGTACCTCCCGTCCTGCGTGCCCCCGCTCTGGCGAATCACCACGATCCGGTGACGACCAATCACCTGCCTGGTGGCAAACCTGAGCCTGCCGCGAAGACCCGCACGGCCCAGTCGAGGAGATCGACATGACAGCGGACAACGAAAGCCGAGTCGAGCCGGGAACAGGCCCAGTGACCGGGGTGAACGGACGTGGTTCTTCGGTGCCTGCGGTGCGGATCGAGGGTGTGGTCAAGCGTTTCGGGGCGACCGTGGCGCTGGATGGTGCCGGGCTCGAGGTCCCGGCGGGGATGGTGTTTGGCCTGCTGGGCCCGAACGGGGCGGGCAAGACCACGCTGGTTCGCATTCTGGCCACGCTGCTGGCACCCGATGCGGGCCGAGCGGAGGTCTTCGGCCACGACGTGGTGCGCGAGCCAGCCGCTGTCCGCGAGCTGATCGGCCTCACGGGGCAGTTCGCGGCGGTCGATGAGCTGTTGACCGGACGTGAGAACCTGGAGATGTTCGGCCGCCTGTTCAAGCTGTCCCGTGAGCGGGCTCACCGCCGCGCCGACGAGCTGCTGGCGCGGTTCGACCTGGCGCAGGCGGCTGACCGGCCGGCCCGGACCTACTCCGGCGGCATGCGCCGCCGGCTCGACATCGCCTCGAGCCTGCTGACCCGGCCGCAGATCCTGTTCCTCGACGAGCCAACCACGGGCCTGGATCCGCGCAGCCGCAACGAGATCTGGGCCATCGTGCGCGAGTTGCGGCGCGAGGGGACAACGCTCCTGCTCACCACCCAGTACCTCGAGGAAGCCGATCAGCTGGCCGACCGGATCGCGGTCATCGACCACGGGAAGGTGATCGCGGAGGGAACCGGGAACGAGCTCAAGGACCGCGTCGGCGGCCAGATCCTGGAAGTAGAACTGTCCAGCGCGGGGCAGCGCGACCAGGCGCAGGCGGTGCTCGCCGGGGTCGGCTGTGGCGAGCCGCAGCCGGACGAGCGCCCAGACCGGCTCACCCTCCCGGCCCCGCGCAACGGGCTCCAGCTGGTGGAGGAGGCGGCCGCCGAGCTGCGCCGGGCACAGATCGGCGTCAACGACATCGGGCTGCGCCGGCCCACGCTTGATGATGTCTTCCTGCAGCTGACCGGCGCCCCGCCCAGCGAGGACGGCGCCGGACCTAGCCCCCGGGCCCGGCGGCGCCCCCGGCCCCAGCCACCGGAGCCGGATGTCTCAGCGCCTCGCGCGCCGGTACTGCGGCTGCGGCTCCCGTCGCCGCAGGCCGTGCGCTCGGCCACCACCGACATCGCCGTGGTCACCGGCCGCAACCTGCGTCACTTCATCCGCCAGCCGGACCTGCTGGTCTTCTCCACCATCCAGCCGGTCCTGTTCGTGCTGCTGTTTGTCTACGTGTTCGGCGGCGCGATCAGCCGCTCGCTGCCGCACGGGATCGTCTACGTCGACTTCCTGCTGCCCGGGATCTTCGTCCAGTCGGTCACCTTCGGCGCCTCGCAGACGGCGGTCGGCCTGAAGGAAGACCTGACACGCGGGGTGGTCAACCGGTTCCGGTCGATGCCGATGGCCCGCTCCGCGGTGCTGGCCGGGCGCACCGTGGCCGACCTGGTCCGCAACATCGCGATCATCGGGCTGATGATCGCCGTCGGCTACCTGGTCGGGTTCCGCTTCCTCGGCGGGGTAGCCGGGGCGGTCGGATGCATCGCCGTCGTCGCCGCCTTCGGCTTGGCCCTCAGCTGGATTTTCGCTTTCGTCGCGCTCGCCGTCCGGGGCGCCGAGACGGCGCAGACGGCCGGGTTCGTCGTGATCTTCCCGCTCGTCTTCGCCAGCTCAGTGTTCGTGCCCATCTCCACCTTCCCAGACTGGCTGCAGACGTTCGCGAAAATCAACCCCGTCACCGTCACCGCCAACGCCGCCCGCTCGCTCGCGCTCTACGGCACCCCGGTGTCGCTGGGAGCGGCCGCGGCATGGATCGGCGGCCTGCTAGCCGTATTCATCCCCCTGTCCGTATGGCGCTACCGGCGGATCAGCTAAGCCGCCTTCCGCCACCCGAAGATCCTCATCACATCAGCTGCGGGGAATCCCGCAGCGTAGCCGGGCGTGGATGGAGGCCGGCGGCGTCGCCGAAATGGCGACGCTCGATCATTCCGCCGGCGGACGCCGTCTGGCGTGCCCGTCCGTAGCGTGGGCGCATGGATGTGATCAGTTGCAAGCGCCTGACCAAGCGGTTCGGGGTGACCGTCGCGGTGAGTGAACTCGATCTCGACGTTTCAGCTGGCCAGATCTATGGCTTTCTCGGCCCGAACGGGGCTGGCAAGACCACCACAATCCGCATGCTGCTCGGCCTGATCGCCCCGACCGAGGGCCAGATCCGGCTGCTCGGGCGCCCGCTGCCGGACCCGCGGGCGGTTGCGCAGACTGGCTCGATGATCGAGGAGCCGGCGTTCTATCCGTGGCTGACCGGGCGGCAGAACCTGCAGGTGCTCGCCGCAGAAGGGGGCGGCTGCGCCGCCTCTGAGTTCGGCCGGGTGCTTGAGGGCAGCGGGTTGAGCGATGTCGCGGGCCGGAAGGTCAGGGCTTACTCGCAAGGCATGCGCCAGCGGCTGGGGCTGGCTGCTGCGATGCTCGGCCGACCGCCGCTTCTGATCATCGATGAGCCGACCAACGGGCTTGATCCGGCGGGCATCAGGGAGATCCGCAGCCTGCTGCGCGATCTGGCGGCGGACGGGACGACAGTGTTCATGTCCAGTCATCTGCTGGCCGAGGTGGAGCAGGTCTGCGACCGGGTGGCGGTGATCGTCCGGGGCCGGGTCGTCGAGGAGGGCGCGCCCGCCGGGCTCGGCGCGATACGGCGGCGGATCCGGGTGCAGGTCGATGTGGCCGACATCGAGGCCGCTGGCCGGCTGCTGGCAAGGTGGCAGTCGCGCCAGTTGGACGGCACGTTCCTGGTTGAGCACGACAGCGGCCGGGATGTGAACGCGGCACTGGCCGCGGGCGGTGTCATCGCCGACTCGGTAGCCGTCGAACTCCCGCGGCTGGAGGACAGATTCCTGGAGATCGTCAAGGAAGAGGATGCACATGCTGTGGCTGCTGGCGGCTGAGTTCCGCAAGCTCGTCAGGCCGCTGGTGTGGGGCACTGCGCTCGTGATCGTGGCGTTTTGCCTGCTCATCACCTGGGCAGCCGCGCACAACGCCCGCGCCGGTCTGGCAAGTCCGCGGATCCCTGACGTTTGCGCGAAGGCGGCCACCGCCCAGTGCAGGCAGGTGATAGCACATGCGCACGGCGCCGCACGGGCCGCGGCAGCGGCCACCGGCCAGCTCGCCCAGCCGGGCGAGGTAGGCCGCGTCGCCGCCGGGATGCTCGCCTCGTTGCCGGGCTTGCTGCTGATAGCGATGATCGCCGGGGGGCACTGGGGCGGCGAATGGGGATCTCGGACCATACGGCAGCTGCTGTGCCGGGAGGGGCGCCGGGGCCGGGTACTCGTCGCGAAGTGGCTATCCATCTGGGTGGCCGGGGTGGCCACCCTGCTGGCCTGCTGGCTGGTCCTGGCTCTGGCGGCACGGGGGGTTGCTGCTGCGTCTGGCCTGCCGGCTGTTCATTCTGCGCTGTGGGCGGGCCTGGGCTCGTCGGCGTCGTCAGCCGGGCGAGCCGTCGTAGTGCTCGGGATGTTCGCGGCCGTGGGGACCGCGGCGGGCACGATTGGCCGGGGCCAGCTTGCCACCACGGCGGTGACGGCTGGCTCGATGCTGCTCGCGTTGCTGGTCGCGGGCATCGCGAGCATCGGCCAGCTGTCCCCGGCGTCCTTCGTGCAGGCCTGGATGGGCTTTGGCCCCGCCGGTTACCTGCCGACGAACTTCTGGAGCAGGTTTGTTAGCGGCGGCCATGTCGGCCAGCTTGCCGGGCTGGCCGGTGTTCTGGTCACCGCCGCGGTCGCTGCTGCTATCGCCCGCTGGCGATTCGCCACGGACGTGACCGCGTGAGCAGCGGCCCGATCGCGGCGTAAGGTCGAGCCGTGTGGACAGCCTGGTCGCAGCGGCGGCTGCCCGAGCGCAGCGTCGACTGTCTTCTAGCGGCAGCGCTGCTGATCTGGGCGCTCTTTGACGTGCCCTGGTGGTGGCGTCCGGCAGGCCACAGCGGCTCGACCCTGGCCATACTCGGCATCCTGGGGCTCGCCTTGGCGCAGTCAGTGCCGTTCCTGTGGCGGCGCAGTCAGCCGGGCGCGGTGCTGGCGCTGACCGGGGCATCGCTGACGGTGAAATACGCTACCCACCTCAATGTCTGGTCAGCGAGCGCCGCGGTGCTCGCCGCTGCCTACGGCCTCGGAGCATACGGTGACCGGGTAATGCGGCAGCTCACCCGTCTGCTGGCCTTCGGAGCGGTGATCGGCGCGCTTGTCGCCTTGCAGGCCGGCGGCGGCGACCACTCGGCGGCCGTCGCGTGCGCGCTACTCGGCACGGCCCTTGTTCTCGGCGAGGTCACGAGCGCCCACCAAGACATCGCCACCGCCGCCGCCAGGCACGCGCACGACATGGAACGGGCAAGCCTCGCCCGGGAATTGCATGACGTAGTCGCCCATCAGCTCAGCGCTATCGCCGTGCAGGCCGGCGCTGCCCGGCTTGCGACGGCTGGTAACCCGCGAGCCGCATCCGAAGCGATCGCGGCGATCGAGCGGGAAGCCCGCGGCGGACTTGCCGAGCTGAACAACCTGGTCCGGGAACTGCGGCAATCCGGGACCGGCGACCCGGACCTGCCGCGGCTCGGCGACCTCCCCGGCCTCGTGCAGCGGGCCAAAGAGTCGGGCCTACGGGTCAAGCTGCGGGTGGACGGCGAGCCCAGGCCGCTGGCAGCCGCGGTCGAGCTCGCAGGCTACCGGGTCGTGCAGGAAAGCCTGACCAACGCAATTCGCTATGCGCCAGGCGCAACTGTCACAGTGCGCCTTGCCTATCGTGCCGACGGGATCACGGTCAACGTGGCCGATGACGGGCCCAGCAGGCTGGCCGCCGCGCCCGCAGGCCAGAGCGGCGGCGCCGGCCTGGCCGGGCTCACCGAACGGGCCCACCTGCTCGGCGGTTGTCTGGAGGCAGGCAGCCGCCAAGAAGGGGGATTCGCTGTGCGCGCGTTCCTGCCGGGCACCCGGTGACCATCCGCGTCCTGGTCGTCGATGACCAGCCCGTGGTGCGTGCGGGAGTCGCGGCCCTGCTCGGCACCCAGCCAGACCTCGAGATCATCGGCGAGGCAGCCGATGGCCCGCAGGCCGTCGCGAGGGCATCGCAACTACGCCCCGACGTCGTCATCATGGATATCCGGATGCCGCGGCTGAACGGGATCGAGGCGACACGGCGGGTCGTCACGCTAACCCCCAACCCCCCTCGAGTCGTCCTGCTCACGACATTTGACCTCGACGAGTACGTGTTCGACGGCCTGCTGGCCGGCGCCAGTGGTTTCCTGCTGAAGCACGCACCGCCGGAGGAAATTCTGCTCGCTGTCCGGGCAGCGGCCGACGGCGATGCACTTGTCTCGCCAGCACCGATGCGGCGGCTCGTCGAACACTTCGTGCGCGGCAGGCCGCGCGCGGCACCCAACCTGGATCAGCTCACTGATCGCGAGCGTCAGGTTCTCTTGCTCGTGGCCCGCGGGCTATCCAACGCCGCCATCGCTCGTCAGCTGGTCATCGGCGAGACCACGGTGAAAACACACGTCACGCGGATCCTGACCAAACTCGCGCTGCGCGACCGAGCGCATGCCGTCATCTACGGATACGAAACCGGCCTGATCCGGCCCGGCGACGGCGCAGACCCGCAATCGTGGCCAGCGAGCACCGGCTGACCCGTACCTACCCCGGCGTCGCTGCAGCTCTCACAGGTCAGCGGCATGGGGCCCAACCCGTCGGCGAAGGCTGTTCGCTGAGAATCCCTATGCCCGCCGAGCGGACGCAGACGTTGCATGACGGCCAGCCGGCGGCGCCTGCAGCGCCCGCGAGCATCCGGCTGCTGAGAAGGTTGCGGGCGGCGTTGGCGTAGGCCATCGCGTTGGTCAGGTCACGACCTGACCACCCGCAGTTGGGGACCGTGGGGACTCGGCGGACCCTCAGATAGGCGGCTAGTGCCGCCCGGCAGCGGTGATCGGCCACCCACCAGGGTGCAGGTAGCGCTGTGTCATGGTCAGCGTGCCGTGCCCGGCGATCTTGCGTACGACGTGAACATGTCACGAGCCGAGCTGCACTGAGCAAGCTGCCATGACTGTGGCCGGTACTTTGCGCCCTGCCGTTTGCGGGCAAACGGCACGAGCATGAATGAACTAGTGGCTACGTCCCTGCCCGGGCACATTGTGAGGGTCGTGTAACAGCGGGTGTCTGCGAGCACCGGGGGCTGGAAGCGCCCTGCGGGGGCATGCATGGTTAGGGGATGTGATGAGTCAACAGGTTGAAGCGAAACAAGCGGGTCGGCGGGTCAGCGTCGGGGCGATCGCCTCGCTCACCGGCCTCGCGGTCCTGCTCATCTTCGTCATCCAGAATCGGGGGGACATCAGGTTCCACTTCCTGTCCGTGAGCTTTATCTGGCCGTTGTGGGTCTACACCATCGTGGTGGCGGTTTTCGGGGCATTGGTGTGGTTCGGGTTGGGCGTGATGCGTCGTCACAGACGCCGCAAGGAACGCCGTGAAAACCGGCGGTACTGAGTGGACGATCGTATCCAAATGTCACCAGCCTGGGAGGCTGAGACTGCCTCATCTTCAACTAGGCAATACCCGGTCCAGCGAGTCTGCCGACTGTCCGCAGGCGACCGCTAGAACACGTGGTCTACCGTCCGATCGGACGCCACGGGCCCGCCCGGACCGGCCGCCGCGGGCGATCATGAACTGTCAGGCGACGTTGCCGGGCACTGCTCCAAACCCGCGAGATGGAAGAATGAAAGGCTCATGGCCGACGGCCAGGACGGAGGCTGGCATGACACTGTCGTACGTCAAGGTCACAGACCTTCGCGTCGGTCTTCCGGTCGAGCATCTAGGCAAGCCCGACCCGATCCCTGTGCTGGACGGCACTCTGCGGGCGAACGGCCTGGTGCTGTACCCGGGCCACCCGGGACGGGTCTGGAGTACCCTCACCCAGCATGTCCAGGTAACCTGGGCCGGCCTGGAGGACGAGCCAGCCACCTACGCCCTCGGGTTCAGCCTTCCCGGCGACGACGAAACCTGCTACCCGAGCCTCGGGCTCCTCACCGAGGACGAGTTCACCCGGCGGGAACGCGCCCTCCAGGATCGCCTCGCGACCAGGACAAACCTGTCCGGCTGGGTTCCGCCGTGGTCCCGCGGCGACTCACCGCCCTGATCACCAGACACCCGGCGCCAGCAGATGACCCCCGTGAGGCCAAATCACTCCGCCAGGACTTTGCCGACCCCTGAGCCGACTTCCTTGTGAATGGTCCCCTTAAGGGGGTGTGCCGCCGACGTCCTACCAGGGCATTTGTCAATCGGCACGGCCAGCGAAGCCGGCTAGTCAGGTGGTCAGCTTGAATACCCGGCGGTAACCGCCGAGCTGGCTGGATGGCCTGCGCTACGCTAGGTCCTATGCGAGCGGCTGGGCTGCTTCTCGAAGCGCTGCGCTGACGTTTGGTCAGCGTGGCGGCCCCTCCTGTGTGAGGGGTTTTTTCGTCGGTACAGCAGCAATTGTGGCGGGGACTATGAGACGGGACGCTGACCATTCCGGGCCCGGTGGGGGTATGGCCGGGGTGGATAGGGCTGGTGCCGGTATGGCTGACGTGGGTGATCAGTCTCGGTTCCGTTACAACGGCCGGCTGGCGAACGAGATCGAGCTGCGCTGGCAGGACTATTGGGAGGCGGCCGGGACGTTCGGCACCCCGAACCCGGCTGGGCCGCTGGCGGCGGGTTTTGACCAGGTCGCCGGCCACCCGAAGTTCATGATCATGGACATGTTCCCCTACCCGAGCGGCTCGGGCCTGCATGTGGGTCATCCACTGGGCTACATCGCCACCGATGCCTATGCCCGCTATCTGCGGATGACGGGGCACAATGTGCTTCACCCGTTTGGTTATGACGCGTTCGGGCTGCCCGCGGAGCAGTACGCCATCGACACCGGGCAACATCCCAAGGCCACCACCGAGCGCAACATCGCCGCCATGAAACGCCAGCTGCGGCGGCTGGGCCTTGGCCACGATCTGCGGCGTGAGTTCGCGACCACCGATCCCTCCTACTACAAGTGGACCCAGTGGATCTTCCTGCAGATCTTTAACAGCTGGTTCGACCGTGAGGCTGGCCGTGCGCGGCCGGTCGCAGAACTGGTGGCCGAGTTCAAGTGGGGCCGCCGGGCGCCGGTCAGCGAGGCCAACCCTGGGGATCGGCCCTGGGCCGAGCTGGGCGATACCGGCCGCCGGAAGGTGGTTGACAGCTACCGGCTCGCCTACATCTCCGAGGAGCTCGTCAACTGGTGTCCCGGCCTGGGCACAGCGCTCGCCAACGAAGAGATCACCGTGGACGGGCGCAGCGACATCGGCAACTACCCGGTGTACCGGCGGCCGCTCCGCCAGTGGATGCTGCGGATCACTGCCTACGCGGAGCGGCTGTTCCGCGATCTCGACCACGTCAACTGGCCCGAGCCGATCAAGATCATGCAGCGGAACTGGATCGGCCCCAGCGACGGCGCCAGTATCGATTTCCAGGTGGCGGGCCCGGCTGGCGCACTGATCCGCGCGTTCACCACCCGGCCGGACACGCTGCCGGGTGCCACCTATCTGGTGCTGGCCCCCGAGCACCCGATGGTCGATGAGCTGACCGCCGCCGCCTGGCCCGAGGGGACCCCGGCGGCCTGGCGGTATCCGGAGACGGGGACCCACACCCCGCAAGCCGCCGTCCGCGCTTACCGGGACCGGGCGGCACGGCTCAGTGACCGGCAGCGCTCCGACGACACCCACGACAAGACCGGGGTCTTCACCGGCTCGCACGTGATCAATCCCATGACCGGCGAGTCCATCCCGGTGTTCATCGCCGACTACGTGCACATGGCCTACGGGTCGGGTGCGATCATGGCGGTGCCCGCGCATGACCAGCGGGACCTGGAGCTGGCCCGCCGGTTCGGGCTTCCGGTCCGGGCGGTCCTGCAGCCGCCGCCGGCATGGTTCACCGAACGGGGCCTGCCACCCGATAGCCCCGCGGGCACGTGGCCGGAGGCATTTGCCGATGAGGGCAGCTACCTCGACCTGGGTGTGCCCAGGCTCGACTGCGCCGGCCTGGGCAGGCAAGCCGGAATCGCGGCCGCCATCGGCTGGCTGGAATCGGCCGGAACTGGCCATCGCCAGCGTTCCTACCGGCTGCGTGACTGGCTGTTCTCCCGGCAGCGCTACTGGGGTGAACCGTTCCCAATCGTCTACGACGAGCATGGGCTACCTGTTGCCCTGCCCGAGGAAGAACTGCCAGTGACGCTGCCCGATATGGCGGACTTCCGGCCGCAGCCACAGGCAGGCGAGTCGGACGACCCGGTGCCGCCGCTGGCGCGCGCGGCGGAATGGGCGCAGCCCGAACTCGACTTGGGTGACGGCCCAAAACGGTACCGCCGCGAACTCAATACCATGCCTCAATGGGCCGGATCCTGCTGGTACTACCTGCGCTATCTTGACCCGGCCAACTCCGAGCAGCTGGTGGACCCGGCGGTTGAGCGGTACTGGATGGTGCCCCCAGACGCGGCACCCGGCGACGGTGGGGTCAACTTGTATGTGGGCGGCGTCGAGCACGCCGTGCTGCATCTGCTCTACGCACGTTTCTGGCACAAGGTGCTGTACGACCTGGGCTACCTCTCCACCAAGGAGCCGTTCCGCCGCCTGTTCAGCCAGGGGTACATCCTGGCGGACGCCTACCTCGACGCGCGTGGCATGTACGTGCCAGCCGCCGAGGTCGTCACAGCAACGGACGGCCCGCCGCAATACCAGGGCCAGCCGGTAACCTCACGCGCGGGCAAGATGGGCAAGAGCCTGAAGAACGCCATCAGCCCAGATGACATCTACACCGCCTACGGCGCCGACACGCTACGCCTGTACGAGATGGCCATGGGCCCACTCGACACCGACCGGCCCTGGCGAACCAACGACATCATCGGCGTCCACCGATTCCTCCAGCGACTGTGGCGCACCATCATCGACGAGGACTCCGGCGCGCTACGGGTGCACGACCAGCCCCCCGACGACCAGACCACCCGCCGGCTGCACCACACGGTCAAGGTCGTCCGCAGAGACTTGCAGCATCTGCGGTTCAACACCGCGATCGCCCGCCTGATGGAACTCAACACCCACGCGGCCAAGCTGGCCGTGGCGGAAGGTGGCCCTCCGCGCGGGCTGGCCGAGCCACTGGTGCTGATGGTGGCCCCGTTCGCGCCGCACATCGCCGAAGAACTCTGGTCCAGAATGGGTCACGCCGCATCGCTGGCGTACGAGCCATTTCCCCAGTTCGACGAGACGCTGGCGGCCGAGCAGGTGGTCACAATGCCGGTTCAGATCGACGGAAAGACCCGCTTCCGGATGGAGGTCCCGGCCGGTGCCGGGGAGGAAGAAATCGCTCAGGCCATGGCCAGCCACCCCGAATACACCCGGCACACCGGGGACGTAACGGTCAGCCGGCTGGTGATCGTCCCCGGCCGGATCGTCAACATCGTGACCCAGCCATAGGACCACTCCGCGAGCCGCGAAAATCGTTAGTGGACCTGGATCAGGGGCAGTGCCGCAATATACGTTCGCAGTTCAAGGACGTCTCCGGGATCGGAGTTGCCTTGCAGGGTGCTTGACGAGCCGTGCACTGATCGTCCGGCCGTCTGGTGGCTGCCGGTTACTGATGGGGCCCGGTGTCGGGGTTTCTGCGCGCAGGGCCTGATTCGCCCGCCGTGACGAGGCCGTTTCGTAGGCGAGAACGACGGCCTGGGCGCGGTCACGGAGATCGAGCTTGGCCAGGATGCGGCCAACGTGGGTTTTGGTTGTCTGCTCGGCGATGACTAGGGTGTCGCTGATCTCGGTGTTGGACAGGCCTGTAGCGATCAGCCGCATCACCTCGGTCTCCCGCGGAGTGAGGGCGCCGAGCGTGAGCGGGAACGGCGGGCCGGAGCGTGGCTGGCGGGCGAAGTCGGCTATCAGCCGCCGGGTTACCGACGGGGCGAGCAGGGCGTCACCGGCGGCCACCACGCGGACCGCGTGCACCAGTTCGGCGGCGGTGGCGTCCTTCAGCAGGAAACCACTGGCGCCCGCCCGCAACGCCTCATACACGTAGTCGTCGAGGTCGAACGTCGTGAGCATCAGCACTCGCGGCCGGTCCGGGCTGGCCGCGACGCAGAGGATCTGCCGGGTCGCTTCCAGCCCGTCCAGGACCGGCATCCGGACGTCCATCAGAATGACGTCAGGCCGCAAGTCCGCGCCTGGCGGACCGCTTCGGCACCGTCAGCGGCCTGGCCCACCACGACCAGGCCTGGCTGGGCGGTGAGTACCGCGGCGAAGCCCTCTCGGACCATCGCCTGGTCGTCGGCGATCAGGCACCGCGTGGTCACACCCCCACCCATCGCCCGGTTCCCCGCCATGCCGTCTCGCCGAGTGGGAGCACCGCTGAGACCACGAAGCCGCCATCGGGCACCGGGCCGACCGACAGCGAACCGCCGAGCAGCGCCACCTGCTCGCGCATCCCGGTCAGCCCGTGGCCCGGCCCGTGTTCCTTCCCGGCCGGGCCCGTGGGACCGCCGGGTCCATTGGCCACTCGCAGCAGTACTGCGCCGGCCTCGTGGTCCACCGACACGGTGACCGCGGCTCCCGGGGCATGCTGACTGGCATTGGACAGCGATTCCTGCACGATCCGGTAGGCGCACACGCCGACGCCGGACGGCACCTGGCCCGGCGAGGGGGGCACGGACAGCTCGACCGATACCCCGGCTCGCCGGGCGGTGTTGACGAGCGCGGGCAGGTCCGCCAACTGCGGCTGTGGCGCCAGAACGGCAGCCGGGTCTTGGCGCAGCACGCCGAGCAGCCGCCGCATCTGCGCCAGTGCCTCGCGCGCCTCCGCACTGACCGAGCCGAACTCGGAGCGGGCCGGGTCGGTCAGGCCGCTGAGGCGGTAGGGCGCGGTCTCGGCCCGGACCGCGATCAGTGACATGTGATGGGCGACCACGTCATGCATTTCCCCGCGCGATTCGGGTGCGCTCTTCCAGCACGGTCCAAATCCGGCCGTCCCGACCATTGCGAAGCAGGTCAGAAGGGGTTTCGGGTCTCCGCCCGGGACCCCTTGATGCAAGGGGCCGGACAGGGTCAGGTCTGCGGAAACGCGCTTCCCGGCGCGCAGCGGGTGCTACGTTCCGAATTGGTTCTTCAGGTACGTCGGAGCTAAGGCGGCCGGCCACCCTCATCCGGGAACAGTCGGCCGTCTGCGGGCCTCATGGCGCGAGCATCACCCGTCCGCAGGTCAGCGGCAGCCGGCGGGAAGAGGTGAGTCTGTGGGCTTCCGGTACCCCGGGCAGAACGGGTCAGCGGTCCCAGCACGCTGGCCCCGTACCGCGGCGGCCGTCATGCTCGCCGTCGTCTCACTGGTGGCGCCATCGGCTGGCAGCGCATCTGTGCACGCCACGGCTGCTGCCAGTGGCGCTTCCCGGCTGGCTCCCACTGGCTCGCCGGGCAACCTCGCCCGGCTGGAAGCCCGGGCCGCCAGGCTGGCTCGGCAGTACCGCGGTCAGCTGCTGCAGCTCACCGATGCCGACAGCGCCGCGAAGGCGGCGACGGCCAGGGTGGTGCGGCTGCGCAGTCAGCTCGGCCAGGCTCGCCGGGAACTCGCGGCGCTCGCCGCGGCCAGATACATGGGCGGCGCGCAGGCTCCGGAGATCACGATATTGAGCGATGACAACCCGCAGCGGGTTCTGGAGGACACGGCGATCCTGGAATACCTGGGCCGCCAGCGCAGCCTCCAGCAGCAGGCGCTGCAACGGTTCATGGCAACCGAGCAGCGCGCCGAGCGGGCCGCGCAGGTCAGGGTCAGGGCTCTGCGCCGGCTGGTCGCGGCACTGGCAAGCCAGCAGCACCGGGTCAAGGCCCTCATTGCCAAGTTCCGGCCCCAGTCCCCGGTCACCGGCGGCAGCATCACCCCCCGCATGCGGCAGGTCAAGGATGCGATCGACCGGAGGTTCGGCCCATTCCCCGCCATCGGCTGCTACCGGCCCGAGGCCTCCGGTGAGCATCCTCTAGGCCGGGCGTGCGACTTCATGCTGAGCACCGGAGGGATCATGCCCACTGCGGGGAACGTGCAGCGCGGCTACCAGATCGCGGCGTGGGCCCAGGCGAACGCGTCGCAGCTGGGGATCATGTACATCATCTACCGGCAGAGGATCTGGGATATCCGGACGGGGTCGTCAGGGTGGGTCCCCATGGCCGACCGCGGGAGCATCACCGCCAACCACTTCGATCACGTGCACATCTCAGTGTTCTAAGCCCGTTCGATCTGCCTCGACCGGACCGGTGGGTTACGCCCGCGCAAGTTCGAGCACAGGAATGGTGCGGACTCCAGCGGTTTGCCGTGCGTATTCGGCAAATCCTGGGTAGCGCCGCGCTTGCTCGGCGTAGATGCGGTCGCGTTCAGCACCTGTCAGCTCGCGGACGGTCACGTTGTATGTCTCGGTTCCGCGTTCGACACTGCCGCTACCGGCGGCGGTGAGGTTGCGGTACCAGTCGGGGTTGGTGGGTGCTCCTGCCTTGGTTGCGAAGACGTAGATGATGTCCGGCTCGGTGTCGTGCGGGAGGTACATCATCGGGTTGACGTACTCCCGCCCGCTTGTGCGGCCGCGGTGATGCACCAGGACCATCGGAGCACCCTCGAAGTTTCCGCCAACCCGGCCCTCGTTCGCTCGGAACTCCGCGATGGTCTTCGCGTTCCAGTCGAGAGTGTCGCTCATGTCAAGCTCCTGTCGTTCACGGTCCCGGGGCATGCGCTGGGACGGGGTTGATGGACGGTGCGAGGCGGGACGACCTCGCGGTCGTGACTGAAGCCCGCCCGTCGAGCCCCAGCTCCACGAGACCTCTCCTCATCGGTACTCAACCGCCTTCAGCACCATCCAGGGCCACCTCCACTGCGGGCCCGATACGGGTGCCTTCGGCGTAGTCGCAGGTGCCGTCGGCCTGGAACTGCCGGGCGGCGCGGACCACCTCGGCGCCGAGCTTGCGCAACTGGCTGGCGACCGCCTCGTCCTTGAGGCGTCCGTCCGGGTCGAACGACTGCCACGACTGGGCCACCGGCAGCACCAGCGGCACGCTCCAGCCGCGCAGCGACCGGGCGATGAAGTCCATCGTGTTGACCGCCTGCAGCCCCTGCACCCCGCCCGCCGTGGTCACCAGCCCGATCGGCTTGTTAGACAGGTACGGCGGCTCGTTCTCGGCCAGCAGGATCAGCCAGTCCAGCGCGTTCTTGAACGAGCCGCTGACCGACCCGTGGTAGGTAGGGCTGGACCAGATCAGCGCGTCAGCGTGGTACATCGTCTCGGCCAGCCGGTGCGCGGCCGGCGGCGGCGCGTGCTCGTCGGTGTACAACGGCAGGCCCAGGTCACGGACCCAGATCAGCTCGACGTCGGCGCCGCTGGCGGCGGCTCCCTCCAGAGCGACCTGCAGGGCAGTGCGGCTAGTGGACATATCCCGCAGCGAGCCGCCAAGTCCTGCCACGCGCACGGATCTCATGCCTTTCGCTCCCTCCTCCCTTGTCTGGCGGCCCGGTCACCGCCGGCCTGCCGCTGCTCGTGACTGATCATCGGCGTCATCGCCTCGGTGGAGGAAATCGCCTCAACCTACTGTGGGCGCTAGCCAAGTGAGTAGCCGTCACCTAGTTATGGTGATTGCGCTAGGGCGGCCGGGCCCTCCGCCCGCGCCGACAACGACTGCCACACGCTCGCTTATTCGGATGACGTCTCGTCTCTCCTTCCGGTCACGGACGGCGTCCCAGCAGTGCCCAGCCCGCGACGACCACGCCCAGCCCGACGAGGATGGCGAACCCGAGCACGGTGTTGGGTGCGCTCGCACCTAGGTCGAGCGCGACTCCGGCTCCGATCACCGGAACCGAGAGTCCTACGTAGAGCGCGATGAGCAGGTCCGACGTCATCGCGACGCGGCTTTCTGGCGGGCTCGCCTCAAGCACGATCCCGGTGGTCCCCTTGAAGACGGCACCAGAACCGCGCCGATCAGCGCACCCGCGATCAGGAACATCGCCAGATTTGGTGTGGAAAGGCGCACGGAAACAACGAGCAGCGCCAGACCCGCAAGCATGGAAACCGTTCCGAGTGCGAGCATCCGCGATGCCTGCAGCGTTGCCAACTGGGATACCACTCCGCAGGCAAAAAGAAGGAAGAGCGCAGCGCCGGCGAGTGCGTGCGAGGGATGGTGCAGCGTGGTGGCGAGGAAGAGTCCGGACAGCCCTGCGAACAGGCCATTCGCGGAAAAGGCCGCAAGGGTCCCGGCTGCCGCTGGGACCGGAAGCCTGACCTTGGGTCGCGACCCGGCCGGCTTCTTCTCCGTTGCCAACGGGCCTGTCTCCGGCGCGGCCCACAGACCGATCAATGCGATCGCCCCTAGCGCGATGAACACAAGGTAGGGCACGGTCAGCGGCTGTGTCACCCACTGCGCAAGACAGCCGGCGATCAACGGGCCGACGCCAAGCGCGCCGATGGTAACTGCGGTGCCGATGGTCCTGGCACGGACGGGCGACGCCTTCGGATCCGCGCGCAGCCGCAACTCGATGAGGTACGTGATCGCGGTGCCCGCGGCCAGCCCGACCGACACTCCGGTGACCAGCCGCCCGATCAGCAGCCCCGGCAGGTCCTTCCACGCCGCGAGCACCCCCACTGCGATCATCATCGTCGCGACGGCAACGAGCATCGTGCCCCGGCGCCCGATACGCGCGGCGATGGAACTGTCCCGTTGCAGTACGGCGATCGTGCTGCCCGCGAAGATCGCGAAGACCACGGTGATGGTGAGGGCAGAGAGGTGATCCCGGGTCCGGTAAAGGCCATAGAGAGGGCTGGGCAGGGTCGCGACCGCCATGACGATCAGGAAGGCGAACGCCGCCGCCCCAAAGCCGGAGCGGTGCCGGCGTCGCTGCGCCGTGGGCACCGCGGGCGCATTGACGTCGGGTGTGGCGGACACAGCGGTCACCAGACCTTCATGCCGCCATCGACCACGAGGCCGAGGGCGGAATGTAGGAACCCTCGCCGGAGGCAAGGAACAGCGCGACGTTCGCGACGTCCTCCGGCTGCCAGCAGCCGGACATGCCGCTCGGCCAAGTTGGCGGGCGTCTCCGGCCGGATGACCTCGAACATCTCATTCTGGTAGTCGATCGGCACCAGGGCGCAGTCCTGAGCGGTCCAGGCACCCCGGTCCTTCGCCATCGTTGTTCTCCTCTGCCGCTCGCGCGAACGAGTGGTCCGGCCCGCTGCGGCACCCACGATTGCCACCGTGCAGGTGAACGGTCCTCACCAGATCCTGATGATTTCCCGCCGGGCCGCGTGGGACGGCGCCACGAGCAGGCTCGTGAATTCGGAGCCCGCCAAGGTCCCGGTATGGCCGAGCGGGGCGCGAACCACTCGGGCACGAGCGAGCACAGGTCCCCGAAGGCCATCTGTCCGGTGCAGTCCAGGTAGTTGGCGAGGTAGGAGAGCAGTCGTCGACCACCACGCGGTAAAGCTGGCCATCTTCGGCGTCGAATACGCACTAAGCCGCAGTTGACGAACGGCTAATGTCGTCGCGAATGATGCCGTAGATGAAGCTATCGCGCCACTGCCCATCCCGGAAGTGCGTCCCCCGAAGTCGGCCCTCCTGGCTGAATCCGCTCCGCTCCAGCGCCCGTTGCTCGGCGATGTTCTCCGCCTCTGTCGCCGCCCAGATCCGGAACGCGGTTGTCGCCGAGAACAGGTATTCGACGAGCAGGCGCTGAGCCGCTGTACCGGCACCGCGTCCGCGCATCTCCGGAACGATCAGCACCCCAATCTCCCACGCCCCACGCCCGGGCCGTTCGGTCTCTCGCCAATCGACCCATCCAGCAAGGGCGTCGTCATCGACGGTGACGACGGCGAGACAGTAGGGAATTGACCCGAGCAACCCGTCCTGTTCCCAGCGCTTCCGGTAGCCACCTGGCGGCATGAACCCGACCCAGCCGAACGGTTCCGAAAGCGCGGGGTCTGTAGCGAAACGGTCAAATAGCTCCAGGTCGGGCTCGGTGAACGGTCGAAGGCGCACAGGCAGCAGATCCACGCCGCATTTTCGCACAGGGTCCCCTTGAACCGGTTGCTCGTCTGACCCCCTTGAACGGCGTCCCGTCCCGCCTCGGGGAGCCGCGGGGAGCTATACGGGAGCCACCAGCCGGCCGGAAACCCAGCGCCTACGACGGATCGTCAAGGAATCCGGGAAGCCAATTACGGAGCCAACGCCCGCCGGTTCCCCCGGGGCTCACCGCGATCCCTCGGGGGCGAGGCGGTTCAAGATCACATGCGCTCCGGGTACTCCCGAGCTTGTGACCTTGGCGAACTGGTCTGCCCGGGCTTCGGCAGCCGTCAAGCCCGACCAGAAAGAACTGCGATCGCCTTCGGGTCATCCAGTGATCCGACTTCGGCGCGAAACCTCCTGAGCAGTCCCTCGTGGTCGGCGGCGGCACCATCGACAAGACCGAAGTGCGGCTCGTGATGTTCGAGCGTCCACTCGTAGTCGGGGTGCGTGGTGTCGTCCGATTCCCAGACTGCCATGAGGCTGCTTCGGCCTCGGTGGATGACGTAGCGGTCTCTCACGAAGGAGAACTCGGCGAGCGTCTCGCCAGCGGCGTTGGCCGACTCGAGCAGATCGAACGCTGGATCACCCCCATCGACGAAGGGCTCGATTCCATCGCGCCAGACACGGACGGGATCGATCAGAAGGGAGTACGCGAGAAACCGGTCCGTCTCATGCCACTGGTCCCACCACGACTCGCCCACGATCGCGGCCGTCGTTTCGCCGGCTCTCTCAAGCGCCTTCTTGAGAGCATCGGGCCGGCTGATCACGACGTCGGAATCGAGGACCCAAACCCACTGCGGGAGGTCTGACTCGCGTGCGGCCAGGAAGGACATGGCCTGGGTGAGCGCAGGGCCGTGCATGCGGTTGCTCGCATTCGCGACGAGGCGGCACCCGCCGGCCGCTGCGATCTTCGCCAGGAGCTCCGCCGACCCGTCTTTCGATCCGTTGTCGACGACGATTACTTCGAGCGACCCCCACATCAGAATCCGTCGCAGTGACCACAGCAAGAGCGCGGTGAGCTCACGCGTGTTGAACGAGACCGTTACGACCGCGACCCGGCCGGGTGTGACCCGGCGGTCCGGCCAGCGAACAATGTCGCCACGCATATGAGCGGCCCCGATCATTGATCCAAGGCTGAGGGAGGTGGTCGCGCCTTTCTGAGTCAACAAGATCTGCGGGTACTGGGCGGTGGGAATCAGTGATCACTCACGGGACCCATCAGCCGGTACTGCCGGGCCAGGTGCTCTGGGAAGTCTAAGTCGACCCAGCTGGCATCTTCTTTGAACGTGTGACCATGAGGTTGGGCTGGCCGTCCGGCGCGCGGGGCAGGTCGCTGCGCCCTGATGCTCCTGCCCGCTTCGGCGCAGCACTGCGCATGACCGTGGTAATGGCGGCAGCTCCGAGGATGCCTGCTGGTGGCAGCAGGACGAGCGCTGGGAGCTGGTAGCGCCACGAGAATTCGTACGCGTCCGATGCGAGCAGCAGGATGATCGCCATGGCCGTGGTGAGCAGGCAGGCAGTAGCCGCCGCCGTGTGCTCCCGCCCGCTGAAGCCCAGCATGCAGCTCCCAGCCAGGCCCGCTAGCGCGGCAACCGCGAGCAGCGGCCCCGGCGTGTACCCACCGTGAAGCTGGTAATCGCGGAGCGCTTCGGCCAGCGGTCTGATGACCGATGGCTGGCCGCCGCCAGGCCTGATCGAGGCGACATAGCGCACGGTGATCAAGGGCGGATAGGTGGGATAGCTGGTCTGGAACTGCCAGCGGCTGATCGGCATATCCCCCGGAGCGGTGTTCCTGGTGAGGGCGAACAATTTGATGAAATCGCGGTGGATGGCGCTGGCCACGGCCATCGGCTGCTGCATAACGACGGCGACCTCGAAACGGTCCGCCATGGCCGCGATCGTCATGCCCGGCGGCGGCTGGTAGCTCAGCAGCGGGCCTGCGGGATCGCCGACCAGGCCATCGATGCCCATTGTGGCCACCACTTGCGGTGCTGGGCACAGTCTCCGCTCATCTGGGGGCAGCCTGAGCGTCGCGCAATCGGCCGCCGCGGCCGCGCGCCCGTAGAAGGCATACGAATTTCGCTGGGTAAATGCGAAATGACCCGACGCCGCGAACTGAACCATCATGTATATCAGCACCGGGATCGTGAAGCCGACCGTGAACAGCGCGCTCTCGGCCAGCCGCTTCCCCCGTATCGCGCGGACCAGCAGCAAGGCCAGCGCGGGGACGATCAGGACTTCACCGACCTGCCGGACGTCAACGGCCACGCCCAGGGCCAGGGCCGCCAGACCCACCTGCCAGGCACCTGGGATGCGGCGCCATAGCAACAGCGTGAGACCCGCCACGATGAGCGCCTCGAACAGCACATCCGGCATGACCGTCTGCTCGGCCTGCAGCTGATAACCATCCAGCAGCACGGGCACGGTAGCGAGCGCGGCCGCCCAGCGCCACATGCCGCGGCGGAGCAGGACCGAATAGAGCGACAAAGCCATTCCCAGGCCCAGGATGTGCTGGGCCGCCGCGACCGCGGCCAGTCCACCAGCGCGCTGCAACGGCCACAGCAAGACCAGGTAACCAAGAGGATCCAGGCTGGAGTCGCCGTGCAGGTACCGGTACGAGTCGATGTAGACCAGCGCCGGGCTGTAGGCGATCTGAGTCAGGATCCGCAGCGACAGCCCGGCGCAGAGCGCGATCGTGAACAGCCAGTGCTGGCGGGCAGCCCTGAGCAGGCCCCGCAGCCTGCCTGTGCCGCCCGTGAGCACTTTCCAGCGCGCATGCCCACGCATGCTGTTCTCCCTTCAGGAATCCTCATCCCGGAGATGGCTGCTCAGCGGACGCCAGGAATTGGCGGAGTGTTCCGCTGAGACGCCGGCCAGGTGGAGGACCTGAACGTCGATCAACAGGGGATCCCGGCACGCAGATCGTAGGAGCCTGCCCCCATAGACGGGGGCAGGCTCCGGTCTCGTCACCGAACCGTCATAAGTTGGGCCAGGCCGAGATCATCGGGCGACGAGGAGAATGGAATCAGTGCGGCGTGCCCTGGGACGGCACGCGGCGATCATCTCCCACCAGGCTGCGCCGTGCCGTGACGAGAGCTGCGACCGTGCTTGCGCGAATCGGCCGGCCCAGCCGTTCATAAATAGCCTCGTTTTCACGCTCAAGGGCTTGACGTTGGCCCGGTGAAAGCCGAGGGTAAAACGACATCGTGCGAAGGAGAGCATTGAGCTCATCAGGAGTGTGCTCGACGAGCTTTGGCATGACGGCCACCTGGACATCACCGAACAAGCGGCCGGCATAATCTTGCCCTATGTCGTAGCTGCCGAGCCAGGCCCATACCTCTGAGACGTTGCCCCGGCGCTGCTCCGTCCCAGCGAGCGTGGCGTCGATATCCCGGTAGGCCGGCCAATTGGCGGCAATGTCCGGGGCGACCTTTCTAATGGCAGCCAATGCTGCTTCCTGATCTCGCTTGGTACGCGGCTCCTCAAGCCCGCAGTATTGCACAAGGGCGAGCGTTCCACCGGGCACAAGTACGTCAGCGGCCTTCTGCCAGCTGACCTTAGGGTCAACCCAGTGAAACGCGGACGCAGAGAACACGGCCTGAAACTGCTCGCGGGGAAGCAATGCATCCTCAAACTGAGCGTTCACAAATTCCACCTCTCCAGCACCTTCCAGGTTCTGCCTGGCCAGTGCTATGAGGCTCTTGCCGGGTTCGAGTGCTGTGACGTGCAGGCCCCGGGCGATAAGGTCACGCGTCAGTTGGCCGCTGCCACACCCAACCTCAAGCACATGAGCACCGCTCCCGATCCCTGCGACCTGACAAGCTTGGTCAACGAGCTCGCCCGGATAAGTCGGGCGGCGGCGGTCGTACTCAACCGCTATCTCATCAAAAACCTTGCCGTAACGACGGGCAGTAGATTCTGGTAGCCGTGTCATTCATTAGCCTCCGTTCGTGCTCGTTCCTGTCATCGTCACGTCATGGTCGCGGCCAAGTTCCGGCGCCTGATACCCGTTTGGCCGCAGGCGCCGATTTCCTGGTGAGCGAACGCGGGCCCTGGCCTGCCTCGTCAGGCAACCCTAGTCCGCCCTCAGCAGGCGGTGCTGAGTACGGCTGCGAGTGCGTTCAGGGCACCCTGAATGGCCCCCGTGCCGATCACCCGGGCCGGGTGATGCTGACCGCCGGCCGCAGCGATGGAATGCCAGAGAACCGGCCCTGCTCGGGAGAACCGGCCCTGCCAATCAGCGGAAGTGAGGCGACTGCGGTGCCTGAGGACCCCCCGTCAACTGACTCCCCGGTCCCACCCACCGGGCCGGGCACGCCCACCAGCCCGGACGCCCGCGCCGGCCGGGGCGCGGCCGCGGTAGCTGACGGCACCCGGCTGGCCGGCACCATCGCCGGGCACCTCACCAGCCAGGCGCGCCAGACCGCCAGCGCCGCCAGAGCCGGCCGGGTAAGCAACGGCGGCGACGAGCCCGGCGTGCTTGACCTGACTCCCATGCGTGACCTGCTCGCGGAGCTGGCGGACGAGCTGGGGAAGCTGAGGCTGCGGGACCGGCTGGCCCGGGCGCTACGGCAGGCCGCTGACATCATCGATCCGCAATCGCCAGGCCGCTGACATCACCCCGGCCGACGGCCGGCGTAGCGTAGAGCAGGAGCCCTGACGCGGCAGGGTCTGGTGGGGGCATGGTCAGTGCTCAGGCCCGCCGCTGGTCGCCGGGCTGCCAGCCGGCCCAACGGGGGACATGACGATGGCCGAGCCCAATCCCGCCCCGACCACGCCCACCTCACCCGGCTGGCGCGGCACGCTGCAGCGCACCGGCAAGAAGTTCGTCCGTGACCGGTGCAGCATGGCGGCCGGCAGCCTGGCCTACCACTGGTTCCTCGCCCTGTTCCCCGCGCTGATCGCGCTGCTCGGCCTGACCAACCTCCTGCATCTCGGGTCGGACACAGTCCATCGGCTCATCTCCGGCCTGCAGAAAGCACTGCCGCCCGGGGCGTCCGGCGTCTTTACCCAGGCCATCCAGTCCGCCACCAAACAGTCCGCGGCGGGCTCGGTCACCGCGCTGGTCATCGGCATAGTGGTGGCGCTGTGGGCCGCCTCGGGTGGCGTGGCGGCGCTGGAATCCGGGCTGAACGTGGCTTACGAGGTCGAAGACCGCAAGTTCGTGGCCAAACGGCTGCGGACCATTCCGCTGATGCTGGCGACCGTCGTCCTCGGTGGCATCGCTGCGGCGCTGATCGTGTTCGGCTCGTCGATCGGGTCCGGGATCGAGGGCCACCTGCCCTTCGGGCATGCCGCCTTCCTCGTCGCCTGGACGGTGATCCGCTGGGTGCTGACGATCATCATGATCACGCTGCTCTTCTCCGTCTACGACTACTACGCGCCCAACCGCCCCTCCCCGCGCTGGCACTGGGTCAGCGCCGGGAGCCTGGTCAGCACCGGTATCTTCCTGCTCGCGTCGCTCGGTTTCTCGTTCTACGTGGCCAGGTTCGGCTCCTACGGCAAGACCTACGGCGCGCTGGCCGGGGTGGTCATCCTGCTGTTCTGGCTCTACCTGGTCGGCCTGGCCGTGCTGGTGGGCAGTGAGCTGAACGCCCAGGCCCAGCGCGACGCCGCAACCCGGGCTGAGCCGTCCCCCTCCCCCGCCGGGGGGTGAGGAAGGCACGACCTCGGCACGCTGGCCGGCGAGGCCCGGGCGCTGCGGACCCGGCTGTCGGTGGTGCCTATCCCCCAGTGCCCGCGGGCGTCCTCGCTGACCGGTGCCGAGCTGCGCGTCCTGCCGTTGCTGGCCACCCACATGTCGATCCCGGAGATCAGCGCCGAACTGTTCCTCTCCCCGCACACGGTCAAGTCCCAGGCCGTCTCGATCTACCGGAAGCTGGGTGCCTCCTCACGCAGCCAGGCGGTCACCCGGTGCCGGGAACTGGGACTCCTGGAGGGGTGACGCCAGCCGGCCCGCTCAGCCGGACTGGCCGACCCACGGGATGGTTTCGCCGACCGGCTGACTGCCAGCGATCTCGAAGTCGTCGATGACGGCGCCGTCCTCCGGCACACTTAGGGGATGGATCAGACGTCGATCACCGCCGCCGGTTCGATCGACACCTTCCTCGCGCTGCTGATCGGTGTCGGGCCGAAGCTGGCCCTCGTCCCGTTCCTGGAAATCACCGCCCCGCTGGACGAGGCGGCCAAGCGGCGGGTGCTGCGCAAGATGCTGGTCACGGCGGCGACGGTGGCGCTGGCCCTGATCGTGCTCGGTGAACTGCTGCGTGGCCTGCTGCATTTCACGGTCGCGTCGCTGTCGATCGCGGGCGGCCTGATCCTGCTGGTGCTCGCGGTGTGGATGGTGCTCTCCCAGCCCAGCAGCAGCAATCAGCGGACCACCGGGAAAGACCCGATGCAGCTCGCACAGTTCCCGCTGGCCGTCCCCTACCTGCTGAACCCGGTGGGCATCGTCAGCCTGGTGACGATCTCGGCCGACGCGGAATCGTTCAGCGTGCTGGCCCTCGCGATCGGCATCCTCGCCGTTGTGCTGCTGATCGACATCGTGGTGTTCCGGTTCGCCAATCAGGTCAGCGCCAGGCTGGACGAGAACCGCATGCTGGTGACGGAGAAGGTCTTCGGCTTCCTCATTGCCGCGATCGCCGTGCAGCTGATCCTCGATGGCCTGGCCTCGGCCGGGGTCATCGCCCCGGTCCCGCACTGAGCGCGCAGCCGGCCTGGGCCCCCGTGCCGCGGCGCCGGCTCAGTGCAGGTGCAGCAGGATCAGGTCCTTGAGCAGCACCATGATCAGGCCCAGGGCCGCGGCGATCGCGGTGGCAACGGCCAGCGGCCAGCCGTGCAGCTGGGACGCGCGGCCTGCGGACCAGCCGTGAAAGGTCAGCAGGACGATCGCCACCACCAGGCCGGTATTGGCGGCGGCGAACGCCGAGGCGCCCGCGCCCCGGGCCACCAGCAGGGCCAGCAACGGCAGGTAGGAAGCGGTGACCATCGGCCAGGTGGTGGCCAGCATGGCCCGGATGCTGGCCCAGGTGGGCAGGTGCCCACCGGTCGCCTGCTCGCCCAGGACCTCGGCGTACTCCTCGGCGATCCAGTAGACCAGCAAGGTGACCACGACCGAGACAGCCAGCGCGGGCGTTGGTACCTGGCTGCCGACGGCCGCGAGGATGGCGGCCGTGATGATCGCACCGTAGATACCGGCCGCGCGCCGCCGCCCCCGGGCCCGGGCGCCCGGCCGGCCTGCGTTCCATCGGCTGTGATGCCCGCCATGACTGCCCCTCCAGGGCCGATGAGCTGGGGTCCGCGGGCCCCTGGGCTGGATTGACCGGCCCGCGATGAGACAACGCCTAGTCTGCTCGGCCAGGTCCATCTGGGCACCATCCGCCCCGGTATGACGCTCATGCCACCGGGGTAGAACAGCCAGCGATGCTTCCTGACCCGGGCTGCTATGAAGAACGCTACCGGCTGACCGGCGGCATCACCGTGCGCCTGGTCGTCGGCCTGCTGACGATCGCGGTTGGCCTCCGCTGGCCCTCACCCGCGGTCTCCGCGACCGCGCTCATCCTGGCCATCCCGATGCTGCTGTCCGCGCTCGGCATAGTGTTCGCCATGCCCGGCCTGATAGCGATCACCCGGCGGGTGCCTGCGTTCCGCGCCGACTATGCGGGCATCACGCTCGCCGACATGCCGACCAGCCTGGCTGCGCTGCGCCACCGGGCCATGTTCATCCCGTGGGCCGAGATCGACCGGATCGTGCTCTACCCGGCCGCCGGCCCCGCCGAGCCGGGCAGTGGCGTCCCGGTCCAGGGCATCGCGGTCCAGCGCCGGGAAGAGGCCACCACGGTGGCGTCCAGGCCCGCCCGGACGGCCCGCAAGATCACCGGCTGGCGGCTGGACCGGGAGCGGCTGACCGCCGTGACTGCGGCCGTGGCCCCGGCCGTGCGCATCGTCGACGCCGGGCCGGCGCCTGGCTGACCGCCCGTTACGGCCGTCCCAGCCCGGCGTGCAGATCCTGCACGTCCTGCCGGGTGATGCTGAGATGGAATCCGTCTTCGTCCACGCGGGCCACGGCGTCCCGCGGGATGCGCACCTCTTTGCGGCTCAGCAGATGCCCCTCCTGGAGAAGCACATAGGTCACGTGGCGGTTGCCCGGATCCACGACGATCCCCTGGACCCGGCCAATGTCGCCGTCGCTGGCGTGGACGTGCTCGCCGCGGGGTATCTCGGTTTCCCCTTCGGGGACACGGTCCGTAGTGATGGTCTGCGAGACCCACGGTGCGTCGCCGGCCTGCACACCCGGCTCGCCGCCCCGGCCGCCCTGGTAGGGCCAGGAGATCACCTGCTCTGGGCCGTAGTCCTGGTAGCCCCGGGTGCCGGGCAGGAACTGCGTCTCGTCGGCCGGCTCGAACTGATCGAACTCGGCCGTTGTGCAGCCGAGCTGGACCGCCTCGGCGGTGGCGCCGGTCACCTGGCCGAACGGCACCAGCTGGCCCAGGCCCTGACGGTGCCGTTCCTCGGCCACGAGGTGGGTGACCGAGTCATCGGCGGGGTCGAGGACCAGGCCCCTGACCTCGCCGCGCACGCCGTCGGTGCAGTTGACCTCGGCCCCAATCCGCAGCAGCAGCTCGGTTCCGGGCATGAGCGCCTCCCCTCGTTCCCTTGGACCTTAGCCTGCACCCGCCCCGCGTTCAGGCTAGAAACGGTGGCTGGTGTGACTGAAGGCACCTTTACTGAACGCAAGGACCTTGGCCGGTGACACCGCGAACACCTCGACGCCTGCGAAGCCATCTGGATGCAGGAACCCACCCTCGCCCACCCGGTATTGCCAGCGTCCGTCCCATTTCCGGGTCCAGGCCGCCGCGACCCGGCCCAGCACCGCTTCGTCGGTGACCCGGACGGCGTCGCCCTCGACCACGACATCCAGCCCGCGATCCCAGGTGTTGCACCCGGTGGTGAGGATCACGTGCCGGTTGCCGCGCAGGTTGACCGCCTTCTGCTCGGTGTCGCCGGTGCAGAAATAGAGGGCTCCCTCGACCCACACGGCGACCAGTGGGGTCACGTGCGGCCGGCCGTCGGCGCGCACCGTGGTGATCCAGAACAGTTCGGCGCTTTCCAGCGCCCGCTCGGTTTCCGGCCATCCGGTGGCGGACGCGTCTGGATCACTGAACCGCTGATCCAGGGTGGTTTTGGGCATGGTCACCGCCACCTCTCGCTTTCCTCGTCGGCCTGCGGTCGCAGATTCAGCCTGCGGCCACAAGGGTCAGACGGGCCAGCGAGCCGGGACTCACCGCTGCCGTCGCCGCTCCGCGTTCCCGGCGTTCTGCGGTCTCCCGCGGGTCGCGCACCGTGGTGACCCCGGCGGCGGGCGGGTCAGTGTGGTGCTCCACTGTGTAGAAGCGGAGCGCGTGACCGTCCGGGTCGGGCACCTCGGGCAGGATCCAGCCGAAGCTGGCTTCGTGCACGCCCGCATGGGCCTGCCCGAGCGCGTCGAGCCGGGCCGCCAGTTCGATCATGGCCGCCCGGTCCGGCACCCCGATCGCGAAGTAGTCGAAGCCGGCCGCGGCCCTGGCCCGCGCCGGGTCCAGCCGCAGTCCCAGATCTGGCCCGCCCGCCGGGTGCGCCAGCCCGTACCCCATGAGCTGGCCCTGCTCCACGAATTCGACCTGGACCTGGTAGCCGAGGCGGCTCTGGTACCAGTCCAGCGACCGGGCCAGATCGGTGACCGGCAGCTTCAGATGATGGACGCCAGCCAGCGCCGGCACCTCGGTCAGCACGGCCCCGCCCGCCGCTGGCTCACCCGACACGCTCATAACTTCCCCCATTGCACTATAAATTCACTTGATGCAGTTAGACTGCACCTTATGATGAGCGACGTCAACCCCCCGGGCCAGAAACCGTCGCTGCGCCAGGCCCAGACCGCGCTGACCGAGCAGCGGATCCTGGCCGCGGCCACGGGGCTGTTCCTGGCCGACGGCTACCTGTCCACCACGCTGGACGCGGTGGCCCGGCGGGCCCAGGTCGGCGCGCGCACCGTGTACGTGCGGTTCGGCACCAAGGCGGCGCTGTTCAAGCGGGTGGTGGACGTGGCCATCGTCGGCGACACCGAGCCGGTCAACGTGCTGGGCCGGGACTGGATGCAGCTCGCGCTGACCGCCCCCACCGCCGCCGGGCGGATCACCGCCAGCGCTGCCGCCGGGCGGCAGATCATGGAACGTACCGGGCCGCTGTTCGCCGTGGCCCAGCAGGCGGCCGCGGTCGAGCCGGTGATCGAGGGGTTCTGGCAGCAGGGCCGCGAGCAGTCCCGGTACACCCAGCAGGTGTTCTGGACCCGGATGGCCGAAGACGGCCTGCTGGACCCGGCCATCGACCTGGCCTGGCTCATCGACACGGCCAGCATCCTCTGCGCGGCCGAAACCTACCTGCTGATCACCAAGATGATCGGCTGGGACCTGGACGCCTACCAGTCCTGGGTCGAGGCCACCCTGACCCGGCTGGCCAGGCCGCCCCGGTAGGCGGCCTGGCCACCACCCGGCGGAGCCCCGGACTACCATCACACGGTGGCCGAAGCGGTGCGCAGCGCTCAAGCGGCGCTGCCGGGCCGGCCGTTACCCTCCGGTTCAGCCGAGTTCCGCGCGGGCCATGGCACCTGGCTCCGGCCCGGCCTGGGCGGCCAGGCCGCCGGACGGCGCCCAGATGCCCGACCGGCCCGCCGACCGGGTGTACCCGCCGCCGGCTGACCCGGCAAAGCTGGCCACTGCCACCCAGACCTGATGCACGGCCGCGATGCCGCGCGCGCGGGCGTCCTGGGCGGCTGCCTCCTCGGGGGACATCAGCGTGGCCGCCGCGTACACGTCGATGCCCAGCGCCGCGGTGTCCGACTGGTGCTGCAGGACGCTGGTGTCCTTGCAGATGGCCAGGCCGAGCCGCCAGCCGTCCACGTCCAGCACGGCCGGCTTGTCCCCCGGCGCGAACCGGGTGGCTTCGGCCCGGGCCAGCCAGATCTTGCGGTACGCGACGGTGATCCCGGCCGGGTCAATGGCCAGCATGCCGATGTGCGGGCGGCCTGCCTCGCCCGGTACCGGGGCACCGGCCAGCGCCAGCACCCCGGCCGCCTCGCATGCTTCGGACAGCGGCAGCAGCCGCGGATCGCGCGCGGTGACCGCCGGGGCGGCGAGTTCGTACCCGGTCAGCGAGAGCTCAGGGAAGAGCACCACCCGGGCGCCGGCCGCGCGGACCACCGCCGCATGGGTTATCGCGTTGGCGGCGACGTCATAGGGCACGCACAGGGGCTGGGCGACCGCAATGCTCAGTGGCTCACGCATGCGCCGGCTCCCGCCTTCCGCGCGCACAGTAAACTGCCTGGTCCAACGGCTAGCTCCACCCGTGTCCATACCCCGTTCGCGGCCGGCGCCCCGAGCCCGGCCGCCCGGCCGGGCTCGCCATCGCGCCCGGCCGTACATCAGGATCTCTGCTGTGAACTCAGTTCACAAGCCGGCCTAAGCCTACTTGCCGCCGGCTGAGAGGTTTCCCGGCGGGTGGCTTGACCCGGTCGCGGCCGGGCAGCTGTCGATATGCCGCGCGGCCATTCGTGTAGCAGGTGAGTACCGGCGCAAAGGAGGCGCACCGATGCAGCAGTACCTGCTCAACGTTTACCAGCCAGACGGCGATCCGCCGCCGCCCGAGGTCCTGGGGCCGGTCATGGCGAGGGTCGGGGCCTGGCGTGCGGAGCTGCGGGCCGCCGGGGCCTGGGTGTTCACCGGCGGGCTGCACCCGGCCAGCACCGCCACCGTGGTCCGGGTGCGGGACGGGGACGCGATCATCACCGACGGCCCGTTCGCCGAGGGCAAGGAGCACCTGGGCGGGTTCACCGTCATCACCGCCCCCGACCTGGACGCCGCGCTGGACTGGGGCCGCAAGCTCGCCGACGTCACCGGCCTGCCCATCGAGGTGTGGCCGCTGCGCGACGGCGCCCGCTAGCGGGCATGCCAGCCCGGCCGGGGCCCGAGATCGAGCGGGTGTTCCGCGACGAATACGGGCGCGCGGTGTCCGTCCTGGTCCGCGCCTTCGGCGACATCGACATCGCCGAGGACGCGGTCCAGGACGCGTTCGCCCAGGCGGTGCGCAGGTGGCCGGCTACCGGCCTGCCGCCCAGCCCGGCCGGCTGGATCATCACCACGGCCCGCAACCGGGCCATCGACCGGCTCCGCCGGGAGGCGTCCCGGGACGACCGGCAGGCCGCGGCGGCCCTGCTGCATGCGGCCCGGGAGCCCGCGGCGGCCCAGCCCGGCAGCGGCGAACCCGCGGAGGAGGGACCCGTGCGCGACGACCGGCTGCGCCTGATCTTCACCTGCTGCCACCCGGCGCTCGGCGCCAGCGCCCAGGTCGCGCTGACGCTGCGCCTGCTCGGCGGGCTGAGCACCGCGGAGATAGCCCGCGCGTTCCTGGTGTCCGAGCCGGCCATGGCCCAGCGGCTGGTCCGGGCCAAGGGCAAGATCCGGGCCGCCCGGATCCCGTACCGGGTGCCGGGTGAGGCCGAGCTGCCCGGGCGGCTGCGCGCCGTGCTGGCCGTGGTGTACCTGATCTTCAACGAGGGCTACGCGGCCAGCTCCGGCGACCACCTGGTCCGGGCTGGGCTGTGTGCCGAGGCCATCCGGCTCGGCCGGCTGCTGGCCGCGCTGATGCCCGACGAGCCGGAGGCCCTGGGCCTGCTCGCGCTGATGCTGCTGACCGAGTCCCGGCGGGCCGCGCGGACCACCGCGGCCGGGGAACTGGTGCTGCTGGCCGACCAGGACCGTGGCCGCTGGGACCGTCAGCTCATCGCCGAGGGCCAGGCCATCGTCCGGCAGTGCCTGCGCCGGGGCCAGCCCGGGCCCTACCAGATCCAGGCGGCGATCGCCGCCGTGCACAGCGACACGCTGCCCGCCGGCACCGGGCCGCCCGCCCGCACTGACTGGCGGCAGATCGTCCAGCTCTACGACCAGCTCATGGTGGTGGCGCCGAGCCCAGTGGTGGCGCTGCATCGCGCGGTCGCGGTGGCCGAGGTGTCCGGGCCGGCCGCCGCGCTCACCCTGGTCGACGGCCTCGACCTGGGCAGCTACTACCTGTTCCACGCGGTCCGCGGCCACCTGCTCGGACGGCTGGGCCGGGCCGCCGAGGCGGCCGCCGCCTACGATGCCGCGCTAACCCTGGCCGGCAACACCGCCGAGCGTGACTTCCTGCGCCGCCGCCGGGCCGAGCTCAGCGACCCGGTGTGACCGGCCGCCTGGTGCCCACGGTCAGCCAGCCGGCCTGGACGGCCGTCGGGTGCCCGCCGTCAGCCGCCGGTCCTGCCGTTCCTGCGGGCCCGCCGCATCGGGGGTGCCGCGCAGCACCTTGGTGCATCCC
Organism: uncultured Actinomycetes bacterium; assembly: GCA_963711705.1. Lineage (GTDB taxonomy): Bacteria > Actinomycetota > Actinomycetes > Streptosporangiales > Streptosporangiaceae > RYN-230. The sequence goes on from CAVQFM010000008.1 coordinate 39,260, forward strand.
CAGCAGGCGGACCGGCCGATGAAATAAGCCGGGATCGTCGGGGAGTCCGCCGGCGGGTTGGTGGCCAGCAGCACCGGCGGCCGGGGCGCCTGGCTGAAGTTGAAGTCCTGGATCAGGTTGCCCAGCACCGGCACGTCTTCCCGGACGTCGGGCCGGGGGTCGGGGCGCCCGTCGGTCGCCGGGTTGAGCCGCGCGCCGGCCAGGAAGTCGTCCTCGATGAACTTCAGGTAGGCATCGCTGCTCAGCGTCTGGTGATCGATGAAGCCTTTGCGCGCGTACGGGGAGATGACCATCGCGGGCACGCGCAGGCCGTACCCGTTCTGGTCGACCGCCGGGGGCACCACATGATCGTAGAAGCCACCCCAGTCGTCCCAGCTCAGGAAGATCGCGGTGGACTTCCAGTCCGGGCTCTTCATGGCCGCGTTGATGATCGCGGTGACGTAGGCCTGGCTGCGGTGCACGCTGGCCGGCGGGTGGTCGCTGTTCGCCCCGGAGGGCACGATCCAGCTGACCGCGGGCAGCGTGCCCTTCCTGGCCGCGTGCCGGTAACTGCGCAGCGTCTGGATATTGTGCAGCTGATGGTCCTGCTGCACGTCGCCGAACAGCGGCAGCGGGTTCCAGATCCCGGGCGTCTGCACGTTCTGCTTGACCGCCGCGCACGTCTCGGCCGAGTCGTTGTCACAGTCGGGCTGGATGCCGGCCTGCACGTAGTACCGCCAGCTGATGTGGTGCGCGTACAGCAGCCAGGTGATGTCGGTCCAGGCCAGGTCGATGGAGGTCTTGCCGCCCGCCAGCTCATGGTCCACGGCGCGCTGGAAGGTCCTGACCCCGTACGGGCCGACGATGTTGTTGACGCAGCTCATCGGCGAGCGGTTCCGGCACCTGGCCGACCACGCGGACACCAGGTACAGGTGGTCGGGCAGCGACCACGACTTCACCGGCTCGAACATGTGGTCATCCAGCACGAAGTCCCGGGCGTAGGTCCAGTAGTTGGGTATCTCCGCGGCGGTGTGGTACCCCATCACATCCGGTGTCCGGGTCCCGGCGCAGGCCGGGTCGTTGGCGACCCGGCAGGAGGCCCGGGCCGCGTCACGCTGCCGGATGAACCCGTTCATCCGGCCGCCGTCCACATCGGCGATGGCGTTGCCCTCGGCGTGCGGCCCGCCGCCGTTGCGGTCGGCCCGGTCGTGATACGGCCGGGTGCACCCGCCCGCCGGGTCGGGCACGCACACCGTGGGCACCCCGTCCCGCATGGGGAGACCGTCCGCCCCCGGGTAGGTGCCGAAGTAGCTGTCGAAAGACCGGTTCTCCTGCATGATGATGATCACGTGCTTGATCTTGTGAATCCCGGCCGGGACCAGGTAGCGGCCAGCCGGGCCGCCGGTCACCTCGTGGCCGGAGAGGCCGCCCGCCACCGCCCGCGACGAACTCGCCTTCGGCTTGGCCGGGCCCACCCGGAAACCACCTGACGTGCACGCGGCCAGCAGACCGATCATGAGCAGGCCAGCGGTTCCCACGCACACCGGCCGGACGCTGACGCGCCTCATTCCCATCCTGAGCCTTTCCCGAGTACCGGAGGGCGGGCATCCGGTACCGAGCGCCCTAATCGGCAAGCATCCCGACTCCCCGCCGGAAACCTACCCGAATCCGGGCGCAGCACAGACTTGGATCATGACCCGGATTTCCGGCCCCAAGCCGGTCAGCTCTCGTCCCGGGTCACCATCCGGCCCGCCACCACCTTGGTGTGGCTGGACCCGACGACGAGCATGCTCTGCTCATCCAGTTCCCGGTCGGTCAGCTCGCCCAGCGTGCTGAGCTGGATCCGCTGGTCCACCCGGTGCGCGTCGCGCACCACAGCCACCGGGGTGCGCGCCGGCCGGTGCTCGCGCAGGATGCTGAGCACCGTGCCCAGCCGCCGCCCGGCCGGGTGGCCCGGCGGGACGCTGAACGTCAGCACCAGGTCGGCACTGGCCACCGCGCGCACCTGGGCTTCGGTCACCTGCCACGGGGTGCGCTCGGCCGGGGTGATCACCGCGTGGCTGCTGCCCAGCGGTGCCCCGAGGATGGCCGCGCTGGACACCCCGGCCGTGATACCCGGTACTTCCACCAGGTCCAGGTCGTCGCCGGCCAGATCGAGCAGCAGGCTGGTCAGTTCATGCATGCCCGGGTCGGCCGGGATGGCGACGGCCACCGCCTGCCCCTGCCGGGCCTGCCGGACCGCTTCCCGGGCGCTCTCCGCTTCCTCGCCCGGCTTGCCGGGCAGCACCCGGGTGCCCACCCGGAACAGGTCGCCGAGCTCGTCCCGGCACCGGCCCAGGCAGACCACCACTGACGCGCGGCGCAGCTCAGCCACCGCGCGCGGGGTCATCAGGTCCAGCGTCCCGGGGCCGGTGCCGACCAGCGCCAGCCGCCCCCGCGGCCGGATGCGGGCCAGCGCGGCCCGGGCCGCCACCCCGCGGCCCCCCACCGGGCCGACGCCAGCACCATGGGGGCCGGCACCACCGGCGCCCACCGCACCGGCGTCCGCGGTGCGCTCAGGCACGACCAGCTCGGCCGCGCCGGCCAGCGCGGCGGCCTCGGCCACGCTCACCGGGCCGCCGGCCGCCAGTGGCTGGCCACGCCGCGGGACCCGCACCGCGGCCAGCCGGCTGGCCGGGTAGCTGACCACCGGCCAGCCACGTTCCTGCGCGGCCCCGGCGATCGCGGGCGTGCCCGCGCCATCTTCGTCGGTGGCCAGCGCGGTCACGCTCGCCGCGGACAGCCCGGCCTCGCCCAGCACGCTGTCCATCAGCCGCAGCAGCTCGTCCGCGGTCACCGGGCCAGCCGCCTGCACACCGAGGACCAGCGACGGCGGGCGGATGACCGCGGTACGCGGGTCACCGGCGGCCACCTGGTCGGTGATCAGGATCCGGTAGTCGCCCTCGCCGCCCACGGTGGGCGGGAGCGGGGGCAACGGCCAGTCCTGGGCGGACTCCAGCCGGACCCGTTCGCCGTCCAGCAGCGCGCGGCTCACCGTGCCGATCGCCCCCTCGGTCGGCCAGCCCAGCGCGTCCCAGCCGGGCAGGCTCACCGCGTCGGTCGCCGTGGTGATCACCGCGTCCGCGCCGAACACCTCGGCCACCTGCGCAGCCAGCGTGTTCGCCCCGGCCGCGTGCCCGCCGACCACCGCCACCGCACGGCGGGTGGATTCATCGACGCAGACCACGGCGGGATCGGTCCACTTGCTGTCCAGCAGCGGGGCGATCAGCCGCACAGTCGCGCCGACGGCGAGAAAGCAGACCAGCCCGTCGCACTGCGCCCAGGCGCGGGACAGCGCCTGGCGGGCTGGGCCGTCATAGGTCCGCGTCTGCCCGGGCCAGGCCTCGGCCAGTCGCTGGGCCGCGGCCCGGCCGCCGCCGGTCACCGCGATCAGGCCGATCACCGGCACCCTCCGGAAGGGCGGGCGGGCCACGCTGACCAGGGCTGCATGGCATGACGCTACCCGCATCCGGGCCCGGCCCCCCGCCGGTCCCCCAGCCCTTCCCTAAAGGTTTAAGTAAACTTCACCCGCTGCACGCCGGGGCCCAGCGGCAGGGCCGGGGCAGGCTCAGTACCGGGCACCGACCGCCCGCGCACCCAGCGGGTCGAGCTGGGCCAGCTCGTCATCGGTCAGCGTGATGTCCAGCGCGGCGGCGTTCTGCTCCAGCCACTTCACCCGCTTGGTGCCGGGAATCGGCACCACCGGCACGCCGAGCCGCTCGCCCTGGCCATGCACCCAGGCCAGCGCGACCTGGGCCGGGGCGACGCCCCGGGCACCGGCCACCCGGCGCACCGCGTCGGCGATGGCCTGGTTGGCGTCCCACGCCTGGCCGGAGAAGCGCGGGTTGCGGGCCCGGAAGTCGCCGGCGCCCAGCGTGTGCACGTCCACCGTGCCGGTCAGGAAGCCCCGGCCGAGCGGGGAGTAGGAAACCAGCCCGACGCCCAGCTCGCGCAGTGCGCCGAGCACGGTGGTCTCCGGGTCCCGCGTCCACAGTGAGTACTCGCTCTGCACCGCGGCGATCGGGTGCACCGCATCCGCACGGCGCAGCAGGCCGCTGTCCACCTCGGACAGCCCGAGGTAGCGCACCTTGCCCTCGGCGACCAGCTCAGCCATGGCGCCGACGGTCTCCTCGATCTGTGCCGTCTGCGGCGGCCGGTGCAGGTAGTACAGGTCGATCACGTCCACGCCCAGCCGCAGCAGGGACGACTCGCAGGACCGCCGCACATAACCGCGCTCGCCCCGGATCACCCGCTTGTCATCGCCGCCCGACCGGTCGATGCCGAACTTGGTGGCCAGCTGCACCTGCCCGCGCCGGCCGTGGATGGCCCGGCCGACCAGTACCTCATTGTGCCCGGCCCCATAGACGTCCGCGGTGTCCAGGAACGTCACGCCCAGGTCGAGCGCGCGGTGGATGGTGGCCACCGACTCGTCCCAGTCGGTGGCGCCGTACCACTCGCTCATCCCCATGCAGCCCAGGCCCTGCGCGGAAACCGGCAGCCCGCCCAGTGAAACGTCGCGCATGCTGAGTCCAGTCCTATCCCTGAGATCGCCGAGTTGCCGTGGCCAGCCAGCGCCGGGTCGTCCAGCCGGTCACCTGATCGAGGCTAGACGTTAGAGTGCACTCCAGCGCAAACCGGCCGCGGCCGGCCCGGCTCAGACCGGCCAGGATTCGCGCCGGTAGGCGGCGTCCCAGAACATCCACTCGTAGCGGGCGCCCATCGCGAAGTGCGCCCGGGCCCGGGCCTCCGCCGGCCCGGCCAGTTCGCGGCCGGCCTGGTCGGCGAGGTCGAGTACCTCGGCCACCTCGGTGACGTACTGATCACCGGCGTAGGTGTCGATCCAGCGCTGGTAGACCGGGTTGGGCGAGCCCTGCTGGTGCAGGTGCTGCCCCACTTCCGCGTAGATCCACAGGCACGGCAGCACGGCGGTCAGCCCCTCGGCGAAGTCGCCGCGGAACGTGGCGGACAGCACGTAGCTGGTGTACGCCTGGGTGGTCGGGCCGGGCTGCACCTTGGCCAGCGCGGCCGGGTCGCCGCCCAGGTCGGCCACCAGCACCTGGTGCAGCGTGGACTCGGCGGTCAGCCCCTGGGCGGCGTGCCGGGTCAGCACGGTCGCGGCCCCGGCGTCCGGCGCCTTCACCCCGACCAGGGCCACCGCCCGGGAAAACTCCCGGACGTAGTGATCATCCTGGGACAGGTAGTAGAAGAAGGCCTCCGGGGCCAGGTCACCCGAGGTCAGCCCGCGGATGAACGGATGGTCGAGGATGGCTGCGTAGGTGCCCTCAATGTCCGCCCACAGCCGCCCGGTCCAGCCGGCCCGCGGCTGCCCCGGCCGGCGGCCTGCCGCCTCCGTCATCCTGCCCCCTCCGCTGGTCAGCCGGTCGAGAAGATCTGAGATCTGCACTGAAGCACAGGCCGCGCTAACGCGTCAAGGCGGAGGTTATTGCCCCCGCCCGCCGCAGCGAACGACAACAATCCAATATCCTTAACGATTTTCCGGGGTACTGCCGCCCGCAGCATTCCTTGACACCGGCCAATTCACGGCCATAGTCAATTGCAGGGATGTAGCGCTAACAACCACGATCCTGACCGGGGCTGGCCGCCCGCCACCCAGGCCGGCCCGGCGATCGGGGGCCCAGCCCGGGCGGCCCTTGCAGCCGGGGGCATGCGTCTCTAAACTGGCCCGGTATAAGATCTGAGATCTTATTTCTGGTCCCAACGAGTTGGGGAAATGTTTGTGGCGACTCCCGAGCAGCTCACCGCCGCCGTGCTGGCCGCGGTGGACACCGGCCGTCTGATCGAACTGGTGCAGCAGGTATGCCGCATCCCGAGCGTCCTCGGTGAGGAAGGCCCGCTCGCCGAGTTCCTGCACGATGTGATGCGGGAGTCCGGCTTCGAGGCGACCAGCCTGCAGCCGGTCCTGCCCGGCCGGCCGAACGCGCTCGGCGAGCTGTCCTTCGGCCCGGGCCAGCGCGTCGTGCTCACCGGGCACCTGGACACCAAGCCGGTCTCACACGGCTGGACCGCGACCACCCCGTTCTCCGGAGCGCTGCTCGACGGCAGCGTGTACGGCCACGGGATCATGGACATGAAGGCCGCGCTGGCCTGCCAGATCGTGGCCATGGAGGCGCTGCGCGATTGTGGCGTGCCACTGGCCGGCACGGTGGCCATGGCGGCGGTGGCCGACCATATGGGTGACCAGCTGGGCTCCATCGCCTACTTCGACAGTCATCCGGCCGACATGGCCGTGCTCGGCGAGCTGTCCGACAACGAGATCTTCCTCGGCCACCGCGGCCGGTACTACTTCGACGTCACGGTGCTGGGCCGGTCGGCGCACACCTGCCACAAGCCGCTGGCGGTGAACGCTAACGCGCTCGCCGCGCACGCGATCCTGGAGCTCGACGCCTCGGCCTACCTCCCGGACCTGGACGGCTGGGTCAGTGAGCTGTTCGGCGCGGAGACCTTCATCGTGCCCGGCCGGGTGTACGGCGGGCTGCCGCCCGGTGGCCCGTCGATGATCCCGGACGAGTGTGTGATCCGGGTGGACTGCCGCCCGCAGCCCGGGGTCACCGTGGAGCAGGTCCGCGCCGAGATCGACCGCTGCCTGGACCGGGCCAGGCAACGTGACCCGCGGCTGCGCGCCGAGGTCACCCTGGCCGACGTCAAGGACGGCTATCTGGCCAGCCCGGACGAGCAGGTGGTCGAGCACATGCGGGACGCGGTCCGCGCCGTCCGCTCGGCCGAGCCGCAGCTTCAGGTGGCGGGCTGGCTGGGCGACACGGCCAGCTTCGGCGCCAAGGTGCCGACGGTGATCTTCGGTCCCGGCGGGGAGCCGGTGTACTGCCCGGACGAGCACCTGAGCACCGCCGACATCATCGAGGCGACCCAGGTCTACGCCAGCTTCGCCGCGATCGCCCTGGCCCGGCCGGATGACTGAACCGCGGCGGACGGCGGGCCCGGGCACGGGGGCGGCCCGGTGCGGGTAGTCCTGGCCAAGCCCGGGCTCGATGGCCATGACCGCGGGATCAAGGTGGTGGCGATGGCCCTGCGGGACGCCGGGGCCGAGGTCGTCTACCTTGGGCTGCGGCAGACCCCGGCGCAGATCGTGGCGGCCGCCCGGGCCGAGGATGCCGACGTGATCGGCATTTCCGTGCTGTCCGGCGTGCACCTGGCCCTGGCCCGGGAGGTCCGCGAGGCGCAGCAGGCCGCGGGCGTGGCCGACATCCCCCTGGTGGTCGGGGGCACGATCCCGCCGCAGGACGCGGCGGCCCTGGCCGAGCTCGGCGTGCGCGGTGTGTTCAGCGTTGGCACCCCGATCGAGGAGGTCGTCCGGGGCGTGCTGGAGGTCGGCCTGCTGGCCCGCGATCCCCTCACCCCGGGAGGCAGCAGGTGAGCAGCACCGACTCCGGCATCCCGGTCGAGCCCTGGTACGAGCCGCCGGACGGGCCCGCCCCGGCGCTCGGCCGTCCCGGGGAGCCGCCGTTCACCCGCGGGCCGTACCGGTCGATGTACCGCGAGCGGCTGTGGACCATGCGCCAGTACTCCGGGTTCGGCTCGGCCGAGGACACCAACCAGCGGTACCGCTACCTGCTCGGGCAGGGGCAGACCGCGCTGTCGGTGGCCTTCGACCTGCCGACCCAGCTCGGCTACGACTCCTCGCACGACCTGGCCGGGCACGAAGTGGGCCGGGTCGGGGTGGCCATCGATACCGCGCAGGACATGGCCGACCTGTTCGACGGGCTGCCGCTGGCCGAGCTGTCGGTCAACTTCACCATCAACGCGACCGCCCCGATCATGCTCGCCTTCTACCTGGTCGCCGCCGAGCAGCGCGGGGTGGACCCGGCCGGGCTGGCCGGCACGCTGCAAAACGACATCCTCAAGGAGTTCCTGGCCCGCAAGCTGTACGTGTTCCCGCCGCAGCCGTCGCTGCGGCTGGCCGGCGACGTGGTCGAGTACTGCGCGCGCGAGCTTCCCCGGTTCAACCCGATCTCGGTCACCGGGTACCACGCCCGGGAAGCGGGCTGTGACGCCATCCAGGAACTCGGGCTCACGATGGCCGCGGCCATCGCCTACGCGGAGCACTTCACCGCCCGCGGGCTGGCGTTCGACTCGTTCGCGCCCCGGCTGTCCTTCCACTTCTCCAGCCAGCTGGACCTGTTCGAAGAGGTGGCCAAGGTGCGCGCCGCGCGGCGGCTGTGGTACCAGATCGCCACCGAGCGGTTCGGGGCGGCCAGCGAGAACTCCGGGCGGCTGCGCTTCTTCTCCGGCTGCTCCGGCGCCACGCTGACCGCGCAGCAGCCGCTGAACAACGTGGTCCGGTCCGCGCTGCAGTGCCTGGCCGCGGTGCTGGGCGGCGCCCAGTCGATCCATGTCATGGGGTACGACGAAGCCCTGGAGATACCCACGGAAGAATCGGTCCAGCTGGCCTTGCGCACCCAGCAGATCATCGCCTATGAATCCGGAGTGACCAGGACCGTGGACCCACTGGCCGGCTCGTACTTCGTCGAGTCGCTGACCGACCAGCTGCAGCAGCGCGCCAGCGCGCTGATCGAGGATATCGATGCGGCGGGCGGCTACGTCCGGCTGCTGGAGCAGGGCGTCCCGCAGCGCTGGATCGCCGAGTCCGCCTACGCCGCCGAGCAGGCCGTGCAGTCCGGCGAGAAGACCAAGGTCGGCGTGAACCGGTTCGTGACCGGCGACGACGGGCCACCGCCCCAGCTGTTCACGGTGGACGAGACGGCGGCCGCCCGGCAGCGGGCCCGGCTGGCCGCGCGGCTGGCCGCACGGGACGACGCGGCCGCCAAGCATGAGCTCAGCCAGCTGCGCGAGGTGGTCGCCGCGGGCGGCAACACGATGCCCGCCTTCCTGGCCGCCGCCCGCGCGGGCTGCACCGTGGGCGAGATCACCGGCGTGCTGCGGGCCGAGTTCGGCGAGTACACCGAGCCGCCCCCGTGGTGACCGAACCCGGCGGCGCGCCAGCCGTGGGCCGCACCCCAGTGGTAACCGAACCAGGGCCGCCGATGACACCGCCACTGGCCGGGATACGGGTGCTGGACCTGACCCGGTTCGTGTCCGGCGCGTACTGCACGATGGTGCTCAGCGCGCTCGGCGCGGACGTGATCAAGGTAGAGGGGCTGCCCGGCGGCGACCCGTACCGGGCCCAGGGCGCGGTCAAGGTGGGCACGCTCAGCGGCCTGTTCGCCTCGCTCAACGCGGGCAAGCGCAGCCTGGCGGTGGACCTGCGGGCGGACGACGGCCGCGGGCTCATCCGCACGCTCGCCGCGGCCAGTGACGTCTTCGTGCAGAACGCCCGGCCCGGGTCGCTGGACCGGGCCGGCCTGGGCCCGGACGAGCTGCACGAGGTCAACCCGCGGCTGGTGTACGCGTCCATCTCCGGGTTCGGCCAGCACGGCCCGGACGCCGCGCGCGGCGGCTTCGACCTGATCCTGCAGGCGGCCAGCGGGCTGATGGCGGTGACCGGCACCGCGCAGAGCGGGCCGGTCAAGGTGGGCGTGCCGGTGCTGGACATCGGCTCCGGGATGAGCGCGGTAACCGCCATCATGGCCGCGCTGCTGGCCCGCACCGCCGACGGGATCGGCCGCACCGTCAGCTCGTCGCTGCTGGAGTTCGCGCTGAGCTGCTTCACCAGCTACGCCGCGGACGTGCTGGAGACCGGCGCCTCACCCGGCCTGCTCGGCAACGACTCCCCGCAGTTCGCACCGTACGGCGTGTTCCGCTGCCAGGACGGCGCGATCGCGCTGGCCGGTGCGGGCAGCGACCAGCTGTGGCTGCGGCTGTGCCAGGTGCTCGGCCAGCCCGGCTGGCCCGCCGACCCGCGGTTCGCCAGCAACGCCGACCGGGTGGCCCATCGCGCCGAGCTGACCACCGAGATCGAGCGGGTGCTCACCGGGGGCGGCACCGCGCACTGGCAGCGGGTGCTGGACGAGGCCGGCATTCCGGCCTCGGTGGTGAACCAGCCCGGCGCGGCGCTCACCTCGCCGCAGGCGGTCACGCTCGGCGCGGTGCAGCAGGTGGCCACGCCGGACGGGTACCCGTACCAGACGGTCCGCCCGCCGCTGTCGGCCGGTGCCCCGGCCAGCTACCCACGGGGGGCGCCCGCGCTCGGCCAGCACACCGCCGAGGTGCTCGGCGAGTTCGGGCTGGACGGCGCGGCCGTGGCCAGCCTGATCGAGCGCGGGATCGTGGCCGGATGACCGCGGACCGGGTGGCCGGCAACCTGGCCTGGGCCGCCGAGCAGGTGATCAGCCGGACGGTCGAGCTGAGCCAGCTGCCCGCCCCGCCCGGCCAGGAACAGGACCGGGCCACGCTGGTCCGCGACTGGTGGACCGCGGACCGGCTGGCCAGCGTGCAGCTGGACCGGGCCGGGAACGTCCGCGCCCAGCTCCGCGCGGGCGCGCCCGGCCAGCCCGCGGTACTGGTCTGCGCGCACCTGGACACCGTGTTCGGCCCCGAGGTACGGCACGGGCTGACGCTGGCCGGCGGGCGGCTGACCGGGCCGGGCGCGGGCGATGACACCGTCGCGGTGTGCTCGCTCGGCGTGCTGGACGGGCTGCTGCCCAGCGAACTGCGCCACCCGGTGTGGATCGTGGCCACGGTGGGCGAGGAGGGCCTGGGCAACCTGGCCGGGGTCCGCGCGCTGCTGGCCGACCCGCCCGGCCCGGTGCGCGCGGTCATCGCGCTGGAAGGCAACTATCTCGGCCGGGTCAACATCACCGGGGTCGGCTCGGTGCGCTGGCAGGTCACGGTGACCGCGCCCGGCGGGCACGCCTGGGAGGACGCGGCCGCTCCCAGCGCGGTGCACGAGGCCGCCCGGCTGGTCACCCAGCTGGCCACGCTGGCCCGGCCGGCCCCGGCGCCGGGCGACACCGCGCCCAAGACCACCGTCAATATCGGGCGGCTGGCGGGCGGGGAATCGGTGAACTCCCGGGGCCAGCACGCCGAGTTCCTCGTCAACCTGCGCAGCGGCGACGCCGGGGCGCTGCAGTCGCTGACCGGCGCGGCCAGCGCCGTGCTGCGCACCGTGGCCCCCCCGGCCGAGGTGTCGGTGCGGGTCATCGGCGACCGCCCGGCCGGCGGCCTGGGCTCCGATCACCCGCTGGCCACGCTGGCCACCGAGGCCCTCTGGGCGGCCGGGATGACCCCCCGGCTGACCGCGGCCAGCACCGACGCCAACGCCGCCTACCCGCTGGGCATCCCGGCGCTGACCCTCGGCATCACGACCGGCGAGGGCACGCACACCGAACAGGAATGGATCGACGTCGAGCCGGTGGCCACCGGCCTGACCGCCCTGGCGGCGACGATCACCCGGCTCGATGAACAGGAGTGGTGAGCTGTGCGGACCGGAGTAACCCTGCAGGGCGTCGACCCGCCCGGGGAGTTCGAGGCCATGGTGGCGGAAATCGAGGACCTGGGCTACGGCAACCTGTGGCTGACCGACTCCTCGCTGCACTCCCGCTACTGCTGGGCCTATCTCACGCTGGCCGCCCGGCGCACCTCGCGGCTGATGATCGGCACCGCGGTGACCAACCCGGTGACCCGGCATCCCGCGCTCACCGCCACGGCCGCGGCCACCCTGGCCGAGATCTCCGGCGGCCGGGCCATCCTGGGCATCGGGGCCGGTGACCGGCCGCTGCTGTCCCTCGGCCATGAGCCGGCCCGGCTGGCCACGCTGGCCGCGTCGATCACCGCCATCCGCGCGCTGTGGGCCGGGGCCAGCCTGGACACGGTGCACGAGAACACCGCCACACCCGGGTTCGAGCTGCACGACGCGCACTACCGGTTCCCGCCCGGCCTGGACATCCCGGTGTACGTGTCGGCCACCGGACCGCGCACCCTGGAACTGGCCGGCCGGATCGCCGACGGGGTGATCCTGCTGGCCGGGCTGCACCCGGACGGCATCTCGTTCGCGCTGCAGCACATCGACCAGGGCGCCGCCGCGGCCGGCCGGCCGCGCCCGCACGTGACCGTGTTCGCCTACGGCGCGATCGACGAGGACGAGCAGGTGGCCATCGCCGCGGCCCGCACCATCGCCGCCTGGTTCCCGCAGACCGCGCCGGTGCACTGCCGGCTGGCCGGGCTGCCCCAGGAAACCATCGACCTGGTCCGGGGCAGCTACGCGGGCGGCGAGTTCCAGGAAGCGGCCCGCGCCGCCGAGGCGCTGCCGGTCAGCTTCGTCAAGCGGATGGCGCTGGCCGGCGGCCGCGCCGAAGCCCGCGAGCACCTGCGCACGCTGGCCGGCCTGGGCGTGGACTCGGTCACCGTGTTCCCGCTGGGCGCCGACCGGATGGCCACCGTCCGCGCGTTCGCCGAGTGCGCCCAGGCCGAGCTGACCACGGAGGGCGCGGCATGATCGTCATCAACGGCGGCACCGTGCTGACCGTCAACGACGCCGACGACGTGCACTTCGGCGGGCATGTGGTGCTGGACGGCGACCGGATCGCCGCGGTCGGCGCCGGTGACTACCCCGGGGGGCCGGAGGCGGGCACCGAGGTCATCGACGCCACCGGCATGATCGTCATGCCCGGGCTGGTCGACCTGCACTACCACACCGCGATCGGCAAGGGCTTCTGCGACCACCTGCCGCTGCTGGAGTCGCTGGAGGAGTTCTGGTACCCGTCGATCCGGGCGCTGGACCCGGAGACCGCGTACTGGGCCGCGCTGAATAGTTACGCCGAGTCCATCAAGAACGGCGTGACCACGGTCAACGACATGTACCGCCAGCTCGGCGCGCTGGGCCGGGCGGCCGAGGAGATCGGCATCCGGGCCGTGCTGTCCAACGACGTGGCGCTGCCCGAGCACAACCTGGACACGCTGCAGGACAACCAGGACGCCTACGCCGCGGTGCACGGCCTGGGCCAGGGCCGGATCGAGGTGTACGTGGGCATCGAGTGGCTGCCGCTGGCCTCCCCCGAGCTGCTCCGCGACGCCCGCGCGCTGGCCGACGAGCTGGGCACCGGCATCCACGTGCACCTGAACGAGTCGCTCGGCGAGGTGGAGAACAGCAAGGAGCGGTTCGGCCGGCGGCCCACCGAGGTGGCCTACGACGCCGGGCTGCTCGGCGCCGACTGCGTGGCCGCGCACTGCGTCTGGCTCACCGACCACGAGATCGGGCTGATGCGGGAGACCGGCACGCACATCTCGCACAATCCCAGCTCCAACGCCAAGCTGGGCAACGGGGTGGCCCGGCTGCCGGAGATGCTGGCCGCCGGGATCAACGTCGGGCTCGGCCACGACGCGGCCGAGTCCAGCAACACCTGCGACCTGTTCGATGTGATGAAGTTCGCCTCGCTGATCCACCGCGCCTACCGGGTGGACGCCAGCCTGCTGCAGGCGCCGGAGGTGGTCCGGATGGCCACCCGGAACGGCGCCGCGGCGCTGCGGCACGACACCGGCCAGCTGGTGGTGGGGCGGAAGGCCGACGTGATCCTGGTGGACACGGCCAACCCGATGTTCACCCCACTGCGCCCCGGCGACAAGGCGCACCTCTACTCGCACCTGGTGTTCGCCGCGGACGGCAGCGCGGTGCACACCACGATCGTGGACGGCCGGATCCTGATGCGCGGCCGTGAGCTGGTCACGGTGGACGAGGCGGCCGTCCTGGACCAGGCCAACCAGGCGCTGCGGCGGGTCGTCGCGGCCATCGACTACCACAACTGACCCGGGAGCATGGCCATGAGCAAGATCATCATTACCGGCGGCACGGTGCTGACCATCAACGACGCCGACGACGTGCACTTCGGCGGGCATGTGGTGCTGGACGGCGACCGGATCGCCGCGGTCGGCGAGGGCGCCTATAACGGCCCGGTCGGTGACGGGGACCAGGTCATTGACGCGGCCAGCCAGATCGTCATGCCCGGCCTGATCGACCTGCACTACCACACCGCGATCGCCAAGGGCTTCAGCGACCACCTGCCGCTGTGGGAGTACCTGGACGCCTGCTGGTACCCGTTCATCCGCACGCTGGACGCGGACGCGGCCTACTGGTCGGCCGCGGCCAGCTACCTGGAGTCGGTCAAGTGCGGGGTGACCACGGTCAACGACATGTACCGGCGGCTGCCGGACCTGGGCCGCGCCGCGCACGACATCGGCATCCGGGCCGTGCTGTCCAATGACGTGGCGCTGCCCGAGCACAACCTGGACACGCTGCAGGACAACCAGGACGCCTACGCCGCGGTGCACGGCCTGGGCAACGGCCGCATCGAGGTCTACGTGGGCATCGAGTGGCTGCCGCTGGCCTCCCCGGAACTGCTCCGCGACGCCCGCGCGCTAGCCGACGAGCTGGGCACCGGCATCCACATCCACCTGAACGAGTCACTGACCGAGGTGGAGAACAGCAAGGAGCGGTTCGGCCGGCGGCCCACCGAGGTGGCCTACGACGCCGGGCTGCTCGGCGCCGACTGCGTGGCCGCGCACTGCGTGTGGCTGTCGGACACGGAGATCGCGCTGATGCGCGAGACCGGCACGCAGATCTCGCACAACCCCGGCTCCAACGCCAAGCTGGGCAACGGCATCGCCCGGCTGCCGGAGATGCTGGCCGCCGGGATCAACGTCGGGCTCGGCCACGACGCGGCCGAGTGCAACAACAGCCGGGACGCGTTCGGCACGATGAAGTTCGCCTCGCTGATCCACCGGGCCAGCCGGGTGGACGCCAGCCTCCAGCAGGCCCCGGATGTGCTGCGGATGGCGACCCGGAACGGGTCGGCGGCGCTGCGGCACGACACCGGCCAGCTGGTGGTGGGGCGGAAGGCCGACGTGATCCTGGTGGACACGGCCAACCCGATGTTCACTCCGCTGATGCCGGGCGACAAGGCACACATCTACTCGCACCTGGTGTTCTCGGCCAACGGCAGCGCGGTGCACACCACGATCGTGGACGGCCGGATCCTGATGCGCGGCCGTGAGCTGCTGACCATGGACGAGCAGCAGATCCTGGCCGAGGCCAACCAGGGCTTCCTGCGCACGCTCAAGGCCATCAACGGATGATGCAGATCGACGCGCACACGCACATCCTGAGCCTGGCCGCCGACGCCGAGTTCACCACGGAGTACGGCCGCGAGGGGTCGCTGTGCATCTACCGCGCCCAGGGCCTGCTCCCCGCGCACCGGATGCCGACCGAGGAGGAGTGGGCGGCCAGCGGCTACAGCCGCAAGGGCTTCCCGGTGATCGGGCCGGACGAGTCCGTCCGCGACCATCCCGGCTTCGACAAGATCGTGATCCTGGCAGTGTCCCCGCAGTTCCTGGACGGTGAGCTGATCGGCACGGTGGACAGCTACGGCATCACCGGGGTGCCCGGCCCGCCCACCCCGGAGAAGTGCAACGACTACATCGCCGCGATCGCGGCCAGCCGGCCGGACACGTTCATCGGGTACGCCTCGGTCAACCCCAACTACCGCGGCCCGGACGCGGCCGTCCGTGAGCTGGAGCGGGCCGTGCGCGACCTGGGCCTGGCCGGGCTCAAGCTGTACCCGATGTACCAGGACTGGTCACCGGCCGACCCGGTGCTGGCCTTCCCGGTGTTCGCCAAGGCGCAGGAACTCGGCATCCCGGTGATGGTGCACCAGGCCGGCTCGACCCGGATCGACGCCCGGATGGAGCACGCCCGGCCCGCGCTGCTCGACGCGGCTGGCCGGCACTTCCGCGACCTGCGGCTGACCATCGCGCACTGCGGCCTGCCCTGGGTGGACGAGGCCATGTTCATGCTGACCAAGCACCCGAACTTCTACGCCGAGCTGAGCTACCACATCGCCAGCGTGACCACCGAGGAGCTGTTCCGCTTCCTGGTCCACGCCGAGGCGTCGTTCGTCCCGCTGGAGAAGATCTTCTTCGGCACCGACTACCCGGGCTTCCTGTACGACCCGGTCAAGCTCCGGGCCAAGCTGCTGGCGGTCAATGAGCACGCGGACCGGGTCGGCGCCGCCCCCATCCCCCAGGCCAAGCTGGACGGCATCCTGGGCACCAACTACGCCCGGATGACCAACCTCATCCCCGGCTGACCCGCACCCACCCACCCACCCTCCATTCACCCACTCACCCACCCAGCTCGCCCAGCATTCGTGATCATGACTTAGGGCCGAATCTATTGGCCCCTAAGTCATGATCACGACGCTGGGACGGCGTCAGCGGACGGGCCAGGCGGGCTGGGGGTCGATGCCGATGTCGGCGAGGACCCGGCGGTTGATCTGCTCGACCTGGTCGCGGAGGTCGTCCTCGTCGACCCGGGTCAGCTTCTTGTGCTCCAGCAGCACGTCGCCGCCGACCAGCACGGTGTCCACCGAGTGCCCGGTCACCCCGTAGACCAGGTTGGCCACCGGGTTGTGCAGCGGCCGCCAGTCGAAGTCCGAGGTGTCGAAGATGACCACGTCGGCCTGCTTGCCCGGCTCCAGCGACCCGGTCTCGTCGTGCATCCACAGCGCGGTGGCCCCGCTGATCGTGGCCATCTCCACGGCCTGCTCGGCGCTGACCGCGCCCGGGTCGCGCCGGGCGTCGCGCGGCAGCAGCGCGGCGAGCTGCATGGACCGGCAGATGTCGGTGTGGTTGGACACGTTCTCGGCGTCGGTGCCCAGCGCCATCGGCACCCCGGCGGCCAGCAGCTCGGGCCACTTGCCGGTCTGCGTGGTGCCCTTGGCCAGCTTCAGCGCCGAGCTGGGATTCTGCGAGATCCGGGCGCCGGAGTCGGCGACGAACGCCACGTCCCGGTCGTCCAGGCTGGTCATGTGGTTGAGCAGGGTGCGCTCGTTGAGCGCGCCGATCGCGGCCATGTGCTCGACCGGGCGGTGGCCGAACGTGGCCAGCTCCAGCTCGACCTCCCGCTCGCTGGTCGACTTGTGCAGCACGAACAGCGACCCGGCCTCGGCGGCCAGGCCGGCCGCGCCCCGGGTCAGCTCGTCGGAGCAGGTGCCCACGCCCTCGATGGTGACCGCGTCCCTGATCCGCGGATGACCGAACTTGCGCACCTGCTCCACGCCGTCGGACAGCCGGCGCAGCGCCGCCCTGGCGTCCATCTTCAGCCAGTCCGGCAGGTCCGCGTCACCGGCCGGGCCGGCCTGGTCCCAGGTCCACGGCCCGGTGCGGGCCCGGATGCCAGACGCGGCCAGGGCTTCCAGCACCGCGTCCAGATGGTTGCAGCCCGGCTCCTCGAACAGCGTGGTGCCGAACCGGATCATCTCCGCCGCCGCGTGCTGCGCGTGCACGTACATGTCCTGCTCGGTCAGCGCGGCAAACGAGGGGTAGATGAACCGGCGCAGCGCGGTCAGCGTCTGGCCGCCCTCCGGCATCGCCCCCTTGGCGCAGCACAGCAGGTGCCGGTGCCCGTTGACCAGGCCCGGCGTGATCACCGCGTCCGGCGCGTCGATCAGCCGGGCCGGCGCGTAGGCGGCCAGGATGCCGGCCCGCGGCCCGACCGCGACGATGACCCCGTCCCTGATCGCGATCCCGCCCGCCCGGTAGATCTCCCGGCTGGGATTCATCGTGAGCAGCCAGCCGCCCGCGATCACGGTGTCCACCGGCTGAGCCGGAGCGCGGCTGGCTGGATCGGGGCGGGCTGGTTCCATGGGCCGTCCTTACGCCGTCGGCAACCGATAAGATCTCAGATCTGAGGCTAGGATGCTGCTCTCCAGCCAGTCAATCCCGGGAGTAGAAGCGTATGACCACGTCGGTGTCGGCGCTGCTCCGGGAGCGGGGCGCGGCCATCTGGTCGGCAGCGGTCAGCCATCCCATGGTGGCCGAGATCGGCGCAGGCTCACTGCCGCACGAGACGTTCCGCTACTACTTCGAGCAGAACGTGCGGTACCTGGAGGACTACGCGCGGGCCATCGCCCTGATCATCGGGCACGCCAGCGGCCGCCGCGACATCACCGTGCTGACCCGCTTCCTGGGGCAGATCGTGGACACCGAACTGCCCGCCAACTACTCGTTCCTGGCCCGGCTGGGCGGCCGGGAAGACGCCCCGCTGGCCGCTACCACGTACGCCTACACCAGGCACCTGCTGGACTGTGCGGCCCGCGGGGACCTGGCCACCGGGCTCGCCGCGGTGCTGCCCTGCCAGTGGAGCTACGGGGAGCTGGCCACACCGCTGGCCGCGGCGCTGCCCGCCGACCCGGTCTACGCCGAGTGGATCTCGCTGTTCGCGGGCGAGGGCTACGGCGAGCTGGTCCAGGCCAGCACCGGCCTGCTGGACCAGCACGCCGCGGGCAGTGACGAGGCGCGGCTGGCCGGGCTGGCCGCGGTGTTCGACCGGTCCACCGGCTACGAGCTGGCGTTCTGGGATATGGCCTACACCCGCGGTCAGTCCGACGAGCGCAGGAACTCCGCGGCGCGGTAGCCGATCATCATCGACGCCAGGTTGGTGTTGGCCCGCGGGATCACCGGCAGGATCGACGAGTCGGCCACGGCCAGCCCGGTCACGCCGGCCACGGCCAGCCGGGCGTCGACCACGGTGCCGGGATCGGCCGGGTCGCCCATCCGGCAGGTGCCGCAGTGGTGGTTGTAGGTGCCGACCGCGGCGCGGCACGCGGCCACCAGGTCCGCCGCCCGCCACCAGGCACCGGGCGGAACCCGGACCAGGCCCTTGGCCGCCAGTTCGTCCACGAGCTCCGCGGTGGTGGCGACGATCCCGGCCATCCGCGCCGCGTCCCGGTCGTCAGCCAGGTGCCGGACCTGGATCCGCGGGCCGCCCGGGGTCAGCGTGAGCTGCCCCCGGCTGAGTGGCGACATCAGCGCCGCGGTGTAGGACACCTGGGAGGCGGGCAGCGACGGCACGTACGGCCGGGTCTGCCACGGGAAGATCTCGGCCTCCACGTGGTCGCCGCCGAGTTCCCCGGCCAGCTCATAGCGCAGCAGCGCACCGCTGACCGGGCGGGCCTCGATGTACGCCACGTCGGCCGCCTGCACGTCCAGCAGGCACCACGGGTGGTCCTGCAGGTTCGCGCCCACCCCGTCCAGCCGGGTGACCAGATCGACCCCGGCCGCCCGGAGCATGCTCTCCGGGCCGATGCCGGACCGCAGCAGCAGCAGCGGCGAGCCGAACGCGCCCGCGCACAGCACGACCTGGCCGGCCCGCAGCCGCTGCGCGCCGTCGGCGGGCCAGTCACGTCGGCCCCCACGCACCGGGTGCCGTCGAACACCAGCCGGTCCACCTGGGTACCGGTCCGGACGTCGGCCGTGCCGCGGACCAGCGGCAGTACCCCGGCGTGCGTACCCCACCGGCCCTCGCCGCGGCGGTTCGTCGGCCACACGCCGATGCCCAGCGCGCCCGGTGCGTTATGGTCCGCGGCGGGCGGGTACCCGCGCGCCTCGCACAGCGCGATGAGCGCGTCGTCCAGCGGCCCGGGGGCCAGCCGGGTGATGGGGATCGGCCCGCCAGTGCCGTGGTAGCCAGCCGCGCCGAACTGCTGGTCGGCTTCGATGGCCCGGAAGCCGGGCAGCACGTCGGCCCACGACCAGCCGGGCACCTGCCAGCCGTCGTAGCACCACGGCTGGCCGCGCAGGGCGGCGGCCGAGTTGACCGTGGACCCGCCGCCGGTGCCCCGGCCCTGCGGCAGCGCCATCCCGTTGTCCGCATCGGTGTACTGGTAGTAGCACTCGTCCGGCAGCAGGTAGTCGTAGAGCATCCAGTCCGGTGGTGGCGTGCCCGGGTCCGGGCCCGCCTCGACCAGGGTGACCGATGCCGAGCCGGCCAGTCCCAGCGCGCAGAACAGGCCGGCCGAGCCCGCCCCGATGATCAGGACATCGCTGGTGTCCGGCATAACCGGCCCGACACCCAGTCCTGCTCCAGGTTGGCCAGCTGATCCGCCATCACGGACAGGATGTGCTGGCGCAGCAGGGTCTCCGCACGCTCGCCGTCGCGCGCGGCGATCGCGTCGTAGATCGCCTGGTGCTCCTGCACGGAGTTGCCCAGCCGTCCCGGGGATGGCCACGGTCAGCCGGCCGATCCGGGTCACGTGGTCCCGGAGGTTGTCCAGCATCGCGGTGATCCGGCTGTTCTTGGACTGCTGGTAGAGCAGCACGTCGAACTCGTCGATCAGCGCGGTGAGCGCCTCGGTGTCGCCCGCCTCGAAGGCGGCCGCGCTGTCCTGCACGACGCGGGTGAGCGCGGCCATGTCCTCGGCCGAGATGTGCACCGAGGCCTCGCGGGCGCAGTGCCCCTCAAGCAGCTCGCGCACCTCGTAGATCTCGCGCAGGTCCTGCCGGCTGTACCCGGCGACCACCGCGCTGCGGTACGGGGCGATCTGCACGAAGCCGTCCTTCTCCAGCCGGACGAACGCCTCGCGCAGCGGGGTCTTGCTGACCCCGAACCGCGCGGCCAGCTCGGCTTCGCGCAGCACGTAACCAGGCGGCAGCTGGGCGGCGACGATCTCCTGCCGGAGCTTCAGGTACACCGAGTCCTTGAGCTGGCGATGCTCCACGCCGTCGCCGAGCATGCTGGTCATGACTGCCTCCAAGACGGCAGGCGCCGCCCGGCCGGGGTGCCGGCCGGGCAGGCGGCCTGCCGTATTGCCACACTCATTGAGATCTTCGGGTATCAGGATCCGCTCTTCGGGACCAGGTTCTCGTCCACCACCGAGGACGCCTGCACCGACGTCTTGATCAGGTCTTCGCTCTTCATCCAGTTGGCGAAACTCTGCCACGAGCTCAGGCCCATGGCACCGAATCCATCCGGATTGTGCAGCAGTGGCGCGGTCGCGTACACCATCTGCTTCAGCAGCGCCGGACTGTACCCCTTGGCCACCGGGGAGATCGCGGCCAGTGCCGCGGCCGGGTTGGCCTCGGCGGCGGCGGCGCCCTTGCCCAGCCCGGCCAGGAACTCACGCACCATGGTCCGGTAGGCGGCGTCGCTGGCCAGCTTCTTCTTGTTGGCGATGATGACCAGCTCGTCGTACTGCGGCACGCCCTGCGTGCTGACCGGGTAGACCTTGGGGTGCAGGCCGAGCGAGGCCAGCTGGATGCCCTCGACGTTCCGGTACCCGCTGATGATCGCGGCCACCTTGCCGGACACCATGGCCGGGACCAGGCCCTCGTTGACCGTGACCAGTTTTATCTGGCTGAGCGTGAGGTGGTACTTCTTCAGCACCGCCTTGAGCATCTGGGCGGACACCGGGTCACCGTCGGTGCCGATCGTCTTCCCGGCCAGCCCGGCCGGGCTGGTCACCCCGCTCTTGCCCGAGATGATGAGCGAGTTCAGCGAGGTGGGGATCATCGCGCCGACCGCGGTCACGTTCAGGCCCTGAGTGCCGGCGGTGATCGTCTCCGGCTCGTAGGAGATCGCCAGCGGGACCTGCCCCAGGCTGACCAGCTTCAGCGCGTCGGTGCTGTTGGACGGGGACTGGAAGGTCACCTTCAGCCCCTGGGCGGTGAAGTCGCCGTTCTTCTGGGCCAGGTACAGCGCGATGTGGTCGGGGTTCGGGAACCAGTCGAGCAGCACAGTGGTATCGGTCAGCGCCTTGCCGTTACTTTCGGTCGTACCGGAGGAAGATGCGCCGCACGCGGCCGCAGCCGTCACCACGGCGGCGGCCCCGATGGCCAGCACGGCGCGTCGGCCGGCTCCCCTGGCTGCGGTCATGGAAATTCACCGTTTCCCTTCTCGTGCCCATGGGCAAGTGATCCGCTCGAGTACCGAGACGGCGATGAACAGCAGAATGGCCTCGAAGGTAAGGATGAAGATGGCCGCGAAGACGAGGTCGGTCTCGAGCTGCGGGATCGCCTGGATCATCACGTAACCCAGCCCGTTCTGCGAGCCCGCGTACTCGCCGAACACCGCGCCGATCGGCGCGTAGGTAGCCGCGATGCGCAGGCCGGAGAACATCGACGGGAGCGCCGCTGGCGCCTCGACCCGGCGCAGCGTCGCCCACCGGTTGCCATCCAGGGTGCGCATGACCTTCAGCAGATCGGGATCGACGGAGGCCAGGCCGTCGATCGTGTTCACCACGATGGGGAAGAAGCAGATCAGCGCGACCACGATGAGCTTGGGCGTGATCGTGTAGCCGAAGATAATGGCCAGCACCGGCGCGATGACCACGATCGGCACCGCCTGGGACCCGATCAGCAGCGGGTAGACCGCGTTGCGCACGGTCCGCGAGCTGTGCAGGGCAAAGGCCAGCGCGAGGGCCACCACCACGGCCAGCAGGAAGCCGAGCACGACTTCCTTGGTGGTGACCCAGGTGGCGCTGGCCAGCGTGCCGGACCAGCTGCTGACCCCGGTCCGCCAGATGCGGTCCAGCGAGGGCAGGACGTAGTCCGGCACCCCGAACCAGTGGCTGACCGCCTCCCAGATCAGGGCGATCGCGACCAGGATGCCGGCCGCGGGCAGCGCACGCCGGACCGAGGCGGCCGCGGCCGCGCGGCGGGACCGGGCCGGGGCCGCGCTCGGGGTCTCCGGCGGGCGGGTCGTGGTCGTGCTCATGCCGCCGCCTCAAGCAGGGACAGGATCTCGTCGCGCAGCTCAGTGAAGACGGGATGCCGGATCATCTCGCGGCGGCTGCCGGTGGCTGGCAGGTCCACCTGGAACTGCGCGACCATGCGGCCGGGCCGCGGAGACATCACCACGACCCGCTCACCGATCAGGATCGCCTCTTCCACGTCGTGGGTGACCAGCACCGTCGTCCTGGGCTCGGCGTCCAGCGCGCTGCGCAGCCACTGCTGGAGGTCGGCCCGGGTGATCGAGTCGAGCGCGCCGAACGGCTCGTCGAGCAGCAGGACCTCCTTGCCCGCCACCAGAGTACGCAGGAAAGAGACCCGCTGCCGCATGCCGCCGGACAGCTGATAGGGCAGCCGGTCCTCGAAACCGGCCAGCCCGAACCGCTCGACCAGGTGGGCGACCCGCTCCCGGGCGGCCTTGCGGCGCACCCCCTGGTTCTCCAGGGCCAGCGCGGCGTTGCCGAGCACGTCACGCCACGGCAGCAGCAGGTCGCGCTGGGGCATCCAGGCACAGCGGCGCAGCCGGCCGGCCGCGGTGTCCGCGTCGAGGACGGTGATCGTGCCCTCGTTGGGCTCGTCGAGGCCGCAGATCAGCCCGAGCAGGGTGGACTTCCCGCAGCCACTGGGGCCGACAATGGCCAGCCGGCCGTGCAGCGGGACATCGAGATCGACTCCGGACACGGCCACGGTTTCGCCGAATACCCGCGCTACCCCCCGCAGCTGCAGCCCGGCGCCGGCCGCGCCGGTCCAGCCCGCCGCCCCTGCGCCTGCAGCGTCCGTCTGTGCCCCACCGGCAGCACCGTTACCTGCAGCCGAACCGCTCGTACCGGCCATCTGCCCCTCGATCAAGAAAAATAGGATCTCAGATCTGCGATTCCAAACAGTGAACCAAATCTCAGGCCGATGTGCGAGATCTTGACATGGAACCGTTACGTCGGCAACGAGGTGTTAACACCCCTACTGTGCTATCTCCGGTCCAGGCCAGGCTAGGCCGGCGAGTACCCGGAAGACCGGCAGCACGGTGATTTGCCGGGGGTTTACCAATCGTTTCCCAGGGGTCGCCCGGGCCTGCATGACAAGCTCACGTGACACTCTGTCATGGATCGGCGACGCTGCCAACGTGACAAGCAAGCTTGACACCCACCCGGGCACCAGGCCTGGCTGGTGAAGAACGACGTCCGGGAGTGCCGCGCCGCCACAGGGCTGGCCCAGGGCGAGCTCGCCCGCGCACTGGCCGTTTCCCGCAGACCATCAACTCCATCGAGACCGGCCGGTACACGCCGTCCCTCCCGCTGGCCATCGCCATTGCCCGGTTCTTCGGGACCACCGTCGAGGAGATCTTCCATGCAGACCATGTCTAGGCCCAGCCGGCAGTACTGGGGCACGCTGGCCCTGGGGCCGGCATCGGGGCCGTCTACCTGATCGGGTTTGTGATCGGCGGCAAGCCGCTGGACGGCGTGATCGCGCTGGCCATCATGGTCGGCTTCAGCGGCGCCATGTACCTGGCCGCGGCCGGCGGTGGGCCGGCCAGCTCAGCCGCCCACGGTGAGCAGCGTCTTGCCGATCGCGGTGCGGGCTTCCAGCGCGGCGTGCGCGCCGGCCGCCCGGGGCAGCGGCCAGGTCTGCCCGATGACCGGGCGGAGCCGGCCCACCGCCAGCAGGGCCAGCGCCCGCTGCGCCAGCTCATGGTGCTCACCCGCCCCGGCCTGGACCTGCTCGATGCCGCGGACCGTCACCCCGCGGCGCTGCGCGGCGGCGGGGTCGATGGCCGCGAAGCCGCCGCTGGCCGCGCCGTGCGCGGAGAACCGGCCGCCCGTGGCGAGCACACCGAACGCCGCCGCGCCCAGCGGCCCGCCGACCCCGTCGAACACCACGTCCGGCCCGGCGCCCCCGGTCGCCGCGGTCACCTGGGCGGTCCAGTCCGGCTGGCTGTAGTCCACGACCGCCTCGGCGCCACGGCGCCTGATGACGTCAAGCTTCGCCGCGCCCCGGGCCGCGCCGATCACCTGTGCCCCGCTGGCCTGGGCGATCTGCAGGAGCAGCAAGCCGAGCCCGCCGGCCGCGCCGAGCACCAGCACCCAGTCGGTGGGCTGGATCCCGGTGTGCCGGGCCAGGCCGAGCGCGGTAGCCCCGTCGTGCAGCAGCGCGGTGGCCCCGGCCAGGTCCACCCCGTCCGGCACCGCCACCAGCCGGTCCGCCGGCACCACGGCCTGCTCCGCGTAGCCGCCTGTTCCCCCGGCCGCCCCGGTGCGGGCGATCACCGCCCGGCCGGCCCAGCCCGGGTCCACGCCGTCGCCCACCGCGGTCACCCGGCCGCCCACCCCGCCGCCGGGCACGAACGGCGGCCGGACCGGGAACCAGGCGGTGGCCCGCCCGGACCGGATCGCCGTGTCCAGGAACAGGACGTCAGCCGCGGTTACCGAGACGAGCGCCTGGCCGGGCCCGGCCACCGGCTCCGGGACGGAACTGAGCGCCAGCACCTCGGGTCCCCCGAAGCGCGCCACCTCGATCGCCTGCGTGCCCATCAGCGGTTCTCCCGGCTGCTCGATCCCATACCGGCACGCTAGGACTTCAAGCGCAGTTCAGGTCAACGCCCGGCCCCAGGTTCGGGGCGGCGGCGGGGATGCGCAATGCTGTGCTGATGACCTGGACCGCACCTACCGTCAGCCCGCCCGACGGGCCGATGACCGGCGACGGACCGGCCGATCCTCGAGGGTTACCTGAACTGGCAGCGCAGCACGCTGCTGAACATCTGCGCCGGGCTGACCGGCGAGCAGCTGGCCCGGCGGCCGATCCCGTCCTCGAACCTGTCGCTGCTCGGCCTGATCCGGCATCTGGCCAAGGTCGAGCGCATCTGGTTCCGGCAGCGGGCGGCGGGCGAGCCGGTGCCGCCCATGTACGACCCGGCGCGGGGCAAGGATGCCGACTTCAACGACGGCACCGCGGCCAGCGCGCCGGCCGACCTGGACCGCCTGCGGGCGGAGTGGCAGCTCGCGGATCAGGCCGTTAAGGATATGGATTTTGATCACACGTTCGACGCGGGCCACGGCGACACGTTTTCGCTGCGGATGATGTACGTGCACCTGATCGGCGAGTACGCGCGGCACAACGGCCATGCCGACCTGATCCGGGAGAGCATCGACGGCGTCACCGGCCGGTGACCCCGGCCAGCGAGAGCACCACCTTCCGGATGAACACGCCGGGGTCCGGCCACGGGAACGCGGGCAGTGAGCTGCGCAGGGTGACCATGCCGTGCAGCGCCACCCACACCGCGGTGGCGTCGGCCAGCACGTCGGTGCTGGTGGACACGCCAGCCTGAACGCAGTCCCCGATGCCATTGACGAGCAGCGCGAACGCGTTGGCGCCGAACTCCAGCACCGGGTGGCCGTCCGGGCCCAGCTCGACCGGCTGGCAGTAGTCCGCCGCGTCCGCGGGCCGCGGCGCGAACAGCACGCCGTACCGGGCCGGGTGGTCCAGGCCGTAGGCCACGTAGGCGGCGCAGCCCGCGGCCAGCCGGTCCACCGGGTCCGGGCCCGCGGCCTCGGCGGCCCGCTGGATCGTCGCGGCCAGTTCGTCGAACACCCGGACCACCACGGCCAGCAGGATCGCGTCCCGGTCGGCGAAGTGCGGGTAGATGGACGGGGCGGCGATGCCGGCCTGCCGGGCCACCGCGCGCAGCGTGACCGCCTCGGCCGAGCCGTGCTGCTCGATCAGCTCGAGCGCGGCCGTCACGATGTCCTCGGCCAGCCGGGCTCCCTGGCCGCGGGCGCTGCGCGGCCGGCGCGGCGCCGGGTGGCTGGCCAGCTGCGGGTGAACGGCCGGTGGTGACGTCTTCACGATTACTACTTTACATCTGTTAGCTCATCTGTCTATGCTTACGAGTGTAAGCCAACAATCGTAAGCAAGCGGATGTAAGGAGAACGGGGATGACAGCCAACCCGGGAGCGGCCGCTGGCGGCCAGCCTGACTCGCGGTGGCCAGCCGGCCATCCGCGCCGCCGCCAGATCCTGCTCGTGCTGTGCCTGAGCCTGCTGATCGTGGTGATCGACAACACGATCCTGAACACCGCGCTGCCCACGCTGGCCCGGGTGCTGCACGCGGGCACCAGCTCGCTGCAGTGGATCGCGGACGCGTACACGCTGTGCTTCGCCGCGCTGCTCATCCCGGCCGGTGCGCTGGGCGACCGGTACGGGCGCAAGCTGTCCCTGCTCGGCGGGCTCACCGTGTTCGCCATCGGCAGCACGGCCGCGGCGTTCGCGGGCGGCACCGGCGTCCTGATCGCCGCGCGCGTGGTGATGGGCCTGGGCGCGGCGTTCGTCATGCCCGCCACGCTGTCCATCCTGAACGCGGTGTTCCCGCCGCGGGAGCGGCCGCAGGCCATCGCCGCCTGGTCGGCCGTGGCCGGGGTGGGCATCGTGATCGGCCCGACCCTGGGCGGCCTGCTGCTGTCCCACTTCTGGTGGGGCAGCGTGTTCCTGATCAACGTGCCGCTGGTCGCGGTGGCCCTGGCCGGAGTGCTGGCGACCGTGCCGGAGACGGCCGAGGCGGGCCGGCGCGGCCTGGACGTGCCGGGCACGCTGCTGGTCGCGGGCTCGCTGGTGCTCATCGTGGACGCCATCATCGAGGCACCCAGCCGCGGCTGGGCCGGCCCGGCCACCCTGGGCGAGCTGGCGGGCGGGCTGGCCATGCTGGGCGCGTTCGGCTGGTGGGAGCTGCGTACCGCCCGCCCGCTCATCGACCTGCGGGTGTTCCGCTCCCGCGCGTTCTCGGCGGCCGCACTGTCGGTGACCGTCATCTTCTTCGCCCTGTTCGGCAGCCTGTTCGTGCTGACCCAGTACCTGCAGCTGGTGCACGGGTACAGCCCACTGTCGGCCGGGGTGCGCGCGCTGCCGTTCGCGCTGGCCATGGCGGCGGTGTCGCCGGTGTCCCCGGTGCTGGCCAAGCGGTTCGGCGCGCGGGTGATCATCCCGGCCGGCATCGCGCTGATGGGCGCTGGCCTGCTCGACCTGTCCACCGCCGGGGTGCACACCGGCTACCCGGCGCTGGCCGTGGCCGTGGCCATCATGGGCGCGGGCATGGGCCTGGTCATGGCGCCGGCCAGCACGACCATCATGACCACGGTGCCCGCGCATCAGGCCGGGGCGGGCAGCGCGATCAACGACACGATCCGTGAGGTCGGCGGGGCGCTGGGCATCGCCGTGGTGGGCAGCCTGTCCGCGGCGCTGTTCCGCGACAAGCTGGGCAGCGCGCTGGCCGCGGCGCACGCGCCGCACGCGGTCAGCGACGTGGCCACCGGCTCCATCGCGGCCGCGGACGCGGCCGGGCGGCAGCTGGGCGGCGTGCGCGGGGCCGAGCTGGTCAGCGCCGCGCACAGCGCGTTCGTGGACTCGATGGCCGCGGGCATGCGGGTGGCCGCGGCGGTGGCGCTGGTGGCCGCGATCGGCGCCATCTTCTTCCTGCCCCGGCACAGCACGGCTGCTCCCGCCGCGGCTGACCCAGCCGCCCGCGAGGCTCTGGTTCTGGCCGACAGCACCGCCCAGTAGCCCGCTGCAGCTGCCCAGCTAGCCCGCTGCAGCTGCCCAGCCATCGTGATCATGACTTTGGGGTGAATCTATTAGCCCCCAAGTCATGATCACGTTAATGGGATGGGGTTAGCGGGCGGGTCAGCAGCCGTCGTAGGCGGTCCAGTTCGACGCGCCGCCAGCCGCGATCGCGTTGTCGAATATCTGATCCTGGTAGGCCGGGCCCGCGACGCCGTACTGGCTCGCCGCACCGCCGTACTTCTCCCAGGTGCCCAGCAGGAACTGGTAAGCCCCGCCGCCGTTGCCCGGGCCCCAGGCGTAGCTGCCGCCCTCTTCCGCGTTGCGGATGCACACCCCCAGCGCCGAGTGCGCGGCGTCGCCACCGCTGCTGGACGGCGCCGCGGACGGGGTCGGGCTGGCACTCGCCTGCGCCGCGGCCTGCTGCGCCGCCGCCTGCCGCGCGGCCGCCTGCTGCCGCGCCCGCCGGGCGGCGGCGGCCTTCTCGGCGAGGTACTGGCGCCGGGCGGTCCTGGCCGCCTCGCGGGCCATCTGGGAGGCGGCCTGATGGTGAATATCAAGCTGTAGCCGGTTGTCAGCCAGGCCGGACGCCGCGCTGGTCACGGGCAGCCCGCTGTGTTCAGCCTGTGGCACTGCGGATCCGGACGGGTAGAACACAAAAGCCGCAGTCGCGCCGGTGACGGCGGCTGCGGCCACGGTCGGCACGACAAGCCTGGAGATGGGCTTCTTAGGTTTGGAATGACGGGGTGCTGAACGCATCACCCTCCTGACCGCGAAGCTCCGCGCTGACCCGGCGAGCTGACGCAGCGGATGCAGCCGACGTCAGATGGCGCGGGCAGCGCCTATCCCGTGGAACCTAGCGGGAAGCGGGCGGCAGATGCACAGGAACGCTGAAACACGCCGCGAACCCGTGCTAACTGTGATAAAAGCAACGGCCGCGCGTTCCGGGGCGGAAATATCCGGTGTTGTTATGGAACAATGCGAACAGGGTAGGGCTCGGGCTAATTGCCCAGTGCTGGCGGCTGGGATGGGCGGGCGGGTAGTCAACGGGAGGACCAGCTATGGAGCCAGCGAACACCCCTGTCGTCTTCGTGCATGGTCTCTGGCTGCATGCCACGTCGTGGGACCCATGGATCGACTTGTTCAAAGATGCTGGTTACACCCCGGTCGCGCCGGGGTGGCCGGGCGACGCGGACACGGTGGCGGAGACCCGGAGCCACCCCGAGCAGGTCGCCGGGAAGGGCATCGAGGACGTGGTCCAGCATTACGCCGGGATCATCCGCGGGCTCCCGGCCAAGCCGGTCGTCATCGGCCACTCCTTCGGCGGGCTGATCGTGCAGCGGCTGCTCGGGGAAGAACTGGCGGTGGCGGCGGTGGCCATCGACCCGGCCCCCATCAAAGGGGTGCTCAACCTGCCGGTGTCCGCGCTGCGGGTCGCTTCGGTCGCGCTGCGCAGGCCCGCCAACCGGAACGAGGCGCAAGCGCTCACCCCGGAGCAGTTCCGCTACGGGTTCGGCAACGCGCTGCCCTCTTCAGAGTCGGCCGAGCTGTTCGACCGCTACGCGATCCCGTCCCCGGGCAAGCCGTTGTTCGAGGCGGCACTGGCCAACTTCACCCCGGGGTCACCAGCCAAGGTCGACACGCGGAACAAGACCCGCGGACCGCTGCTGCTGACCTCCGGGGGCCAGGACCACACGGTGCCGCCAGCCATCGTGCACGCCACCCGGCGCCTCTATCACCGCTCGCCCGCCATCACCGACCTGCGCGAGTTCCCCGACCGGGGCCACTCGCTAACCATCGACCACGGCTGGCGGGACGTCGCCCAGGAAGCGCTGAACTGGCTCCAGCGCTGCCTGCGGTAACCCCGCCCGCGGTGTAAGCCCAGCCGCGGCTGGCCCCGCTCCCCCGCCGCTGGCCGGCTCCCCGCCCTCGGGCCGGCGGCGGGGGGCCCAGGGCCGGCCCTTACCGCCGGGCCCAGCCGTACGCCTCGAGCCAGCCGAAGGAGTCCTCGGCCCGGCCCGCCGTCGGCCGGTACTCCAGCCCGACGTAACCGGGGTAGCCCCGGCCGGCCAGGTGCTCAAGGAAGAACCGGTAGTTGATCTCGCCGGTACCGGGCTCGCCCCGGCCCGGCACGTCCGCGATCTGGATGTGGCTGATCAGCTCCCAGTAGGCGTCGAGCGTCGCGGTGAGGTCACCTTCCATCCGCTGCACGTGGTACGCGTCGTACTGCAGCCGGACGTTGCCCCGGCCGACCTGGCCGATGAAGCTGGCCGCGGCGGCCGTCGTGGTCAGCAGGCACGGGCCGTTATCCGCCGAGTTCAGCGCCTCGATCATGATCTGCGCGCCCACGGCGGCCGCCTGGTCCGCGGCCCAGGCCACGTTGTCCCGCGCGCAGTGCCACTGGCGGTCCAGCGGGTAGCGCGGCAGGCGCAGGCCGAGCAGCAGGTTCAGCCGCTGGCAGCCGCAGTCCTGGGCGATGCGCAGCGCGGCCGGGACGTGCCCGCGCAGCCGCCCGGCGCGTCCCGGGTCGGCGGCCAGTCCCCGCTCCCCGGCCGCCATGTCCCCGGCGTCGAAGTTCAGCAGGGCCAGTTCCAGTCCCCAGCGAGCGGTCAGCCCGGGCAGCAGGCGGGCGCCGTCGTCGCCCGGCCACCACAGCTCCACGGCGCCGAACCCGGCGTGCGCGGCCCGCGCGAAACGCTCCGGCAGCGGCAGGTCCGGCCACAGGATGGACAGGTTCGGCTCGAATCGCAGCGTCACGCGGGCCTCCCTGGTCGGGCCCTGGTCGGGCCTGGTCAGCGGGCCCTGGTGGGCGGGCCGCGGTCACGGGGCGAGGGACCGGGCCGCACGGTCGGCGATGTGCTGCCCGATGACCAGGGACGCGGTGGCCGCCGGGGACGGCGCGTTCAGCACGTGGATAATCCCGGCCGACTCCTCGATGAGGAAATCATCCACCAGCGCGCCGGACCGGTTCAGGCACTGCGCGCGGATGCCGGACGGGCCGAACGTGACGTCACGGGACTGGATGCCCGGGATGTACCGGCGCATCTCGGCCAGGTAGGCGGGCTTGACCAGGTCGCGCCAGATCTCCTGGGCACCGGTGCCAGCGTAGGTCCGGGCCAGCCGGCGCAGCCCGGGGAAGCGCACGATATCCAGCAGGTCCCGGCCGTTCACCGCCAGCCGGCCATAGCCCTCCCGGGCGAACGACGGCACCGCGTTCGGCCCGGCGTGCAGTGACCCGTCGATACCCCGGGTGAAATGCACCCCGAGGAACGGGAACGCCGGGTCGGGCACCGGGTAGACCAGGCCGGTCACCAGGCCGGCCGCCTGCGGGCGGAACGTGTAGTAGTCGCCGCGGAACGGGACGATCTGGTACTGGTGATCGTGGTGGCCGGTCATCGCGGCCAGCCGGTCGGCCTGCAGCCCGGCGCAGGCGATCACGCCCCGGCTGTGCAGCGGCCCCGCGTCGGTCTGCACCTCCCACCCGCCGTTGGCCTGGGTGAGCGAGCGCACCCCGTGCCCGCAGCGCACGGTGCCACCCCGGCTGGCCACCACGCTGGCGTAGCTGGCTGCGACCTTCCGGTAGTCGATCACGCCGCTTTCCGGGATGTGCAGCGCCCGGATGCCGCGCACCGACGGCTCGATCTCGCTGATCTCGGCCGCGCCGATCTCGCGCACGGCCAGGCCGTTGGCCCGGCCCCGCTCGGCCAGCCGGGCCAGCCGGGCCAGCTCACTCTCCCGGGTGGCCACCACCAGCTTCCCGGTGACCCGGTACGGGATGCCGTGCTCGGCCGCGAAGTCCATCAGGGCCAGCCGCCCGGCCGTGCAGAACCGCGCCTTGAGGCTGCCCGGCTGGTAGTACAGGCCGGCGTGGATCACGCCTGAGTTGTGGCCGCTCTGGTGGGTGCCGACCGCCGCT
Source organism: uncultured Actinomycetes bacterium (assembly GCA_963711705.1). Lineage (GTDB taxonomy): Bacteria > Actinomycetota > Actinomycetes > Streptosporangiales > Streptosporangiaceae > RYN-230. Next base: position 71,165 of record CAVQFM010000008.1, read on the forward strand.
TCCTTCTCCAGCACGGCGACCCGCAGCCCGGGCTGCGACCCGAGCAGCGCCATCGCGGTGGACAGCCCGATGAGGCCGGCGCCGACGATGACCACATCCAGCGCCTGGTCGTCCGCCACGCGCGCTCCTTCCCCGCCGCCACCCGTACCGGTACCGGCCGATCAGGCCACCAAAATGCCACAGGCCCGGGGCTCATTGTCCACAACCCGGGTGGCACCGCCCGCCGCGGGTCAGCTCACCGCCCGCCTGCCCGGCCTTGACCGCCGCCGTCACGAAGTCTTCATGTTCGTTGGCTAGACCTGTCGTTTGGTTCAGCCCGCCCGGGAAAGCTGCTTGCCAAGCGCATATGCGCTGCTCAGACGCGGGCCCGGCCACCCGGCCCGCACCGTCGCAGCACGGCGAATGCTCCCCCCGGGCACGGACTTTCTTTGCTATACGCGCTTAGGAGGGGAATGCGGGTGCCACGACCGGCGTCGTCCCGGCGCGATCCTGGGCTCGGCCTGCCCGGCCCGGCCACTGGCCCGGACGGCGGCCCGGACGGGGCTGCCCGAAACGGCCGGGCCGGCCCGGGCGCCGGGCCGCCCCGCAGCGGCCCGGGCCGGCGCCGGAACCGGCGGCGGCTGCGCACCCGGCGCTGGTTCCAGATCGTCATGGCCCTGCTGCTGGTGTTCCTGGGATGGCTCGGCTGGTCGGTGGGGCATGCGCTGACCATGCCGGGCGGCGGCACGGTGTCCGAGCGGCTGGCCGAGTGGGCCCGGGACCACTACCTCGGGCCGCTGGTGACGTTCGGCGAGTGGGTCAGCTACCAGCCGCCGAAGGTCGGCGGGAAACCGTCCTTCGCGCTGACCGGGCCGAGCGCCGGGCCGCTGGCCCGGCCCCGGCCGCACGCGCAGGCCAGCACGCCGGATTACCCGGCGCCGAAGCCGCTGCGGCCGCTGGTCGCTCACCCGCTGCGCGGCGAGGGCCAGTGGCGGGTGCTCGGCACGGCCGACGGCCAGCCCGCGATCTACGGCACCTACCTGCGCGCGAGCAGCATCTACACGTCGTACGTGGCGGGCATCGTGTCGATGAACCAGAACCTGGTGCGCTTCCAGCTGCACCCGGGTGCGGAAGACCCGGGGCCGGGCCACTGGAAGGCGCTGCCGTACATCGCGCCCGCCAAGCGCCGCGGGCTGCTGGCCACGTTCAACGGTGGTTTCAAGATCTCCACCTCGGGCGGCGGTTTCTACCTGAACGGCGCGACCAGCGGAACGCTGACCAGGGGCGTGGCGTCCGTCGTGTACTACCGCAACGGGCGTATCGCCATCGGGGTGTGGGGGCACTCGGTGCGGATGAGCCCGGACGTGGTGGCCGTCCGGCAGAACCTGCACCCGATCGTCAGCCACGGCCGGATCCCGGCGTCGGTGGACTACAACGTGGAGACCAGCTGGGGCGCGACCCTGGGCGGCGGCTACTACGTGTGGCGGTCCGGGATCGGCATCACCAGCGACGGGCGGGTCATCTTCGTCTACGGCCCGTCGCTGAACGTCCGGGAACTGGCCCAGCTGCTCCGGCACGCGGGCGTGGTCACCGGCATGGAACTGGACATCAACCCGGACTGGATGTCCTACATGTACTACCTGCCCCGGCAGCACCCGGCCAGCCCGACCCCGGTCAACCTGCTGCCGGACCAGGTGCAGCCGCCGAACCGCTATTACACCCCGGCCAGCCGCGACTTCACCGCGGTGTACGCCCGGTGACCACCCGCGCGCGGGCGGCCGGGGTGTCGCCAGCTGGCCCTGGCGCGCTCGCCCGGTTCCCGCTGGCGGTGCGCTGGCTGGCCGCGGCGGTGGAGACCGCCCGGCCCCGGCAGTGGCCGAAGAACCTGCTGGTGTTCGCCGCGCCGCTGGCCGGCGCCTCGCTGGGCCGCGACGACGGCCTCGGCTACGCGCTGGCAGCGGCGGCCGTGTTCACCATGGCCGCGGCCGCGGTGTACTTCGTCAACGACGTGGCCGACGCCGAGCGGGACCGGCAGCACCCGGTCAAGCGGCGGCGCCCGGTCGCGTCCGGGCGGCTCCCCCGCCCGCATGCCCTGGGCCTGGCCGCGCTGGGTGTGCTGGCCGCCGAGGCGGTGTGCCTGTGGCTCGGCGAGTCCGTGCTGGCCGGGCTGGTCGCGGTGTACGTCGCCCTGTCCATCCTGTACACGCTGGTGCTCAAGCACCTGCCCGTGGTCGAGCTGGTCTTCGTGGCCGGGGGTTTCGTGCTCCGCGCGCTTGGTGGCGCGAGCGCCACCCGGGTGCCGCCGTCCGGCTGGTTCCTGGTGGTGTGCAGCCTGGGCGCGCTGCTGGTGGCGATCGCCAAGCGTTATACCGAGCTGGAAGTGCTCGGCCCGGCGGCCGCCACCCACCGCCCGGTGATGCGCTGGTACCGCGCGGGCTGGCTGCGGACCAGCCAGCGGGCCGCCTCGGCCGTCATGATCATCGCCTACCTGCTGTGGGCGCATGGCGAGCCCGGGACCTGGACCCGGGCCGCCCACCTGGCCAGCGCGCTGCCGCTGGCCCTGGCCCTGCTGCGGTTCGACTGGCTGACCCGGCACCAGCCCGCCCGGCCGGTCGAGGATCTGATCGCGCGGGACCGGCTGATGAACTGGTGCGAGCTAGGCTGGCTGCTGCTGTTCGCCGGCGGCCTGTCGGGATGGGGTGGATGATGCTGCGCAGGGTGCTGCTGCTCGGCGGCACCAGCGAAATCGGCCTGGGCATCCTGGCCGCGCTGGGCCTGCCCCCCGGGACTGAGGTGCTGCTGGCGGGCCGGGATGAGCAGCGGATGCTGGCCGCGGGCAAGGAACTGGGCGGCCGGGTGCGGACGCTGCCGTTCGAGGCCACCGCGCTGGGCAGCCACCAGGCACTGATCGACGCGGCCTTCGCCGAAGGCCCGGTGGACCTGGTCATCTCCGCGGCAGGCGTGCTGACCCCGCAGCAGCAGCTGGACCATGACCCGCTGGCGGCTGGCCGCCTGGTGGAGACCAACTTCACCGGGCACGTCAGTACGCTGCTGGCCGCGGTGGCCCGGCTGCGCGCCCAGGGGCACGGCACCGTGGTCGTGCTGTCCTCGGTGGCCGCGATCCGGCCGCGCCGGGCCAACTTCGTGTACGGCGCGGCCAAGGCTGGCCTGGACGCGTTCGCCCGCGGGCTGGCCGACTCACTGCACGGCACCGGCGTGCACGTGCTCCTGGTCCGGCCCGGGTTCGTGACCGGGCGGATGACCGCCGGGATGCCCCCGGCGCCGCTGGCCACCACGCCCGCCGCGGTGGGCGCCGCGGTGGCCGCGGCCCTGCGCCGGCCGCCGGCCCGCGGGACCGCGTCGTGTGGGTGCCGTCCTCGCTGGCCCTGCTGGCCAGCGCGCTGCGGCTGATCCCCCGGCCGGCCTGGCGCCGGCTGCGCCGCTGAGCCGGGGGCGGCCCGGTGCGGGTACTGGTGGCCGAGGACGACCGTGGCCTGCGCGAGGCGCTCGGCCGGGGGCTGCGCGAGAACGGCTACACGGTCGACGCGGTGCCCGACGGCCAGGCTGCCGTGACCTACCTGCGCAGTTACCGCTACGAGGTGGTGGTGCTGGACTGGCGGATGCCCGGGGTGAGCGGCCTGGAGGTGCTGCAGTGGATGCGCCGCACCGCCCAGCCGACCGCGGTGCTGCTGCTGACCGCGCGGGACGCGCCCGCCGACCGGGTCGCCGGGCTGGACCAGGGGGCCGACGACTACCTGGTCAAGCCGTTCGATTTCGGTGAGCTGCTGGCCCGCATCCGGGCGCTGCAACGCCGGCCCCGGACGGCCCAGCCACCGCAGCTGGTGGTGGGCGACGTGGTGTTCGACCCGGCCACCCGCCAGGTGCGGGTCGGCCCGCAGCAGCCCGCGCTGACCACCACCGAGGTGGGCATCCTGGAGATGCTCATGCGCCGGTCGCCGGCGGTGGTGGACCGGCGGGCCATCGCGCTGAACGTGTGGGACAACGAGTCGGACGCGATGGGCTCCAACACGATCGACGTGCACATGGCCCGGCTGCGGGCCAAGCTGGCCAGCGGCCAGGTGCGCATCGAGACGGTTCGCGCCGTCGGGTACCGGATCGTGGGCCGGTGAGCGCGCCGGGCCGGGCCAGAGCGCGGGTACGGCTGTCCCCGCAGTTCACGCACGCGGCGCGGGTCGCGCTCGCGGCCACCCTGCTCGTCGCGATAGTGGTCGTGGGCTGCGTGGCCATCCTGGACCGGGTAGTCAGCGGCCGGCTGACGAACGAGGTGGACTACCGCCTGACCGAGAGCCTGGCCGACGCGCGGGCGCAGCGGCTGACCGCGCGCGCCGGGGCACCCCAGCCGGGTGGCGACCAGAGCGAGGACGTGGACCACGACATGGACGAGGTCCCGGTCTACCTCTGGCAGGTCACACCGGGCCACCACCCGGTGCGGCTGACCGCTGGCGCTCCCGCGCTGTCCCCGGGGCAGGTCCCGGCCCCCGGGCACCCGGCCACGGTGCGGCTGGGCACCAGCACCTTCCGGGTAGCCGGGCAGCGGGGAGCGGGCGGCTGGCTGGTCGCCGGGCAGAGCCTGGCCCAGCAGCGGCGCACCGAGGACATGCTGCTCGACGGCGCGGGGCTGGTCGCCCCGGTGCTGCTGCTGGCCATGTTCGCTGGCTCCCTGGTCATCGGGCTGCGCGCGCTCGCCCCGGTGGAGCAGGCCCGGCGCCGCCAGCTGGAGTTCACCGCGGACGCCTCGCACGAGCTGCGCACCCCGCTCAGCGTGATCGGCGCGGAGCTCGGCATCGCGCTGAGCAGCCCCCGGCCGGCCGGCGATTACCGGGCCACCCTGGTGCGCATCGAGGGCGAGAGCCACCGGTTGCGGCGCATCGTCGAGGACCTGCTGTGGCTGGCCCGGTTCGACTCCCAGCCACCACCGCCCGGGGCCGAGCCGGTCGACCTGTGCACGATCGCCGGGGAGTGCGCGGACCGGTTCCAGGCCATCGCGCACGCTCAGTCACCGGGCATCTCGGTGACCGCCGCCTGCCCCGCCACCGCGTGGATCAGCGCGCCGCCGGAGTGGATCGACCGGCTGGCCGGGGTGCTGACCGACAACGCCTGCCGCCATGCCGGGCCGGGCGGCAGCGTGCGGCTCAGCGTGACCAGCCGCGGCAACCGGGTCAGCCTGACCGTGGAGGACAGCGGCCCGGGTATCCCGCCCGCCGACCGGGCCCGGCTGTTCGACCGCTTTCACCGGGCCACCGGCCCGGGCGGCGGGGCCGGGCTGGGCCTGGCCATCGCGGACTCGATCGCCGGCTCCACCGGTGGTCACTGGCGGATCGGTGAGTCGGGCCTGGGCGGGGCGCTGTTCGAGGTCTCCTGGCGCCGCTCGGCCGCCCGCCCCGCAGCCGGGCCGGCCGCCCCGGGGCCGCCTGGCCAGGGGTGTCCCCCTAGGGTGGGGCCGTGACTGGTATCCGTGTCCTGTTCCTGGGCGGCACCGGGGTCATCAGCTCGGCCTGCGCCCGGGCCGCGGTCGGGGCGGGCATCGAGCTGTCGGTGCTGAACCGCGGCCAGACCCGGCACCGCCCGCTGCCGGCCGGGGTGACCGTGCTGCACGGCGACGCCCACGACCCGGCGCGAGTGCGGGAGGTGCTGGCCGGCCGCACCTTCGACGCGGTGGTGAACTGGGTGGCGTTCACCCCGGGGCAGGTCCAGGCGGACATCGAGGTGCTGCGCGGCCGTACCGGGCAGTACGTGTTCATCAGCTCGGCCTCGGCGTACCAGACACCGCCGGCCCGGCTGCCGGTCACCGAGTCCACCCCGCTGCGCAACCCGGTCTGGCGGTACTCCCAGGACAAGATCGCCTGCGAGGATCTGCTGGTGCGGGCCTACCGGGAGGCAGGGTTCCCGGCCACGATCGTCCGGCCGTCACACACCTACGACAAGACCCTGGTCCCCTTCGACGGGGGCTGGACCGTGCTCGGCCGGATGCGCCAGGGCAAACCGGTCGTGGTGCACGGCGACGGCACATCGCTGTGGACGCTGACCCACCACACGGATTTCGCGGCGGGCTTCGTGCCCCTGCTCGGCCACGCCCGCACCCTCGGCGAGGCGTTCCACATCACCTCCGACGACGTGCTGACCTGGAACCAGATCGCCGAGGCGCTCGCCGCCGCGGCCGGCTGCACCCCGGACATCGTGCACGTGCCCTCGGACGAGATCGCCGCGGCCGACCCGGAGTGGGGGGCCGGCCTGCTCGGCGACAAGGCGCACTCGATGGTGTTCGACAACACCAAGCTGCGCCGTGTCGTGCCCGGGTACCGGGCGGTCATCCCGTTCGAGCAGGGGGCCCGGGAGATCGTCGGCTGGTATGACGAGGATCCGTCCCGGCAGCAGGCCGATCCGCGGCTGGACGCCGTCATGGACAAGCTGGTGGCCGCCCGCCGCGGCTGAAGCAGGCCGGCCGGGACCGGGACCGGGTCCGGGCTGGGCCGGACCGGTCAGGCGGCCCGGCCGCGGCCGGCCAGCCGGCACCGCTGCGCCTCGCGGGACGGGCTGGCGGCCACCCAGATAGCCACGTCCAGGATGCGCAGCAGGCTGGCGCCCGCCGCTTCCGGTGGCCGCAGCGCCTCGACGTCGGCCCGCGCCCCCGGGTCGCGCAGCAGGAAGCGCAGCGCCTCCCAGGTCTGCCCGGGCGAGCCTGCCGTCCGGATCACCACCTTGTCGGTGACCGGGCACAGCCGGGGCCGCTTGCGGGCCAGGAGTTTGGTGGCGGTGGCCGTGCCCACGCCCGGCATGTCGACCAGGACATCCCACAGCCGGTCCACCGCGGCCATATCGGCATCGGTGACGTCCCACAGGTCTACGTCACTGGTGACCGCGCCGAGCATGACCGAGACCCGCTCCGCCTGGGGGCCGAGCAGCTGCCGCACCGCTTCCGGCCGCCAGACGATATCCAGCAGCGACACGGCCAGCAGGTCACCGGCGGTCACCTTGTTCGGCAGGTTGCGCCCGATGGTGCTGAAGCTCATCCCGGCGAAGCCCTCGGCCGGGTCGAAGTAGGCGGCCACCGCCGCGCCGAGGCCGGGTTCGGCCAGAGTGTCCCGCAACCGCCCGGCCGCGCGGGCCACGGCGTCCCTCCCCCTTAACGAACTCATGTGCCCAGTATGCGGGGAGCAGAGCCGTCTGGCCCAGGAATGCACGCTGGAAGAATCCTCCGGGTTTGCCCAGAGATGGGCGGGCGCCGGGCCAGCGGCTCAGCCGTGCCGCACCGCCCGCGCGGCGCGGATCTCAGTTGGGTCACGAATCGGCGTCAAGTGGCGTGCTGGGTCTTGCCGACCGGTGCGCACTGCTTTTCAATCAGTGAACCACGATTCATCAGATGCCGAAGCTGCCTATCTGATCAGGATCTTCTTGGTGAACGCTAATTCAGCTGGGGTGCCGCAAACAGCGCTCGCCGGGCCGCACACCGGCCTGCTCCAGGTGCGCGGCGTCTCGGTGCGGTTCGGCGGACTGACCGCGCTGGACAATGTCTCGTGCGTGGCCGCGGACCGCCAGGTGACCGGGATCATCGGGCCGAACGGCGCGGGCAAGACCACGCTCCTCAACGTCGTGTGCGGGTTCGTCCGGCCGGATTCTGGAGAGATCACCTTCGCCGGGCGGGAGCTGACCCGGATCCGGCCGCACCGGCTGGCCGGGCTCGGGATCGCCCGCACCATGCAGGGCGTCGGGCTGTTCCGCGGCCTGTCCGCGGTGGAGAACGTCATGGTCGGCGCCAATGAGGGCGCGCGGGCCGGGTTCTGGTCGGCCCTGTTCGGCCTGCCCCGGTCCGACCGGGACGAGCGCCGGCTGCGCCAGCGGGCGATGGAAGCGCTGGACCGGGTGGGCGTGGCCGACCTGGCCGGCAGCATGCCCGACACCCTGGCCTACGGGCTGCGCAAGCGAGTGGCGCTGGCCCGGGCACTAGCCGCCAGCCCCCGGCTGCTGCTGCTCGACGAGCCAGCCGGCGGCCTGTCCGAGAACGAGCTGCCGGAGCTGGGCGAGCTGATCAGGGAGCTGGCCGCCGACGCCTGCGTGGTCGTCATCGAGCACCGGATGGACCTGGTGATGTCGGTCTGCGACACGATCTTCGTGCTGGACTTCGGCAAGCTGATCGCGGTCGGCACGCCCGCCGAGGTCCAGGCGGACCCGGCGGTCACCGCCGCTTACCTCGGGGCCGAGGGAGGCGGTGGCCATGCCTGAGGTCGCTGCGCTGGCCGTCGAGGACATCACGGCCGGCTACGGCGGGGTACTGGCCCTCGAGGCGGTCTCGGTCACCGCCCGGCCCGGCACGATCACCGCCGTGCTCGGCGCCAACGGCGCCGGGAAGACCACGATGCTGCGCACGATCAGCGGGCTGGTCCGGCCGCGCCGCGGGCGGATCCTGTTCGACGGGGTGGACCTGACCCGCCGCCAGCCAGCGGACATCGCCCGGGCGGGCGTGGCGCACGTGCCCGAGGGGCAGGGCGTGATCACCGAGCTCACCGTGGAGGAGAACCTCCGCCTGGGCGCGCTGCCCCGCAAGGGCAGCGCGGTCCGGTCAGCCGCGCTGAGCGATGCCTACCAGCGGTTCCCGGCGCTGGCCGAGCGGCGGCGGAAGGCGGCCGGCACGCTGTCCGGCGGCGAGCGGCAGATCCTGGTCATCGCCCGGGCGCTGATGGCCGCGCCCCGGGTGCTGCTGCTGGACGAGCCGTCGCTGGGCCTGGCGCCCCGGATGGTGGCGCAGGTCATGGATCTGGTGCGGCAGCTGCGCGAGGACACCGGGCTGACCGTGCTGCTGGTCGAGCAGAACGCGCGCAGCGCGCTGGCCATCGCCGACTCCGGGATCGTGCTCAATCTCGGCAAGGTGGTCGCCGCCGCCGACGCCGCCGCACTCGCCGCCGACGTCGGGCTGCGCCGGCACTATCTGGGCTTCTAGGAGGCGGCGATGCAGGAGTTCGTTGAGTTCACCCTCGGCGGGATCGCCACCGGCATGATCTACGCCGCGATCGCGGTGTCGCTGGTACTGATCTGGCGTGGAACCCGGGTGCTCAACTACTCGCAGGGCGGCATGGCCATGTTCACCACGTACGTGGCGTGGCTGGTCATCCGGGAAACCGGGAACTACTGGGCCGGCTTCGCGCTCGCCCTGGCGGCCGGGCTGGTGCTCGGCGCGGTCCTGGAACGGGGCGTCGTCCGGCCGACGATAGGCAAGTCGCCGCTGAACTCGGTCATCGTCACCATCGGCCTGCTCATCTTCCTGGAGGGGCTGGCCGGGATCCTGTACGGCGGCCAGTACCGGTCCTTCCCGGCGGCGTTCTCGGTCACCGGGCTGAAGATCGGGAACTTCGCGCTGGGCATCTCCCCGAACGACCTGTTCACCGCGGCCGCGGTGCTGGCCGCCGCGCTCGCGCTGGCCGCGGTGTTCCGGTACACGTCGGTGGGCCTGCGGCTGCGCGCCACGGCGTTCCGCCCGGACGTGGCCCGGCTGCTCGGCGTCCGGATCGGCCGGGTGCTGACCCTCGGCTGGGCGCTGGCCGGCCTGTTCGGCGCGCTGGCCGGGGTGCTGGTCACCCCGTCCACCTTCCTGTACCCGAACAGCATGGACTCGATCTTCGTACTCGGCTTCACCGCGGCCGTGATCGGCGGCCTGGACAGCCCGGCCGGCGCGGTGGCGGGCGGCGTGCTGCTCGGCGTGGTGCTCAGCTACGCCGGCGGCTACCTGGGCAGCAGCCTGGTGCTGGTGTACGGCCTGATCGTGCTGGCGCTGGTGCTGATGGTCCGGCCCGGTGGCCTGTTCTCGTCGACCGCGGCCCGGAGGGTGTGATCATGACGCTGGTCCGCCACCTGGCTGCCGCGGTGGGCGTCGCCGTGGTCCTCGGCGTGATCTCGGTCATGCTCAGCGCCTACCGCGACTACCAGATGGCCGAGGTCGCCGCGTACGTGGTGGCGGTGGCCGGGCTGACGGTGCTGATCGGGCTGAGCGGCCAGATCTCGATCGGCAACGGCGCGTTCATGGCCGTCGGCGGCTACGCGTCCGCGCTGCTGCTGCTGCACCTGGGCTGGCCGCTGGAAGTGGTCTTCCTGGCCGCCGCGGTGATCGCCGCCGCGGCCGGCGCGGTGTTCGGCATCGCCGCGGCCCGGCTGCGCGGCCCCTACCTGGCCGGGGCCACGCTCATGCTGGCCGTCGCGCTGCCCTCGATCGCCATCCAGTACGCGGGGGTGTTCGGCGGCGACCAGGGGCTGTCGGTCACCATCACCACCCCGGCCTTCCTGGGCGCCACCTTCCCGCCCACCCGCTGGCTGGCCTGGGTGACCTGTGCCGCCGCGCTGATCGCGCTGGTGCTGCTGGCCAACCTGGGCCACAGCCGGATCGGCCGCAGCTGGCGGGCGCTGCGCGACGACGAGGTAGCGGCCGCGCTGGCCGGGCTGAACGTGGCCCGGCTCCAGGTGCTCGCGTTCGTGATCAGCGCCGCCTGCGCGGGCCTCGGCGGCGCGCTGCTGGCCGCGGTCACCGGGATCGTCGCGCCCGGCGCCTACACGCTCACGCTGTCCATCGCGCTGCTCACCGCCACCGTGGTGGGCGGGCTGGGCACCCTGCCCGGCGCGCTGTGGGGCAGCCTGCTGCTGGTTCTGGTGCCCAGCTTCCTGACCAACGTGGCGGCCAGCTACGGCCTGTCCGGGGCGGCCAGCTCCAGCGTGCCCATCGCCGTCTACGGCGTCGTCCTCATCGTCGTCATGCTCGTGTTCCCCGCGGGCATCCAGGGCGCCCTGCGCCGCCTGTTCGGGCCCGCCTCGCCCGCGTCAGGCACGCCGCTCAGCGTATGGCGCCGGCATACGTCAGCCAGTGAACACCAGGAAGAAGGCACCACATGAGAAAAGCACAACGGGTGAATCTCGCGGCCCTGGCCGGGATAGCGGCAATTTCGATGATGGTCGCGGGCTGCAGCTCGGGCGGCAGCTCGGGCTCGTCATCCTCGGGATCCTCGAGCAGCCCGCTCACCGCGTCCGCGCCCGGCATCACCAAGACCCAGATCCTCATCGGCAGCCATCAGCCGCTCACCGGCGTGGCCGCTCCCGGCTACGACGAGATCGCTCCCGCCTCGAACGCGTACTTCCAGTACGTGAACGCGCACGGTGGCATCTACGGCCGCAAGATCGTCTACAAATTCCTCAACGACCAGTACGACCCGACGATCACCTCGACCGTGGTGCACCAGCTGGTGCTGCAGGACAACGTCTACGCGATCTTCAACGGCCTGGGCACGCCCACCCATCTCGCGGTGGCGCCGTACCTGAACGCCCAGAAGGTGCCGGACGTGTTCGTCGCGTCCGGCTGCGAGTGCTGGAACGCCCCGTCGAAGTGGCCGGACACGTTCGGCTGGCAGCTGGACTACATCCGCGAGGGCAAGATCCTCGGCAACTACATCAAGCAGCATTTCAAGGGCAAGAAGATCGGCTATTTCTTCCAGGACGACGAGTTCGGCCAGGACGGGGTCAAGGGCCTCGACATGGAGATCCCGAAGTCCCAGGTCGTGGCCCGCGAAGCGTATAACCCGACGGTGACCAACCTGGCGCCCCAGGTGACCGCGCTCAAGGCGAAGGGCGCCCAGGTCGTGGTGTCGTTCTCGATTCCCGCCTTCACCGCGCTGCTGAAGCTCACCAGCCTGAAGCTCAGCTTCAACCCGCAGCTCGTGGTCAGCAACGTGGGCTCCGACCCGATCACGCTGGCCGGGCTGCTCGAAGCGTTCGCCAAGAAAGGCGGCGCGACGGTATCTGGCAACGCGCTGACCCAGGGCATCATCACCGATGCTTACCTGCCCTCGCTCGGCGCCACCAGCAACAGCTGGATCAAGCTGTTCACGAAGATCCATAGCCAGTACCTGCCGAAGCTGCCGCTGGATGGCAACGTGGGCTACGGGCTGGCCGCCGCCTACACATTCGTCCAGGCCATGCTCAAGGCGGGTCGCAACCCCACCCGGCAGGACCTGATCAGCGCGATCAACGGCGGGCTGCCGCAGGGCCCCTCCCTGACGCCGTACGCCTACTCGGCGACCAACCACAATGGCGCCACCGGCGCCGAGATAACCATGATCAAGAACGGCGTGCAGGTCCCGATCGGGCCGGTCCAGGTGACCGATACCAGCCCGACCGGGGCGATAACCACCTACAGCACAGCCCAGCCGGCCGCCCCGGCCAGCGGGATACCATCGCCCTGACCAGGGAGAAGCCGGCCGCCCGCGGATTCGCGGGCGGCCGGCCCGCCGGTGCCGCGGGACCGGCCTCCGCTGGCCCGCTGCGCATCCAGAATGGAGTACCCAGCGTGACTGTCGGAGCCAGCCGCAAGCCCGCGGCGGGCGATGACCGGTCGCCGGCGCAGCGGCTGCTCGTGGCCGCCGAGACGCTCTTCGGTGAGCGGAGCTACCAGCGGACCACGGTTGCCGATATCTGCGCCCGGGCCGGCATGGCCACCGGGAGCTTCTATGCCCATTTCGGCTCGAAGGCGGAGGTCTTCGCGGCCGTGGTGCGGCAGATCAATGCTGATCTCCGGCTGGCGATGAAAGAGGCCATCGAGCTGGCCGGCCCGGCGCACCAGGAGATCGAGCGGGCCTCGTTCCGCGCATTCTTCGACATGCTGTCCCGGCGGCCCTGGATGGACCGCATCGTCCGGGAGTCGGAGTTCGTGGCGCCGGGCCTGTTCCGTGAGTACTACGAGCACCTGGCCCGCGGCTACGCCCGCGGGGTGCGCCAGGCCCAGCTGAGCGGCGACGTGGACGCGCAGTACGACCCGGAGGTCGTCGCCTACATGTACACCGGGATCGGCAACTTCGTCGGCATGCGCTGGGCGGACTGGACGGCGGGCGGGCAGGTCCCGGACGACGTCCTGGACGATGTCCTGGAAATGCTGCGCCGCGGGCTGCCGCCCGCGGCGCGGCCCCGGTCACGGTAGGCAGGCGGGACCCGCCGTCACTGCCCGCGCCAGTAGCCGCTGGCGGTCCCCCGGGCCGGGATGCCGGCGCTCGCGGGGTCGGCGCGCAGCGTGCCCAGCATCTCGTCGCCGGGCATGTCAGGCAGCCGCAGGCCGAGCAGGATCATGTCCGGGGCCGCCGCCACTGGGCGCGTGATGGTCTTGCTCATCGGGGCGGCCGCCCATCATGCGCAGCATGGCCCCGCCGCCCGAGCGGAAGAACCGCAGTACGAGCGCGGCCGCGAGCACCAGGAAGACGATGTTGAGGATCGTGGTGTAGTTCCACCGGATGCCTTCCTCGGCGATGGCCGCGGTCCGCTCCGTGGGGATCAGGCCCAGCCCGCCGAACAGGAACTCGATGAGGTAGCCGGCCAGCACCATGGTCGCGTAGAAGATGGCCAGCAGGACCAGCATCATCCGGGTGCCGTAGTACTTCCGGTAGATGACCAGGATCGGCAGGATGATCAGGTCGGCGAAGAGGAACGAGATCACCCCGCCGAAGCTGATCCCGCCCTGCCACAGCACCGCGGCCAGCGGCACGTTGCCGATCGAGCACACGAAGCTGAGCATCGCGATCACCGGGCCGATCACTGGCCCCCACAGCTTGGCGGCCAGCGGGTGCCCGGTGAGGAACAGGTGCTGCCAGAACGAGTCCGGCACCCAGGCGGCGACCGCGCCCGCGATGAGCAGCCCGGCGACCACATCGCGGAGCACCGCGGCCCACTCCATCACGAAGATGTGGCTGACCGAGGTGTACCCGTCCCGGCTGAGCAGCCGGCGCCAGAAGCCCCCGCGTGACTCGATGCTCATGTCCATGGCCGCGTGCCCCTCCATCGACCCGGCCAGGCCCTTGTCCGCCTGCTGCCGGGCCGCGGCGATCAGCCGGCCGCGGACGAAGAGCCGGAACGCGACCGCCAGCAGCACGATCATGATCGGGCCGCCGATGAACTCGGCCAGCGTGAACTGCCACGAGATCAGCAGGGCCAGGATGATGCCCAGCTCGATGACCAGGTTGGTGCTGGCGATCTCGAACACCATGGCCGCGGTGAAGTTGGCTCCTTTGCGGAACAGGGACCGGGCCAGCGCCACGGCCGCGTACGAGCAGGACGAGGAGGCCGCTCCCAGCCCGGTCGCCCGGGCCAGCGTGACCGGCCGGTCGTCGCCGAGCAGGCGGATCACGGTGGACCGCCGGATCACCGCCTGGACGACCGCGGACAGCGCGAAGCCCAGCATCAGCGACCAGGTGATCTGCCAGGTCATCGAGCCCGCCTCGGCCAGCGCGTGACCGAGCGCGTCAAGCACGGGCATGGTCCGCCCCTCCGGCGATCGTCAGCAGCTGGCGCAGGCAGTGCTCAAGCAGCGGATGCGGGAAGCCGTCACTCAGCCGGTAGTAGACGATCCGGCCGTCCTTGCGGAAGCTGACCAGCCCGGCCAGCCGGAGCATCTTTACCGCGTAGGACACCTGGTCCTCGGTCACCTCGAGCACCAGGGCGAGATCGCCCACGCACAGCTCACCGGCGGCGACCAGCGCGAACAGGACGCGGGAGCGCACTGGGTCGGCCAGCAGCCCGAGCAGCCCGGCCAGCCGCCCGGCGTCCGCCATGGACAGCGCGCCGGCCCGGGCGGCGGCCACCCCCGGCCCGCTGACCGGATGGTCATGGTCGCGTGGCGACATCGATCCACCTCCGTATATCCGTATAGTCACACGGACGTACGGGCATGTCAAGATGGCCTGGTGGACGCGCGCAGCTACGACTTCAACCAGGGCTGGCTGTTCGGTGGCCGGTACCGGGCCGGGGCGGCCGAGCCGGGCTACGACGACAGCGGCTTCACCCCGGTCACCCTGCCGCACACGGTCACCGCGCTGTCCTGGGGCGACTGGGATCCGGCCAGCTGGCAGCAGGTCTGGATCTACCGCAAGCACTTCGGCTGGCCGGGCGGCGCCGGCCAGGCGGGCGGCGCATCCGGCGCACGCAGCCGGGTATTCGTGGACTTCGACGGCGTGCTGGTCAGCGCGGCCGTGCTGCTGAACGGCCGCCCGGCCGGCCTGCACCAGGGCGGCTACCTGCCCTGGTCGGCCGAGCTGACCGGCTCCCTGGCCGAGGGCGGCAACGTGCTCGCGGTCATCGTGGACGCCCGGTGGCTGCCGGTACCCCCGGACGGCGCCGCCGCCGGGGCCGCGGCCGTCGACTTCCTGCAGCCCGGCGGTATCTACCGGGACGTCAGGCTGCGGGTGGTGCCCGAACTGTTCCTGTCCGGCGTATCCGCCTGGCCGGCCGGCGTGCTGACCGCGGACCGGGCGGTTGACGTCGAGGCCACCGTCGACGCCGCCACCGTGCCCGCCGGGCCGGTGCGGATCACCGCCGAGCTGCTCGGCGGTGAGCCGCGCGGGGAGGCCGTCCTGGCCCGCGCCACCACCACGGTCACCGGCGCGGCCGCCGGCCCGGCGGTGGCCAGGCTGCGGCTCACCGGCCTGCCCGAGGTCGGGCTCTGGTCGCCGGACACCCCCCGGCTCTACACCATCCGCACGACGCTGTCGGCCGGTGACACGGACCGGCACACCGTGCACACCAGCACCGGGTTCCGCGACGCGGTCTTCCGGCCGGAGGGTTTCTACCTGAACGGGCAGCGGCTGCCGCTGTTCGGGCTGAACCGGCACCAGCTGTTCCCCTACCTCGGCATGGCCGCCCCGGCCCGGCTGCAGCGGGCCGACGCCGAGCTGCTCCGATACGAGCTGAACTGCAACATGGTGCGCTGCTCGCACTATCCGCAGTCACCGCACTTCCTCGATGCCTGTGACGAGATCGGCCTGATGGTCTGGGCCGAGCCGCCGGGCTGGCAGTACGTGGGCGGCGCGGCCTGGCAGGACCTCATGCTGGCCAATACGGCGGACCTGGTGACCCGGGACCGCCACCGGCCCTCGGTGATCATGTGGGGCACCCGGCTCAACGAGACCGCCAGCTACCCCGCCCTGTACGCGCGGTCCCGGCGGCTCGCCCGTGAGCTGGACGGCAGCAGGCCGTCCACCGGGGCGATGAACCGCCGCTCGCGGGCCGGCTGGGCGGAAGACGTGTTCGCGTACAACGACTACCACTCCCGGCGCGGCCGGGCCCGGCTGAAACGGCCGCTGCCCGGCCTCCCCTACCTGGTCAGCGAGGCGGTCGGGGCGCTGGACGGCCCGCCCAGGTACCGGTGGACCGACCCGGGCACCACCCTCGCGGCCCAGGCCCGGATGCACGCCCAGGTCCACGACATCGCCCGGGGTGAGGCCGGCTACGCCGGGCTGCTCGGCTGGGCCGCCATCGACTACGCCTCGCTCAACGGCGGCGGCCGGGTGTGGCACGGGCTGAAGACACCCGGGGTGACCGACACGTTCCGGGTGCCCAAGCCCGGGGCGGCGGTCTACCGCGCGCAGGTCGATCCCCGGGTCCGCCCGGTGATCCTGCCCGTGTTCTTCTGGGACTTCGGGCCCGGGTCACCGCCGCGCGGCCCCGGCCGGCAGGCCATGATCGCCACGAACTGCGACCGGCTGGAGATCTACGTGGGCGGCCGGCACCTGGTCACCGGGCGCCCGGACCGGGCGGCCTTCCGGCACCTGGCCTATCCCCCGGTCTGCGCCGACCTCACCGTGGACGGTGCGCGCCGCCCCGAGCTGCGCATCGACGGCTACCTCGGCGGGCAGCTGGTGGCGGCGGCCACGATGTCAGCGGACACGGCGCGGGACCGGCTCGACCTGGCGGCGGCGGACAGCTCGATCGAGGCGGACGGGTCAGACGCCACCCGGATCACGTTCCGCGCGGTGGACGCCTACGGAAACCAGCGCCCGCATGTCACCGGCCAGGTCACCCTGGCGGTGGCCGGGCCGGCCACGCTCATCGGCGACAACCCGTTCCGGTTCGCCCGCTACGGGCCGGTCGGCGGGGCGTTCCTGCGATCGCAGCCGGGGCTGACCGGCGAGGTGCTGGTCACGGCCACCCATCCGGATCTGGGCCGGGCCACCGCCCGGGTCACGGTGACCCCGCCCGCGGCGGGCCGCCAGTTCCGCTGAGCGGGGACGAAAGCGGGCCCGCGCGGCCGGGTCGCCGGGCGACGCACGGCGGGGCCAGCGGGCCGCGGCGTGGCCGCCGGGATCAGGCGATGACCCGGACCGCGGAGGAGCCGTCGGCCAGGCGGCGCACCTCGAGCCGTTCGGCTATCCGGTCCTTCAGGTCGGTCACGTGGCTGACGATGCCGACCGCCCGGCCCCGCTCCCGCAGGTCATCGATGACCGTCATCACCTGGTCGAGGGTGTCCGCGTCCAGGGTGCCGAATCCCTCGTCGATGAACAGGGTGTCCAGGTCCACGCCGCCGGCTTCGGCCTTGACCACGTCGGCCAGCCCGAGGGCCAGCGCCAGCGAAGTGTAGAACGTCTCCCCGCCGGACAGCGACCGCGGGCTGCGTTCCGCCCCGGTGTGCCGGTCGATGACGGCCAGCGTCAGCCCGGTGCGCTCCCGCTTGCTGGCCGCCTCGTCGGTGCGCCGCAGTTCGTAGCGGCCCGCGGACATCGCGGCCAGCCGCACGTTGGCCGCCGCGACCACCTGCCCGAACCAGTGCCGCAGCACGTACGTGGTCAGCGCCACCCGGCGCTGGCCTTCCATGCCCTTGGCCAGCCCGGCCAGGCTGATGACCGGCGCGGTCTCCTCGTCCAGCCGGTCCGCCTCGTGCTGGGCCGCGGCCAGCTCGGCCAGCCGCTGCTCCAGCCGGTCCGCCTTCGTGGTCCAGCCCTGGTGGGCGACGCGCGCCTCGCGCTCGGCCGCCCCGGCCTCGGCCAGCGCGCCGGCGGCGGCGCGGGCGGCCGCGTGCACCTGGCCGGCCCGGGCCGGGTCCAGCCCGGCGAATTCACCGGCCGCGAGCGCGGTACGCAGCCCGGCCAGCGTCTCGGTCCACGCGGCCACCTGGGCGGCCAGCTCGTCCTGCCGCGCCGGGCTGAGCAGCGCCGCACTCGCCTGATCCGGGTGGTCAAACCCGCGGGCCTGGGCTTCCTGGCCCGCCCGGGCCTGGGCCCTGGCCTGCTCGCCGCGCGCCGTGGCCAGCGTGTCCAGCGCTGCCCCGAGGCGGTGGTCCGCATCCGCCGCCTCGCGCAGTGCCGCCTGCCGGGCGGCCACTGACGGGTGTCCCTGGGCGGCGGTGGCCAGTTCCTGCTGCAGCGCGGTCACCTCCTCGCCGGCCGTGGCCGCCTGGGCCTGCGATGCCGCCGCGGCGGCCGCGGCATCGCGCAGCTCGGCGCTGACCCGCTCCTGCTCGGCGCGGCCACCGGCCAGCTCGGCGGCCAGCCGGTCGGCGTCCGCGGCGGCCTGCTCGGCCACGGCGGCCTGCCCGGCCAGCGCGGCGGCTTCGGCGGCCAGCCCGGCCGCGGTCCCGCCGCCGGCCAGCGCCGCGGACGAGGCGACCTGGCCGGCCAGCGTCTCCCGGTCGCTGGCCAGCCGGGTCCGCTCGGCGGACGCGGCGTCCCGCCGGGCCGCCGCGTCCGCGACGTCGGCGGCGGACACCAGGCCGCCGCGGGCCTGCGCTGGGGCGGGGTGAGCGGCCGAACCACACACCGGGCAGGGGACTCCGTCGGCGAGCTGGCTGGCCAGCTCGGCGGCCATCCCGGCCAGCCTCGTGTCCATCAGCCGCTGGTGCTCATCGACCAGGGCCTGATGCGTGTCGATGGCCCCCCGCAGGGCCGCGTCCTGCGCCGCGAGCTGCTCCTCCAGGCCGGCCAGCCGGGCCGCGGCCACGGCCCGCTGGCTGACCGCGGCCTGCTGTTCGCGGGCCGCGCCCAGCCCGGCTGCCGCCAGCCGGGCCGCGGTCAGCTGCTCCTCCAGGGCGGCGAGCCGCCCCGGCAGATCCTGCTGGGCGGCTTCCAGCTCGCTGCGCAGCCGGTCGCTGTCCGCCGCCGCCTGCCGCAGGCTGGCCAGGGCGGCCAGCCGCCCCGGCAGCCCGGCCTCGGCCCCGGCCAGGTGCCGCAGCGCCGCCGCCTCCTGCTCGGCCGCCTGGGCCCGGCCCGCCGCCTCGGCCGCGCCCGCCCGGGCGGTGTCCGCCCCGTCCGCATCCGCCCCGCCCGCGTCCGCCCCGGCCAGCGTGGCCGCGGCCAGCTCTGCGCCGGGCTGGCCCAGCGCACCGGCGGCCTCCTGCACCGCCCGGTCCGCGTCGGACAGCGCGGCGAGCAGCGGCCGGACCGGTTCCGCGCGCCGGGCCGCGGCCAGCCGGGCAGCCCGGTCCTCGTGCTCACCCCGGGTGCTCTCGTGCCCGGCCAGCCGGCCGGCGGCCGTGGTCAGGCCGGTCATCGCGGCCGACTGCTGCCGGGCCTGCTCGCACGCGGTGGCCAGGGCGGCGGACCGGGCGGTGGCCACCTCCAGCCCGTCGGCGGTGACCGCGCGGTGCGCGGCCAGGTCGGCACCGAGCTCCTTGAGCTGGGTGGCCCGCTCCGCGGGCGGCAGGGACAGCAGTTCGGTGCGGGCCGCCCCGTCCAGCCCGCCTGCCTCGGCCGCGGCCGACACCGCCGCGTCGATCGCGGCGCCCGCCTGCCTGCGCCGCACCTGCGCGGCGGCGCGCTGCTGGTCGAGCCACGCGGTGACCCGGTCATAGAGCTGGGTGCCGAACAGCCTGGACAGCAGGACCCGCCGCTCGTCGTCCGCGGCCTGCAGGAAATGCGCGAACTCGCCCTGCGGCAGCAGCATGACCTGGGTGAACTGCGCACGGTTGAGCCCGATGAGCTCGCTGACCAGCTCGCCCGCCTCGGCTTTGTTCGACGTCAGGCTGACCCAGCGCGCGCCCTCGCGGCGCTGCAGGTGCACCTGGGCGTGCTCGGTGGTGACGCCGTCGCCGCGCCTTTTGGGCCGCTGGTGCTCGGGCACCCGGGTGAGCAGGTACCGGACGCCGCGCACCGAGAAGTCCAGGGTGACCGACGGTTCGGCGTCGGGCGCGGCGAAGTGCGAGCGCAGCCGGTCCGCCCCGGCTTCTTCCCCGGCCAGCCCCCCGTACAGGGCGAACGTGATCGCGTCCAGGATCGTGCTCTTGCCCGCGCCGGTCGGCCCCTCCAGCAGGAACAGGCCACTGGCCGCCAGCCGGGAGAAGTCGATCTGCTGCGCGGACGCGTACGGGCCGAACGCGCGCAGCTCCAGGCGGTTCAGCCGCATCAGGCCGCCGCCTCGGCCTGCTGGGCGGCTTCCACGGCGTGGCGCAGCACGGCGCGCTGCGCCTCGTCCGGCGGGCCGCCGCTGGTGAATTCCACGAACAGCCCGGCGATCTCGACCGGGTCAGTGGCCGCCGCCAGCCGCACCAGGTCGGCGTCGGCGCCGGGCAGGCCGCCCTCGGGCGCGAAATCCAGCACCAGGGTGTGCGGCCACTTCTCGCGCAGCCGCTCCATCGGCGCGGCCGGGCGCACCGGGTCGGTGAGCACGACCTTGACCCAGGCATCGGCCAGCCCGGCCAGGTCACCGTCGGCGCGGGCCAGCAGGTCGCCGAGCCGCCCGCGCACCTCGCGCAGCGGGCGTGGCACCGGCGTGACCAGCCGGCTCACCGTCACCTGGCCGGCCCCGTCGATGTCGGCCAGCGTGACCGACTTGGTGTGCTGGCGCTCGCCGAAGGAAAACGCCAGCGGCGACCCGGAGTAGCGGACCACCGGGCCGCCGGCCCCGGCGCCGATCTCCTGCTGGCCGTGCAGGTGGCCGAGAGCCACGTAGCTGAACCCGCCGAACACCGTGGCCGGGACGTCGGCGATGCCACCGACCCGGATGTCACGTTCGGACTCGGCGGGCTGGGCGCCGGTGACGAACGCGTGGGCCAGGACCACGACGCGGCCGATGCCCCGGGCCGCCGCGTCGGCCCGGATCCGCGCGGTGGCCGCGGTCAGCACCGCCTCGTGCGAGCGGGCGCAGTCCAGCTCGGCCAGGACCGCGTCGGGCAGCAGGTAGGGGATGCCGTACACGGCCAGCGGGCCGTGCGCGTCGCTGAGCAGCACCGGGTCGGCCAGGCTGGCCAGGGATGTCCGCAGGTGGATGCCGGCCGCCGCGCTGAGCCCGGCGCCGAAGCCGAGCCGGACCGCCGAGTCGTGGTTGCCGCTGGTGAGCACCATCGGGATGCCGGCCCGGGCGAAGCCGAGCAGCGCACGGTCCAGCAGCCGGACGGCGTCGGTGGGCGGCACCGCGCGGTCGTACACGTCCCCGGCCACCAGGACCGCGTCCACCTGCTGGCTGACCGCCTGGTCGAGCAGCCAGTCCAGGAACTCCGCCTGGTAGCCGAGCAGGCCCGCACCGTGCAGGGAGCGGCCCAGATGCCAGTCCGAGGTGTGCATCAGTCGCATCGCGGCGCCGCTTCGATCAGGGGGAAGGCCGACCGGTGAGTGGGTTTAGCGCCATGATGCCGGACGGAACCGGGATTCCCGGTGATCCCCGGTCCCGCCCGCGTGTCGCCGGGCTACAGCTGGCCGACCTCGGTGACCCGGAGCACCGCCTGGCCGGCCTCGGCCGAGGCCGCCAGGTCGACCTCGGCGCTGAAGCCCCAGTCGTGGTCCCCGGCCGGGTCGTCGAAGATCTGCCGCACCGTCCAGGCCTGCGCGCCCTCGTCGATGATCAGCAGCGCTGGGCCGCGGGCGTCCGGGCCGGTGCCGATCTCGTCGTGCACGTCGAAGTACGGCTCGACAGCCGCCTCCCACGCCGCGGCGTCCCAGCCCGCATCGGCATCCAGTTCGCCGAGTTCCGCGTAGTGGCCGAGCGCGGCCAGCTCGACCCGGCGGAACAGCGCGTTGCGCACCAGCACCCGGAACGCCCGCGGGTTGCCCGTCACCGCGGGCGGCCGGGACGGCTCACCGGTGGCCAGCACGCCGGACGGATCGCGCAGCTGCTCCCACTCATCGAGCAGGCTGGAGTCCACCTGGCGGACCAGCTCGCCGAGCCATTCGATCAGGTCGGTGAGTTCCTCGGTCTTGGCCTCGTCCGGCACGGTCTGCTTGAGCGCCTTGTACGCGTCGGCCAGGTAGCGGAGCACCAGGCCCTCAGACCGGGACAGCCCGTAAAAACCTACATACTCAACGAAAGTCATGGCGCGCTCATACATGTCGCGCACCACGGACTTGGGCGCCAGCTCATAGTCGGCGACCCACGGATGGCCCCGCCGGTACATGCCGTACGCGGCCTCCAGCAGGTCGGCCAGGGGCCGCGGGTGGGTCACCGACTCCAGCCGGTCCATCCGGGTGTCGTAGTCGAGGCCGTCCGCCTTCATCTGGGCTACCGCCTCGCCGCGGGCCCGGAACTGCTGGGCGGACAGTACGGTGCGCGGGTTGTCCAGGGTGGCCTCGATGGCCGACACCACGTCCAGCGGGTAATCCGGCGCGTCGCGGTCGAGCAGGTCGATGGCGGCCAGCGCGAGCGGGGACAGCGGCTGGTTCAGCGCGAAGTCGAACTGCAGGTCCACGGTCAGCCGCACCTGGCGGCCCTCGGCGTCCGGCTCGGCCAGCCGTTCCACCACTCCCCCGGCCAGCAGCGCCCGGTAGATGGCGATGGCCTGGTGGATGTGCTGGCGCTGGGCGGCCCGGTCCTCGTGGTTGTCGGTGAGCAGGTGCCGCATGGCGGTGAACGCGTCGCCCGGGCGGGCGATGACGTTCAGCAGCATGGCGTGGCTGACCCGGAAGCTGGAGGTCAGCGGCTCCGGGTCGGCCGCGACCAGCCGCTCGAAGGTGGGCTGGCCCCAGGACACGAAGCCCTGCGGTGGCTTCTTGCGCACCACCTTGCGCCGCTTCTTCGCGTCGTCGCCCGCCTTGGCCAGCGCCTTCTCATTCTCGATGACGTGCTCGGGGGCCTGCACCACGACCCGGCCGCTGGTGTCGAACCCGGCCCGGCCGGCCCGCCCGGCGATCTGGTGGAACTCGCGGGCCTGCAGCAGCCGGGTCTTCGACCCGTCGTACTTGGACAGCGCGGTGAACACCACGGTGCGGATCGGCACGTTGATGCCCACGCCCAGGGTGTCGGTGCCGCAGATGACCTTGAGCAGCCCGGCCTGGGCCAGCGTCTCGACCAGCCGCCGGTACTTGGGCAGCATGCCCGCGTGGTGCACGCCGATGCCGTGCCGGACCAGCCGGGACAGGGTCTTGCCGAACCCGGCGGTGAACCGGAAGCCGCCGATCAGCGCGGCGATCTCGTCCTTTTCCGCCCGCGTGCACACGTTCACGCTCATCAGCGCCTGGGCCTGCTCGATCGCCGCGGCCTGGGTGAAGTGCACCACGTAGACCGGGGCCTGGTGGGTGGTCAGCAGTTCTTCCAGCGTCTCGTGCAGCGGGGTGATGACGTAGGAGTAGAGCAGCGGCACCGGGCGCTCGGCCGAGCGGACCACCGCGGTGGGCCGGCCGGTGCGCCGGGTCAGGTCGGCCTCGAACCGGCTGACGTCGCCGAGCGTCGCCGACATCAGGATGAACTGCGCCGCGGTCAGCTCGATGATCGGCACCTGCCAGGCCCAGCCGCGGTCCGGGTCGGCGTAGTAGTGGAACTCGTCCATCACCACCTGGCCGACGCCGGCGTCCGCGCCGTCCCGCAGCGCGATGCTGGCCAGCACCTCGGCCGTGCAGCAGATGATCGGCGCGTCCGCGTTCACGCTGGCGTCCCCGGTCATCATGCCAACCCGGTCGGCGCCGAATGCGGCGCACAGCGCGAAGAACTTCTCCGAGACCAGGGCCTTGATCGGCGCGGTGTAGAAGCTGCGCTGGCCGGCCGCTAGCGCGGCGAAGTGCGCCCCGGCGGCGACCAGGCTCTTGCCCGACCCGGTGGGGGTGCTCAGGATGACGTTGGCCCCGGACACGACCTCGATGAGCGCCTCTTCCTGGTGCGGGTAGAGGGCAAGGCCCTGCTGCTTGGCCCAGCCCGCGAACGCGTCGAAGACCGCGTCGGGCTCGGCTGTGCCAGGCAGCAGATCGATGAGGGTCACAGGTAGTCAACCGCTGGCCGCTGGGTGATGTTCCCGCCAGCGTAGCCAGCCCGGGCCCCAGCCAGGAGGCCATTTAGGCAGCGGCCGCCTACCCCCGGCCGGCCGGGGTGGCGGCGGGGCGGCGCCGCAGCCCGGCGGGCAGCAGCGCGCCCCGGCGCCGCTCCCCGGCCGCGGCTGGCTGCGCGTTCGGCTTGATCAGCAGGGTGGTGGCGGTCAGCCAGAGCGCGGCGAAGATGATGCTCCCGGCGATGTCGGTGGGGTGGTGCTCACCGCGGTACATCCGGGCCCAGGCGATGGCCACCGGCATGACGACGGCCGGCACCAGGAACAGCCACCGCCACCAGCCGCGGGCGTGCCCGATGACCAGGATCGCGATCGCCGCGTAGAGGCAGCAGGTGGCGGCCATGTGCCCGGACGGGTAGGCCGAGGTGGGCAGGTTCTGGTCGAGGTGCTTGACGTCCGGCCGGGGCCGCTGCACCACGGCCGCGGCGGCCAGGAACGCGGCCAGCTCACCGAACATGACCACGGCCAGGAAGATGACCGGGCGCCAGTGCCGGGTCACCGCGAGGAACACCACGCACGCGGCCACGGCCACGATCAGGATGCCGGTGGTGGCGCAGGCGGTGCTGATCAGCTCGCTCCAGTGGTTGCCGGTGGGCGTGCGGTGTGCGGCGAACCAGTGCGGGATCGTGTGGTCGCCCAGCCAGTTGCCGTTGCCGTACTTGGTGACCAGTTCACCGAAGCCGACCACGACGCCGAGGATGAGCACCCAGGCGACGCTGACCCCGGCGGCGACAGCGCCGAGCGCCCGGGTGCGGTGGCGGCTGGCGGCGTTCTTCATCGTGCCCTCCGGCTGTGCTGGGGTGAGATCGGTGCGGGCCTCGGGTTCCAGGCCCTCGGTGACCGGGTCGGTCAGCGGCTGCCCGGCGGCCTGCCGGGTGAGCTCGAAGGCGGTGGTGGTCAGGCCGAGCCAGGTGATGCCGACCGCCCAGGCGCCGATCACGTCGGACAGGTAGTGCACGCCGAGCAGGATCCGGCTGATCCCGATCAGCGCGATGAGCGTGAGGATCACCGCGGTGAACGCGGTGCGCCAGCGGCCCCGGGTGGCGGGCAGGAAGACCAGGAAGATCGCCCCGTAGCAGACGATGGAGCCGAGCGAGTGCCCGCTCGGGAAGCTGTTCCCATTGCCGTGCGCGATCGGGTGCGCCACCACCGGGCGCAGGCGGCCGACCAGTGACTTGAGCACCGGGTCCAGGACCAGCGCACCACCCCCGGTGACCAGCAGGTAGGCGGCCAGCCGCCAGCGCCGCCGGATGGCCAGCAGGATCACGCAGACCCCGATGAGCGTCCACAGCACGCCGCTGCTGCCCAGCCAGGTGACCGCCTTGACCACGCTGACCAGGGCTGGGTGCGGGGCGACCAGGTTGTTGAGGTGCGCGGCCGCGCCGCGGTCCACCGACTCCAGCGGCGCCCAGCGCAGCCGGACCGCCACCAGCAGCACCGCGAACACCAGGGCGGCCAGCGTGACCAGCACCAGCGGCGTGAGGCGGGCGCGGCGCTGGCTCCGGGGGCGGCCGGCGGCCGGGGCGGGCATGCGCGCCAAGTGCCCGCCGCCCGGCCGTTCACACATCCAGGCCCGGGCATAAGCGAGCGCGCTGCATATCTGTAATTGCTTAACTACTCTTTGTGCATGCTGCCCGTCTGCAGCGACCCTAGCAGCGGTATCACAGTTCGATCAGGCGGACATTCTGAGGCTTTCGTGGCGGTTGTGGTTGGTATAGATCCAGTGGGAGCCAACCGGGCTCCCGGACAGGTCAGGTCACGTGCTCAGACAGGGGGACCATGTCCAGATCCAGGTCTTTCGCTGCTGTCTTGGCTACATCCGCGACGGTGGCGGGCATGACGCTTGCGGGCGGCAGCGGGTTAGCTGCCGCATCCAGCACTCCGGCGATCCGGCCGCTGCCCGGCAGCACCGTTCCTTTCACCCGGGTCACCAGGACGATCGGGGCCGTGGCCGCCGGCCAGCGGCTGACCATCCAGGTGTGGCTGCGGCCCCGGGTGGCCGCGGCCGAGAGCTATGCCAGCGCGGTAAGCACGCCGGGCAGCTCCTCCTTCCGGCACTACCTGAGCCCCCGGGCGTATGCCTCCCGGTTCGGCGCACCGGCCAGCGCAGCGGCCAAGGTCGAGTCGTGGCTGCGCTCCGCCGGGTTCACCGGCGTACGAGCCGGTGGCCAGCGCGGCTACGTGCGGGCTACCGCCGCCACCTCGAAGATCAACGCGGCATTTCACACCCGGCTGATGCGGTACCAGGCCACCGCGGCGGTCAACGCCGGCCGCTACCAGCTGCGGGCCAACAATGGCCAGGTGTCCATCCCGGCCGCACTGACCAGCAGCGTGCTCGGGGTGACCGGCCTGGACAACGCCGCGCCGCGGCTCCCGCTGGAACGGCCCAGCGCCAGCGCCATCGGCCGGCCGAGGCCGGCCCGGCAGGCCGCGGCCCGGCGGAAGGCACCGTGCTCGCACTACTACGGGCAGCATCAGGCCACCGGGCTGCCCAGGAAGTTCGGCACCACCCATTTCCCCACTGAGGTATGCGGGTACTCGGCCAGCCAGTTGCGCAAGGCGTACGGCGCCACGTTCGCCGCGACCGGCCGCGGGCAGACGATCGCCCTGGTCGAGCTGGGGCTGACCAGGGACATGTTCCGCACCCTGAAGGACTACGCGAAGCGGAACGGCATGCCTGCCCCGGCGGGCAGCCGGTACCGGGAGCTGTCCCTGGGCCAGGGCAGCGCCTGCGGTGACCCATTCGACGTCGAAGAGCAGCTGGACGTGGAGTCCGCGTACGACATGGCCCCCGGAGCGTCCGAGCTGGTGGTCGGCGGCGACAGCTGCAACCAGGGTGACTTCGGGCTGCAGGGGCTGTTCAACGCGGACCTGGCTGTGCTCGGCGGCAACGGCCAGCACCCGCTGGCGTCGGTCGCGTCCAATTCCTGGGAGAGCGGGTTCGAGGATCAGCCGGCCACGCTGACCAACATCGAGCACGCGTTCCTGGTGCAGGCCGCGGCCGAGGGCGTCGGCATGTACTTCTCCTCCGGAGACGGTTCGGGGGTGGAATCCCCGTCCAGTGACCCGGATGCGATCTCGGTCGGCGGCACCACTCTCGGCATCGGCCGCGGTGGCACCCGGCTGTTCGAGACGGGCTGGTCCACCGGGGTGTCCTTCTTGCTCAGCCACAGGTGGGTCTTCCTCGGCGAGCAGGGCGCTGCGGGCGGCGGGCCCAGCCTGCTGTGGGCCGAGCCGGTCTACCAGGACGGGGTGGTGCCGGCCGCGCTGAGCCAGGCCCCGGGCAACCGGCCCGGGGCGGTCCGGTCTGCGCCGGATATCGCTGCCGACGCCGACCCGTTCACCGGGTTCGCGGTGGGCGTGCTCACCTTCCATAACAAGAAGCACAAGCCGCCGACCTACGGGCAGTTCGACGTCGGCGGGACCAGCCTGGCCGCGCCGCTGGTGGCGGGCATGGTGACCGCGGCCCAGCAGGGCCAGGCCGCGCCGTTCGGCTTCCTGAACCCGGTGCTGTACCAGCTGGCCGGCACCAGCGCGCTGCACGATGCGCTGCCGCTGACCGCAGCCAGCCCGGTGGCCTGGCGGGGCACCGCGTGCGACGCGCGGACCTGCGGCATTCAGGCGCTGACCACGTTCGACGACCAGAACCCGAACATGTTCGGGTATACCGGCCAGGTGACGCTGG
This sequence comes from uncultured Actinomycetes bacterium, assembly GCA_963711705.1. Classification (GTDB taxonomy): domain Bacteria; phylum Actinomycetota; class Actinomycetes; order Streptosporangiales; family Streptosporangiaceae; genus RYN-230. The sequence continues at coordinate 98,815 of CAVQFM010000008.1, forward strand.
CCGGCTACGACAACATGACCGGGATCGGCACTCCGGCCGGGGCTGGCTTCCTCTCCGGCCTGCGGGCGTCCGGGTAGGGCGCCTTCCCGGCGGGCGGCCCCGTCCTTCGTGGCGGGCCTGCCGCTGGGGCTGGCCCGGTGCTCAGCCGGGGATGACCAGTACCTTGCCGCCCACGCCGCGCTCGACCGCCTCGTGCGCGGCGGCTATCTCGTCCAGGCTGAACCGGTGGGCGGGCAGCCCGCTCAGCGCCCCGGCGCGGAGCGCGGCGCTGATGTCCACCACCGCCTCGTCCAGGGCGGCCGCCGCGATGCCGTAGAGCAGGACGAACCGGAGCACGACGTTGGCCGTCATGCACGCGCGCACCGGCAGCACCGGGTCGGCCGGCTCGGCCGCGTAGCACACGGCAGTGGTGCCCACCCGGCTGACCGCCAGGTCGAGCGGGAGGTTGGCGCCGAGCGCCACCTCGATGATGCGGTCTACCGGCCCGCCCGCGGCCGCCCTGATCTGGCCGGCCGCGTCCGGCTCCCGGTAGCTGACCACGTGCGCGGCGCCCGCCTCCTGGGCCAGCTGCGCCTTGGCCGGGCCGCTCGCCGTGGCGACGACCGTCTCCGCCCCGCCCCAGACCGCGAACTGGATGGCGAAGTGCCCGACCGCGCCCGCACCGCCGGCCACCAGCACGGTGCTGCCCCGCACCGGGCCATCGGCCAGCACGCAGTAGTGCCCGGTCATCGCGGGCACCCCCAGGCTCGCACCCAGATCGAAGGACACTGCGTCGGGCAGCGGCACGGCCTGGCGCTCCGGCACCACGGTCCATTCCGCCGCGGTCCCCCAGCGCCGCCCGTTGGCCGCGAACCAGACCCAGACCCGCTCGCCGATCCGGCGGGCCGCCGCCGGGCCCGACCGCGTCGATCACTCCGGCGCCGTCGTGGTGCGGGACCTGGAAACCGTCGATCGGGCGCGGGGTCACCCCGGCGCGGGTCTTCACGTCGGTGGGGTTGATGCCGGACGCGTGCACCCGGACCCGGACCTCGCCCGGCCCCGGTTCCGGCCGCTCCACCTCGGCCACCCGCAGCACCTCGGCAGCGGGACCGGTGCGGTCATAGCTGGCGGCTCTCACGTCGTGCGCCTCCTCGATGCGCCAGGCTGATCCCGCGTCATTATCGCCGCTGGCCCGGCGCCACACGCAAAAAACACGGGCGGGGGCGTGCTCGCCCCCGCCCGTGCGGGTTGGTCAGCGCCGGGCCGCGGCCCGGCTGGCCAGGGTCAGGCCTTGAGGACGGCCTCGATCTCCAGCTGGATGGTGACCTTGTCGGACACCACCACGCCGCCGGTCTCCATCGGCGCGCTGAAGTTCACGCCGAAGTCGCGGCGGTTGATCTCGCCGGACGCGGTGAACCCGGCGCGGGTGCCGCCGAACGGGTCCGGCCCGAAGCCATTCAGCTCCAGGGTGAGCTCGACTGGCTTGGTCACGTCCTTGAGGGTCAGCTCACCCTCCAGGACGTAGTGGTCGCCCTCCGGGCGCACGCCGGTGGACCGGTAGGTCATGGTCTGGTACTTGTCCACCTCGAAGAAGTCAGCGGACCGGATGTGCTGGTCGCGCTGCTCGTTGCCGGTCTGGATCGAGGTCAGGTCGATGGTTGCGGTCACCGAGGACTGGAGCGGGTCCTCGCCCAGGACCAGCTCGCCGGAGAAGCTCGTGAACCGGCCGCGCACCTTGCTGACCATCATGTGCCGCGCTACGAAACCCACTTCGGAGTGCACCGGGTCGATCTCCCAGGTGCCGGCCACATAACCGGGGACGGTGGCCGCTGCGGTGCTGGTCGTCATGGTGATACTCCTACCATTCATATTGACGTCGTACATATTTGAGTGCTCAAGTAGTAGCACGATCAGCGTAACGTTGTCAAGCGCTCAACTATTCCCGGGTATGCTGGGTGCATGAGCACTTCAGGGCCGCGCTGGCTGACCGCGCAGGAGCAGGTCATCTGGCGCAACTTCGTGACCGCGTGGGGGGGGCTGCTCGCCGCGGTCGACAGCCAGCTGCAGCGTGACTCGGGCATGCCGCTGGCGTACTACGAAATCCTGGTCCAGCTGTCCGAGGCGCCGGGGCGCGCGCTGCGGATGACCCAGCTGGCCGAGGCGTCCTCGTCCAGCAAGAGCCGGCTGTCGCACGCGGTGACCCGGCTGGAAGAGCGGGGCTGGGTCCGCCGCACCGACTGCCCGACCGACCGGCGGGGGCAGATCGCCCAGCTGACCGACGAGGGTTTCGCCGCGCTGAGCGCGGCCGCCCCGGGGCATGTCGAGCAGGTGCGCCGCGTGCTGTTCGACTCGCTCACCAGCGAGCAGCTGAGCGAGCTGGCCGGGATCAGCGAAGCCCTGCTGGCCGCCACCGGCGGCGCGGTCCCTGGCGCCCGCACCGGGGACTGCCTGCCCGAGGAGGAGGCCAGCTGACCGCCGCGGGCCCAGCTCACCCGGATCAGCCCGGCTCACTAGGATCATTGAGCATGGAAGACCGCATTCTGGGCCGGACCGGCAGGGCCGTCTCGGTGATCGGGCTCGGCACCTGGCAGCTGGGCGCCGACTGGGGCGAGGTGGCCGAAGCGGACGCGATGGCCGTGCTGGACGCGGCCGCGGCGGCCGGAATCTCCCTCCTGGACACCGCCGACGTGTACGGGGACGGCCGCAGTGAGCAGCTGATCGGGCGCTTCCTGGCCAGCAACCCGGGGGCCGAGTTCACCGTGGCCACCAAGATGGGCCGCCGGGTCGCACTCGATCCCGGGCTGTACACCCTGGACAACTTCCGGGCCTGGACCGACCGGTCCCGGGCCAACCTGGGGGTGGACACGCTCGACCTGGTCCAGCTGCACACCCCGCCGCCCGCCGTCTACTCGATGGACAGCGTCTACGACGCGCTCGACACGCTGGTCGCCGAGCAGCGGATCGCGGCCTACGGGGTCAGCGTGGAGACCACCGCCGAAGCGCTGACCGCGATCGCCCGCCCGCACGTGGCCAGCGTGCAGATCATCTTCAACGCGTTCCGGCGCAAGCCGCTGGACAAGGTGCTGCCCGCGGCCCACGCGGCCGGGGTGGGCATTATCGCGCGCGTCCCGCTCGCCTCCGGCCTGCTGTCCGGCCGGTACACCCACGACACCAAGTTCCCGGCCAGCGACCACCGCAGCTACAACCGGCATGGGGAGGCGTTCGACGTCGGGGAGACCTTCTCCGGCGTCGACTACGACACCGGGGTGGACGCGGCCCGGGAGTTCGCCGCCCTGGCCCCGGCCGGCGTCACGCCCGCCCAGGTCGCGCTGCGCTGGGTGATCCAGCAGCCGGGCGTCTCCACCGTGATCCCGGGGGCGCGCAACTCAGACCAGGTCCAGCAGAACGCAGCCGCCGCGCAGCTGCCACAGCTCAGCGACGGTGTGCTGCGCGCTATCGAGGACATCTACGACCGGCGCATCCGGGCGCAGGTCCAGGATCGCTGGTAGGGACGGGCGCTGCGGTGAGCCGGGTCAGCCCTCCGGGGTCATCAGGCTGGCGATGGCGGCCGGGCCCGGCCCGGGCTCATCGCGCAGCGCCTCAGCCACCGCCGCCTGGTCTTCGGCGGACCGGTTCTGGCTGAGCTTGTGCTTGGCCTCCACCGTCTCAATGGTCAGCTCGACGCCGACGATGCCGCGCAGCTGGCCGTTGATGTAGTCCGGGGGTGCGTCGGTGACCGCCCACGGGGCCGGCCGCGGCTTCTCATGCCGCTCGGTGAGCCGGGTGACCACGTCCCGCAACCACTCCGGGTCGCGGTGCACGGTGAGCGGCCCGGTGAAGTGCACGGTGACATAGTTCCAGGTCGGCACCGTGCGGCCATGCCGCGCCGTGCTCGGGTACCAGGACGGCGACACATACGCCTGCGGGCCGTGCACGATGGCCAGCGCGATGCTCCCGGGGGACACCGACTGCCACTGCGGGTTGGCCAGCGCCAGGTGGCCGAGCAGCCGGCCGTACTCGCCAATGTCCTGGTCCCAGATGACCGGGATCAGGCTGGCGACTGGCTTGGTGCCGTCGTAGGTGACCAGGTCAGCGGCGGCCACGGCGGCCACGAACGCGGCCACGTCGGCGGTCTGCGGCGCGGTGAAGTGCGGGGGCAGGTACACGCTACGAGGGTACGCACCGGCTGGCCCCGCCAGCCAGCCGGCGAAACGTCTATCGTCAGGAGCTGATGGACAGCGCCTACCTTTCCCCGGCCACGGCGCAGGAGCACGCCGGCTGATTCCGGGTGCTGGCCGGCCGGTGAGTTCGGCCGCGCCGCGTCGTCTGCACTAATGACCTGCATGCCGCAGTTACGAGGGGAACCACCATGCCCGCACGAGACCGCTACCCGGCCGGCGCGCCCTGCTGGGTTGACCTGCTGACCTCTGACCCCGAGCGCAGCCGGGCCTTCTACACCCAGCTGTTCGGCTGGGCCGCCGAGGAGCCGAACCAGGCGTTCGCCGGCTACTTCAACTTCACCAAGAACGGCGTCCGGGTGGCCGGGGGGGTGCAAAGCCAGCCCGGGATGGGCCCGGACGGCTGGTCCATCTACCTGGCCACCGACGACGCCGCGAAGACCCTGGACCTGGCCACCGCGCACGGCGGGCAGGTCGCCGTGCCCGCCTCGCCCGTCGGGGAGCTGGGCACGATGGCGGTCGTCACCGACCCGGGCGGCGCCCCGATCGGCATGTGGCAGCCGCAGCAGTTCCACGGGTCCGGGCTGATCACCGAGGCCGGGGTGCCGAGCTGGTGGGAGCTGCACACCCGGGACTACCAGAGCGCCGTGAACTTCTACCGCGACGTTTTCGGCTGGGAGACCCAGCAGATGGGCGACAGCCCGGAATTCCGGTACACGGTGCTGAAGCACGGCGAGGAGATGCTCGCCGGGATCATGGACGCCACCAGCTTCCTGCCCGCCGGTGAGCCCGCGCGCTGGTCGGTGTACTTCGGCTCGGACGACGCCGATGCCTCCCTGGCCGACGTCACCCGGCTGGGCGGCAGCGTGGTGCTGCCCGCCGAAGACACCCCGTACGGCCGCCTGGCCGAGGCCGCGGACCCGACCGGCGCCCACTTCAAGCTGGTGGCACCCAACGCCCAGATGCCCGCGAGCGGTTAAGGCGTATCCCTGGGCGACCCGGCCCGGCGCGCCACTGATTACTCCGGCAGGGAGAAGCTGACCCTGGCCACGGTGCCGCCGGAGCCGGAATGCAGGCTGGTCTCGTCGGCCACCTGGCGGATCAGCCACAGCCCGTGCCCGTGTTCGGCAGGCCACCGCTCAGCCGCGGTGGCTGGCGCGGCCGGGCCGTCGTCGGTGACCTCACAGTGCAGGGCGCCGCCGTCGGCCCAGATCCGCAGCCGCCCGTGACCCGCGCCGTGCCGGATGGCGTTGGTGGCCAGTTCGTGTACTGCGATCACCAGGTCAGGGACCTGCCCGGCCGGCACCCCGGCCGCTGTGGCGTGCGCGGCCACCGCCGCCCGCAGCGCGTACAGCGAATCCCCGGCGAACAGCTGATCCAGGATCAGCGGGCGGCCGGTTCCGGGTGGCGCCGCGGCGCTGGCCGCGGCCGCCTCGCCGCCTGCCGGGCTGCGCCCGGGCGGCTGGCCACGGCGGGGATCATCGCTCATCGACGGTCACCAGGCCGATACCCGCCAGCTCGCCCGCGCCGCAGGAGGCGAACCGGCGGGCCACCGCCGCCGAGCACACCAGGCGCACCTGGCGGGACTCGGCCAGGCCGCGCGCGGCGTCCATGATCAGGCGGGTGCAGGGTGCGTCGATGAAGGCCAGGTGGGCCAGGTTGATGGTGAGGTCGCCGTCCAGCCGGATGGCCTCGGCCAGGGCCAGCGCCAGCGGCTCCTCGGCCTGGTAGTCGATCTCCCCGGCCAGCCGGATGCCGGGCGGCGCGTACTGCCGGCAGATCCGCAGTACCGCGTCGGCGTGGTAGGTCGCCGCCGCTACCGAGCGGGTGTGGTAGGCGGCCACCGAGGCGAGCGTCACCGGGTCGAAACGCTCCCGGTCGTACTGGCAGAGCACCGAGACCGTGGTGCCGGCCAGCGCATTCGCGATGCCCGCCTCGAAATCCGGCAGCTGCTCGATCCCGGCGAGCGGGCGCAGGGCCCAGCTCATGTCCACCGCCACCCGCAGCCCGGGAAATCCTTCCTGCCGGACCGCTGCCATCTGACCGCCCAGCCATCCCATCGCGTGGTCAGCGGCGAAGGCCTGGCCGGACAGCAGGCGGCCCTCGCATCCCGCCGCGGCCAGCTGCCCCGCCGCCACCGCTGACGCCACGTCGACCCCGCGGCGCGCCAGTTCCGCCGTGGCCTGGCCCGGCGGCCCGTCACTGAGCCAGAGCACCTTCAGCCCACCGGACAGCCCATCGCGCACGAACGCGGCCGTGAGGTCGAACAGCTCTTCCAGCTCACCGTAGGTCAGGCAGGCGTGATCATTCACCGCGAGATCCGTGATCTGCGTGCTGGCGCTGACCGTCACCCTGCCACCTCCACCGCCCGGCACGAAGGAGCGCCGAGGAAAGAACCGTATCCGCAAGCCAGACCGTCCGCACCCGGCCTGCGGGCCGGCTGGCAGGCAGTAAGGTCATGGCATGACTGACCGGGAGGCCCTTGAAGCCCTTTCCTCCAAGGAACTGCATGACCGGGCCGTGCGCCGGGCCGTGCATCATCTCGACGTCGGGTTCCTCTGGGAACTGCTGCGGGAGATCCCGGCTGGTGAGGCCGTGGCCGGCCACCCGGACCACACGGCCGAGGACGTCACCCACCTGTCCGATCTGATCGACGATGCGCTCGGCTCCGGTAATCCCGACGTCGCCGACGCACTGCGTCCGCTCTACCTGGACTACCTGGAGAAGCACGGCGGCTGAGCCGGTCAGGGCGGGCCCCGGTCAGGGCCCGGCCGGCGGGACCTGGCGGCGGGCGGACGCCCAGCCGGTACGCGCCGAGCCACGGTGCAGTATCTGCTCCACCGCGGCCGTGACGCTGCCGTCCTCGGTGATGAGGCAGCGCAGCACGTAGATGAGCGACGGTACGGCCCAGAAGTCGCCGCACACCCACAGGATGGCCGCGCCGATCTCCTGGTCGGCGAACGGCGGCAGGGTGACCCCTGGCACGTGCCGGTAGACGCTGTACCAGGACGCGGTCGAGAAGATGCTCATCGACATGGCCAGCACCCACATGACCACGTTGGTCGCCACCAGCGCGGCGGCCTGGGAGACGAGTGGCATCCGGCGGCGGAACGGCGGGGACGGGATGAACTGGAGCCAGAACAGCACCCCAGCCAGGAAGAAGCTGGCGTGCATCAGCCAGATGTGCACGAGCCCGTTCTGCTCGGCCACGTCGTACAGCACCGGCAGGTGCCAGCCCACCATGACCACGCTGAACAGCGTCACCGACACCCACGGCCGGAGCAGGAAGCTCACCGCGGCGCGCAGCGGCCGCGACCAGCCTGCCCGCAGCGCCGCGCCGGTCGCACTCCGGCCCAGCCGGCCGGGCAGCCCGTCGAGCAGCGGCTGCCAGGGCGCGCCGGCCACCACCAGCGTGGGTGCCGCGAACATGAGCAGCAGGTGCTGCAGCATGTGCACGAAGAAATACGCGTCCGACCAGTAGTCGATGGGTGATTCGACCGCGATGAGCAGCACGGCCAGCCCGGCGTAGAAGAACAGTGACCGTATCCGGCGCTGCCGGGTCCGCTCCGGCCTGGACCGCCGGGCCAGCCGGGCCAGGCCGATCTCGTGCCAGGTCACCAGGACCACCACGATGATCAGGAACGGGTCGAAGGACCAGTGCTCGGTGAAGTAGCTCACGGCGCCCCGCTCACCCGGACGAACCGTAGGGGATAGCGACGCTGATCGCCTGGGACCGGCGCCAGGTACCAGTCCCGGAAGCCAGCGTCCACACTGACAGGCGGCCGCCCTGGGCGGTCAGCGCCTGGAATCCGCCGGACGGCGCGGCGGCCAGGGTCGCTGCCCCGGCGGACCGGGCCGCGGTCCCGGCGGGCAGCGCAGGCAGCGCCTGCCAGGCGGCCCCCGGCCCGGTGACCGAGACGGCTCGCCCGTCGGCCAGCAGCACGCCGAGCGTGCTGGCGGCCCAGGCGGCTGACCGCGGCCGGGCACCGTCGAGCGGGTACGGCGCGGACAGCCGCCACTGCTGGCCATCGCGGCTGGACCACGCGCCGAGCAGCCGCGCGCTCCGGCCGGTGCCCGCCACCAGCAGCGCGGCACTGGCCTGGCCGGCCCGGGCCAGTTGCAGCACGGTGACCGGGCCGCGGGCCAGCGCGGCGGGCAGCCGCGGGCCGACCCGGGTCCAGCGGCCGGCCTGTTCGGCGAAGATGCCGGCCTGGCCCGGCCGGGCACAGGCCCCGGCCAGCAGCACGGTCCCGGACGGCGCGTACCCGGCGGCGGTGAGCCGGGTCAGCCCGCAACTGCGGGCCGCCGCGGCCACCGCGCCCGCGGTGGCCAGCCGGGTCCAGGCAGCACCCGGATGTGCGCTGACCTCGACGCCATCCCCCCTGGTCAGCGCGATCAGCCCGCCGTCCGGGGCAGCCGCCAGTGCGCTGACCCCGGCGGCCAGCGGGGTATCGAGCAGGCCGTCCTGCACCCACCTGGTTCCGTTGTCGGCGCTGCGGGCGAGCGGGGAGAAGGCCAGCTTCTGGCTGGGCCGCAGCGCGGCCACCAGTGACTGGCCACCGGTGGCCGCGACCGATATCCCGCCGTTGCTGGCCACCCCGGGCGGCGTCGCCAGCCGCCAGGCCGTCTTCCTGGCGGGCCGGACGAAAACCTGCCAGAAGTCGTTGTGCGCCGCCTGCGAGCCGCCCATGACCAGCACCGCCCAGCTGCCCCCGGGATAGCCCGCCGCGGTGGCCAGGGAGAGCGTGACCGGTGGCCCGCCCGGGGGGGCTGCTGCCGGACGGGCGCTGCCGCAGCCGGCCAGCAGCGCGATGGCGGACAGGAACGCGGCTGGGGCCAGCCGCCCGCGGGGGCTCATGAGGCCCGCAGATTCTGCTGCGCCGCGCTGGACAGCTCGTCAGCGAACGAGGCCTGGGAGGTGGCGGTGCCCGGGCCGGGGTCGAAGTTCAGTTCCCGGCGGGTCCGGCCCGACCGGTCGATGACGTAGGCCAGGTCGCTATGCCCGATCATCCCGCCGGCCGGCAGGATCTGGGCGGCGATCCCGTAGTGCCGCCACACCTGCCTCAGCTGGGGCACGCTGCCGGTCAGGTACTGCCAGTTCGGCAGGCCGGCCAGCCGCTCCTCCCGGTCGAACGCCTGGGTGTAAGCCAGCTGGTGGTAAACCGGGTTGGTGACCACCGCGACCAGTTCGACCTGGCGCGCCTGACCGCCGAGCAGCTGGTCAGCCTGCTTGAACTCCTGGGCGATGAGCGGGCAGTCCGAGGTGCACACCGGATCGAGGAAGGTGAGCAGCACCACCTTGCCGCGCAGGCTGGCCAGGCTGACCAGGTGGCCGTGCTGGTTGGTGAGCTGGAAGGCCGGGGCCCGGAAGTCCAGCGGGGCGCTCGACCCGTCCAGTGCCTGGGCGATGATCGGCGAGGCGGTGGCGCTGGCCGCCGCGGCGGCCAGCGGGATGACGCCGATGATGGCCACGCCGAGCGCGCCCACCGCCGCCACGGTCCGCGGCCTCGCGGTGCCTACCGCCTGGGCGAGCCGGCCCGGTCCGAGCCGCTCCCGCCAGCCCGGGCGTGGCCCCCCGCCCGCGGCGGGCGCGGCCCCGGGTGCGGCGGCCGGCGCCACGGCCGCAGTCGGCGTAACTGGCTCCGGCCCCGCGGCCGGGGCCAGCTGGCTAGCTGTGGCCGGGGCCGGCTGGCCGGCTGTGGCCGGGGCCGGCTGCCCGGCTGTGGCGGGGGCCAGCGCCAGGTAGCCGCCCGCCACGATCAGGGCCAGCGGGATCATGCTGTTCGGGTCGGTGCCGAGGCCGCCGAACACGCCCAGATCCTGGACCAGCACCCAGGTGGCCGCACTGAGCAGCAGCAGGAGCGCGAGGGCCGGCCGCAGTGCCCGGCGCTGCCCGCTGAGCAGGGCGAGGCCGATCACCGCCAGGGCGGCCACGATGATCAGGTTGACGGCGAACCCGGACCGCGCGGTCAGCGCGGCGAAGGCACGCAGCCACGAGGACAGGAACCCCGGCTGCGCGCTCTGGGACATGGTCTGCGCCATGCTGGTCAGGTCGCCCGGCGCCCGGCCGCCGCCGGACCAGAACCCGCGCCCCGGCCAGGCCTGCAGCACGGCCATGCCGGCGAAGAACAGGCCGGTCACGCCGAGTACCGTCCGGCCCAGCCGGTCCCCCCGCCAGGCCCGGCCGGGCAGCGCGATGAGCGCCCCGGCCACGGCGTACAGCAGCGCCGCACCGGGCGCGCCGAACAGCCAGCTCAGCCCAGGGGCGAAGATGCCGCCGAAGGCTTCACCGAAGACCCAGACGGCCAGGCCCCAGCCCACGGTGGCCAGCCCGCCCAGCCTGGACCACCGGCCGTGGGCGGCGGTGAGCAGCCAGATGCCGAGGCCGACCTGGATCCAGACGGCGGCCGCGGCCGCGCTGACCGGGTGATACGCCCAGCCCTGCCCGGCGAAGTCGACCAGCTGCCGCACCCAGCCGGGCGAGCTCGCCGCGGCCGGCTCGGTCACGTTGCTGGGCAGGCCGAGCGGCATGGCCGGCTGTGCCTGGAGCAGCCCGTCGAAGACCCAGAGCACGCCGAAGCCGATCCGGATGACCCGCCGGCCCGCCGGCTCGGCGGCGGCCGGGCCGTCGGCCGGCCGGATGGCGGCGCGGGTGGCTGGAACCCATTCCCGGACACTGATCCACAGCATTGCCAGCAGGAAAAAGATGAGCAGCGCGATGATCCCCTGATGAATAAGGGCCGAGCGAAATGCCGCCACCACGGTGGAATTCGTCAGCTGGAGGGTGGAACCCATCCCGGACATGACGCCTTTACTCCTTCATTCACCCCTGTTGACCTTTTGTTTGCCACTCCCGGTCCCAGGGGGGTGACGCACCGCCGGATAAGGCGGAAATCACGTTGCCCGAGATCCTACGCCGCTGGCTACCGGGCGATCAGGCTATCCCGCTGGCCAGGCTGGGCTTTCCCCGGCCGGCTGGCGCCGCCGGGCCGGTGACCCGGCGCGGCCGGTCAGGATCTTCACAACTGTCACCTATGGCCCTCAGTGCACCTGGACCGCACAATGTAAAGAAGCGATAACGTTGTGCGGCACCAGCGGGCGGGCCGGGAGGGGGCTGCATGCGGCGGTACGGCAGGAGGTCTGGTCCAGCTGGGCCGGGCCTCCGGGACCGGCCCGCCGCCTGGGGCCTGGTGCTGGCCGCCGCCCTCACCATGGCCATGGCGGTGGTGGTGGCCGCGCCGCGCGTGATACGCGCCGAGCGGCTGGCGGTCCGGCTGGCCGCCGCGGTCAAGTCGCTCCCCCGGCGGGCCACCACCGTCCCGCCCGCCCTGCTGCACGGCCGGTTCTACAATGGCACGCCCGCGGTCGGTGCCCTGTTCAGCCTGTCCGGCGGCCACCTCAGCCGGCATTTCTGTACCGCCAGCGTGGTCGACAGCCCGGTCCGCGACCTGGTCATCACGGCCGCGCACTGCGTCAGCGGCAGGCAGCCCGGCCGGGTCGCCTTCGTGCCCGGGTACCACCGCAGCCAGGAGCCGTACGGCCGCTGGACCGTCACCCGGATTTTCGTCGACGCCGGCTGGTCGTCATCCGGCGACCCGGATCACGACGTGGCCTTCCTGGTGGTCAGCCAGCCGGGCCAGCGCACGCCGGTGCAGGAGGTGACCGGCGGCGAGGACCTGGCCACCGGGTGGGGGCCCGCCCACCTGGTGCAGGTGATCGGCTACCCGGACAGCAGGCAGCGGCCGATCACCTGCACGTCACGGACCCGGGCCTTCGGCGCGCATCAGATGGAGTTCGACTGCGGCGGGTACCCGGACGGGACCAGCGGCGGGCCGTTCCTGGCCCGCGTGCAGCGGGCCACCGGCCTGGGCACGGTCATCGGCGTGATCGGCGGTTACCAGCAGGGCGGCAACACCCCGTCGGTCTCCTATTCGGCCCGGTTCGGCCGGGCCGTGCGGGCGCTGTACGAGGCGGCCGTGGCCGGCAACTGAGCCGCGTCCCCGGCCCGGGCAGCGCGGCCAGGGCCCCGATAGCCACATCGAGCAGGCTGGCCCCGTGCCCGGCGGCCAGCCGCCGGGACCGCCACCCGGGTGCCAGGCAATGACCCGGACGATAGAATGCCAAAGCCGGCGAAAAGGGCAACTGCGCCCCGGGCAATTCCCGTCTCGCCAATTGGGCGCATATGGCCAGGTCAGCGCTCCCCGAGAGGAAGTGGGTGGATGGCAGATGCGGTCGGCGGCCCGACAGTCCTGCGCCTGCTTCTCGGCGCCCAGTTGCGCCGCCTGCGCGAGGCCCGGGGAATCAGCGCGCACGACGCTGCGCAGGCGATTCGCGGATCCGAATCCAAGATCAGCCGGATCGAGCTCGGCCGGAATGCGGTCCGCGAGATTGACATAGCCGACCTGCTCACCTTGTACGGCATAACCGACAAAGCGGAACGCGAGCAATTACTGTCGCTGGCCAGCCGGGCCAACCAGCCCGGCTGGTGGCACCGCTACCATGACGTCCTCCCGCCCTGGTTCCAGGCCTATATCGGGCTGGAGGAATCGGCGGACTCAATACGCAGCTATGACGTCCAGTTCGTGCCTGGCCTGCTGCAGACCGAGGAGTACGCGGCCGCGGTCCTGGCCCTCGGTGACTTTTCCCTCGATGAGGTGGGCCGCCTGGTCGTGCTGCGCAAAGAGCGCCAGCGCCGCTTTGCCGCGGGCGGGATTCACCTGTGGGCGATCGTCGATGAGGTCGCACTGCGCCGTCCCGTCGGCGGCCCGGACGTACTGCGCGGCCAGCTTGAGCATCTGCTGGCCGCCTGCCGCCAGCCCTGGCTGACCCTGCAGGTGACGCCGTTCCCGGCGGTCAGCTACGCCGCGCCCAGCTCGTTCAGCATCCTGCGCTTTGCCGACCCGGACATGCCCGACATGGTCTATGTGGAGCAGCTGACCAGCGCCACGTACATCGATAAGCGCCCGGACGTGGAACGTTATCTGCTCAGCATGGAACGGCTGAGTATCGTGAGCGCCCCCCCGGCCAATTCGGTGGATATCATCCGCGATATCCTGGTTGACCTGGAGGGGGTATCATGAGCAACATCCGGAACGGCATGCCTGCCACCGAACTGAGCCAAGTCACCTGGTTCAGGAGCAGCCAGAGCGGCCCTACCGGAGGGAACTGCGTCGAGGTCGCGTTTCTCCCCGGCGGTGATGTGGCCATGCGCAATTCACGTCATCCCGGCGGGCCCGCGCTTATTTTTACGCCTGCCGAATGGAATGCGTTCATCGGCGGGGTAGCCCACGGCGATTTCGCCCCCGCCAGCCGCTGACCCGGTGGCCGTATGGGCCCGGGGTCGCTGCGCTCGGGAAACTCCACAATGCAGAAGGGGTCATTCAGCGCCGGGTCACTCAGCGCTCCCGTGAGCCGCGCCGCGCTCCCCCGCCGCTGGCCCCGGTCCCGTGCCGGTCGCGCAGCCGCAGCGAGACCCGCACCGGGCTGCCGTCGAAGCCGAATTCCGCCCGCAGCCGCCGCTCGATGAACCGGCGATAGCCCGCTTCCAGGAACCCGGTGGTGAACAGGACGAAGTGCGGCGGGCGGATGCCCGCCTGGGTGGCGAACAGGATCTTTGGCAGCCGGCCCCCCCGGGATGGCGGTGGCGTGGCCGCGATGACCTCGGTGAGCCAGCTGTTCAGCCGGCCGGTCGGCACCCGGGTCTCCCAGCTGGCCAGGGCCAGCTCGATGGCGGGCACCAGCCGGTCCAGGTGACGGCCGGTGGCCGCGGAGATGTTGACCCGCGGCGCCCAGCGTGCGGTGTGCAGCTGCCGGTCGATCTCCCGGTCGAGCTGGAAGCGGCGCTCCTCGTCCACCAGATCCCACTTGTTGTACGCGATGACCAGGGCCCGCCCGGCGTCGATCACCATGGACACGATGCGCAGATCCTGCTCGGTGAGCGGCTCGCTGGCGTCGACCAGGACCACCGCGACCTCGGCCCGCTCCAGGGCGCCGGCGGTACGCAGCGCCGCATAGAAATCCGCGCCCTGGCTCTGGCGGGCCCGCCGCCGGATCCCGGCGGTATCCACGAACCGCCAGGTGGCCCCGCCCAGCTCGATCAGCTCGTCGACCGGATCCCGGGTGGTGCCGGCCACCTCGTCGACCAGCACCCTGGTCTCCCCGGCCAGCTTGTTGAGGAGGCTGGACTTGCCCACGTTGGGCCGGCCGATCAGCGCCACCCGGCGTGGCCCGCCGGTCTCGCCGAACTGCTCGGGCGGGGTGGCCGGCAGCGCGTCCAGCACCGCGTCGAGCAGGTCGCCGCTGCCCCGCCCGTGCAGCGCGCTGACCGCCAGCGGCTCGCCCAGCCCGAGGGACCACAGCGCCGTCGCCGCGGGCTCGCCGACGGTGTCATCCACCTTGTTGGCCGCGACGACCACCGGCTTGCCGGACCGGCGCAGCACCGCGGCCACGGCCGCGTCCGCGTCGGTGATACCCACCACCGCGTCCACCACGAACAGCACCGCGTCGGCGGCCTCCACCGCCACCCTGGCCTGCGCGCTGACCTGCTCGGCCAGCTGGCGGCTGGACTGGCCCTCCTCGCTGCCCGGGAACGGCTCCCAGCCGCCGGTATCGACCAGGGTGAAGGAACGGCCCCGCCACGTGGCGTCGTAGGTCACCCGGTCCCTGGTCACCCCGGGAACGTCCGCCACCACTGCCTGCCTGCTGCCCAGGATCCGGTTGACCAGGGTCGACTTGCCCACGTTGGGGCGGCCGACCACGGCGACCACCGGGACGCGCGGCCCGCCGCCCAGGTGCCCGGGCGCCGTCGGCGTCGTCGGCCAGCTCAGCCGGGCCGGCTGCGTGCTCGGTCATGCCGGCCACGCCGCACCGGCCTGCTGGCGCGCCAGGTCCAGGATCGTGCTGATTACCTGAGCCAGGTCCAGGGCGGTGGAGTCGATGCGCACCGCGTCCGGCGCCATCGTCATCTGGGCGGCATCCGCCTGGTCACGGCGCTGCTGCTCGGCCTGGGTCACGGTCGGGGAGGCCGCCGGGTCGGCCGCCAGGTCGGCGCTGCGCCGCTGGGCGCGGGCCGTCTCGCTGGCCGTCAGGTACACCTTGACCACCGCCTGCGGCGCGACGACCGTGCCGATGTCCCGGCCTTCGGCCACGATTCCCAATCCGGCCGCGCAGATCCGCGCGATGATGTCCTGCTGCATGGCAACCAGGCGGGCGCGCACCGCCGGGACCGAGGCGACCGCACTGACCGCGTTGGACACCTCACGACTGCGGATCTGCCCGGTCACGTCGGTGCCCCCGATGGTGATCGCCGGGCGCTCCGGGTCGGTACCAACCTCGATATCCGGCTGCCCGGCCTGGCCAGCCACTGCGTCCGGGCTGGTCACGGGCACGCCCCGGCGCAGCATCCACCAGGTCAGCGCCCGGTACATGGCCCCGGTATCCAGGTAGCGCAGCCCCAGGCGGCGGGCCACGCCGCGGGCCGCGCTGGATTTGCCGGACCCAGCCGGGCCATCCACGGCGATGATGAGACAGTCGGTCACGAGGCGATGCTACCGGCGCACCGGCCATCCATTGGCCGCGAGCGCCTCGGTGAGCGCCGCGACCGCATCCGGCCGGACGGTCAGTTCGGCCACGCCGACCGGCATCCCGGGCGAATGCTCGATGCCGATGTCCTCGATGTTGATCCCGGCCGCACCCGCGGCCTGGAACAGCCGGGCGAGTTCCCCGGGCCGGTCCGGGATGACCACCTGGACGATGCTTTCGGCCCGGGCGGGCGCACCGCGCTTGCCGGGTATCCGGGCCACCCCGGCGCTGCCCTGGTCGAGCAGGGCCATCAGGGCTTTCAGTTCCGGGCCGGCCAGCCCGGCCTCAGCGGGCGCGGAGGCCGGCAGCGCGTCCGGCCGGGCGCTGTCCGCCAGGGCCTCGGCGGCGGCCGCCAGGTCACCTGCGATCGCGGCGAGCACCTCGGCCACCGGGCCGGCGTTGGCCGCCAGGATCTGCGTCCACAGCCCGGTGTCCCCGGCGGCGATCCGGGTCACGTCACGCAGCCCCTGCCCGGCCAGGGCCAGTGCTCCGTCCGCGGCCCCGGCCAGCCGCGCGGCCATGGCCGCCGATACGACGTGCGGGGTGTGCGAGACCAGGGCTACCCACCGGTCATGGTCGGCCGCGCTGGCCAGGACCGGTTCAGCGCCGCAGGCCCGGGCGAGCGCCTCGATGGCCACGACGCCATCCGGCGGGGTCACCGGGCCGGGGCAGATCACCCAGGGCCGGCCGAGGAACAGGTCAGCCCGGGCGGCCGCGGGACCGGACCGCTCCCGGCCGGACAGCGGGTGGCCGGGCACGAAGGACGTCATGTCGCACCCCAGGGCCTGCGCCTGGGCGGCGGGCAGGCTCTTCACGCTGGCCACGTCCGTGTACCAGCGGGCCAGGCCGGGGGCCTGCGCGCTGGCCAGGGTCCTGGCCACGGCCCCGGGCGGCACGGCGAGCAGGGCCACGTCCGCGCGGCCGCCCGGCGGCACGCTGAGCGGCAGGTCGGTCCGGGCGTGCCCGGCGGCGGGCCCGCTGGGCAGCAGCGTTCCCGCGCCGATGTCCGCGGCCAGCCGGGCTGCGGCCGGATCGGCATCGGCCAGCCAGACGGCCACACCCGCGCGCCGCAGCGCCAGCGCCACCGACGTGCCGATGAGGCCGGTGCCGATCACCACGGCGCGGGCCGGGAACGGCGCACCGGCCCCCGCTGGTCCCGCCGCCGGCCCGCTCACTGCGCGATGTCCAGCCGCAGCGCCTTGGCGCCACGCAGGTAGACGTGCTGGATCCCGGAACGCGGCAGGCTGGTCTCGACGTTCATCATCAGCCGCACCACCCGGGGCAGCGCGTGCGGGACCGCGATCTCGGTCGCGCACAGCAGCGGCACGTCCTGGAAGCCGATCTTGCGCGCCGCCAGCGCCGGGAACTCGGCGGTCAGGTCGGGCGTCGCGGTGAACAGCACGCTGATGACATCTTCGGTGGCCAGGCTGTTGCGCGTCATAACCTCGGTGACCAGCTCGGTGGTGCCTCCGAGGATCGCTTCCCGCTCGTTCGCGTCCACCTGGATCGCGCCGCGGATCGCCCTGACCGTCACCAGCCTGCTCCTTTTCGTGCCGCCGCCTGTAGGAAGTCCCTGGGCACGATCCTGTCACACCTGGTGATCGGACCCCTGGCTGATAGGCGCCGCCCGGGGATGTCTAGAGCCCGACGGCGGAGTACAGCTCGCCTATCTCCCGGGTGCTGAGGGCCCGCGTCGTACCGGGCCGCAGGGCGCCCAGTGCTACCGGCCCGACATGCGTGCGGACCAGCCGGCTCACCGGGTGGCCGACTTCCGCGAGCATCCGGCGCACGACGTGCTTGCGCCCCTCGTGCAGGGTGATCTCCACCAGTGCCCGGGAGCCCGCGCGCTCCACCACCCGGAACTTGTCCGCGCTGGCCACCCCGTCGGACAGCTCCACCCCGCTGAGCAGCCGCCGCCCCACATCGCGGGGCACCGGGCCGGGCACGTCGGCCAGGTAGGTTTTCAGCACCCCGTAGCTCGGGTGGGCCAGCCGGTGCGCGAGCTCACCGTCGTTCATCAGCAGCATCAGGCCCTCGGTGTCGTAGTCGAGCCGGCCCACGTGATACAGCCGCTCGGGATGATCACCCAGGTAGTCGGCGATCGTCGGCCGCCCCCGGTCGTCCGACATGGTGGTGAGGACCCCGGCGGGCTTATTCAGCGCCAGGTAGACCAGATCCTGCCGGGCCGGGATGCGCATGCCGTCCACCCGGATGACCTGGTGCTGCGGGTCCACCCGGGCGCCGTAGCGGCGGACGGTCTCGCCGTCCACCTCGACCCGGCCCTCGCCGATCAGCTCCTCGCAGTGCCGCCGGCTGCCGACCCCCGCGGCGGCCAGCACCTTCTGCAGCCGCACCCCGCCGGGCACATCGGTCAGGCTGTCCCGGCCGTTGTCAGCGTCCTCGGCACCATCACGACTCCTGGCGCTCATCGACAGCATCCTCAACGTCCTCGACATGCTCGGGCAGGAACGGCGCGAGTTCCGGAAGTTCCGCCAGGCTGGCCAGCCCGAGCCGCTCCAGGAAATACCCGGTCGTCCGGTAGAGGATAGCCCCGGTCTCGGCGTCGGTACCCGACTCCTCCACCAGGCCGCGCAGGGTGAGCGTACGCAGCACGCTGTCGCAGTTGACGCCGCGCACCGCGGAGACCCGGGCCCGGCTCACCGGCTGGCGGTAGGCCACCACGGCCAGCGTCTCCAGCGCGGCCTGGGTGAGCCGGACCTCCTGGCCGTCCCGGACGAAGCGCTCCACCACCGGGGCGCATTCGGCCCGGGTATAGAACCGCCAGCCGCCAGCCACCTCACGCAGGTCGAACCCGCGCTGTTCCGCGTCATACGAGGCGGCCAGCTCGCGCAGGGCGGCCACCACCTCGCTCCCGGGGCCGTTCCAGCACCTGGGCGATGACGATCTCGGGCACCGGCTCGTCCACCACCAGCAAGATCGCCTCCAGGCAGGACCGCAGGCCCGGTCCGCCCTCCTGGCCGTCCGGCGCCGGGCCGGCCGCGTCACTCATGCTCATCCGTTTCTCTCCTGGCTGGACTGGGCTCCGCCCCTCCGGGCCCGGCCTGCTCCCCGGGAATCCAGGTCACGTACAGCTCGCCGAGCGGGGTGACCTGGTCGAAAGAGACGCTGCCCTCCCGGTACAGGTCCAGCAGCGCGAGGAACCTGGCCACGATCTCGTACGTGCCCAAGCAGTCAGCCGACAGCCGGCGGAACGTCGCCCGGCCCACCCGGCTGAGCCGCCCGGCCAGGATGGCCACCTGCTCGCGGACGGTCGTCTGCGGCACGTGCAGATGGTCGGTGGACACCACCGGCGCCGGGCGCGGGGCCAGCGTGCGCGCGGCGATCGCAGCGAACTCGGCCGCGCCCAGGCCGAGCAGGACCTCGGGCAGCAGCTCGGCGAACTGTGGCTCCATTGGCACCCGCCGGGCGAACCGGCGGCCCTGGACCGTCATCCGGCCCGCGAACACCGCCGCGACCTCCTTGTAGGCCCGGTATTGCAGCAGGCGGGCGAACAGCAGGTCACGGGCTTCGAGCAGGGCGAGGTCCTCCTCATCCTCGACCTCGCCGCTGGGCAGCAGCCGGGCCGCCTTGAGGTCGAGCAGCGTCGCCGCGACCAGCAGGAAGTAACTCGCCTGGTCCAGGTCCCAGCCGTCGGCCCGGGCCCGGATGTAGGCGATGAACTCGTCGGTCACCTGGGACAGCGCGACCTCGGTGATATCCAGCTTGTGCTTGGAGATCAGGCCGAGCAGCAGGTCGAACGGGCCCTCGAAGACAGCGAGATGCACCTCGAACCCGGCCGGGCCGCTGCCCTGGGGCGCCTCGCTGCCCGGCTCAGCCGCCACCGCCCGGCTCACTCGTCTGCACCTGCCCGCAGCCACCTCACGTCGTGTCCCGCAATCGCCCAGCCAGCAGGCTCGCCTCCCCGTGCGCGTCGAGATCGGCGAGCAGCACGGCAACAGCCTCACGCACCAGCCTGCCACGGTCTACCGGGATCCCGTAACCGCGCAGCGCCAGCCGGGCCCGCTCGAGATCGAGGAGTTCGGCCGCGGACAGGTAGACAGTGATCTTCTGCGGATGGGCCTCACGGCCGCTCGCCGGCCGCCCGCCGTGGGCGTGGGGGCCGACGGTAGCCGGGCGGAGCAGCTCGGCGACGCCCGGCAGGCTTACCCGCCGGGTGCGAGATCCGCGTGGTCGGCCTGCCGCCACCGCTCCAGGACCTCCTTGGCCAGCACCCGGTAGGAGTTCGCCCCGGTGGACGACGGGTCGAAGCTGGTGATCGGCTCGCCGGCCACGGTGGCGTCGGGGAAGCGCACGGTGCGGTTGATGACCGTGTGGTAGACCTTGTCCCCGAACCCCTTCACGACCTCAGCGAGGACCTCGCGGGAATGCAGCGTCCGCGAGTCGTACATGGTGGCGAGCAGCCCGTCGATGCCCAGCCGCGGGTTTAGCCGGCTGGACACCTTGTCGATGGTCTCCAGCAGCAGGGCCACCCCGCGCATGGCGAAGTACTCGCACTCCAGCGGCACCAGCACCCCGGCCGAGCAGGCCAGGGCGTTCACCGTGAGCAGGCCGAGGGACGGCTGGCAGTCGATCAGGACGATGTCGTAATTGGGCAGCACCGGCTCGAGCACCCCGCCCAGTACGAACTCCCGGCCGACCTCATGCACCAGCTGGACCTCGGCCCCGGACAGGTCGATGTTGCTGGGCAGCAGGTCCATGCCGGCCATGTTGGTCTTGATGACCACATCGGGCGCGCTGACCCCGCGCTCCATCAGCAGGTTGTAGACCGTGTAGTCCAGCTCATGCGGCTGAATGCCCAGGCCGACCGACAGCGCGCCCTGCGGGTCGAAGTCCACCAGCAGCACCCGGCGGCCCTGCTCGGAGAGCGCCGCACCCAGGTTGATCGTCGTGGTCGTCTTGCCGACCCCGCCCTTCTGGTTGCAGACCGCGACCACCCGGGCCGGACCGTGGCTGAGCAAGGGTTCCGGGTCGGGAAAAGCCGGCACCGGCCGACCGGTCGGCCCAATAGTGCCGGGCCCTGTTTCGATCACGTCCGTGCCTGCTGCCATGCGCTGCACCTCCCCGGCGGACTGGGCCAGAAATGCCCCCGCTGAAACCCGGACTCTAGGCCCTGCCCTGCCCGGCATCAAGCCGACTCACCGGACACCGGCCAAGGCCAGTAAGTAAGCGCAGCTAACGGCCTTGCGGGTGAGACGCATCTAACGCGGGTGGGACGTACCTAGCCCAGCGCGCGCGGGTGAGCGGCAGAGTACACCTCGCGGAGCTTGTCCACGGTCACCATGGTGTAGATCTGCGTGGTGGTGACCGAGGCGTGGCCGAGCAGCTCCTGGACCACGCGCACGTCCGCGCCGCCATCCAGCAGGTGCGTCGCGTAGGAGTGCCGCAGCGTGTGCGGGGATACCCCGCCCAGGCCGGCCCGGGCCGCCGCCGCCTTGAGCACCGCCCACGCGCCCTGCCGGGTCAGCCGGCCGCCGCGGGCGTTCAGGAACACCGCGGGGCTCGCGGACACCCGGCGGGACGCGGCCGGCCAGCGCGGGCCGGGCCCGGACCAGGTAGGCCTCCAGCGCCTCACGGGCGTAGCGGCCCACCGGGACGACCCGGTCCCGGCCTCCCTTGCCGGACAGCCGGATCGTGGCCGGGGGTGACCTCCCGTCCCGGCCCGGCTGCTCCCCCTGGACCCGGGGGCGCCGCGTGAAAGCCCAGGTCGTCGACGTCGAGGCCAACGGCTTCGGAGATCCGGGCTCCCGTTCCGTACAGCAGCTCGAGCAGGGCCCGGTCGCGCAGCGGCCGCAGGCTGTCCGGGTCCCCGCCGACGCCGGCCGCGGCGATCAGCCGTTCCACCTCGGGAACGCCGATGGCCCGCGGCAGTTTGCGCGGTGCGGCAGGCGGATGCACCAGGCTGGCCGGGTCGGACCCGGCCAGCCCTTCGGCCGCGGCGAAGCTGTGCAGGCCCCGGACGGCCACCACGGCCCGCCCGGCCGAGCTGGCCGCGAGCGGCAGGTGCTCGTCGTCCCCCTCGCGCAGCCCGGCCAGGAAGGCCGCGACATCCTCGGTGGTGACCTCGCCGATCACCGTGCGGCCCCGCGCGGCCAGCGCCGCCTGGTAACGCAGCAGGTCGCGCCGGTACGCCTGGAGTGTGTGCGCGGCCAGGCCGCGTTCCACGGTCAGGTGATCCAGGTACCGGTCGACCGCCCCGGCCAGCGTGGTCAGCTGAGCACCTCGCTGACCGGGGTGGCCGGCAGCTGGTGGGCGTCCGCGACCGGCTGGCAGGTCAGCGTGCCCTCGTGGGTGTGCAGCCCGGCCGCGAGCGCCGGATCGGCCCGCAGCGCCGCCCGCCAGCCCTGGTTGGCCAGCTCGAGCACGTAGGGCAGTGTGACGTTGGTCAGCGCGTACGTGGAGGTGTGCGGCACCGCTCCCGGCATGTTGGCCACGCAGTAGAACACCGAGCTGTGCACCCGGTAGGTGGGCTCGGCGTGTGTGGTCGCGTGCGAGTCCTCGAAGCAGCCGCCCTGGTCGATGGAGATGTCAACCAGCACGGACCCGGGCTTCATCCGGGACACCAGGTCGTTGGACACCAGGGTGGGCGCCTTGGCCCCGGGGACGAGCACCGCGCCGATGACCAGGTCGGCGTCGATCACCGCCCGCTCGACCTCGTAGGTGTTGGACGCGACCGTCTGGAGGTGCCCCTGGTAGATCGCGTCGGCGGACCGCAGCCGGGCCACGTTCTTGTCCACCAGCAGGACCTCGGCCTGCATGCCGAGGGCGATGGCGGCCGCGTTCATCCCGGACACGCCCGCGCCGAGCACCACGACCTTGGCCGCGTACACGCCCGATACCCCGCCCATCAGCACGCCACGGCCGCCGCCGTCGCGCTGCAGATGATGCGCGCCGACCTGCGGCGCCATCCGGCCCGCGACCTCCGACATCGGGGCCAGCAGCGGCAGTGAGCCGTCCGGCAGCTGCACCGTCTCATAGGCGATGGCGGTGACGCCCGAGCCGAGCAGGGCATCGGTGCATGGCCGGGACGCCGCGAGGTGCAGGTAGGTGAACAGGACCTGGCCCTTGCGCATCCGGTGATACTCCTCGGCGACCGGCTCCTTCACCTTGAGGATCAGGTCGCCGGCCTGCCACACGTCATCCGCCGTGGGCAGGATGACCGCGCCCGCCGCGGTAAAGTCCTCGTCGGGGATGGACGAACCGCCGCCGGCGTCGGCCTGGATGAACACCTCATGATCGTTGCGCACCAGTTCATGGACGCCCGCGGGCGTGATCGCCACCCGGTACTCATGGTTCTTGACTTCTTTGGGAATGCCTACCCTCACGGCCGCAAGCCCTCTCTCCGTACTCCCGCGCCCGGCCCCGTTGCCGGGCGGCCCGAGTCCTCCCGGACCCGCTGCCGCTGATCAGTCCTCTGGCGCGTCCGCCGGCCGGAGGCCAGCGAACCCGCTGCGCTGAGCGGCATACGCGGACAAGATACCTACCGCGCTAACGCCATTGTGCAGGTCGCCCTGGGTGAACCGGTCCACCGCACGGTCCAGGGCCACCCAGCCGACCACCAGCTGCGCCTCCTCGTGCACCCGCACGTAGCTCCGCTGAGCCGCCGGGGCCAGACTGAGGCCACGAGCCAGAAATACCCGGATACGCTCGGTGCTTATCCCCGGCGAGGAGTAGAAATCGACCAGTACCCGCCAGTCACCAGCCCGGTACCCGGTTTCCTCCAGCAGTTCCCGGGCCGCGGCGAGCTGCAGCGGCTCCCCGGCCACGTCGCGCAGCCCGGCGGGCAGTTCCCAGAGCAGGCGGCCGACCGGGTGCCGGTACTGGCGGATCAGCAGGACCCGGCCCGCCTCGTCCAGGGCGGCCACCGCGACGGCCCCGGGATGCTGCAGTACCTGCCGGGCCACCACCCCGCCGTCTGGCATCCGGACCTGGTCGGTGCGCAGCGTCACGATCGGGCCGCACGCATCCTCGGTGGCGGACACCACCGGCCAGTGCTGTGGCACGTCCCGCAGCGGGATCCCTGGCTCGCCGGGGATGAGGGGCGCAGCGGGGCTCACGCGCTGGCCGCGGCGTGGCCCAGCGCGGCGCTGCCACGGCTGACCGCCTTGGCGCGCTCGCGGGCGGCGGCCACCAGGCCGGCGAACAGCGGATGGGCCCGGGTCGGCCGGGACAGGAACTCCGGGTGCGCCTGGGTGGCCACGAAGAACGGATGCATGCTGCGGGGCAGTTCGACGAACTCGACCAGGCGCCCGTCGGGGGACAGGCCGGAGCAGACCAGCCCGCCCTCTTCCAGCACACCCCGGTAGGCGTTGTTGACCTCGTAGCGGTGCCGGTGCCGTTCCTGCACCACGTCCGTCCCGTACAGCTCGCGGACCAGCGATCCCTCGGCCAGTACGGCTGGGAACAGGCCCAGCCGCATCGTCCCGCCCATGTCGCGCTCGCCCGCCACCACGTCCTCCTGGTCGGCCATGGTCGCGATCACCGGGTGCGGCGTGTCCGGGTCGAACTCGGAGCTGTTCGCGTCGCTGAGCCCGGCCAGGTCCCGGGCCACCTCGATGGCCACACACTGCAGGCCGAGGCAGAGGCCGAGCAGCGGGATCCCGTTCTCCCGGGCGTACCGGACCGCTCCCACCTTGCCCTCGATGCCCCGCACGCCGAACCCGCCCGGGATCAGCACCCCGTCCACATCGGCCAGCTGCCGGGCCGCTCCTTCGTCGGTCTGGCAGTCGTCGCTGGTCACCCAGCGGATATTGACCCGGGCATCGTTGGCGAATCCCCCGGCACGCAGCGCCTCCGCTGGCGACAGGTAGGCGTCCGGCAGGTTGACGTACTTCCCGACCAGCGCGATCGTGACGCTGTGCGCGGGCCGGTGGACCCGGCGCAGCAGTTCATCCCAGTCACTCCAGTCCACGTCGCGGAACGGCAGCCCCAGCCGCCGCACCACGTAGGCGTCCAGGCCCTCGGTGTGCAGCACCTTCGGGATGTCGTAAATGGACGGGGCGTCCACCGCGGACACCACCGCCTCCTCGTCCACGTCGCACATCAGGCTGATCTTGCGCTTGAGCCCATCGCTGATCGGCCGGTCGCTCCGGCAGACGATGGCGTCGGGCTGGATGCCGATACTGCGCAGCGCGGCCACCGAGTGCTGGGTGGGCTTGGTCTTCAGCTCCCCGGACGGCCCGATGTACGGCAGCAGCGACACATGCAGGAAGAAGCAGTGATCGCGGCCGATCTCGTGCCTGATCTGCCGGATGGCCTCCAGGAAGGGCAGCGACTCGATGTCGCCCACGGTGCCGCCCACCTCGGTGATGACCACGTTGACGCCGGGCCCGCCCATCTCCATGATGCGTGACTTGATCTCGTTGGTGATGTGCGGGATGACCTGCACGGTATCGCCCAGGTAGTCGCCCCGGCGCTCCTGGGCGATGACACTGGAGTAGATCTGCCCGGTGGTGACGTTGGCCGACCCGCGCAGCCTGGTGTCCAGGAACCGTTCGTAGTGCCCCACGTCCAGGTCGGTCTCGGTCCCATCGTCGGTGACGAAGACCTCGCCGTGCTGGAACGGGTTCATCGTGCCCGGATCGACGTTCAGGTAGGGGTCAAGCTTCTGCATGGTCACGTTCAGGCCGCGCAGCTTGAGCAGCCGCCCCAGGCTGGAGGCGGTCAGGCCCTTGCCGAGGCTAGAGGCAACTCCCCCGGTGACGAAGAGGTGTCTTGTCGAAGATTGCCGTGATGCGTGCGGTGCCGCAGCCAAGTGAAGGCTCCCGTGGTCGTGCGATGCGGGAAAGAACCCGCCGGTCCACGGACCATCAGAATATCAGCCACCTGGTATCACCTGGTCCCAGGACACACCTAGCCGGCCCGCAGCCTGCCCGCAGCCGCGGTTCAGTACACGGTCGAGGTGCTCGGCTCACCCCCGGCGCGGCCCAGCACCCCGTCCCGGGATCCGGCCCGCTGTCCCTCGCCGGCCTCACCGAACCGGGCCAGGGCCACCGCGCAGGCGACCGCGAGGACAAAGCCGGCCACCGCCACGATAGTCAGCCCGGGCCGGGTGTGGTCGCCCAGGAACAGGATGCCGATCAGCGCGGGTGGCGCGGTCTCGGCCAGGACCACCGCCGCGGTGGCCACGGTCACGCTGCCGCTCTCCAGCGCGGTGGCATACAGCATGAACGATACGATCCCCGCCGCGGCCAGGGCGTAGGCAGCCGGGTCACGGACCAGTTCGGTCAGCGAGAAACCGGGCAGCACCCGGGCGGCGACGGCCAGGACCCCGTAGCCGAGGCCAGCCACCGCGCCGAGAGCCGGGGTCCGGGCCGCCCGGCCCAGCCGGGAGGCCGCCACGCCAGCTACCGCGATCCCGGCCACCGCCAGGATGAGCGCGAACTTGAACTGCCCGCTGACGCCGGTGGCGCCCTGGGCGCCGGCCGACGTGCCGAGCAGCCCGACGCCGACGACGACCCCACCCACCGCCAGCCATTCCCGCCAGGCCAGCTCGACGTGGATCAGCCAGGCGGCCAGCACCGCAGTCACCGCCAGGTTGCCCGCGATCATGGCCTGCACGGCGAACAGCGGCAGCCGCCGCAGCGCGACCAGCTGGGCGAGGAAACCGACCATGTCCAGGCCCAGGCTGGCCAGGAAACGCCACTGCCGCAGCAACCGCACGACCAGGCCGGGATCGACCCGGCCCAGGGCGGCCGACGGCTGGGGGCGGTCCGCGGAACGGCGGCTGGCCGCGCGCACCGCCACGGCCTGCATGACGGCGGCGATCCCATAGCAAAAGGCAGCCACCACCGCGGCCACCAGGCTGGCCAACACAACTAGGACACTACGCTGAGGGTTTTCGCGCCGGCTACTCAGCTACCGGCCCGGGGCCTGGAAAAATCCGGCAAAGGCAGCAAAAGCCAGCTATAGCCCCCGGCTCAGTGACTATTCCGTGACTCCGGCGACACCGCACGCGGCCAGCCCAGCCCGGGCCGCGGCCGCATCGGTGAACCGCAGGCTGCGGATGCCCAGCGCGGCAGCGGCCGCCACATTGTCCGCCCGGTCGTCGAGGAATACCACGTCGGAGGGGCCGGCACCGAGCACCCCCAGCGCGGCCCGGAAGCAGTCCGGCTCCGGCTTGGCGGTCTTCAGGAAGCAGCTGAACAGCAGGTGCTCGAAGTAGGCAGCCATCGGCAGTTCCGGCACGGCCAGCGCCACGTCCTCGGGCGCGTTGGACAGCACGGCCAGCCGGTGGCCCGCCGCGGCCAGCCCAGCGGCCAGGTCCACCGAGGCGGGCTGGAGGTGCAGCCAGGACTCGGTATCCAGCCGGCTCAGTTCCGCGATCTGCGGACCGGTGAACCGGGTGCCGAGCCAGGCGGCCACCTGCTGCCAGTACGCCGTGGTATCCAGCACCGCCCGGTCATAGTCCAGCCGGTAGTGCCAGTAAGCGGCGTCGAAACCGGCCGCCGGGGCGCCCGCGGCGCTGGCCAGCCGGTCGCGGTCATGCGCTGATTGCGGATAGCACAGCACGCCGCCGTAATCGAACAGCACCCAGGTCATGCACGCCCTTCCGGCCGGTCGGTGCGGGGCGGGCCCGGCGCCGCGGCCACGATCGGGGCCGCCGGTACCCACCGGACCGCTATTGCTCAGCGAACCTACCAGCGGGTCCGGCTCAACCGGCCAGGCTGGTCCCGCGCAGGGCCGATCCGGCGGCGCGCTTGAGGCCGATGGCATGGCCCAGCACGGTCCAGAATCCGGCCGAACCGGCCCGGCGCACCGGCCCGGCCCCGGTCACCGGGTTGCAGCCACCGGCCGCCGCCCTGGTCCCCGGGAAGCTGGTCCGGCCGGCCGCGAAATCCAGCCGGTAGCTGACGCCCTGGTCCATCGGGCAGGGCATCGGGGCGCTGGGCATGACCGGCAGCGCGCACAGCGCCCTGGCCACCGCGCGGGCCTCGGCCGGGCTGGTCACCGTGACCCCGGCCGGGAACGCGAAGTGCAGGTGGTTGCCGGGCAGCGCGACGGTCCGGCTGACCGCCAGCTTGGTGACCGCGGGCACCTGCGAGCACAGCCCGCTGCGGCCTGTCCTGCCCTCCAGCGCGGGGGCGGTCCCGCCGCCCTGGCTCGGCCGGGCGGGCTGGGTGGCACCAGATGGGCTGGCCAGCTGGCTACCGCAGGCGGTCAGGACGAGCGCCGCGGCCCCGGTGCCCAGGCTGCCCAGCCCGAGACGGCTTACCCGGCCTGCCCGCGTCCCGGACCTGCCCATGGCGTACCCCGTTCTGCCCCGCTGCGGCCCCGGTTCCGGGTGCCTGGCAGCGGATGGTGGCACCTCGTCTGGACGGTGACGAGCCAGGGCGCTGAGCGGCGGCCTGGACCGCTCAGCGCCCTGGACTACACACCTTTGACGTACGGCAGGCGCCAGCGGTTCCGCTCAGCGAGTACCAGCGACGCTGGCTGCCGGCCAGCGGGCCCGGAATGGCCCCGGTCAGATCCGGACGGCCGCCGTCGTGGCCGCTCAGACGCCCGCGGCCTGCATGCCGCGCAGCTCGTGCTTGAGCTCTTTGATCTCGTCCCTGATCCGGGCCGCTACCTCGAACTGGAGCTCCGCGGCGGCTACGTGCATCTGGTCGGTGAGCTGGGATATCAGCGCGATCAGGTCACCGCGGGCCGCCCCGCCACCGGCTTCCTCGCCCGCGGCACTGGCCGTGGCCCGGACCCGTGAGGACAGCCCCGGAACCGGGGTCTTGCCGCGGCTCTGCTGACGGCCCGCGCCACCGATCAGCCGCTCGGTGTCGGCGTCCTCCCGGACCAGCTGGTCCAGGATGTCGGCGATCCGCTTGCGCAGCGGCGTCGGGTCGATGCCGTGCTCGGTGTTGTACGCGACCTGCTTGGCCCGCCGCCGGTCGGTCTCGTCGATGGCCCGCTGCATGGACGGGGTGACCGAGTCGGCGTACATGTGCACCTGGCCGGACACGTGACGCGCGGCCCGGCCGATGGTCTGGATCAGCGACGTGCCAGAGCGCAGGAAACCTTCCTTGTCCGCGTCGAGGATGGAGACCAGCGATACTTCGGGCAGGTCCAGGCCTTCCCGGAGCAGGTTGATGCCGACCAGGACGTCGTATTCGCCGACCCGCAGTTCGCGGAGCAGCTCCACCCGGCGCAGCGTGTCCACCTCACTGTGCAGGTACCGGGCCCGGATGCCAAGCTCCAGCAGGTAGTCGGTCAGGTCTTCGGCCATCTTCTTGGTCAGCGTGGTGACCAGCACCCGCTCCGAGCGCTCCGCGCGCTCCCTGATCTCATGCACCAGGTCGTCGATCTGCCCCTTGGTCGGCTTGACGATCACCTGGGGGTCGACCAGGCCGGTCGGCCTGATCACCTGCTCCACCACCTCGCCGCCGGCCCGGTGCAGTTCGTAGGGGCCGGGGGTGGCCGACAAGTACACCGTCTGGCCGATCCGCTCACCGAATTCATCCCAGGTCAGCGGCCGGTTGTCGATCGCGCTGGGCAGCCGGAACCCGTGCTCGACCAGCGCCCGCTTGCGGGACACGTCGCCTTCGTACATCGCGCCGATCTGCGGGACGGTGTTGTGTGACTCGTCGATGACCAGCAGGAAGTCCTCGGGGAAGTAGTCGAGCAGGGTGTTCGGCGGGCTGCCAGCCTCGCGCCCGTCGATGTGCCGCGAATAGTTCTCGATTCCCGAGCAGCTGCCGACCTGGCGGAGCATCTCGACGTCGTAGGTGGTCCGCATGCGCAGCCGCTGCGCTTCGAGCAGCTTGCCCGCCCGTTCCAGCTCGGCGAGCCGCTCGGCCAGCTCGGCCTCGATGCCGGCGATGGCCCGTTCCATCCGCTCCGGCCCGGCCACGTAGTGCGACGCCGGGAAGATGTACAGCTCCTCGTCCTCGCTGATTACTTCGCCGGTCAGCGGGTGCAGCGTCATCAGCCGCTCGATCTCGTCGCCGAACATCTCGATCCGCACGGCCATTTCCTCGTAGACCGGGATGATCTCGATGGTGTCCCCGCGCACCCGGAACGTGCCCCGGGTGAAGGCCAGGTCGTTGCGGGTGTACTGCATGCCCACCAGCCGCCGGAGCAGCCTGTCCCGGTCCGTCGTGTCGCCGGTCCGCAGGGTGACCATCCGGTCCACGTATTCCTGCGGGGTGCCCAGCCCGTAGATGCAGGACACCGAGGCGACCACGATCGTGTCCCGCCGGGTGAGCAGCGAGTTGGTCGCCGAATGCCGCAGCCGCTCCACCTCGTCGTTGATGGAGGAGTCCTTCTCGATATAGGTGTCGGTCTGCGGAATGTACGCCTCGGGCTGGTAGTAGTCGTAGTAGGAGACGAAGTACTCCACCGCGTTCTGCGGCAGCATCTCCCGCAGTTCGTTGGCGAACTGCGCGGCCAGCGTCTTGTTCGGCAGCATGACCAGCACCGGCCGCTGCAGCCGCTCGGCCAGCCAGGCCACGGTGGCGGTCTTCCCGGTCCCGGTCGCGCCGAGCAGCACGGTGTCCTTTTCCCCCGCGGTGATCCGCTGCTGCATCTCGGCGATCGCCCGGGGCTGGTCACCGGACGGGGTCATGTCGGTGATCACCTTGAACGGTGCCACCCGCCGCTGCAAGTCACTGACCGGCCGCACGGCTGCCTCCCTCCGTCGTCGCCCCAAGCCGGGGGTTCAACACTGCCACCCGCCCACTGTATTTCCGGGATACGACAGAATCACCGCCCGCCCGCCCGCGGCCGGGGCGCAGCGGCACGGAACGGCCGGTCAGCCGGGCTGCGCCGGGCTGGACCTGGCCCGGCGGGACAGTTCGGCCCACAGCTCCCCGACCTCCCGGTCGAGCTCGGCCAGCGAACCGGAATTGTCCACCACGATGCCGGCGATGGCCAGCCGCTGCTCCCGGCTGGCCTGGGCCGCCATCCGCCTGGCGACCTGGTCCGGCGTCATGCCGCGGTCCCGGACCAGCCGTTCTTCTTGCAGCCGCGGCGGCACGTCCACCACCACGACCAGGTCATAGAAGTCAGCCAGATCGTTCTCGGCGATCAGCGGCACGTCCTCGACCAGGATCGCGTCCGCGTCGGCACCCTGCTCCAGCTCGCGGAGCCGCGCCCCGACCAGCGGGTGGATGAGCGAGTTCAGCTTGGCCCGCAGCTCGTCATCGCCGAACACGATCTCACCGAGCCGCTGCCGGTCCAGGGTGCCATCCGGGGCCAGCACCCCGGTACCGAACAGGCCGACCACCTGGGCCAGGCCCGGGGTGCCCGGCTCGACCACTTCACGGGCGATCTGGTCGGCGTCGATGACCAGCGCCCCGTAGCTGGCCAGCCGACGGGACACCTCACTCTTCCCGGCGCCGATGCCGCCGGTCAGGCCTACCTTGAGCATGCCGCCACCCGATCCGTGATCGCCGGTACGGACTCAGCCGCAGCGACCCAGCCGCCCCTGCGATCATGGACCAGGAACTGAGCCGGCGCTAGCTCTGGCCGCCGGACAGCTTGTCCCGCAGCGCGGCGAGTGCCTCGTCCGAGGCCAGCGCGCCACCACTGGAACTGTCGCGGTCCGGGCTGCCGGAGGTGTGCGTGCCACCGTTCCCGGTGTCAGCCTCCTCGCCGTCGGCGCTGTCGGCCTTGCGGGCCTCAGTGACCTGGCGCCGGTGCGCCTCGAACCGGGACCGTGCCTGGGCGTACTGCCGCTCCCACTCTTCGCGCTGGGTGTCGTAACCCTCGAGCCACTCGCCCGACTCGGAGTCGAAGCCCTCCGGGTAGACGTAATTGCCCTGCTCGTCGTAGGTGGCGGGCATGCCGTACAGGGTCGGGTCGAAGTCGTCGCCGACCGCCTCGCCGACCGTGCCCTCGTTGGCCTGCTTGAGCGACAGGCTGATCCGCCGCCGGTCCAGGTCGATGTCGATGATCTTGACGAAGATCTCGTCGCCGACCTGCACCACCTGCTCGGGGATTTCCACGTGCCGGTCGGCCAGCTCGGAGATGTGCACCAGGCCCTCGATGCCCTCCTCGACGCGGACGAACGCGCCGAACGGCACCAGCTTGGTGACCCGCCCCGGCACGACCTGACCGATCTGGTGGGTCCGGGCGAACTGCTGCCACGGGTCTTCCTGGGTCGACTTCAGCGACAGGGAGACCCGCTCCCGGTCCATGTTGACGTCCAGCACCTCGACGGTGACTTCCTGGCCCACCTCGACGACCTCGCCCGGGTGGTCGATGTGCTTCCAGGACAGCTCGGACACGTGCACCAGGCCATCCACCCCGCCCAGGTCCACGAACGCGCCGAAGTTCACGATGGAGGACACCACGCCCTTGCGGATCTGGCCGCGCTGGAGCGTGTTGAGGAAGTTCTGCCGGACCTCGGACTGGGTCTGCTCCAGCCAGGCGCGGCGGGACAGCACCACGTTGTTGCGGTTCTTGTCCAGCTCAATGATCTTGGCTTCGATCTCCCGGCCCACGTAGGGCTGCAGGTCGCGGACCCGGCGCATCTCGACCAGGGAGGCGGGCAGGAAGCCACGCAGCCCGATGTCGAGGATCAGGCCGCCCTTGACCACCTCGATGACGGTCCCGGTGACCACCCCGTCGTCGTCCTTGATCTTCTCGATCGTGCCCCACGCGCGCTCGTACTGCGCCCGCTTCTTGGACAGGATCAGGCGGCCTTCCTTGTCCTCCTTCTGCAGGACCAGGGCCTCGATGTGATCGCTGACCTTGACGACATCGTTCGGGTCCACATCATGCTTGATCGACAGCTCGCGCGACGGGATGACGCCTTCGGTCTTGTAGCCGATGTCGAGCAAGACCTCGTCTCGGTCGACCTTGACGACGGTGCCCTCGACAATGTCACCGTCGTTGAAGTACTTGATGGTCTCGTCGATCGCGGCGAGGAAGGCCTCCTGCGACCCGATGTCGTTGACCGCCACCTGGGGGGTCGGGCTGGCCTCTGTGCTGCTCGTCATGTGTGGATTGGCTCCGGCGGACATTTAGTAGTTGGGGCGCGCTATACCGGTAGCCCGTCAGGTGGGCGTACAGGGTGCACTGGATTTGCCTGGCCGACCCGGCGGATCACGGCTGGCCTTGTCGGCCCCCGTGACTGTGCCTGGCCATAGCGGACTGCACCAGAACACGGCGCAGCGCTCAGGATATGAGAGGTCAGCCAGTGGGTCAATTGCAGCCCGGGATCGCCACTTGATCGTTACTAGTGGCCGGCCTCCGCCCAGCTGCGCCCGGTGCCGATGGAAACCTCCAGCGGGACGCGCAGCGCGAACGCCTCGCACATGGTCTGGCTGACCAGGTCGCGAAGGGTATCCAGCTCGCCGTCGGCCACCTCGAAGAGCAGTTCGTCGTGCACCTGCAGCAGCATCCGGGAGCGCAGCTCCTGGTCCCGCAGGGCCTGGTCCACGTGCAGCATCGCGACTTTGATGATGTCCGCGGCTGAGCCCTGGATCGGCGCGTTCAGCGCCATCCGCTCGGCCATCTCCCGGCGCTGCCGGTTGTCCGAGGTCAGGTCGGGCAGGTAGCGGCGGCGGCCCAGCACGGTCTGCGTGTAGCCGTCCATCCGGGCCCGGTCGACGACCTCGTGCAGGTAGTCGCGGATCCCGCCAAACTGCTGGAAATACTCCTCCATCAGGCCACGGGCCTCGTCCGGGGTGATGTGCAGCTGCTGGGACAGGCCGTAGGCGGACAGCCCGTAGGCCAGGCCGTAGTTCATCGCCTTGATCCGGCTGCGCATCTCCACGGTGACCTCGCTGGCGGGCACCTGGAACACCCGGGCCGCGGTCTCCGCGTGGAAGTCCCGGCCGGAGGTGAACGCCTCCTCCAGTGCGGTGTCGCCGGACAGGTCGGCCATGATGCGCAGCTCGATCTGGCTGTAGTCGGCGGTGAGCAGCGTCTGGTAACCGCGGCCGACCACGAAGCCCTGCCGGATCCGGCGCCCTTCCTCGGTGCGGATCGGGATGTTCTGCAGGTTGGGATCGGTGGACGAGAGACGCCCGGTGGCCGCGATCATCTGGTTGTAGGTGGTGTGGATCCGGCCGTCCGCGCCGGCCATCGGCACCAGCGAGTCCACGATGCTCTTCAGCTTGGCCACGTCGCGGTGCCGCAGCAGGTGGGCCAGGACCGGGTGCTCGGTCTGCGCCAGCAGGCTGGTGAGCGCCTCGGAGTCGGTGGTGTAGCCGGTCTTGATCCGCTTGGTCTTGGGCAGGCCCAGCTCGGTGAACAAGACCTCCTGCAGCTGCTTGGGCGAGCCCAGATTGAACTCGTGGCCGGTGATGGCGAACGCGGCCTGCTCGGCGGCCTTCACCTCCCCGCCCAGCTCGGCGGACATGGCCGCCAGGTGGTCGGTGTCCGCGGCGATGCCCGCCTGCTCCATCGCAGCGAGCACGCTGACCAGCGGCAGCTCCACGTCCCGCAGCAGCTCGGTGGCGCCGCGCCGGTCCAGGTCGGCGTCCAGCGCGTCACCCAGCTCGGCGGTGGCCTTGGCCCGCAGCACCAGCGCCATCGCGGCCTCGGCCGCGCCGTCCTCGCCGTCTTCGTCTCCGGACAGGTCCAGGGCAAGCTGGCCGGTGGCCGTGCCCTCGGCCGCGCCCAGCTCCTTCCCCAGATAGCGCAGGGCCAGGTCGGCCAGGTCGAACGTGCGCTGGCCGGGCAGGGCCAGGTAGGCGGCCAGCGCCGTGTCGGTGGTCAGGCCGGCCAGCCGCAGCCCCCGGGCGGCCAGCGCGTGCAGCGGGCCCTTGGCGTCGTTCAGCGCCTTGGCCTGCGCCGGGTCGGCCAGCCAGCTGGCCAGCGCCTGCTCGTCTTCCTCGGTGAGCTCCACCGGGTCGATGAACGCGCCGGCCCCGTCCGGGGTGGCCAGCGCCAGCCCGTCCAGCCGGCCGGTGCCGCGGCCCCAGGTGCCGCTGGCGGCCAGCCCGGCCCGGCCCTCGGTGCTGGCGTGCTCGGCCAGCCACCCGGCCAGCTCGCCGGGTCCGGGCCGGGACACGTCCACTTCGAAGGCAGCACCCGGCTCGGCCGCGGCGGCCTCGGCAGTGGCTGCTCCCCCGGTGATTCCGTTCGGCAAAGTTGTGTACAGCCGGTCGCGCAGCACGCGGAACTGCAGCGTGTCGAACAGCTGGTGGATCTGCTCCCGCTCCCACGCGGCGGGCCGCAGGTCGCGTGGGCCAGCCTCCAGCGGCACGTCCTTGGCCAGTTCGGTCAGCTGCCGGTTGCGCAGCACGTCGCCGAGGTGGTCGCGCAGCTTGTCCCCGGCCTTGCCCTTGACCTCGTCGACCCGGTTGACGAGCTGGGTGAGCGAGCCGAACTCGGCGATCCACCGGGCCGCGGTCTTCTCCCCCACGCCGGGGATGTTGGGCAGGTTGTCGCTGGGGTCGCCGCGGATCGCCGCGTAGTCCGGGTACTGGGCCGGGGTCAGGCCGTACCTGGCGAAGACCTCGTCCGGCGTGAACCGCGTCATCTCGCTGATGCCGCGCCGGGTCATCAGCACCGTGACGTGGTCGTTCACCAGCTGGAGCACGTCACGGTCGCCGCTGACGATGAGCACGTCCTGGCCCTCGCCGGTGGCCTCGACGGCCAGCGTGGCGATGATGTCGTCGGCTTCGTAGCCGGCCACCGACAGCCGGGGGATGCCGAGCGCGTCGAGCACCTCGAAGATCAGGCTGAGCTGGCTGCGGAAGTCGGCCGGGGTTTCCCGCCGGTTTGCCTTGTAGTTGACGAACTGCTCGTGCCGGAACGTCGGCTCGCTGCGGTCGAAGGCCACCGCGACGTGCGTCGGCTGCTCGTCGCGCAGCACGTTGATGAGCATGGCGGTGAAGCCGTACACCGCGTTGGTCGGCTGCCCGGTCGTGGTGGAGAAGTTCTCCGGCGGCAGCGCGAAGAAGGCGCGGTAGGCCAGGGAGTGGCCATCCAGCAGCAGCAACCGGTCCCGGTGCTCCGGGGATCCGGATGCCGGTGCGGGTGCCTGGGTCGCCTTCGTCGCCACGCCGGAAGTCTAGTAGCCGGCTCCGACACCGGTGCGGTCACCGGCGGCAGACAGGCCACGGCCCGGTGGCCGCCAGAAGACGGCGGTCACCGGGCCGCAGTGAGCCGGTCCGTTACCGGGACGGTGTTACGCGTCCCGGCCGGCCCGGGCTTGGCTCAGGAGCTGAACGCAAAAATCGTGGTCGACTTGAGCGTGTGCCCCGGAGCGAGAGTGGTGGACGGGAATTCGGGCTGGTTCGGCGAGTCCGGGAAGTGCTGGGTCTCGAACGTGTAGCCCGCACTCTGCCGGTAGGTGTGCCCGCTGATGCCCACCAGCGTGCCGTTGAGGAAGTTGCCGCTGTAGAACTGCACGCCCGGCTGGTCGGTCCAGACGGTCAGCGCACGGCCGCTGCGCGGGTCAAACGCGCGGGCGGCGAGGTTCAGCCCGAGCGGCCCGGTGCTCTGGGCCGTCTGCGGGTTCAGGATCCAGTTGTGGTCATAGCCCTGGGCGATGAGCAGCTGGCTCTTGCCGCCGGTGGCTGACGCGAAGCTGGCCGGGACGTTGTCCGGCGCGCTCACGTCGGCGATCCGCGAGCCGATCGTGTGCGGCGTGCGGAAGTCGAACGGCGTGCCCGCGACCGGGACCCCGTTCGCGAGTGGCAGCGGGATCTGGGTGCTGTCGGTCGGCGAGTAGTTGTCCGCGTTCATCTGGACGAACTGGCCGTAGGCCGAGCCCGGAGTCGAGTCCTCGCCAGCCAGGTTGAAGTAGCTGTGGTTGGTCAGGTTGGTGACCGTGGACAGATGGCGCGAGTTGTTGTGCACCAGGTAGTGGATGCCCAGCTGGCCAGCGTTGTCCAGGGTGTAGGTCACGAACACGGTGATCCTGGCCGGGTACCCGGTGCAGCCACTCGGGCAGCCGGGCGACCCGGGCGCGCCACTGGCGTCACCGTTCGGGCTCACCAGCTTGAGCGCCACGCCCGCGAACACGTGGTTCTGGAAGCCGCGCGAGGCCCAGATGTGGTTGCCGAAGCCGACCAGGCCGCCGTGCAGGCTGTTGACCCCGTTGTTGATCGGCAGCGTGTAGGTCTTGCCGTTCAGCTTGAACGTGCCCTTGGCGATCCGGTTGCCGTAGCGGCCAATCGTCTCACCGAAGTACGGGCCACCGTTCGCGGTCACCGGCGGGCTGTCGAACTGCACGTAGTCCTTGAGCGTCGCGAAGCCCAGCACCACGTCGGCCTCGTGGCCATGCCGTGACGGGGTCTGGATGGACTGGACAATGCCGCCATAGGTGAGGATCTTGACCGTCGTCCCGGTGCAGTTGGTCAGCGTGTACCGGAACACGGGGGTCAGCTTGCCGGTGTACGGCTCGACAGTCTTGCCAAAGAACTGCTTAGAGACAGTGGGCGAGCAGTTCCCCCCCGCCTTCACGGCCGGTGCGGCGCGCATGGCGGCAAGCGAGGTCACCATCGCGAGCGCGAGGGCGCCCACCGCGCCAATCCGCACCGCTGATGAACCGAGCATTCCTCTTAATACCGGACGCATGGAGACTCCCTCCGTTGGGTTTCCCGGGCCGGCACAGACGGCCCCGGGAGAAATTGTTAACGCTCACGCGCCGCTAGCGCAGTTTTTCAGGGCAGAACACGCGATCTGTTATCGGGATGAGACCGCAGGAACCACCCAGTGGGTTCAGCCGCCCAGCTGGATGAGCCCGGCTGCGGCGCCCGGTACCGCCATGCCTAGGGTGTGTCCTGCCGATCTTGGCCGTCGCGAGCGGCGGAAAGGGAAGGCCTGGGGAAGCGGGCGGCCATCGCCAGGCGGGGGAGTCATCCGGAGGCACTTGGTGGAGCAGGACAGCACGCAGCAGATCATCGCCGCTTTCCTCAAGGGCAGCCAGGAGTCACTGGTCGGCCGGATGGGCATCACGATCGGCGACGCCAGCGCGGAGCGGGTCACCGGGTCCATGCCGGTGACCGGCAACACCCAGCCCTATGGCCTGCTGCACGGTGGCACTTCCTGCGTGCTGGCCGAGACGCTCGGCTCCCTGGGTGCCGCCCTGCACGCTGGCCCGGGGCGGATCACGGTCGGCCTGGAAATCAGTGCCACACACCACCGCGCGGCGGCGCACGGCGAGGTGACCGGGGTGGCGACCCGGCTGCACGGCGGGCGGACCATCACCAGCTACGAGATCGTGATCAGCGACGAGCAGGGGCGGCGGGTGTGCACCTCGCGGCTGACCTGCCTGATCCGGGACCGGGTACCGGCGGCCGATTTAGGCGGAAACCCCACGTGACCGGACCTTAATCACAAACCGGCCAGGGAATGACGTGGCCTTTGCGTACTGCGGGGCGACCTCGCTACCGTGGTGCCGAGAGCCCGGGGAGCTGAGTAGAGAACGTGTCGGCCCGGGGAAGGCCGATATGGCACCAAAGGTTCCCCGGGCTCATCCGTCCAATCCTGGCGGCCGGGCCGTCAGCTCTCGGTGGCCGTGGCCGCGGCATCCGGGTCCGTCCCGTCCGCGCTGCCCCCGGCGGGCGGCATGGTCCCGTCCAGCACCCGCTCGGCCACGGTCCGCATGGCCAGCCGCTGGTTCATCGAGGTCTTCTGGATCCACCGGAACGCATCCGGCTCGGACAGCCCGTGCTCGGTCTGCAGTTTCCCTTTGGCGCGGTCGAGGAGCTTACGCACCTCGAGCCGGTCCTTCAGCGTGCCGACCTCGCCCTCGAGCGCGGACACTTCCTGGAAGCGGCTGACCGCGATCTCGATCGCGGGTACCAGATCGGCCTTGGTGAATGGCTTGACCAGGTAGGCCATGGCCCCCGCGTCGCGAGCGCGCTCGACCAGTTCCCGCTGGGAAAATGCGGTCAGGATGACAACCGCCGCAATATGCTCGGCCGCGATCTGCTCGGCGGCTGAGATGCCATCCAGGACGGGCATCTTCACATCCAGGATGACCAGGTCCGGCCGCTCCTTGACGGCAAGATCAACGGCGGCCTGGCCGTCGGCGGCCTCACCGACGACGGAGTAGCCCTCCTCCTCGAGCATCTCCTTGAGGTCGAGCCTGATCAGGGCCTCATCCTCGGCGATCAAAACGCGCAATGGGGTCGGACTCACGCTCATGATCGTACCGGCAGCGGGTAGATTGACGTTCGGCCGAGCCAGCCCATGGCACCGCCCGGCCAGCGCCCCGGTAGACCAACAGGCAGAGTCCATGGTCTCAAAAACCATGCAGTGTGGGTTCGAATCCCACCCGGGGCACTCAGGCCCTCCAGGGCATCTGAGCTGCCCAGCGCACCTGGCGCGCTCACTCGGCCACCCCCAGTCCTGTGTCTCGTCCGATCCCAGCCCGGGGCGCCGCCGCCCGGCGGGGATAGGGATTGGTCTATACCACTATAGATGGGGCCACGTTCGGGGCACGATCTGGGCGGAGCCGGCCGGGACGGGGACGGAGCCGGGGCCGAGGACGAAGCCCGGGACCGGGATGGAGCCGGGCGAAGCCGGCCCGGGCCTGGGACGAAGCCGGGGCCGGAACGAAGCCCGGGGCCGGGACGAAGCCCGGCGGAGCCCGGGGCCGGGACGAAGCCGGCGGAGCCGGGGCCAGGGCGGAGATTTCACCTGTCCGTCAGGCCGAGCGCAGCCCGGATCTGGCCGGCCACGACGCCGGGGCTGTCCCGGAGCGCGAACGCCGGGAACCGCAGCACCCGGAGCCCGCTGATCGTCAGGTCATTTTCCCGGCGCATGTCCGCCCACCAGGCCGCCGCCTCCATGTGCCACAACCCGTCCACCTCCACCACGAGCCGCGCCTCATCCCAGAACGCGTCCAGCCAGCGCCGCCGGCCCTGGCCATCCACCCGCATCGCCTGCCGGTCCGGCTCCGGCAGGCGGTAGCGGCGGGCCAGCCGGGCGAAGTCGAGCTCGGACAGTGCCTCGGCACCACCGGCGATGTCCGACAGCGTGCTGGCCAGCAGCGCATGCCGGCGGATCGTCGGGAACCGGGCGAGCACCATCGCGAGATGATCGGCCCGGGTCAGCCGCTGCTGGACACCCGCAGCCAGAACCGACCGGGCGGCGTCGTCCGATCGCGCCCACGCCGCCGCGTCCAGCAGTGACCGGGCGATCCTGGTCCGCGGTGGCCGCCGCAGCGGATGGACGTCGTCCGCGCCTAATACCCGCGAACGGTGCACGACGACACCGGGGACGGGGGTCCGCACGCGGCAGCAGGCGGGCACCATGAGATGGACGGCCTGTGTCTCAAATCCGCTCAGCCCGTCGAGGCGGGCCGCGGTCAGGCCACCCAGAACCGCCTGAGCGCCCGCGGCCAGCACGGCGATCCACAGCGCCTCCTCGTCACTCACCGGCCCAGAGTGGGTGACGAGTACACCCCGGCAGGGCCGCTGCCAGCGGCCGCTCCCCACCCGCCACCGCACCGCTGGCTCACCCAGCCGGCCGATGGCGGATGCGGTGGTCAGTACCGTGGCCGGGGTCCGGCTGCTGGCGGTGTCCGGGCTCCCTGCCTGGCCACCGACTGTCATCCACCCATGCTCGGCCCGGCCCGGCCGACCTGGCATCTCGCCCGCCACGACGGTGGACAGCCCAGGCAGCCCATGCCCTGATGTGGACAACCACCCGCGAATGTCCGACCGCCCGGTCATACTCCGCCGTCCCCACAACCGCCGGACCGGCCGCCGCGTCAAGTGTGGACGCTAACCGCTACGGCAACAGCGGTTAGCGTCCACACTCCGGGCAGGGCCAGCATCCATTGTTGCGCGTGAGGTTTGCGTGGCTCACGTGACGTATGGGTTTCACGCTCGAGGCGTGCTCAGTGTCCGCTGGGAGTCATGGGTCTCATGGGGTCAATGTGACGACTGGACCGCAGGCTGGGCACCCTCGACCCGGGTCAGGTCAGGGAGCGGGTGGTGGGGGCGATGGGGGCGGGCAGCACACTCGGGCCGGCCAGGTACTCGTCCGCGGCCGCGGCCGCGGACCGGCCCTCGGCGATGGCCCAGACGATCAGCGACTGCCCCCGGCCCATGTCACCGGCCACGAACACCCCAGGCACCGACGTGGCGAACGACACGTCCCGGGCCACGTTGCCGCGCGCGTCGAACTCCACGCCGAGGTCGGTCAGCAGCCCTTCGCGGTCTGCCCCGGTAAACCCCATGGCCAGCAGGACGAGATCACACGGAACAAGCCGTTCTGTGTGAGGGATCTCGGTGAAACGGCCATTGGTGAGTTCCACCTCAGCCAGCCGCAGCGCCTGCACCCGGCCGTCCGGGCCGGCCAGGAACTCCTTGGTGGACACGGCGTAGACCCGTTCGCCGCCCTCTTCATGCGCGCTGGACACCCGGTAGATCATCGGGTACGTCGGCCACGGCTGGCTGGCTGGCCGCGAATCATCAGGCCGGGGCATGATTTCCAGCTGTGTCACCGACGCCGCTCCCTGCCGGTGGGCGGTGCCCAGGCAGTCGGCGCCGGTGTCCCCGCCGCCGATGATGACCACATGCTTACCCCGCGCGCTGACCGGCGGGTCGGCCACCGGGGCCGGGCGCAGCGGCCCGCCACCGGCGTTGAGCGCGGCGGTCACCGCCCGGTTGGCCTGCGGCAGGTAGTCCATGGCCTGGTAGACCCCGGGCAGGCCGGCGCCGGGCACCGGCAGCCCGCGGGCCACCGTCGCCCCACCGCACAGCACGATCGCGTCGAACTCGGCCCGCAGAACCGCGGCCGGGACGTCCCGCCCGGCAGTCGTCCCGCAGCGGAACTCGGTGCCCTCGGCGCGCATCTGCCACAGCCGCCGGTCCAGGTGCCGTTTTTCCATCTTGAACTCGGGGATGCCGTAGCGCAGCAGCCCGCCGGGCGCGTCGGCCCGCTCGAACACGGTCACCGCGTGCCCGGCCCGGGTCAGCTGCTGCGCCGCGGCCAGCCCGGACGGCCCGGAACCGACCACCGCCACCCGCCGCCCGGCGGCCCGCGCGGCATCAGCAGGCGGCAGCGGCGTGACCCAGCCCTCGGCCCAGGCCCGGTCGATGATCTCCACCTCGACCTGCTTGATCGTCACCGGGTCGGCGTTGATGCCGAGCACGCACGCGCTCTCGCACGGCGCCGGGCAGAGCCGGCCGGTGAACTCCGGGAAGTTGTTGGTGGCGTGCAGCCGCTCGGCCGCCAGCCGCCAGTCCTCCCGCCAGACCAGGTCGTTCCACTCCGGGATCAGGTTGCCCAGCGGGCAGCCCTGATGGCAGAACGGGATCCCGCAGTCCATACAGCGCCCGGCCTGGCGCTGCAGCGACGCCGGCGCGAACTCGGTGTACACCTCGCGCCAGTCCTGGATCCGCACGTCCACCGGGCGGCGGCCGGGCGTCTCCCGCGGTGTGGTCAGGAACCCCTTGGGGTCGGCCATGGCAGCAGTCCCCCTCAGCCGTGCGCCGCGGCCATCACGGCCTGGTTGACGTCGCGGCCCTCGCGTTCGGCCAGCCGGGCGGCGTGCAGCACCCGCTTGTAGTCCTTCGGCATCACCTTGCCGAACCGGGGCGCCGCGAGATCCCAGTCGGCCAGCAGCCGCGCGGCCACGGCCGAGCCGGTCTCCGCGTGATGCCGGGTCAGCAGGTCCTGCAGCTGCGCGGCGTCGGCCGCGTCCAGCTCCTCCAGGTCGGCCATGTCGGTGTTTACCCGGGCCGGGTCGGGATCGAGCAGGTACGCGAGGCCGCCGGACATGCCCGCGGCGAAGTTGCGGCCGACCGGGCCGAGCACGGCCACCACCCCCCCGGTCATGTACTCGCAGCCGTGATCGCCGGTGCCCTCGGCCACCGCGGTCGCTCCGGAGTTCCGCACGCAGAACCGCTCGCCGACCACGCCGCGCAGGAACATCTCGCCGCCGGTGGCGCCGTAGCCGATCACGTTGCCCGCGATGATCTGGGTCTCCGCCGCGAACGGCGCGGCCGCGTCCGGCGCCACGATGATCCGCCCGCCGGACAGGCCCTTGCCCAGGTAGTCGTTGGCGTCGCCGGCCAGCCGCAGGGTGATCCCGCGGGGCAGGAACGCGCCGAACGACTGCCCGGCCGAGCCGCTGAAGCGGACCAGGATGGTGTTGTCGGGGAGCCCTTTCCCGCCCCACCGCCGGGTCACCTCGTAGCCGAGCATCGTGCCGACAGTCCTATTTACATTCCTAACGGGAAGATCCAGGGTGACTGGCTTCGCGTCGTGCAGGGCGCCCTCGGCCAGCTGGATCAGGGTGTTGTCCAGGGCCCGGTCGATGCCATGGTCCTGGGTCGCGGTGTTGTGCCGGGACGCGCCGTCCGGCAGGTCAGGGACGTGCAGGATCGGGCTGATGTCCAGCCCGGCGGCCTTCCAGTGCGCCGCCGCGTCGGCCGTGTCCAGCAGGTCGGCCCGGCCGACCGCCTCGGCCAGGGTGCGGAACCCGAGCGCGGCCAGGTACTCGCGCACCTCCTCGGCGATGAACTCGAAGAAGTTGACCACGAACTCGGGCCGGCCCGAGAACCGCTGGCGCAGCTCCGGGTTCTGGGTGGCCACCCCGACCGGGCAGGTGTCCAGGTGGCAGACCCGCATCATGACGCAGCCGGACACGACCAGCGGCGCGGTGGCGAAGCCGAACTCCTCCGCGCCGAGCAGCGCGGCGATGACCACGTCCCGGCCGGTCTTCAGCTGGCCGTCGGTCTGCACCACGATGCGGTCCCGCAGCTGGTTGCGCAGCAGCGTCTGCTGGGTCTCGGCCAGCCCCAGCTCCCACGGCGCGCCCGCGTGCTTGATGCTGGTCAGCGGGGCGGCGCCGGTGCCGCCGTCGTGCCCGGAGATGAGCACCACGTCGGCGTGCGCCTTGGACACCCCGGCCGCCACCGTGCCCACCCCGACCTCGGCGACCAGCTTGACGTGCACCCGGGCCCGCGGGTTGGCGTTCTTCAGGTCGTGGATCAGCTGGGCCAGGTCCTCGATCGAGTAGATGTCGTGGTGCGGCGGCGGGGAGATCAGCCCCACCCCCGGGGTGGAGTGCCGGGTCCGGGCGATCCACGGGTAGACCTTGTGCCCGGGCAGCTGGCCGCCCTCGCCGGGCTTGGCCCCCTGGGCCATCTTGATCTGCAGGTCGTCGGCGTTGACCAGGTACTCGCTGGTCACCCCGAACCGGCCGCTGGCCACCTGCTTGACCGCGGACCGGCGCAGGTCGCCGTTGGCGTCCGGGACGAACCGGCGGGCGTCCTCGCCGCCCTCGCCGGTGTTGGACCGGGCGCCGAGCCGGTTCATCGCGATGGCCAGGGTCTCGTGCGCCTCGGCCGAGATCGAGCCGTAAGACATCGCGCCGGTGGAGAACCGCCGGACGATCTCCGCGGCCGGCTCGACGTCTTCTATCGGGATAGCCGCCCGTGGGGCGGGCTGGGGCGCGCGGGCCGGGAGCGACGCTGCGCCCAGCCCACGCGGGTCGGTGGGTTCGTCGACGCCGCGGATGCGCATCAGCCCGCGCAGCGTCATCAGCCGGGCGGACTGCTCGTCCACCAGGCGGGTGTACTCCTTGAAGATCTCGTACCGGCGGCTGCGCGTGGCGTGCTGCAGCTTGAACACGGTCTCCGGGTTGAACAGGTGCGGCTCGCCCTCCCGCCGCCACTGGTAGTCGCCGCCGGTCTCCAGCCGCCGGTGCGCTGGGCCGCCGCGCGGCGGGACCGCCCGGGTGTGCCGCGCGGCCGCCTCCGCGGCCAGCACATCGAAACCAACCCCGCCCAGCCGCGAGGTGGTCCCGGTGAAACAGGTGCCGATGACCTCGTCGCCGAGCCCGATGGCCTCGAAGATCTG
Organism: uncultured Actinomycetes bacterium; assembly: GCA_963711705.1. Classification (GTDB taxonomy): domain Bacteria; phylum Actinomycetota; class Actinomycetes; order Streptosporangiales; family Streptosporangiaceae; genus RYN-230. The sequence goes on from CAVQFM010000008.1 coordinate 143,286, forward strand.
CGCGCCGGTGTAGGCGGCGACGGTGGACACGCCCATCTTGGACATGATCTTCAGCAGGCCCTTGCCCAGCGCCTTGAGCAGGTTCTCCCCGGCCTTCTTCGCGGTGACCGTGTCGAGCACGCCGCGGCGCACCATGTCCTGCACGGACTCCAGGGCCACGTACGGGTTCACCGCGGCGGCGCCGTAGCCGACCAGCAGCGCGATGTGGTGGCACTCGCGGGCGTCGCCCGCCTCCACCACCAGGCCGGCCCGGGTCCGCGTCCGCTCCCGGATCAGGTGATGGTGCACCGCCCCGGTGAGCAGCAGCGACGGGATCGGGGCGAGCCGCCGGTCGGCCTCGGTCCGGGTCCCGCCGCGGTCGGACAGGACCAGGATGCGGGTGCCGCCGGCGATGGCCGCCGACACCTCGGCGCAGATCTCGGCCAGCCGCTGCTGCAGTGCCGCGCCGCCGCCGGCCACGTCGAACCGGCCGTCCACCACGTGCGACGCGAACCCCGGCAGGTCCCCGTCATCGTTGATGTGGATGATCTTGTTCAGGTCGTTGTTGCTGATCACCGGGTAGGGCAGCACGATCTGCCGGCAGGACGCGGGCCCGGGCTCGAACAGGTTGCCCTCCGGGCCGGTCGAGGACTCCAGCGAGGTGACCAGTTCTTCCCGGATGGCGTCCAGCGGTGGGTTGGTGACCTGCGCGAACAGCTGGGAGAAGTAGTCGAAGAGCAGCCGGGGCCGGTCGGACAGCACGGCGACCGGCGTGTCGGTGCCCATGGAGCCGACCGGCTCGGCGCCGACGGCGCCCATCGGGGCCAGCAGGACGCGCAGTTCCTCCTCGGTGTAGCCGAACAGCTGCTGCTGGGTGAGCAGTTCCTCGGTGCCGGGCAGTTCCCGCACCCGGTCCGGCAGGTCGTCCAGGTGCAGCAGCCCGGCGTGCAGCCAGTCCTCGTACGGGTGCTCGCTGGCCAGCGCGGACTTCACATCCGCGTCCTCGGCGATCCGGCGGCGGCCGGTGTCGGCCAGGAACACCCGGCCCGGCTGGAGCCGGCCCTTGCGGACCACGTCGGCCGGGTCGATGTCCAGCACGCCCACCTCGCTGGCCAGCACGACCAGGCCGTCCCGGGTCACCCAGTACCGGCCCGGGCGCAGCCCGTTGCGGTCCAGCACCGCGCCGATCACCGTGCCGTCGGTGAACGCCACGCAGGCCGGGCCGTCCCACGGTTCCATCACCGTGGAGTGGAACCGGTAGAACGCCCGCCGGGCCGGGTCCATCTCGTCGTGGTTCTCCCACGGCTCGGGGATCATCATCAAGATCGCGTGCGGCAGCGAGCGGCCGCCCAGATGCAGCAGTTCCAGGCACTCGTCGAAGCTGGCCGAGTCGCTGCCGGTCTCATCCAGGATGGGCAGCAGCCGCTCCATGCCACGGCCGTCCGCCGACCGCGGGAACAGCCCGGAGTCGAGCATGGCCTCCCGGGCCCGCATCCAGTTCCGGTTGCCGCGGACCGTGTTGATCTCGCCGTTGTGCGCGATGTACCGGTAGGGGTGGGCCAGTGGCCAGGACGGGAACGTGTTGGTGGAGAACCGCGAATGGACCAGGGCCAGGGCGGAGGTGTACCGCGGGTCGGACAGGTCCGGGTAGAACGGCTCGAGCTGGGGGGCGGTCAGCATGCCCTTGTAGCCGATGGTCCGGGCGGACAGGCTGACGAAGTAGCAGTCGGCCTCGTGCTCGGCCCGCTTGCGCAGGCCGAAGGCCCGGCGGTCCAGGGTGATGCCGCTTTCCCCGGGCGCGGTGACGAACAGCTGGCGCAAGGTGGGCAGCATGTCCAGCGAGCCCCGCCCGCAGTGCTCCGGGTCGTAGGGCACATCCCGCCAGCCCAGGATGGTCAGGCCTTCCTCGGCGGCCAGCCGCTGCACTTCGGCCACGGCCTCGTCGCCGCGCGCCGCGGCGGCGCCGGGCCCGGCCGCGGGCAGGAACACCATCCCGGCCGCGTAGCCGCCCGGCGCGGGCAGCCCGAACGGGCACACCGCGCGGAAGAACTCGTCGGGGATCTGGGTGATGATGCCCGCCCCGTCGCCGGTGTCCGGGTCACTGCCCTTGGCCCCCCGGTGCTCCAGGTTGCGCAGCACGTTGAGCGCCCGGGCTACGGTGTCGTGACTGGGCCGCCCGGACAGGTCAGCCACGAAGCCGACGCCGCACGCGTCGTGCTCGAAGCTGCTGTCGTAAAGTCCCCCCGTGCCCGAAGAAACGGCAGCTGCCATCCGCACTCCCGTCGTCTCGTCCGTACTTGCGTTCTCGCATGCGGTCGGGACGACGTTGGCCCTGCCATAAACCCCGCGGATCGCGGTATCGCTGGCTCCCCGAGCGGGTGCTCGTAGGTTACACGGAGATTACGCCACCACTGCAATCATCCCCGCTTTGTGCGCTTAGGGAAACACCTGACACCCTGGAAACATCCGCTTCGTGCAATTTGCTGGGCCGCGTGCGGCCAGCTCCCGGGAGCGGGTGCTGGTCAGCGGGCGGCGGGGGTGCCCGAGCGGACTCCGGCGGCGAGTTCGGTGGCCAGCGCGCGCACGGCGGCCAGGCCGGCCGTGGGGTCGGCCGCGGTCAGCAGCCGCTGGACGAAGGCGGTCCCGACGATGACCCCGTCGGCGAAGCCGGCCACCTCGGCCGCTTGCGCGCCGTCGCGTACGCCCAGCCCGACCGCTACCGGCAGGCCGGTGACCTCGCGGGCCCGGGTGACCAGCCCGGCGGCGGCCGGGCCCACCGCGTCGCGGACGCCGGTGGTGCCCATCAGCGAGGCGGCGTAGACGAACCCGCGGCAGGCCGTGGTGACCCGCGCGATGCGCTCGTCCGACGAACTCGGCGCGACCAGGAAGACCCGGTCCAGCCCGCACGCGTCCGAGGCCGCCAGCCAGTCGCCGGCCTCCTCGGGCGGCAGATCCGGGGTGATCAGCCCGGCCCCGCCGGCCTCGGCCAGTTCCCGGGCGAACCGGCCCACGCCGTGGTGGTCCACTGGGTTCCAGTACGTCATGACCAGCACCGGCACCCCCGCGGCCGCCACCGCCTCGACGGTGCGCAGCACGTCGGTCACCCGGGTGCCGCCCGCCAGCGCGCGCTGGGTGGCCTCCTGGATCACCGGCCCGTCTATCAGCGGATCGGAATAGGGCAGCCCGATCTCCAGCACGTCGGCGCCGGACTCGGCCATCGCCACCGCGGCCTCGATCGCCCCGTCCACGGTCGGGAAGCCGGCGGGCAGGTAGCCGACCAGGGCGGCCCGGCCCTCGGCGGCCGCCTTGTCGAAAGCGACGCTGACCGTGCTCATCCCACGCCCCCCACGTCCAGGTGGCCGAACCACCGGCCCGCGATGCCGACGTCCTTGTCGCCCCGGCCGGACAGGTTGACCAGCAGCAGCGCGCCCGGGTCCAGTTCGCCGGCCAGTTGCAGCGCGCCCGCCAGCGCGTGCGCCGACTCGATGGCCGGGATGATGCCCTCGGTCCGGCACAGCAGCGAGAACGCGTCCATGGCCTGCTGGTCGGAGATGGCCCGGTAGCTGGCCCGGCCGGTGTCCCGCAGCCAGGAGTGCTCGGGTCCCACACCCGGGTAGTCGAGGCCCGCGGACACCGAGTGGGTGGGCAGGGTCTGCCCGTCCGCGTCCTGCAGCAGGTAGGTGCGCATGCCGTGGATCACCCCGGCCGAGCCGGCCACCAGCGTGGCCGCGTTGTGGCCGGGTTCGCTGCTCTCGCCGCCCGCCTCGCAGCCGATCAGCCGCACTTCCTGGTCGGGGATGAACGCGTGGAAGGCGCCGATGGCGTTGGACCCGCCGCCCACGCAGGCGATGACCGCGTCCGGCAGCCGGCCCGTCATGGCCAGCACCTGCTCCCGGGCCTCGGCCCCGATGACCCGCTGGAAGTCCCGCACCATGGTCGGGAACGGGTCAGGCCCCATCACCGAGCCGATGCAGTAGTGGCTGGTCTCGACCGTCGTCACCCAGTCGCGGAACGCCGCGTTGATGGCATCCTTCAGCGTCCGGCTGCCCGTGGCGACCGGGACCACCTCGGCGCCGAGCAGCCGCATCCGGGCCACGTTCAGCGCCTGCCGCTCGGTGTCTTCCTCGCCCATGTAGACCACGCAGTCCAGGCCGAGCAGTGCGGCCGCGGTCGCGGTGGCCACCCCGTGCTGGCCGGCCCCGGTCTCGGCGATGACCCGCTTCTTGCCCATCCGCTTGGTGAGCAGCGCCTGGCCCAGCACGTTGTTGATCTTGTGTGAGCCGGTGTGCGCCAGGTCCTCCCGCTTGAGCAGGATGCGGCAGTCGCCGGCCCGCGCGGCGAACTGGGGCACCTCGGTGACCAGCGTCGGCCGGCCCGCGTAGCCGCGCAGCAGCGCATCGAGCTCGGTGGTGAAGGCCGGGTCGGCCTGGGCCGCGGCGTATTCGCGGGCCAGTTCCTCCAGCGCGGACATCAGCGCCTCGGGGGCGAACCGGCCGCCGTAGCGGCCGAAGTGCCCGGCCGCTGGCGTGCCGTTGCCTGCCGCGGCGGCGCTGTCGCCGCTGTCCCCGGTCCCGGCGGTCCCCCGGGCCGTGGCGGCCGGGCCGGTCACCCGCGGTCCCCGCGCAGCGCCGGGTGCGAGCCCGCGGTGACCAGGTCGGCCACGGCGGACCGCGGGTCCTTCCCGGTGACCAGGCTCTCCCCGACCAGCACCGCGTCCGCGCCCGACGCGGCGTAGGCGAGCAGGTCGTGCGGGCCGCGGATACCCGACTCGGCGATCTTGACGATGCCGTCCGGGATACGCGGCGCGAGCCGGGCGAACACGCCGCGGTCCACTTCCAGTGTGGCCAGGTCACGGGCGTTGACCCCGATGACCCGGGCTCCGGCGTCCACGGCCCGGTCCACCTCGTCCTCGGTGTGCACCTCGACCAGCGGGACGAGCCCGATCGAGCAGGCCCGCTCCACCAGTGAGACCAGTGCGTTCTGCTCCAGGGCCGCGACGATGAGCAGGATCATGTCCGCGCCGTGCGCCCGGCCCTCCCACAGCTGGTAGGAGCTGACCACGAAGTCCTTGCGCAGCACCGGCACCTGCACGACGGCCTTGACCGCGGCCAGGTCGGCCAGGCTGCCCGCGAACCGCCGCTCTTCGGTCAGCACGCTGATCACGCTCGCGCCGCCCGCCGCGTAATCCATGGCCAGCGCGGCGGGATCGGCGATCGCCGCCATCGCGCCCTTGGACGGGCTGGCCCGCTTCACCTCGGCGATGACGGCCACGTCTTCGCCCTTGAGCGCGGCCATCGGGTCCTTGGGCGACGGTGCCCGCCCCGCCATCTCCTTGAGCTGGTCGAGCGTGACGTCCCGCTGCCGGGCAGCGAGATCGGCCCGCACCCCATCAAGGATCTCGTTGAGCACGCTCACGCGGATTCGCTGTCCCCTCGGGTTGAATTCCTTGCGCCCGATCGTAGCGAGGCTGTCTCCCCGGGCCTGCGGGCCCCCTCGGCGCCCACCGCTGCGCAGGCTACGCCGGGGCGGGCCGGCCGCCGCTCACGGAAACCCGGGCGGGTGGCCCGCCTGCCCGGGAAACCAGCGGTCTTGCCGTTCCTTGTCTTGATCGTTACTGGCCTTTGTTTCTGCTCATCCTGGTGTGCTTCTGGCGGCCCGCGGGCGCTCCCGGCGGCGCGGGCCGCCCAGGTCAGGCCTGCCCCAGTTCCCCTTCGCCCGGGTCTGGCTCCGCGCGGCCCTGGACGTGGGCCTGGCTGGCCCGCCGCGGGCCGGAGCCGAACGCACCGGCCACCGCCGGGTGGATCAGCACCCCGGCCGTGACGATCGCGAGCAGGGTGCCGCCGGCGAAGCTGGCGGTGGCGAAGCGGAGCAGGCCGATAAGGATGTAGGCACCCTCGGCAGCGAGAATGGCGACCCAGACCGCGTGCGTGCCGGTGCGGGCCACCAGCGCCAGCCCGCACAGGACCGCGACGACGAGCAGCGTGATGAGCACTGAGGGCAGGTGGCGGCGGGTGAAGAACAGGCCGATGGCGGCGGCCAGCGCGGCCTGGGTCACCAGCAGCCGGCTGACGAGCCGGACCAGCGCGCTCCGGTTGTCGCCCGGAATACCAGCGGCCATGTCCTGCCCGGTCACCCTCACCTCCCGGCTCGCCCGCTGACCGGGAGGATCAGCGGCTGACTCTCGCGTCAGCTTAACCCGCCGTTCAGCCTGCCGTCCCCGGTGCCGCTGGCTGCTGACCGCCCTGATGGCCGGCCGCCGCCTGCGGCCGGCCCTGATCGCCCGCTTGATCACCGGCCTGATCACCGCTCTGAGTACCGGCCTGAGCACCACCGGCCGGCCCGGGCTCGGTGGGGTCGATGCCCTGGCTCAGCGATTCCCACACCGCCGCCGGGTCGGTGGCCGGGGCCGCCGCGGCTCCCGGTGGCCCGGCCGGCTGGTCGTACCGGCTGGACATGACCGGCCACCTGGCCCCGCGCCAGGCGGCCAGCAGGCCGGCCGTGAGCACCGCCAGCCCGCCCAGCAGCACCACCCAGCGCCACGGAGCGCCGGCCAGCGTGACGTGACTGGCCAGGCTGAGGCCGGCCACCCCGGTGCCGCCCGGGCCGGCCGTGCTGCCCACGGTGCTGGCCGCCCCGCCCGCGCCCGAGGGCACCGCGCTGGCCGCGGCCGACCGGACCTGCGCGGTGGTCACCGGCAGGCTGACGGCCAGGATGATCCCCACGCCGAACAGCGTGAGCAGGCCGCCCACCGCCCGCCGGGCCGTCCGCCGGGTCGCGATCACGGCGGCCAGCCCGGCCAGCGCGGCCAGGCCGAGCGCCCCGGCCGCGGGCACCAGGTCCTGGCCGCGCACGGACACCGAGGTGGCCGGCAGCGGGCGTGGCTCGATGGTCAGCACCCGGGCCCAGCCCTGCCGGACCGCGAGCAGGACCAGGGCTGCGCCCACCGCGCCGAGCAGCAGCACGGCCAGGTATTCGCGGCGCGGCGGACGGCCCGCCGCCCGCCGGGCGCCAGGCGCGCGGGCGGCGCCCGGCCTGCCGTCCGTCCGGCACGGTCACCCGGCCACCACCACCGGCAGCGGGGCGGCGTCGAAGCAGGTCCGGTCGCCGGTGTGGCAGGCCCCACCGGTCTGGTCCACCCTGACCAGCACGGTGTCCCCGTCGCAGTCCAGGGCCACCGACTTGACGTGCTGCAGGTGGCCGGAGGTGTCACCCTTGACCCAGTACTCCTGGCGGCTGCGCGACCAGTAGGTGCAGCGCCCGGTGGTCAGCGTGCGGTGCAGCGCCTCGTCATCCATCCAGCCGACCATGAGCACTTCGCCGGTGTCGTACTGCTGCGCGACCGCCGCGACCAGCCCGGCCGTATCCCGCTTCAGCCGCCCGGCGATGGCCGGATCGAGTTCCGAAGGCCGCCGCTGGCCGCTCACTTGGGTGTTCATAGCCAGATCCTCTCAGGCTCGGCCGGGGCCCGCTGCTGGCCCATTCCGCTGCCGGGTCCGGGTAGCTACCATCGCGGGATGACCCTCGCCCGCGATGAGCGCCTGGCCCTGTGCGCGCTGCTCGATGAGACCGGCCCGCAAGCGCCCACGCTATGCGAGGGCTGGACCACCCTGGACCTGGCCGCCCATCTCGTGCTGCGGGAACGCCGGCCGGACGCCGCGGCGGGCATCATGGTGGGCGCGCTGGCCCCCTACACCCGGCGGGTGCAGCGCACGCTGGCCCAGCGGACCCCGTTCGGCGGCCTGGTCGCGGCGATCCGCAACGGGCCGCCGCGGCTGTCCCCGATGCGGGTCGCGGCGCTGGACGAGCGGACCAACCTCGTCGAGTTCTTCGTCCATCACGAGGACATCCGGCGCGGCGCGCCGGGCTGGACGGAGCGCAAGCTCACCCCGGCGCTGGCCGAAGCCCTGTGGCACCAGCTGGGCAACGCCCGGCTCTTCCTGCACCGGGCGCCGGTCGGGGTGGAGTTCGCCCGGGATGACGTGGACACCGATCCCGGCGCCGAACGCGTCCGGATCACCGTCAAGCAGCGGACCCCGGTGGTGACCGTCATCGGCAGCCCGGCGGAACTCACCCTGTGGGCGCTCGGCCGCACCGGGGCCGCCCAGGTCCGGCTGGACGGCAGCGAGGCCGCCGTGCGGCTGCTGTCCGAGCGCCGCTGGCGGAGGCGCTGAGCAGCCGGCGCGGCACCCGCCAGCCCGCGACCGACACCAGCCACCCTCCCCTGCCGTACCGGCTCACCCAGCCGGCACAGTCAAGCCGGGCCCGGTGACGCGCGGCTGAACACCTGGTACCGGCCCGCCCAACAGGGGAAAACTTCCACCGTGGCGAATATCCGCGCCCTTGCCGGGCAGTTCCGGCGCCGATGGCGCACCATGGGAGTGGCCTGGTGCCGCGGTCCCGCCGCGCCCGGGAGCGGCAGAGCCCAAGGGGAGGCAGCGCAGTGCAGGTACTCGGCATCGACATCGGCGGCTCAGGGATCAAGGCGGCACCGGTGGACACGGCCAAGGGCACGTTCATCACCGAGCGGATCAAAGTGGAGACGCCCCGCCCCGCGCTGCCGGACGCGATCGCCAAGGCCGTGCACGGGCTGGTCCAGGACTTCAGCTGGACCGGCCCGGCCGGGATCGCGTTCCCCGGTGTGGTGATCAACGGGGTCACGATGACCGCGGCCAACCTCGACCCGGCCTGGGTCGGGCTGGACACCAGGGCGCTGTTCGACAGCGCGACCGGCCTGTCCACCGCGCTGGTCAATGACGCCGACGCGGCCGGCCTGGCCGAGATGCGGTTCGGCGTGGGCGCCGGGCACCAGGGCACGGTGCTGCTGCTGACCTTCGGCACCGGGATCGGCAGTGCCCTGTTCCGGGCCGGGATCCTGGTGCCGAACACCGAGTTCGGCCACATCGAGATCCGCGGCCGCGACGCCGAGCACCGCGCCTCGGAGCGGGCCAAGGAGCAGCACGACCTGAGCTGGGAGAAGTGGGCCGAGCGGGTGGATGAGTACCTGAGCCACGTGGAGGCGCTGACCGCTCCCGACCTGTTCATCATCGGCGGTGGAGTCAGCCGGAAGGCGGACAAGTTCGTGCCGCTGCTGACCTCGCTGCGGGCTGCCGTGATACCCGCCGCGCTGCACAACGACGCCGGCATCGTCGGCGCGGCGCTGGCCGCCGGCCTGGTCAGCGACGCCGCCTGACGGGCCCGCCAGCGGTCGGCCGGGCGGGCCTAGCGGACCGGGTAGCCGGCCGCGCGCAGCGCGTCCTTGACCGCGCCGATCCGCAGCTGGCCGAAGTGGAACACGCTGGCGGCCAGCACCGCGTCGGCGCCCGCCGCCACGGCCGGCCCGAAGTCGTCCAGCTGGCCGGCCCCGCCGCTGGCGATGACCGGCACGTCCACCACGGCCCGGACCGCCTCGATCAGCTCGAGGTCGAAGCCGTTCTTGGTGCCGTCCGCGTCCATCGAGTTGAGCAGGATCTCCCCCACTCCCAGCTCCGCGCCGCGGGCCGACCACGCCACCGCGTCGATCCCGGTCCCCCGCCGCCCCCCATGCGTGGTGACCTCGAAGGCGGCACCCCCGGGGACCCGGCGGGCGTCGACGGAGAGGACCACGCACTGCGAGCCGAACCGCTGCGCGGCCTCGCCGAGCAGGCCGGGGCGGGCGATGGCCGCGGTGTTCAGCGACACCTTGTCCGCGCCGGCCCGCAGCAGCCGGTCCACATCGGCCACGCTGCGCACCCCGCCGCCCACGGTCAGCGGGATGAACACCTGGTCAGCGGTGCGGCGGACGACGTCGACCATGGTTTCCCGGCCGCCGCTGGACGCGGTGATGTCCAGGAACACCAGTTCGTCGGCGCCCTCCGCGTCGTAGGCGGCGGCCAGCTGCACCGGGTCGCCGGCGTCCCGCAGGTCCCGGAAGTTGATCCCCTTGACCACCCGCCCGGCGTCCACGTCCAGGCACGGGATCACCCTGACCGCGACCGGCATCAGGCGCCGATCCCGGCGCGGTAGGCGACCGCCTCGACCTCGACCAGCATCCGCGGGTCCACCAGCCCGGACACCTCGATCATGGAGGTGGCCGGCATCACGTCGCCGAACGCCGCGCCGTGCGCCCGCCCGTACTCCTCCCACCGGGAGATGTCGGTGACGTAGACCCGGGTGCGCACCACGTCGGCCAGCCCGAGCCCGAGCCGGTCCAGCGCGCCGGCCACGTTCCGCAGCGCCTGCGCGGTCTGCGCGTACGCGTCGCCCTCGTGCACGAACTCCGCGCCGTCCACCGAGGTGCAGCCGGACACGAACACGAAGTCCCCGGCCGCCACCGCGCGGCTGTACCCGACCACCGGCTCCCAGCGCGTGCCGCTGGCGATCCGCCGGGTCATGCCGCCACCGCCCCGAGCGCCTCCTCCAGGGTGAACGCGCCCGCGTACAGCGCCTTGCCGACGATCGCGCCCTCCACGCCCAGCGGCACCAGCGACGCGATCGCGGCCAGGTCGGCCAGGCTGGACACGCCGCCGCTGGCGATCACCGGCCGCGGGGTCCGGGCGCAGACATGCCGCAGCAGGTCCAGGTTGGGCCCGCGCAGCATGCCGTCCCGCTTGATGTCGGTGACCACGTACCGCGCGCAGCCCTCGGCGTCCAGCCGGGCCAGCGCCTCGTCCAGCTCACCGCCGTCCCGGGTCCAGCCCCGGGCGGCCAGCGTGGTCCCCCGCACGTCCAGTCCCACGGCGATCTTGTCCCCGTGCGCGGCGATGGCCGCGCGGACCCAGTCCGGCTGTTCCAGGGCCGCGGTGCCGATATTGACCCGGGCGCACCCGGTGGCCAGGGCCGCGGCCAGCGAGGCATCGTCCCGGATGCCGCCGGACAGCTCGACCGCGATGCCCAGCCGGGCCACCACCGCGGCCAGCAGGTCCGCGTTGGACCCCCGGCCGAACGCGGCGTCCAGGTCGACCAGGTGCACCCACTCGGCGCCCGCCGCCTGCCAGGCCAGCGCGGCGGCCAGCGGGTCACCGTAGCCGGTCTCGGTCCCGGCCGCCCCCTGGACCAGCCGGACCGCCTGGCCGCCGGCCACGTCCACCGCGGGCAGCAGGGTCAGCGCGGGCGTGTTCATCACACCGTCTCCAGCCAGTTGGCCAGCAGCGCGGCACCCGCGTCGCCGGACTTCTCGGGGTGGAACTGCGTCGCGCACAGCGGGCCGTTCTCCACCGCCGCGATGAACGGCTCGCCGTGCGTGGCCCAGCTGACCAGCGGCGGGGTCATCCGGTCCGACGGCGGCAGGGGCAGGTCGCGGGCCGCGTAGGAGTGCACGAAGTAGAACCGGGTGCCCGGGCCGAGGCCGGCCAGCAGCCGCGAGCCCGCCGGGACGTCCAGCGTGTTCCAGCCCATGTGCGGCAGTACCGGCGCGGTGAGCCGCTCGACCGTGCCGGGCCACTGGGCGCAGCCGCCGGTCCGCAGGCCGTGCTCGACTCCCTCGGCGAACAGCACCTGCATGCCCACGCAGATGCCGAGCACCGGGCGCGAGCCAGCCAGCCGCCGGTCGATCACCTGGTCGCCCCGCACCGCGCGCAGCCCGGTCATGCACGCCGCGAACGCGCCGACGCCCGGCACCACCAGGCCGCCGGCCTGGAGCGCCGTTTCCGGATCCGCGGTCACCACGGTGTCCGCCCCGCCCCGCTGCAGCGCCTTTTCTACTGAACGAAGGTTCCCCGAACCGTAGTCGAGCACCGCGACATGTGGTCTCCGGCGGGTCACAGGACGCCTTTGGTGCTGGGCACCCCCGGCGCCCGGGGATCGGCGGCCACCGCCGCGCGCAGCGCCCGGGCCACCGCCTTGAACTGGGCTTCGACGATGTGGTGCGGGTTGCGCCCGGTCACCTCCAGATGCAGGCAGATCCCGGCCGTGGCCGTCACCGACTCGAAGAAATGCCGGGTCAGCGTGGTGTCGTAGCTGCCGATCAGCGGGGCCAGGGCCGCCGGCTCGGTGTGCACCAGGTAGGGCCGCCCGGACAGGTCGACCGCGGCCCGGGCCAGCGTCTCGTCCAGCGGGACGGCGGCGTCGCCGAACCGGCAGATGCCGGACTTGTCACCCAGTGCCTCGCGCAGCGCCTGGCCCAGCGCCAGCGCGGTGTCCTCCACCGTGTGATGCGCGTCGATCTCGATGTCGCCGGTGGCCTGCACGCTCAGCGTGAGCAGCCCGTGCTTGGCCAGCTGGGCCAGCATGTGGTCGAAGAACGGCACCCCGGTGCTGACCTGGGCCGTGCCGGTGCCGTCCAGGTCCAGCTCGACCAGCACGCTGGTCTCCTTGGTGATCCGCTCCACCCGCGCCGTGCGGCTCACTGGGCCACCTCTTCCTGCCCCATGGGGGCGACGACGTCCATCGCGGCCCGGAAGGCGGACATCTCTGCCGGGGTGCCGACGCTGACCCGCAGCCAGCCGGGGGGCCCGGTCTCCCGGATCAGCACCCCCTGGTCCACCAGGTCCTGCCACACCGTGTGCCGGTCGGCGAACTCGCCGAACAGCACGAAGTTGGCGTCGGAGTCGGCCACCCGCCACCCCCGCCCGCGCAGCCAGGCCACGATGTCGTCGCGCTCGGCCCGCAGCGCCGCGACGGTGGCCATCGGCTCGTCCCGGCAGGCCAGCACGGCCCGGGCCACCGCCTGGGTGACCGCGGACAGGTGGTAGGGCAGCCGGACCAGCAGCAGCGCCTGGATGACCGCGGGGTCGGCGGCCAGGTAGCCGACCCGCGCCCCGGCCAGCGCGAACGCCTTGGACATGGTGCGCGTGACGACCAGCCGGGGGAAGCGCGGCAGCAGGCGCAGCGCGGTCGCCGCTGGTGTCCCGGGCGAACTCGGCGTACGCCTCGTCCACGACGACCATCCCCGGGGCGGCCGCGCAGATGGCCTCGATCACGCCCGGCGTGAGCGCGGTCCCGGTCGGGTTGTTCGGCGAGGTGAGGAACACCAGGTCCGGCTGCTCGGACTTGATCAGGCCCGCCGCGCGGTCCGGGTCGATGCCGAAGTCGCCGTCCCGGGCGCCACTGATCCACCCGGTGCCGGTGGCCAGCGCGATCAGCGGGTGCATCGAGTACGACGGCTCGAAGCCCAGCGCCCGGCGGCCGGTGCCGCCGAAGGCCTGGAGCAGCTGCTGGATGATCTCGTTGGACCCGTTCGCGGCCCACACCTGGCGGCCGGTCAGCCCGTGCCCGAGGTAGCCGGCCAGGCCGTCGCGCAGCGCGACCGCGTCCCGGTCCGGGTAGCGGTTCAGCGTGCCCGCCACCTCGCCGACCGCGGCGGTGATCGCGCTGGCCAGCGCGGGCGAGGGCGGATACGGGTTCTCGTTGGTGTTCAGCCGGACCGGCACGTCGATCTGCGGTGCCCCGTACGGCTCGTGCCCAGCCAGGTCCGCCCGCAGCGGCAGCCAGTCGGGCAGGCTCATGCCGGCCCGGCCTCGCGCGGCACGCGGACCCGGACGGCCGCGACATGAGCGGCCAGGTCCTCGGCGCCACCCAGCGCGTCGATGTGCGGGGCCACCTGGGCCAGCGCGTCCCGGTCGTATTCGACCAGGTGGATGCCGCGCAGGAAGGACAGCACGGACAGCCCGGCGGTGTGCCGGGCGGTGCCGCCGGTGGGCAGCACATGGTTCGACCCGGCCAGGTAGTCCCCCAGCGACACCGGCGCGTACCGGCCGACGAACACCGCGCCCGCGTTGCGCACCCGGCGGGCCAGGCTGGGCGCGTGCTCGGCCTGGATCTCCAGGTGCTCGGGGGCCCACGCGTCGGACACGGCCAGCGCCGCCTCGGTGCCGTCCACCAGCACGCACGCGGACTGGCCGGCCAGCGCGGCCTGCACCCGCTCCCGGTGCCGGGCCGCGGCCACCTGCGGGGCCAGCGCCTTGTCCACCCGGTCGGCCAGGCCCGGGTCGGTGCTGATCAGCAGGCAGGCGGCCAGCGGGTCGTGCTCGGCCTGGGCGACCAGGTCGGCGGCCACGCACTCGGGATCCGCGGTGTCGTCGGCGATGATCGCGATCTCGGTCGGGCCGGCTTCCGCGTCGGTGCCGATCCGGCCGAGCAGCAGCCGCTTGGCCGCGGCCACGTACACGTTGCCCGGGCCGGTGACCGTGTCCGCGGCGGCACAGTCGGCGGTGCCGTAGGCGAACATGGCGATGGCCTGCGCGCCGCCGGCCGCGTGCACCTCCTCGATGCCGAGCAGTGCACACGCGGCCAGCACCGCCGGGCTGGGCCGGCCGTCGGGCTGCGGCGGTGACGCGACCGCGATCTGCCCTACCCCGGCCACCTGGGCCGGGACCACGTTCATCAGCACCGAGGACGGGTAGGTGACCAGGCCGCCCGGCACGTAGACGCCGGCCCGGCCGACCGCGACGTAGCGCTCGGTGACGGTGGCCCCGTCGGCCACCGCGGTCACGACGTCGGCGGGCATCTGGGCCCGGCACACCAGGCGCAGCCGGCGGATGGTCTCCTCCAGCGCGGCGCGCAGCCGCGGGTCGAGCGAGCCGAGCGCGGCGGCCAGCGCGCTGGCCGGGACCCGGCTGGTGGCCAGGTCCACGCCGTCGAACCGCGCGGTGTACTCGCGCACGGCCGCCGCCCCGCGCTGGCGCACGTCATCGCAGATCGGCCGGATCTGCTCGATCGCGGCCTCGACGTCAAGCTCGGCCCTGGGCAGCACGGTGGACAGCTTTTCCCTGGTCAGCTCGGTGGCGGAGGATCCGCGCAGATCGATCCTGGAAAGCACCCGCCCAGTGTACGGAGCGGGCCGGGGCGGGCGGGCCGCCCATCCATATGCTGGACATTCCGGCCCGGACCCAGCGGCCCGGCGGGCCCTACTCGGCGGCCAGCGAGGACGTGGCCGCCGTCACCTGGCGGTCGTGCACCGCGGCGGCCAGTTCCATGCCGCCCGCCATCAGCCCGGCCCCCAGTGGCCAGAACGCGATCGCGCTCCGGGCGCCCAGCGTCAGCCCGGCGTGCAGCTGCGCGCCGGGCGGCAGCGTGGCCAGCAGGTGGTGGTAGCTGGCCAGGCCGATGTGCTCGCCGGTCCACAGCGTGATCCAGGCCGCGGCCAGCGCGCTGGCCAGCACGGCGAGCATGGCCACCGGCCCATACCGGCGTACCGCGATCAGGTAGCCGGCCAGCCCGGTGAGCACACCGCAGGCCAGGCAGATGATGCAGTACCAGCCGTCGGCGGCGATGAACGCGTTGGTCTCCGCGTTGACCACCTGGGCCGCGCCCCGGCCGGTCATCACCAGCAGCGGGCGCGGGGCCACCGCGGACCACAGGAACCCGGCGGCCACCGCGAGCACCAGCGTCCCGGCGGCCACCGCCAGGCAGGCGGCAGCCCCGCGCCGCGGCTGGGCCGGGGCCGGGCCGGGCAGGCCAGGGATGGGCCCGGGTTCTGGGACTGACGGGCCAGGCAGCTGTAGCGGTGGCGTCATACTGCGCAGCAGCGTACGTGACCTCCCGCACCCGCCCGCCCACCGGGGGCCGGGGGTCTCCACCCGGAAAACAGGGTGACAGGCAATTCCTTGCTACCTTAGGTTGCGAGCACGCGGCGCACCTATGTCGGCCACGCCGTCCCGAGGGGAAATTGATGATTGAGGCACGGGGCCTCACCAAGCGTTACGGGGCTAAAACAGCTGTTGACCATTTGTCCTTTACCGTGGAACCAGGCCGGGTGACCGGGTTCCTGGGGCCAAATGGCGCGGGCAAGTCGACCACGATGCGGCTAATCCTCGGCCTGGACCGGCCGCAGTCCGGGGCGGCCACGATCAATGGCCACCGGTACGCCGACCTGCCCACCCCGCTGCGCGTGGTCGGCGCGCTGCTGGAGGCCAAGGCCATGCACACCGGCCGCAGCGCCTACAACCACCTGCTGTTCCTGGCCCAGAGCCAGGGCCTGCCGCGGTCCCGGGTGGACCAGGTGCTGGCCCTGGTCGGGCTGACCGAGGTGGCCCGCAAGCGGACCGGCGGTTTCTCGCTCGGCATGAGCCAGCGGGTCGGCATCGCGGCCGCGCTGCTCGGCGACCCGCAGGTGCTGATCCTCGACGAGCCGGTCAACGGGCTCGACCCCGAGGGCATCCTGTGGATCAGGAACCTGATGAAGCAGCTGGCCAGCGACGGCCGCACCGTCTTCGTGTCCAGCCACCTGATGAACGAGATGGCGGTGACCGCCGATCACCTGATCGTGATCGGGCGCGGCCGGCTGATCGCGGAGAGCAGCACGCAGGAGTTCATCGAGCGCAGCTCGGAGAAGTTCGTGCTGGTCCGCACGCCGGACGCGGCCCGGCTGGCCGATCTGATCGCCGCGGCCGGCGGCAAGGCCGAACCGCAGCCGGAAACCGGCGGCAGCGGGAACGGCGCGGGCCGGGCGGCCGCGCTCCGGGTCACCAGCCTGGACGCGCCGCGCATCGGCGAGATCGCCGCCGCCGACCGGATCGTGCTGCATGAGCTGACCCCGCGGCTCGCCTCGCTGGAGGAGGCGTACATGGAACTGACCGCGGACCATGTCGAATACGGGGACCACGGCCCAGGCCAGCCCGCCCCCGGGGCCGCCGGGCCGGGCAGCCCGCCGGGCGCCGCGCAGCCAGCCCCGGCCAGCATCCCGGGGAGGGCCGAATGACTTCCGCCGCCCCGCCGGTCGGCGCCGCCGGTGTCAGCGACCGGTCGGCACCTTCCCCGGTCACCGCGTTCAGCCGGCTGCTGTTGTCCGAGTGGACGAAGATCCGCTCGGTGCGTTCCACGGTATGGTCGCTGATCCTCCTGGTCGTCGTCACCCTGGGCTTCACCGGCCTGTTCACCTGGCTGACCATCCTGCAGTGGGACAAGACCGACCCGACGCAGCGGGCCCAGATCATGGCCGACCCGGTGAGCACGATCCTCGGCGCCGGGCTCGAGTTTGGCCAGCTGACCATTTGCGTGCTCGGCGTGCTGGTTATGACGAGCGAATATTCCACCGGCGTCATCCGGGCGTCGCTGCTCGCGGTGCCGCGCCGTATCCCGATGCTGGCCGCGAAGTCGGTTGTCTTCGCGGTACTGGTGCTGATAGTCGGCGAGATTGTCACTTTCCCGTCGTTCTTCCTGGGTGCGGCAATCCTGCACAATCACGCGCCGGTGTCGCTCAGCGATCCGGGGGTGGCCCGGGCCGTCTTCGGGGCCGGCCTGTACCTCGCCGTGCTCGGCCTGTTCGCGCTGGCCCTCGGCGGGATCATCCGGCACACCGCGGGCGCCATCACCGGCGTGATCGCGTTCGTGCTGGTGCTGGCCCCGCTGACCCAGCTGATACCGGGAAAGATCGGCAAGTACGTGCACGCCTACCTGCCCACCGAGGCGGGCCAGCTGATCGGCCAGGCGCATGAGCAGGCCAATCAGGTGCTCTCGCCATGGGAAGGCTTCGGCGTGTTCTGCCTGTGGACGGCCGTGCTGCTGGTCATCGCCGGCTACCTGCTGAAGACCCGCGACGCGTGACGGGTCAGCTCCCCGGCGTGGTCAGCGGGGCGGCGGTGAGCTGGGCATGCACGGCGAGCAGGGCCTGGTAGCGGCTGCGCACGTCGGCCCGGTCCGGCTCATCCGGCACTGACTCCTCGCTGGCCTGGATGATCATGGCGGCCTGGTCGAGCAGCACCTGGCGCTGGTCCGCCGCGGTGGTCCGCTCCATGATCCGGGTCAGCCCGTCCAGCAGCCGGATCAGCACCGCGGGCTGGCCACGGGCACTCTGCCGGATCTTCTCGAACGAGCGCTGCACCAGCCGGTCGTAGGTTGGCTCGGTGGTGATCACCCGGACGGTGCCGGCCCGGTCCCGGTGCACCCGGGCCGGCCGCCACCGGCCGGCCACCTTGCACAGGCTGTCGGACAGCCAGTCGATGCAGGTCATCGCCGTGAAGGTGTCGTTGACCGCGGCGGACAGCGCGCGGATCGCGATCTCCACCAGCTGATCGATGCCGAACGAGACATCCTGGGCCAGGGTCCGGTACGGCCCGGTGACGTGCGCCCGGGCCAGTCCGTCGGCCACCTGGCCCGCCGCGCTGGCCGGCCACACGGTGGCCAGCGGGCTGCCCTGGACCAGGAAGTGGCCCGGGCGCTGGTGCAGGTGGACCACCGCGCCGGCCTGGGCCGCGATCCGCAGCAGCGTGCGCCGGTGGATGTACTGGAGGTAGCCGCTGCCGGCCACGTGGACCACGCCGCCGGGGCCCGGCATGCTGGCCAGCAGGGTGGCCACCGGCGGGTCCCCGGGACGGGCCGCCCCGTCGTCCATCTGCTCGTCGATGGCCCCGGACAGGTCGGCGGAGATCCCGGCGATCACCTCGGGCAGCTGGATCTGGGTGGCGATGTGGTGGATGAAGTAGATCAGCACGGCCAGGTCGGCCACGGTCAGGCCGAGGGTCACGGTGATCCCGATGTGCGGCACGTACGGGCCGCCCGGCCCGCCGCCGCCGATGGACACCAGGGTGAGCACCGCGTAGACGAACGTGGCGACGAAGGTGCCCAGGGTCAGCTGGGTGCCCCGGTCCCGGATGAAGGTGCGCAGCATCCGCGGCCCGAACTGGGTGGAGACCAGGGTCAGGGCCACGATGACGATGGAGAACACCACGCCCACCACGGTGATGATGGCCGCCGCGATCGTGGTGAGGATCTGCCGCGCGGCGTCCGCCGAGCCGCTGATCACCCACGACGGCACCGCGAACGAGCCATGGTAGGCGGCCCGGTCGGCCGCGTTGGTGGCCGCGAACAGGCCGATCGCGGCCAGCACTTCGATCGCCGGGACCAGCCACAGGTTGGTGCGCAGCAGTTCCTTGTGGTGACCGGACACATGAATGCGGACGGGCAGCACAGCTGATCCTTACCCAGCAGCAGCCTGGTGTAGTGCCGCATCCCGGCACCTCGATCTTGGGCTATTCGCGCCTGGTGAGAGCGTACGGATCCCCGCCCGGGATAGGGTCCGTCACGATGAGGGCGGCAGAGCCGCGGCCCACATGATCGTGACGGTCCAGGATGTCGCCGTGTTCCCGCTGGTTTCCGGGCCGATCAGCTCGACGCCTTCGGTCTGCGACTGCCCAGGTGTGGCCGAGCAGCCCTGCGCGCCGAACTGGTGATCACACGACAAGGTACCGGTGAGCCCGGTCGAGGTGTTCAGGCCGGCACCGAAGTTCTTCACCATGTACTGGTCCGCACCCGGAAGGTTGTTCGAGCCAGAGCAGCCCGAGCTGCACAGGCTCCATTGCGAGCCTCCCGAGGCGGGGACCGCGTTCGAGCCGGACACGAACACCTGTCCCGGCGGGCCCTTGTACATGATCTTGATAGGGAAGCTTCCACTGGGGTTTCCGTCCCAGCAATAGCCATTCGGGTAGCCGAGCTCAGTCGAGGTCGATTTGGTGTAAAGATGCTTGTTTCCACCCGAGCAGTTACTGAAGGTGGCTTTCCCCGGCGAGACGGTGACCGAGCGTATCGTCGGGACAGTCTTCAGGGAGATGGTGATACTTGAGCCGTTGCTGGCGGCTGGCGCTGGCCGGCTCGTGAACCAGAGGAACAGCAGGATCAGGCCCACGACGACGAGGAATACGAGCCAACCTGTTCTGCGCCGTATCTGTATCACATATTCGTCAGCCACGGGGTTCTCCCTGGCCCACGGAGGGGCCGCTACCCGAGATTCCGCTCGACAATGATCCGTACACCGAATCGGCGAGCGCCCAGGATCACGGCTGCCGCAGCTAGGAGCCCGGTGAGGACCCACCACATCCCGGACGAGATCAGCCCCGGGTGCCCCTGCGGTGGCGCAGAACTGACGCTGAACTCAAGCTTGGTCACGGCGGCCACACCTATTTGGGCCATCCCGGCAGCGCCGCCCGGCGAGCCGGTCACGACGACGTCACTCATATAGCCGCCGGGCCGGGCCCGGCCCGGCACAGCCAACTGGAGCGGAATCCGGGCCGAATGGCCGGGCGCGAGCTGCACGGCAGGCCCGGTCATGCTGACCCAGGACGGCGGAACAACCAGGCCCGGGCCGTGAGAAAGCCGTTCAACACGCACATTTATCGCTTCGGCCTGTGTCCCCGTGTTGACGACATACACGGGCGGAAGCGGAGTAACTCTCACCGCGGTGCGCCAGGGTCTCGAGGCGCACGGGACTAACTTGCACGCCCACGCCGATACTGGCGTCTGAGCTCTGGGCGAAGGTGGCGAGCGCCACCAGGGCAGCCGCCACCGCGAGCGGTAGCGTCAACCAGCGCCCATGCATCCGGCCCCCTGTGCTGCGACGTGCCAATATCATCACCGGGCAGGCAGAACGCGTCAATGGCAGGTAAAGCCGGGATAGGCGCACAAAGCGGCTGGCGCCCGGCCCGGCCCGTGGCGGCCAGGAACCTCACAAGCCTAGGACGCGGCGCAGCCCGCGGTCCACGTCATCCATAAGGGCGGCGGGCAGCGGCCGGCCTGCGCACCAAGATCAGCCTTATCCAAGGTGACCACGGCGGTGACGTTGACCACGGAGTCGCGGGGCAGGCCGACCGTGTCCGCGGGCAGGAAGACGTTGCCCGGCATGGCCGCAAGCCTGGTGCTGGACGTGATCACGGCGGCCACAGTGGTGTGCAGGCGACTGGCGTTGAACGGGGCGGACTGGATCACCAGGACGGGACGCCGCTTGACGGGCTTGCTGCCAGCCGCCTGGCCGAGTTCAGCCCAGTAGATGCTGCCCCGCTGGATCACCAGTCATCCTGGGCCAGACGGCGGCGTCCAGCGGCCGCCGCGGCCGAACTCGACTCATCTGGCCCCGCCACATCCAGCACCTCGTCGATCTGGCTCGTCAGCGAGTGCCCGGCCAGCTCATCCAGGTAGACCTCGGCGGCCCGGGCAAAGAATTCAGACCGGCTGATACCAAGTTCCCGTGCCTTTTCAGTGGCTTGCTCGAACGTCGCGTCCGGTAGCGATATCGCCGTCTTCATGCTGCCAGTATAACCCGGTATTACCGGCGCGCCGTGAGCTAGCCGACGCAGGTGGGGCCGAGGAGCTGTTTCAGGTCGGCGGCCAGCGCGGGCGAGGGCTTGACCCGGAGCTTGTCATCCAGCCGCACGATCGTCGCCCGTGGGCCATTCCAGAGTTTCAGGTGCACCTCGGCCAGCCCCGGATGGGTGTGCAGCACCTCGCGCAGCCGGTCCACCACGGGCGCGACGCACCGCTGCACCGGGATCGACACGACGAAAGGGCCACTCTCACCGACCGACAGGTCCGGCGCCGTCACCTCCTGCGCGATCAGCTTGGGGGCTTCCTCCCGCCGGTCCAGCCGGCCCTTGACCAGCAGGATCGCGTCCTCGGCCAGCAGCAGTGAGCACTGCTGGTAGGCAGCCGGGAAGAAGAGCACCTCGATGGCGCCCTCCAGGTCTTCCAGGGTGGCGGTGGCCCACGGGTTGCCCTGCCGGGTCACTTTCCGCTGCACGCCGGACAGGATTCCGCCGACGGTGACCAGCTGCCCGTCGGGCCGGGCGCCGCGAACAGACCGTTCGGTATCTTCGGGCGCCGAGCTGAGCAATTCGGCCACGCTGCAGTCGGTGCCGTTGGCCAGAATGTGCTCCACCCCCAGCAGCGGGTGGTCCGAGACGTACAGGCCGAGCATTTCCCGCTCGAAGGCCAGCACGGTGGTCTTGTCCCATTCGCCGTCCGGGACCGGCACCTCGAAGCTGGCCTCGGTCTCGGCGTCCCCGCCGAACAGCGAGTCCTGGCCGATGGCCTCGTTGCGCTTGACGTCGATGACGGTGTCGATGGCCTGCTCGTGGATGATGGCCAGGCCCTTGCGCGGGTGGCCGAGCGAGTCGAACGCGCCCGCCTTGACCAGCGATTCGATGACCCGCTTGTTGCACACGTTGACCGGCACCTTGCGCAGGAAGTCCGCGAAGCTGGTGAACGCGCCCTTGGTGGTGCGGGCCTCCACGATGGCGTCCACCACGTTCGTGCCCACGTTGCGCACCGCGGCCAGGCCGAACCTGATGTCGTTGCCGACCGGGGTGAACATGGCGGCCGACGCGTTCACGTCCGGCGGCAGCACGGTGATGCCCATCCGGCGGCACTCGTTCAGGTACAGCGCGCTCTTGTCCTTGTCGCCGGACACCGAGGTGAGCAGGCCGGCCATGTACTCGGCCGGGTAGTTGGCCTTGAGGTAGGCGGTCCAGTAGGAGACCAGGCCGTAGGCGGCGCTGTGCGCCTTGTTGAACGCATAGTCGGAGAACGGGACCAGGATGTCCCACAGCGTCTTGACGGCCGAGGCGGAGTAACCGTGCGCCTTCATGCCCGCCTCGAACGGCGCGTACTCCTTGTCCAGGATCTCCTTTTTCTTCTTGCCCATGGCCCGGCGGAGCAGGTCCGCGTTGCCGAGCGTGTAGCCGGCCAGCTGCTGCGCGATGGCCATGACCTGCTCCTGGTAGACGATCAGCCCGTAGGTGTCGCCCAGGACGTCGGCCAGCGCGTCGGCCAGCTCGGGGTGCAGCGGGACCACCGGCTTGCGGTTGTTCTTCCGGTCGGCGTACTCGTTGTGCGCGTTGGCGCCCATCGGGCCCGGCCGGTACAGCGCGCCGACCGCGGAGATGTCCTCGAAGTTGTCGGGCCGCATGCTGCGCAGCAGCGCGCGCATGGGGCCGCCGTCGAACTGGAAGATGCCGAGCGTGTCGCCGCGGGCCAGCAGCTCGTAGGTGGGCTTGTCGTCGAGCGGGATGCTCTCCAGGTCGATGTCGGTGCCCCGGTTGGCCTTGATGCCATGCACCGCGTCGTCCAGCACGGTGAGGTTGCGCAGGCCGAGGAAGTCCATCTTGAGCAGACCCAGCGACTCACAGGCCGGGTAGTCGAACTGGGTGATGACCGCGCCGTCGGCCTCGCGCTTCCAGACCGGCACGTGGTCCACGATCGGCTCGCTGCTCATGATCACGCCGGCCGCGTGCACGCCGGCCTGGCGGATCAGCCCCTCCAGCCCGCGGGCCGTGTCGATGACCTGCTTGACCTCGGCTTCCGCCTCGTACAGGGCACGGATCTCGCCGGCCTCGCCGTACCGGGGGTGGCTCTCGTCGAAGATCCCGGACAGCGGGACGTCCTTGCCCATCACCGGGGGCGGGAACGCCTTGGTGATCCGGTCGCCGAGCGCGTACGGGAAGCCGAGCACCCGGGCCGAGTCCTTGACCGCGGCCTTGGCCTTGATCGTGCCGTACGTGATGATCTGGGCGACCTTGTCCTCGCCCCACTTCTCGGTGACGTAGCGGATCACGTCACCCCGCCGGCGCTCGTCGAAGTCGATGTCGATGTCGGGCATGGACACGCGCTCGGGGTTGAGGAACCGCTCGAAGATCAGCCCGTGACTGATCGGGTCGAGGTCGGTGATGCCGAGGGCGTAGGCCACGATGCTGCCCGCGGCCGAGCCGCGGCCCGGGCCGACCCGGATGCCGTTGTTCTTGGCCCACATGATGAAGTCGGCGACGACCAGGAAGTAGGAGCAGAACCCCATCTGGGTGATCACGCCCAGCTCGTACTCGGCCTGCTGGCGGCGCTGCTCGTCGTAGCCGGCCGGGTAGCGGCGGTCCATGCCGCGCCACACCTCCTGGCGCAGCCAGCCCTCCTCGGTCTCCCCGGCCGGCACGTCGAACAGCGGCATCAGGTTCTTCGGCTGGAACGCCACGTCGGCCCGCTCGGCGATGAGCAGGGTGGAGTCGCAGCCGGACTGCCATTCCTCGTCGGTGAACGCGGCCCGCATCTCCTGCGGGGTCTTCAGGTAGTAGCCGGTGCCGTCGAACCTGAACCGGCCCGGATCGGCCATGTTGGACCCGGTCTGCACGCACAGCAGCACCTCGTGCGCCTGGGCGTCGCTCTCGACCGTGTAGTGCGAGTCGTTGGTGACCACGAACGGCAGGCTCAGTTCCCTGGCGATGCGGCGCAGCCCGTCCCGGACCCGCTGCTCGATGGCCAGGCCATGGTCCATGATCTCGACGAAGAAGCTGCCCGGGCCGAAGATGTCCCGGTACGCGGCGGCCGCCTCCAGCGCCTGCGGGTACTGGCCCAGCCGCAGCCGGGTCTGGACCTCGCCGCTCGGGCAGCCGGTGGTGGCGATGATCCCCCGGGCGTGGGCGGCGAGCAGTTCCCGGTCCATCCGGGGCTTGCGGAAGTAGCCCTCCAGCGAGGCCAGCGAGGACAGCCGGAACAGGTTGTGCAGGCCCTCGGTGGTCTCGGCGAGCAGCGTCATGTGCGTGTAGGCGCCCGCGCCGGACACGTCGTTGTCCTTTTGCGCCGGGGTGCCCCAGCGCACCGGCTGGCGGTGCCGGCGGTGCTCGGGCGCGACGTAAGCCTCGATGCCGATGATCGGCTTGACCCCGGCCTTGGTCGCCTTGGCCCAGAAGTCGTAGGCGCCGTACAGGTTGCCGTGGTCGGTCATGGCCACGGCCGGCATGCCGGCCTGCACACACCGGTCGAACATGTCCTTCAGCCGCGCGGCCCCGTCCAGCATCGAGTACTCGGTGTGGACGTGCAGATGGACGAAACCGCCGTCCCCGCTGCGTTCCGTAGCGGCTGCCGTCATGAAAGTACCGCCTCCTTCGGGCATGCCTGAGGAACGCGCTCGCGGGCGCGTTTGTGCCGGGGCCGGGGGAAGTGGCCGGTGCTGCCTGATGCCAGGATTGCGCCCGGCCGGGGCGCCCGGCGGGCGGCCGGCTCAGGGCATCTGGGTGGCGCACCAGCCCGGCAAGACGAGCCTACCGGGGCCGGGCGCAACCCGGGAGACACCACGCCGGTTGCCCAGTTGTCCCCTTTCGCCACTGGCCCGGCCCGGTGCTGTCACGTCACCCCGGCGTAGTCAAGCGTGTGCGCTAACCGCTGTGAGACCACAGCGGTTTGCGCACACTCTCTGGGGTTGATGGTGGCCGGGCTGACCGCTATCCCGGCCCGGCACGTTGATCCAGTCCTGGGGCTCCCCCGGCTGGCCGTGGATGAGCTCGATCACCGGGAACCGGTACCCGCTGTAGGCGGGCTGGAAGTACTGCGGCGGCAGGTACACGTACACCACCCGGGTGAGGTGGCTGCGCGCGCCGGTCACGGTCAGCCGGATCGGGTAGCCCTGCTGCTGCGCCTGCCTGAGATAACTGTTGCTCCCGTTGAGCGTGCCGTGCCCGCGGCGGGCGGTGAGGTCGGTGTCGGGTACCCCGGCCCCAGCCTTGACGCCCTGGTTGGTGAAGTCGTTGATGGCCGCGCCCCAGGTCTGGTAGTAGCCGTAGTACTTGTTCACGGCCAGCACCCCGAAGGCCATGGCCGGGAGGAAGGCCAGGCAGGCAGCCAGCACCCGGAAAACCAGCGGCCGGGCCGTCAGCATCCACCAGGTCAATGCGGCGAAGACCAGCATCAGCCCGATGAACAGGGCCGTACTCTGCGGTTCCAGCACTCAAGTCCTGCCGATCGGGCGAACCGGCCCGCGCTGGGCTCGGGACTCCGGCCCGGGCCGCCGTGGACGTCGGCGGCAGCCCGGCCACCTCGCAGTGCCCAACGTGCGGAGCGGGCAGGAGTTCCCCGTCAGCTGGCTGGTTTCCGCCCGGAAACCAGGATTTGACCTGCGCTATGCCAGCGGCCGGGTTACGGCCCGCTAACCGCGGCCCGCGGCGGCCAGGATCGCGGCGGCGAGCGCCTGCGGGGCTTCCCTGGGGATGAAGTGGCCGGAGCTGCCCAGGCGGGTCAGGGTGGCGCTGGCGAAGTAGTCGCCGATCCGGTCCGACCATTCCGCCGGGAACAGCGGATCGTGCGCGGGCCACAGCACCGTGGCGGGCACGGCGATCCGGTCCTCGGGGCGGGGCGGCTGCTCGCTGAGCGAGCGGGCCACGGACCCGGCCCCGGCCCGGTACCAGGAGATGGACGCCGCGAACGCCCCGGGTGGCCCGTACACCGAGACCAGGTGCTGCTCGTCCTCGCTGGTCAGCTCGAAGCCGGGACCGGACCAGTGGGCCCAGAAGTGGCGCAGGTAGCTGCGGACCGCGCCCGGGTTGCCGTCGATGAGCTCGGTGCACAGGCTGAGCTGGTGGAAGGCCTGGTACCAGAATTCCTGCTGGGCTTGCGGGCGGAGGATCCGCTCGCCGATCCCGGGCAGCGGCGGGCCCAGCACCAGCGCGCTGACCAGGTCAGGACGCTGCCGTGCGATCGTCTGGGCGATCCGGCTGCCGATGTCGTAGCCGGCGATCACCGGCCGGCCCAGGTTCAGTTCCCCGATCAGCGCGATGAGGCTGCGCGCCTGGCCCGCGGCCGAGTACTCGCGGGCCGGGTCGGCCGGGTGCTTGTCGGATTCGCCGAAGCCGCGCAGGTCGGGCAGCACCACATCGGCGGCCCCGGCCACCAGCGGCAGGACCTCGCGGTAGTCAGCCCGGTCGCCGGGCCACCCGTGCAGCAGCAGCACCGCCGGCCCCTGGCCGGCCCGCTGGTAGGCGAGGCGGAACCCATCGACCGGCACGTCCTGGCGCACGGGCCCGATTATCGCCGGGCCGGCCGGGCCGGCGCCAGTCAGGGCAGATCGCGGGCCCGCAGCCGGGTGCGGTGCGGTTCGCCGGGCGGTTCCTCGATGCCGAAACTGAGCACCCGGGTGGGCGTGATGCGGATGACCGGCACCTCCTCCGCGCCGCCGGTTTCCCCGGCCGGGGTGATGGCCTCGGCGGTGCCGCGGATCTCCAGGAAGCGCACCCGCCATGGCTGCCGGGACGCGATGTCGTCGACCACGAGCGCGGCGTGCCCGTTGCGCTGGACGTTGCGGAACTTCTGGCTGCTGGCCAGGTTGTAGCCGGTGATGTCGATCGTGCCCAGCCGCGGGTTGTAGCGGAAGCCGACCGGCTTGACCTGAGGGCTGCCGTCGGGCTGGATGGTGGCCAGCCGCCCGAGTGGCTGGCTGGCCAGGTACCCGACCTCTGCCTCGGTCAAGGTTCTGGCCACAGCGGTGCTGGCGTCAGTGGATGTCATGGTCTGCTCCGTTCTCGGATGACCGGCCCAGCTGGGCCGCCAGATGGGCTGGCCCGGGCCGGCCAGGTGGGGCTGGGCCGGCCAGGTGGGCTGGCCTGGGCTGGCGGCTCAGCGGAACGCGGCCGCGTTGTGCGCGGCCCAGTCGGCGAAGGGGTGCGCGGGCGCGCCGGTGAGCTTCTCGACCGTCGCGGTGACCGTCTCGGGGTGATCGACGAACCGGGCCCAGGTATCCAGCGCACCCGCGGCGAAGCCGGCATCACCCCAGGCCGCGGTCAGCACCGGCAGTGCCTCCGCCCGCGACAGCTCGGCCCACCGCAGGTCACGGCCGAGCGCGCGGCCGATCGCGGCCAGCTGCGCTTCCTGGGTCAGCACCCCCGGCCCGGACAGCAGGTACCGGGCGCCATGGTGACCGTCCTCGGTGAGCGCCCGCACCGCGACCGCGGCGATGTCCCGTTCGTCGATCAGCGACCGGGCCGCGGCGCCGAACGGCCATCGCACGGTGTCGCCGGAGCGGATCTGGCCGGCCCACATCAGCGTGTTGGCCGCGAAGCCGGTCGGCCGGAGGAATGTCCATCCCGCCCCGGAGCCCTCGATGGCCCGTTCGGTCAGGGCCCAGAACGAGCCGGGCCGGTCGGCGGCGGGCTGTGCGGACAGGTACACGATCCGGCCGACCTGCCGCGCTGCCACCTCGGCGACCTTCGGCGCCAGCCCCTGCGTCCGCTCGGCCGAGGTGAACGGCCAGACCAGGAACAGTGCGTCCGCGCCGCGCAGGGCCGGCTGCAGGGACGCCGGATCGGCCAGGTCCGCCTGGGCCGGGGCTACCCCGGCCGGCCAGGCGGCCGCCCGGGCGCTGCGGCTGACCGCGCGGACCGGCAGGTTCCGCTCGCTGAGCTGGCTGACCACCTGCCGGCCCACCCGGCCCGTCGCGCCCAGGACCACGATCACGGCCACTCCCTGATCCGCTGGCCGCCTGGTGCGGCCACCCGGTACCGCAGGCTATGACTTGAAGCTGGCTTCAAGTCAACCGCGGCCGGGGCGGCCGGCCGCGGCCAGCGTCCGGGTAGCGGCGCGGTTCAGTTCCCTGGCCCGGAGGCCCGGGGACTGAACAGGGCAAACATGCTGCCGTCCGGGTCGGTGAGGTAGGCGATGACCATGCCGTCGTCCATGGTCATCGGCGCGACCACGACCTTGCCGCCCAGTTCCTCGGTACGGGCGGCGGTCGCCGCGACGTCCGCCACCTGGACGACGAACACGGCGTACGGCGGGATGTTGCCGCTGGTGTTGAAGATGCCTCCAGACGGCCCGGCCGCGCCCGGTGCCGTGATCAGCGTGTACTCGCCATCGGGGGCAAAAGACCAGCCGAACAGCGCGCCGTAGAACGCCTTGGCCGCCGCGACGTCCGGGGTGCCGATCTCGAACCAGGACACGGTGCTGGTGGCGGGAGTGGACATGGGTTCCTCCGTTGCTGGGGAGTGCTGTGCTGACACTCTGCCGGTGCCTGGCGACAGCCCCCTGTCGGTGATTCCGGCGGTTCCGGGCGGGGTCAGCCGCTGAGCTCGGGCTGGCGGACGATCGCGTCCGGGATGTCCACCCGGAGGTCGGCATAGCTGCGGTGCGGCGCGGGCTCGCCGGTGTCGGCCGCGGCCAGGATCCGGTCCAGCCGGAAGGCCCGCCCGGCGTCCCGCAGCCGGCACCAGCCCAGCAGGTACCACTGGGCGCGCGTCGCCGCGAAGACCACCGGTTCCACCTCGCGCACGGTCACCCGGTCGCCGCGGTCCCGGTAGTCGATGCGCAGCACGTGCCGGGCGGTGATGGCCTCCTGGATGGCCAGCGGCACGCTCCTGGCGGGCTGGCGGTGCTGGCCGGGCTGGCCGGCCTGGCCGGGCTGGCCCGCCCACCGCCGGGCGGCCTTTTCCCGGGCCGGGCCGGCCCCGGGGCGGTCCAGGTCGATCAGCCTGACCCGGTTCATCAGCTCGGTGGCTTCCGCGGCCTGCCCGGGCGGGGCGGCCGCGAGCACCTTGCGCAGCGCGCTGCGGGTCGCGGCGGCGAACGGCGTCGTCCCGGCCCGGGCCAGCGTCACGGCCACCGCGACCAGCTCGGCCGCGGTGAAGTTGACCGGCGGCAGGGTGCGGGCCGCGTCGATGACGTAACCGCCGCGCCGTCCGGGCTCGGCGTAGATCGGCACCCCGGACTCCTGCAAGGCCAGGATGTCCCGTTCGATGGTCCGGGTGCAGACCTCGTAGCGGCCAGCGAGCTGGCGGGCCGACCGCGGCCGGGGCGCCACCGCCCGCAATTCCTCGACCAGCGCGTAGAGCCGGTCCGTGCGGTTCATGCCCGGCACGTTACCGGCCGGCACCGACAATCCAGCAGGTCTAGCTTTCCGCGCGGAGGACGTCCAGGGCGTGCTGGAGATCGGCCGGGTACTCGCTGCTGAACTCGGCCCGGTGGCCGTCCGCCGGATGGGCGAAGCCGAGCCGGACCGCGTGCAGCCACTGCCGGGTCAGCCCGAGCCGGTCCGCGAACACCGGGTCCGCGCCGTACAGCCGGTCGCCGACGCATGGGTGGCGCAGCGCCGCCATGTGCACCCGTATCTGGTGCGTGCGCCCGGTCTCCAGGACGATCTCAGCCAGGCTGGCGCCGCGGAAGGCTTCCAGGATGTCGTAGTGGGTGATGCTCGGGCGGCCCCCGGCCACCACGGCGAAACGGCCGTCCCCTGACGGATGCCGGGCGATGGGCGCGTCAATGGTGCCGCGCAGCGGATCCGGGTGCCCCTGGACCAGCGCGTGGTACTGCTTGTCTACCTCGCGCTCCCGGAAGGCCTGCTTGAGCACGCGGTAAGCATGCTCGCTCTTGGCCACCACCATCAGCCCGCTGGTGTTCGCGTCCAGCCGGTGCACGATCCCCTGCCGTTCGGCCGCCCCGCTGGTGGCGATCTGGTGCCCAGCGCCGAGCAGGCCCTCCAGCACGGTCGGGCCGGTCCAGCCGGGGGTGGGATGGGCGGCGACCCCCGCGGGCTTGTCCACCACCACGATGTCGCCGTCTTCATACACGACGGCCAGGCCGGGCACGACCCGGGGCACCGGCCCCGCAGGCGCCGGGGCGGGCAGGGTCACCTCCAGCCACTCCCCCGCGGGCACCCGGTCCGACTTGGCCGCTGGCACCCCGCCGACCAGCACCTGCCCGGTGCTGATCAATTCCGCGGCGCTCGTCCGGGACAGCCCGAACATCCGGGCCAGCGCGGCGTCGAGCCGCTCGCCGTCCAGCCCCTCCGGGACCGGCACCCGGCGCTGACCGGGCTGAGTCACGGGCCGCCATCTCCTGTCACCGGCCGGCCGGCCGCGGGCCGGCCGTCCAGCACCGCACTGCGCGGCTCATCCGGGCAGTCCCCGTCCGGCCGCGTATCGTCCGGCCGCTCTCCGTCCGGCCGCGCACCGTCCGGCTGTTCCCCGTCCGGCTGCTCGCCGTGCGGGCGCACCCCGTCCGGCTGCCCCCCGTCTAGTGGAATGCCGCGCGCAGCCAGCAGCACGGCCAGCACGCCACCGCAGACGATGCACGAGTCGGCTATGTTGAACACCGGCCAGTGCGGCAGCTGGATCCAGTCCACCACGTACCCACGGAACGGCCCGGGTGAGCGGAAGATCCGGTCCCCCAGGTTGCCGGCCGCCCCGCCCAGCAGCAGGCCCAGGGTGACCGCCCACGGGATGCTGCGCAGCCGCCGGGCGGTACGCAGGATGGCAACGATGACCCCGACCGCGATCAGGCTGAACACGACGGTCATCGAGGTGCCGATACTGAACGCGGCCCCGCTGTTGCGCAGCACGCGCAGGGTCAGCAGGCCGCCGAGCAGCCGCAGCGGCGGCTGGTGGGACAGCGTGGCCACAACGAGCGTCTTGGACACCAGGTCAGCCACGAAGACCGTGACCGCGATGATGACCAGCAGCCGGATCCGGCGCGGCCGCTGCGCCGGATCCGGGCCGGCCGGTGCCGCTGAGTCGTTCAGCGCCGCTCCTCCCGCTGCTTGCACGCCACACACAGCACGGCGCGGGGGAAGGCCTGCAGGCGCGCCTTGCCGATCGGCTCACCGCAGGACGCGCAGATCCCGAACGTGCCGTCGGCGATCCGGGCCAGCGCCTGCTCAGTCTGGGCCAGCAGCTCACGGGCGTTCTGGGTGAGCGCCAGCTCGTGCTCGCGCTGGAAGGTCTTGGCACCGGCGTCGGCCGAGTCATCCCCCGCGTCACCAACCGCGTCGCCCAGCCGTTCCGCGATCTGGGATTCCGCAGTGGAGATATCGTTGCGCAGTCCGGCGGCCTCTGCTTCGAGTTCCTTGCGAACTTCCGCCAGTTCCTGCTCGGTCCAGGGCTTCTCTCCGGGCCGGACGGGTAGAGCGGCGGCACCCGAACGTGCGGCTGCTGTCATCTCTGCCCCCTTATACGTGATATGTCCACTGTGCGTACTGCCACCAATCGATCTTGACTGCGGGCAGTCACCGGAGAATAGATCGGCCTGCCCTGGACTGCAAACACATCTGCCCCCGGTAGTAATCCAGGGGCCGCGGCGCAGCGC
Organism: uncultured Actinomycetes bacterium; assembly: GCA_963711705.1. GTDB lineage: Bacteria > Actinomycetota > Actinomycetes > Streptosporangiales > Streptosporangiaceae > RYN-230. The sequence continues at coordinate 174,771 of CAVQFM010000008.1, forward strand.
TGACCCGGCCCCGGCCACTCAGGCCCAGGCTGGCTGGCAGCACCGCGCCAGAAATTTCCCCTCATACTGAGCAACGGAAACCACCCGCCCCCAGGCTCACCGCCGCCCGGCGAAACTCAGGCGCCCGCGGCCCGGGCCATCGGCTATCGTGGACTGTCTGCACGGTGTTGATGGGGACAGCTGCCGCTGATCGCGGCCAGGAGCGACCTGGGGATGGTGCGAGCCCGGGGGCCGGCCCAGCGACCAGATCACCCCGGAACTGCCGGAAGAACGGCGGCAGGCCAGCCTTCCCGGCCTGGCTGCCCGCCCAGTAGAACCGGCCGCAGCACATGAATGAGCGGGTCGTGCGCGCAGGCGGACGGCCAAGGAGGGTGGTACCGCGGGACCGCCGCCGGCGAGTCTCGTCCCTCCAGCGAAGCCGCGCGACCGGGCACCGGCAGCCCGCCGCGCCCGCCGGAGGACCACCCACGATGCCGCAGGCAGACAACACCGCCGCCGACCGCGCGCGGTACTTCCCCGACCTCCCCGCCGCCCTCGACCTGCCCGCCATGGAGCACGAGGTACTGGCCCGCTGGCGCGACGGCAGGTTCTTCGAGCGCTCGCTGGAAAAGACCGCGGGCCGCCCGCTGTGGACCTTCTACGAGGGCCCGCCCACCACCAACGGGATGCCCGGCGTGCACCACATCGAGGCGCGCGTATTCAAGGACGTGTTCCCGAGGTTCCAGACCATGCGCGGGTTCCATGTGCCGCGCCAGGCCGGCTGGGACTGCCACGGGCTGCCGGTCGAGGTCGCCGTGGAACGTGAGCTCGGGCTGTCCGGCAAGAAGGCGATCGAGGCGTACGGGATCGCCGAGTTCAACGCGCGCTGCCGGGAGTCGGCGCAGCGGCACGTGGACGCGTTCGAGGAGCTGACCGTCCGGCTCGGCTACTGGGTCAACCTGGCCGACGCGTACCGGACCATGGACACCAGCTACATCGAGTCGGTGTGGTGGTCGCTCAAGGACATCTTCGCCAAGGGCCTGCTGGTCAAGGACTTCCGGATCAGCCCGTACTGCCCCCGGTGCGAGACGCCGCTGTCTGACCACGAAATGGGCCAGCCCGACGTGTACCGCCAGGTGACCGACCCCGCGGTCACCGTCCGGCTGCCACTGCTGACCCTGCCCGCCGGGGCCAGCCCGCTGCTGGCCGGGGCCGACCTGCTGGTATGGACGACCACCCCGTGGACCCTGGTGTCGAACACCGCGGTGGCCGTGCATCCGGACGAGGCGTACGCGATCGCCCGCAAACCGGGCGACGGGGAGACCGTCGTCGTGGCCGAGGCGCTGGTGCCGCGGGTCCTGGGCGAAGGCTGGCACGTGATCGCCACGGTGCGCGGCGGCGAGCTGGTCGGGGCTACCTACCGCCCGCCGTTCGACCTGGTCGAGGTCCCGGGCGCCCACCGGGTGGTGCCGGGCGCGTTCGTCACCACCGAGGACGGCACCGGCCTGGTGCACATGGCCCCCGCGTTCGGCGCGGACGACATGGAGGCCGGCCGCGCGCACGGGCTGCCGGTGGTCAACCCGGTGCGGCCGGACGGCCACTTCGAGGACTGGGTGCCGATGGTCGGCGGGATGTTCTTCAAGGACGCCGACGACCCGCTGGTCCGCGACCTGGCCGACCGCGGCCTGCTGTTCCGGGTGGAGCGGCAGCACCAGCACAGCTACCCGCACTGCTGGCGCTGCCACACCCCGCTGCTCTACTACGCGCTGCCGTCCTGGTACATCCGGACCACGCAGGTCAAGGACCAGCTGCTGGCCGAGAACGAGCGGACCAACTGGCAGCCGCCCACCATCAAGCACGGCCGCTACGGCGAGTGGCTGCGCAACAACGTGGACTGGGCGCTGTCCCGGACCCGGTACTGGGGCACCCCACTGCCCATCTGGGAGTGCGGCGAGCACCACCTGACCGCCGTCGGGTCCCTGGCCGAGCTGGGCGAGCTGGCCGGGCGGGACCTGCACGACCTGGACCCGCACCGGCCGTACGTGGACGAGGTGGCGATCACCTGCCCCGAGTGCGGCGGTGAGGCCCGCCGGGTGCCCGAGGTGATCGACGCCTGGTATGACTCCGGGTCGATGCCGTTCGCCCGGCTCGGCGCTCCCTACCAGAACCTGGAGCAGTTCGAGCAGGCGTACCCGGCCCAGTTCATCTGCGAGGCGATCGACCAGACCCGTGGCTGGTTCTACTCGCTGATGGCGGTCGGCGTGCTGGTGTTCGGCCGGTCCTCCTACGAGAACGTGGTGTGCCTCGGCCTGGTGGTGGACGAGCGCGGCCGCAAGATGAGCAAGCACCTGGGCAACGTGCTGGAGCCGATCCCGCTGATGGAGGCGCACGGCGCGGACGCGGTCCGGTGGTACTTCGCGGCGTCCGGCTCACCGTGGTCTACCCGCCGGATCGGCGCCGCGACCCTGGATGAGATCGTCCGCAAGGTGCTGCTCACCTACTGGAACACGGTCTCGTTCTTCGCCCTGTACGCGAACGCGGCCGCCGCGCAGGGCCAGGCCTGGGATCCGGGGCGGGCAGCGGACGCACCGCCGCCCGCCGCCCGGCCGCTGCTGGACCGCTGGCTGCTCAGCGAGCTGCACGCGACCACCCAGGAAGTCACCGGGTACCTGGAGGGGTTCGACACGGCCGCGGCCGGCCTGCGGCTCACCGCGTTCATCGACGACCTGTCGAACTGGTACGTGCGCCGCTCCCGGCGGCGGTTCTGGGACGGCCCGGGCACGCCGGACGGCGCGGCCGGGTTCGCCACCCTGTACGAGTGCCTGCACGTGCTCACCCGGCTGATGGCGCCGATCACGCCGTTCCTGACCGAGTATGTCTGGGCCGCACTGCGCAGTCCCGGCGACCCGGAGTCCGTGCACCTCGCGGACTGGCCGGCCGCCGACCCGGCGCTGGTGGACGCCGCGCTGTCCGGGCAGATGGCGCTGACCCGGCGGCTGGTGGAGCTGGGCCGGTCGGCCCGCTCGGCCGCGTCGATCCCGGTCCGCCAGCCGCTGGCCCGGGCCGTGGTGAGCGCGGCGGGCTTCGCTGACCTGGCCGCGGAGCTGCGCGACGAGGTGGCCCGCGAGCTCAACGTGCACCAGCTGCAGCCGATGGCCGCGGTCGGGGCCGGCCTGGTCGAGCACGTGGTCAAGCCCAACTTCCGCACCCTCGGCCGCCGGTTCGGCAAGGGCACCCAGGCTGTCGCCGCGGCTATCGGGGCCGCGGACCCGGAGCAGCTGGCCGCGGAGCTGACCTCGGCCGGGAAGGTCTCGGTCGAGGTGGAGGGCGCGCCGGTGGCGCTCGGGCCGGACGACGTGATCGTGACCCAGACGCCGCGCTCCGGCTGGACGGTGGCCACCGAGGGGGGCGAGACGGTCGGCATCGAGGTGGACATCACCCCGCAGCTGCGCCGCGAAGGGCTGGCCCGGGAGGTCATCCGGCTGGTGCAGGACGCGCGCAAGAGCGACGGGCTGCACGTCAGCGACCGGATCACGGTGCGCTGGGAAACCGGGAACCCGGAGCTGGCCACGGCCCTGGCCGAGCACGGCGAACTGATCGCCAGCGAGGTGCTGGCCGATGACTTCCGTGCCGGGCAACCCGCGGATAACCTAACGGCCGGTGCCGGGCAGCCGGCCCACCAGCACTCCGACGCCGACCTGGGACTGACGTTCTGGCTGGCCCGCGCCTGACCGGCGTCAGCCGGTGTCGAGCTCGTCGGGCTGGCAGGCCCGGCACGCCGCGAAGCCAGCGTCCTGGGCCTGCTGCCGGGGCATGACTTCCAGGTCGCCGGTGCTGAGGAACCTGATCAGGATGCACCCGTTGCGGTGGTAGCGGGCCACCCCGGGTACCACGGTCACCTCGACCTGGCCGGGGGCCGGCGGCGTGGCCGCCTGCTTGACCGGGCCTTCCGGGGCCGGGCTGGCGGCCCGCCGGCCGCGCCGCCTGGCCGCTGGCCACGGGAGCGGCCGCCGCACCGGCGGCGGCGTCCACATCGGCCCGGGCCGGGCCGGGTCCGGCCGGACGGCCAGGTTCGGCCGGACGGCCAGGTTCGCCAGCCTGGGCGCTCGCCGCCGAGGCCGGGCCAGCGGTCAGCCAGCCCTCAGCCGGGTTGGGCTGCTGCTCAGCTTCTGGCGCCGCAGCCGCGTCCTTCGCTACCGCTTCGCCGGCTGAGCTGCCGTCCTCACCGGCTGAGCTGCCGTCCTCACCGGCGGGCCCACCGCCCCGGCCGGCCGGGGCGGCATCCTCATCCGGCTCGGCGGCGGGCTTCTCGTCAGCCGGTCCAGGGCCCGCCCGCCAGCGGGCGATCGTCCACGGCGCGCCGCTGTCCCGGGCTTCCCCGCCACCCGCGGTTGCACCTTCCGGGGTTCCGCCCTCGTCCTTCCCGGCGTGGTCCCCGTCCCCGGCGTGGTCCCCGTCCCCGGCGGCCGCATCAGCCGTCCCGGCCGCTACCGCCGCATCCTGGGCCGCCGTCGCCCCGGCCACGCCATCCCGGGCCGGAGCAACTCCGGCCGCCGCATCCCCGTCCCGGCATCCCTGGCCGCCGCATCGTCGGTAGCCGCCGCACCAGCCGGGGCGTCCTCGTCCCCGGCCGCCGATTCCCTGGCCCGCAGGTCGCGGGCACCGAGGTCACCGAACTGGAGCTCACCGGCCGGGGATTCCCTGATCTCCCGGTCACCGGCGTCCGGCGCGGCACTGGCGGCTGGCTTGTCCGCCCGGCCGGCCGTCGGTCCGTCGTCGCCGTCTCCGCGGGCACGGTCATCGGGCCCGCCGGGGGTGCTGACTGCGGGACCGGCTCCGGCCTCGCCGGGGGTGCTGACCGCGGCACCGGCTCCGGCCTCGCCGGGGGTGCTGACCGCGGCACCGGCTCCGGCCTCGCCGGGGGTGCTGACCGCCGGACCGGCTCCGGCCTCGCCGGCCGTGACCTGGCCGGCGTCGGATTGCTCAGCACCGGCCGGCCCGCCCGGGCCGGGACCGCCCGGCTCGGGGGGCGGCAGCAGGGTGGGCCAGCGAAGCTGGGGGTTGGCCGGCGGCTGCCAGACCGCGGCCGGCGGCCACAGTTCCTCGCCCGCCCCCGGGCCCGGCTCATCCGCGGCCTGGGGTATCGCGGTGAACTCAGCAGCCGGCCAGGTCAGCGCGCCGGTATCGCGCTTGCCTGCGGACTCCAGTTCCTCGTTGACCCGTTCCCACAGGTCGTCGGGCCGGTTCGCGACCGGCTGCGCCACCTGGGGCGCGGCTGGCTCGGCGGGCCGCCCTGGGGCCGCGGCCCCGTGGTCGCTGGGCCCGTGGTCGCTGGCACCGTATCCCGCACCCACCGGGTGAGCCTCGCCGCGCCCGGCGGCAGCCCGGTCAGCGGGGGATCCGGCCGGGCTCATGCCCGCCACCGCGCCACTGGCCGGAACCGAGCTGGCTGGCACCGGGCTAGCTGGCACCGGGGTGGTGGCCGGGGCCCCGGCCGGCCCGGATGCCGCCGGGCTGGCCGGCCGGGCCTCGCCACTACCGAAGATTTCCGACCAGTGCCACAGCACGCCCGCCGCCAGCAGCAGCGCCGCCACCGCGCACACTGCGATGGAGACGTAGACCAGCAGCAGGCTGCTGGCGACTACGCCCGCCACCAGCAGGCCGATAGCCAGGGCAACCAGGAGAGCACTGAATCTGATCACATGCCCTCCCCGTAGGCCGTGCGGGTCATACTGCCAACCGAGAAGGAAATGCTCTTGGGTTGTGGTACCTGCCGAACGTCCTAGCTAACTGACTAACGGTGGTCGTGCGGTGAGCCGTCTGACGGGTGGAACCCGCCACCGTGCGACACCGGCTCAGGCGCACCGGTGTAGGCACCGGCAATGGACGGCTGGCCGTTCCTTGAATCCAGGCGGGACATGCCGGGCACAGACGGCTCTGGCCCGCCCATGGCCGGGAACGCGCCGCTGTCGGTCGCGCCGGCTTCCAGGTCACGCATCTGGCCTTCCAGGTACGCCTTGAGCCTGCTGCGGTACTCGCGCTCGAAGGCCCGCAGGTCATCGACGCGCCGCTCCAGCTCCTCGCGCTGCTGGACCAGCGAGCCCATGGCCTGGCGGTGCCGCTCCTGGGCGTCCCGCTCCAGGCTCTCGGCCCGGGCCCGCGCGTCGCTGGTGATCTGCTCCGCCTGCCGGCGCGCCTTGCCCAGGATGTCGTCGGCTTCCCGGCGGGCCCGGCCGAGCGTCTCGTCGGCCTCCCGGCGCGCGTCGGCGATGGCCTGGTCGGCGGTCTGCTGAGCGAGAGCCAGCACCCGGGCGGCCGTGTCCATGTTGTCCTCGACCGGCGGCATCATCCGCGGCGGCTCTGGCATCCGCTCGGGCTCCGGCGGCCGGGGCGGCTCAGGCGCCATCATCTCGGGCGCCGACTCGGCGAGCGGCGAGCTGAGCGCGGACATTGGGACCTTGCCGCCTCGCAGGCTCTCGGCCAGCTTGGCCCGGAGCTCTTCGTTCTCCTGGATCAGCCGGTCCAGCTCAACTTCGACTTCGTCGAGGAAGGCGTCGACCTCTTCCTCGTCATAGCCGGGCCGCAGCCGGGTGGTACTGAACTGCTTGTTCCGGACATCCGCGGGCGTCAGCGGCATCTCGTCTCCTCGGCACGCTTGAACGGTGTTCCTGTCGGACGCTACCCGATCAGAGCAGCTGCACGGCCTGCATCGCGAAAATGACCACGAAGAAGAGCACCATGAAGCTCAGGTCCAAGGCCACAGTACCGAGCCGGAGCGTGGGAATGAACCGCCTTAGCAATCTCAGTGGCGGGTCGGTCGCGGTGAAGATGACCTCGGCGATGATGAGCACGATGCCGGTCGGGCTCCAGGACCGCGAGAACGCCTGGATCCAGCTGAGGATCAGCCGCCCGAGCAGAAGCACGAGATATATCGAGAGCGCGTAGAACAGAACGATCTTTACAATCCCCACATCCCTGCCCTGCCTTCATCAACGCCGGGATGACCACCGCGGGTGCCGTTGCTGTCTGCTCGCCACCGAGCGTGTCACTGCTGCCCGAAATATCTAACTCTGGTTGAAGAACCCACGTTCCGCGATCCGGGCCCGGTCCTCCGCCGTCACCTCGACGTTGGCCGGGCACAGCAGGAACACCCTGTTAGTGACCCGGTCGATGCTCCCGTGCAGCCCGAAGATCAGTCCTGCGGCGAAGTCGACGAGCCGCTTGGCATCGCTGTCGACCATCTCGGTCAGGTTCATGATCACCGGAGTGCCCTCGCGGAAATGCTCTCCGATCGTACGGGCTTCATTGTATGTGCGCGGGTGCAAGGTCGTGATGCGCGCGAGATCGGTGGCATGCGCGGTAGCGGTAGCGGTAGCGGTGGTCCGGGAGGAAGGCAGGGGCGTGTCCGCGAGCTCGCTGCGGCCGCCCCCACGCGGCGCGGTCAGCTCGGGCTCAGCGTCGGGCTGGTCGCCGGGCTCACCGTACTCGTCGTATTCCTCATACGACTCGTAGCCATCGTCATATCGCGGATCATCCTCGACGAGGCCAAGGTAGACCGCCATTTTGTGCATCGTGCCGGCCATCGGTCAGCCCTCCGTCATCACTATCGCGCAGCCCCGCTCGTCGGACATTACCCGACCAAGCCCGGCCGGCCGCCGAGCAACGCCGTACCGACCCGTACGTGTGTCGCGCCCGCGGTAATGGCATCCTCCAGGTCGGCGCTCATCCCGGCGGAGATCATCACCGCGCCGGGGTGGGTGGCCCGCACCGCCGAGGCCACCTCGGCCAGCCGCTCGAAGGCCGCCAGCGGCCCGCCGGGCACCGACTCGGCCGCCAGCGGCACCACCGCCATCACGCCCCCCAGTTCAAGACCGTCTTCGCTAGCCACCGTGTCGGCGACCAGCGGGACCTGGCCGGCGAGGGCACCGCCGCGGACCGGGTCGTCATCCAGGCTCACCTGGACCAGGCAGCGCAGCGTCCGGCCGGATTTGCGGGCGCCCGCGCCGAGCGCGGCGGCCAGCCGGGGCCGGTCCACCGAGTGGACCACGTCCGCGTAGCGGGCCACGCTGGCCGCCTTGTTGGTCTGCAGCTGGCCGACGAAGTGCCAGGTGAGCTGGTCGCGCAGGTCGGCCAGGGCAGCCGCCTTGGGCGCCGCTTCCTGATCCCGGTTCTCCCCCACGTCAAGGACGCCGAGGCTGGCCAGCACCCGGATATCGCTGGCCGGGAAGGTCTTGGTGACTGGCGATCAGGGTGACCTCGCCCGGGTCCCGGCCGGCCGCCTGGCACGCTGCCGTGATCCGGGCCCGGACCCGGGCCAGGGACGCGGCGACCTCAGCAGCGCGCTCGCGGTCAGGTCCGGGCGCCGGGCCGGTCACTACTTGAGGAAGTCAGGGACGTCGAGTTCGTCGTCCTCTTCGAATACCACCGAACGCCGCCGGGTGGTAGCTGCGTCAAAGACCCGCGCGGCCGCGGCGGCGTCCGGGCGGGGCCGGGAGGTGACCGGCTCACTCTGCGCCGCCCGGGGCGGTGGCACAGTCTCAGCGCTGCTGCCGGCCGACGCGCCCACCTCGGTGAAGTCCGCGGAATCGGTGCTGGCGACCGGCTCCGGCGCGGGTTCGGCGGTGGCGGCGGCATCGGTGCCGCTCGCCGCGACCGGTGCGGCCCAGGTGTCGGCCGACGCGGGGGACGTGCCGGCAGCTGGCGATGCAGGCGCGGCACCGTTGTCCGCGGCCAAGCTGGACGCGGCGCGCGACAGCCTGGACCGCCGGTTGACGCTCTCGTCGAAGCCAGCCGCGATCACAGTAACTCGGACCTCGTCCCCGAGCGCATCATCGATGACCGCGCCGAAGATGATGTTCGCTTCTGGCGCCGCGGAATTGGAGACCAGCTGTGCGGCTTCATTGATCTCGAACAGGCCCAGGTCCGAGCCGCCCTGGATGGACAGCAGCACACCGTGGGCACCGTCTATGCTCGCCTCCAGCAGTGGGCTGGAGATGGCCATCTCGGCGGCGGCGACACTGCGGTCATCACCGCGGGACGAGCCGATTCCCATCAGCGCCGAGCCCGCGCCGGACATCACCGATTTCACATCGGCGAAGTCCAGGTTGATCAGCCCCGGCGTGGTGATCAGGTCGGTAATTCCCTGGACGCCGGACAGCAGTACCTGGTCCGCGGCCTTGAATGCGTCCAGCACGCTGACGTGCCGGTCGGAGATGGACAGCAGCCGGTCGTTCGGGATAACGATCAGCGTGTCGACCTCGTTGCGCAGCCGCTCAATGCCGAGTTCGGCCTGGGACGCGCGGCGCTTGCCCTCGAACCCGAACGGCCTGGTGACCACGCCAATGGTCAGCGCGCCCAGGGAACGGGCCACGCTGGCCACGATCGGCGCCCCGCCGGTGCCGGTGCCGCCACCCTCACCAGCGGTGACGAAGACCATGTCGGCCCCCTTGATGACCTCCTCGATCTCCTCCCGGTGGTCTTCCGCGGCCTTGGCCCCGACCTCGGGGTTGGCCCCGGCGCCGAGGCCACGGGTGAGCTCCCGGCCGACGTCCAGCTTGACGTCGGCGTCGCTCATCAAGAGCGCCTGGGCGTCTGTGTTGATCGCGATGAACTCAACGCCTTTGAGCCCCTCCTCGATCATCCGGTTCACGGCGTTGACGCCGCCCCCACCGATACCGACGACCTTGATGACCGCCAAATAGTTCTGCGGTGCTGCCACGAGGAGGGCCCTTTCCGCTCGTCTGCTTCTGTCGTGTTCCTGCCCAGTGTTTTCCGCCGGGCTTTACCGCCAGAGCGAGTGCCCTTTGCGGGCGCCTTCGCTGGAAACCACACCCGAAACCTGCTGTTTCGGTAGCCCGCCGAATTGCTGCCCCATTTGCTTCGGCCCGGCACACTCCGTGATTTCCGGCGAGTTCAACCCTCACTCTCAAGTTGAGATTTACAGTTATGTCATCCTGCCGATTGATACGGACAGTAGGGTTGCGCGGGACCAGGGTCAACTAGCCACGCGCAGAGCCAGCCCGGTGTGTCGCAGGAGCCGGCCGGTGCGCACTGCCCGTCACCCGCTGGTCACCGCTGTTCCGGGCGCGCTGACGTCATAGGTCTGGGCGTGCGTGTGCATCAGCACGCCCAGCACTTTGGCCTTGACCGCGGCCCGGTCCGGGCTGCCCCACACGACGGTGACGTGACGCGTCAGCCGGAGGGTCACCTCGCTCGCGCTTGGCGCCTGCACCCCGATCACGCGCCGGGCGATCCAGTCCGGCAGCTGCCGCAGCACCTGCACGGCGGCGGCCACCCCCGGGCTGCCCCGCAGCGCCGCCACCGGTGGCGACCCGGCGGGCAGAATGAGCCGGGGCGTGCCCCGCGGCAGTTGCGGCACGAACTCGACCGCCACGCCGCCGGCGTCGATGAGCTGGTAGCCACGGCCGCTCGGCACGCCCAGGGCGGGCCTGCGCTCGATGACCTTGATCGTCACCCCGTCCGGCCAGTCCCTGGTCACCTGCGCGGACTCGACCTGCCGGATCTGGTCCACCCGGTGCGCCACCACGGCGCCGTTCACCCGGATCAGCGGGATGCCGGCCGGGATGGCCGCCACGCTGCGCACCTCGGCCGGTGACACCAGGTGGGTGCCGGTCACCGCGACGTGCCGCACCACGAAGAAGCGTGAGTCCAGCAGCGCCCAGGCCACCCCGGCCACGATCGCGGCCGCGGCCAGGGTGAAGAACACGGCCCGCCATCGCCCGCCATGGCGTGGCTGGCCGGGCCCGCTGGCCGGGCCGCCCGGGTCGTCCGGCGTGCGGCCGGGGGCATCCGGGTCTTCACCGACGTCCGCTGCCTGCCTGGTCATCCAGCCGGTCCCCCGCGGGCCCGCAACGCGGCCAGGACCGGCTCACCCAGCGTGGTGACATCCCCCGCGCCCATGGTCAGCACGAGGTCCCCGGGCTTGGCACTGGCCGCCACCGCGGCTGGCACCGCGTCCCGGTCCCGCACGAACCGGGCCCGCGTCCCGGGCACCGCCGCCGCGACCAGGTCCCCGGTCACGCCAGGCTCGGGATCCTCCCGGGCCGCGTACACATCGAGCACCAGCACTTCGTCGGCCAGGCCGAGCGCGGCGCCCAGCTCGGCGGCGAAGATCCGGGTGCGGCTGAACAGGTGCGGCTGGAAGATCGCGATGACCCGGCCGCCCTCGGCGATGTCCCGGGCCGCGGTGAGGTCGGCGGCCAGCTCGGTGGGGTGATGTGCGTAGCTGTCCAGCACCCGCACCCCGTCCGCCTCGCCCTTGGGCTCCAGGCGGCGCCGGGCGCCCTGGTAGGCGGCCAGTCCCTGGGCCACCCGGTCCGCGCGGAAGCCCAGCTCGGCGCACGCGGCCGCGACCGCCGCGGCGTTCAGCGCGTTGTGCCGGCCGGGCACGTTCAGCCGCACCGGCGTGCCCGCCCCGGCCGCCCCCGCCGTCACCTCGAAGCTCACGGTCATGCCGCGCGGCACGATGGCGGTGACCCGGTAGTCGGCGTCGGCGGCCGTGCCATACGTCCGCACCCGCAGGTCCCGGGCTGCCGCGGCCAGCGACCGGGCACCCGGGTCGTCGGCGCACACCACCAGCAGCCCGCCCGGGCTGATGCGCTGGGTGAACGCGGCGAACGCGGCCTCGATCGCGGCCAGCGACGGGTAGTTGTCCAGGTGATCGGCTTCGACGCAGGTCACGATGGCCGCCTCCGGGGAGAGCATGAGGAACGAGCCGTCGCTCTCGTCTGCCTCGGCCACGAACAGCTCGCCGCTGCCCTCGTCGGCGCCCCGGCCGGTCTGGGCCAGGATGCCGCCGATCACGTAGGACGGGTCAGCGCCGCACTCCCGGAGCACGGTGGTGAGCATGGAGGTGGTGGTGGTCTTGCCATGCGTGCCAGCCACCGCGACCGTGCGCCGGCCGAGCATCAGCGAGGCCAGCGCGGCCGCCCGGTGCATGACCCGCAGTCCCTGCTGCTGGGCCGCGACCAGCTCGGGGTTGTCCGGCCGGATCGCGGTGGACACCACCAGGGTGTCCGCTCCGGCCACGTTGGCCGCGGCGTGGCCCACGCTGACCTGGGCCCCCAGCCCGGCCAGCTCGGCCAGCAGGGCCGAGTCGGCGGCGTCGCTGCCGGACACGGTGACCCCCCGGGCCAGCATGATGCGGGCGATCCCGGACATGCCCGCCCCGCCGATCCCGGTGAAGTGCACCCGGCCGAGCCGGTCCAGCGGAACCGGGTCGGTTGGGGTTACCAGGCCCATGCGATCATCCTCACCTGCCGCGCGGTCACGCGCGCCGCCTGCCGGGCCCGCCGGCTGCCGGGGTCCGGGTCCGCCGCGTAGGACCCGGGCGGGTAGGGCCCCGGTTCCCGGGGATACGGCCCCGGCGGGCCCCGCCGGCCCCGGATACGGTCCCGCGCTGCCCGGGTAGGGCCCCGGCTCGCCCGGATACGGCGCGGGCGGCCCTGGATAGCCGCCTGGCTCCCCGGCCGTCCGGCCGTCCGGCGGCGCGGTGCGCGGGCCGGGCCGCCCGGCGGCGTGGCGGTGCCCGGCCCGCCGGGCCTGCCCGTCGCGCATGATGCCGATGACGGTTGCGGCCAGCCGGGCGTCGGTGTCCCGGTGGCCCATGGACGCGGCCGCCTGCGACATGGCCGCCACCAGCTTCGCGTCGAGCAGGATCGGCAGCAGGTCGGAGCGGATCCACTGCGGGCTCAGCTCGGCGTCGGGAATGATGAGCCCGCCGCCCGCGGCCTCGATCGGCACCGCGTTGAGCCGCTGCTCGCCGTTGCCGTGCGGCAGCGGCACATAGCACGCGGGCAGGCCCACCGCGGTGAGCTCGGCGCAGGTCATCGCGCCGCTACGGCAGATCGCGAAGTCGGCCGCGGCGTAAGCCAGGTCCATCCGGTCCACGTACGGCAGCGTGATGTACGGCGGGCCGCCCGGCGGCAGCCGGACGTCGATGTCGCTGCGCGGGCCGAGCACGTGCAGCACCTGGATGCCGGCCGCGCGGATCCACTCGGCCGCGTCGAGCACCGCGTAGTTCAGCGACCTGGCACCCTGCGAGCCACCGGTGACCAGCAGCACGGGCAGGTCAGGCCGGAGGCCGAAGTGCGCGCGGGCCTTGTCGGCCAGCGCCAGCCGGTCCAGCGTGGCGATCTCCTGGCGCAACGGGATCCCGACGTAGCTGGCATGCGGCAGCCTGGTCCCGGGCTGGCCGGTGAACACGTACCGGGTGAACCGGGCGCCGATCCGGTTGGCCAGCCCGGGCCGGGCGTTCGCTTCGTGCACCACGATCGGCACCTGGCGGCGCCGCGCGGCCAGGTATCCGGGGGTGGCCACGTAGCCGCCGAACCCGACGAGCACCTCGGCGCCGGTCCGGTCGAGCACCTCCATCGCGGCGCTCACCGAGGAACCGAGCCGTCCCGGCACGCCGAGCAGCTCCGGGGTGACCCGCCGGGGCAGCGGCACCGGCGGGATCAGCGCGAGCTCATAACCGCGCAGCGGGACCAGCCGCGTTTCCAGCCCTCGCTCGGTGCCGAGGCAGACGATGCTGATCTGCGGATCGGCCCGGCGCAGCGCATCGGCGACGGCCAGCGCGGGCTCGATATGCCCGGCCGACCCTCCGCCTGCGAGTACGACGCTCATCGCCCGGCACTCCCTCTCTCACCGACGCTGCCCGGGCTCGGCTGGCGCTCTCCGCCGGCCGGCCAGGCCCAGCCAGCTTAGGACGCGGAACGCCGGGCCGGGGCCAGCCTCGGCAAGGGCCTGGCTGGCGCCGGGTTCCCGCTTGGCGAAAGACATCAGCATGCCGAGGGCCACCATGGTCACCAGCAGTGACGACAGGCCGGCCGAAACGAGGGGCAGCGGGACGCCGGTGATCGGCACCAGCCCGAGCACGGCGCCGATGTTGACCAGGGCCTGGCCGACGATCCAGGCGGTGGCCGCGCCCGCGGCCAGCCGCATGAACGTGTCCTGCACCCGCCGGGCGATCCGCAGCCCGGCGTAGGCCAGCCCGCCGTACAGGAACGTCACGCACAGCGTGCCGATCAGGCCCAGTTCCTCGCCGAGGATGGCGAAGATGAAGTCGGTGGTCGAGTTGGGTACCCAGCCCCATTTCTCCCGGCTGGCGCCCAGTCCCACGCCGAACCAGCCCCCCGAGCCCAGCGCCCACTTGCCCTGGATGCTCTGCTGGTTGGGGCCGACCGGGCTGCCCGGCGGGCCCAGGTAGCCGGTCAGCCGCTTGAGCCGGTACGGCGCGACCACGACCAGCATCAGCAGGATCAGGCCCATCATTCCCAGCATGGCCAGCATCAGGCGGCCCGGCGTGCCGATGATCCACAGCAGCGCGAGGAAGATGATCAGCAGCATGAATGTGGTGCCCAGGTCGTCACCCATCATCACCAGCAGGCTCAGCACGCCCACCCCGGGCAGCAGCGGGATGAGCAGCTGCCGCCAGTCTTCCAGCTGGCCGAGCTTCTCCTTGCGGGCCAGCAGGTCCGCGCCCCACAGCACGAACGCGAACTTGGCCAGCTCAGACGGCTGCACCTGCAGCGGGCCGACCTGCAGCCACCGGGCCCCGCCGGCCACCGTGACCCCGATGAACGGGACCAGCGCCAGCCCGAGCAGGGAGAGGAACATCAGCGGGTAGGCGGCGGCCCGGAACCGGGCCGGCGCGGACCTGGCCGCCAGCCACATGAACGGCAGCCCGATGAGCACCCCGAGCAGCTGGTGCTGCAGGCCGGTCCACGGTGAGCTGCCCGCCATCAGCCCGGTCGCGGACGACGTGGACAGCACCATGACCAGGCCGAGGGCGAGCAGCAGCGTGGTGATACCGAGCACCAGGTAGAAGGAGGTCAGCGGCCGGTCCAGGAAGGCGAGCCGGACGGCCACCCGCTCGCGCGCCTGGCTCCCCCAGGCGGCCGGCCCACGGGGCGGCGCGGCAGGCGCGGCTTGGTCCATGATCCCAGTCTCAGCCCCCGCCGCCGCCAGCCCACGGACATCCGCCGCGTGTCGCTGTATTGCCCCGGGGGCGGGCCCGGGGCCCCGGTCGCCAGGGCCGGCCGGGCCGGCCCGGCTACTTCGGCATCCACTCCACGTAGAAGATTCCGAGGCCGAGGGCCACGAACATGGCAGAAATCAGCCAGAACCTGATCACGATCGTGGTTTCCGCCCAGCCGACCAGCTCGAAGTGATGCTGCAGGGGCGCCATCCGGAACACCCGCCGCCCGGTCAGCTTGAACGACCCCACCTGGATGATCACCGACATCGCGATGACCACGAACAGGCCGCCGAGAATGGCCAGCAGCAGCTGGGTCTTGGTGCACACGGCCAGCCCGGCCAGCACCCCGCCGAGGGCCAGCGACCCGGTGTCGCCCATGAAGATCCGGGCGGGCGGCGCGTTCCACCACAGGAACCCGAAGCACGCGCCGAGCACCGACGCGGCCACCACGGCGAGGTCGAGCGGGTCCCGCACGTCGTAGCAGTGCGGGGCGAGGAAGTTCGTGCAGTCGTTGCGCAGCTGCCAGTTGCCGATCAGCACGTACGCGGCCAGCACCAGGCAGGCACAGCCGGTGGCCAGCCCGTCCAGGCCGTCGGTCAGGTTCACCGCGTTGGACGTGCCCGCGATCAGGAAGACGATCCACAGCATGAACGCGGTCACGCCGATCGACGGGCCGAAGTCGCGCAGGAACGACAGGTGCGCGTCGGCCGGGGTGATGTCGTACCCGTCAGCGAAGTGCTGCTGCACCACGAGCACCGCGAAGATCGCGCCCACCACGGCCTGGCCGGCCAGCTTGGCGCTGCTGCGCAGGCCCAGGCTGCGCTGCTTGTAGATCTTGATGAAGTCGTCGATGAAGCCGACCACGCCCAGCCCGACCATCAGCAGCATGACCAGCACCCCGGACACCGAGGGCTCCTGGCCGGTGAACACGTTGCCGACGAAGTAGCCGATGACCGCGGCGATCACGATGACCGTGCCGCCCATGGTCGGGGTGCCGCGCTTGGTGGCGTGCCCGGCCGGCCCCTCCTCCCTGATCAGCTGGCCGTAGCCGCGCCGGGAGAAGATCCTGATGGCCAGCGGCGTGCCGAACAGCGCCAGCAGCAGCGACAGCCCGGCCGCGAGCAGGATGGTTCTCACTGGGCGACCTCCCCCGTCAGCGCGAGGGCGACCCGTTCCAGCCCGGCGGAGCGAGATGCCTTCACCAGAACGACGTCTCCGGGGCCCAGGAGGTTCCGGAGCGCGTCCAGCGCGGCGTTGCCGTCGGCCGCGTGGATCAGCTCACCGGCCCACCCGGGCTCACCCTTGGCCCCGGTGAGGATGGGCGCGGCCGCCTCGCCGACCACGATCAGCCCGGCCAGCCCGGCCCGCGCGGCCAGCGCGCCGACCTCCTCGTGCCGGGCCCGGGACCGCGGGCCGAGCTCGCTCATCGGCCCGAGCACGGCGAACCCGCGGCCGCCGCGGGCCATGACCGCCACTGTGTCCAGCGCGGCCGCCACCGCCTCCGGGTTGGCGTTATACGCGTCGTTCAGCACGGTCACGCCGTCCGGCCGCTCGGTGACCTCCATCCGCCACCGGCTGCGTGCCTCCGCGGCGGACAGCCGGTCGGCGATCTCGGTCACCGGCATGCCGAGCTCGCCGGCCAGGGCCGCGGCCGCGAGGGCGTTATGAACGTTATGCTCGCCAAAAAGCCGCAGCTTAACGAGGCCTGCCCCGGAACTGGAGGCCAGCCGGAATCCCGGCCGCCCGCGGTCATCGAGCCGGACGTCCTCGGCGCGGATGTCAGCGCCGGCCCCGCGGCCGAAGGTGACCACGCGGGCCGCGGTCCGGTCCGCCATCGCGGCCACCCGGGGGTCGTCGGCGTTGAGCAGCGCCACACCGCCGGCGGGCAGCGCGGCGGGCAGTTCGCCCTTGGCCCGGGCCACCTCGTCGATACCGCCGAACTCGCCTTCGTGCGCGCGGCCGACGCAGAGCACCACGCCGAGCCGGGGCGGGGCGATCTGGCACAGCCTGGCGATGTGCCCGGGACCGCGCGCGGACAGCTCGAGCACCAGGTACTTCGTGTCCGGGGTGACCCGCAGCACGGTCAGCGGATGGCCGATCTCGTTGTTCCACGAGGCGCGCGGCGCCACCGTCGGCCCCAGCCCCTCGATCAGCTGCGCGGCCAGGTCCTTGGTGGTGGTCTTGCCCGCGGACCCGGTGATCCCGGCGATCTGCAGGCCGGGCCTGGTGTCCACCACGGCCCGGGCCAGCCGGGCCAGGGCGGCGGTGACGTCGGGCACCAGGATCGCCGGGGCGCCGCACGGCCGGGACGCCAGCACCGCGACCGCGCCGGCCGCCACCGCCTGGGCGGCGAAGTCGTGCCCATCGGCGCGGGCGCCGGGCAGCGCGGCGAACAGCGCGCCCGGTTCGGCCGCCCGGGAGTCGATGATCACCGGGCCGGCCACCACCGCGGCCGGGTCGGCCACCTGGTCCAGCCGGCCTCCGGTGAGCCCGGCGATGGCGCCGAGCGAGAGCGGGATCACTGACCCTCCAGGGCGCTTGCGGCGACCTCGCGGTCATCGAACGGGATCACCTTCCCGGCCACGTACTGGCCGCGCTCGTGCCCCTTGCCGGCCACCAGCACCACGTCCCCCTTGCCGGCCGCCGCGATGGCCAGGCCGATGGCGGCCGCCCGGTCCGGCTCGATGATCACCCGGCCGCGCTGGTCCGGCGGTACCCCGAGGACACCTTGCAGCATCTCAGCCAGGATCGCCAGCGGGTCCTCGGACCGGGGGTTGTCGCTGGTCAGGATAGCCAGGTCGGCGAGGGACACGGCAGCCGCACCCATCAGCGGGCGCTTGGCCCGGTCCCGGTCGCCGCCGCAGCCCAGCACGATGGCGAGCTGGCCCTGGGTGACCGGGCGCAGCGCACGCAGCACGGCCTCGACCGCGCCGGGCTTGTGCGAGTAGTCCACCAGGACCGTGAAGTCCTGGCCGGCGTCGACCCGCTCCAGGCGTCCGGGCACGCCCGGGCAGGCGGACACTCCGGCGACCGCGGCCGCCAGGCTGACCCCGGCCTCGACCAGCGCGACGATCGCGCCGAGCGCGTTGGCCACGTTGAACGGGCCGGGCAGCGCGATCGAGGCGTCGGCGGACACCCCGCCCGGGCCGATGATCCGGAACGTGCTCCCGTCCGCGCCGGAGCGCACGTCCTCGGCCCGCCAGTCGGCGGACCGGTCCCCGGCCGCGGAGAACGTCGTGGTCGGGATCTTCGGCGCGGCGGCCAGCTTGCGGCCCCACGGGTCGTCGAGATTCACCACCCCGGCCCGGGCGAAGCCGGGCGTGAACAAGCTGGCCTTGGCCGCGAAGTAGTCATCCATCCCGGCGTGGAAGTCCAGGTGATCCTGGGACAGGTTGGTGAACACGGCCACGTCGTAGGAGGTGCCCGCGACCCGGCCCAGGGTCAGCGCGTGGCTGGACACCTCCATGGCCGCGGCGGTCACCCCACGCTGCACCATCCTGGCCAGCAGCGCCTGCAGGTCGGTGGCCTCCGGGGTGGTCAGCTCACTCGCGGTGACCTCCCCGGCCACCCGGGTTTCCACCCCGCCGGCCAGGCCGGTCAGGTGCCCGGCCATCCGCAGCCCGGATTCCAGCAGGTAGGTGGTGGTCGTCTTGCCGCTGGTGCCGGTCACGCCGATGAGTGTCAGCTGGCGGGACGGGTGGCGGTACACCCAGGAGGCGACCTCGCCCAGCCGGGCCCGCGGGTCGGCCACCACGAACACCGGCAGCCCGCAGTGCGCGGCCAGGCTCTTGCCGTCCTGGTCGGTGAGCACGGCCACCGCGCCCGCGCCGGCCGCGTCGTCGCAGAACCGCGCGCCGTGGTGGTTGCGGCCCGGCAGCGCGGCGTACAGGTACCCGGGCCGGACCCGGCGCGAGTCGTGGGCCACCCCGGACACCGAGACCGGGCCGCCTGGCCCGCCGAACGGGTCAGGGCCCGCCCGCCCAGTGCTCACGCCCAGCAGCATGGCGAGTTCGGAGAGCGGACGCGGCGGGATGTCGCGAGGAAGGAGAGCCGCAGGCACGCGCCGAGGTTACCTCTGATCACGGTGCCGTGAGCCGGACGTTGGGACGCTTGCCGTGATCCGGCGGGATCTTAAGCGTGTCCAAGGCGAACTTCATGACCTTGTAAAAGACCGGGCCCGCGACCTGAATGCCGAAGTAGCCGCCCTTGCGCGGGTTCTGCACATTGACCGCCACCACGAGTTTCGGGCTGCCCGCCGGGGCGATGCCGATGAAGCTCGACCCGTACAGGCACAGGCAGCCGCCCCGCTTCGGGTCGGCGATCTGCGCGGTGCCGGTCTTGGCCGCGACCGAGTACCCCGGGATCTCCCCCCACGGCTCGCCCACCTGCGCGTCCACCCAGGGCACCTGCTGCAGGATGCCCATCAGCTGGTGGGCGGTCTTGGGCTGGATGACCCGGTGCTGGGCCGGCCGCGGCGCGGCCACGTACTGGCCGCTGGCATTGGTGGTGCCGGCCACGATGGACGGCGTCACCCGGACCCCGCCGTTCGCGATCGTCGCGTACACGCTGGCCATCTGCACCGCGGTCACCGCGACGCCCTGGCCGAAGGCCAGCGTGTACCGCTCGTTCCCCCACCACTTGGACGGCGGGTAGAGGATCCCGTTGCTCTGCGCGGGCAGCCCGGTGACGCTGGGCGAGCCGATGCCGAAGTTCCGGAAGTACTGGTACTGCCTCTGCGGGCTGACGTGCTGGGCCACCTGGACCATGCCCACGTTGCTGGAATGGGCGATGATGCCGGCGATGGTCCACCGCTCGGTCGGGTGGTACTCGGCGTCGTGGAAGCTGAACCCGTGGATCAGGATCTGGTCCGGGACCGTGTAGGCGCTCATCGGCGTCTGGCCACCGTGCTCGATGGCGGCCGAGGCGGTGATCACCTTGGCCGTGCTGCCCGGGTCGAACACGTCGCTGACCGGCAGGTCCGCGGTACGCGCCACCACCGGGTGCGCCGGGTTGAACGACGGCGACTGCGCCATGGCCAGGATCTTCCCGTTGGGCTGCATGACGACCACCGTGCAGTTGCTCGCCTGGCTCTTCTTCACCTGCTGCGCGCACGCCCGTTCGGCCGCCCATTGCAGGCTGGACAGGACCGTCAGCCGGAGGTTGCGGCCCGGGATCATCGGCCGGCTGTCCTGCCCGGCCACCGGGATGGGCTGGCCGTTGGTCCCGTCCTGGACCTCCTGCCGGCCGTCCTGGCCAGCCAGCAGCCGGTTGTACGACTGCTCGACGCCCGCCTGGCCACTCAGGTCACCCGAGCCGCCGGCGCTGGTGAAGCCGACGATGTTGGCGGCCAGGTCGCTGTTCGGGTAGGCGCGGGTGTAAGACGGCTTCGCCACCACGCCGGGTTGGTTGAGCGCGGTTATCTGGTCCGCGGTGGTCGCCGGGACGTTCCGCTTCAGCACCACGTACTGCGCGGACGTCGGGTTCACCAGCTTGGCCAGGATCTCGTCGCTGGTCATCCCGAGCGGGCCGGCCAGCGCGCTGGCCACTGAGGCCAGCGACTTCCGGGCCGCGAGGATCATCGGCGGGTCGGCGTAGATCAGGTCGTCCTGCACGGTCATGGCCAGCGTGGTGCCGTCCGCGGTGCTGATCGAGCCGCGGACCGCGGGCTGGGTGATCGTGTTCAGCCGGAAGTGATCGGCGGTGGCCTGGTACACGTGGCCCTGCATGGCCTGCACCTGGACCAGCCGCCCGGCCACCAGGGACAGCACGAAGCCCAGGCACAGCAGGGTGATGCGCAGCCGGCGGGCCGGATTGCCGCGGGCCAGCGGGGGCCGGCTCGCCGGGCGGCGGCGCGGGGGCTTGCGGCGAGTGGCCGAGCGGCGCAGTGGGCTGTGGCCCGGTGGGGCCGGGCTGCGCAGCCGCCCCCCGGCGCCGGGCCCACCCCGGCCGCCCGCGCCCGCCCGGGTGCTGCCGCGGGCCGCGGCGTCCCGGCCGGCCCGGCCCACTGGGCCCGTGCCTGGCCCGCCGCGGTCGCTGGCGGGCCGCCGGCCCGGTGCGGGCCGCTGGGCCGGCCCGGGGCGCTGGGTGCGGCCGCGCCGGGCATCACCGCCGCGGGCACCGGGGCCGCTCTCCCGGGCCCGGCCGGCTGATGGGGGCCGGCGCACCGCCCGAGACCTGGGACCGCGTGGCCCCTCTCCCTGGCCTCCGGTCACGGGGTGTATCCGGGTACGGCGGGCACGCCGGGCAGGGTGGTCGGCTGGGTGTCGATCCGGCCGGTCTTGAGGTTGACGAAATTGGTCAGCGGCGGCGCCACCATGCCCAGTTCGCGGGCCCGGCGGGCGATCACCGACGGCGCTGAGTCCGCGGCGACCTGCTGCCGGAGCACCTGCACCTGCTGCGCCTGGGTGGTCTGGGACTGCTGGAGCGAGGTGATCTGATAGGCGCCGGCGGCCAGGATCGTGTTGATGACGAGCAGGCAGACCAGCCCTCCGCCGAGCAGCGCGGTCACGAACAGGATGAACGGGGTCCGCGAGATGGCTACCGGCGGCGCCGCCGACCACAGGCCGCCCGGCCGCGCCTGGCCGGCGGCTGGCGGCCCGGCCCCCGGCCGGTCCAGGCCAGGCCCGGCCGGGCGCTGGCGGCCGGGCCGGAGCCGGCCAGGCCGCACCGGTGGTGCCGCCGGCCGCGGCGTCCCGGGCCGTGGGCGCACCCGCACCCCGGTCCCCACGTCACTGCGTACGCTCACTGCGCTCCCCCTGCGCCCGTGCCCGCCGGCCTGGCCCCCGGCGGAGTGGTCCTGGTCATGCCGCCGCCCTGATCCGCTCGGCGGCCCGCAGCCGGGCCGAGGCGGCTCGCGGGTTGGCGGCTACTTCGCCCGCTGATGGCCGCTGTGCCCCCCGGGTCAGCAGCCGGAAGGTGGGCCGGGCCGATTCCAGCGGCACCGGCAGCCCGGGTGGCGTGCGGTCCGCCGCCGCCTGGGCCAGTGCGGCCTTGACCGCCCGGTCCTCCAGCGAGTGGTAGGCCAGCGCGACGATGCGCCCGCCGACGGCCAGGCTGTCCAGGGCGGCGGGCAGCGCCGCGTGCAGCGTGGCCAGTTCCCCGTTTACCTCGATGCGCAGCGCCTGGAAGGTCCGCTTGGCCGGGTGGCCGCCGGTGCGCCGGGCCGGGGCGGGAATGGAGTCCCGGATGATCTCGGCCAGCTGCCCGGTGGAGGAAAGTGGGGCGCGGGCGCGCTCCCGGACCACCGCGTCGGCGATCCGCCGGGCGAAGCGCTCCTCCCCGTAGTCCCGCAGGACCCGGGCCAGCTGGCCGGCCGGGTACGTGTTGACCACGTCCGCCGCGGTCAGTGGCTTGCTCTGATCCATCCGCATGTCCAGCGGCGCGTCGTAGGCGTAGGCGAAGCCGCGGGCCCGATCGTCGAGCTGCGGCGAGGACACCCCCAGGTCGAACAGGACGCCCTGCACCCGCAGGTCACCGCGGCTGGCCAGCAGCTCAGGGAGCTCGTCGTAGACGGCGTGGACCAGGGTGACCCGGTCGGCGTACGGGGCGAGCAGCCGCCGCGACTCCTCGATCGCCTGGCGGTCGGTGTCCACCCCGATCAGCACCAGCCCGGGGTGGGCGTCCAGCAGGGCGCGGGCGTGCCCGGCGCGGCCCAGGGTGGCGTCCACCAGGATCGCGCCGGTCGGCTGCAGGGCGGGCGCGAACAGGTCGAGGACCTCCTCGACCATGACGGGCAGATGCCCGGCTGCCGCTCCGCCCATCGGACCCCCTTTACCCCGGCCTGCCTGCGTCCTCGGTCCGGTGTGTTCTCGGCCAGGTCCCCATCCGCGCGATGCGCGGGCCCGGACGTCCCCTGGCGCCGGGGAAGTGACGCCAGCCAACGTGATCCCCCAGGCGCGGGTGGAGACCTCGCCGAGAACGCGGCACCGGATGAGCCCGGTACCGCTCACAGCACCCCTGGCAGTACCTCCTCTGACGCCGCGGAGAAGGCGTCCTCCTGCTCCGCCAGGTACGCATCCCAGGCGGCGGAGTCCCAGATCTCGAGGCGCGTGTTGGCGCCGATCACGGCGCAGTCCCGGGTCAGCCCCGCGTACTCGCGCAGGGCGGGCGGGATCGTGATCCGGCCCTGCTTGTCGGGCACCTCGTCCGATGCGCTGGCGAAGAGCACCCGGCTGTAGTCCCGCAGTCCCTTGGGTGTGACCGGCGCATCCCGCATGCCTGCCGTGATCCGGGCGAACTGTTCCGCCGGGAACACGTACAGGCAGCGGTCCTGCCCCTTGGTGATCACTAGCCCTCCGGCGAGTTCCTCGCGGTATTTGGCCGGCAGGATGAGCCGCCCCTTGTCGTCGAGACGCGGCGTGTGAGTGCCCAAGAACACAGGCCCTCACCTCCCCGGCCCCAGGTAGCTGCCCCACCGGTCCCCACTGTACCCCACATTCCCCCACCGTCAACGGCTCAAGCCTCCATTCCGCGCCAAATCCAGCGCGAATTCCCAGTTCACCGGGATGGGGGGAAGTGGGGACGGCAGGCCGGCCGGGTCCCGGGCGGCGAGTGGGCCGGGCCGCGGCCGGCCCGTGGCCCTGGGTTGTTTCGCGCACTGGCCCGCCCAGGACGTACTGTCGGAACGCACGGCCGCGCTGACCAGTGGACCGAGGAGGATCAGGGTGGTCCTGGACATGGGTGCCGGCGCCGAGCGCACGCTCGACGACCTGGTACAGATAGCCCACCGCATCGGCACCGCCATCGAGCAGGTCATCGAGGGCAAGCCCGAGGCCGTGCGGCTGGCCCTGACCGTGCTGCTGGCCGAGGGGCACGTGCTGATCGAGGACGTCCCGGGCGTGGGCAAGACGATGCTGGCCAAGGCGCTCGCCAAGTCCACCCACTGCTCGGTGCAGCGGGTGCAGTTCACCCCGGACCTGCTGCCCAGCGACATCACCGGGGTCAGCGCCTACAACCAGGAGCGCCGCGAGTTCGAGTTCAAGCCCGGACCGGTGTTCGCGAACATCGTGGTCGGCGACGAGATCAACCGGGCCTCCCCGAAGACCCAGTCCGCACTGCTGGAATGCATGGAAGAGCGGCAGGTGACGGTGGATGGCACCACCTACCCGCTGGAAGCGCCGTTCATGGTCATCGCCACGCAGAACCCGATAGAGATGGAAGGGACGTACCCGCTCCCGGAGGCGCAGCGGGACCGGTTCACCGCCCGGATCGCCATCGGGTACCCGAGCGCCGACGCCGAACTGGCCATGCTCGACCTGCACGGCTCCAGCTCACCGCTGGACTCGCTGGAAGCGGTGGCCAGCGCCACTGATGTGCAGGACCTCATCGCCGCGGTACGCCGGGTGCACGTGGCGGACGCGCTGAAGCAGTACGTCATCAGCCTGGTCACCGCGACCCGGTCGGCCCCGGAGCTGCGGCTCGGCGCTTCCCCGCGGGCCACGCTGCACCTGCTGCGGGCCAGCCGGGCCCGGGCCGCGCTGGACGGCCGCGACTTCGTGATCCCGGACGACGTCCAGGCGCTGGCCGGGCCGGTGCTCGCGCACCGGCTGCTGCCCACCGCCGAGGCGATGGTGGAACGGCAGTTGCCAGACCGGGTGGTGGCCGGGATCGTGGAGCAGACGCCGCTGCCCCGGCTCCGGTAGAACCGTTGACCGTGTCCTGACGTAAGTTAGGGAAACGGGGCTGAGGAAGGGCCGGGATGCGGGCGCTGTTCGCCGGATTCACCACACGCGGCAAATCCTTTCTTGCGGCGGGCATCGCCGCGGGCGTTTTCGGGCTGGGCCTCGGGGAGAGAGCCCTGCTCAGCATCGGGGTGGTCCTGATCGCCCTGCCGCTGCTGGCCGTGCTCGCCACCAGCCGGGCCCGGTACCGCATCCGCTGCTCCCGCCGGATCAGCCCGCCGCGGGTGCCGGCCGGCCAGAACGCGACGGTGACGGTGCGCCTGGAGAACGTCTCGCGGCTGCCGACCGGGCTGCTGCTGGCCGAGGACAGCCTGCCCTACCCGCTGGGCACCCGGCCGCGCTTCGTGCTGGAGCGGATCGAGCAGGGCGGCGCGCGCGAGCTGGCCTACCCGGTGCAGTCCGGCACCCGGGGCAAGTTCACGATCGGGCCGCTGCACATCCGGGTGGCGGACAGTTTCGGGCTGGTCGAGCTGACCCGCTCGTTCGCCTCGCACAGCACCCTGGTGGTGACCCCGCAGGTCGTTTCGCTGCCCGTGGCACCGCTGGCGGGCAGCTGGCGCGGGGCCGGCGGCGGGCGGACCCGGACCGCTGACGCCGCCGGGGAGGATGACGTCATCCCCCGGCCCTACCAGGACGGCGACGAGCTGCGCCGGGTGCACTGGCGGTCCACCGCCCGGCACGGCGAGCTGATGGTCCGCCGGGAGGAACAGCGCTGGCGGAACCGGGTCGTGCTGCTGCTGGACAACCGGGCCCGGGCGCACACCGGGGCCGGGGCCGGGTCCTCGTTCGAGTACGCGGCGAGCGCCATGGCCTCGATCGGCGTGCACCTGGCCCGCGGCGGCCTGGATGGGCAGCTGATCACCGTGGAGGGACCGGCCACCGAGCCCGGCTCCTTCGAGGACTCGCTGCTGGATTCCCTGGCCGTGGTCGGGCAGTCCCGCACCAGCGAGCTGACCGCCGGGCTGGACCGGGTGCCCGGCGGCACCGGCGGGCTGTTCCTGGTGGTGGCCGGGCGGCTGTCGGCCGACGAGGCGCGGCGGCTGGCCGCTGGGCGCCGTGATGCCGGCCCGGCCATGGCGCTGCTGCTCGCGGTGTCCACCTGGGCGCCCCGGCAGGCCAGCGACCCGGCCGAGGCGGACGGATCGGCCAGCATCCTGCGGGCGGCCGGCTGGCGGGTGGCCACGGTCAGCGCGGGCACCCCGATCACCGAAGCGTGGCAGCGGCTGAGCCAGCAGCCGGCCCTACGGGGCCAGCCCGGGTACCCGCCGACCCGCCCGCGCGCGGGAGCGCCGCGATGAGCCAGCGGCTCACGGTGGCCGCGGCGGTCGCCACGATCGCCGCCTCGCTCTCGCTGTACCCGCTGGTGTCGGGCTGGCTGTGGTTCTGGGAGGAGCCGGCGTCGTCACGGTGGTGGCGCTGGCCGGTGCCCTCACCCGGCTCCGGGCGCTGCCGCCCCCGGTCTGCGCGCTGGCCGGCCTGGCCGGGGTGCTGCTGTACCTGAACGTGCTGTTCGCCTCGGCCCAGTCGGCCGCCGGGCTCATCCCCACCCGCGGCTCCGTGGTCCACCTGTGGCAGCTGGCCATCAGGGGCCTGGAAGAGACCAACCGGTTCGCGCCACCCGCGCCCGCCCGGCAGTCGATCCTGATCCTCATCGTGGCCGGGATCGGCGTGATCGCCGTGGCCACCGATCTGCTCGCGGTGCGGCTGCGCCTGGCCGTCGCCGGGCTGCCGCTGCTGGTCCTGTTCTGCCTGCCATTGACCACCGATTTGCACCAGAGCATCTTCGGCGCGATGACCGTGTTCTGCCTGGGCGTGGCCGGCTACCTGGCCCTGCTGGCGGTGGACGGGCGGGAGCGGCTGCGGCTGTGGGGCCGCCTGGTCACCGTATGGCACCGCGGGCAGGACCCAGCCGCCGCGGCCCGGGCCGCGCCCAACACCAAGGACCTCGCCGCGGCCGGCCGCCGGATCGGGCTGGCCGCCGTGGTAATCGCGCTGTTCGTCCCGCTGCTGGTGCCCGGGCTGCGCGACCACAAGCTGTTCTCCGGCGGCGGTGGTAGCGGCGGCGGGCTGGTCGCGCTGCCCAACCCGCTGGTGCAGATGAACGCCGAACTGCAGCGCAGCGTTCCGGTGCACGTGCTCAGCTACCGGACCACCGACACTGATCCGCAGTACCTCCAGGTCTACGTGCTGAGCAACCTGACCACGCAGAACTGGACCCTGGCCCCCGGCTCCGGGGTCACCGTGCATGACGGGAAGCTGCCCGTCACGCCGGGGCTGGGCCGCGGGGTGCCCATCACCAGCCAGACCACCCGGATCACCCTGGCCAAGGGGCTGACCAGCGGCCCGCGTACGGCGAGCTTCCTGCCGCTGCCCTACCCGGCCCGCGCGGTGAACGTGCCCGGGGACTGGCGGGCGGACCCGCGCACGCTGACCATGTTCTCCGCGCAGAGCCTGGGCGGCCTCAGCTACTCGGTGACCAGCCGGGAGGTGTCGCCGACCGAGCGGCAGCTGCAGGACGCCGGGCCGATCCCGGGCAGCATCGCCGGCAACTACCTGGACGTCCCGAAGCCGTTCGTGCAGCTGAGCAGCCTCGCCGAGCGGATCACGAAGGGGCAGACCACGAACTACGGCCGGGCCGTGCGGCTGCAGCGCTGGCTCGCGGACAGCGGCAAGTTCACCTATTCACTGAACGTGTCCGAGCCGCCCACCGCGAAAGCGCTGATCCAGTTCCTGACCAAGGATCGCCGCGGGTACTGCCAGCAGTTCGCGTTCGCCATGGCCGTGCTGGCCCGGCTGCTCGGCATCCCGTCCCGGGTCGCCGTCGGGTACACGGCGGGCACCCCGCTGGGCCACGGCCGGTGGGAGGTCAAGACCAGCGACGCACACGCCTGGCCGGAACTCTACTTCCAGGGCGCGGGCTGGCTGCGGTTCGAGCCCACCCCGGCTGGCTCCGGCGGCCAGGCCACCGCCGTCCAGCCCGCCTATACGATTCCGCCCCAGACGGCCATCGCGGGCGGGTCGCAGGCCACGCCCTCCCCGAGCGCCGGTGCGGCCACGCCGGGATCGGCCGCGGGTAAGTCCGGGGCGCTGCCCAAGCTCCTGCATCTGGACGGCCCGGCGGGCGGGCGAACCCCGGGCGGCGGGACCTCGGTGCCGGTCGGCCCGCTGGTCGCGGTGGTGGCCGGGCTGGTGCTGATCACCCCCCGGTCGGTCCGGTCGCTGACCCGGCGGCGGCGCTGGCTGGCCGCCACGGACGACAGGAAGCGGGCCCAGGCCGCCTGGCAGGAACTGCTCGACGACCTGACCGATCACAAGATCTCCTGGTCACCGAGTGAGTCACCGCGGGCGCTGGCCAGCCGGGTGGCCACGGAGCTGCGGCTCACCCCGGCCCAGGCCGGTGCGCTGACCCGGATCGCTCATGCCGCGGAGCGGGCCCGGTACGCCCGGGAGCCGGGCGACTCAGCCACCCTGCGCGAGGACATCGACCTGGTCCGGCGGGCGGTGGCGGCGGGCTCCGGCCGGCCCGTCCGCTGGTACGCCCGGCTGATGCCAGCCTCCGCGCTGGCCCCGGCTCGTGCCGCGGTCCAGCACTCGCTGGACGTGTTTGGCTGGATGGACGTGGCCGCGCACCGGGCGGGCGGCTGGTCCCGCCGGCTTCCCGGGCGGGACCACCAGGCCAGGGCCTAACCAGGGCCTGACACCAGGCCAGGGCCTGACCAGGGCCCGAGCGGCCGGGCGCTACCTGTCCCGTTCCTGGCGGCGGCGCCAGCGCTCTTCCATCCGGTCCATGAACCGGGGGCGCGGGCCGGCCGGTGGCCGGGCCCGGCGGTCCCGGGCCGGGCCGCCGCGGCCGATGGACCCCCCGGACATGTGCCGCCAGCTGGACAGCGCCCACATCGAGCAGGCCAGCATGACCACGAAACCAGCCACGCCGATCACGGTGAGCTTGGATATCACGCCGGCCAGCAGGAGTCCAACGCCGAGCAGGAAGCCGACCGCGGCCTCGATGACCCGGCGCTTGTAGTGCACCCGGGGATCCTTCGCGCGCACGGCCTGCGCGAACTTCGGATCCTCGGCATAGAGCGCACGCTCGATCTGCTCGAGCTGACGCTGTTCGTGCTCAGACAGCGGCACGGCGCCTCCCATGAAACCTCGCGCGCTGGGACGGGTGCGATGACTTCATCTCACGGTCCAGGTTCTGCCTCAAGAATACGAGCCCGGCCGCACCGGGTGGAAGGGTAGCGGAAGGGTAAAGGAATTCCAGGTTACTGCGGGGGCCCCGGGCCTTCCCCTGCGCATGTCGCGCCTGCCCTTCCAGCGAACCGAATCTCAGCCAAACGGAGATTCGAATTAGACCAGCCAGGGTGAGCATATCAGCTTTCTTCCGGCGGCTGGCCTGCTGATGCTGGCCGCTGCGGTCCGGCCTGCTCACCCTCCCGCCCGGCCACCAGGGCGGCCGGCCGCACCGAATCAGCGCCGAACCGCCCGGTGATCTGGTCCAGGGTCCGCTCGGCATCGCGCCAGCCAGCGGGCTGCGGGCCGAACGCCAGCTGGGTAGCGGCCCGGGACGACGGCACGAGCCCGTTGGCCCGCACCCCGACCAGGCGGAGCCGGGCCCGGGAGTCCAGTCCCGAGGCGGCATACAGGGCGCAGGCCGTGGCGTAGATGGCCTGGGCCACGTCGGTGGGCTCGGCCAGCGTGCGGGACCTGGTGATCGTGGTGAAGTTGGCCAGCCGGAGCTTGACCACCACCGTCCTGGCCAGCGCGTCTGCGGCACGCAGGCCGCGCGCCGTCCGCCCGGACAGCCGGAGCAGCTCGCGGCGGATCACCTCGGGGTCATCGACGTCGCTGGCGAACGTCTCCTCCGCGCCGATGCTCTTCTCCGGGACGCGGCTCACCACGGGGCGCTCATCCCGTCCCCAGGCCAGCGCGGCCAGATGGGCACCGAGCGAGGGACCGAGCTCACGCTGCAGGGTGCCCACCGGGGTCTGCGCGATGTCGCGCACCGTGCGCAGGCCGAGCCGGGCCAGGACCTGCCCGGTCTGCTCCCCTACCCCCCACAGCGCCGCCACCGGCAGCGGGTGGAGGAAGTCCAGGATGCCGTCGGCGGGGACGACGAGCAGGCCGTCCGGTTTGCACCGGGCGGACGCGAGCTTGGCGACGAACTTGCACGAGGCCACTCCCACGGAGCAGGTGATGCCCTGCTGCTCGGCCACGGTGGCCCGGATCTGCGCGGCGATCTGGGCCGGAGGCCCGAGCCGCCGGCCCGCCCCGGACACGTCGAGGAACGCCTCGTCCAGGGCGAGCGGCTCCACCTCCGGGGTGACCGCCCGGAAGATCTCCATGACCTCCCGGGACACGGCCGCGTAGGCCTTATGGTGCGGCGCGATGAACACGGCCTGCGGGCACAGCCGCCGGGCCCGGGTCACCGGCATAGCCGAGCTGACCCCGAACGCCCGGGCCTCGTAGGTAGCGGAGAGCACGACGCCACGGGTGGACGTGGCCCCCACGATCACCGGCTGCCCGGCCAGGTCCGGCCGGTCCCGGATCTCGACACTGGCGTAGAAGGCATCCATGTCCGCGTGCAGGATGTGGCAGTCGCGGTCATCCGCCGCGGCAGAACCGGTATCCGGCGGTGGGCCGGGCCGGGCCCGGCTCATCGGTACCCGAGGACGTGGAACTGGGCGGCGATGTCGTGGAAGGCCGGGTGCGCCGAGGCGGCCTGCTCCAGGGCCAGCAGGGCGTCCGAGGCACCGGGATCGACGTCCGCGAAGGAGCCGGGAACCAGGTCGGCGAAGACCCGGACCCCGTGCGCCGCCCCGGCCCGCAGCCCGGCGCCTTCGATCATCCCGACCACGTCAGCCACGGTGAACCGGCGCGGCGCCGCGGCGTAGCCGTGGCCGTTCCCGCCCGGGCCGGTACTGCCGCCCGGGCCGGTACTGCCGCCGGCCGGGCCGGTACTGACCGTGCCGAGCAGCCGCCGGGCCTCGTCGAACCGGCCGGCCAGGGCCCGGTGCAGCACCGCCGCGACCGCGCTGGCGGCCAGCACGCTCACCGCGCCGGCTGGCCGGAGCACACTGGCCACCGCGGTCATGGCCGCGTCCGGGGCATCCACGTACTCCAGGACGCTGTGGCAGAGCACCAGATCCGCGCCCTGTTCGCCGACCAGGCGGGCCAGGTCGGTGACATCCCCCTGCACGGCGCGCAGGGGCACCGCCGCCTCCGCGGCCCGGCGCTGCGCGGCGGCCAGCGAATCCGGGCTCGGGTCGATCACGGTCACCGTGTGCCCCTGGCCGGCCAGGGGCGCCGCGAAGCCACCGGTCCCGCCGCCGACATCCACGATGTCCAGCCGGGGCCGGCCGGCCCGGCGGCCAGGTCGGAGATCACCGCCCGGAGCACGTCCCGGATGACCACGGCGCGCGCATCCCCGTACCTGTCCCACCGCTGTGCCTGCGCGCTGGCCACGGTCACCCCTCCTCGCTCACCGTAGGGGTCCCAATGTAGTGCTGACTGAGGACAATCCCCCGGGTTCGGTCCCAGGTAGGCCCCTGGTTGCACCGGCCACCGCCGGCCGTGATCCGCTCGCAACCTATTTAGTGATTAGCACCATCACCCACGGGCAGAACTAGGCCAGCGAGAGCGCGCCGGAGGTCAGCGCTGACATGATGGTCGCCAGAAAACCCGTGCTGCCGGAACCAGTCTTCCGGTCCGCCCGTATAAGGGTTATGCACGGTTTTCCTCGGGCCCGGCGCAGAGAATGGTCATCCATATCCAAAGCGGTCTCACATGCGTGCCACACCGCCTAGGCTCTCCCCCATGGTCGAGCACTTGGAGCTCCCCCGGCCGCTGCGACTGCTCCGCTGCACCGGGTTGAGCCTGAGCGAATCCCTTGGTCTTCCGCTCGCCGCCTACGCTCTCGGCGCCTGGCTGGGCGGCCGGAACGTCGGCCTCCTGGTGGGAGTCGGGGCGATCTGGGCGACCGCGCTGATCCGCAAGATCGCCTCCGGATCGGTGCCCAGCCTGCTGACCATCTCGGCCATCGTGCTCTCCGTGCAGACCGTCGTGGTCCTCGCGACCGGCGTGTTCTGGATCTTCCTGCTGCAGTTCCCGCTCGGCTATGCGGCCATGTTCATCCTGTTCGCGCGGACCGCGTGGGGCCCGAACCCGATCGTCGCCAAGCTCGCCGCCGAGGTCGTGGCGCTGCGCCAGCCGGCTCACCACCCCGGGCTGCACCGGTTCTTCCAGGGCGCGACCTGGCTGTGGGCAGGCATCTTCCTGATACTCACCGCCGGCCTGGCGGTGATGATGTGGACCGAGCCGGCCAGCACCTTCCTCATGCTTTCCACGCTCGCGACGGTGGCCGGGACCGTGGCCGGTATCGGCGCCTCGGTCGTGTGGTTCTGGTCGGTACTGCGCAAGCACGGGCTTCGGGTGCAGTTCGCCACGATGTGACCGGGCTGGCCCAGCCGGCCAGGCCCCGTCAGCCGGCCAGGCCCCCGTCAGACGGTGAGCGTGGGCTTCAGCTCCAGCAGCCGGCCCAGCAGCCCGTTCACGAACGCGGGTGACGCGTCGGTGGACAGATCCCGGGCCAGCAGCACGGCCTCGCTGATGGCTACCGCGTCCGGCACATCGTCGGCCCAGAGCAATTCGTACAGGCCGATGCGCAGCACGTTGCGGTCCACGATGGGCATCCGGTCCAGCGCCCACCCCTCGGCGTACTCGGACAGCAGCTCGTCGATGCGCTCGCGGTGCGCCTGCACCCCGCGCACCAGCTGGGCCGCGTACTCGCCGACCGGCGGGCTGGCCTGGGCCAGCCGCTGGTCCAGCAGGTCCAGCACCGGCTCGCCCCGTACCTCAGCTTCGAACAGGACGTCGAGGGCCCGCTTGCGGGCCTTGCTACGCGCAGGCACGGAACTCGATCATGCCCGGCCGAGATAGTCACCCGTGCGGGTATCGACCTTCACCTTTTCCCCGGTGGTGATGAACAGCGGCACCTGGATCTGCGCGCCGGTCTCCAGCGTGGCTGGCTTGGTGCCGCCGGTGGACCGGTCACCCTGCACGCCCGGGTCGGTCTGGCTGACGGTGAGCTCGACCGAGGCGGGAAGCTCCACGTACAGCGGGGTGCCGTCGTTGAACGCCACCACGGCCGTCTGCTCCTCGAGCAGATAGTCCGCGGCGCCACCGACGACCGGCCGGGGGATGTGCGGCTGGTCGTAGTCCTGGGTGTCCATGAAGACGAAATCGTCGCCCTCACGGTAGAGATACTGCATCTCCCGCCTATCGACGTTGGCCACGTCGACCTTGACCCCCGCATTGAAGGTCCGGTCCACGACCTTGCCGGAGAGCACGTTCTTCAGCCGGGTGCGCACGAAGGCGCCGCCCTTGCCTGGCTTGACATGCTGGAAGTCAACGACATTCCAGAGCTGCCCGTCGATGTTCAGCGTCATGCCGTTCTTGAGGTCGTTCGTGGTGGCCACGTCTGCGTATCTCCAACGTGCGGGTATGCCCGCCGGTCACAGGACGAGCAATTCCCGGGTGGTAGTAGTGAGAAGTTCCTGCGATGCGGCCGGCCCCGAGCCAGCGCGCACCACCAGGGTGTCCTCGATCCGGACGCCGCCTTGGCCGGGAAGGTAGACCCCGGGCTCGACGGTGATGGGAACCCGGTCCCCGAGTGTACCCGTCCGGCCATACCCCACGATCGGTGCCTCGTGCACTTCCAGGCCTACGCCGTGGCCCAGCCCGTGCTGGAAATGCTCACCGTGGCCTGCCCCGGTGATCAGGTCCCGCGCGGCCGCGTCCACGACCGTCACGTCCGCGCCGGGCGTGGCCGCCTCGATGCCGGCCTGCTGGGCCGCGGCCACCAGCGCGTAGATGTCACGCTGCCACGCCGCGGGCTCGCCGATCACCACGGTACGGGTCATGTCCGCGTGGTAGCCCTGGTACCTGGCCCCGAAGTCAAGCGTGATCATGTCCCCCACGGCCAGCAGCCGGCTGGACGGGACGTGGTGCGGGATCGCGCCGTTTGGCCCGCTGGCCACGATGGTGTCGAAGGCCGGGCGCTCCGCGCCCAGGTCGGCCATGGTGCGGTCGAGCAGCATGGCCAGGTCGCGTTCGCTCTCCCCGGGGCGGATGTGCGGCACGATCTCATCGAACGTCCGTGACGTGATCGCGCACGCCTCGGCGAGCAGGGCGATCTCGGCCTCGTCCTTGACCATCCGCAGGATCTCCACCGCCCGGCCGAGCGGTACCAGGTCCAGGCCGGGAGCGGTGGCCGCGAGCTCCTGGTGCCGCTCCACGGTCATCTCGTGCGCCTCGAAAGCGATCCGGCGCAGCCCGCGCGCCGCGGCCAGCCGGGCCAGCGCCGGCTCAATGAACCGCTCGGTGACCAGTTCCAGGTCGGGGCTGTCCCGCTGCGCGGCCAGCGCGTACCTCGAATCGGTGGCCAGCACCGCCGCCGGGCCCGAGGCCGGGAGCAGCAGGGCCGCGTTGGAACTGGCCAGGCCGGTCAGGTAGCGCACGTTGGCCGGGCTGGTGATGAGAGCAGCGTCAGCGCCCACCCCCGCCACCGCGGGCTGCAGCCGCTCCCGCCGCGCCCCCTGAATCTCAGGCATGCCCCCGACTGTACGCGGCCGTGCTCCCGCATCTGCGCGGTGCATTGTGTGCGTCATGCCGCCACAATTGCACCGCACTGACCAAAGACACCGCGCTGTCAGGGGCGGACAGTGGCGTGGGCCAGGACGGACAGCTCGGCCGGGAGGTCAGCGGGCACGAATGCGACGCCGTCCGGCACCGGGATCCGGGCGGCCGCGAGACGGCTGCGTTTCCATTGCTGGGTGACCGGATGATCGATCTCGAAAACCCGCATCCGGCCGGCCAGCCCGGACCGGTAGGCGAATGAATCCAGCCCGGCCCCCGAGGATTACGGATTGCGTGATGCCGCGTGAGCCGCCGGGGCACGGCCATGGTGTCGGTGGCGGCTGGCAGGATCGTGGCATGACCGGGCCAGCTCCTGCGGGCGCGCAGCCGGGCGTGCTCGCGGAGCGGTACGCGGCCCAGCTGCTGTCCGGGCCGCCGGCGGGCTACGGCGGAGCAGGCCGCGGGCCACCTGCTGGCCATTCAGGGCCAGGATCCCCGGGGCGCCCGGCTGGCCATCCGGGCCCGTACCCGCGGGCTGACCGCGGCCGACGTGGACCGTGCGCTGACCACCGACCGGACGCTCGTGATCAGCTGGCTGAACCGGGGCACCCTGCACCTGGTCCGGGCCGCCGATTACTGGCCGCTGCACCAGCTCACCACGCCCCAGCTGCAGGCCGGCTGCGACCGCCGCCTGGCCCAGGAGGGTCTCTCGCCGGACGAGGCGGACCGCGGGGTGGCGGTCATCGAGCGGGCGCTGGCCGGCGACGGCCCGCTCACCCGGGCCCAGCTGGCCGGGCGGCTCTCCCCGGCCGGGGTGCGCACCGCGGGCCAGGCCATGGTCTTCCTGCTGTTCCTGGCGTCACTGCGCGGGATCATCGTCCGCGGCCCGATGGCCGGCCGCCAGCATGCCTACGTGCTGGCCCGGGACTGGATCGGCGCGCCCCCGGTGCTGGACCCGGACGCGGCCCTGGGCTGGCTGGCCCGCCGGTTCCTGGCCGGCCACGGCCCGGCCACCGACCGGGACCTGGCCAAGTGGGCGGGCCTGCCGCTGCGGGCCGCCCGGCGCGGGCTGGCCAGCATCGCCGCCGAACTGGCCGAGCGGGACGACGGCCTGGCCAGCCTGACCGGGTCAGCCGCCCGGGCCAGCCCGGCGCCGCCTGGCTCCCACCAGCCGGAGCTGCCACCCAGCCCGCTGCCGCCCCGGCCCGGCGTGGAGCAGCCGGGGCTGCCACCGGCGCGCCTGCTCGGCTCGTTCGACCCGGTGCTGCACGGCTGGCTGTCCCGCGAGCCGGTGCTGGGCAGGCACCAGCGGAAGATCATCCTCGGTGGCATGTTCGTCCCGTTCGCCCTGGTCCACGGGCACGCCGTCGGCACCTGGACGTTCACCCGCGGCCGGGTGGTGCTCAGCCCGCTGGAAGACCTGGCGGCCGCCGACCAGCAGGCCCTGCGGGCCGACGCGGCTGACGTCGAGCGCTTCCTCGGCGCAGCCGGGACGCCGCCCGCGGACCGCAGCCCGGATTCAGGGAGCGCCAGGTGAGCCCGCCTGGCGGCGCACATGCCAGGGAAGCGCGGCCAGTACGGCTGCGGGCCGCTGGTCCAGCGGGCCGTTCAGTTCGGTCACCGGGACCCCGGTCCATGCGTGCAGCGGGTCGCGGTAGACGAGGTCGAGCAGCGTGTCATTGACCGCCTGGCGCAGCTGGGGCATCTCGGCCCGCGGCAGGACGCGTTCGGTCTCGGCCGTGACCGGCGTGATGACCAGCAGGTCCAGGCGGGCCAGGGCGGACCGCAGAGCCGCTGGGTCGGCCTCATCCTCGAGGTCAGCACCCTGCGCAGCAAGGTAGGCCAGGAAGTCCACGGGCGTGCGATCGAACACCACGCTGACGCCGGATGAGCTCAGCATGCGCATGGACTGCCGGAGCTGGGCCCGGTAGTCCTCCAGCGACGGGGGGAAGCCGACGTCGTAGCCCGCTTCCTCCAGCAGGACGTAAGGCTCGTCGGCGGGCACGTGACCGGGCAACTGTGCGCACAGCTCCCCGACCAGCGTCGTCTTCCCGGTTCCGTGCGGCCCGGACACCCCAATGCGCATCTGCGTCTCCTGTATCCACCCGCTGGGCAGCAGCCTGGCACAGCTGCCTGCCGGTCGCCCGGGCCGTGGCGGCCTGGTGACAACTACCACGAATATGCTTGCGGCCGGATACAAGCCGCCGTATACTCGTGCACGGATATACGGCAACGGGCATGAGGCCTGGACAGTCAGCGAGCACGAAGGTGGTGAACAGGCGATGGCAACCAAGCGGCGCAAGGTGTCCAACCCGCTGGCGCTCGCCGTGCTGGCCACCCTGCGGCAGGCCCCGATGCACCCCTACGAGATGGCGACCACCATGCGGTCGCAGGGCAAAGAGCGGAGCATCAAGCTGAACTTCGGCTCGCTCTACACGGTCGTGGACAACCTGGCCAAGCACGGGTTCATCGAGGCCGTGGAGGCCAGCCGGGAGGGGCGGCGGCCCGAGCGCACGACCTACCGGCTGACCGGGGCCGGGCGGGCCGAACTGGAGGACTGGCTGGCCGAACTGCTCGGCACGCCGGTCAAGGAATACCCCCAGTTCGAGGCGGCCCTGTCGGAGATGGCGGTGCTGATGCCCGAAC
Organism: uncultured Actinomycetes bacterium; assembly: GCA_963711705.1. GTDB lineage: Bacteria > Actinomycetota > Actinomycetes > Streptosporangiales > Streptosporangiaceae > RYN-230. The sequence goes on from CAVQFM010000008.1 coordinate 211,710, forward strand.
GGGTGCTCGAACTGCTCCGCCACCGCGCGGCCGCTCTGGAGCAGGCCATCGCCGGCGCCCGCGCCGAAGTGGCCGGGTTCCCCTGGCTGCCCCGGCTGTTCCTGATCGAGACCGAGTACCACCTGGCCATGCAGGAAGCCGAGCTGGCCTGGGTCCGCGGCCTCGTGGCCGAGCTTGACGACGGCTCGTTCCCTGACCTGGCCGCGTGGGGCCACTGGGTGAAGACCGGTGAGCTAACTGCTGACCTGGATCCCCGGCTGGCCACGGCGATAGCAGAAACCGCACCCGGCGCCAGCCCGGCCACCGGCGCGGGAGGGGAGCCGCTGAACTGACCTACCGGCGCGAGCCGGCCCCCGGCCAGGTGCGGCAACACCCAACCAGGGGCCGTGATCCTCGAACCGATCCCGCGGCAACGAGATCCGGACGAGTTGTAGCAGCTCAAGGATACTCGGTGTGTTCGCCGTGGACCGGTTCGGCAACCGACCAGGCACGGAGGAACACCCACATGAGTATCCAGGCGACGGAAGCGGGCACCGCCCGCTCCGCCCCGGCCTCGGCCTTCGCGATCGAGGCAACCAACCTCATCAAGACCTACCCCAAGGGCGTCCGCGCGCTCAGCCAGCTCAGCTTCGCGGTGCCGGCCGGCACGATCTTCGGCCTGCTCGGCCCCAACGGAGCGGGCAAGTCCACCACCGTCAAGATCCTCACCACGCTGGCTCAGGCCGACTCGGGCACCGCCACCGTGGCCGGCCTGGATGTGCGCACCCAGCCCGGCCGGGTGCGCAGCATCATCGGTGTGGTGGCCCAGCGCTCCGGCGCCGACCCCACCGCCACCGGCCGGGAGAACCTGCTGCTGTCCGGCCGGATCCAGGGCCTGCGCGGCCGCGGCCTGGCCCACCGGGCCGACGAGCTGCTCAGCCGGTTCAGCCTGGCCGGCGCGGCCGGGCGGATGGTCCGCACCTACTCGGGCGGCATGCAGCGGCGGCTGGATGTGGCCATGGGCCTGATCAACCGGCCCCAGGTGCTGTTCCTGGACGAGCCCACGGCCGGCCTCGACCCGGAGTCCCGCTCCGCGATGTGGGACGAGATCGCCCGGCTGGCCCAGGGTGAAGGCCTGACCATCCTGCTGACCACGCACTACCTGGAGGAGGCCGACCGGCTGGCCGGCCGGCTGGCCATCGTGGACCGTGGCCGGGTGGTGACCGAGGGAACCCCGGATGAGCTCAAGGCCCAGCTGCGCGGGGACACCGTGCTCGTCGAGCTGGCCGCGCCCGGCGACCCGGGCCGCCTCGACACCATCCTCAGCCAGGTTCCGGGGGTGCGGGAGACCCGCGTCACCGGCATCCAGCTGAGCGCGCGCGCGGATGACGGGGCCACCGCGGTGCCCGCCCTGCTGGCCGCGCTGGAGCGGGCCGGGATCGCGGTGCACGGCGTCACTGCGGCCCGCCCCACGCTCGACGACGTGTACCTGCGGTACGCCGGGCGCCGCTTCGCCGAGGCCGAGGAACCCGCCCCGGCCACCAGCCAGCCAGGCCAGCCCGGCCCCAGCCAGTCAGGAGGATCGCGATGAGCACCATCGCCGCACACACCACCTGGATGACCCAGCGCCAGCTGAAGGCGCTGGTCCGCCAGCCGGCCTACCTGGTCATCCAGATCATCCAGCCCGCCATCTGGCTGTTCCTGTTCGGCTCGCTGTTCCGCAAGGTGGCCGAGCTGCCCGGGTTCGGCGCCCCGTCCTACCTGGACTACCTGGTGCCCGGGGTGGTCGTGATGAGCGCCCTGTCCACCAGCATGTGGAGCGGCATGGGCGTACTGGAGGAGATCGACCGGGGCATCATGGACCGCTTCCTGGTGCTGCCGCTGCGCCGCTCGGCGATCATCAACGCGTCGGTGGTCATGCAGGCCATCACCACCACGATCCAGTCGGTGATCATCGTGCTGCTCGGCTGGGCGGCGGGCGCGCACTACCCGGGCGGGCTGGCCGGTGTCATCGTGCTGCTGGCCACGTCCGTGCTGGTCGCGGTGGTGTTCAGCGCGCTGTCCAACACGATCGGGATGCTGGCCCGGCAGCGGGAGACGATCATTGGCCTCAGCGTGTTCCTGCTGCTGCCGCTGACCTTCCTGTCCACGGCGTTCATGGCCAAGAACCTGATGCCGCACTGGATGCAGATCGTCGCCGACTGCAACCCGGTCAACTGGGCCCTGGAAGCGGGCCGGGCCGCGATGAGCGCCAGCCCGGACTGGAGCCGGGTGCTGGCCCAGGGCGGCGGGCTGCTCGCGCTGGCCGTCGCGGTCACCGCGCTGTCCGTGCTGACCTTCCGCGCCTACCAGAAATCCGTCTAGCTCCCCGGTGCCAGCGGGGCCCAGGCCCCGCTGGCACCACCAGCATCACAGCCCCCCCACCACAATCGTGATCATGAGATTGGGGCGAATAGATTCGCCCCTAAGTCATGATCACGAACCAAGGCCGGCGGGAAGCACCAGGCCGCAGTGGGGTTCCCGGAGGTGCGCGATCTGGCCGCCCGTCAGCCGGCCAGGTCGCGCACCTGCTCGATGAGCCGGACCCGCTCGGCGTGGGTACCGGCCAGCGGGGTGACCTGGAGCGTGCTGACCCCGGACTCCTTCATCGCCGCTACCCGCTCCGCGACCAGGCTTTCCGGCCCGATCAGCGACGTGCCTTCGAGCAGCGCAGCGGGCACCAGCCCGGCCGCCTCGTCCTTCCGCCCGGCCAGGTAGGCGTCCTGGATCCGGGCCGCCTCGTCCGCGTAGCCGAACCGGACCGCGAGCTCGTAGTAGAAGTTGTGCCCGCGGTCGCGGTGCGGGCCCATCCCGCCGATGTACAGGGCGAAGACCGGGCGGGCCAGGTCGAGGTAGCCGCCCACATCCGGGCCGATAGCCAGCGGGGCCGACGCCACCACGTCCAGCGGGCCCAGCGCCGGGTCACGGCGGGCCCGCCCGGCGGCCAGCGGCTCGGCCCAGGCGATGGCCGCCTTCTCCGGGTAGTAGAAGATCGGCTGCCAGCCCTCGGCCAGTTCCGCGGCCAGCGCCACGTTCTTCGGGCCGAGCGCGGCGACAATGATCGGGATGCGCTCCCGCACCGGGTGGTTGATCAGCTTGAGCGGCTTGCCCAGCCCGGTGCCCTCGCCCGGCGGCAGCGGGACCGTGTAGTACTTGCCGTGGTAGTCGAGCCGCTCCCGGCGCCACACCATCCGGCAGATCTCGATCAGCTCCCGGGTCCGGCCGACCGGGGCGTCGTAGGGCACCCCGTGCCAGCCCTCGATCACCTGCGGGCCGGACGCCCCGATGCCGAGCGTGAACCGGCCGTTGGACACGTAGTCCAGCCCGGCCGCGGTCATCGCGGTCAGCGCCGGGGTTCGCGAGTACAGCTGGAAGATGCCCGAGGCGATGTCCAGCCGCTCGGTCCGGGCGGCGATGAACCCGAGCTGGCTCACCGCATCGAAGCTGTACGCCTCGGGGACGGACACGAGGTCCAGGCCGGCCCGCTCGAAGTCGGCCAGCTCGGCCACGGTCTCGGCGAACCCGCCAGCGTAGTTGAGGTGCATCCCGATGCGCATACCCAGGCCTTTCGCGAGGCAGCCGCGGGCCGAATTTCGTTCGGCTCACGTGGTCCTGAGGGTAGCGGGCGGCCACCGCGGCGCAGGCCTCAGCCCGGGACGGTCTCCTCGCCCGCCGCCTGCCGGACCGCGATCAGCTCGGCCACGGCCTGCAGTGCGAGCTGGTAGGACATCAGGCCGAAACCGGCGATCGTGCCGTCCGCCACCCCCGCCACCACCGAGGTGTGCCGGAACTCCTCGCGGGCGGCCGGGTTGGACAGGTGCACCTCGATCAGCGGCGCGGTGCGCATGGCCAGCGCGTCGCGCAGCGCGTAGGAGTAGTGGGTGAACGCGGCCGGGTTGAGCACCACCGGCATCCGCGCGTCGGCCGCCTCGTGCACCCAGCCGATCAGCTCGGCCTCGTCGTCGGTCTGCCTGACCTCCACGTGCAGGTCCAGCGTCCGCCCGGTCATCCGGCAGGCCTCGGCCAGGTCGTCGAAGGTCTGCGTGCCGTATACGTCCGGCTCCCGCGCGCCCAGCCGCCCGAGGTTGGGCCCATTCAGCACGAGCACCTGCTTCATCGCCTGCTCACCTCCTGGTAGGCGCTGCTCAGCAGCGGGTCCGGCGGGCTGACCACGACGGGCTGCGCGAGGCCGTCCAGCAGGACCATCCGGAGCGTGGCGCCCCGGGCCTTCTTGTCCACCGTCATCGCGTCCCGCAGCTCGCGCCAGATGCCGGGCTGGTAGGCGGTGGGCAGCCCGGCCGCCTTCAGCACCCGGCGGTGCCGCCGGGCGGTGACCGGGTCCAGCCGGCCCATCAGCCGGGCCACCTCGGCCGCGTACACCATGCCGATGGCGACCGCCTCGCCGTGCCGGATCTGGTAGCCCTCGACCCGCTCGATCGCGTGCCCGAGCGTGTGCCCGTAGTTGAGGATCTCCCGGCGCCCGGACTCGCGCAGGTCGGCGGAGACCACCGCGGCCTTCATCCGCACCGCGCGTTCCACCAGCTCGCGCGCGTGCTGGCCATGCGGGACCACCGCGCCCTCCGGGTCGGCCTCGATCAGCTCGAGGATCACCGGGTCGGCGATGAACCCGGCCTTGATCACCTCGGCCAGGCCGCTGACGTACTCGGCGCTGGGCAGCGTTTCCAGCACGGCCAGGTCGGCCAGCACCCCGGCGGGCGGGTGGAACGCGCCGACCAGGTTCTTCCCCTCCGGGATGTCCACCGCGGTCTTGCCGCCGACGGCCGCATCGGTCATGGCCAGCAGCGTGGTGGGTACCAGCACCACCCGCACCCCGCGCAGCCAGGTGGCCGCGACGAACCCGGCCAGGTCGGTGGTGGCGCCGCCACCGACCCCCACGATCGCGTCGCTGCGGGTGATCCGGCCAGCCGCCAGCTGGGACCACAGGGCCGCGGCCACCCCGATGTCCTTGGCCGCCTCACCGGCGGGCACCTCGGCCGGGTGCACCTGGTACCCGGCGTCGCTGAGGGCGCGGATGACCGGGCCGCTGATCTCGTCCAGGCCCTTCGGCGCGATCACCATCACGGTGGCCGCCCGCGGGCCGATCAGCGGCGGCAGTTCGCCCAGTATCCCGGTGCCCACGACGACGTCATACGGATGCTCGCCGCCGACCGGGATCCGGGTGACGGTCACGGCCGGGGCCGGCGCTCGGGCCGGGCTCCAGCATCGCGGCGATCTCCTCGGCGATGTGCTTGGGCTCCCGGTCATCGGTGGGCACCGTGCGCCAGGCCAGTCCGGCGTAGATCGGCAGCCGCTCGTCCAGCAGGACCTTCATCCGGGCCCGCGGGTTGCCGAACAGCAGCGGGCGCGGTGCGTCGAGCCCGGTCCGGTGCACGGCCGCGGCAAAACCGGTCTCCAGGTAGATGACCCGCTGCCCGGCCAGCAGGCGGCGGGTACCAGGGTCGAGGATCGCGCCGCCGCCCAGCGCGAGCACCCCCGGGTGCCCGGCGATCAGCCGCGCGGCGGTGGCCCGTTCCAGCGCGCGGAACGCTTCCTCGCCGTCCTCCACGAAGATGTCGCCGACCGGCTTGCCCGCGGCTTCCTCGATGACGGTGTCGGCGTCCAGGAAGCTGACCCCGAGCATGGCGGCGACCAGCGCACCGACCGTGGACTTGCCTGCCCCGGGCGGGCCAATGAAGATCGCGGCCGGGCCGGCCGGTGGCGCGGTTTCCGGCGTGCTCACGTGATCACCAGCGAGTCCAGGTAGCCGCGCAGGTTGCGGCGGGCCTCGGCGACCGAGTCGCCGCCGAACTTCTCGGCCGCCGCGTCCGCCAGCACCAGCGCGACCATGGCCTCGGCCACCACGCCGGCCGCGGGCACCGCGGTGACGTCGCTGCGCTGGTTGATGGCCTTGGCCGGCTCGCCGGTGGCCACGTCCACGGTGGCCAGCGCGCGGGGCACCGTGGAGATGGGCTTCATCGCCGCGCGTACCCGCAGCACCTCACCCGTGCTCATGCCGCCCTCGATCCCGCCTGCCCGGTTGGTCCGCCGCCGGACGCTGCCGCCCGCCGGCTCGATCTCGTCGTGGGCCTGTGACCCCCGGCGCCGGGCCGTGGTGAACCCGTCACCGACCTCGACGCCCTTGATGGCCTGAATGCTCATCAGCGCGGCCGCCAGCCGCCCGTCGAGCCGCCGGTCCCAGTGCACGTGGCTGCCCAGCCCCGGTGGCAGGCCGTAACCGAGCACCTCGACCACTCCCCCGAGCGTATCGCCGTCCTTCCGGGCCGCGTCGATTTCCTCGCACATCGCCGCGCTGGCCCGCGCGTCCAGGCAGCGCACCGGGTCCGCGTCTATCCGCGCCTGATCCGCGGGCTTCGGCAGCGCACCGGCGGGCACGCTGACCGGCCCGATCGCCACCACGTGAGAGACAACTTCGATGCCGAACGCCTGTTCCAGGTACTGCCGTGCCACCTGGCCCAGGGCCACCCGGGCGGCGGTTTCCCGAGCGCTGGCGCGCTCGAGCACCGGGCGGGCGTCGTCGTGCCCGTATTTCTGCATGCCGGCCAGGTCGGCGTGACCTGGCCGGGGCCGGGTCAGCGGGGCGTTGCGGGCCAGCACGGCCAGGTCCTCGGCGGGCACCGGGTCGGGTGACATCACCGTCTCCCACTTCGGCCATTCGCTGTTGCCGACCCGGAGGGCGACCGGGCCGCCGAGCGTGCGCCCGTGCCGGACACCCCCGGTGATCTCGATCTCGTCCTGCTCGAACTTCATCCGGGCGCCCCGGCCGTACCCGGCGCGCCTGCGGGCCAGCGCGGCGGCCAGGTCGGCCGTGCTGATCTCGATCCCGGCGGGCAGCCCCTCGCAGATGGCCACGAGCGCGCGGCCGTGCGACTCTCCTGCCGTCAGCCAGCGAAACATGTCCCCGATCCTGCCACGTCCAGCCGCCCCGCGATCACGCTCGGCCAGGCCGGCCGGGCTGGATCACGGACACCTCGACGCCGCGGCGCAGCCGGCCCCCGGTCGCGCCGAGCAGGGCGGTGACGATCCGCTGCCCGGCGGCGGTGGCCGCGGCCTGGTCGCAGTCGCGGGCCAGGGTCAGCTGCAGCGCGAGGTCGGCGGTGGCCGGGGCCGGTGTCCCAGCGTCGTCGTGCTCCACCCCATCCACGATGCGCTGGTCCGGGGTGGTCAGCGCGGCCTGGGCGATGAGCGGTTCGTCGGCCAGCACCGACTGCAGCGCGGCCAGCACGTCAGGGTCCTGGTGCGGCAGGGGTACCGGGCGGCCCGCGGCCAGCGCCGCCAGCCGGGCACCGTCCACGGCCACCGGGACCGGCCCGGCCACGTCGATCACCACCGCGCTGGCGTCCTGGACGCCGGCCAGCCACACGCTGGCCGCCGGGACCGGCACCGGGCGCGCCTCGGGCCGCCACCGGGTCAGTGCGTCCAGGCTGGTGAAGGCGATGATCGCGGCCCGGCCGTCGCGGCCGATCAGCGTGGGCAGCGCCATCTCGGTGGACTTCTCCTGGCGCAGCCCGGCGGCCCGGCCCGGACCGGCCCGGCCGTCACCCGCGGCCTGATCCCCGGCCTGCGGCTGGTCCCCGGCCTGCGCCTGATCCCCGGCCGGGGCTGGGTCTTCAGCCGGGGCTGGGTCTTCGGCCGGCGCCTCCCCGGCCTCGGTCAGCACCGCCACCACGGGGACCAGCAGCCGGGACCGGGCCAGCGCGGCCAGCACGCTGTACTCGCTGCACTGGCCGGCCGCGTACGCGGTCAGCGCGGCCGCCACCACCGGGTCGGCGGCCCCGTCATCGGCAGAGAACTGCGACTCGGCCGCGTTCAGCCCACGCATGCGGCAACCCCTGCACTCCAGCCGTAGTCCGTGATCTTGCGGTGCGCTGGCACCCGCCCCAGCGGGCCCACGCGTCCGATCATAGGACCGCCAGCAAGCTGCTCAGCCGCCTCGCCGGGACGTTGCTATTCGCGCCGGGCACCCGGGACGGCGGCAACGGCGCGGGCCATTCCGCGCATCAGGCCGATCTGGCCACTGCGTGCGAAGCAGTTGAGGGTGAAATCGCTGTATGAGAGTCTTTTGAACTGCACCGCTGGCCGACCGGAGGGGAGCGTGTGACGCAGGCTGAGCACATGGTCAGGATCATCGAACCGGGAACACCGATGCAGAAGGTCATCCCGCCGCGCCTGGTTGAGCCTTACCTCACCGGGCGGCGCTCGGTGATCGCTGGGTATGTGTACCGGGCGATGGACTGCGCCTTCCGCGGCCCGGCCGATTTCTACCAGGTCCTGAACCTGGGCTATGAGGGATCAGACTTCACCGCCGAACTGGCGGAGATCTACGTCATGCGCTGGCGGGCCATGGACATGGACGGGTCGCTGGCGCCACCGCCTGCGGACACTGGCGGCAGCCTGGCCCGGACGCCGATTCCTGAGTTCTACACGCTGCCGATTCCGGTGCCGGTGGGGGCAGAGATTCACCGGATAGTGCCGGGCGGTGAGGAATTCATCGCCCGCTACGACGGGCAGTCCTGGCTGCGCCCGTCCCGGGGCCGGTAAGCCATGCACTTCCGGCAGATGGCGACGTACCAGGGGGTGGCGTACGAGGCCGGGGTCGGGCCGGCCGACTCGGACGTGGTCCTGTTCGCCGCGTGCCCGCCCCCGGAGGGACTGGGCTTCGAGCCCGCCCCCGGGTACTGGCGCAAGCGCGTCATCCGGGCGGAGGTCGATGTGCTCTGGGAGTCACGGCCGGTGGGCACCTTCCACGGCGAACCGTGCCTGGTGCTGGATGACCTCGGCGACCGCCTGCACATCGTCTACCTGGGCAAGGACGGCCGCCGGGCCCGGGAACTGGGTTACTGGCAGGTGGACCGGGGCGTTTTCGAGCTGCTGACCCCGCGCGACGAGGTGACCGGGCTCGCCGAGGAGAGAGTGGAGAAGGGCCTGCCGTCCGGCGCATCCACCGCCATGGCACCGCCGATGCCGTCCTATCCGTACGGCGGCCCACCGTACCCGCCGGCTCCCGCGGTGGCGCCGGTGCCACCGGCCACCCGCGGGCGGGACGGCGGCCCGGGTTACCTCAGTGACCCGGCGCTGACCCCGGCCGGGGCCTGGACCGGGACTGGCCACGGCGCCCCCGGCCGCGACCCGCTGCCCCGCACCGGCTGGACCGGAAACAGCGGGCCGGGCAGTCCGGGCAGCGGCTGGACCGGCAACGGCACCGATAGCAGCGACCCCCGCACCAGCCCGGGCCGCAACGGCAACGGGGCCCACCGCCATGACCCGCTGACTAGCAAGAACTGGAACGCGAACGGCGCACCCGGCCACGACCCGCTGACCAGCACCAGCTGGAACGGCAATGGGTCGCCCTATCCGCCGCCCGGCCCAGGCGGACCAGCCACCAACGGCCTGGCCAGCTGGAGCAGCATGGCACCGGCGGCGCCGGGGCGGCCTGGCGGCAATGGATACGCCGGCCGGGGCAGCGAGTTCGACACGCCCGCGGCCGGGATTGGGCGACGCCGCCAGACTGGCCGGCGGTCCGGGCGCAAGCAGCGCGTGCCGACCAGGGCGATCTTTTCCGAACTGGCCGACCTGGCCGCCATTCCCCGGTCGGCCTACGCGCTGGAACAGGAGGCCGACGGGGCGATGTGCCTGCTGCGCACCCAGGACGGCTTCGAGGTCTTCAGCGCGGCTGATGGGGCCCGGCACGAAGTGCGCACCTTCGAAGATGAAGAGGCCGCGTATTTCTACCTGTTCGGCGTGCTGGCCGCCGAAGCCGTGCGCAACCGCTCGCTGCTGCCGCCCAGGTAACGGCCGCTTCCGCGGTGCCCGCGGCCCGCTATGCGCAGCCGCGCGGCCGGTCAGCTCCGGCCCAGCGCCGCCATGACCTCAGTTACCGCCGCTGGCAGCGTCTCCATCAGGCAGATCCCGTCCGGAACGCGCTCCCGGTGCCAGCCCGGGCCGCCGAGCAGCACCCGGGTAGCGGGCCGCCGCGGCCGGAGATGAGGCAGCGCCTCCGGATCCCCGCTGAGCGCAATCTGCGACCAGATGAAGACGGCGGCCGGGCCGGTGCGCTGGGCGGCCGCGGCCAGCGAGGCGTACGGCAGGTCGGCACCGAACATCCGGCCGCCGACCCCGCGCTCGGCCAGCGCCGCGGCCAGCGCATAGAGCGGCATACTGTGCAGGTCACCAGGCGCGCAGGCGAGCAGGACGGCCCGGTGATCCAGGCGGAGCCCGGCCGGCATCGTGCCACACAGCGCGCCGAGCATGACGGACGACAGCAGGTGCTCCGCCTCGATGCAGCTGCCGGTCTGCTCGACCCGGGATCCCAGCCCAGTCAGCACCGGAACCAGCAGGTCCTGCCAGGTGCTGACGACGCCCACCCGGGCCAGCGCGCCCTGGATGATCTCGCTCATCAGGTGGTCGTCCAGGGCCAGCGCGGCCCGGGCCAGCCCGCGGGCGGCGGGCGAGACGCCGGGCAGCGCGATCCGCTGGCCGCCCGCACCGTGGCCCGGGCCCGGCCGGGTCACCGGGTCTTCCACCGCGGGCAGCCGGGCGGGCGTGCTCCCGGTCGCCAGGGCGGCCCGGGCGGCGTCGCCGGGTGACACGCCCCGCAGGATCAGTTTCTGCATGTGCTCCAGACGGGATATGTCCTCGTCCGTATACCGCCGGTGCCGACCCGGGCTGAGTGCCTGGGCCCCGATGCCGTACCGCCGGTTCCAGGTGCGCAGCGTAGACGGCGCGACCCCGAGGCGGCGGGCCACCATCCCAACGCTGAAACCGACATCGTGCCCCATGACGTGTCCCGTCCTGAGAATCTGCCGCCCCCGCAGGCAGCCGCGCGGGCTCACCGAAGCTGATCCCAGAAAAGCCATTCAACCTGGGCACCGGCGGCTAGACAACCCGCGCCGGGGTGCGGCCGGGACCGGCCCGGGGGCCCGGCAGACCGCCCGGCGGACCGCCCGCCAGCGCGGCCCGGGGCCCCGGCCCAGTCCCCGGGCCGGGGCCGGCAGGCCCCCTGGGCCACGGACGTGGCCGCCCGGACAGCGGCCCGTGGCGGATGCTGGGATACGCTCGCGGGATGAATTGAGCGCCCGTCCCTGGACCGCCGTTCACCTGGCCACTGGCGCTTAGAGTACCTGAGTAATCACTGTAAGTGACAAGAGGTTACAGGTGTATGCACGACGGCCGGGCTTGATGAACTTCGCCCGCATGCGCGGCTCAGGCCGCTATGGTTCAAGTGCCGGCGGGGCTGACGGTCCCCCGCTCCCCAAGCAGCCCCGCCGGCACTTGGCCGCCTGTCGGCCGCTGCTCCGGCCCGGTGGCCTGGGACGTGGAAAGACGCAGGGAAGCTGATCATGGTATCGCTCACCGGCACCCCGGTTCCGCTCACTGGCGCGCAGTTCGACCTCTCGGCGGGCGACTACCGGGCCACCGTCACCGAGCTGGGGGCCGGGCTCCGGCGGCTGTCGCACGCCGGCCAGCCGGTCATCAGCGAGTACGAACCAGACGTGCTGCCGCCCGGCGGCGCGGGGCAGCTGCTGTGCCCCTGGCCCAACCGGGTGGATGGCGGGCGTTACGTCATTGACGGCCAGCACTATCAGCTGGACCTGTCCGAGCCCGCCAACCACAACGCGATCCACGGGCTGACCCGCTGGTCGCGCTGGACGGCCAGCACGCACACCGCGGCCGGGGCCACTCTCCGGCACGTGCTCCTCGGCCACCAGGGTTACCCGTTCTGCCTGGAGCTCGACGCGGCCTACCAGCTCGACCCGCAGCTTGGGCTGCAGGTCAGCATCAGCGCGCGCAACGTCGGCACCGCCGCCGCCCCCTACGGCACCGGATCGCACCCGTACCTGACGGCCGGGGCGGCCGTGGTCGATGAGTGTGAGCTGCTGGTGCCCGCGGCGCTGTGGCAGCCCAGCGGGGAGCGCGGGATCCCGGCGGGCCAGCCCGCCGACGTGACCGGCACCGAATTCGACTTCCGCACCGCCCGCCCGGTCGGCGGCACCCAGCTGGACCACGCGCTCACCGGGCTGGCCCGGGACGGCGACGGCCGGGCCTGGGCCCGGCTCACCGGCCCGGACCGCGAGGTGGCCATCTGGGCCGGGCCCGGCTACGGCTGGCTGCAGGTCTTCACCGGCGACACCCTGGAGCCCGCCCGGCAGCGGCGGGCGCTGGCCATCGAGCCGATGACCTGCCCGCCCAACGCGTTCGCCTCGGGGGTGGACCGGCTCATGCTGGAGCCCGGGGACAGCGTGACGCACAGCTGGGGCATCCAGGTCACCGCAGGCTAGCCGGTAACCGCCGGCTAGTCCCAGCTCCGGGTCAGCCGGGCCAGGTCCTCCTGGGTGTCCACGTCGTCCGGCTGGCCGGTGTCCGCGCACTCCACCAGCGTGACCAGCTCCTGGTGGGCGCGCAGGAACGGCCGCGCGCCGGTGTCACCGGCGGCCAGGTCGATGACCTCCGCCCAGTGCTCACGGGCCAGCAGCACCGGGTTGCGCGGCCGGCCGTGGTAGGCGGCGACGGCCACGCCCGCGCCGCTGGCGTGCGCACCGATCAGCCGCCGCACCGCGGCCGGGCCGACCAGCGGCTGGTCCACCAGGGCCACCACCGCGGCGGCGCAGTCGTCCGGCACCGAACGCAGGCCGGCCGCCAGCGACGAGCCCATGCCGGTGGCCCAGTCCGGGTTGAAGACGGTGATCACCCCGGGCAGCGTGACCGGCGCCGCGCCGGTGACGACCACGACCGGATCGGCCCCGCCCGCGCGCAGCAGCCCGGTGCCCCGGTCCACCAGGCGCACCCCGGCCACCTCGACCAGGGCCTTGGGTGTGCCCAGCCGTGACCCGGCACCGGCCGCCAGCAGCACACCGGCCACCCGGGGGGCCGCGCTCATCCGTGGTGGATACGGCCGGAGGTCAGCGTGAGCGGCTTGCCGGATCCGCCCCAGCGGAGCTGGATGAGTTCCGCGGCCACCGACACCGCGGTCTCCTCGGGCGTCCTGGCCCCCAGGTCCAGCCCGATGGGTGAGCGCAGCCGGGCCAGTTCCTCCTCGGTCAGCCCGGCCTCCCGCAGCCGTTCCAGCCGGTCGTCGTGGGTCCGGCGGCTGCCCATCGCGCCGATGTACCCGGCCGGGGTACGCAGCGCCACCTCCAGGACGGGCACGTCGAACTTGGGATCGTGCGTGAGCACACAGATCACCGTGCGGGTATCCACCGGGGTCCGGGCCAGATACCGGTGCGGCCACTCGACCACGACCTCGTCCGCGTCCGGGAACCGGGCCTTGGTGGCGAAGATCGGCCGCGCGTCACACACGGTGACCTGGTAGCCGAGGAACTTCCCGGCCCGGGCCACCGCGGCCGCGAAGTCGATTGCCCCGAACACCAGCATCCGCGGCGGCGGCGCGAACGAGTGCACGAAGACGGCGAGGTCATCGAGACGCCGCTCGCCGTGCTCGCCGTAGTGCCGCACCCCGGTCAGGCCCTGGGCCAGCATGCCGCGCGCGTCGTCATCCACCGCCTGGTCCAGCCGGTCCCCGGCCCCCAGGGTCCCGATGGTGCCGCGGTGCCGCGCCCCGTTCCCGTTTCCGCCCGCCCCGGTTCCGGCCGGGGCTGGCTGCTGGCCGTCATCGTCGGCCCAGATCACCCGCCGGGCACCGACCTGGCCAGGCCCTTCGATGACCGTGGCCACGGCCACCGGCTCGCCCGCCCGGATCGCGGCGGCTACCTCGCCCAGCTCGGCGAACGACTCGGTGCTCACCGGCTCCACGAACACGTGCAGGATCCCGCCGCAGGTCAGGCCTACGGCGAACGCGTCGTCGTCGCTGACGCCGTACGTCTGCAGCACCGGCTGGCCGGTCGCGCAGACCTCCTGGGCCAGCTCGTACACCGCGCCCTCCACGCACCCGCCGGACACGCTGCCGATGACCTCACCAGCCGCGGAAACCGCCATGGCGGCACCCGGCTCGCGGGGCGCGCTGTGGAACGTGCGCACCACGGTGGCCAGGCCGAATACCTCGCCCGTGTCCCACCACTTCGCGATCGGGTCCAGGATGTCTCGCAACCGTCCACCTCAGTACAGCTCGCCCGGGTGCCCCAGGTACCAGCCCGGCCGCGGTGCACAGGCACCAGGCGCCGGGTCGCCCCAGGACATGAGCTCAGGGTACGTTCACGTCAGTAAATAACGCCATCACCGCACCCGAGGCTCACTCTCGCCCCAACACCGGGCCCAGCCCAGACCATCCCGGGTCCAGCCTGCAGGTTCGGCCGGACCGGCCAGCGCCGGTCTCCCGGCCCACCCCGGCCGAACCCCGCACCAGAGGTTAGGTTAGCCTAAGCTTCCTTCGAATCCCTGGGTAACCCGACCTGACAGGAGAGGTGCGTTGGTGCGAGTGAGCCGTTGGGGCGGTGCCCCCCTGGTGGCCATGGCGGTCCTGGCCAGCCTGGGCCTGAGTGCCTGTGGCGAGCTGTCCGGATCGGCCAGCACGCAGTCCCACCTGATCCTGTACAGCGGCCAGCACCCGCAGACCACCGACAAGCTGGTGTCGGCGTTCGAGAAGCAGACCGGGATCACGGTCAGCGTGCGCAGCGACGACGAGGACGTGCTGGCCGACCAGATCGTGACCGAGGGCAAGCGCTCGCCCGCCGACCTGTTCTACACCGAGAACTCGCCACCGCTGGAGCACCTCCAGGACAAGGGCCTGCTGTCGGCGGTGCGCCGCAGCACGCTGGCTGCCGTCCCGGCCCGGTACAGCTCCCCGCAGGGCGACTGGGTCGGCGTGTCCGCCCGGGTCAGCGTGCTCGTCTACAACCCCAAGCTGATCAGCCCGGGCCAGCTGCCCACCTCGGTGACGCAGCTCGCTGACCCGAAGTACCAGGGCAAGCTGGCCCTGGCCCCCGGCGAGACTGACTTCCAGCCGATCGTCACCTCAATGCTCCGCGCGCACGGCCAGGCGGCCACCGTGCGCTGGCTGAAGGCGATCAAGGCGAACGCCGCCGGGCACATCTACCCCGACAACGAGACGATCGCCAGCGACGTGAACAAGGGCACCGCCGCGTTCGGCATCATCAACCAGTACTACTGGTACCGGATGCGCGCCGAGATCGGGGCGGCCAGCATGCACGCCAAGCTGGCCTACTTTGCCGCCCGCGACCCGGGGTATGTGGTCGATGTGTCCGGGGCGGCCGTGCTGAAGTCGTCCGGTCACCAGGCGGCTGCGCAGAAGTTCCTCGCGTTCCTGGTCAGCAGGCAGGCCCAGGAGATCATCGGCGGCCATTCGCTGAGCTACGAGTACCCGCTGGCCGCGGGCGTGACCCAGTCCGCGCCAGAGACGCCATTCAGCCAGCTGCAGCCGAACCCGATCACAGTCGCCGAGCTGGGTGACGGATCCACGGCCATCGCCCTGCTCCGGCAGGCCGGCCTGCTGTGACGGCGCCCGGGACGCCCGCGCCGCCGGTCAGCCTCGCGCCGCCGCGGCCCGCCACGCCCCCGCCGGACAGCAGGCCGGGCCGCCGGGCCTGGCCCGCCCCGCCGCGGCTGCTCACCGCCGCCACCGTGGGTGTCGCGCTGGTGCTGGCCATCCCGCTGGTCTTCCTGGTCATCGAGGCGGGCGGCAGCGGCGCGGGCACCGACGCGCGGCTGATCTTCCGCCCGCTCACCGCGACCCTGCTGTGGAACACGGTCCAGCTCACGGTCGTCGTCACCGCGCTGTGCGCGGTGATCGGCACGGCGGCCGCCTGGTGCGTGGAGCGGACCAGCCTGCCCGGCCGGAAGATCTGGGCCGTGCTGATCGTGGTGCCACTGGCCATCCCGGACTTCGTGGTCAGCTTCGGCTGGGCCTCGCTGTGGTCGTGGATCCACGGCTTCCGCGGCGCGGTGGTAGTCATGACGCTGGCCGTGTACCCGCTGGTCTACCTGCCGGTCGCGGCCAGCCTGCGCGGCGCCGACCCGGGCCAGGAGGAGGTGGCCCGCAGCCTGGGCAGCGGCCGGCTGCGCACGTTCGCCCGGGTCACCCTGGGCCAGGCCCGCGGCGCCATCCTGGGCGGCTGCCTGCTGGTGGCCATGGTGCTGCTGGCCGAGTACGGCGCGTTCGAGATCGTCGGCTACCAGACCTTCACCACCGAGATCTTCACCGAAATCAACGAGGCGTTCAGCCTGCCCGCGGCGTGCGCGCTGGCCCTGGTGCTGGTGCTGCTCAGCCTGGCGCTGCTGGCCGGTGAGGGCTGGGCCCGCGGCCGGGGCCGGATCAGCCGGTCCGGCCCGCTGGCCCAGCGGGTGGCCCCGCCGCACCGGCTCGGCCGGGCGACGATCCCGGTGCTGGCCGGCTTCACCGCGCTGGCCGCCCTGGCCCTGGGCGTCCCGGTCGGCGCGAGCATCTACTGGATGGTGGCGGGCGGGCGCCCCTCGCTGGCTGGCGTGTCCGTGCTGAACGCGGCCGGGCACACCGCCGCCTACGGCGTGCTGGCCGCCGCGCTGGCCACCCTGCTGGCGCTGCCGGTGGCCCTGCTCGCGGTGCGGCACCCGGGCCGGGTCCGGCACTTCCTGGAACGCAGCACCTACCTGGTGCTCGCGCTGCCCGGGGTGGTCATCGCGCTGGCCCTGTCCTACTTCACCGAGCACTACCTGGGCGGGCTGTTCTACCAGACCGCGCCGCTGCTGATCCTGGCCTACGCGATCATGTTCTTCCCGCTCGCGCTGGTTGGCGTGAAGGCGTCGCTGGCCCGCGCCCCAGCCAGCCTGGACGAGGTGGCCAGGTCGCTGGGCCAGCCCCGGCTGGCCGTGCTGGCCCGGGTCACCCTGCGGCTGGCCGGGCCGGGCCTGGCCGCCGCGTTCTGCCTGGTGTTCCTGTCTGTTATCACCGAACTGACCGCCACCCTTATCCTGATCCCGACCGGCGTGCAGACCCTGGCCACCCAGTTCTGGGTGTACGAGACGAACCTGTCCTACGGGCAGGCCGCCCCGTTCGCGCTGGTGATGATCGCAGTGGCGGCCGTCCCGAGCTACGTGCTGGGCCGGTTCTTCGACAGTTCGGCGCGAAGGATGATGACATGACCCAGCTGGCGGTCGCCGGGCTGGCCAAGGCCTTCGGCCGTCACCAGGTGCTGTCCGGCCTGGACCTGGACGTGCCCGCGGGCTCGCTGACCGCCATCCTCGGCCCGTCCGGCAGCGGCAAGACCACCCTGCTGCGGGTGCTGGCCGGCTTCGAGCGCGCCGACGCGGGCACGGTCCGGATCGGCCCAGCCCTGGCCGACGGGCCCGGCACCTTCCTGCCCCCCGAACGCCGCCGCATCGGCTACGTGCCGCAGGAGGGCTCGCTGTTCCCGCACCTCACGGTGGCCGCGAACGTCGGCTTCGGGCTGCCCCGCCGCGGCCGGGCGCAGCGCAGCGCGCAGCTGCTGGAGGCGGTCGGCCTGGCTGGCTTCGCCCGGCACTACCCGCACCAGCTGTCCGGCGGCCAGCAGCAGCGGGTCGCGCTGGCCCGCGCGCTGGCCATCGAGCCGGAGATCGTGCTGCTCGACGAGCCGTTCGCGGCCCTGGACGCGCACCTGCGGGCCAGCGTCCGGGCCGACGTCCAGCGCCTGCTCAAGGCGGCGGGCACGACCACCGTGCTGGTCACCCACGACCAGGACGAGGCGCTGTCCACCGCGGACCGGGTGGCGGTGCTGCGCCAGGGCCGGATCGCGCAGTGCGCGGCCCCCGAGGAGCTGTACCGGCGCCCGGTGGACGCGGACCTGGCCGCCTTCATCGGGGACGCCAACCTGATCCCCGGCATGCTTAACGGCCTGTCCGTGGACACTGCCCTCGGTCCGCTCGCGGTCGAGCCCGCCAATGCCGGGGTCACCACGCACGTCCCGGCCACCGTGCTGGTCCGCCCCGAGCAGGTTGAGCTGCTGCCCGCCCCCCCAGGCCCACTTCCGGCCGGCGCCTCCACCGTCGCTGACCGGCCCGCCACCCCCGGGCCAGCCCCGGCTGGCGCCCCCACTGCCACTGACCGGCCCGCCACCCCCGGGCCAGCCCCGGCTGGCGCCCCCACTGCCACTGACCGGCCCGCCACGCCCGGGCCAGTCCCGGCTGGCGCCGCCACCCCGGCTGGCCAGCCGGGACTGGCCGGCCACGTGACCGGCTACGGCTACCACGGGCACGACACGGTGCTCACCGTGCAGCCCGAGCCGGCTGATCCCGCCGCGGGCCCGCAGCTGCCGCCGCTGATCGTCCGCACCCAGGGCCGTGGCTCGCTGCCGCCGGGCTCCCCGGTCACCCTGCGCGCCCACGGCCCCGTCCTGGCCTGGCCCGACCGTACTCCCACCGCCGACGCCTAACCCGCTCGCTACCCAACCCAGCCAGGTCCCCCCGCAACTCGTGATCATGACTTAGGGGGTAATAGATTCGCCCTCAAGTCATGATCACGAGGGCTCGGGTACTACTCCACGATCTTGGAGATGGGGATTTCCAGGATGTCGCGGGCGCCGGCCGCGCGGAGCGCGGGGATAAGCGTGTTGACGCCGCGCTTGGGGACGACGGTTTCGACCGCGTTCATGCCGCCCTCGGCCAGCGCGGTGATGGTGGGTGAGGACATCGCGGGCAGCATGCCGGTCACCGCGTCCAGTTGCCCGGCCGGGACGTTGAGCTTGAGCAGCACGTTGCCCCGGGCCCGGATCGCGCCGGACAGCAGCAGCGAGATGTCCTCCATCGCGGACCGCTTGTCCTCGTCCGCGTAGGCGTCGTTATTCGCGATCAGCTCGGTGTAGCTGGTGAGCAGGGTGTCCAGGACGCGCAGGCCGTTGCGGCGCAGCGAGGACCCGGTCTCGGTGAGGTCCACGATCGCGTCCACGATGTCCGGCACCTTGGCCTCGGTCGCCCCGTGCGAGGGGATGACCATCGCCTTGACCCCGTTCGCCTCCAGGTAGCGCGCGGTCATCGCCGGCAGCTCGGTGGAGATCCGCACCCCTTCGGGCAGGTCGGTCACGGACTCCCAGGGGGCCGACTGCGGGACGGCCAGCACCACCCGGACCGGCGCCGTGGTCGCCTTGGAGTAGTGCAGTTCGCCGAGCGAGGTGACGCTCGCCCCGGTCTCGGTGATCCAGTCCCGGCCGGTGATGCCAAGGTCGAAGAGGCCGCGCTCGATGTAGGACGGGATCTCCTGGGGGCGCAGGAACCGGACCCGCTCGATCCGCGGGTCGTCGATGGACGCGTGGTAGTCGCGGTCTGAGGACCGGCGGACGGTCAGGTCGGCCGCGTCGAACAGGTCAAGGGTGGCACGCTCCAGCGAGCCCTTGGGCAGGACCAGGGATAGCACAGCAGGAACCTTTCATGCGCAACGAGAATCATCGGCCGGGTGCAGCTGCCAGGTCAATGTCGTTGCGGGCCGCGGTCCGGCCCGGGGCGCGGCCCGGCCCCGCGGAGCGAGCGCAGGACGAGCGCGGTCTCCAGCGCGGCCACCACCGCCTCCCATCCCTTGTCCTCGTGGCTGCCTTCTCCCCCGCACCGGTCGCGGGCCTGATCCAGCGTGTCACAGGTGAGTACCCCGTTGCCAACGGGCTGGCCGGTGTCCAGCGCCACCCGGGTGATGCCGTAGGTCACCGCGTCACAGACGTACTCGAAGTGCGGGGTACCGCCGCGGATGACCGCGCCCAGGCAGGCCACGGCGTCATGGTGGCGGGCCAGTTCGGCCGCGACCACCGGGAGCTCCACCGCCCCGGGCACCCGCACCACCAGCGGGTCGTCGATCCCGCACTCCTTGGCCGCGGCCACCGCCCGCTCTACCAGGGTGTCGGTGATGTCGGCGTGCCACCGGGTGGCCACGATGGCCAGGGTCAGCCCGGCCGCGTCCACCGCCCCGGCAGCGGGCCGCCCGGCGCCGCTCATACCGCGCCGGCCAGGCCCTCGGCCGGGCCCGGGCTGACCGGCCCGCTGGGCACCGCGCCACCACTGGCTGCTGCACCACTGGCTGCCGCACCACTGATTACGGGCGGCAGCCCGTCGATCTGGTGGCCGAGCCGGTCCCGCTTCACGGTGAGGTAGCGCAGGTTCTCCGGGGTGGCCACGGTGGGCAGCGCGACCCGGCCGGTCACCTCGACACCGAACGCCGACAGGCCGGTGACCTTGGCTGGGTTGTTGGTGAGCAGGCGCACCGAATGCACGCCCAGGTCGGCCAGGATCTGCGCGCCCGTGGAGTACTCCCGGGCGTCCGCGGGCAGGCCGAGCTCCAGGTTGGCGTCCACGGTGTCCGCCCCCGCGTCCTGCAGCTGGTAGGCGCGCAGCTTGCTGAGCAGGCCGATGCCCCGGCCTTCGTGCCCGCGCAGGTACAGCACGACTCCGCGGCCCTCGGCCGCGATGGCTTCCATCGACGCTTCCAGCTGGGTCCCGCAGTCGCAGCGCCGGGAGCCGAACGCGTCACCGGTCAGGCATTCCGAATGTGCCCGGACCAGAACGTCACGGCCATCGCCGAGATCGCCGAGGACCAGGACGAGGTGCTCGGTCCGGTCCACCGAGTTCTGGTAGCCGAGGGCGCGCCAGGTGCCGTGCGCGGTGGGCAGCCGGGTCTCCACCACCCGGCGGACCATCCGTTCGGTACGCCGCCGGTACTCGATGAGCTGGGCGATCGAGATCAGCACCAGCCCGTGCTCGTCGGCGAACGCGCGCAACTGGGGCAGCCGGGCCATGGTGCCGTCGTCGTTGAAGATCTCGGCGACCACCCCCGCCGGGGCCAGCCCGGCCAGCCGGGCCAGGTCGACCGCGGCCTCGGTGTGCCCGGGCCGCCGCAGCACGCCGCCCTCGGCGTAGCGCAGCGGGAAGATATGCCCGGGACGGACGATCTCGTACGGCTCGGTGGCCGAGTCGACCAGGGTGCGCACGGTCCGGGCCCGGTCCGCCGCGGAGATGCCGGTGGTGATGCCGTCCCGGGCGTCCACGCTGATGGTGAACGCGGTGCCCATGTGCTCCTGGTTGTCGTTGGTCATCTGGGGCAGCTGCAGCCGGTCCAGGTCCCGGCCCAGCATCGGCGCACAGATCAGCCCGCGCGCGTGCTTGATGGTGAACGCCATCAGTTCGGTGCTGGCCTTGCTCGCGGCGAACACGATGTCGCCTTCGTTCTCCCGGCTGGCGTCGTCCACCACGACCACCGGCCGCCCGGCCGCGATGTCCCGGACGGCCGCCTCGACCTCGTCCAGCCGCACGTCCTGGAATGCCGCCTCCCCGGTCATGACCGCGCTCCCGTCTGCCCGGTGCCGGCTGGCTGGTACCCGGGCGGGGCGCTGGCCAGCAGGCTCTCCACGTATTTGGCGATCACATCGACCTCCAGGTTCACCTGGCTGCCCGGCGCCAGCCGGCCCAGCGTGGTCATCTCCAGCGTGGTCGGGATGAGGCTCACCTCGAACCAGGGTTCCGGGCCGGGCCCGCTGAGCGCCGACACGGTCAGGCTGACCCCGTCCACGGTGACCGAGCCCTTGGCCACGATGTACCGGGCCAGTTCCGGCGGCGTGGCGATGCGGACCACGTCCCAGTGCTCACCGGGGGTGCGGGCCAGGATGACGCCGGTGCCGTCGGTGTGCCCCTGGACCAGGTGCCCGCCCAGCCGGCCGCCGAGCTGGACCGGCCGCTCCAGGTTGACGGGCGACCCGGGCGCCAGCCCGCCGAGCCCGGTCCGGCGCAGCGTCTCCGCCATCACGTCGGCGGTGAAGGTCTTGTCCGACGAATCGGTCACCGTGAGGCACACCCCGTTAACCGCGATCGAGTCGCCGTGCCCGGCGTCGGCCGTGACGCGGGGGCCGCGTACCGTGAGCCGGGCCGCGTCCGCCAGCTGCTCGACGGCGACGACCTCGCCCAGCTCTTCCACTATCCCGGTGAACATCCGCGGTGTCCTCTCCTCGGAACCTGCTCGGCTCCGGGGGGTGCGCGGACGCACCAGCGCGAGACGGCAGCCAGCATGGCTGCCAGCGCGCGCGTGCTGCCTCCCATCCGGACTTTAACCGTCGGTCCCGGAGTTCCACCGGGTCAGCCGGCTGCGGGCGCTAGCGCCTGCGGCCGGGTCGCGGACTGTCACCGCCGGTTCGGAGTTTCACCGACCCCGGAGCACGCTTGACTGGTCCAACTAGTGTGCCACGGGACGTATTCCGCCGTGCAGCCGGCCATCCCCCGCGCACCGTCAGCCGCCCCGCTCGGTGGCCGTGACTTCGGCGAGGCGGTGGCGCAGGAACGAGCGTTCGGCCTCATTGGCGGTGAGTTCGAGGGCAGCACGGTAGGCCTGCGCCGCCTCGCCCAGCCGGCCGAGACGGCGCAGCAGGTCGGCCTTGGCGGCGGGCAGGTACCGGTAGCCGGCCAGCCGCCCGTCCTGTTCCAGTTCGCCGATCTCGGCCAGGCCGGCCTCCGGCCCGTCGGCCATGGCCAGCGCGACGGCCCGGTTGAGCGTCACCACTGGGGACGTCCAGGCCCGGCCGAGCAGGTCGTACAGCAGCAGGATCTGCCGCCAGTCCGTGTCGGCGTAGCTCGGTGCCTGCGCGTGCAGCGCGGCGATCGCGGCCTGCAACGCGAACCGGCCCGGGCGGCCGCCGCGCAGCGCCTCGCGGACCAGCGCGGTTCCCTCGCCGATGGCGGGCCGGTCCCACTGGGTGCGGTCCTGCTCCTCGAGCAGCAGCAGCCGGCCGTCCGGCGCGCACCGGGTCGCCCGCCGGGCGTCGGTGAGCAGCAGCAGCGCGAGCAGCCCGCGGACCTCGGGCTCGTCCGGCATCAGCACGCGGAGCATGCGGGCCAGCTGGATAGCCCGGTCCACCAGGTCGTCGCGGACCAGGCTGCCGCCACCCGGCGCGGTGTGCCCGGTGGTGTACAGCAGGTGCACCACGGTGAGTACGGCATCCAGCCGGTCGGGCAGTTCGGCGGGCCCCGGCACCCGGTAGGCGATCCGGGCCGCGGAGATCTTCTTCTTGGCCCGGGTGACCCGGGCGGCCATGGTCGGCTCGGGCACCAGGAACGCCTGGGCGATCTCGGCCGTGGACAGCCCGCAGACCAGCCGGAGGGTCAGCGCGACCTGCGCCTCGCGGGCCAGGGCCGGGTGGCAGCAGGTGAAGACCAGGCGCAGCCGGTCGTCCGGGATCACGCCGCTGCCCTCCTCGGCCGGCTCCTGGCGGGCCCGCGGCGCGGGCTCGTCCGGCTCGACCAGGAGCGGCAGTTTGCGGCGCAGGGTGGTATCCCGGCGCAGCAGGTCGATGGCCCGGCGCCGGGCCGTGGTCGTCAGCCAGGCCCCCGGATTACGCGGCACGCCCTGCTGGGACCAGGCTTCGAGCGCGGACACGTAGGCGTCCTGCACGCACTCCTCGGCCAGGTCCAGGTCGCCGGCGACGCGCGCCGTCGCGGCGAGCACGAAGGCCCACTCGCGACGGTGCGCGTCCGCCACGGCGCCGGCCGCGTCGGTGCGGACCCTCCCGGCCCCCGCTCCGGTGCTGGGCCCGGGGTCGGCGGGAGGACCGCCTGCGGAGGAACTGGTCACATGCTGTCGAACACCATGATCGGCCGGACCTCAACGCCGCCAAAGCGGGCCGGGCAGAGCTTGCCGATCTCCAGGGCGTGGTCCAGGTCCCGCGCCTCGACCAGGTAGTAGCCGCCCAGGGCCTCCTTGGTCTCGGCGAACGGGCCGTCGGTCACCACGTCGCCGCGGATCGACGTCGCGGTGCTGGTCGGCTGCAGCGCGCGGCCGCTGACGATCTTCCCGCCGGTCTCCTCCACCTGCTTGGCGAACCGGTTGTGCGCCTCCATCACCTGGCCCAGCACATCCGGTGTGGCCGTGGCGTAGGCGTTCTCGTCCTCGCAGATAAGAATCAGGTACTCAGCCATGTCGGCATCCCTCCAGGTTCTCGACTCATCCGTCACTAGTCCCGACGAACGGCCCCGCCGATATCGACAGCCACGGCACTGCCTTTTTCAGCAGTGCCACGGTGCCCGCTCGGTGGCCCGCTCGGCCTGGGCGCGGAGGGCCTGCACGGCGGCGGACGGGTCGTCCGCGTCGTACACCGCGGAGCCAGCCACGAACACGTCCGCGCCAGCGTCCGCGCAGCGCTCGATAGTCTGCTCGCTCACCCCGCCGTCTACCTGCAGCCACACCGCGCCGCCGTGCCGGCTGACCAGGTCGCGGGCGCGGCGCAGCTTGGCCAGCACCAGGTCCAGGAACGGCTGGCCGCCGAACCCCGGCTCGACCGTCATCAGCAGCAGCATGTCCAGTTCCGGGAGCAGGTCTGCGTAGGGCTCGACCGGGGTGCCCGGGTTGACCGCGAGCCCGGCCCGGGCGCCCGCCGACCTGATCATCCGCAGCGTGCGCACCGGGGACGTGGTGGCTTCCGCGTGGATGGTGACGTTGCCCGCGCCGGCTTCGGCGTAGCCCGGGGCCCAGCGGTCCGGATCGTCGATCATCAGGTGGCAGTCCAGCGGGAGCCCGGCGTGCTTGAGCAGCGCTTCCACCACCGGCAGCCCGAGGGTCAGGTTGGGCACGAAGTGGTAGTCCATGACGTCTACGTGCAGCCAGTCGGCGACGCCGGTGACCGCTGCGGCCTCGTCCGCGAGCCGGGCGAAATCGGCGGACAGGATGCTCGGTGCCATCTGCACGGCCATGGGGCCGAGTGTAGGGGCTGCCTGGCCGGCTGGCGCTGCGCGCCTGCAGGCTGGCCGGCTTGCGGGTAGGGTGCGGCCGGTGGCAGCACCGCGGCAAAATGTCACAGTGTCCGGATAACGTTCGATGCCACGTTCGATTCCGTTGCCCGGACAGGAGGAATCTGGTGAACAGTCAGTCAGCAGGTAGCCAGCCCGGCCCGGCCGGGGCGCAGGCGGCGGCCGGGTTGCTGGTCCGGGTGCGCAAACTGCTGGCCAAGGCCGAGTCCGAGGGCGTGACGCCCGAGGAGGGGCAGGCGCTGACGGCCAAGGCGGCTGAGCTGATGGCCAAGTACGGCATCGACCGGGCGCTGCTGGCCGCCGTTCGGCCGGAGACCGACCGGCCCGCCGACCGGAAGGTGGACGTCGACAACCCGTGGGCCCGGGTGCAGGCGCATCTGCTGTGCGGGCTGGCATCCGCGCTGCGCTGCCAGTGCGTGATCCTGCCGCGCAGCGGCCCGGGCAGCCGGATCCACATCTTCGGGTTCGCCTCTGACATCGAGCGCACCGATGTGCTGTACACCTCGCTGCTGGTGCAGATGTGGCAGGGCCTGGCCGCGGCGCAGGTGCCCGGCTGGAGCCGCAGCCCGCGGGCGTGGCGCCGGTCGTGGCTGCTCGGCTTCACCTCCGCCGTGGTCGCCCGGGTCCGGGAGGCGGAGCACCGGGCCACCACCGCAGCCACCTCGGCCGGGACGGCCGGCGGGGAGCGGGCCGCGCTGGTGCTGGCCGACCGGCGGCAGGTGATCCTGCGGAACATCGGGCAGGCCTACCCGGTCACCCGGACGTCCCGGGTGACCTACTCCGGCAGCGGCTACGGGGCCGGTTACACCGAGGGCCAGAAGGCCGACATCGGCTCGGCGCGGCTGCGCACCGGGCCGGGGCGGGCGCTCACCCGGACCAGCTAGCTAGCCGGCGGCCGGGGCTGCGCGGCAGGACCCGCCTGGCCGCGTGACCAGGGGCAGCCGCGGCGGCCCTGAAATGTTCACCTGGCACTCGCCAGCCAGTTACGGAATGGCCCGGGAATGGCTTCATCTGGCGCGGGCCGGGCGGCCGCCGGTCAGCTACTGGCCCCGCCTGGTGGGCGGCGGCGCAGCAGGGCCAGGAAGATCGCGTCCGTGCCGTGCCGGTGCGGCCAGAACTGGGCGTACCGGGAGCCGGGTTCCGGCTCGCCCAGGCCGGGCACTTCAGCCAGCACGGCCGGGGCGTCCAGCACGTCCACGTCGTCGCGCTCGCGCAGCACATCGGCCAGCACGTCGCGGGTCTCGGCGGCCAGCGGGGAGCAGGTGACGTAGCCGACCACACCACCGGGCCGGGCCGCGTCCAGTGCGGCGCGGAGCAGGCGGCGCTGCAGCCCGCCCAGGGCCTTGACGTCCTGGGGTGACTTGCGCCAGCGGGCCTCCGGACGGCGGCGCAGCGCACCGAGGCCGCTGCATGGCACATCGGCCAGCACCCGGTCGAAGGTAGCGGGCGGCCAGGCCGGCACGGTGGCGTCCGCGACCACGGCGGCCGCCGCGCCGGTGACCGACACCGCGCCGCGGGCCAGCCGGGCCCGGTGCGGGCGGGCGTCGGCGGCCAGCAGCCGTGCGCCGCGCTGCGCCGCCAGGCCGGCCAGCAGCCGGGCCTTGCCGCCGGGCCCGGCGCACATGTCCAGCCACCGGCGGTCCGGGCCGTCCAGCCCGGCGCGGGCGACCGCGATCGCGGCCAGCTGGCTGGCTTCGTCCTGGACGGCGGCCCGCTGCTGGCTGACCACCTCGATGGCACCCGGGTCGCCGCCGTCGAGATACGCGCCGAACGGCGACCACCGGGCCGGCTCGGCCCCGCTGGCCACCAGCTCCGCCTGGTCGGCCAGCCCGGGCACCGCGCACAGGGTCACCCGGGGCCGCACGCCGTCCGCGGCCAGCACCGCCTCGGTCCCGGCCAGGTCACCGGCCAGGTCACCGGCCGGGTCCTCGCCAAGCGCCTCGGCCAGCGCCGCAACCAGCCACCGCGGGTGGCTGTACCGGACGGCGAGGTAACCCAGTGGATCGCGGTCCCGGGGCGGGGCTGCGACGCCGATCCATTCCTCCAGATCCCGGCTGGCTACCCGGCGGAGCACCGCGTTGACGAACCCGGCCGAGCGCGGGCCGGCCAGGTCGCGGGCGAGGTCCACCGAGGTGGCCACGGCCGCGTGCGGGCGCACCCGGGTGGCCAGCAGCTGGTGCGTGCCGAGCCGGAGCACCTCGCGCAGCGGCGGGTCGATCCGGTCCAGGCTGCGGTCACTGCACACGCCGAGGATTGCGTCGTACGTGCCCCGGCCGCGCAGTGTGCCGTAGGCCAGCTCGGTGGTCAGCGCCGCGTCCCGGCCCGTCAGCCCGCGCTGGGTGAGCAGGGCAGGCAGCAGCAGGTTGGCGTAGGCGTCCCGCTGCTCCACGGCGATCAGCACGTCGTAGGCGGTCCGGCGGGCCGGGTCACGGCGCCGGCCGGGGCGGGCACGGCGCTGGCCGCTGCCGGGCCGGTGCTTGCTCGGTACGGTCATGTCAGCTGAGCACCGCACCCTGCTGGCGGAGCCCACGGGCCCAGTCCACGGCCGGCATCCGCCGCTTGCCGGGGGCCTGGACCTCGCCCAGCTCGACTGGGGTGGTGGCGGTGCCCGCGAGCACGGCCGAGCGCAGCACCCGCAGCTCGCCCGGGGCCAGCGGCCCGGGGGGCTCCACGCGGGCCGGGACGGCGGCGAGCGGCCCTAGTTTGATCCGCGCCCCGTCCAGCTCGGTCCACGCGCCCGGGTTCGGGGTGCACGCCCGGATCTGCCGGTCGACCGCGGTCGCCGGGTGATCCCAGCGCACCCGGGCGTCCGCCGCGGTGACCTTGGGCGCCAGGCTGACTCCGTCGGCGGGCTGCGGCCGGGCTTCCAGCTGCCCGGACTCGATGCCGTCCAGGGTGGCGACGAGCAGCCCGGCGCCGGACTCGGCCAGCCGGGCCAGCAGTTCGCCCGCCGTGTCCCGGGGCCGGATGGGCTCGGTGACCATGCCGAACACCGGCCCGGCGTCCAGCTCGCGGACCAGCCGGAACGTGGTCGCGCCGGTCATCTCGTCGCCGTGCAGGATGGCATGCTGCACCGGGGCCGCCCCGCGCCAGGCCGGGAGCAGCGAGAAATGCAGGTTCACCCAGCCGTGCCGCGGGATGTCCAGCGCGGCCTGCGGGATCAGCGCGCCGTACGCGGTCACCGGGCAGCAGTCCGGGCCGATGGCCCGCAGCCGGTCCAGGAAGTCCGGGTCCCGCGGCCGGCCCGGCTTGAGTACCTCGACACCCGCCGCGGCCGCGCGCTCGGCCACTGGGCTGGGCCCGAGCCGCAGGCCCCGCCCGGCAGGCGCGTCTGGCCGGGTGACCACCGCGGCCACCTCGTGCCCGGATTTGAGCAGCGCATCCAGCGTGGGCACGGCCGCCTGCGGGGTGCCCGCGAACACCAGTCGCATCCGGGGCCCTACGCCGGGCCCCGCCGGGCACAACCGGAAGATCCGGCCATGTCAGGTCGCCTTCCCCCGGGTCGGATGGGGGGAGGCCCTGATCTCCGGGACGGGCTGGCCCCACCACTCGGCCTCGCGGATCGCCTTCATGGCCAGCTTGTGCTGCTGCTTGTCGAGCTTGTCGATGAACAGGATGCCGTCGAGATGGTCGGACTCGTGCTGCACGCAGCGCGCCAGCTGCCCGGTGCCCTCGATCGTGATCGGCTCGCCGTACATGTTGAAGCCCTTGGCCACCGCGCCGTAGGCCCGCGGGGTCGGGAAAGCGAGACCCGGGAAGGACAGGCAGCCCTCGTCGTCGGTCTCGATCTCCTCGGACAGGTCCAGCGACGGGTTGATCAGGTGACCCAGCTCGTCGTCCACGTAGTAGGTGAACACCCGAAGCCCCACGCCGATCTGCGGCGCCGCCAGGCCGACACCCGGCGCGTCCAGCATCGTGTCGGTGAGATCCTTCACCAGCTTGCGCAGCTCGGCGTCGAAGTCGCGGACCGGCTCGGCCGGGGTGCGCAGTACCGGGTCGCCGAAGATGCGGATCGGCTTGACGCTGATGGCGCACCATCCTTCCGTGCCAGGCCCCGCTCAAGGTGGGCCACTGCGAGGGCGTTACCTGACCAAGTCTATGAACTCTGCGGGTCCAGGCTGGCCGGGACGGAGCGGGCTTTGAAGGCGGCCTTGCGGGCGGCCCGGGCCACGCTGGGGTCGGGGTGATAGTCGCTGAGCGCGGTCAGCAGGTCGGTGACCCCGGGATGCTGCACCCGCCAGAGCCCGGCCACCAGTTCGGCCTGCGCGTCCGGCGGGACGTCGGGCAGCAGCTCGGCGACGACGTCCTGGGGGTCGGCTTCCTCAAGCAGCCCGGCACCGAGATCGACGAGCAGCCAGGCCCGGTCCTCCCGGTCCAGCTCGGCCTCCTCGCCGTGCTCGTGCAGCCACACGGCCGCGTGCGCGCGCAGCACCGGATCGGCCAGCGCCTCCCGGACCGCGGCCACCGCTTCCTCGCCGATCCGGTCCAGCACCGCGAACCCCGCGCCGCGCAGTCCAGGGGAACCCAGGCGGGCCGCGTCGATCAGCTCGTCCGCGGCCTGCCGCGGTGTCCGGCCCGCCAGCCAGCTGGCGATCTCTGCCTCGCCGTCCTCCACGTCGCAGTTGGCCAGCGTGGCTAGCAGGGCCGCGGCGTCGCCGCGCGACCGGTCACCGGTGACCGGCACATGCCAGCCCTGGGCCCGCAGCCGCCGGTGCACGCCCCACACGCCGAGCGGCGACAGGGTGACGGTCAGCCCGCCGCCTCCGTCGGCACCGGATTCGTCCGCGCCCAGCTCCACGACGCCGAGGTCGGCCAGGGTTTCCAGCACCACCGACAGCGCGGCCCCCTCGTCGGGAGCGTGTTCCCCCGGGGTGGCCCGGTCCGGCGCCCCCCGCTCGCCTGCCCGGCGCCGGGCGGTGCCCGCGGCCGCCATGTAGGCGTCGAACAGGGCATCCATCCGCACCGGCCCGCCCACCGTGTACAGGGCGGTGGCCAGCCCGTCCAGGTCGTCGGCGGCCAGCATCACGGTAAGCGCCGCGTCCCACGCGGCCAGCACCTCGTCCGCGGTGCTGGCCGAGAGGACTTCGAGCTGGTCCCCGGGGACCGTGCGGCCGTCACTGAGCACGAGCATCCGGGCCGCGACCGCCACCCGCCAGGCCGCTTCGAACTCGGCCGGGATCAGCTCCAGATGCGTCGCGGCGGCCACGGCGTCCGCCGTGCGCAGCCGGCCGGCCTTGGTGACCCGGCGCTCCGGGCCGACCCACCGGGCCAGGTCGCGGGCCGCCCGCAGCAGCGGCGCTACCCGGGCCGCGGCGGCGAGTTCCTCCCGGGGGGCCAGCCGCACCGTGGGCAGCCGGGGCGGGCCGCCACTGTCCCGCCCAGCCTGCTCCGGCCCGCCGGGTGCGGGAGTGCCTGCCAGGTCAGCGGCGGTCAGGTCGGCAGCCGCCAGCCTGGGTGGCCGGCCCGGTGGCTGGGCGGCCGGGGTTGGCTCAGTCCCGCCCGCGGCAGGCCCGTTCGCGTCGCCGGGCGGGCCCAGCGTGGTCAGCGATCGTGGAGTCCGTCGTGAGGTGGCCACTCCAGCACCCTACGACCTCCCCGGGGCAGCTCAGCTCAGCTCGGCCGGGTCAAGTTGCACGCGGACCGGCCCTGGCTCCTTGCGGGCGCTGCGCGCCGCCTGGGCGCCGCGCAGCGCGGCGGCCAGCGCCACGCCCGCTGACCTGGGCACCCGGAGCAGCATCTGGACGCCATCGGGCGCCTCGACCGGCCCGAGCAGTTCCGCGGCGGCCGGCAGCTCGGCCGCGGCCAGCAGACCGTCCACGGCATCCGGGGAGCCGGTGAGCGACGCCATCCGGACCGCGGGCGGGAACCGGAGCTGTTCCCGCTCGGCCAGTTCCCGTTCGGCGTGGGTGACCGGGTCCCAGCGGATCAGCGCCTGCACCGCCGGGATGCTGGCGTCCGCGACCACCACCACCTGGCCGCCCGCGGCGGCGCCGCGGACCAGCGCCGCGGCGTTCAGCCAGCGGCGCAGCGCCTCCTCAGCCGCGCGCAGGCTGGGCCGGCCCAGCAGCGCCCAGCCGTCGAGCAGCAGCGCGGCGGCGTAACCGCCGGCCGCGCGCGGTTCCGCACCGGGGGTGGCCACGACCAGTGCCGGTGAGCCGGGCACGGCCGTGACCGGCCCGGCCCCGCCGGACTCGATCAGCGGTATGCCGGGGAACGCGTGGCTCAGTTCCTCCGCGGTGCGCCCGGCCCCGGTGACCAGGGCACGGAGCCCGGGATGGGCGCAGTGCGGGCAGCGCCACTGCGGGTCGTCCGCGGCACACCAGCCACAGGCGGGAGCCGCCTCGGCATGCGCCAGCGACAGCGGCCCGCCGCAGGCCGCGCATCTGGCCCGCGCCCGGCACCGGGCACAGCCGAGGGTGGCCAGGTAGCCGCGCCGCGGTACCTGGACCAGGACTGGGCCACTGGCCAGGCCGGCCCGGGCGGTGCGCAGCACCAGGCTGGGCAGCCGGGCGGACTGCGCCACCGCATCGCGGGCCAGTTCGCTGTCCGCGCCAGCCGCCCGGATCTGCGGCATGCGGTCCCGGAGCACGGCCCGGCCGGCGGCGAGCGGCCGGGCCCAGCCGCTGGCCACCAGGCCGGTCGCCTCCGCGGTGCGGGTGAACCCGCCGATCAGCGCGGCCGCGCCGGTCCGGTGGGCGCGCAGCGCGAGCACGTCGCGGGCGTGCGGGTAGGGAGCACGCGGCTCGGCGTGCAGGTCGTCGCCGTCGTCCCAGATCACCACCAGGCCGAGGTTCACAACCGGCGCGAACATGGCGGCCCGGGTGCCAGCCACGATCCGCACCGTGCCACGCCGGACGGCCAGCCAGCGCCGGTACCGCTCGGCGGGCCCGAGCCCGGCGGCCAGCGTGACGTGCCGGCCCGGGCCGAGCAGCCTGGTCAGCGCGGCGTCGAGCAGACTGAGGTCGCGGGCGTCCGGGACGACCATGAGCACGCCCCGGCCAGCGGCCGCGGCGGTGGCCGCCGCCCAGGCGATCTCACCGGGCCATTGCGGCCCGGGCAGCGCAGACCACACCGCGCGTGGTGCCCGCCGGCTGGACAGTCCGTCCAGGAAGGCGGGGCCCGCGGGGTAGCGGGACCATGGTCCCGGACCAGCCGGGCGGGCTGGATCCGGGCTGGCCGGGTCAGCGGTTGCCGGTACTGCGGCAGCCTCCGGCTTTCCGGCAGGGTCCGGCTCACCCCCGGCGGGCGGGGCCGCCATCGATTCGGTCCGGGCGTGCCGGGGCGGGACGGCCAGCCGCAGCACGTCGGCCATGGTGCCCGCATACCGGTCGGCCACCTCACGGGCCAGGGCGGCGATTTCCGGGCTGAGCACCGGCTCGGGCGCGACGACCCGCTCCAGCCGGGCCAGCTGGCCGGGGTGCTCACTGGCCGCGACCCGCTCCAGCAGGTAGCCGTCGGTCAGCTGACCAGCGAACCGGACCCGCACCCGGCAACCGGGAACGGCCTGGCCGGCCAGCCGCTCCGGGACGAGGTAGTCGAACGGCCGGTCCAGGTGGGCCAGGGGGATGTCCACGGCCACCCGGGCCACCGGCAGGACCGCCGCGTCCGGGCCGCGGTCCCGGGCCGCGCTGCGCGGTTTGCGCCGGGCCGGCCCGGCGCCGCCCTTACGGCGCGCCGGTGCCTGCTGGCTCGTTGCCCCTGCCACGGTCCTGGTTTACCAGAGCCCTCCGACGCCGACGGCCGAAGCCGCCATGGCCGCCGGGCGGGCGGGACGGGCGGCCACCGGTCAGCTGGCCGAGGGAGGGTCCTGCCGGTCCTGGCCGTCGTCAGCAGGCCGAAGACCGGCAGGGCACACCCTAGACGCGCAGCGTGCCGCAGGCGGCGTCGGCGCGGTCCGTGTCGTGGTTCAGCTTCAGCAGCACGTGACGTGGGACGGCGGCACCGGCCCGGACGTCGGCCAGCACCGTGCGCAGGCCCGCGGACACCGCATGCAGGGACCGGGTGGCGGCGGCGTCCCGGCTGTCGGTGGCGGCGTCGTCGGATCTGCCGGGCGGCACTGGTCAGGTCGGTGGTGAGCACGTCACGCCCGGCGCCGCGGCTGACGTCGGCCACGACCCGGTTGTACGCGGTGAGCGCGCTGTCCTTATAGGCCATGCACCCCGGGTCGGTGGCCGCCGCGAGATGCGGCACCAGGTAGCCAGCCGCCCCGGCCCAGGCCAGGCTGAGGGCGATCGCCACCCAGCAGCGCACCCGGCCCCGCCCGGTCCGGGCGGCGCGGCGCAGGCCGATGACGCCGAGGACCAGGCCGGCCGGGATGGTGATCAGCGCGCCGCCGAGGATTCCGCAGGCCAGCGCGGCGGTGGCCGGCCGGTTGCGGATGGCCGGCCGGTTGCCGGTGGCCGGAGCGGCCCCGGCCACCGGGTCCGCTGTGCTGTCCGGCCCGGCGGAACCGAGCGCACCGCCGGGGCCAGGTGCCCCGGCCGGGGACCCGGGACCAGGCGGGCCGGCCGCAGGACGGCCCGCCCCGGGCGCGCCGTCCTCGGGCGGCGACGGGGATGCGGCCTGGTCGGTCGGTGACGGCAACGGCTCACTGGCTCAGGAGTGCGGAACGGCAGGACTGCTTCAACGGGATAACGGGCGCGCCGAGCGTAAGTTCCGGGCCAGGTGGAGGCGCAGCGGGGAACCCACCCGCCCGGGCGGCCTGCTACCGCCCGGCCGCCGCGCGCAGGCTCTCCGCCCGGTCGGTCCGCTCCCAGGAGAAGTCGGGCTCCTCCCGGCCGAAATGACCGTAGCTGGCGGTCTGCGAGTAGATCGGGCGCAGCAGGTCGAGATCCCGGATGATCGCGGCCGGGCGCAGGTCGAACACCTGGAGCACCGCGTCCTGGATCTGCTCGACCGGCAGCCGCTCGGTGCCGAAGCACTCGACGAACAGGCCGACCGGCTTGGCCTTGCCGATCGCGTAGGCGACCTGCGTCTCGCACCGGTCCGCCAGGCCCGCGGCGACCACGTTCTTGGCCACCCAGCGCATGGCGTAGGCGGCGCTGCGGTTGACCTTGGACGGGTCTTTGCCGGAGAACGCGCCCCCGCCGTGCCGGGCCATCCCGCCGTAGGTGTCAATGATGATCTTCCGGCCGGTCAGCCCGGCGTCACCCATCGGGCCGCCGATCTCGAAGCGCCCGGTCGGGTTCACCAGCAGGCGGTACTGGCTGGTGTCGATGTCCAGTTGCTGCACCATCGGCAGCACCACGAGGTCGCGGATGTCGGGGGCGAGCAGTTCCTTGATATCGATGTCCGGCGCGTGCTGCGCGGACACCACGACCGTGTCCAGCCGGACCGGCTTGTCCCCCGCGTACTCGATCGTCACCTGGGTCTTGCCGTCCGGTCGCAGATAGGGCACCTCGCCGCTGCGCCGGACCGCCGCCAGGCGGCGGGCCAGCCGGTGCGCCAGCATGATCGGCAGCGGCATGAGCTCCGGGGTCTCCCGGCACGCGTAGCCGAACATGAGCCCCTGATCGCCCGCACCCTGGCGGTCCAGCTCGGACGAGCCCTCGCCCTCCCGGTGCTCGAACGCCTGCAGCACGCCCTGGGCGATGTCCGGCGACTGCGAGCCAATGGACACCGACACCCCGCAGGAGGCGCCGTCGTATCCCTTGGTCGAGGAGTCGTACCCGATTTCGAGGATCTTCTCCCGGATAATTCCGGGAATATCCACATAAGTCTCGGTTGTCACCTCGCCGGCCACATGGACCTGCCCGGTGGTAATCATCGTCTCCACGGCGACATGACTGTCCGGATCGTCCTTGATCATTGAATCCAGAATGGCGTCGCTGATCTGATCCGCCATCTTGTCCGGATGACCCTCCGTCACGGACTCAGAGGTAAAGAGACGTCGGGCCACCTGATTCCCCGTCCTGTGTGCGGCTGAAACCCCGATGAAGTCTAGCCGGGACAGCCCGGACCGGCGCCAGAACCCGCAGCCCAGCGGCAGTCCATCCGGACGGGAAGCGCAGACGGCGAGGAACACCTGGCCACCGGGCAAGCCCTCCGGACGGTGCACCAGTCAGCCACGCACGGTAGCTGGGCGTCACTACGGTGAGCGCACCGGACGACGGACCCCGCCCGGCATTGCCTGCACCAGGAGTGATCATGCTGCGCAGCACCTCGCCGGCCTCGTTTACCGCACTGCCCCGGACGGCTGGCGGGACCCGGCTCAGAGCCGGGCGGCGACCAGATCCCAGACGGCGTCGGCGAGGACCTCCTTGGGCCCGCGCGGGACCGGGGTCCGGGTGCCGTCCGCGGCCAGCACCACCGCCTCGTTGTCGCTGGTGCCGAAGGCCAGCCCGCCACCCACCTGGTTGACCACGAGCAGGTCGCAGCCCTTGGCGGCCAGCTTGGCCTGGCCGTTGCGCAGGACGTCGTCGGTTTCCGCGGCGAAGCCCACGATCACCTGGCCCGGCCGGGGGCGGTGGGTGGCGAGCTCACGGAGGATGTCCGGGTTCTCCGCCAGCTGGACCGGTTCTGGCGGCGCACCCGATTTCTTGATCTTCGAGCCGGTGCGCACCGCGGGCCGGAAGTCCGCCACGGCCGCCGCCATGACCACGGCGTCCGCGGCCGCCGCCGCGTCGGTCACGGCCGCCTGCAGGTCCCGGGCCGAGACGACCCGGATCACCTCGGCCCCGGCCGGATCGGGCAGGTCCACGTTCGCCGCCACCAGCGTGACCTTGGCCCCGCGGGCGGCCGCGGTCCGGGCCAGCGCGTACCCCTGGCGGCCGGAAGACCAGTTGCCGAGGAACCGGACCGGGTCCAGCTCCTCCCGGGTCCCGCCGGCCGACACGACCACCCGGCGGCCGGCCAGGTCGGGCTGCAGCCCGGCGCGGCCCCGGGCCAGCAGGCGCACCGCCACCTGGTACAGCTCCGCTGGCTCGGGCAGCCGGCCCGGGCCGCTGTCGGCACCGGTGAGCCGCCCGGCGGCCGGATCGAGCACGACACAGCCCCGGGCGCGCAGCGTGGCCACGTTGGCCTCGGTGGCCGGGTGCTGCCACATCTCGGTGTGCATAGCGGGCGCGAACACCACCGGGCAGCGCGCGGTCAGCAGCACCGAGGTGAGCAGGTCATCGGCCCGCCCGGTGGCGGCGCGGGCCAGCAGGTCGGCGGTGGCCGGGGCGACGAAGACCAGGTCAGCCTGCTGGCCGAGCCGGACATGCGGCACCTCGGCGACGTCGTCCCAGACGCTGGTGGTCACCGGCTGGCCGGACAGCGCCGCCCAGGTGGCCTCGCCGACGAACCGGAGCGCGCCGCTGGTGGGCACCACGCGGACCTGGTGGCCCGTTTCGGTGAGCTGCCGCAGCAGCTCGCAGGCCTTGTACGCGGCGATGCCCGCACCCACACCGAGGATGATGCGCGACGGCACGGTGCTAGCCAACACGGCGCCCGCCAGAGATAACCCCGCCAGCCTGACGTCAGCTGGTGGGCTCGGGTGTCTCCGAGGCGGACAGCATCCCCTGGCGGATCTCCCGCAGGGCGATGGACAGCGGCTTCTCCTGGACCCGGGTCTCCACCAGCGGGCCGACGTACTCCAGCAGGCCCTCGCCGAGCTGGGCGTAGTACGCGTTGATCTGCCGCGCCCGCTTGGCCGCCATGATGACGAGGCGGTACTTGCTGTCTACGACCCCGAGAAGGTCGTCAATAGGTGGGTTGGTGATGCCTTCCGCGGCGGGATTCCCTGCCACTGAGTGCCTTCCGTTCGGTGAAAAAGAATCAGGGGCCGGTTAGGGCGTGTATCCCTAAGGCCGTGCTCAAGGCTACCAGCTGATGGCACACGTCCTGGACCGACGTGTTGATCAGCGTCACGTCGAACTCGTCCTCGGCGGCCAGCTCCACCCGGGCCGCCGCCAGCCTGCGCTCGATGACCTCGGGGGGCTCGGTGCCCCGGCCGGTCAGCCGGCGGACGAGTTCTGGCCAGCTGGGCGGGGCGAGGAAAACCAGCAATGCGTCGGGGACCGCGCGGCGCACCTGCCGGGCCCCGGCAAGATCAATTTCCAGCAGTGACGGGATGCCCGCGGCCAGTTTCCCGGCGAGCGGCGCCCGCGGGGTGCCATACCGGTATCCGGCGAATGCCGCCCATTCCAGGAGTTCCCCCCCGGCCACCATCCGGTCGAAGTCCGCATCGCCGACAAAGTGGTACTCGCGGCCGTCGGCTTCCCCCGGCCTCGGCGGGCGGGTGGTCACCGATACCGAGAGCCAGATTTCCGGGCATTCCTTCCGCAGCCCGGCCACCACCGTGCTCTTTCCGACCCCCGAAGGGCCGGAAAGGACGGTCAGCCGGGCTGGCCCCCCGCCCCCCCGGACAAGCGCGGTACCGCATACGCGATCAGCGGACGTAACGGCCGTTGGCCTCGGTCCCCCGCGCCCGCCCCTGGGGTGGTCAGATTCTGTCAGACAACACCACCGAACTCGTTTTCCAGCGCGGCGCGCTGGTTTGCGCCCAGCCCGCGCACCCGGCGCGATTCGGCGATGCCGAGCCGCTCCATGATCTGCCGGGCGCGCACCTTGCCGATCCCAGGGACGGCCTCGAGCAGAGCTGAGACTTTCATCTTTCCCAGGATGTCATCAGTCTGGCCATCCTTGAGAACTTGGGAGAGGGTCAGGTCGCCCTTCTTGAGCCGTGCCTTGACCTCTGCCCGTTCCTTGCGCGCCCGGGCAGCCTTCTCCAGGGCTGCTGCGCGCTGATCGGGAGTGAGGGGAGGAAGAGCCA
Organism: uncultured Actinomycetes bacterium; assembly: GCA_963711705.1. GTDB lineage: Bacteria > Actinomycetota > Actinomycetes > Streptosporangiales > Streptosporangiaceae > RYN-230. The sequence goes on from CAVQFM010000008.1 coordinate 249,133, forward strand.
CTCCGGGTCACCTCGGGTTTCAGAATCGAAAACAGCGGACGGGAAGGGAAAGTAGCGAGTTCAGCCCGCGAGGGCAACGCAAACACCCGTTTGTTACGTCATAAATTGGCCGATATTACTCTCCGCATCAGACCGAATACGTAACGTAGCCAAACGGGTAATCCCCATGGCCCTATCATGGGTCCCACTTGGATCTGGTTCAAACACGCCGGGCCCCTCTATTCAGTCGAAGCGAGCGTCAGTTTGCGCAGTGGCCCGGCGATCGCGGCGGCCGCCGCACCCGGATCCGGGGCGCCGGTAATGGGCCGGCCGATGACCAGCAGGTCGGCGCCGGCCCGCATCGCCTCCTCGGGGGTGGCCACCCGCGCCTGGTCGTTCCGGTCCGCACCGGCCGGCCGGACACCCGGGGTGATCAGCTTGATGTCGCTGCCCACTTCGCTGCGCACCGTGGCCACCTCGCGGGGCGAGCAGACCAGCGCCCGGGCACCGGCGCTCACCGCGAGCACGGAGAGCCGGCGTACCGCGTCCGGCACCGGCCCGCGCATGCCGATCGACTCCAGGTCCCCGGCGCCCAGCGAGGTGAGCACGGTCACCCCGGCGATCATCGTGTCCGGGGCGGCCTGCACCGCGGCCCGGATGACTTCGGTGCCCGCGGCGGCGTGCACAGTGACGATCTCCGGCCGCAGCTTGGCCACGGCGCGGGCCGCGCCCGCCACCGTCGCCGGGATGTCATGCAGCTTCAGGTCGAGGAACACCTGCACCCCGCTGGCGCCCCGGATCGAGGCCACCACCCCGGGGCCATACCTCAGGTAGAGCTCGAGCCCGATCTTCACGGTGCTCACGTGCGGCGTGACCAGCCCGGCCCAGCGGGCAGCTGTTTCCAGGTCAGGGGCATCAAGCGCCACCGCGATCGGCGCTGGCTGGGTCAACGATCCTCCTTGGGGTTGCGGCGGCGGCCCGGGTGCCGGGCGCGCTAGTGGGCGGTCCCGGACAGCCGCCGGGCGGGCGCGCCGCGCGGCTCGTGGGCCCGCCCGATCACATCACTGAGCCGCTCGACCCCGCGCCGGGCGAGTTCCTCATCGAGCTCACGCAGGATCCGCACGCAGGCGGATGGATCATGGAAGATCGTGGTGCCGACGCTGACCATGCCCGCCCCGGCCAGGATGAGCTCGAGCGCGTCCCGCCCGGTCCGGACGCCGCCCATGCCGATGATCGGCACGTCGGGCAGGGCCTTGCGGACCTGCCAGATGCACCGCACGGCCACCGGCCGGATGGCCGGGCCGGACAGCCCGCCGGTCACCCCGGCCAGCACCGGCCGCATCGTGTCGGTGTCGATCGCCATGCCCAGCAATGTGTTGATCATCGAGAGCCCGTCGGCGCCCGCTGTCACGCACGCCCGGGCCACCGTGACGATATCCGTGACGTCCGGGGACAGCTTGGCAAAAACCGGTATGTCATAACGCACCCGCCCGCGTACTGCCTCGATCACGGCGGCTGAGGCGCCGGGGTCGCAGGCAAAAACCTGGCCCCTGTCCTCGACATTCGGACACGAAATATTCACCTCAACGGCAGTAACTCCTGCCGCGTCGGACAGCCGCGTGGCCAGTTCGGCGTACTCGTCCACGCTGCCGCCCGCGATCGATACCACGGCCCGGGCACCCCGGGACAGCAGCCAGGGCAGGTCGCGCTGCAGGAACGCGTCGATACCCGGTCCCTGCAGGCCGATCGAGTTGAGCATGCCGCTGGGCGTCTCGGCCATCCGCGGGGTCGGCCGCCCCGCCCGGGGGGCCAGCATCACCGACTTGGTGACGATGGCCCCGATCTTGGCCACATCGAAGAACTGGGCCAGTTCCCGGCCCGCGCCCGCGCACCCGGACGCGGTCAGGATGGGGTTGGGCAGCTCGACGTGGCCCAGCCGGGTCCGCAGGTCAACCGCCATGCCGCTCCTTCTCCTGGCCATCCGGGCCAGCCAGCCGGCCGGCCTGCGGCGGGCTGGCGGCCGCCCGCACCGAGCTGGGCCGCGGGTGCCAGCCCGGCGCGCCCAGCGCGTCGAACGGGATCGTGCCTACATCGTCCCAGCGCACGGTGTCACCGCGGAGCACCGGGCCGGCCACGCAGGACCGGACCATCCGGGTCACCCCGTCGTCGCCCACGACCGGCAGCACGCAGGTCATGCAGACGCCGATGCCGCACGCCATGGACTCCTCGACCAGGGTCAGCACCGGGATGTCGTACCGGCCGGCCAGCGCCGTCACCTGGCGCAGCATGCCCATCGGGCCGCAGGCGTAGATCACGTCGGTGCGCGCCTCGTGGATGATCTGGGCGAGCCGGTCGGTGACCACGCCGCGCACGCCCATCGAGCCGTCCTCGGTGGTGACGGCCGCGGTCCGCCCGGTCCGGCGGGCGGTCAGCGCGCCGAACACCCGGTCGGCGCTGGCCGCGCCGAGCAGGAAGTCCACCTGGCAGTCCCGGCTGCGCAGCCGGGACGCCAGCGGGAACAGCGGCGCGCTGCCGTAGCCGCCGCCGACCAGCAGGCAGCTGGCCGGGTCACGGGGCACCGGGAACGGCCGGCCCAGCGGGCCGACCAGGTCGATAATGTCCCGGGTGCGGCGCTCGGCCAGCCACCTGGTGCCCGGCCCGGCCTCGGCGAACACGAACTCCACCGTGCCGCCGTGGTCCGGGCGGACGTCGTGAATGGAGAACGCCCGGCGCAGCAGCATGGCGGTGTCCGGGCCGCCGACGGCGACCGCGACGAACTGGCCGGGCCGGAAGCGGGCCGCGATGCCCGGGGCGACCACGGTCATCGCGTGGTAGGCGTCCACCCGGCGCACGGTCAGCACGGTGCCGCGGACCTGGACGTGGACGGAGTCCTGCTCGCCGTTCCCGGCCGTCATGGCGCCCCGCCCGCGGGCCGCGTGGCGGCGTGCAGCGTCGCCGCATAGTCCTGCAAGGAGCGCACGCCCACCTCGCCGCGCTGGATGGCCTCGATGCCCTGGACCGCGGCGGCGAGGCCCTGGACGGTGGTGACACACGGCACGCCGCTGCGGACCGCGGCGGTGCGGATCTCGTAGCCGTCCAGCCGGGGCCCGGACTGCCCGGGGCTGCCGAACGGCGTGTTCACGATGAGGTCCACCTGACCGGCGAGGATCCTGGCCACGATGTCCGGCTCGCCATCCGGCCCCGGGCCGTCGCTGTGCTTGCGCACGATCGTGGCACGAACGCCGTTGCGGCGCAGCACCTCCCCGGTTCCCTCGGTAGCCCAGATCTCGAAACCCAGGTCAGCCAGGCGCTTCACCGGGAACACCATCGAGCGCTTGTCCCGGTTGGCCACGGACACGAACACCCGCCCGCGTTCCGGCAGCGGCCCGTACACCGCCGCCTGGGACTTGGCGTACGCCGTGCCGAACACCTCGTCGATGCCCATGACCTCGCCGGTCGAGCGCATCTCCGGGCCGAGCACGGTGTCCACGCCCTGGCCCCGCGCGTCGCGGAACCGGCCGAACGGCAGCACCGCCTCCTTGACCGCGATCGGCGCGTCGAGCGGCAGATGGCCGCCGTCCCCGGTGGGCGGCAGGAGGCCCTCGGCCCGCAGGCCGGCCACGGTCGCGCCGAGCATGATCCGGGCCGCCGCCTTGGCCAGCGGCGTGGCCGTGGCCTTGGACACGAACGGCACGGTGCGGGACGCCCGGGGGTTGGCCTCCAGCACGAACAGCACCCCGGCGGCCAGCGCGTACTGCACGTTGAGCAGGCCGCGCACGCCGACCCCGCGCGCGATGGCCTCGGTCGACTCGCGGATCCGGGCGATGTCGGCCCGGCCCAGGGTGATCGGCGGCAGCGCGCACGCGGAGTCGCCGGAGTGGATGCCGGCCTCCTCGATGTGCTCCATCACCCCGCCGAGGAACAGCTCGGTGCCGTCGTACAGGGCGTCCACGTCGATCTCGATCGCGTCGTCCAGGAACCGGTCGATGAGCACCGGGTGCCCGGCACCGGCCGCGGTGGCCCGGTCCAGGTACGCCTGGAGCGTGTCGTCGTCGTAGACGATCTCCATGCCCCGCCCGCCCAGCACGTAGGACGGCCGGACCAGCACCGGGTAGCCGATCTCCTCGGCCACCGCCTGGGCCTCCGGGTAGCTCAGCGCGGTGCCGTAGCGCGGCGCGGGCAGCCCGGCCTCGGCCAGCACCTTGCCGAACTCACCGCGGTCCTCGGCCAGGTGGATCGCATCCGGGCTGGTGCCCACGACCGGGACGCCCTCGGCGGCCAGCGCCCGGGCCAGGCCGAGCGGGGTCTGCCCGCCGAGCTGCACGATCACCCCGGCCACCGGGCCGGCCTGCTGCTCGGCGTGCACCACTTCGAGCACGTCCTCCAGGGTGAGCGGCTCGAAGTACAGCCGGCCGGACGTGTCGTAGTCGGTGGACACGGTTTCCGGGTTGCAGTTGACCATCACGGTCTCGTAGCCCGCGTCGGTCAGCGCGAACGAGGCGTGCACGCACGCGTAGTCGAACTCGATGCCCTGGCCGATCCGGTTCGGCCCGCTGCCCAGGATGATGACCTTGGGCGCGTCGCCGGACGGCACCTCGGACGCCTCGTCGTAGGTGGAGTACAGGTACGGGGTGCGGGCGGCGAACTCCGCGGCGCAGGTGTCCACCGTGTGGTAGACGGGCCGGATGCCGAACGCGTGCCGCAGCAGCCGGGCCTGTTCCTCGGGCAGCCCCAGCAGCTGGCCGAGCTGGGCGTCGGAGAACCCGGCCTGTTTGGCCGCCCGGATGGCGCCGGTGTCCAGCTGCGCGCGCGGCCGGGCCGGGGCCGGCTGGTCAGTAGGCGGAACAATCCGTTCGGCAAGTTCCTGAATGGCCAGGATCTGGTCGACGAACCAGGGATCTATGCCGGTGGCACTGGCCACCTGGCCGGCGGTGGCCCCGGCCCGGAGCGCCTGGTGCATGGTGCCCAGCCGCCCGTCGTGCGGGACCGCGCAGCGGGCCAGCAGCTCGCCGCGGTCGCCGGGCGGCTCGTTCCAGCGCAGCGGGGCAGCCGGGTTCTCCAGCGAGCGGAGCGCCTTCTGCAGCGCTTCCGGGAAGCTGCGGCCGATGGCCATGGCCTCGCCGACCGACTTCATGTGCGTGGTCAGCTCCGGGTCGGCGGCCGGGAACTTCTCGAACGCGAACCGGGGCACCTTGACCACCACGTAGTCGAGCGCGGGCTCGAAGCTGGCCGGGGTCTCGCCGGTGATGTCGTTGCGGATCTCGTCCAGGGTGTAGCCGATGGCCAGCCGGGCCGCGATCTTGGCGATCGGGAACCCGGTCGCCTTGGAGGCCAGCGCGGAGGACCGGGACACCCGCGGGTTCATCTCGATGACCACCATCCGCCCGGTCTGCGGGTGCACGGCGAACTGGATGTTGCAGCCGCCGGTGTCCACGCCGACCGCGCGGACCACCGCGATCGCGGTGTCCCGCAGGTGCTGGTACTCGCGGTCGGTCAGGGTCATCGCCGGGGCCACGGTGACCGAGTCGCCGGTGTGCACGCCCATCGGGTCGATGTTCTCGATGGAGCAGACCACGACCACGTTGTCGTGCCGGTCGCGCATCAGCTCCAGCTCGAACTCTTTCCAGCCGAGGATGGACTCTTCCAGCAGCACCTCGGTGACCGGGCTGGCGTCCAGCCCGGCGCCGGCGATCCGGCGCAGGTCAGCCTCGGCGTGCGCGATGCCCGAGCCAGCCCCGCCGAGGGTGAACGAGGGCCGGACGACCACCGGGTAGCCGAGGTCGGCGGCGGCGCGCAGGCACTCGTCCATCGTGTGGCAGATGTGGCTGCGCGGCACCTCGCTGCCCAGGCCGGTGACGATCTCCTTGAACGCGCGCCGGTCTTCCCCGGCCCTGATCACCTCGATGCCCGCGCCGATCAGCTCCACCCCGTACCGGGCCAGCACGCCCGCCTCGTGCAGCTCAACGGCGGCGTTCAGCGCGGTCTGGCCACCCAGGGTGGGCAGCACCGCGTCCGGGCGCTCCCGGGCGATCACCTTCTCCAGCACGTCCAGGGTGATCGGCTCCACGTAGGTGGCGTCGGCGAACTCGGGGTCGGTCATGATCGTCGCCGGGTTGGAGTTGACCAGGCTGACCCGGATGCCCTCCTGCCGGAGCACCCGGCAGGCCTGGGTGCCCGAGTAGTCGAACTCGCAGGCCTGCCCGATCATGATCGGCCCCGACCCGATGACCAGGACCGACGTCAGGTCCTCGCGCTTAGGCACCGGCGCGCCCCGCCATCAGCGTGCAGAACTGGTCGAACAGGCCCTGGGCGTCGTGCGGGCCGGGCGCGGCCTCCGGGTGGTACTGCACGCTGAACGCGGGCGCGTCCAGCAGCCGGAGCCCCTCGACCACGCCGTCGTTCAGGTTGACGTGGGTGATCCGGGCCGGGCCGAACTCGGTGCCGAACGGGGCACCCTGCTGCGCGCCGTCCGGCATGGCCACCGCGAAGCCGTGGTTGTGGCTGGTGATGTGCACCTGGCCGGTGGCCAGGTCCTGGACCGGCTGGTTCACCCCGCGGTGCCCGAAACGCAGCTTGTAGGTGCCCAGGCCGAGAGCCCGGCCGAGCACCTGGCTGCCCAGGCAGATGCCGAACACCGGGACCCGGGCGGCCAGCACGCCGCGGACCGCGTCCACGGCGTAGCCGAGGGCGGCCGGGTCGCCAGGCCCGTTGGAGAAGAACACCCCGTCCGGGCGGCCGGCCAGGATGTCGTCCGCCGTGGTGGCCGCGGGCAGGACCGTGACCTGGCAGCCGCGCCGGGCCATGGCCAGCGGGGTGGCGGTCTTGATGCCCAGGTCAACCGCGGCCACCCGGTAGCGGACCGGGACGCCGTCCGGGGGCGGCACCGTGTAGCTGGCCTGCGTGGACACCTCGCGGGCCAGGTCGGCGCCGATCATCTGCGGGCTGGCCAGCACCCGCTCGCGCAGCGCGGCCGGATCGGCGGTGCCGGCGGCGATCGCCGCGCGCATCGCGCCCCGGTCGCGCAGGTGCCGGGTGAGCGCCCGGGTGCCGGTGATGGCGATGCCGGTGACGCCCTGGGCGCGCAGTTCCGCGTCCAGGCTGCGCTGGGCGCGCCAGTTCGAGGCGATCCGGGCGGGCTCGCGGACCACGTACCCGCTGACCCAGATCCGCCGCGATTCCGGGTCCTCGTCGTTGACGCCGGTGTTGCCGATGTGCGGGGCGGTCATCGCGACGATCTGGCGGCAGTAGGACGGGTCGGTCAGCGTCTCCTGGTAGCCGGTCATGCCGGTGTTGAAGACCATCTCGCCGAACGTCTCGCCGTCCGCGCCGAACGCGGTGCCACGGAACGTGGTGCCGTCCTCCAGGACCAGGATGGCCGGCTGGGCGGCCGGGCCGGGCGCCATCAGGCCAGCTTCCCGTCGAGCACGGTGGGCGCGCCGCGCCGGAACGTGGCCACCACCCGGCCGGGCAGCACCCGGCCCGCGAACGGGCTGTTCCGGCTCATCGAGGCGTGTGCGCGCGGGTCCACCGTGTCGCTGGCGCTGGCGTCATACAGGGTCAGGCTGGCGGGCAGGCCGGGCTCGAGCGCACCGCCCGGGCCGGGCAGGCGGCCGATGGCCGCGGGCCGCCGGGACATCCGGTCCGCCACCCCGGCCCAGTCCAGCAGGCCGGTGTCCACCATCGCCGCCTGCACCACGCGCAGCGCGGTCTCCAGCCCGGTCATGCCGAACGCGGCCGTGTCCCACTCGGTTTCCTTGTCCTCCACCGAGTGCGGTGCGTGGTCGGTGGCCACGCAGTCGATCGTGCCGTCGGCCAGGCCCGCGCGCAGCGCGGCCACGTCGGCGGCGGTGCGCAGCGGCGGGTTGACCTTGAACACCGGGTCATACCCGGCCGCGCAGTCGTCGGTCAGCAGCAGGTGGTGCGGGGTGACCTCGGCGGTGACCCGCCAGCCCTTGGACTTGGCCCAGCGGATGATCTCCACCGAGCCGGCCGTGGACACGTGGCAGACGTGCAGCGCCGAGCCGACGTGCGCGGCCAGCAGGCAGTCCCGGGCCACGATGGCCTCCTCGGCCACCGCGGGCCAGCCGGTCAGCCCGAGCCGCCCGGACACCTCGCCCTCGTTCAGCTGCGCGCCCTCGGTGAGCCGGGGCTCCTGGGCGTGCTGGGCGATCACCCCGCCGAACGCCTTCACGTACTCCAGCGCGCGGCGCATCAGCACCGCGTCGGACACGCACCGCCCGTCGTCGGAGAACACCCGGACCCGGGCCGCGGAGTCGGCCATCGCGCCGAGCTCGGCGAGGTGCGCGCCGGCCAGGCCGACGGTGACCGCGCCGACCGGGTGCACGTCGCAGTGCCCGGCCTGACGGCCGAGCCGCCAGATCTGCTCGACCACCCCGGCGGTGTCGGCCACCGGCTCGGTGTTGGCCATCGCGTGCACCGCGGTGAACCCGCCGAGCGCGGCCGCCCGGGTGCCGGTCTCCACCGTCTCGGCGTCCTCACGGCCCGGCTCGCGCAGGTGCGTGTGCAGGTCGACCAGGCCGGGCAGGGCGACCAGCCCGGACGCGTCGAGCACCTGGGCACCGGCCGGGGCGCCGCCGTCGCCGCCCACGCTGTCGATCAGCCCGTCGCGGATCACGATGTCGGCGGGCTCGCCGCCGAGCGGCCGCGCGCCCCGGATCAGCCAGGTGCCGGTCACGACTGCGCCTCCGCCCCGCCCAGCAGCAGATACAGGACCGCCATCCGCACGCTGACGCCGTTGGCCACCTGCTCGACGATCGTGGACCGGGCCGAGTCGGCGACCTCGGCGGCGATCTCCACGCCCCGGTTCACCGGGCCCGGGTGCATGACGATGGCCTGCTCGGGGAGCTGGGCCATCCGCGCCCCGTCCAGCCCGTACCGCCGGCTGTACTCCCGCACGCTGGGGAAGTAGGCGGCGTTCATCCGCTCCTGCTGGACCCGGAGCATCATCACCACGTCGCTCTTGGGCAGCGCCGAGTCCAGGTCGTAGCTGACCGTGGCAGGCCAGGCACCGACCGCCACCGGGAGCAGCGTGGGCGGCGCGACCAGGGTCACCTCCGCGCCCAGGGTGTGCAGCAGCAGGACATTGGACCGGGCGACCCGGCTGTGCAGCACGTCCCCGACGATCGTGACCCGCAGCCCGTCCAGCGCGCCACCGGGCGCGCTGCCGCCGCGCCCGGGGCCCGGCCCGGCCGAGCGGCCGAACTTGCGCCGGATGGTGAACGCGTCCAGCAGCGCCTGCGTCGGGTGCTCGTGCGACCCGTCCCCGGCGTTGACCACGGTGCCGCGGACCCAGCCGGCCAGCCGGGCGGGCGCACCCGAGGCGCTGTGCCGGATGACCACCGCGTCCGCGCCCATGGCCTCCAGCGTCAGCGCGGTGTCCTTGAGGCTCTCCCCCTTGGCCACGCTGGAGCCCTTGGCCGAGAAATTGATGACGTCGGCGGACAGCCGCTTGGCCGCGGCCTCGAACGAGATCCGGGTTCGCGTGGAATCCTCGAAGAACAGATTGACCACCGTCCGCCCGCGCAGCGTGGGCAGCTTCTTGATGGGGCGGTCGGACACCCGGGCCAGCTCGTCGGCGGTGTCCAGGATGAGCAGTGCGTCATCCCTGGTCAGATCGGCCGCGGAGATCAGGTGCCGGTTCACGCGCCGCTCCCAGTGCTCGCTGTGGCGGCCGGGGCGGCCCGGCCCAGGACCACCGCGTCCTCGCCGTCCACCTCGGTGAGCAGCACCCGGACGACCTCCTGCTTGGAGGTGGGCAGATTCTTGCCGACGTAGTCCGCACGCACCGGGAGCTCGCGGTGGCCGCGGTCGATCAGCACGGCCAGCTGGACCGCGCGGGGCCGTCCCAGGTCGTGGAGGGCGTCCAGCGCGGCCCGCACGGTGCGCCCGGAGTAGAGCACGTCGTCCACGAGCACGACGACGGCTCCGTCGATGCCGGCCGCCGGGACGTCGGTGCGGCCCAGCGCCCGGGCCGGGCGCAGCCGCAGGTCATCGCGGTACATGGTGACATCCAGCGAGCCGTACGGGACCGGCTGCCCCTCGACCTGCTCGATGCGGTCAGCCAGCCGCCGGGCCAGCGGGACGCCCCGGGTGGGGATGCCGAGCAGCACGACACCGGCCGCGCCGTCGGTCCGCTCCAGGATCTCGTGGGCGATCCGGGTCAGCGCCCGCCTGATCTCCGCGGCCGCCAGGACGGCCTTCCGGGCGGCGGGTGTGTCCCGGGCCGGGCCAGCGGCACCGGAGTTAGCAGTACCGGATCAGCGGCACTGGAGTTGGCAGCACTGGAGTTAGCAGCACTGGAGTTAGCAGCACGGCGGCTAGCGGCACTGGGGTGAGCGGGATCGACCGCAGGCATACCAAGGACCTCCTTTCCCGCCTCACGGGACGGGTCTTAAAGGATGATCTATCCCGGACACCGTACCAGCCGGCGCAGCGTGGGCCGGGGCCACGCGCCGGCCTTGATGGCATCAGCTGCCGCGTGGATTGGGTAACGATGAGTGATTCGTGTCACACTGATGTCGAGCGGGCCAGTGAACCCGCGGGAACCAGCCGGTTGCGGCCGGATGGCTGGGCTGAAACCTAAGCGAGCAGGCCTTTTCGGTGGGCCCGGCGGCTGGCGATGGCCGGCGGTGCCACATCGGACGGATGCGACGAGACGCGTAAGTTGACCCGCTTTTTGCTATTCGGCTTGACCTGGTCGCAGTTGCGGCCTACCGTCACTGTCCGTAACCGTTACTCAAAGCGACGAACTGGCCGGGGGGCCGACGAATGCCATCTGAATACGCCAAGACGCTCGGCGCCCGGCTGCGTGCCATCCGTACCCAGCAGGGACTGTCCCTGCACGGTGTCGAGGAGAAGTCACGCGGCCGGTGGAAGGCCGTGGTCGTCGGCTCGTACGAGCGCGGCGACCGGTCAGTCACCGTGCAGAAGCTGGCCGAGCTGGCCGAGTTCTACGGCGTGCCCGTGTCCGAGCTGCTGCCCGGCGACGCCAGCCCGTCGCCGCTGGTGCCTTCGCCCAAGCTGGTCATCGACCTGGAGCGGATGGCCCAGCTGCCGAAGGACAAGGCTGGCCCGCTGGCCCGGTACGTGGCCACGATCCAGAGCCAGCGCGGCGACTACAACGGCCGGGTGCTGTCGATCCGCCAGGAAGACCTGAGGTCGTTGGCGGTCATCTACGACAAGTCACCGATTGACCTCACCGAAGAGCTGATCAGCTGGGGTGTCCTGGACTCTGAGGCCCGCGGCGCGGTCGAGGCCTTCTGACCCAGGCCGGTCCCTCACCGGGTGGCCTGCTGGCTGTCGGCTGGCAGGTCACCAGGCCCCCCAGGCGGGCACCTGGGCCCAGCTGGCCCGCCCGCTGCAGTCAGCCCGCTGCGGTCAGCCCGCCGGGCGCAGCGGCAGCGCCGACTGGGCCGGCAGGCCTAGCGCCTCCTCGGCCAGCGACAGGAATGTCTCGGCGTCGCGTAGCAGGTCATCGGCCTCCCGGGCCGACACGGCGCGGGTCAGGCCCGCTTCGGCGGCCGCCCGCTTGCCCGCCCCCGCGGCGAAGAACGCCGACCATTCGGACAGCGCGGGCTCGACCCGCGGCAGCAGTTCCCAGACACTGCGCGGCGCCTTCCGCCGGGTAGCAGGCGCGGGATCCGACTTCACGGTGACGATCGCGGCGGCGGCGCGCAGTGCGGCCAGGTGCGCCGCCACGTACCGGGCACCTGGGCCGGACTCATCCGCGGCCTCGGCCAGCCCGCGCCGCGCGGACTCGATGAGCGTCAGCGCCGTGGGCGCCACCCGGCAGCGTGGCTGTCCGGGCCGGGCAGACGTGACTGTGCTCATGGCCCTCCTTCCGTCACGGAGCCGAGGCCGGGGCCAGGCGGGGCGCTTCCCCACACACCGCCTGACCCCGGGGTCAGTGGCCCCGGGACCGGGGGTGACTGGTTGGCTTCGCAACTCGATTCGAACATAGATTCGTTTAAAAGTCCAGCCGTTTGCTGTTCAGTTCGAATGTACCCGGCAGGTCCGACAAAACTGCCGGGCCGGCCCCGCCGGCGCCGCCGCCGGCGCCGCCAGGCGAGCGGCTCGCGTACGCTACCCGGGTGCGCTCTGGACCAGGGCTGCAGGATTTCGGCAAGGCACGCTTCCTCGCGGAACTCGACGCCCTGATCGATGTCTATGCGGCAGCGATGCGGCCGCCGCCGCAGCAGATGCCGGGGCGCCGGGCCATCATGGAACGGCACGCCTCGTTCCCGTCGTTCCGCTGCGTGGCTGTGACGCAGCCAGCCGGGATGGCCGGCCCGGCTGGGCGGACGGCGGAGATCGTCGGGTTCGCCTACGGGTTCCACGGCGGGGACGGCCAGTGGTGGCACGATCTGGTGCGCAGCGCGCTGGCCAAGGCGGGCGGCCGCGACTTCGCGCAGCAGTGGATGGCCGAGTCGTTCGAGGTTGCCGAGGTCCATGTGCACCCGGACTACCAGGGCCAGGGGATCGGCCGGGCCATGGTCCCGGCGCTGCTGCACCCGCGGCTGGAACGCACCGCCCTGCTGTCCACCCAGGACACCGAGAGCCGGGCCCGCCGGCTGTACCGGGGACTGGGGTTCGCCGACCTGGTGACCGGTTACCGGTTCCCGGGCACCGACCCGCCGTACGCGGTCATGGGCACCGTGCTGCCGCTGCGGCCCAGCCTGCGGATGACCGGCACCGGTCAGCCGGGCAGCTGACCCAGGCAAGCCAGCCAACCCCGCCGCGCCGCGGCGCGGGCCGGCCGGATGACCGGAACCGGTCAGCCGGGCAGCTGACCCAGGCGAGCCAGCCAACCCCGCCGCGCCGCGGCGCGGGCCGGCCGGATGACCGGAACCGGTCAGCCGGGCAGCTGACCGGCGGACCCAGGCGAGCCAGCCGCGCCCGGCCGCGCCGCGGCGAGGGCCGGCCGGCGGGCGCGGTCGGCGAGACCGAGGCGCTGGTAGATCTCCCGGGTGGCGAGCGATCCGTTCAGCGTGTAGAAGTGCAGCCCCGGGGCGCCCTCGGCGAGCAGGCGCTCGGCCATGCCCGACGCGTACTGGACACCGATCTCGCGCACCGCCGCCCGGTCCCCGGCGGCCGCCCGGACCTGCTCCCCCAGGGCGGCCGGGAACCGCGCCCCGGACAGCACGACGATGCGCTCCAGGGTCCGCGGGCTGGTGATCGGCATGATGCCCGGGATGATCGGCACGTCGCACCCGGCCGCCGCCACCCGGTCGCGCAGCCGCAGGTAGTCCTCCACGTAGAAGAACATCTGGGTGATCGCGAAGTCCGCCCCGGCCCGGCACTTGCGGACGAAGAATTCGGTGTCCGAGGCCAGGTCAGGCGAGCGCGGATGGCCTTCAGGGAACGCCCCGACGCCCACGCAGAAATCGCCGGACGCCCGGATCAGCCGGACCAGGTCGGCCGCGTAGCGCAGGCCCTGCGGGTGCGGCACCCATTCGGCGCCCGGGTCGCCGGCCGGGTCGCCGCGCAGCGCCAGCACGTTCCGCACACCGACGGCCGCGTACGAGCCGATCACGTGCCGTAGCTCGGCCACCGAATGGTCGACCGCGGTGAAGTGCCCGACCGGGGTGAGCGTCGTCTCGGCGGCGATCCGCCCGGTCACCCGGACGGTCCGGTCCCGGGTCGTGCCGCCCGCGCCGTAGGTGACCGAGACGAACGTGGGGCGGAGATGCTCCAACTGGCGGATGGCCCGCCACAGTTTCCGCTCGTCGTCGGCGGTCTTGGGCGGCATGAACTCGAACGAGAACGACTCACCGCCCGCGGCCAGCAGATCGCGGATGGCTGGCGCACGGTGCAGGACGCCGGAAGGCATGGGCCCAGGCTAGCCGGACCCGCTGGTAACCGCACGGTCACCAGGAGGCGCATAGGTCCGGGAGCCCGCCCCGGGCCAGGCGGAACCACCCGGACGGGGCGGCTGTCCCCGGCCGGGTGCCGGACGGCAGCATCCCGGCCGCGGGCGGCGGCGCAGGATGCCAGGCACTCAGAAGGCGAGCGCCTGGGCCCGCCGGTTCACCTCGGTGCACCGGCGCTCGGTCATCGCCTGGATCGGCGTGCCGGGCAGCGAGTCATCGACCGTGAACAGCCAGCGGACCGCCTCCGCCTCGTCGAAGCCACAGTCGAACAGCACGGTCAGCGTGCCGTGCAGTCCCTTGATGACCTGGCTTCCGTCGAAGAACGCGGTGGGTACCGCCATGGTGCCGTCCGGCCGCTGAACGGCCAGCAGCTTGTGGTCGCGGAGCAGTTGCCTGATCCGGCCCGGTGGGATGCCGAGGCGGTTAGCGGCCTCGGCCAGGGTGAGCCAGTCGCCGACCAGAGCGTCGGCCAGGGGGTCAATCTGTGCCACGTTCCCGAATTTCCCACGCCGGGGCCCTGGTCAAACCCGGACACGCCAGTCTCGTCGGCTGGGCGGCCCGCATTCCCGTTGCCTGGCCGCCGCATCCGGGCCAGATGCTGGTCATCTCGCGGCCGTCTCGCGGAGCGGCACGGCGGGATCGGCCAGCCGGGCCAGATCCACCGGCCGGGCTCCCTGGATGACCCGGCGGCCCTGGAGCAGGTCCCGTGGCTGCCCCACGGTCAGCACCGCGACCAGCCGCCCGGCCCGGTCCACCCAGCAGGCGGTCCAGCGCGGCGCCGCCGGGTCACCGCGCCAGATGAGCTGGTCGCCGGGCCCGCGCTGGCCGGCGAACTGGACCATCCGGCCGAACTGTTCCGACCAGAAGTACGGCACCGGGTCGTACTCCTCCTCGCCGCCCAGCACGTTGGCCGCGGCCACTCTGGGCGAATGCAGGGCCGTGTCCCAGTGCTCGACCCGCAGCCGCAGGCCGAACCGGCGGGACCAGAACGCGGCGCAGTCCCCGGCCGCGAACACGCCGGGCACGGACGCCCGCAGCCCGGCGTCCACCAGCACCCCGTTGCCCAGGTCGATCCCCGAGCCGGCCAGCCATCCGGTGCTGGGCCGCACGCCCACCGCGGTGACGACCAGGTCGGCGGGCAGCCAGCCCCCACCGGGCAGCGCAAGCCCGCCGGCCTGCACGGATTCCACCGGCTGGCCGAGCCGCAGATCCACTCCGGCCGCGGCGTACCAGGGCACCAGCTGTGCACCCGCCGCCGCGCCGAGGGCCGCGGCGGCCGGGATGCCCGCCGCTTCCAGCACCGTCACCTGGCAGCCACGGGCCGCGGCCGCGGTGGCGAGTTCCGCGCCGATCCAGCCAGCACCGACGATGACCAGCCGGGTCCCGGGGCGCAGCGCGGCGCGGATGGTCAGCGCGTCATCTATCGTGCGCAGCACCTGCTGGGGTCCGTCGCCAGGCAGCCGGACCGGGGCCGCCCCGGTGGCCAGCACCAGGCGGTCGAACCGGTACTCGGCCCGGTCGGTGCGGATCACCCGGTCGTCCAGGCAGGTCGCGGTCTCCGCCAGGCGCAGGTCCAGGTCCAGCCCGGCTGCCTCCTCCGCCATGGAGGTGGAGTCCAGCTCGCCGAGCATGAGCTTCTTGGACAGGGGCGGGCGGTCGTAGGGCGGATGCGGCTCGGCGCCGATCATGGTGATCGGGCCGGCGTACTCCCGGGCCCGCAGTTCCGCGGCCGTGCGCAGCCCGGCCAGGCCGGCGCCCACGATGACCACCCGCTCGATGCGCACGAGCACCTAGGCTAGGGCCCCACCCCGGCCAGCCGGCACCCGGGCCGGGCCGGGTGGGACCGGACCGGGCCACGGCGGCTGACCGTCAGCGGGGCGCCCGCCGCAGGTCAGCGGGACCCCTGGCCCCGCCCGTCACCAACGGTCACCGGCCGGCACCGTACAGATGTTCCCCGGGCCGCGGTACCTTCCCGGCCATACAATCGACGCCAATGGACACGACGCTGGCGCGCCCACCCGTCGGCCGGGTGCTTGACGGCCGTTACCGGGTCGAGTCCCTTATTGCCACCGGCGGGATGGCAACCGTCTACCTGGGTACCGACACCAGGCTGGACCGCACCGTGGCCCTCAAGATCATGCACGCGGAACTCGCCAACGACGAGGACTTCGTCCGCCGGTTCGTGGGCGAGGCGCGCACCGTCGCCCGGCTCTCCCACCCCAACGTGGTCGGCGTGTACGACCAGGGGGCCGATGGCCGCATGCTGTACCTGGCCATGGAGTACGTGCCGGGCCGGACCCTGCGCGATCTGCTCAACGAGCGCGGCCGGCTCAGCCCCGGCGAGGCGCTGGACATCATGGACGGGATGCTGTCCGGGCTGGCCGCGGCGCACGCCGCCGGGCTCGCGCACCGCGACGTCAAGCCGGAGAACGTGCTGCTCACCACCGGCCATTCGGTCAAGGTGGCCGACTTCGGGCTGGCCCGGACGCTGGCCGGAGCCAGCCACACCAAGACCGGGCTGCTCATCGGCACCGCGGCCTACCTGGCCCCGGAGCAGGTTTCCCAGGGCACGGCGGATGCCCGGACCGATGTCTACGCGGCCGGGATCATCCTGTTCGAGATGCTCACCGGGACCCAGCCGCACACCGCGGACACCCCGCTGGCCGTGGCCTACAAGCACGTCAACGAGGCGGTGCCCGCCCCGTCCCGGCTGGTGCCCGGGATCAGCCCCGCCCTCGATGACCTGGTGACCCGGGCCACCAGCCGCGATCCCCGGCTCCGCCCGGCCGACGCGGGGCAGTTCCTGCGGGGCGTCACCGAGGTCCGGCACAGCATCGCGCAAAGCGCCCCGGCCCCGCCCGCGGTGCCCGGGACCGTGCTGCCCAGCCCGGGCCCGCCCGGCACCAGCCCGCGCTATCCCGGTGCCGCGCCAGTGCCCAGCCCGCCGCCGGCCGTGCTGGACTACCAGCCGGGGGTGTGGCCCGCCGACCTGCCCCCAGCCCGGCAGCAGGCCAGCGACCTGATCCCGGGCCTGGCTGAACCGCCCGCCCCGGCCTATCCGCCGGCCGGCGGGCCCGGGGCGGTGTCCCCGGCCAGTCAGCGGGTCGGCGACGACTCCTTCTACCAGCCGGTTAATCACACCCTGGTCGTGGCGCCCGGGACGACCGACTTCGGCCGGGGCCGGCGCCGGGCCGGCGGGCCGCGCGAGCCCGGGCTGCAGCGCTGGCTGTTCAGCCGGAGGCTCATCTACGTGCTGGCGGGCGTGCTGGCGGCGCTGGTGATCGGGCTGGTCGTCTGGTGGCAGACGGCCGGCCAGTACACCACGGTGCCCCCGGTGCGCGGCCTGGCCGCGGCCACCGCCCGGCTGGAGGTGCGCAACGAGGGCCTGACCGCGAAGATGGGCGCGCCGCAATTCAGCAACGCGGTGGCCAAGGGCAAGGTGATCAGCACCAGCCCGGCCATCGGCTCGCAGGTGAGCAAGGGCGGCACGGTCACCCTCATCGTGTCCGCGGGCCCGCACCTGATCTCCATGCCCCAGGTGACGGGGAGCGCGCTGGCCGACGCCGAGGCGGCGCTGCGGCACGCGGGCCTGGTACCAGGCAAGGTGGTGAACCAGGCGTCCACCACGATCGCGGCCGGGATCGTGATCAGCACGACGCCCGCGGCGGGCGTCTCCTGGCCGCAGAGCCGGCCGGTCAGCCTGGTGGTCAGTTCCGGCCAGCCAGTGCCCGAGTTCGTCGGCCAGCAGAAGGCGGTGGCCGAGCAGTGGGCCACGGCCAACAGCGTCTCGCTCAACGAGGTCGCCGACCCGAAAAGCACCCAGCCCGCGGGCACCGTCACCCAGCAGTCGGTGGCGGCGGGCAGTTCGTTCACCCCGCACCAGGTGATCACGATCACGTACTCCAACGGGCCGCAGATGGCCGACGTGCCCAACGTGGACGGCCAGCCGGTCACCCAGGCCGAGCAGACGCTGAACCAGGCCGGCTTCCAGGTCAAGGTGGTCATGGTCGGCCCGCTGGACAAGGTGTTCCACTACAGCCCGACCGGCCAGGCGCCAGCCGGCAGCACGATCACCCTTTACGTCGGCTTCTAGCGGGGAACTGCGGATATCAGGGCCAAAGGCCTATCAGCTATTCATTCTTTCCGGCTGATATACTTTCCTTTTACCTGAACGCATCCAGTTGGCCGGGGTTGCTGATGAATTGCTGTCAGCAGACCAACTAATATGGCGACGCCGAAAGTGTGCCCACTTCAGGTGTAAGGGGGCCCTAGTCCGGAGAAGGACCTTCCCTGCTACTCCGCCGAGCCATCGCGGCGCGCATCGTCGCGCATGTGGCGTGCTGGCTGCCCTTCATCATCGGGCCGGTGCGCCTGGTGCAGCATGGCTGGCAGCCGATCGGCGACGAGGCCGCGATCGCACTGCGCTCGTGGAACGCGCTCACCAACCATGGGCCGCTGGTCGGGCAGGCAACCCGGCTGGCCCACGGCGTGTTCGACCCGGGCCCGCTGGAGTACTGGCTGCTGTCCATCCCGGTGCACCTCAACCCGGTGTACGGGGTGCTGTGGGGTGGCGCGTTCTGGTGCATCGTGGCCTGTTCGCTGGTGATCGAGGCGGCCTGGGCGGTCCGCGGGGAGATCGCCGGGCTGGCGGCCAGCGGGCTGATCCTGGTGCTGCTGCTGTGGATGCCAGCCGTGGCGCTGCCGGCGAGCTGGAATCCCTGGTTCGGCATGATGTTCTTCCTCGCCGCGCTCGCCGCCGCGTGGGCGGTCATCGCCGGGCACCGCCGCTGGTGGCCGGTGCTGGTGATCACCGCCTCGGTCGCCGCCCAGGCGCACCTGATGTTCACCCTGGGCTCGGCCGCCCTGGTGCTGCTGGCCCTCATCGTCGGCATTGCCGACGCGATCCGGGCCCGGGCCGGTTACTGGTGGGTCCTGATCGGCCTGCTGGCCGGCGCGGGCTGCTGGAGTGCTCCAGCCTTCCAGCAGTTCTTCATGCCAGACGGCAACATTGCCGCGCTGATCAACAGCACCGGCAGTAGCGACAACGGCGCGCGCACCGGGGCATCGTTCGGGCTGAAGGCGCTCACCTCCGCGATCCAGCCCATCCCGCTGTGGTGGAAGTCAGCGCAGCAGCCGCTCGTCATCTTCGACCAGATCAGCGCCCGGTCCTCGGGATACGCGGTGGCCGTGCTGATCTTGCTGGCGGTGGTGGGGATCGCGGCCATCTGGCCGCTGCGGTGCCGCTGGCTGGCCGCGCTCGCCGCCATCACCCTGCTGCTCAGCCTGGCCGCGCTGGTCACCTACTCCAGCGTGCCGGTGCACTACACCAGCCTGTACACGCTGAACTACCTGATCGTCATGGTGTTCCCGGTCGGCGCGCTCTGCTGGCTGGTGATTGGTTCCGGCGTCGCGCTGACCATCCTGCTGGCGGCGGGCCGGGCCCTCGCGGGCGCCCCCGCGCACAGCGCGGGCTCCGCGGAACGGGCGGCCACGGCCAACGGGAAGGTCCCGGCGGGCACGGCCGTCACCGCGGCCACGGCCATGGCCGGGGATACGGCCGCCGCCGCGGGTCCAGCCAGCACCGCGGATACGGCCGCCGCCGCAGGCCCGGCGGGCGCCGGGGCCACGGCGATGGCGGCCGCTGGCCCGGACGCCGCCGCGGGCCCGGCGGACACGGCCACCGCGCTGGCTGCGCCTCTGGCGGGCGGACCAGGCCCGCAGGCGCCAGCAGGCCCGGACCTACTCGCCGGCCCGGCCAGACCAGAGGGGCCGGCGACCCCATGGGAGCTGGCGCGCCTATCGGCTGGGGCGCCGCCGTGGGACGTGGCACCCCGGCCAGGCGGGGCGCCCCCGGTGGCGGCGTCAGCCCCCGAGGGGTTCGCCCAGGCCGGGAACGCGAATGCCCCGGCGGGCGCCGCTCCCCCAGCCGGCCCGGCTCCCCCAGCCGGCCCGGCTCCCCCAGCGAGCCACCCGCCCCTGGCTGAACCGGCTGCGCCCAGCCCCGCTGGCCTGGCCGGCCCGGTCACCGGCTGGCCGGCCCGTGGGCTGGACTGGATGGTCCGCGGGATACGGGACTGGACCGCGAACGGGCTCCGGGCCGGGGTGGCGGCCGCCGTCGCGGGCTGGGTCGTGCTGCTCACGGCCCTGGTCACCTCGGGGCAGATGCCGACCGTCCGGGAACTGACGGCTGATCCGGTGATGCGGATCGCCCCGGCCGTAGCCCGGCAGATCGAGCGCGCGCTGCCGCCCCAGCAGATGGCGATGACGATTGGCGACTATCACGATCCGGGCGCGCTGGGGCGGCTCACCCTGGGCGTCACCTGGGCGCTGACCCCGCCGGGCTACCACCCGGAGATCATCCAGACCCGGCTGGCCCGCGAGCTGGGCGACCGGTATGTGTTCCGCGGCGGGCAGATGGCGCTGGTAACGGTGACGGTCCGGCAGCACAGCAGGCGTGTCGTGGTCACCCCGTGGGCAGTTCCCAACCCCCAGGGCCTCGGGGTTACCGGATACCACGCCCGGGCCAAGCGTGACCTGACCAAGGGCAAAAGAACCCGGCATAGTCACCACCGCAGGCAATCGGTCACGCCCTAAAGCCCGGGTTGCGATAATGTGGCCGCTGGGCGAAGACCAGCCGCCAATGCCCTATGCAGCCGTGGCTCCCAGGCCCCATGCTGGTCTCGGCCCACGCGCCTCTTCTCATCACACACATGCGGAAGTGCCAGCTGTGAGCGGAACCAGGGTGACGCCAGCGGCCGACGGATCGCAGCGCGACTCCGCCGGGCCCGCCGGGGTAGTGGCCGCCCGCCGCTGGCTGACGCCAGTCAATCTGGCTATCGCCGGCTTCACCGTGCTCGGCCTGGTGCTCCGGCTGCACCTGCTGAGCCGGCCGGGTTACCTGCTCGGCGTCACCCAGTACGACGACGGGCCGTATTTCGGCAGCGCCCTGCGCCTGGTGCACGGCGGCCTGCCGTACCGCGACTTCATCATCGTGCAGCCGCCCGGCATCACCCTGCTGATGACCCCGGCCGCGCTGCTCGCCCAGGTCACCGGCACGGCCTGGGGAATGGCGGTGGGCCGCATCCTGACCATCCTGGCCAGCTCGGCCGGCATCCTCATGGTCGGCCTGCTCACCCGGCATCGCGGGCTGCTCGCGGTGACCCTGTCCTGCGGCATCCTGGCCATCTTCCCGGGCAGCCTGGTGGCCGCGCACACCGTGCTGCTGGAACCGTGGCTGGTGCTGTTCTGCCTGGCCGGGGCGCTGGCCGTGCTGGACAGGGACCGGCTGGCCAGCAGCGACCGGCGGCTGCTGGCCGGCGGGCTGGCCTTTGGCTTCGCGGGCGCGGTCGAGGTGTGGGCGGTCATCCCGGTCGTGGTGGTGGCCATCCTGCTGGCCCGGCAGCTGCGCCGGGCCGCCCTGTTCGTGGCCGGGGTGGCGGTCGGCTTCGTGGTCCCGGTGCTGCCGTTCGCCGCGCTGTCCCCGCGCCGGTTCTACAACAGCTTCTTCGCCGCCCAGCTGTTCCGCGTCGTCCCGTCGCCCACCCCGGTGGAAAAGCGGCTGCGGCTGATGACCGGGATCGGGCAGGTGCTGCACCTGGGCAACACCGGCGTGCTGATCGCCACGCTGGTGATCGTGATCTTCGTGCCGGCCGCGCTCGTGGCGGCGTGGCTGATCAGCCGGCAGCCGCCCGCCGCGCTGGACTGGTTCGCCGTGGGCACCACGGCCCTGGTGGTGGCGGCGTTCCTCTGGTACGCGCAGTTCTTCCTGCACTTCCCGGCGTTCCTGGCGCCGTTCCTCGGGCTGTCCATCGGGCTGGCCGCCGCCCGGCTGGCAGCCGCGCTGCAGCGGGGCGAGCCACAGCCGGGCCGCCGGCCGGGCCTCGGCAGCTGGGTGCAGTGGACGGTCGCGGCCCTGGCCACGGCGGGAGTGGTGGTGCTGGCCGTGCTGCAGGGCCAGCAGGACCAGAACGTGACACCGCGGGTCAGCCCGGCCGCGCTGGCCACCGTCGAGCGGCTGGTCCACCCGGGCGCGTGCGTGCTCACCGACCAGGTGTCGTTCACCATCGCGGCCGGCCGGTTCTACTCGGACGTGCCCGGCTGCTCGCTGATGGTGGATGCCATCGGCACCGACTACGCGCTCGGCCACGGCCGGGACGCGAGTTCCGGGGCGGCTGACTATCCCGGGGTGAAGGCGTTCTGGCGCAGCGCCTTCAGGCACGCCCAGTACGTGTGGCTGAACGAGCGGTTCAACCGCCGGCGGGTGGCCTGGACGCCCGGGCTGCGGTACTACTTCTACAACCACTTCCACCGGGTGTACACCGACGGCAAGCTCGACATCCTGTACGCCCGCCGGGCGGGTGGCTGAGCGGCGGGCCGGGCCGGCTGGGCCCGCCGTCGGGGCGCATGTGCCGGTGGCCGGCGGGCTGGCGGCCGGGCTGCGCTACGCGGCCAGGGTCGGCGCGGAAGCGGTCCAGGTGTTCGTGTCCAATCCCCGGTCCTGGGCGCTGCCCGGCCCGGACCCCGGCCGGGACCGGGCCGCGGCCGGCCAGCTGGCCGCGGCCGGGCTGCCGCTGTTCGTGCACTCCCCGTACCTGGTCAACGTCGGCTCGATGGACCAGGTGATCCGGGACCGGTCGGTGGCGTCGCTGCGTCACTCGCTGCTGATCGGCGCCCGGCTCGGCGCCCGTGGTGTGGTGGTGCACGCGGGCTCGGCGGTCGGCGGCGACCGGGACAAGAGCCTGCGCTACGCCCGGGAGTGCCTGCTGCCGCTGCTGGACTCGATCCCGGACGGCGGCCCGGACCTGCTGGTCGAGCCGACGGCCGGGCTGGGCCAGATGCTCTGCCGCACCGTCGCTGAGCTGCCCGCGTACCTGGACGCACTGGACTGGCACCCGCGGGCCGGCGTCTGCCTGGATACCTGCCACGCGTTCGCGGCCGGCCACGACCTGACGGCGCCCGGCGGGGCGGCCGGGACGCTGGATGAGCTGACCGCGGCGCTGCCCGGGGGCGGGCGGCTCCGGCTGATCCACGCCAACGACGCCAAGGACCCGTGCGGGTCGCGCCGGGACCGGCACGAGAACATCGGCGCCGGGCAGATCGGCGCGGAGCCGTTCCGCGCGCTGCTCCGGCATCCGGCCACCGCGCAGGTGCCGTTCATCGTCGAGACCCCCGGCCCGCAGACCGCGCACGCCGCGGACGTGGCCACGCTGAAACGGCTGCGCGCTGGCTTGGCCCCCTCGCGCCGCGCCGCGCCGCCCCGGACGGGAGGGCTGTCCACCCCGATGCGAACGTGATCATGACTTTGGGTCTAATAGATTCGACCCAAAGTCATGATCACGAACCAGGCCTGACCTTTCTGGGCGGGACCCGCCTTAGCGCTCGCTGGCCGCCTGCTGCTCCTGGTAGGAGAAGCGCTGCTCACGCCAGGGATCGGCGGAGTTGTGGTAGCCCCGCTCCTCCCAGAACCCGCGCCGGTCCTCGGTCAGGTACTCCACCGCCCGCACCCACTTGACGCTCTTCCAGCCGTACAGGTGCGGCACGACCAGCCGCATCGGGTAACCATGCTCGGGGGTGAGCGGCACACCGCCGGCTCCGATGGCGAACAGCGTGGCATCCGCGGCGAAGTCACTGATCCGGATGTTCGCGCTGTACCCGTAGTCGGCCCACACCATGACGTGCGTGACCGTCCCGGCCGGCGGGGCCGCCTGCAGCACTTCGGCCGCGGCGATGCCTTCCCAGGCGATGCCAGCGATCGTGCACTTGGTCACGCAGTGCAGGTCGGCGGTGATCGAACAGCGCGGCAAGCCGCCGATGCCCGCCCAGTCCCAGCGGTGCTCGCGGCCGGACTCGGTCGCGCCGGACACCCGGAAGTCCCAGGTCTCCGGGCGGAATCTGGGCACCGGGCCGTAGTGCTGGGGGGCCCAGTCCGGCCGGGCGCGCTGGCCGGGCGGCAGGTCCCGGCCGGGTCGGCCGGCCCGGCCCCGGCGGCGGCTCGCTGCGCGCCTGCCCGGCGGGTACCTGGCTGACCACGGACCGGCCGGCCACTGGCCCGCCCGCCACCGGCTGGCCTGCTGCTGGCCGGCCCGTGTCCGGCTGACCCATGCGCTGCCCTTTCTGGCTGACCTGCTCCCCGGCGTCTCTACCATCGCATGCGGCCAGCCGGCTGGCCGCCCCGCCCCGCTCCGCCCCCGCTCCGGCGGATACGCTATGCTGCCACTCGTGCGTCAGGAGTTTTGGTTCTGGTATGGCTACCGGCCCGGGAATCGGCTGGTCGCCCGCCAGACTCTGCGCTGACGCGAGCGACTGCGAAGAAGCCCCGGGCCGGACGGCCCGGGGCTTCTTTCATGTCAGCCACCCCGCACCACGCAGGACCAGCCAGCAGCGCCGCACCGGGCGGCGCGCCGAACACAGGAGAACCCATGGTCGTGGTCATGGCCCCAGATGCCACTCAAGCGGACCTGGACGGGATCGTCGATCTGGTCCGCGGCGCGGGCGGGGAGGCGTTCATCACCCGCGGCGTGTCCCGCACCATCGTCGGGCTCGTCGGCGACGTCGACCGGTTCCGCACCCTGAACCTGCGCAGCATGCCCGGCGTCACCGACGTGGTGCGCATCTCCGTGCCCTACAAGCTGGTCAGCCGGGAGCACCACCCGGCCCGGTCGGTGGTCCGGGTCGGCGGGGTGCCCATCGGCCCGGACACGCTTACCGTGATCGCCGGGCCGTGCGCGGTGGAAACCCCGGAGCAGACGCTGACCGCCGCCCGGATGGCCAAGTCGGCCGGGGCGTCGCTGCTGCGCGGCGGTGCGTTCAAGCCGCGCACGTCCCCGTACGCCTACCAGGGCCTGGGCCAGTCGGGGCTGAAGATCCTGGCCGAGGTGAGCGCGGAGACCGGCCTGCCGGTGGTCACCGAGGTGATCGACCCGCGGGACGTGGACCTGGTGTCCGAGCACGCCGACATGCTCCAGGTCGGCACGCGGAACATGCAGAACTTCGCGCTGCTCCAGGCGGTCGGCGGCGCGGGCAAGCCGGTGCTGCTCAAGCGCGGCTTCTCGGCCACCATCGAGGAGTGGCTGATGGCCGCGGAGTACATCGCCCAGCGTGGCAACCTGGACATCGTGCTGTGCGAGCGGGGCATCCGGACCTTCGAGAAGGCGACCCGCAACACGCTGGACATCAGCGCCGTACCGGTGGCCCAGAAGCTCTCCCACCTGCCGGTCATCGTCGACCCCTCGCACTCCGCCGGGCGGCGTGACCTGGTCCTGCCGCTGACCCGCGCGGCCATCGCGGTCGGCGCGGACGGGCTCATCATCGACGTGCACCCCGAGCCCACCACCGCGCTGTGCGACGGCGACCAGGCCCTGCAGGACGCCGACATCCGGGAACTGGCCAGCATCGCCGCCCACCTGCCGCCGCTGGTCGGCCGGACCCTCACCCCGCCGCTGGCCGCCCAGCAGCCGGCCGCCGTCGGCTAGCGCCTGGCCCAGGGCGCACCGCCGCGGCGGCCGCCTCCTGGCAGCAGCCCCGTGGCCCAGTCCGGCGGCGGCGGGGTCACCGGCGGCGCACGGTGCGTATCGCCGGATGGTTCTCTAGGTGCGGTCGGGCCGGTACTGCTGCGCGATGCCAGCCAGTTCCTCGGCCAGGTCGCCAGCATCCAGCCGGGCCTCCAGCTTGCGCAGGTCGTGGATGCGGGCCTGGGTTTCCACCTGGCGGGGGGTGAGCAGCGTGCAGCAGTCCTGGTCGGGCAGCTCGGACAGGGCCAGGGTGCGGATCCGGCGCGCCTCGGCCATGATCTCGATCTTGTCGCTGCCGATCAGCGGGCGCAGGATGGGCAGCGACACCGCGTCGTCCAGCGCGGTCAGGTTGGCCAGTGTCTGGCTGCTCACCTGGCCCAGCGAGTCCCCGGTGACCAGCGCCGCGGCGCCGAGCCGGCGGGCCAGCGCCTCGCCGGTCTTGAGCATCAGCCGGCGCTGCGCCACGATCTGCAGCCGGCTCGCCCCGGACGTGGCCAGCTTCTGCTGGGTCTTGCCGAACGCCACCACGTACAGCCGGGAGTCGGACTGGAACCGGTCCAGCTGGTACATCAGCCCGTACGCCTTGTACACCGACTCCGGGCCGGTCAGCGGCATGCCGGAGAAGTGCAGGAAGTCGCAGCGCAGCCCGCGGCGCATCATCCGGTACGCGGCCACCGGGGAGTCGATCCCGCCGGACATCAGCACCAGGGCCCGCCCGCTCATGCCCACCGGCAGGCCGCCCTGGCCGGGCAGGCCGTCGGTGTACACGAAGACCTCGCGCTGGTCCACCTCGAGGTAGATCGTCAGGTCCGGGTGCTTCAGGTTCACCGGGTAGCCGTGGGCCTGCTGCACGTCGTGGCCGATCCGCTCGGCCAGCTGCGCCGAGGTCAGCGGGAACCGCTTGTCGCGGCGCCGGGCGCGGACCGCGAACGACCCGGACCGCCCGGCGGCCAGGTCCACCGCGGCGGCGATGGCCGCGTCCGGGTCCTTGGCCACCCGCACCGCGCGGCACACCCGGGCGATGCCCATCACCGAGCTGACCCGCTCGGCCACCTGGTCAACGGCGGCTTCCGCCGCTGCCGGGCTGAGACTGCCCGGGCCGCTTTCCGCGGCCAGCCGCAGCACGAACACGCCGTTGCGGTTCCACAGCCGCACCGCGATGCCGGTGTCCTGGAGGGCCCGGCGGATGTTCGCCTGCAGGAGGCGCTCGAAGTGACGCCGGTTGCCACCTTTGAGCACGATCTCGCCGAGCTTGAGCAGCACGCACGGCTCGCGGCTGACAGCCGTGGCCGACGGCGGGTGATCAGCCAGGGGAATTGCTGACATTCGACCAGTGTGCCAGCTTCCCCGGCCACTTCGGTGCGGCAACGGCGCCGAGCCCGAACCTGCCATAACCGCGATCATCTCCAGTGCGGCTCCGCCTGGGAGTGCCCTCTCCTGAGTATGGCCGATCCGGGCGCCGGGCGCCGGGTGGCGCGGCGGCCAGGTGCGGGCTGACACGGCGGCCAGGTGCGGGCTGACGCGGCGGCGGGCGGCAGGATACGGTGCGGCCATGACGGTCAAACTCGTGGTGCTCTACACCCAGCCGGACAGCCCGGAGGAATTCGACCAGCACTACTTCGGCGTGCACATGCCGATGTGCGGGGCGCTGCCCGGGCTGCAGGGAGCCGAGACCGGGCGGCTGGTGGCCGCGGTGGACGGCGGCGAGCGGTCCTTCTACCGGATCACCGAGCTGTCCTTCGCGGACCAGGCCGCCCTGGACGCGGCGTTCGGCTCGGCCGAGGGCAAGGCCACCGCAGCTGACTACCAGCAGATCGCGCCGCCCGGCTCCCGGATGTTCCTCAAGGTCCTGGACGAATAAGGTCCCGGCCGATCCGGGCGCTGTCGATCCAGGCGCTGTCGATCCGGGCGCTGTCGATCCAGGCGCTGTCGATCCAGGCACGGGCCGTTCGACTTACTGGTGCGAGCCGGGCCCCGGCCGCGGACGACTGGAGGTCACTATGCGGTACCTGTTCCTGCTCTACGGACCGGACGGGCCGCTGCCCGCGCCGGGCAGCCCGGAAGGCCAGCAGATGATCAGCGAGTGGCGGGCCGCCACCGACGCGATGGCCAGGGCCGGCGTGCTGATCGACTGCGCGCCGCTGCAGCCGCCGTCGGCCGCCACCACGGTGCAGGTCCGCGGCGGTGAGACGCTGCTCACCGACGGCCCGGCGGCCGAGATCAAGGAACAGTTCGGCGGGTACACACTGGTGGACTGCGCCGGCCTGGACGAGGCGCTGCGCTGGGCGGCCACCGTGCCGACCGCGTTCAGCGGCTCGGTGGAAGTACGCCCGGTGGTGCAAATCCCGGACAGCGCGGCGGAGGTGCCCGGCTGAGCCCGCAGTACGACGAGGTGTTCCGCGCCCACTGGTGGGCGGCGGTAGCGACCGTCGCCCGCCTGGTGGGCGACCTCGAAGTGGCCGAGGACGCGGTGCAGGACGCCTGCGCCGCCGCGCTCACCCAGTGGCCGGCCGCCGGGATCCCCGGCCAGCCCCGGGCCTGGCTGATCAGCGTGGCCCGGCACAAGGCCACCGACCGGCTGCGCCGGGAACGCCGCCGGACCGGCAAGGAGGCCAGCGCGGCGCTGGAGGTCACGGCGCCGGGCACGGAGGACTGGGTGTCCCGCGCCGACGACGAGCTTGGCCTCATCTTCGCCTGCTGCCACCCGGCCCTCGACCCGGCGGTCCGGGTGCCGCTGACCCTCCGCTCGGTGTGCGGGCTGGGCACCGCGGAGATCGCCGCGACGTTCCTGGTCCCGGAACCGACCATGGCCCAGCGCCTGGTCCGGGCCAAACGCAAGATCCGGCAGGCCGGGATCGCGCTGCGCGTGCCCTCCCCCAGCGAGCTGCCGGACCGGCTCGGCGGCGTGCTGCGCGTGGTCTACCTGGTGTTCACCGCGGGCCACAAGCCGGCCAGCGGCGAGACCGTGGTCCGCGGCGACCTGTGCGAGCAAGCCATCCGGCTGGCCCGGGCGCTGACCGTGCTGCTGCCCGGCGAGCCCGAGGTGACCGGCCTGCTCGCCTTGCTGCTGCTGACCGACGCCCGGCGCGGCGCCCGGGTCAGCGACGCGGGTGACCTGGTGCTGCTGGCCGACCAGGACCGGGCCCGCTGGGACCAGGCCAAGATCACCGAGGGTGAGGCCCGGCTCCGGCAGGCCCTCCGCGCGCAGCGGCCGGGTGCCTACCAGATCCAGGCGGCCATCGCCGGCTGCCACTGCGCGGCCGCGTCGGCCGCGGACACCGACTGGCCAGAGATCGCCGCGCTGTACGGGGAGCTGCTGCGTTACGAGCCGACCCCGGTGATCGCGGCCAACCGGGCCGCCGCGGTGGCCATGGCCGAGGGGCCCGCGGCCGGCCTGGCCCTGCTGGACGGGATCGGCACCGACCGGCAGCTGGCCCGCTGGCCGCAGCTGCACATCGCCCGCGGCGAGCTGCTGTGCCGCCTCGGCCGCCGCCGGGACGCGGCGCGCGCCTACCAGACCGCGCTGGACCTGGCGCCGGCCGCGCCCGAACGTGAGTTCATCGGCCGCCGCATCCGTGAGCTCGCCGGGTGAGCCCGCCGTGTCCCCATCGCAGCCAGCCGAGCCAGGAGCAAGAATGACGGAAACTTCGCTGCATAACGCAGACCCCAGCGACTTCGCGGCCATTGCCAAGGTGGCGGTGGCGACCGGCCAGGATGCAGAGTGGGCCGGCGCCGACCCGGCCTACCTGCGGTATCTGCTGACCCGCGGCCGGCTGCTGGTCGCGGTGCGCGATGGCACCGTGGCCGGCTATGGCGCGGCGATCCGGGTCGGCGACGGCCCGGCCGCGGTCAGCATGCTGTGCGACCTGTTCATCGACCCGCGGGTGCACGGCGGGGGTACCGGCCGGGCCCTGCTCACCGAGCTGTGGCGGGATGAGCCGCGCCGGATGACGTTCAGCAGCCTGCACGCGCTGGCCCTGCCGCTCTACACCCGGTTCGGGCTGGACGCGTGGTGGCCACTGCTGTACCTGGCGGGCCAGGTGGCCGCGCTGCGCGCCCCGGACGGGTGGGCGGTGACGCCGTCCACCCCGGAGCTGGTCGCGGCGGCCGAGCAGCGCTGGACCGGGGCTGACCGGCTGGCGGACCACCGGGCCTGGGCGGCCCGGCCGCACGGGCAGCCGGTCTCGGTGAGCCGTGCTGGGGAACTGCTGGCGGCGGGCACCATCGCCGGCCGGGGGGACGAGTACGGCCTGGTGCACCTGGCGACCGCCCCCGGGGCCAGCGATGAAACGGCGCGGGACGCCGTGCTCGCGGTGCTGGCCAGCCTGGACGCCCCGGGCGGCCGGGCCCAGGTGTGCCTGCCCGCGCCGCATCCGGCGGTCCGGCCCCTGCTCGCCGCGGGCTGGCGCAACCAGGACATGGACCTGTTCATGAGTTCCGGGCCGGGGCTGCTCGACCCGCACCGCGCGGTGCCGTCCCCGGCCAGCGCCTGACCAGGACGTGGCCTAACTGGCCCGCGATGGCCGGGCTGATGCCATCATGCTCTGTGTGGGTAAGCAGCTGCTCCAGATCGCGCTGGAGGACCACGAACTGGCCCAGGTCCAGGCGTGCGCCCAGGCCCAGGGCCGCGCCGTGGCGGACTTTGCCCGGGATGCGCTGCTCTCGGCCGTCGCGGCCCAGGCCACCCGCCGGGAGACGCTGCTCCGGGTGGCCCGGATCAGCCACGCCCTGAACCAGCGGCTGGCCCAGTGACGTACTACCTGACGACCGACGACGCGCTGGAGGTGGCCAGCCTGGTCACCGGCGCGCCGGCCCGGGTCCGCGATTTCACCGAGCTGACCGCGGGACTGGCCCGGCCCCAGCAGGTCAGCGGCGGGCAGGACGTGTACCCGGGTATCTGGGACAAGGCGGCCGCGCTGCTGGAGGCGCTCGGCCGCGGTTACCCGCTGGTCAACGGGAACAAGCGGCTGGCCTGGAACGCGACCTGGTTCTTCCTGGGCGTGAACGGCGTGCCGCTGGCCGACCCGCTGGACGAGGACGCCGCCCAGCACTTCATGCTCGACCTGGTCCGGGGCCGGCTGACGCTGCCCGACATCGCGTCCGGCCTGCAGAAGTTCGCGGCCTGACCGGGCCGGCTACTGGCGGGCCAGGTTGGGTGCGCCGTCGCGCAGCACGAACTTCTGGATCTTGCCGGTCGCGGTCTTGGGCAGCTCGGTGACGAACGTCACCCCGTGCGGCGCCTTGAAGTGCGCCAGGCGGCCGCGGGCAAAAGCGATGATCTCTTCCTCGCTGGCCGACGAGCCGTCCCGGAGCACGACGAAGGCCTGCGGGGCCTCCCCCCACTTCTCGTGGGGCAAGCCGACGATCGCGGCTTCCTGGATGGCCGGGTGGCGCAGCAGCACGCCCTCGACCTCCACCGAGGAGATGTTCTCCCCGCCGCTGATGATCACGTCCTTGATCCGGTCGCGGATCTCGGTGTAGCCGTCCGGGTGGACCACGGCGGCATCGCCGGTGTGGAACCAGCCGTCGCCCATGGCCCGCCGGGTGGCCTCCGGGTCGTTGTAGTAGCCGGACATGACGACGTTGCCGCGGACCACGATCTCGCCCAGCGTCTCGCCGTCCGCGGCCACCTCGGCGCCCTCCGCGTCCACCACACGCAGCTCGCCGGAGGTGATCAGCTCGACCCCGGTCCGGGCCTTCTGCACCGCGCGGTCGGCGGGCGACAGCTCCTCGTGCTCGGGCAGCGGCGCGCACACCGTGATGAACGGGGCTGTCTCGGTCAGCCCGTACACCTGGGTGACCTCCCAGCCGAACTCCCCTTCCAGCCGCTCGATGGTGGCCGCGGCGGGCGGTGCCCCGGCGGTGACCACGCGGACGCCGGGCGGCACCTTGCCGCGCACCGCGGCCGGCGCGTTGGCCAGCGAGATGAGCACGGTGGGCGCGGCGCACAGGCTGCCGATCTGCTCGTCGCGGATCAGCTGGAACACCGCGCCCGGCTCGACCTTGCGCAGGCAGACGTGGGTGGCCGCGGCGGCGGTGACGGTCCAGGTGTAGGTCCACCCGTTGGCGTGGAACATCGGCAGCGTCCACAGGTACCGCTCGCCCACCGCCATCGGCAGGTGCAGCAGGGTGCCGATCGAGTTGACCGCCGCGTTCCGGTGGGTGATCATGACGCCCTTGGGCCGGGCCGTGGTCCCGCTGGTGTAGTTGATCGTGAGCAGATCGCGCTCGTCGATCTCGGCGCGGGTGAAGTCCGGGCCGGCCGCGGCGACCGCCGCCGGGTAGTCCAGCCAGCCGTCCCGGGCCCCGCCGAACGCCACGAAGTGCCGCACGCTGCGCAGCTGGCCGCGGACCGAGTCCACGGCGTCCAGGTAGTCCTCGTCCACGCACAGCACGCTGGACCCGGAATGGTTGACGATGTAGACGAAGTCGTCCGGGGTGAGCCGGTAGTTGATCGGCACCAGCACCGCGCCCAGCTGCGGCACCGAGTAGAACGAGGCCAGCTGGGCGTGGGTGTTCGGCGCGATCGTGGCCACCCGGTCGCCGCGGCCCACCCCGAGATCCTGGAGCAGCCCCGACCAGCGGTCACAGTGGTCGAAGAACTGCTCGTAGGTCAGCCGCAGGTCGCCGTCCACCACTCCCTCCCGGTGGCCGTGCAGCCGGCGGGTGCGGCGGGCGAACTCAAGCGGGGTAAGCGGCGTTTCCATCGGGGCGCCTCCACACACTGACGCGCAGTTATCCAGCCTGCGTGGTTCCCGCGGCCTGAGCGGGCACGCGATAGCACGAACGTAGCCTCTCCGGGCGGGATGCACGAGGAGACACCGGTAAGTTACCGGGTCTTCACCCGCTGGCAACCGCGCACAGAATGCGGTTGTTACCGCGCTGCCACAGCGTGCCGACCTCACCGAAGCCGGCCGCGCGGAGCGCGTCCACGTGGGTGGCCAGCCAGGCCGAGGGTGAGCCGTGGTGCTCGGCATCCAGCCCCAGCTGGCCGCGCTGGGTGGCCAGGCCAGCCAGGCCGGGGTCGGCGGCGACCGCCGCCCACCACCCGGTCCAGGTCTCCCCGTGACCCTGCGGGAAGCGCCGCTGCTCCTCCCGCTCGATCAGCGCCTCGCTGAGCCGCTCGATGACCGGGGTGGCGGCCTCGTCCCCTTTGAAGTGGTCCCCGTCCAGCAGCAGCGCACCCGGCCGGAGCACGCTGGCCAGTTCCGCGTACAGGGCCTGGAGTGCGGGGCCGGGCAGCCAGTGCAGCGCGGTGGTGCTCACCGCCGCGTCCACCGGCCGGTCCAGGCCGAGCTGGGCCGCCCAGCCCGGGGCGCGCAGGTCGCAGTCGGCGAACCGGAGCCCGGCCCGGTCCTGGTATGCGGCGCGGCCCAGGGTGAGCAGCAGCGGGTCGGCGTCGATGGCGATCACGGTGGCGCCCGGTATCCGGTCCAGCAGCCGGACGGACAGCGAGCCGGGCCCGCAGCCCAGGTCCAGCACCAGCGGGTCGGGACGGCCGGCCTGGACCTCGACCGCGTCGATCAGCGCGGTGAACCGGTCCTCCCGGTCCGGCAGGTAGTGCTGCTGCTGGTCGTCCCACCGGTCGATCCAGCGCTGCGCGATCTTCTGGTCGAGGTCAGCCACCACGCCTCCGGTCTTGCCTTTATGTCACTGCCGACTATGCTTTCGCCAGTTACAAACTAGATCGTGAGGACGTAACTGGTCAAGTGAACTTCAACAGTCACCTGGACACCGTGGTGACGGTGGCGGTCAGCCTCGTCAACCAGCTCACGCCGGGCCGCCGCCGGGGGCATCCGTACCTGGTGCCGGACGGGGACGCGCTGGCCGCGGCGGCCACGGCGGCGCTGCGGTCCGGCCAGCCAGCCACCCGCGAGGTGTCCCGGCCGGAAGCGGCGCAGCTGCGGGATATCGCCGCCGAGCTGCGGGTGGTGTTCACCGCGGTCGCCGATGGTGCCGTGGATACCGCCGCGCGCCAGGTCAACGACTTGCTGGCGGGCACCGGGGCGCATCCATGGCTGGACCGCCACGACGGCGAGCCGTGGCATCTGCACTTCCGCGGGGCCCAGGATTCGCTGGTCACCGGGTGGGCGGCGGGCTGTGCCACCGGGCTGGCCGTGGTGCTGGGCAGCGACCTGCAGGGCCGGATCGGGGTGTGCACCGCGCCGCGCTGCGACCGGGTGTACGTGGACGCCTCCCGCAACGGCACCCGCCGGTTCTGCTCCACGGCCTGCCAGAACCGGGTCAAGACCGCGGCCTTCCGCGCCCGGCACGCCGATGCCGGGCCAGCGGGCCGTTCCGGCCGGGGCCAGCTAGTACGGCACCGGCACCTGTGATCTCTGGTGGCGTCGAGGGACGCCGGTGGGTCAGCTCGATGGTGATTGTGTGGCGACGAGGGGGATGAAGATGTCGTCGACGATCTGGCGCAGGACGTGGTCGGGGACAGGTTTGAGCGTCATCATCATCTCGTGCCGGAAAAGGTCGAAGGGCAGATCGATGATCCGCGGAGTGAGCCGGGCTGGGTCGATCTCGCCTCGCTCGACGGCACGGTTGACGATCTGCTCGACAGCGGAGCCGCGCTGGCCCAGGAACTCGGCACGTAGCTCGGCGGGAGTGGGACCGGTCTGGTTGAAGTAGCTGCCGAGCATGCTGCTCACCAGGGCAGCCATAGGGTTGCGGTCGGTATTGGCGCGTTGGAGCAGTGTGAGCAGGTCGCCCCGGAGCGTGCCGGTATCAGGGGAGGGACGCGGATCGGCGGCTCCCCTGCGGCGGACGGTGGCGCGCAGCAGGTCCTCGCGGGTCTTCCAGCGGCGATAGAGCACCGGCTTGCTGGTCTGGGCGCGCGTGGCGACCGTATCGAAGGTGAAATGCTCGTAGCCCTCTGCGATCAGCTGCTCCCATGCGGCGTCGAGGAGGGCGTTCTCCAGGCCGGCGCCGCGACGGCGGGTGGGTTTGCTGTCGCTGTCTGGTGTGCCGTGTGGAGTGCCGGGCATCGTGGTGTCCTCGTGGTCTGCGTCGTTGCGTCGAAGTCTTTTAGCGGGCGGCGGCCGCCGGCATGTCACTCGCGTTGTGGTGCTCGGGTGGCGGGGAGGGCGAAGGCGGGGATGAGCGCCGCGACGCTGATGCCTATCGTCCACCAGAAGCCGCCCCGGAATGCACTGGCGGCGCCATGCGCGAGCAGGGATTGCAGGGCGACGGCGACGATCGCGGTGCCGAAGGAGGCGCCGACCTGCTGACTGATGCGGGTGGTCATGGTGGCGTGCGGGATGCCCGCCGGTGAGACGTCCTGGTAGGCGACCGACATCGGTGGGATGAGCACGGCGCCGAGCCCGAACCCACGGACCAGCAGTGCCGCGCCGAGCCACCACGGGCTGCTGCGCGCGTCGGCGAACGCGAACGGGATGGTGGCGATGGCGGTCACCAGGAAGCTGGCGATGGTGACGGCGCGGGCACCGGCGCGGCTGACGAGCGCGCCGACCGCGAACCGGGAGACCAGCGAGCCGACGCCCTGGGGGATCAGCAGCAGACCGGCGTAGAGCACGGTCTCGCCGCGCAGCTGCTGGTAGTACAGCGGCAACAGGAACATGCCGGCGTAGAGGACTGCTCCGGTGGTGAACAAGACCGCGGCGGCGGTCCCGAGCGAGCGCAGTCTCAGCAGCCGGATGTCCACGACGGGGTGGCGGTCGCCGGGCCGCGACGCCCACCCGGTGAACGCGGCGAGCAGCACGATCCCGGCCAGGAGCGGGACCAGCACGCTGGCGTGGCCGATCCCGCCGTCTTCGGACAGGCTGGAGAGGCCGAGCAGGATCCCGGTCAGCGCTGGCGCGAGCAGCACCAGCCCGAACACGTCCAGGCGCGCCCGTCCCGCGCCGGGGACCGGGCGGTCGGCGGGCAGCAACCGCCAGGCGAGCACCAGCCCGACGGCGATCACCGGCACGTTGACCAGGAACAGCCATCGCCAGCTCAGCCAGTTAAGGATTACCCCGCCGATCACCGGGCCGAGGATCGGGCCGAGCGCCAGCGGCAGGCTGACGATCGCGATTAGCTTGCTGCTGGCCTTCCCGCCCGCGGCCCGCACAGCCAGGGTCTGCATCAGCGGGAGGATCAGCCCGGCACCGAAGCCTTGCGCGACCCGGAACCCGATCAGGCTCGCGTCGCTCCACGACAGCGCGCACAAGGCCGACCCCACGACAAACACCACGAGTGCAGCCATCCACGTGCGCTTGCCACCCCACCGGCTCTCCGCCCACCCGGTGACCGGGATCGCCACCGCCATCGCCAGCAGGTAGCCGGTGGTAACCCACTGGATCATGCCATCGGTGGAATGCAGCCCGACCACCAGCGTGTGCAGCGCCAGGGTCACCATCGTCGAGTCCAGGATCGCCGCGACCCCGCCGACAAGCAGCGCTAGCACTGTGTTCTGCACCTGCGGCGTCAGCTCAGCCGGCCTTCGTTCGCCTTGAAGCGTGCCCTGGGCCATGACCCACTCCCTTACTAGATACCAATCGGTATCTTATATGGAGACGTATGGCCTGTGCAAGAAACTATTTGGTTTCTTAAGGGTTACGGGACACGGCCTGGCCGGGCCTGCTTGCGGGCGGCGCACCCACGGCGCGCACGGCTGGCAGGGCCAGCACGACCGCGGCGCTGAGCGTGCACCAGGCGGCACCGAAACCCAGCACGGTGCGGGCGCCGATCGCGGCCGCGGCCGGCCCGGCCGCGGCGAAGGACAGCGGGCCGAGCGCGAACGCGGACACGGTCTGGATCGCGGTCACCCGGGCGAGCGCCCCGGACGGCAGCAGCTGCTGCTCCGCCGTGGTGGCGAAGGCACCGCCGAGAGCCGCCCCGGTCCCGGCGGCCAGCGCCCCGGCCGCCACCCCGGGCAGTGGCGCGTGCAGTGCGAGCAGCGCACCTGGAACCCCGAAACCGAAGCTGGCCATGGTGGCGGCCGCCATGGGACGCCGCGGCCTGCGGCCCAGGGCCAGCAGCCCGCCCAGCACCGACCCGCCGGCGTAGCAGGCCATGACCGTGCCCCAGGCCCGCGCGCCACCCAGGTAGGCCTGCGACAGGACCGGGCCGAGCAGCAGGAACGGGCCCCAGGTGAGCAGGTTGAACAGGGTGAACTGGACGGTGGTGATGACCAGCCAGCCGCGGTGGCGGAATTCTGCCCAGCCGTCACGCAGGTCGGCCAGCAGCGACTGGGCCGGGCCGGGCGGCCGGGGGGGCAGCCGGAGCCGGGCCAGCGCCAGCCCGCTGGCCGCGTACGAGGCCGCATCGAGCGCGATGACCAGGGCCGGGCTGGCCGCCGCGATCAGCACCCCGGCCAGCGCGGGCCCGGCCACCCCGGCACCGGCCCGGGCCGCGCCGAGCAGGGCGTTGGCGTTGCCCAGTTCGGCCGCGGGCGCGACCTCCGGGGTCAGCCCGCCCAGGGCGGGCGTGAAGAACGCGTCGCCTGCCCCGCGGACCGCGGCGAACCCGGCGAAGACCCAGATCGGCGGGTGGCTGGCCAGCATGTCCGCGGCGAGCAGGGCCTGGGCGGCGCAGCGGGCCGCGTCGGCGGTGAGCATCACCGGCCGCCGGCCGAACCGGTCGGCGATCACCCCGCCGCCCAGCATGAACAGCACCTGGGGCACGATGCCCGCGGCCAGCACGAAACCGAGCTCGGTGGCCGTCCCGCCACTGTCCAGCACGGCGAAGATCACCGCGACCGACGCCATCGAAGTGCCCAGCAGCGAGGTCAGGTAGCCGAGGAAGAACCGGGCGAAGTTGGCTTCCCGCAGCACCGCCAGCCGGCCCGGCCAGGCCCGCGGCCCCGGCCGGGCCGCGGGCGCTTCATTTACTGCGGCAGATTCCTGGCCGGCGAGCGGGGATTTACTGCGGTCATTATTTGCCCTCTCCGGAGTTTTGCCCACATGCTCTACGGTGCCATCTCAGCTGGGATGATGCCAATAGAAATGGTGACTGTAATGCCGCCTGAATTATCGCTGCCCAGTCATTTACTGCAGATTCTTACCGCAGTAAATGCACCCAGTGGCGATGGCTAGAATGAGTTATCAGCTGATCTGCCGGGAGGCCGGGCCTAGCGTTTACTGCGACAGCGGGCTTCCGGCCGCCCGCGGAGGAGGCACCCGGATGCCTGACGGCAGCACGGCCCGGCCGCCCCGGGCGGCGCTGCCCCCGGCTGGGACGGCCCCGGCGGGCGGGGGGCCACCGGCACCGGTCGAGTTTTCCGCCGCGGTGGACCGCTACCTGGCCCAGGCCGGGCTCGGTGCCGCTTCCCGCCGGGTCTACCGGATCTCGCTGGCCAGCTGGGCCTGGCCGCTGGTCGGCCAGCAGGCGCCGCACGGCGCGCGGCGCCGCGGCGCGGCCCCGCCCATCGTGCCGCTGGCCCGGCTCGATCAGCCCGGCGCCGGGCCCCGGCTGGCCGCGGCCATGACCGAGCGGGCGGCGGTCACCGGGACGCGCACCGCCAACCGGGAGCTGTCCGCGCTGCGCAGCGCGGTGGCCTGGTGGCAGGACCAGGGCTGGATCGGATCCGACCCGGCCACTGGCCTGCGCCTGCTGGCCGGCCCGCCGCCCGGCCCGGAGCCGCTCACCAGCGACCAGGTCAGCCGGCTGTTCGAGGTGACCAGGAGCCTGCGCGAGCACGCGCTGTGGCGGGTGCTCTACGACACCTCAGCCGCCGTGGAGGACGTCCTCGGCCTGGATATCGGCCGTCTCGACCTGGCCGGCCTGCGGGCCCGGGCCGGGCCGCGGGGAGCGCCCGGCGGGATGCGCTGGACCCCGGCCACCAGCCAGCTGCTGGGCTGGCTGGTCGCGGGCCGGCAGGCTGGGCCGCTGTTCCTGACCAGCCGCCGGGCCCCGGCCACGGCCGCGCCCGCCGATACCTGCCCGGTGACCGGGCGGGGCCGGCTGTCCTACCGCCGGGCGGCCGAGATCTTCACCACCGCGACCGTGCCGCTCGACCCGGCGGGCCGCGGCTGGACCCTGCACCAGCTGCGCCACGCGGCCCCGGCCCGCGCCTCGCCGGCCTGCTGCCCGCCTGGCATCCTCAGCTGCACGTGCCGCCCGCCGCGTGCACGAATACCTCGACCGCGCCCCGCGCGCCCGGCACGGGTGATGGCTCCCGCCCCAGGACCCGCCAGCCGTGGCCGGCCAGCGCCCGTTCCACGGCCGCCACGGCCGCGGCGACCTGCCCGGGCTGGTCGGCGAGGACCGCGCTGTGCAGCTCGAACGTGGGCTTGACCAGCGCGATCAGCTGGGCCCCCGGGGCCAGCATCCGCCGGTCGAGCTGGCCGATCGCGCCGGCGACGGCCAGGTAGGACAGGTCCATGGTGATCAGGTCCACTGATTCGCCGATGAGCCGCCGGTCCAGCCGGGCCAGGTTGGTGCGTTCCAGGCTGATCACCCGCGGGCTGGCCCGCAGCCAGCCACGGAGCTGGCCCAGGCCGGCATCGACCGCGTAGACCCGGGCCACCCCGGCATCCAGCAGGGCCTGGGTGAACCCGCCGGCCGCCGCGCCCAGGTCGAGCGCGACCAGGCCATCGGCCCGGACGCCGAACGCGGTCAGCGCGTGAGCCAGCTTGACCGTCCCGCGCAGCACGGTGCGGCGGCGGATGCGGACGGACGCATCCGCGCGCACCCGCGTTCCCGGGTTGTCCGTGGGCACGCCGTTGACCAGGACGGCGCCTTCTTTGATCAGCTGGCCAGGATCGTCCAGGCCGGGGTAACGGCGGTGCAGCAGGGTGAGCAGCGCGACGATGGGCACGCGCCGGGCAGCAGGCATGCCAGGGTTCTCCTTGGGCTCGGGCCGGTGGGACGGGACCGAGCGGTCAAGGAGGACCCCTGGCAGGGGCGGGGGGACAGCCGCAGCGAGCGGCCGCCGGGCACTACGCCTAACGGAACGGCATGCGAGTCACGCTACCGGGGCGGCCAGGTGGCTGTCGTCGCGGCGCAGCCCGGCCGGGAGGTAGGCGGCCCCCGGGCCGCCCGCCCGGGCGGCGTCACCCGGGTTGGAGATCGCGCAGCGCTGCAGCGATAGGCAGCCGCAGCCGATGCACGAATCGAGCCCGTCGCGCAATGCGGTGAGCGCCTCGATCTGGTCATCCAGCCGCCGCCGCCAGCCGCGGGACAGCCGGGTCCAGTCGGCCCGGGTGGGAGTGCGCCCGGCGGGCAGCGACTCCAGCGCTTCGGCCACTTCGGCCAGGGACAGCCCGACGTTGCGCGCGGCCCTGATGAACGCCAGCCGCCGCAGCACGCTGCGCTCGAAGCGGCGCTGGTTCCCGGTGGTCCGGCGGGCGGCGATGAGGCCGAGCCGCTCGTAGTAGCGCACCGCGGACTCGGCGAAGCCGCTGCGGCGGGATATCTCCCCCACCGTGAGCGGGTCGGTGGTGCGCATCCCCGGCTCGGCCGCGCGTATCGCGGCGCGGCCGGCGTCTGCCTGCTGCACCTCTGGGCTCCTTCCCGGCTGGCCGCTTGACATGAAGCTGACTTCAACTATCAGTATGGCATCAGCTGACCATACCAGGAGGACACATGCCTACTGCCGTGATCACCGGCGCGTCCCAGGGCCTGGGCCGCGCGACAGCGCACGCGCTCGCTGGCCGCGGCTGGTCCCTGGTGGTGGACGCGCGGCGGCCAGACCTGCTGGCCCGCGCCACCGCCGGGCTGGCGGACGTCGTCGCGATCCCCGGCGATGTGACCGACCCGGCCCACCGCACCCAGCTCGCCGAGGCGGCCGGCCGCACCGGGCGGCTGGACCTGCTGGTGAACAACGCCAGCCGGCTCGGCCCCAGCCCCCAGCCCGAGCTGCGGGCGTACCCGCTGCCCGAGCTGAGCCAGGTCTACCAGACCAACGTGTTCGCGCCGCTGGCCCTGATCCAGCTGCTGGCCGGGCCGCTCACCAGCGCCGCGGGCGCGATCGTCAACGTCAGCTCGGACGCGGCGGTGGACGCGTACCCGGGGTGGGGAGGCTATGGCTCGGCCAAGGCCGCCCTGGACCAGCTCACCGCGGTGCTCGCGGCCGAGCTCCCGGCCCTGCGCTGCTATGCGTTCGACCCCGGCGACATGCGCACCGACCTGCACCAGCAGGCCTTCCCCGGGCAGGACATCTCGGACCGCCCGGAACCGGAGGGCGCGGCCCGGGCGCTGCTGCGGCTGCTGGCCCAGCGCCTGCCCAGCGGCCGGTACCGGGCCAGCGAGCTGACCGAGCCGGCGGTGACCCGGTGAGGCGCGCCGCCAGCCGGCCACCCGAGGCCCGCGGGCTGTCCCGGGACGGCGTCCGGCTGCTCGTGGCCACCCCGGATGGCCTGGCCCACGCCAGGTTCGCCGACCTGCCGCGCTTCCTGGTCCCGGGTGACCTGCTCGTCGTCAACACCTCGGCCACGGTGGCCGCCGCGCTGCCCGGGCAGCGCGGCGCCGGGCGGCCGGTGACCGTGCATGTGTCCAGCCTGCTGGAGGACGGAATCTGGCTGATTGAACTGCGCGAACCGGACGCGGCGCGGGGCCGGGTGACCGATGCGGCGCCGGGCCAGACCGTGACGCTGCCCGGCGGCACGTCACTGGCCCTGCTGCACCCCTACCCTGACCCGGCGGCGACCCGGATGTGGGCGGCCGCGGCGGACGGCGATGTGCTGGCCGAGGCGGCGCAGCATGGCCGGCCGATCCGCTACTCGTACGTGCCCGAGCCGTGGCCGCTGGCCGCCTACCAGAGCGTGTTCGCCCGCTCCCCCGGCAGCGCCGAGATGCCCAGCGCGGCCCGGCCGTTCACCCCGGAGCTGGTCACCAGCCTGGTCGCCGCGGGTGTGCTGATCGCACCGGTCACCCTGCACGCCGGGGTGGCGTCGCTGGAAGCGGGCGAGCAGCCGCTGCCCGAGTGGTGCACGGTGCCGGAGACCACCGCGCAGCTGGCCAACCTCACCCTCGCGGCCGGCCGCCGGGTCATTGCCGTGGGCACCACATGCACCAGGGCGCTGGAGAGTGCCGCCGACCCGGCCATCACCGGCCCGGCGGGCCCAGCCGGCCCGGCGGGCCCAGCCGGCCCGGCAGGCGGGCCGGCTGGAGACCGGGCCAGCGCCGGCCCGGTCCGGGCGTTCACCGGCCGGACCGGCCTGGTGCTCGGCGCCCACCGCCCGGCCCGCGTGGTCAGCGGCCTGATCACCGGCTGGCACGACGCGGAAGCGTCGCATCTCGCGCTGCTGGCGGCGGTCGCCGGGACCGCGCTGGTCGCAGCGGCGTACCAGGCGGCCGAGCAGGCCGGCTACCTGTGGCACGAGTTCGGCGACAGCTGCCTGCTGCTGCCGCCGGTCAGTGGTCCCCTTACCCGCCGTTCCGGCTGGCCAGCAGCCAGCGCCTGATGCACGCCAGCAGCTCGTCGGTGTCCACCGGCTTGGTGACGTAGTCGCTGGCCCCAGCGGCCAGGCTCTTGTCCCGGTCCCCCTGCATGGCCCGCGCGGTGACGGCGATCACCGGCAGGTCCGCGAACTGCGGCATCTCCCGGATGGCCGCGGTGGTGGTGTAGCCGTCCATCTCCGGCATCATCACGTCCATCAGCACCAGGTCGATGTGCCGGCCGCTGCGCAGCACCTCGATGCCCTGGCTCCCGCTCGGGGCATGGATGACGGTGAGCCCGTACAGCTCCAGGATGCTGGTGATCGCGAACGCGTTCCGCAGGTCATCGTCCACGATGAGGACCGTCCGGCCGCGGAGCCCGTGCCGGGCGCTGGCGCCCGGCGGCTGCCCGGCCAGCGGCGCCGGGGCACCGGCCAGCGCCACGGCGGGCCCATCCGCGCCCGGCAGCAGAGCCGCACCGTCCCCGGCCCGCTGGTAGCTGACCGGCAGGTACAGGGTGAACGTGCTGCCGGCCCCGGGCTGGCTCTCCGCGGTGATCCGCCCGCCCAGCTGCGCGGCGACGTCGCGGCTGATGGCCAGGCCCAGGCCGGTCCCGCCGTAGCGGCGGCTGGTGGTCCCGTCCCCCTGCTGGAACGCCTCGAAGATCGTCTTCAGGCTGTCGTCGGAGATGCCGATGCCGGTGTCGGTCACCGAGAAGGCCACCTCGGCCTCGTCCCCCGCGGCCGCCGGGCGGGCCAGCCCGATCCGCAGCTCCACCTGGCCCTGCTGGGTGAACTTGACCGCGTTGGACAGCAGGTTGTGCAGCACCTGGCGCAGCCGCTGCCGGTCGGTGACCAGCTCGGCGGGCACGCCCGCGGCCGAGGCGACGGCGAAGTCCAGCCGTTTCTCGGCGGCCAGTGGCTCGAACACCGTGCGCAGGTCCTCGGCCAGCGCCGGCAGCGCGAACCGCTCGGGGTGGATCTCCAGCTTGCCCGCTTCCACCCGGGACAGGTCCAGGATGTCGTTGATCAGCAGCAGCAGGTCGGAGCCGGACGAGTGGATCACGTTGGCGTACTCGACCTGCTTGGGCGTGAGGTTCTGCTCGGAGTTCTGGGCCAGCAGCCGGGCCAGGATCAGCAGGCTGTTCAGCGGGGTGCGCAGCTCGTGCGAGACGTTCGCCAGGAACTGCGACTTGTACCGGGACGCCTGGTCCAGCTGCTTAGCCCGCTCCTCGATCTCCTGCCTGGCCTGCTCGATCTCCGCGTTCTTGATCTCGATATCGCGCTTCTGCCGGGCCAGCTGGGCCGCCTTGTCCTCCAGCTCGGCATTGGACAGCTGGAGCTCTTCCTGGCGTACCTG
Organism: uncultured Actinomycetes bacterium; assembly: GCA_963711705.1. Lineage (GTDB taxonomy): Bacteria > Actinomycetota > Actinomycetes > Streptosporangiales > Streptosporangiaceae > RYN-230. The sequence continues at coordinate 292,199 of CAVQFM010000008.1, forward strand.
CAGCTCACCGGTGCGCGCCTGCAGCTCCCCGGCCAGCCGCTGCGATTCCTGGAGCAGGTGATCGGTCCGCGAGTTCACGATGATCGTGTTCACGTTGACGCCGATGGTCTCCATCAGCTGTTCCAGGAAGTCCTGGTGGACCTGGGTGAACGGGCTGAACGAGCCGGCCTCGATCACGCCCATGACCTGACCCTCGAACACGATGGGCAGCACGATGAGGTTGACCGGCGCACCCTCGCCGAGCCCGGAGGAGATCGTCACGTAGTCCGGCGGCGCATCGGTGACGATGATCGGCTTCTTGGTCTTGGCCACCTGGCCGATGAGCGACTGGCCGAGCCGGAACTGGCTGGCCGCCTCCATGTCGCCGCGCAGCCCGTACCCGGCGATCAGCCGCAGTACCGGGCCGTCGCCGGTGTCCTGGGTGATGAAGAACGTGCCGTGCTGCGCGCCGACCAGCGGGATCAGCTCGTCCATGATCAGCTCGCCGACGGTGGCCAGATCCCGGTGCCCCTGCAGCAGGCCCGAGATCCGGGCCAGGTTGGTCTTCAGCCAGTACTGCTCCTGGTTGGCCTCGGTCGTCTCGCGCAGCGACTGCACCATCGCGTTGATGTTGTCCTTGAGCTCCGCGACCTCACCCTTGGCCTCGACCGAGATGGACCGGGTCAGGTCCCCGGTCGCCACCGCGCTGGTCACCCCGGCGATGGCCCGCACCTGCCGGGTCAGGTTGCCCGCCAGCTCGTTGACGTTCTCGGTCAGCCGCTTCCAGGTCCCGGAGACGCCCTCGACCTCGGCCTGGCCGCCCAGCCGCCCTTCGCTGCCCACCTCCCGGGCCACCCGGGTGACCTCGGCCGCGAACGAGGAGAGCTGGTCCACCATCGTGTTCATGGTGGTCTTCAGCTCCAGGATCTCGCCCCGCGCGTCCACGTCGATCTTCTTGGACAGGTCACCCTGCGCGACCGCCGTGGTGACCTGGGCGATGTTGCGCACCTGGCCGGTCAGGTTGTTGGCCATGAAGTTGACCGAGTCGGTGAGGTCGCGCCACGTCCCGCCGACCCCGGGCACCTGCGCCTGGCCGCCCAGGCGGCCTTCGGTACCGACCTCGCGGGCCACCCTGGTCACCTCGTCGGCGAACGCGGACAGCTGGTCGACCATGGTGTTCAGGGTGTCCTTCAGGGCGAGCATCTCGCCCTTGACGTCCACGGTGATCTTCTGGGTCAGGTCACCCCGGGCCACCGCGGTGGCGACCTGCGCGATGTCACGCACCTGCCCGGTCAGGTTGTCGGCCATGGCGTTGACCGACTCGGTCAGGTCCTTCCAGGTGCCGGCCACCCCGGGCACCTGGGCCTGGCCGCCGAGCTTGCCGTCGGTGCCCACTTCCCTGGCCACCCGGGTCACCTCGGAGGTGAACAGGGCGAGCTGGTCGGTCATGCTGTTGAAGACCGAGGCGATCTCGTCCATCAGCGGGTCGCCGGTGTGCGGCAGCCGGGTGCCGAAGTCCCCGCCCCGCACGGCGGTCAGCCCGTCGAGCAGCTGCTGCAGTCGTGGGTCGGCGGGCTGACTCCCCGCCAGCGCTGCCTTCGCCATCAGGACTCCCTATGCCAAACGGGGGCGCCGTCGGCAGCCCCCGGTCACTTGCGCGCTTGTGACAGAACCGATACTGCCACGACCGTTGGTGAGGGCAAAAATAGGCGTTGGGGACGCCCCGCGCCCGGTAACGTGGCAATACAGCCGCCGAAATCTCCCCGAGAAGGGTACCCAGCGTGACAGCAGCGAGCGGCGGGGAATTTGCACGGCTGAGCGCTTTGATCGCCCGGCAACGGCGTGAGCTGGACCGGGCCCAGGCCGACGCCGCCGCCCGCTCCGTCGCGGACCTCGCTCGCGGCATGCTGATGGAGCGGCTGGGCTGCTCACCGGCGGAGGCGCAGGCCCAGCTCGAGCATCTGTCGGCCGGGTCGGGCACCAGCCTGACCGAGCTGGCCGCGCAGATCACCGGCCAGCTGACCGCGCCCGCCCCGCTGGCCGGCGGGGAATCGGCCAGCCCGCCGCCTGACGCGCAGCGGATAGCCCTGGCCGGGGCGGCCATGGAGACCGCCCGCGACGGGGACAGCCTGGCCGCGGCCGTGCTGGACGAGGCGCTGGCGCCGGCCGGCGCGGTGGCCCTGGCGCTGTGGCTGACCGAACCCGACGGCGGGCTGGAGCTGGCCGGCCAGGCTGGCTTCCGGGCCCAGGACACCAGCCGGTGGCGGCGCATCCACCCGGACATGGACACCCCGGCCCAGCGGGCCGCCGGCCAGGGCGTGCCCACCTGGTGGCCGGGCGGGCGGCCAGCAGACCGCACGGGCCGCCGCACCCCGCTGATCGGGGACTGGCCGGACGGTGCCCGCGCCGTGCTCCCGCTGCCCGGCACCGGCACGGTGCTGGGTGCCATGGAGGTCTGCTGGCCCGGGCCGCTGAGCGGCTTCGGCGGCCCGGACCAGCGCCATCTCACCGCGCTGGCCGAGGTCTGCGCGCAGGCCCTGGGCACCCGGCTGGCCAGTGGCGAGCTGGCCCCGGACCACCGGGCGTCGTGGGCCTTCGGGCTGCTGGACAGCGTGCTGGGGTCGGCACTCTTCGCCCGGGCCATCCGGGACGAGGCCGGGCAGGTCACCGACTTCCGCATCAGCTACCTCAGCCGGGGCTTCACTGACTCCGCGGGACGCGCCGCGGCCGACCTGGCGGGCCGGCCACTGCTGGAGGTCTATCCCGCGGCCGCGCTGCCCGGCGGCGTCTACGAGCGGGCCCTGCAGGTGCTGGCCACCGGCGAGACGCAGGTCACTTCCGGCGAAGTGCTCAGCACCCCGGCCGGGGCGGGCCTGGCCGCCCCGGTGCTGGAGGTCCGCATCGCCCGGCTCTACGACGGCGTGGTCATCGCCTGGCGGCGCGCCGACGAAGTCGAGCGCCTGGGCACCCTGCTGCACCAGGCCCAGCGGCTCGGCCGGATCGGCGGCTGGGAGGAGAACCTGCTGACCGGGGACGTGCTGTGGACCGAGCCGACGTTCGCGCTGTTCGGCCAGCCGCCCAGCCAGCCCGTCCCGGTGGCCAAGCTGGACGCGCACGTGCCGCCCGACGACCGCCCGCTGGTGGAGAACTTCCGCCACGCCCTGCTCGAGGAGAAGCGGGAGGCGGCCGCCGCGTTCCGGATCATCCGGGCCGATGACGAGAGCGTCCGCCAGCTGCGCGCCTTCGCCGAGCCGGTCACCGACCAGGCAGGCACGCTGGTCGCGGTGCGCGGGGCGTACCAGGACGTGTCGGCCGACTACCACACCCAGGTCGCGTTCGCGGCCACCCGGGACCGGCTGGCCGACAGCGAGGAGCGCGCCGCCGAAGAACACCGGCTCGCGCTGCGGCTCCAGCAGGCCATCACACCCCGGACGGCCAAGCCTGCCCAGCTGGCCGGGCTGGACGTGGCGGCCAGGTACCGGCCGGCCGGGCCCGGGAACCTGGTCAGCGGGGACTGGTACGACACGGTCGAGCTGCCCAGCCAGCAGGTGCTGCTGGTGGTCGGGGACATCGCGGGGCACGGGATCGACGCGGTCACCGGCATGGTGGCGCTGCGCAACTGCCTGCGCGGGCTGGCCATCACCGGCGCCGGCCCGGGCACGCTGCTGGGCTGGCTGAACGGCGTGGCGTGCCATCTCACCGACGGGATCTTCGGCACGGCCGTGTGCGGCATCTACGACCCCGCCCGCCGCACCCTGCGCTGGGCCCGGGCCGGGCACCTGCCGCCCGTGCTGGTCCGGGACGCCACCGCCCGGGAACTGCCGCTGCCGGACGGCGTCCTGGTCGGCGCGGACCCCGGCGCCCGTTACCAGGAGCTGACCACCGAGCTGGAACCGGGCGACACCCTGGTCATGTTCACCGACGGCCTGATCGAGCAGCACGGCCAGTCCATCGACGACTCGGTGCGGTCGCTGCTGTGCATCGCCAGCCAGCCGGTGCCCGATATCGCTGCCTTCGCCGACCACCTGGTGGCCAGCGCACACTCTGACACGAGCGACGACGCCTGCCTGGTCGCGGTCAAGGTGCGCTGACCCCGGCGCGGGCGGCCGGCTGCGGTCAGCCGAAGAAGACCTCGGCCTCCGCGTACCGCTCCGGCGGTACCGTCTTCAGCTGGCTGGTGGCCTCGGCCAGCGGCACCCGGACGATCTCGGTGCCGCGCAGCGCCACCATCATGCCGAACGCGCCGTCCTGCACCGCCCCGATGGCGTGCACGCCGAACCGGGTGGCCAGCACCCGGTCGAACGCGGTGGGCGTGCCACCCCGCTGCACGTGGCCGAGCACCGTGTACCGGGCTTCCTTGCCGGTCCGCTTCTCGATCTCGTCGGCCAGCTGCTGCCCGATCCCGCCCAGCCGCACGTGACCGAAGGCGTCCAGCCGCTGGTCGGACAGTTGCACGTCCTCTTCCTGCGGGGTGGCGCCCTCCGCCACCACGACGATCGGCGCGTACCGGGTCTGGAACCGGTGCTCGACGTACTCGCAGACCTTCTTGATGCTGAACGGCTTCTCCGGGATCAGGATCACGTTGGCCCCGCCGGCCAGCCCGGCGTGCAGCGCGATCCAGCCGGCGTGCCGCCCCATCACCTCGCAGATCAGCGCGCGGTGATGGCTCTCCGCCGTGGTGTGCAGCCGGTCGATGGCCTCCATCGCGATGTTCACCGCGGTGTCGAAGCCGAACGTGTAGTCGGTGGCCCCGAGGTCGTTGTCGATGGTCTTGGGCACCCCGACCACGTTGACGCCCAGCTCGGAGAGCCGGGTGGCCACGCCGAGCGTGTCTTCCCCGCCGATCGCCACCAGGGCGTCCACGCCCAGGCCGGCCAGGTTGTCCTTGATCCGCTCGACCCCGGACCGGCCGCCGCTGGCCGCGCTCTCGGCCAGCGGGTTGGTCCGTGACGAGCCGAGGATCGTCCCGCCCCGCGGCAGAATGCCCCGCACCGCCTGCACGTCGAGCGGCACGGTGTCGCCTTCGAGCGGCCCCCGCCAGCCGTCACGGAAGCCCACGAACTCGAAGCCGAACTCCTGTGTCCCCCGGCGGACCAGTGCCCGGATGACGGCGTTCAGTCCTGGGCAGTCTCCGCCGCCCGTCAGCACTCCCACTCGCATAGGGGCAACACTAGTCCCCATGAGCGTGCTCGCTATTGATGCCGGGACAACCGGCGTGACCGCGCTGGTCGTCACCGAGGCCGGCCGGGTCGCCGCGCGGGGCTACCAGGAGTTCCCCCAGCACTTCCCGCAGCCCGGCTGGGTGGAGCACCTGCCGGAGGACATTTGGCAGGCCACCCTGGCCGCCTGCGGGCAGGCACTGACCGCCGCCCGCGCGGCCGCGGAAAACCCTTCTTCAGGCCAAACGGGAACCGCCCCGTGGCCGGTGCACAGCGTCGGGCTGACCAACCAGCGGGAAACCGCTGTGCTCTGGGACCGGGCCACGCTGGCCGCGCCGCGGCGGGCGATCGTCTGGCAGGACCGCCGGACCGCCCAGATCTGCGCTGATCTCCGCGAGGCCGGTCACGAGCCGCGGATCACCGCGCTGACCGGGCTGCGGCTCGATCCCTACTTCACCGGCACCAAACTCACCTGGCTGGCCGAGCACGAGCCAGGCACCTGGCAGGGCCTGGCCGACGGGTCCCTCGCGGCCGGCACGGTCGACGCGTACCTGATCGCCCGGATGACCGGGGGCGCCCGGTTCGTGACGGACGCCTCCAACGCCTCGCGCACGCTGCTGTTCGACATCGGCCAGGGCGAATGGTCGGCCGAACTGTGTGAGCTGCTGCGCGTCCCGGAGCGCGCGCTGCCCGAGGTGGTGCCGTCCACCGGGGTGGCCGCGCACACCGATCCCGGCTCGTTCCTGGGCCTGGCACTGCCGGTCGCGGGCATCGCCGGCGACCAGCAGGCGGCCCTGTTCGGCCAGGCGTGCTTCACTCCCGGCGACGCCAAGTGCACCTACGGCACCGGCTCGTTCGTGCTGGCCAACACCGGCGCGCAGATCGTGCGGCCGGACGCCGGGCTGCTGTCCACCGTGGCCTGGATGGACGAATCGGGGAGGCTCACCTACGCGGTGGAAGGCTCGGTGTTCGTGACCGGGGCCGCGGTGCAGTGGCTGCGCGACGGCCTCGGGCTGCTGGACAACGCGGCGCAGAGCGAGGCGCTGGCCCGCAGCGTGCCCGATTCCGGCGGGGTGGTGTTCGTGCCCGCGCTCACCGGGCTCGGCGCACCGGACTGGGACCCGGGCGCCCGCGGCGGCGTGTTCGGCATCACCCGGGGCACGACCCGGGCCCACCTGGTCCGCGCCACCCTGGAGGCCATCGCGTTCGAGGTGCGCGACGTGGCCGGGCTGATGCTGCCCGGGGCGCCCGGCGGCGGGCACGCGCTGCGCGCCGACGGCGGGGCCAGCGCCAACGACCTGCTCATGCAGTTGCAGGCCGACCAGCTGCAGGTCCCGGTGGAGCGCCCGGTGGTCGGCGAGACCACCGCGCTCGGCGCGGCCTTCCTGGCCGGCCTGGCCACCGGGACCTGGTCGTCCCGCGATGAGCTCGCCGCCACCTGGCAGCTGGACCGCCGGTTCGAGCCGGGCCAGCGCGACGACGCGGACTACGCCCGCTGGCGCCGGGCCGTGGACCGGGTGAAGGGCTGGGCCTAAGGCTGCTCCAGGGCCACGCCCAGGTCGTGGTAGTCGGCGTCGAACTTGTGCAGCAGCGGTTCCAGCCCGGTGCTGACCACGATCTGCTGGTACTGGCCGACCGAGCTGGCCGTGGACAGCTTGCTGAAGTCGCGGCCGGCCTGGGCCGCGTCGGCCTGCACCCGGGCCGCCGCGGCGCTGGACCCGGCGTCAGGCATGGCGGTGTTGCCCATGTCCTGCGCGAAGCTGCCGAACGCGCCGGACATCTGCGCGTCCACCTTGTTCACGCAGCTGAGCCTGCCCTGGCAGCCGGACACCTTGGAGTCGAACCCGGACAGTGTGCTGCTCAGCTGGGAATACGAGGTCTCGACCGAGAAGGCCGCCTCGGCCCGGCTCACGGTGCTGTTGGAGTTGGTGGCCGCGATGATCCCCACGAGATACCCCGCGAACAGCACCACGCCCAGGGCCAGGAACAGGGCGAGCAGGCGCTTGGCCGTGCTGGACAGCACAAGCCGCCAGGGCTGGTCACCGCCCAGCCAGCGGACCGGCTCACCGGGCGGCGCGTAGCCAGCCGCGGCTGGCGGTGCGTAGCCGCCCGCCGCTGCGTAGCCCGGCCCCGGGTCACCCGGCTGCCCGGACCCGGCCAGCTCCGCCCCTGGCCCGCCATACGCAGCCGGCTGCGGCCCAGCCTGGCCGTACCCGGGCTGGGCTGGGGCGGGCGGCGCGTACTCCGGCTGGCCGGGCGCGGGCTGGCCGAATCCCGGCTGGGCCGCCGCGGGCTGGCCGTACCCCGGCTGGGCTGGGGCAGGCTGGCCGTACCCCGGCTGGGCTGGGGCAGGCTGGCCGTACCCCGGCTGGACCGGCGCGGGCTGGCCGTACCCCGGCTGCACGGTGGGCGCCTCCCCAAAGCCAGCCGGACCGGGCACGGGCTGGCCGTACCCCGGCGGGGGGAAATTCCCGGGCTGGTCCGGCTGGTCCCCGAACAGCCCCCACGGGTAAGTGCCGGTCAGCAGGAACAGGTAACCGTAGAACCGGATGTGATACCGGGTGCCCGCGGCGATCGCCTCGTGCAGCGACCGCGGCATGTGGCCCGCGATCAGCACGATCAGCCAGGTCACGAACATGACCAGGGTTTCCATGCCGTACAGCACCAGGGCGGCCAGGATGTACGCCGGGATGGCCAGGATGAGCCGGAAGAACACGGCCAGCCGGTTCAGCCGTCCCGGCCGGACCAGCACTCGTACCGGGTACTCGGCGTCACCCAGCTCAAACGGCGGGTACTTGTCGGTCAGCAGGAACAAGTACCCGTAAAACCGGCTGGCCCAGCGCAGGTAGCCGACCAGGAACTCGCCCAGGCTGGCCGGCAGGCGGCCCATGAACAGCGCGGCGAACCAGCAGATGATCACGACGACCTGAGCCGCGATGCCCAGTGCCCACAGCACGATCAGGTGCGGAATGGCCAGGATGATCCGGACCAGCACGGTGAGCCGGTTCTGCTCGGCCGGCTCGGCGAACGCGACCAGGATCTCGTCGCTGGGCCCGGCCGGGCCCGCCGGCCCGCCCAGGGTCCCGGGTGACCCCAACGGCATGTCTGTCATTAGTCAACTCCTTATCAAGGGCCGTAACCTTAGCGTTCGCTGAGTGCCCCGGGCGGGCGGTTGTCCAGACACGCCGGTCGGTGGCCGCACCGCCCCCGGGAACCCGCTTGACGTGGTGGTGAACCCGCGATGTACAACGGGGGTGCGGGATGGCTGTCCAGCGGGGTCCAGCGCTGCTCAGGCACACCGGGACGGCAGCGCGGGGATGGAGGGCGCCACGTGGTGGATCTGGAGCTGTCGTGGCGGGCAGCGGCAGTGACGGCTGGGTGCCTGGGCGGGCGCCTCGGTGGCCGTCCGTCACGTCCGCGTGCCGCGGCTGGCCGCGATGGCCGGCTTCGCCCAGGAAGCCGCCGTCCTGCTCGGCTTGTTCGCGCTGTGGCAGCTGGCCGGGAGCTATGTGCTGATGGGCCCGGACGGCGCGGTGGGCCGGGCCCAGTGGATCTGGGACTGGGAACGAGCGGTGCACCTGCCCAGCGAGACTGGGGTGCAGCGGGCGTTCCTCAGCCACCCCCTGATCGTTCAGGCGTTCAACCTGTACTACGCCGGTCTGCACTTCGTGGTGGTGATCGCCTGCCTGATCTGGGTGTACGTCTGGCACCGGCGGCAGTACCCGCCGGTGCGGACGACGCTGGTGCTGTTCACCGCGGGTGCGCTGCTCATCCAGTTCATCCCGGTCGCGCCGCCCCGGATGCTGCCCGGCGACGGCATGGTGGACACCGCGGTGCGCTACGGCCAGTCGGTGTACGGCTCGGTGGCCGGGTTCAACGCCGACCAGCTGTCCGCGATGCCTTCGGTGCACGTCGGCTGGGCGCTGCTGGCCGCGCTGGTCGTGGTGCACGTGTCGCGGAGCCGGTGGCGGTGGCTGGCGTTCAGCTACCCCGCGGTGACGCTGCTGGCCGTGGTGGTGACGGCCAACCACTTCTGGCTGGATGGCATCGCCGCGGCCGCGCTGCTGGCCATCGTCCTGCTGGTGCAGCGGGCCGGGCGGGCGGTGCGCCGCTGGCTGCGGGCCCGGCTGCGGGACTACCGGGCCAGCCGCCCGGACCAGCCCAGCTACGAGCCGGAGCGGTCGTCGGTGGACGCGTGAACCAGCCGCCCGGCCTTGTGCTCGGCCTTCAGCCGGGCCTTGGCGTGCTGCGCGTCCTCGTCCACGTACTCCTGGTGGGCGAGGGCCATGATCGCGTACATGATCTCGTCGGTGACCGCCCGCAGCACCAGCCGGTCGGATTCGAGCCCGGCGTAGCGGGAGAAATCCAGCCGCTTCCCGTACCGGACACCCGGCCGGTAACGCAGCCGCGGCAGCAGCCGCCCGGCCGGCATCAGCTCGAACGTGTTGACCATCGCGCATGGGATGACCGGGGCGCCGGACTCCAGGGCCAGCCGGGCCACCCCGGTCTTGCCGCGGTAGAGCCGGCCGTCCGGGGTCCGGGTGCCTTCCGGGTAGATGCCCAGCAGCTTGCCCTGGGACAGCACGCGCAGGCCGGTGCGCAGCGCGCGCTCGCTGGCCGCGCCGCCGGTCCGGTCCACCGGGATCTGTCCCATCCCGCTGAAGAAGGCCTTGCTGAGCAGGCCCTTGGGCCCATGGCCGGTGAAGTACTCGGCCTTGGCCAGGTAGGTCACCTTGCGCGGCAGCGGCAGCGGGCCGAAAAAGTGATCGGCGAACGACAGGTGGTTGCTGGCGATGATGGCCGGGCCCTCCCTGGGCACGTTCTCGATGCCCTCCGACCACGGGCGGAACACCAAGGCCAGGAACGGACCCAGAATCGCCTTGACCACCCAGTAGAACACCCCCCTATCGTCGCACGAGACGGGGGCGGAAAGCGGGTGGCCGCAGCCGTGGATTGCGCCCGCTGAGCCGCGTGCGGCCAGCCGCCCGGCGTGCGACGATGCCAGAGCGCGCGCCAGCCAGCCCCGGCCCGTCCACCCGCCGGGCGGCCCGGCCGCGCGGGGAGGACGAGGAGCGGATGCCAGTCATTCCAGGCGCGGAACCCTACTTCCACCGGGGCAACGGCACCGGGGTCCTGCTCTGCCACGGCTTTACCGGCTCGCCAGCGTCGCTGCGGCCGTGGGCCGAGCACCTGGCGGGCGCGGGCCTGAGCGTGTCCGTGCCGCGGCTGCCCGGGCACGGCACGACGTGGCAGGAGATGGCCCGGACCCGGTGGGAGGACTGGTACGCGGAAGCCGACCGGGGCTACCAGGAACTGCGCGCGCAGACCAGCGAGATCTTCGTGATGGGCCTGTCCATGGGGGCCTGCCTGGCGCTGCGCATGGCTGAGCTGCGTGGTCCGGGAGTCAGCGGGCTGGTGCTGGTGAACCCGTCAGTAGCCCCGGACACCAAGCTGTTCCTGCTGGCCCCGGCGCTGAAGCTGGTGGTGCCGTCGCTGCCCGGCATCGCCAGCGACATCAAGAAGGAAGGCGTCACCGAGCTTGGCTACACCCGGGTGCCGGTGCGCGCCGCGGCCACGCTGCCGGCCCTGTGGCGGCTGACCCAGTCGCGGCTGAGTGAGGTGACCCAGCCGGTGCTGATCTACCGCAGCACGGTGGATCACGTCGTCGGCCCGGCCAGCATGCGGGTGCTGCGTGCGGCGCTGCCCGCGGCGCAGCTGACGGTCCGGGACTGCCCGGACAGCTACCACGTGGCGACCCTGGACAATGACGCACCCGCCATCTTCGCGGGTAGCCTCGATTTCATCCGCGCGCACAGTCACGCGGAGACGGAGTGACGGGCGGGAGGGCGGGGCGTGGCCGGCGGCGAGAGTGGTGACGAGGCCGCCTGGCGCGACCTGATCGAGAACTACGCCGCGGAACCGGAGCCGGACGGCGGGGAACTGCCCTGGCCGGAGCGGGAGAACCTGACCCCGCCGCGGCCGCGCGGGCCACGGCTCGATGCCGGGCCGGACACCGACCCGGCGATGATGCCCGGCCTGAATGACGACACCGACCCCTCACTCGACCTCGGTGACGGCCTGGCCGGGGAACCCGGGACCGGGGACCGTGACCGGTCTGGCACCGGCTCACCGGGGCCGGATCTGTTCAGCCGCGGCGCGCCAGCAGCTGGCCCGGACGGAAACGGCACCAGCGGAAACGGCGCGGCCGGCATCGGGCCGGCCGGCCACCGCACGGCCGGCCGTGACGGGTCCGGCCCAGACCGTGCCGGGGACCCGGACGCCCCGCCCGCCCGGGGGCCGGCGGGCAGCCACCGCCGGGTCATCCGCCCAGCGAGCCCCGGCCCGCCACCGGCCGGCGACGACGACGCGGACTTCGTCCCCCCGGTCCCGCCGCCGTTGCCCTCGCTCGACCCGGTCGCGAAGGCGGCCTGGACGGCCCTGTTTGGCGGCCCGGGCTACCTGCTGATCGCGACGATGGTGGGCTGGGTGATACCGGGCTGGGCCGCGTTCCTGGCCGTGGCCGCGTTCGTCGGCGGGTTCGCCACCCTGGTGATCAGGATGGGCGACAGACCGCCCCGCGACTCCGGCCCGGACGACGGCGCCGTCCTCTGAGCTGCCCTACGAGTCGCGCGGGCCTGCTTCCGCCGCGCCTTCCCCGCCAGGAGAACGGCCCGGCGGCGCGGGCCGGTTGCGGCGGCGCCACCAGAGGACGATCCAGACCGCCAGTGCCGCCAGGAGCAGCAGCAGGATGGGCGGGCCGAACGTGCGGATATGCCAGATCAGCATCCCGAAGCGCCAGAACAGCCGCCAGATGAACAGGCGGAAGATGAAGTGGACCAGTCCACCCACGGTATGAACGCCTAACGCCATGCTTCACCTTGCCACGAAACTGGCGCGCCCAGCACCATGGGCGGGCAAAGACGGCACCGGCCGGTCAACTGCCGGCCGCCGGGGCGTCGTCCCCGGAACTGGCCGGCGGTTCCGGTGCCGGCGGTTCCGGCACCTCCGGGCCCGCCGGTGGCTCTGGCGCGGCCGGGCCGGCCGCTGTCTCCGGCGCGGCCGGGGCGGTGGCCTGGCCGCCGGCCGCGGGCTGAGCCGGGGCCGGTGCCCCCGGCGGCTCCACGAGCGACGGCGAACCGGGCTCGTCGGTGGCCACGTCCCACACCTCGCCGCCCGCCGGCGGCCCGGACCGGGGCCGGGCCTGGCGGCCCGCGGCCGCCACCGCCGCCTCGAACGCCGACACCGCGTCCTGCATCACCACGCCGACCACGTCGGTCGCCGCGGCCACGTGCGAGGCCAGGCCGGGACCGGACTCGCGGAGCCTGCGGCGGGCCCGGCAGATCGGGCACCAGGCACACTCCGGTGGCTCCTCGTCGGCCGTGGCCGTCTCCCACACGTCCCCGTGCCCGCCGCCGCGCAGCGCGGTCCGGATCTGGTCATTCAGTCCCCGGCTCACGCCCCGGGCACTGGTCCGGAGCAGCCATCGCTGTACGTCGCCGACCAGGTCACTGGCCGGCTGCCTGGGCTCCTGCGTCACGTCGCGCCCTCTTCCTTGTCCTGATCCTGCTGCTGCCCGCTGCCAGTGCCCGCGGCCTGCATATGCAGGCCCTCGACGCGCGACTTGAGCCCTTTCAGCGCGGTGTCAATGATCATCTTCTCGGCCCGGCGCTTCAGCATCCCCAGCAGCGGCACCCGGACGTCCACGCTCAGCTCGTACGTCACGTCGGTGCCAGCTGGCTGCCGGGCCAGGAAGTAGCCGCCGGTCATCGCGCTGACGACGGTGCCTGGTTCAGCCAGGTCCCAGCGGACCGACGCGTCGCCGTCCCACTGGTAGCCGAGCACGTAACTGTCCTTGATCATCCCTGCGTCCAGGCTGAACCTGACCTGGCTGGGCCGGCCTTCGGGGTCGCGGTGGATCACTTCCGCCGACCGGACCGCAGCTGCCCACTGCGGGTAGGCGGCGAAGTCGGCGATCACCGCCATCACCTCTGGCTGGCCCGCGGCGATCGAGATGCTCGACGTCGTCCTGTCGCCCATGCTCGGAGCGTACCGCCACCGGCGGGTGCTGCCGCCCGGCCGCGCCGTTGACCAGGCCTTACCACTCCAGTACGTAGGGCCGGCCGGTGGCTCTGAAGTGCCCCACGTTCAGGCACTCGGTACGCCCGATGCGGACCCGGCGGGCTAGCGGCTGGTGCACGTGGCCGAACAGGGCGTAGCGCGGCTGGGTGCGCCGGATGTGCTCGAGCAGCGCTTCGCTGCCCCGTTCCAGCCGCCGGGCCACCACGTCGTACAGCAGCTGCGGGACCGCGGGCGGGATGTGGCTGCACAGCACGTCCACCTGGCCGGCCGCGGCCACCTTGGCCGCGAACACATCGTCGTCCAGCTCGTTGGGCGTGCGGTATGCGGAGCGCAGCCCCCCGCCGACGAAGCCGAACGTCCAGTCGCCGATCTTGGCCTGCTGCCCGTCCAGCACCTGCTGGCCCGGCCGCAGGTGCCCCGGCCAGAGCCGGGGCAGATCCACGTTGCCGTAGGTCAGGTAGGCCGGGTCGGGCATGGCCGCGAACAATTCCGCGTACTGCCGGGACGCCGCCTGCTCGACGTGACCGGACGGATCGCCGTCCAGCTGGGACCACAGCCGCCGGGACAGCTCCCGGGCCTCGTCGAACCGTTTGGCCGTGCGCAGCGCCACGAACCTGCTGGTCTCCTCGGCCCCGAACAGATCGGCGAAAATGCCCTGGCCGTGGTCGGTGTAGTCGATGAACAGCAGCAGGTCGCCGAGGCAGATGAAGGCGTCCGCACCGCCCGCCTGGGCCAGCGCCGCTGCGCGGCCATGCACATCGCTGACCACGTGAACCCGCATGAGCACACCATAAATGCCTGGTCCCGCAGAGCTGCCACGATGCGTCCCTCACCCGGGCATAGTCCTGTGACCAGCATTAGGTGGCCACGCCTGCCCGGCCCGGATCAGCGGATCGGGCCCACTCTGCCGATCAGGTGTTTGACATCGAGCATGTCTGCACCGCTGTGCCAACCGTGCTGCGCACGGCGGCCATTGACACGGACACTGGATGTCGGGAACGGTGCATGCGAGCGAAGGTCGCCGGCACCCTGCCACACGCATCCACAGTTCGGTAGGCCCATGGCCCGGTCCGTCTGGTGCGTGCCGGTGAGTTCGACATTCTGGGAGGAAGCGGCGAATGCCGAAGTCATCTGACGCCCACGGCCCGGCCCGTCTGGGAATGCGGCTGCCCATGCTGTCGGTGGGACGGTCGGCGCAGCCACCGGAGCCCCACCAAACGGGGCGTCCCGACCATGAAGAAACGCCAGGGAGGCATCGGTTGACCATAGGAAGCTCGGCGTTGCTGCTGTTTGCCGTGGCCGCCGCAGCTAGCGGCCAGGTCATGCTCAAGCACGGCATGCGCATCGCATCAGCTCGGGCGGCAGGTACCCACGGGTCGCTGGCCGTTGCCGCGGCCACATCGCCGTGGGTGCTGCTCGGGCTCGCCGTCTTCGGCATCTCGGCGGTGGCCTGGCTGGCGGCGCTGTCCCGGGTGCCGCTGAGCGTCGCCTACCCGTTCAACGCCCTCGGCTATCTGGGGATCCTCACCGCGAGCGTCCTCGTCCTGCACGAACGGGCGAACATATGGACCTGGGCTGGGACGCTCCTGGTCGTGTCAGGGCTGATTGTTGTCGTCTTGGCCCAGCCATAGCCGCGGCCGGCGCCGACAGAATCTGGCATGCCGGCGGCCGACGCCGACCAGCGACGGCCGCTCACATTCCCGAGGCCTGTTCCGGCCCCGGTTCGCGCCGGGCTTGCACGTATATGGTGCCTCCCGATCGCGTTACCGCTTCCGCGCCCGTCGCTACCAGGGCCAGCGGAACTGCAGCCGCGGCAGCGGCGAGAGTGTAGCCGCGCCGGGCCGGAGTCTGGGCCATCCTGCGTGCCTCGCCGCGGCGGATGGTCTCGTAGAGATCGGGCTGCCCGGGGAGCTGACCGGCAAGACCGTGGACCCACCCGAAGACAACCTGGCCTCCCCGCAGGTAGCTCACCCGCTCGACCCGCAATCCCAGCCCCTCGATCTTGGACAGCAATGGCGCCGGGCTCAGGTGGACAAGGTGGCGAGGCAGGTCGAGGGCGAACCAGCGGTCCCCAAAGGCCCGGGCCTGCAGGCTGGCTGCATTGGGCACGGCGACCACAAGCAGCCCACCTGGGACAAGGAGACTTGCTGCCTGGCTCAAGGCCCTCGCAGGCTGGCGAAGGTGTTCCAGCGAGTGCCAGAAGATGACCGCGGCCCAGCCTCCGGTCATCTCCTCGATCCCGGCGTCGCGCAGGTGTGGTCCAGAAGCATGCGGCTCCAGACCGACAGCTTCGCGGCCGCGGCGCACGAAGGCCTCAACGAGGGTCCCGTCACCGGCCCCCACATCGAGAACGGGGCCTGGTGGCAACGTCCGGTGCAGGCGATTGGCGAGCGAGGCGCGGGTCCGGCGGAGCACTGCGTCTCCCAGGCCCGCGAACCGGCCGGCCGCCGGGCGATACCAGTCGCCGTATGCTTCGTCCAGTTGCCTCTCGCTTGGCCACGGCGACGTCGTCGCCACGCCGCACTGAGCGCACCAGACCCTCCCGGCGCAACGCTTGTCAAAAGCGTCGAACCGGTGATCGCACCACGCACAGCGGGTGGTGGGGGGCGCCGGGGCGAGTGACCATGCCACGGAGCCGTTGAACGCCGTGTCTTTCCTCTGCCCGGAGCGGATCACCGATGACTGTGCGCTTGAGCTGCCGTCCTTGGATGCTGAGGTCACGGCTTCCCGGGCACTGCCCGGGCCTGGCCCATCCCCCGCATCGCCGCGTCGCATCACGCGCTACCCAGCGGCCCCGGCGGCCGGCCCGCTCGAGTTGCGGGCCGACAGCGGCACGAGGCTATGGCTGGGGTCGAGGTCAAGGTAGGCATAGCGGCGAAGCCCCCACCGGTCGAGCCGGTACTCGGCACTCGTGCGCAGCACGCCCAGGCCGTAACGGATGCTGCTGATCAAGTCGATCGACGAAGAGTCAGCTGCGTAGCGCGTGGGACAGGACAGCTCGCCGATTCGGGCGCCGGCGCCGATGGCCTGGACAATGATCTGGTTGTCGAAGATGAAGTCGTCGGAGTTGCGCTCGAACGGCAGAGCGGCGAGCAGCGGGCGGCTGAACGCGCGCAGGCCGGTGTGGTACTCGGACAGCTTCTGGGCGAGCACGATGTTCTCGGCCAGGGTGAGAACCCGGTTGGCGATGAACTTGTGGCGGGGCATGCCGCCGGCCACCGCGTCCTGGGCGAGGATGCGCGAGCCGAGCACAAAGTCATACACGTCGTAGGCAATCATCGAAGCCATGGCCGGGACCAGCAGCGGTGTGTACTGGTAGTCGGGGTGCACCATAACGATGACGTCCGCGCCGACCTCGAGTGCCCGCCGGTAGCAGGTCTTCTGGTTCGCCCCATAGCCCAGGTTGCGCTCGTGTCCGATCGGCTCCAGGCCGAGCCTGTGGGCCAACGCGATGGTCTGATCGGTGCTCGCGTCGTCAACGAGCACTACCTCATCAACGACATCGCGGTCGAGTTCGGCAACTGTTCGCGCCAAGGTCGTCTCGGCGTTGTATGCGGGTAGGACAACAGCGATCCGGCGATTATTTAGCACAGCGGCACTATAGTGCCGCAAAAGCGCTGCATAGCGTATCTGAATCCTGGCCTGGGCCGCTTGGCGCGGCGCTATAGGGGAGTTGTGGGTACCGTGTCCGATCGTGCCGGGCAAACCGACGCCGGTCTCGATCAGCCCGGCGCGGCCCATCAGCCGTTGCGGGCGCGTGGGCGATCTTGGTGGGCAGGCTGGCTTGAGGCGCTCGGGGTGGTGCTGTCTCCGCTCGCTGCCGCGCTCGTGCTGCGGATTCGGCTGATGGCGCCGAGCGTCCTGCCCGACCCCGCCTTGCACACCGCATACATCGTCGATCCGCGCGACGTGTTCACCCGATACGCCGCCGCCCTGGCCCCGACGGCCAGGCTGCGCGAGGGTGCCCGGGTGGGTTTCCTGGTGCCGGCCCGGCTGGACTACCTGGCCTTCGGCGCCGTGCCCGGTTTCTTCGTCACCCGGTACCTGTTCGCGCTGGTCGCGGTGGGCCCCATCTACCTGCTGCTGCGCCGCCTGTACGGTCCTCCCGCCGGGGTGGTCGGCATCCTGGTGGTGCTTTCCTCGACGGTGATCTTGACCGCCTGGGGTACCGACTACGCCGATTGCGCGGTGGTCTCCTACGCTGCCGGGGGGCTGGCGTGCCTGGCGATGCCGTGCGCGCCGCGGTGGCGGCGAGCCTGGCTGGCCGCCGCCGGAGTGCTGCTCGTGATGGCGGTGTGGTCACACGGGGTCGCGGTGCCGCTGGTGGGGGCCACGCTGGTTGGCTACCTGGCCGTGCGGTTGCTGCGGGACCGGGCCAGGCTGGCCGGTGACCTGGCCCTGCTGGCCGGAGTCGCGGTCGCGGTCACCGGTCTGCTGCTGGTGGCCTCCGCGGTGCTGCTCGGCCACGCCAACTTCATCGGCCTCACCTGGCAGGCCCTCCGCTACCTGTCACAGCCCTCGCAAACCACCCATTGGCATTCGGCGAACTGGCGGTGGGCGCCGTACGTGGCCTACCTGCTCGTCCCTCCCGCTGTGCTCGGCGCTTTCGCGGTCGCGGTCGCCCGCCGCGGTCGCGCGGTGCCGACCCCGGTGCTGCTGGTCGGGGTGGTGGCCGCCGTGCAGTTGCTCGTTTACTCCCTGCTCCAGTTCGTCGGCACCGTGCAGACCCTGGAGCAGCACTATCTGTCCTCGACGCTGTGGTCGGGGGTCTGCCTAGCTTCGGCAATCACCATCGCGGAGCTGGCCCGGCCGCTGTCCGGCCGCCCGTTCGCCCGGTGGCTGCCCGTCGCGGTACTGCTGGCCGTCCCGCTCGGCTACGAGGCCGACCCGCATGTGCCATCATTCGGCTGGATCCCATTCGGGGCCATCCTGGCGGCAGGCGTGATCGTCGCGGCGGCGGCCGCGGCCGGCTCGGCCAGGCTCCGCCACCCACTGGCCGCCGCCACGGCGATCGGGCTGGCGCTCGCCGCGTTCGCTGGCGCCACCCTGGTGCTCACCGTCGCACCCATCCCGGTTCACCCGCGGCTGCCCCATACCCATCCCGGGTTTGACCCGGCCCCGGCCTACTCCACCGCGCTGGGCGGCAATGGGACGATCTACATTGATGGCTACCGGATCGCCACCGCTTTGCCGGCGTTCGTCGGCCCGGCCGCCTACCGCGGCGAGCAGCTCCTTGTCTGGCAGCTGACACGGGGCCGCGTTGACTACCTCACCTACGCCGTCGGGATGTACCACGACGGGTTCAACAGACTTCACAGCTACTCGCCAGACCTCACCCAGCGCGACCGCCAGAAGCTCGAGAGCAGGCGCCCGGCGGAGCTGCTGCTGGTCGGCAGCTCGGCGGCACCATTCCGCACGGCCCTGCACCATCTGTCCGCTTTCCGGCCAGCCTTGGCGCGCGCCGGCGAGCTGCGCGCTGGCCCCCTGGTCCTGCACGTCTGGCTCATCCGGCTCGGCATCTACTATCACCCCCCGGCCCCCGCGCATTAGGACCGATTGTCGAGGTGACTACCGGTGCGTGATGACACGACTAGCGCGACGGCAGCTGGCGATGCGTCAGACGGCGTGACGGCACCGTCTGGAGACGTTGGCACCGCACTTGGTGCCGCAGAGGGTGCTGCGGCTTCTCTGCCCAGGCAGGATTACCTCGGCCACCGCCCTGTCGCTGCATCATGGTGGGCGAATCCGTCGCTGGCAGCGTTGCTCGTCTGGCTGGTGTGCCTGCCGGTGGCCTTTGCAGCAGTGCGTCTGATCAGGCCGGGCAACCCCTTTGACTTGCGTACCGCCATGGTGCCGCTGGCGGCTGGCGTAGCTGGTCTTGCCGTCATGGCGATCGTCGCCTGGCAGGGCCGGGCCGAGCTGGTCAGCGGTCTGGGGGCCGGGCTGCTCGCCGGATGGATCGCGTTCACCATGCGGCTGGCGCTGCACGGGACGCCTTTTGGTTTCAGTGGGCTGGGGGGCGATGGCGGGCGCATGGCAGGCATGGCGAACCGGTATATGAGCACCTGGCGCAGCAGCGACGGGATCGTTCCGTCAGTCCCCTCGCACTATCCGCCGCTGTTCCCGTGGCTGATCGGCCACACGGCTGCCTTGATACACACGCCCGCCTGGCAACTGCTCGGCCCGGCAGAGGCGATTACCCTCTCCGGCGCCGTAGTAGCCGGTTTCGCGCTATGGCGGCGTCTTGTTCCCGGCCCGGTCGCGCTAGCGGTTACACTCACGGTTCTGCTGAGCTTCGCGCTCCCTCAGAAGGCGTATGAGATCCTCGCCCTGGCCATCTTCACGCCATGGGCGCTCGCGGCGTTCGGGCGACCGCCGCGAGGCAGGCTGCACTGGCTGCCTGCCGGAGTGATCGGCGGCCTCAGCGTGGTGCTCTACTGGGCCTACATCATGTACGGTGCGCTAGGCATAGCCGCCCTGATCGTGATGACCTGGCGAGCCAGCCCAGAGCGCGGAAGATACCTCAGGCATATCGTGCTGACCATTGCGGTGGCGGCGGTCGTCAGCTCGTGGTACCTGGTCCCCTACGTGGCATGGGCGGTCATGCATGGGGTCCAGGAGATGGACATGTTCCACGGCGGCGGGATCTCGGCCAGCCCGCTGCCCTTCCTCGCCATGACGCCGCTGGCCGCGCTGGAGCTGGCCGGCCTGGCCGGGCTGGCGTGGTACCGGAGCCGGACCTGGTGGGCGACACCACTGCTGTTGCTGACCGCGAGCACCTACGCCTACTGGCTGCTTTACCTCACGGTTTTTGTCGTTAGGGGGCACACCGGCTCGCTGCAGGACACGCCCCGGCTGATTGAGCCACTGCTGGCGACCGCCGGGGTGCTGACCGCGGTTCAGGCGTGGCCGGGCCTCATCCGCCGGCTTGCCGCCGCCAGGGTCCCCCCGTCTGGCCTGCCGGCCTTCGCCCTGTGCCTGCTCATCGCGTGGACTGCCGTGGGATTGTGGCAAGCCTGGATGCCAGGTGGTCCGCCGGCAGCGAACCGTGCAGCGGTCCCGCCACCGTATGAAACAATTGGGGCGTTCAAGTACGCGCTGCCAGATGGCCGATATCCGCGATTCGGACCACGAGTCCGCTTTCCCTGGTTTCCGGTCGGCCCTATCGAGGCCGATGTCAATTCGGTGGACGGACCGGATGCCTTGCCAGTGACCCTATCGGTCTCCGAGCAGCTTTTCGCCTACGTAAGATGGCCCGGATATGCCGCGGTCTCGGCTACATCGGCGGGCGCGACCACCCAGTGGCTGTCCAGGTATGCCGCACTAACGCAGCTTAGCCGGGTTAGCAACCCGGCTGCATTCGCCGACCGGGCCGCGCACACGCCGTTTGGCGCCATCGACGTGTTCATCCTCCGGCGCGGCCAGTCACACTGGACCTGGAGACCGCGGGGCTCACTGCCAGAGAAGACGGTCGTATTCACGCCGGCCCAGTTCGACCCCGCGTCTTTCGCTATTTTCACCAACCTGCCGGACCACATCGTGGTCGCTGTCCGGCGGCCGCGGTTATCCACCGCGGGAAACTGGTAGCTCATCTCCGCGCCGCTGCCCCTCCTCCCGCTGAGCAGACCTTAGGTGGGTGTCGGGCGGGAGGCGAGGGGAGACAACTGGCAGGGCCCGGCCTGGGTAGGCTGAATTGCTACCTGCTGGTAGCTGCCGGGAGTCTTACCGGGTAGCGTCCATGTCGTTCACCGTTGAACCTGACCGGCAGGAGCTGTCATGCGCGAATACAGCACTCCCGCTGTGGCCGAGATCCCGCCGTCCGCCAACCTGGCCGACGTCGTCTTCGAGCGCGCGGAGCGAGAGCCGCAGGCCGAGATCATGCGCCGCAAGGTGGGCCGCGGCCAGGGCTGGCAGCCGGTGACCGCGGGCCAGTTCCGCGACGACGTGACGGCCATGGCCAAGGGGCTCGTGGCGGCCGGGATAGGCGTGGGCGACCGGGTCGCGCTGCTGTCCCGGACCTGCTACCAGTGGACGGTCACCGACTACGCCATCTGGTCGGCCGGCGCCGTCACCGTGCCGATCTACGAGACCTCCTCGGCCGAGCAGGTGGAGTGGATTCTCAGCGACTCGGGCGCCCGCGCGCTGATCGTCGAGACCGGGCACGAGCAGGTCATCTCCGACGTGCTGAGCCGGCTGCCAGCCATCAAGCAGGTGTGGCTGATCGAGGCGGCCAGCAGCGGCGGTTCGCTCTCCGTCGGGGCCGCGCCCGCCGGCAGCAAGCCGCTGGACACCCTGGCCAGCGACGGCGCGGCCATCGACGACGCTGAGCTGACCGAGCGGCGGGCCGCGTGCGGTGCCAGCGACCTGGCCACGATCGTCTATACCTCGGGCACCACCGGGCGGCCGAAGGGCTGCCGCCTCACCCACGCCAATCTGCTCGCCGACGTGCGCAACGCGATCGGCGCGCTGCCGGAGATCTTCGACGAGACAGGGCGCTCCGCGCTGCTGTTCCTGCCGCTGGCCCATTCGTTCGCCCGCATCATCCAGGTGGGCTGCCTGGAATCGGGCACCGTGCTGGGGCACACCGGTGCCAACGAGCTGGTCGCCGACCTCGGGACGTTCCAGCCGACGTTCATCCTCGCCGTCCCCCGGGTGTTCGAGAAGGTCTACAACGCGGCCGAACTGCAGGCCGCCGCGAGCCCGCTGAAGGCGCGGATCTTCCGGGCAGCGGTGCAGACCGCGATCGAGTGGAGCACCACGCTGGGCAGCTCGGGGCGGCCGGTGCCGGGCCGGCAGAGCACGCGGCTGCGCGCCGCGCACGGCCTGTACGACCGGCTGGTCTACGGCAAGCTGCGCGCGGCCACCGGCGGCCAGGTGCGGTACGCCGTGTCCGGGGGCGCACCGCTGGGTGAGCGGCTCGGGCACTTCTTCCGCGGGGTCGGCATCACGGTGCTGGAGGGCTACGGGCTGACCGAGAGCAGCGCGGCCGCGTCGGTCAACCGGCCTGGCCACAACGAGATCGGCACGGTGGGCCAGCCCCTCCCCGGGGTCAGCATGCGGGTGGCCGACGACGGCGAGATCCTGATCGCCGGGCCAAACGTGTTCGGCGGCTACTGGCAGAACGACGCGGCCACCGCCGACATTCTGGACGGGGACGGCTGGCTGCACACCGGCGACCTGGGTGAGCTGGACGAGGACGGCTATCTGCGGGTCACCGGCCGGAAGAAGGACCTCATCGTCACGGCGGGCGGCAAGAACGTGGCCCCGGCCGTGCTGGAGGACCGGCTCCGCGCGCATCCGCTGATCAGCCAGGCCCTGGTGGTCGGCGACGGCAGGCCGTACATCGCCAGCCTGATCACGCTGGACGAGGAAGCGCTGGAGGCCTGGCAGGGCCGCCACCCGGAGCTGGCCGGCGCCAGCGTCACCGACCTGGCGGCCAACCCACGGCTGCACGCCGAGATCCAGGCGGCAGTGGACGACGCCAACAAGGCGGTGTCCCGGGCCGAGTCGATCCGGCGGTTCCGGGTGCTGACGGTGGACTTCACCGAGCAGGCCGGGACGCTGACCCCCTCGCTGAAGGTCCGCCGTGGCGTGGTCAGCAAGGCGTTCGCCGACGACATCGACGCGCTGTACGCCTAGGTGCCGGCCCGGGGACACACCCCGGAACCCCCCGCGATCAGCCCGCGAGGATCTGCTCCAGCCGGCCGGCCACCAGGTTCCAGCGCCATTCCCGGTCCACCCAGGCGAGCCCCTTCTCGCCCATGGCCCGGGCCGCGGCCGGGTCGGCGAGCAGCTGGGTGAGCCGGCTGGCCACCGCGCCCACTGACCCGCCGGGCACCACATAGCCGGTTTCCCCGTGGATGACGGCGTCCGGGGCGCCGCCGGAATCGCCGGCGATGACCGGCAGCCCGGTCGCCGAGGCCTCCAGGTACACGATGCCCAGGCCCTCGACGTCCAGGCCGCCGCGGCGGGTCCGGCACGGCATCGCGAACACGTCACCCGCGCCGTAGTAGGACGGCAGGTCGGCCGCGGGGACCTGGCCGGTGAACCGCACCGACCCGGACACGCCCAGCTGGCGGGCCAGCCGGTGCAGCTTGCGGTCGGCCGGGCCGCTGCCCACCAGCAGCAGCACCGGGTCGCCGCCCGCGGCCCGCACGGCGGGCCAGGCGCGGATCAGGGTGTCCTGCCCTTTCCTGGTGACCAGCCGGGATACGCACACCACCACGGGCCGGCCAGCCAGGCCGAGCCGGTCCCGGATCGCGGCGCCGCCCGGGCCGGGCCGGAACACCGCCGTGTCCACGCCCGGGGCCAGCCGGGCCATCCGGGCGCCCGCCGCCGGGGACAGCGCGCGGGCCAGCCGGACCCGGAAGTACTCGCCCAGGTAGGTGACCACGTCAACCGAGTCACCGATCCGGCGCAGCAGCGCCCGGGCGCCGGGCAGCGCGGCCCAGCCCGCCTCATGCCCGTGGGTGACCGCGACGATCCGGTCCGCCCCGGCCTGGCGGAGCGCGGGGGCCAGCAGCCCCAGCGGGGCCGCCGCGCCGAACAGCACCCGGTCGCAGCCGTGCTCGGTCAGCGCCGCCGTGGCGCGGTCGCGGACGGCGGGCACCGGGAGCATCAGCGACGTCGGGTGCCGGAGCACCGGGAACGGCTGCTGCTGGTCGAACTCGGCGGCCCCCGGCCAGGCCGGCGCGTACACCACGGCCTGGCCGGGGGGCAGCCGGAGCGCCAGCGCGTGCACGAATGACTGGATCCCGCCGGCCCGCGGCGGGAAGTCATTGGTGACGATCAGGACCTTTGGCATGTGTGCATGATCATAACGGCGAAGCCGCGGGTGGCGTGCCCGCCACCCGCGGCTGACCGCCCGCGGCTCAGGGCCGTGCGGCGCTGTCCAGGTTCGCGCTGTACCAGCCGGACAGGGCGACTTCTTCCACGTCCATGCCGGTCTGCGGCGCGTCGATCAGCTTGCCGCCGCCCACGTAGATGCCCTCGTGCCCATCGCCGTCGAAGAACAGGATGTCACCGGGCTGCAGGTCGGACGTGGACACCGCCGGGACCGCGGCTACCTGCTCATAGGTGGTCCGGGGCAGGGACACCCCGGCCGAGGCCCAGGCCGCCTGGACCAGCCCGGAGCAGTCGTAGCCGCCGCCCGGGCCGGGCGGGCCGGTGCCCCCGTACACGTACGGCGTGCGCGCGTTGAGGACCATGAACGCGAAGGCCACGGCTTTGCCGGCCGCGCCGCTGACCGGCACGTGGTTCACCGCCGAGGTGCTCCCCCCGGCGCCGGGCGTGACCGCGGCCGCTGCGAGGCGGTGAGCGTGGCCAGCATCGCCTGCTTCTTGTTCAGCGACTTGCCAAGTGACTTCTTGCGGGCCAGCCGCTGTGCGGTCAGTGAAGCGATCCCCTGCTCGGTGCGGCGGGCCGTCTGCTGCGCCCCGCTGAGCTGGCGGGCGGCCGAGAGGAACTCGTTCACCTGGGCGGACCGGTCGCTGGACAGCTGGAGCAGCACCGATGCCTGGGTCAGCACGGCCTGCGGGTTGTCGGTGGTGAGCAGGGCGCCCATGTTGGTCATGGTGCCGCTCTCGAAGGCGGTGGACGCGATCGCCGCGATCTGGCTGCGCATCGACTCGAACTTGGCCCGGTCCGCCTTGACCTCACGGTTGACCAGCGTGAGCCGCTGCCTGGCGCTGGCCAGCTGCTGCGAGGCCTGGTCGTACTGCTGGACAGCCTGGTCCTCAGCGGAGGTGAGCTGGTTGATCTGCTTCTGCACCTGCGCGACCGTGGGCTTAGGCGCGGCCCCCGCCGAGCCAGCGAAGGTGGCCAGGGCCCCGGCGGCGATGAAGCTGGCGCCGATAGCCAGGCCCTGGCGCAGGGTTCTGCGGCGCTTAGGGGCAGGCTCGGCAGCTGGACGCGTACTCACGTACGTGATCACGCTCCTTCTTCCACTCCGCCTACCGGGTGAGCTGACGGGTTCGGGCTGTGGAAGATGCCCTACGGCTGGGCTGCGGCCTGGTCTCCACCGCGGGGCGGAAACCATCAAGCAGCCTGGCCGATTCACCCCTGGAGGACCGCGGCCCGGGCCTAGCCCGGCACTGCCTTCCGGTGGGTCCCCGGCTCTCCGGCCGGCTGTCCTGGGCCAGCGCGGAGACTCGGCGGTGGCCGGCCGCCGTCACCATAGTGGTGGCTGAGGAGCGAAACCGGCCGGGCCTGACACTAGTGAAGCCAGCGAGGTGAATTCAACCGCTTCGCCAACTCCCGTGATCAGGCTTGACCATCGGCGGGTGGGTTGCGGTCCGGCCGGTCGACCCGCGTGGGCCCGCCCGGGCGGCCGCCGCCGGATCAGGACGCCCGGGCCTCAGGCCGCAGCCGCAGCGGCGAGATCAGCCGTGCGTCGGCCAGCACGCGCAGCGCCCGCCACTCGGCCGCGTCCAGCTCCGGCTGCGGCTCCTCGCCGCCGCGCAGCGCGGTGACCACGCAGTCCGGGCAGGCGATGTCGCGCATCTCGCACCGGTCACAGTCGATCAGCATCTCTCCTCCTGAGGCTGGCTCCCGGGGCCGGCCAGCGGCTGGCCCGGTCGTCGCGGCACCCCCGCCAGGGGTGTCGGTGCACACGCTAGGCGGGGCCTCTGACAGTGCTGGCCCGGACCGGGCCAGCACGACCGCGGGGCGCTGGCGGCGTGGTACCACCCACGGCGCACCGCACCGACCAGATGCACCGCACCCGTGGGCGGGCAGCCCGGGCGAGCCTGGGATGATTCCGGCATGCCCGACGACGACCAGCCCGATGTCCGGCGCCAGCAGCAGGCCACGTCGTTCGGGGCGGTGGCGGAGGCCTACGAGCGCGGCCGCCCGACCTACCCGGCCGAGGCCATCGACTGGCTGCTGCCCGCGGGCGCGACCCGGGTACTGGACCTGGCCGCGGGGACGGGGAAGCTGACCCGTCAGCTGGTCAGCCGGGGCCTCGACGTGGTCGCGGTTGAGCCGCTGGCCGGCATGCGGGAACAGCTGGCCAGCGCGGTCCCCGGGGTACCGGTGCGGGCCGGGACGGCCGAGCAGATCCCGCTGGCTGATGGCAGCGTGGATGCCGTGCTGGTCGCCCAGGCGTGGCACTGGGTCGATCCGTCCCGGGCGGTGCCGGAGGTGGCCCGGGTGCTGGCGCCCGGCGGCCAGCTCGGCCTGGTGTGGAACATCCGGGACGAGCAGGAGGACTGGGTGGCGCGGCTCGGCCGGATCCTGCACGACCCGGGTGAGCGGGACGAGGACCGCACCGGTGGGATCACCAGCCCGCCATTCGGGCCGGTCCAGCGGCTCACCGTACGGTGGGCACACCGGATCAGCCGGGCCGGGCTGCTGGACCTGGTCAGCTCGCGCAGCTACATCGCCACGATGCCACCGGCCCAGCGCGAGCTGGTCCTGGCCGAGGTGGGCGAGCTGGCCGACACCCACCCGGCACTGGCCGGCCGGGAGGAGTTCCCGCTGCCCTACGTGACCGAGTGCTTCCGCGCCGCGCTGCTCTGACCGGCCGTCGCACCGGGCCCATCGCACCGGGCCCATCGCACCGGACGCCATCGCACCAGGCCATCCGCACGCGGGCCCGCACCAGGCCACCGCACCAGGCCCACCGCACCGTGGCATCGCGCGGCCAGCCCACCCCCGCCAGGACCGGCCTGGCCGTCAGGCCGGCGCGCCGTGGCGCAGAGTGTCGGTAGCTGGGCCTACCGTGAGAATGTGATCATCCGGGACTGGGTTGCCGCGGCCTGGGCGCGCCTGCGCCATCCGCGCCGACCAGGAATCCAGCGGCTGCCCTTTGACGCGGTCGAGTTCGTCATCGTCGACGTGGAGACGACCGGCTGGTCGCCGCGTGAGCACCGGATCACCGAGATCGGCGCGGTCCGGCTGCGCGGCGGGCAGGTTCAGGGCGAATTCACCGCCCTGGTCAACCCGGGCCAGCCCGTCCCGGACGACATCGTGGCGCTGACCGGCATCAGCAACGAGATGGCCGCGGCCGCTCCCCCGCTGTGCACGGTGCTGCCCAGTTTCCTCGAGTTCGCCCGGGGCGGCGTGCTCACCGCGCACAACGCCCCGTTCGACATGGCCTTCCTGGCCGCCGCGTGCGCCGGCTGCGGGCTGTCCTGGCCGGCCGGGCCGGTACTGGACACGGTGGCCGTGGCGCGCCATGTGCTGGCCGACGGCGAGGTGCCCAACTGCAAGCTGGCCACGCTGGCGGACTTCTTCGGCGCCCCGGTCCGGCCGCGGCACCGGGCGCTCGCCGACGCCCAGGCGACGGCCGCGGTGCTGACCAGCCTGCTGGGCCGGCTGACGGCTGGCGGCACGGCCACCCTGGCCCAGTTCCGGCGGGCCCAGGCCAAGCGCAGGCGGGCCGAGCGGCGGCGGGGCGGCGGGCCGCCCGGACCGGACCGGAGCGGGCCCGGGAGCAGGCTGCCGGACACCGCACTGCCGGAGAACGCACTGCCCGGCACCGCTGGGCCGGCCCGGGCCGCCCCCTGCGCCGCCGAGGCTGGCGGCGGACCGGTGCCGGGCGCCCGGCTGGCCCGCTGAGCAGCGGTACGCTTCGTCCCAGGCAACGGCGCCGGAGGAGGCAGCAGTGATCACCGCGATCGTGCTGGTGAAGGCCGATGTGGCGCGGATCCCGGAGACCGCGGAGGCCATCGCGCAGATCCCGCAGGTGACCGAGGTCTACTCGGTGACCGGCGATTTCGACCTGGTGGCGCTGGTCCGGGTGCGCGCCCACGAGGAGCTGGCCGACGTGATCCCGGGCCGGCTGAACCGGGTTCCCGGGGTGACGCACACCGACACGCACATCGCGTTCCGCACCTACTCCCGGCACGACCTGGAAGCGGCCTTCGCGCTCGGCTACCAGAACAGCTGAGCAGCGGTCAGCCGGACCGCCCGGCGAGTTCCTGGCTGCGCGCCACCCAGCGGTCCAGCAGGTCAGCCGCGGCCCCCGAGTCCAGCGCGGCCGCGGCCCGGCTGAACGCCTCGGCCATGGCCTTGCCCAGTGCCTCGGCGCTGGGCACCCCGGCCGCGGCGGCCAGCGCCGCAGCCGCGTTGAGCGCAACCGTGTCCCGTACCGGGCCCGGGGTCCCGGTGAAGACCGCGCGGGCCACCGCGGCGTTGTGCGTACTGTCCCCGCCCCGCAGGTCTTCCGGCCGGGCCCGGCCCAGGTTGAGCGCGACCGCCGGGTCGAAAACCGTCCGCTCCACCGTGCCGCCGTTCACCACCCAGACCGTCGAGGTGGTGGTCGGGGTCAGCTCGTCCAGGCCATCGTCGCCGTGGAATACCAGCGCGCTGCACCCCCGCCCGGCCAGCACCCCCGCGATGACCTCGCCCATCCGCGGATCGGCCACGCCCACCGCCTGCGCAGCGGGCCGCGCCGGGTTGGTCACCGGGCCGAGGAAGTTGAACACGGTGGGCACGCCGAGCTCGCTGCGCGCCACCGAGGCGTACCGCAGGGCCGGGTGATAGAGCGGCGCGAACAGGAAACAGATGCCGGTCTCCTCGGCCAGCCGCGCGCTGGCCTGCGGCGGCAGGTCGATGGCCACGCCGAGCGCCTCGAGCACGTCGGCGGCCCCGCAGCTGGAGGAGGCAGCGCGATTCCCGTGCTTGACCACCCGGGCCCCGGCCGCCGCGGCCACGATCGCGCCCATCGTGGAGATGTTGACCGTGTGCGCGCCATCTCCCCCGGTGCCGACCAGGTCCACCACCGGGCCAGGCACGTCGATCGGGGTAGCGTGCCGCAGCATCGCCTGGGCCAGCCCGGTCATCTCGCTGACCGTCTCACCCTTGATCCGCAGGGCCACGCCGAACCCGGCGACCTGGACGGGCGTGGCCGCGCCGTCCATGATCTCGTCCATCGCCCACGCGGCCTCGTCCGGGCTGAGCGTCTCGCCCTTGATCAGCGCGCCGATCAGGGCGGGCCAGGACGGCGTCCGGTGCATTGCGGCCCCTTCGCCAGCAAGCTCAGCTCACGCCTGGGCGGAGAGCTGCCCGGCGCGCTGCCGCATGACGCCCGCCAGGGCCGCGGCGAACGCCACCGGGTCGATCGGGTGGCTGGTCACGGCGTCCGCCCCGGACCAG
Organism: uncultured Actinomycetes bacterium; assembly: GCA_963711705.1. Taxonomy (GTDB): domain Bacteria; phylum Actinomycetota; class Actinomycetes; order Streptosporangiales; family Streptosporangiaceae; genus RYN-230. Next base: position 321,514 of record CAVQFM010000008.1, read on the forward strand.
GTGGCCAGCCAGCCGTCGTCGGCCCGGCCGATCACCAGCAGCACCGGCGGGCAGTCGTGGATCTCGTCCTTGGCCTGGCGGCACACGCCCATGCCGCCCGCGGGCTGCGCCTCGCCGTCCAGCACCATGACGTCCACCCCGCGCGCGTCGAGCAGCCGGAACAGGGCCGGCTCGGTGGCCACCGGGATGATCTCGGCTTCGGGCACGTCGGGCGCGGGCCGGCGGCCGATGGCGAGCTGTATCCGGGCCCTGGTGTCCGCATCATGGCTGTAAACGACTACCTTCATGAACTGGATGGTACCGACACGGGGGGTCGGCCGACGCTCGCCTACGGGTTGTCGTAATAATGAGCGCGTGGCCACCGCATCCGTCACCGAGAAGGCACCCACTCCGCGCCCGCCATCGGCCCGGCCGAACCTGGTCAGCGTGGGCACCATCATCTGGCTGTCCTCGGAGCTCATGTTCTTCGCGGCGCTGTTCGCGATGTACTTCACCATCCGCTCGGTGGACAAGGGCGAAGGCCTTCCCTGGCCGGGTGCGCACCTCGATCTGACCCTGGGCTCGATCAACACCACCGTGCTGCTGCTGTCCAGCGTCACCTGCCAGCTCGGGGTGTTCGCCGTGGAGCGCGGCCAGATCGGCCGGGCGGGCCGGATCTGGCAGGTGTCACGCTGGGGCCTGCGCGAGTGGTACTGGCTGTCGTTCCTGATGGGCCTGTACTTCGTGCTGGGCCAGGGCTATGAGTACCTGAGCCTGATCCGCGATGAGCACCTGACCCTGAGCTCCAGCGCCTACGGGTCGGTGTTCTACATCCCCACCGGGTTCCACGGCCTGCACGTGACCGGCGGGCTCCTCGCGTTCCTGTTCGTGCTGGGCCGCACCTACGTGGCCAAGACCTTCACCCACGAGCAGCAGGTCAGCGCGATCGTCGTCTCCTACTACTGGCACTTCGTGGACGTGGTGTGGATCGGCCTGTTCACCACGATCTACCTCATCCACTAGCGCGACTGGCCGGATGCATGACCAGACGCGGTTCCTCCCCTAAACCAGAAGAGCACTGACCAGAAGACGAGGCAGCAGTGAGCTGGATCACCATGCGGCGGCGCCCGATCGCCGGATACGCCGTGGTGCTGCTTGGGCTCATCGGAATTGGCGGCACGTACGCGGCGCTCACCGCGCACGGCAGCCCGGCCAGCGCGGCCGGGAATGCCGCCAACCCGCAGCAGATCGCCCAGGGCCGCACGCTCTTCGTGCAGAACTGCTCCAGCTGCCACGGGCTGATGGCCCAGGGCACGGCCACCGGCCCGAGCCTGATCGGGGTCGGTGGCGCTGCGGTCTACTTCCAGGTCAGCACCGGCCGGATGCCCGCCAAGGAACTTGAGGCCGAGATGGCGCGCAAGCCACCGGTGTTCAACGACCAGCAGACGCGGGCCATCGCCGCCTACATCCAGGCCCTGGGCGGCGGTCCGCCCATCCCGTCCGCGGCCCAGGTGAGCACGGCCGGCGCTGACCCCGGCCTGGGCCAGGAACTGTTCACCGAGAACTGCTCGCAGTGCCACAACTTCGTGGGCGCTGGCGGGGCGCTGACCTACGGGAAATACGCGCCCGCCCTCACTGCGTCCACGCCGACCCAGATTTACACGGCCATGCAGACTGGCCCGGAGGCCATGCCCGTGTTCAACGACGGCACGATTACTCCCAGTCAGAAGCGCGATATCATCGCGTACGTCACGCAGACGCGCTCAGAGCCGAACCCGGGCGGGTTCAGTCTCGGCCGCATCGGGCCGGTGACCGAGGGGCTGGTCGGCTGGATTGGCGGGATCGGGGCGCTGATTCTGGCCTCGATGTGGATTACGGCAAAGCGCAGGTCACACCGATGAGCGGCACTGGCGAGCACGGCCCGGACGTCTCCCTGCCCGAGGGCGCTGAGGAGCGGTCACGGGCCCCGCACCGGGTGATCGGCACGCCGCCCCCCGCCGAGGAGCGGACGCTGCTGGGTACGGCCGGTGCGGACACCCCGCCCCCGGCTCCGCGCGAACTGCCCGCCGACCCGGAGGACATGGCCGGCGCCAAGCGCGCCGAGCGGATCGTGGCGGCGCTGTTCATCCTGTCCATGCTGGCGGGCATCGGGTTTATCGCGGCCTACATCGGCCTGCCGGTCGGCCACTCACTGGTCCGGGTGCTGCGGTCCAACCTGGCCCTGGGCACCTCCATGGCGGTCGCGTTCCTCGCCCTGGCGGTAGGTGCGGTCATCTGGGTCCGGCGGCTGATGCCGGACGTGGAGCGCACCGAGGACCGGCACCCGATGCGCTCGCCCGAGCCGGACCGGGAAGCGTTCGTGGAGACGTTCCGCGAGGGCGCGGACACCAGCCAGTTCGTCAAGCGGCCGATCCTGCGCCGGACCCTGATCGCGGCCAGCATTCCGCTCGGGCTGGCGCCCATCGTGCTGTTCCGGGACCTCGGCCCGCTGCCCGGGACCACGCTGCGGCACACCGTGTGGCGCAAGGGGCTGCGGCTGACCATCGCGGCCACCAACGCCCCGATCCGCCCGGCCGACTTCGACTCCCCCGGCGGAATGATCACCGTCATCCCCGAGGGCTACCAGGACAACGACGACGAGATCGCCAAGGCCGCGGTGATCATCATCAAGTTCGAGCCGGGGCAGCTCAAGCACCCGACCAACCTGAACTGGACGGTGGACAACATCGTCGCCTACTCGAAGATCTGCACCCACGTCGGCTGCCCGGTGGCACTGTACGAGCAGACCACCCACCACATCCTGTGCCCGTGCCACCAGTCCACGTTCGAGGCCACCCAGGGCGCCACGGTGCTGTTCGGCCCGGCTAACCGGCCCCTGCCGCAGCTGCCGATGGGCACGGACTCCGAGGGGTATCTGGTGGCGCTGAGCGACTTCAAGGAGCCGGTCGGCCCAAGCTTCTGGGAGCGGGGATGAGCAGTATCAACGGGGCTCCTGAGGGCCCGGTCGCCAAGCTGCTGGGGGGCACCGGGACGTTCCTGGACGACCGGCTGCACGCGGCCAAGGGGACCCGGACCTTCCTCCGGAAGGTGTTCCCGGACCACTGGTCGTTCCTGCTCGGCGAGATCGCGCTCTACTCGTTCATCATCCTGCTGCTCACCGGCACGTTCCTGACGTTCTTCTTCAAGCCCAGCATGACGTCGATGATCTACCACGGGACCTACACCAAGCTCGACGGCGTGCGGATGAGCGAGGCCTACGCGTCCACGCTGAACATCAGCTTCGACGTGCGCGGCGGGCTGCTCATGCGGCAGATCCACCACTGGGCGGCGAACCTGTTCCTGGCCGCGATCATGATTCACATGATCCGGATCTTCTTCACCGGCGCCTACCGCAAGCCGCGCGAGCTCAACTGGCTCATCGGGATCGTGATGTTCACGCTGGCCCTGCTGGAGGGCCTGTTCGGCTACTCACTGCCCGACGACCTGCTGTCCGGCACTGGCCTGCGGATCCTGGAAGGCGTGCTCCTCGGCATCCCGATCGTCGGCACCTATGGGTCGTTCTTCCTGTTCGGCGGGCAGTTCCCGGGTCATGACATCGTCCCGCGGCTGTACATCATCCACGTGCTGCTGATCCCCGCGCTGCTGCTCGCCCTGATCAGCGCGCATCTGTTCCTGATGTTCCACCAGAAGCACACCCAGATGCCGGGCAAGGGGCGCACCAGCTATAACGTGGTCGGCCAGCCGATGTACCCGTACTTCATGGCCAAGACCGGGGCATTCTTCCTGTTCATCTTCGGCGTGCTGGCCCTGCTGTCCACGTTCGCCCAGATCAACCCGATCTGGCTGTACGGGCCGTATAACCCGGCGGAGATATCCGCGGGCTCGCAGCCCGACTTCTACATGGGGTTCCTCGAAGGCTCACTCCGCGTGATGCCCAACTGGTCGTGGAACCTGTGGGGGCATACCTTTGCCTGGGACGTGCTCATCCCGGCGCTGGTGCCGCTGGGGCTGATCTTCACCGGCGCCGCGCTCTGGCCGTTCCTGGAACGCTGGCTCACCGGCGACCAGCTGGAGCACCACGTCAACGACCGGCCGCGGAACGCGGCCACCCGGACTGGGATCGGCGTGGCCGTGGTGACGTTCTGGGGGATCCTGTGGCTGGAAGGCGCCAACGACGTCATCGCCGACCACTTCAGTATCTCGCTGTACCTCACCACGGAGATCGCCCGGTACGCGGTCTTGATCGGCCCGATCGTCGCGTACTGGGTGACCAAGCGGATCTGCCTCGGCCTGCAGCGCAAGGACGCGCAGTCGCTGCTGCACGGCTACGAGACCGGCATCGTCCGGATGACCCCCGAGGGTGAGTTCGTCGAGCAAGAGCGGCCCCTGCCGGAAGAGGACCGCGCGGTGCTGGCCGCCCGGCAGGACTACGCGATCCCGCTGCCCGCGGCGGACGAAGGCGCGGACGGGGTGCCCGCGCCGGGCACCCGGGGCGCGGTCGGCAAGCTCCGGCTGCGGTTCGCCCGCGTGCTGCTCGAAGGGGCACCGCCGGCCGGTGACGGCCACGGGAACGGGCACGGCAACGGCCACGGCGCCATCGGTCAGGGCGAACCCGAGCGCGCCGCCGTGACCGCCGGCGACGGCCCGTCGTCCGGGGCCAGCCCGGATCACCCCGCCGACGGCCCCAGCACCGACTCCGAGTAGCCTGCACCCGCCCCAGCCCGGCCCCCCACCTGTGGACGTGGCCGGGTTAGGGGACGGGCCGGGGTTACCGGCAGGGCCGGGCTAGCGCGGGCTGACGCGCTGGGTTTGCGGGTAGGTCACCGGGGTGGCCGCCGGGCCCGGGATGAAGCGGCTGCCGGTACTGTCGGCCAGGACCGCGTCCCCGGTGCCGCTGCCGGCCACCAGCTGGCGCCAGCTCAGGAAGTAGATGGTCCAGCCGTTGCCCCAGGTGCCGCGGACCGGGCTGCCCACCACGGTGACCGGGTCGCCCAGCACCGAGTGGTTGTAGTACCAGGTGGCGTTGCCGGGTGCCACGTTGACGCAGCCGTGGCTGACGTTGACGATGCCCTGCTCGCCCACGGACCAGGGCGCGCTGTGGATGTAGGTCCCGCTCATCGTGAACTGCACCGCTTCATACACCAGCTCGTTGTAGTAGCCGGGTGAGCCGGGCGGGATGCCGATCGTGGCCGAGTTCATGTCCACCGGGTTAGCCTTGGCGAAGGACAGGTAGCGGCCGTTGGCCGTGGAAAAGCCTGGCCGGCCGGTGCTGATCGGCCAGTTGCCGATCACCTTGCCGTTCCACCAGACCCGCATGTGATGGGTGGCGGTGTTGGCCACCGCGATGAGCGAGTTGCCGATACGGAACTTCTGGGTCAGGTTGGCCCGGCCGTACATTCCGGGCGCGGCCTGGACACCGGCCAGGTGCGCGGTGAACCGCACCTGGGTGTGCCGGGGCCAGTAGTGCTTCGGCCGGAACCACACGGTCTTGCTGTCCATCCAGTACCAGGCCCCGGTGACCGGCTTGCTCGACCAGATCTGCAGCGACCGCTCGACCGCCGTCTTGTCCCTGATCGGCCGGCTGAAGGTGATCATGATCGGCATGCCCACCCCCACGACCTCGTTCCGGGTGATGGTCGTGGAGGCGGTGAAGCCGCGGGCAGGCCGGAAGGTGCGGAAGGTGCTGGCCAGGTTGGTGTGGTGGCCGTGCGCGCCGATCGCGGTCGCGGTGACCCGGTAAGTCTGCCCTGGCCGGAGCGCCCAGTCGGTCTGCCAGGTGCCGGGCAGGCTGCCGAACGTGCCAGGCACCACCTTCCCGGCCGGGGTGCGCACGGTCACGTCCGCCAGCCTGCCGCCGGCCACCGAGACCCGGACCCCCAGATCCGGGCGGGTGTCCACCGGGGCCTGCGGCGACGCGGCCCCGGCGGCATGCTCCCCGGCGCCACCTGGCGACCGGAACGTCAGGTTCCCGGTGGTGATCGTCAGCCGGGCCGCCGGGCTGGCCGCGACGGTCTTCGGCGCGGCCCCGCCCCCCGAGCACGCACTGATCAGCAGCAGGCCAGCGGCCCCGGTCCCGGCGGCCGCCACCCACGTGGCGCGCTGATGCAGCAGATGCCCCCGTAGCGGAGCAGAACGTGTTATGTCCCCCGACATGTCGTAACCCCTCTGCCGAGCAAGAGTCCCTTAAGTTACTCTCCGTCGCTCCGGCAGCCAAAACCAACACGCCCTGCGCCTAACCAATAATTGACCAAACCGGGCGCCCAGAATGGGGTGGATTGCGGTCAGTGGGCAAAGGTCCCGCGGTAATACTCGAACACGAAGCCGATCACGGTGAGGAAGAGGCCCAGCAAGCCGATGAGGAACAGCCACCAGCCGATGGCCACCCCGAGCGCGGCGGTGGCGGCGGCCAGGCTGACGAACAGCGGCCACCAGCTGTGCGGGCTGAAGAAGCCGAGTTCCCCGGTTCCCTCGGCGATCTCGGCATCCGGCCGGTCCTCCGGGCGGGGCGGCAGCCGGCGCCCGGTGAACAGCAGGTAGAACCCGGTCAGGAAGGCCAGCCCGACGGCCAGCGCCAGCGCGGTGGTACCGGTCGGGTCCTTGGAGAAGTACCAGTAGACGATGTCCGAGGCGCCGAAGAACACCGCACACCCGATGAACATCGATCCCTCAAACCTCATCTGCCACTCCTCGGCCAGTCGAGGCCATCGGCCCGGTCACTTGCGCGCCGCGAGGCGTTGGTCATGGGTCCGCCCCGACTGGACGTTCGGGTAGTGCAAGTCGAACGCGGGCCGCTCGGACCGGATCCGCGGAATGCGGGTGAAGTTGTGCCGGGGCGGCGGGCAGGAGGTCGCCCACTCCAGCGAGTTGCCGTAGCCCCACGGGTCGTCCTTGGTGACCTGCTCCCCGTACTTCCACGTCTTGTAGATGTTGTAGAGGAAGATGAACGTGGACGCGCCCAGGATCCAGGAGCCGATGCTGGAGATCTGGTTCAGCGTGGTCACGTCGCCCGGCAGGAACGGGTAGTTCGCGATCCGCCGTGGGCATGCCCTCGACACCGATCCAGTGCTGCACCAGGAACGTCATGTTGAACCCGATGAACACCAGCCAGAAATGCCATTTGCCCAGCGTGTCGTCCAGCATCTTCCCGGTCCACTTGGGCCACCAGAAGTAGAACCCGCTGAACATGGTGAACACCACCGTGCCGAACAGCACGTAGTGGAAGTGCGCGACCACGAAGTAGGAGTCGCTGACGTGGAAGTCCAGCGGCGGCGAGGCCAGGATCACCCCGGTCAGCCCGCCGAACAGGAAGACCACCAGGAAGCCGATGGAGAACAGCATCGGCGTCTCGAACGTCAGCTGGCCCCGCCACATCGTGCCCACCCAGTTGAAGAACTTCACCCCGGTGGGCACCGCGATCAGGAACGTCATGAACGAGAAGAACGGCAGCAGCACCGCGCCGGTGGTGAACATGTGATGCGCCCACACGGTCGTGGACAAGCCGGCGATGGCGATCGTGGCGCCGACCAGGCCCTTGTAGCCGAAGATCGGCTTGCGGCTGAACACCGGCAGCACCTCGGTGGCGATGCCGAAGAACGGCAGGGCGACGATATAGACCTCGGGATGGCCGAAGAACCAGAACAGGTGCTGCCACAAGATGGCCCCCCCGGACGAGGCCGAGAACACCTGGGAGCCGAGCTTGCGGTCGATCTCCAGCACCAGCAGCGCGGCCGCCAGCACCGGGAACGCGAGCAGCACCAGCACGCTGGTCAGCAGGATGTTCCAGGTGAAGATCGGCATCCGGAACATGGTCATGCCCGGGGCGCGCATGCAGACGATCGTGGTGATGAAGTTGACCCCAGACAGGATCGTGCCCAGGCCGGACAGGGTCAGGCCCATGATCCACATGTCGCCGCCGATGCCCGGCGAGTAGACCTGGTTGGTCAGCGGCGAATAGGCGTACCAGCCGAACTGCGCGGCACCGCCCGGGGTGAGGAAGCTGATCAGCAGGATCAGCCCGCCGAACAGGAAGAAGTAGTAGCTGAGGATGTTCAGCCGGGGGAACGCCACGTCCGGGGAGCCGATCTGCAGCGGCATGATCTCGTTGGCGAACCCGACGAACAGCGGGGTGGCGAACAGCAGCAGCATGATCGTGCCGTGCATGGTGAACAGCTCGTTGTACTGCGAGTCGGACACGATGTGGTTGTTCGGCCCGAACAGCTGGGCCCGCATGATCATGGCCATCAGGCCACCGATCAGGAAAAAGCCGAACGAGGTGATCAGGTACAGGTGTCCGATGATCTTGTGGTCGGTGGTGGACAGCCAGCTGGCCAGCAGTGACCCCTTGCGGTATCCCGCAGGGGCGTGGGCCTGGACGGGCTGCTCGACGGTAGTCATGGGCTAGGCACTCCCTGCTGACTTCTGCTGCAACTGCTGCTGTGCGCTGATCCACCGCTGGAACTGGGCCGGGGTGACGATCTTCACCGTGAACAGCATCCGGCTGTGGTAGACGCCGCACAGCTCGGTGCACCGGCCGATGAAGGTGCCGGTCCTGATCGGGGTGACCGCGAAGTGGTTGGGGTGACCGGGGACCACGTCCCGCTTGAACTCGAACGGGACGATCCAGAACGAGTGCACCACGTCCAGCGACACGAGGTTGAACCGGACCGTCCGGTTCTCCGGGATGACCAGCGTGGGCAGCCGGCCCGGCCAGGGCACGCCCTGCTCGGTGACCACCCCGGTGGGCGAGCCCGGCACCTTGAACCCGGGATACTGGAACTGCCAGCTCCACTGGTACCCGGTGACGGTGACCGTGACGTCCGGGCGCGACGGCAGCGCGTTGATGAAGTTCTCGTCCCGGGCGGTGAAGAAGAAGAACACGCCGACCATGATGAACGGCACGACCGTGTACATGATCTCGATGGGCAGGTTGTAGCGCACCTGCCGGGGCGGCCGGTCCGTGCGCTTCCGGTGGAAGATCACCGCCCACAGGATCATGCCCCAGACGACAGCCCCGACGCCGAACGCGGCGATCCAGCTGCCCCGCCACAAGGTGACCACGACTTCGCCCTGCTTGGTGACCGGCACCGGCAGGCCCAGCCGGGTGAACGTGGTCGACTGGCAGCCCGCGGTGCCCAGGATCACGGCGGTCATCAGCACCGTGACCGGCGCCCAGCGGCGCAGCCGGCCAGCGGGCCGGGCGCCAGCCGGGCGGGCTGGCCCGCCGTCGGCCACGGCGGCTTTTTCCAGGCCGGGCGCCTGGCCCGGAGCGTGCGCGCCCCTTCGGCGTGGGGCGCTGGGGGTGGGACTCACAGGTTGCCTTCCCAGCGGAATGACTCCCGCCACGCGGGCAGGTGATGGCTCGTCCTACAGGCTGTCGTGCAAACAGTATCGCGCGAGGCCGGCCCGCCTCGCGGGGGACCCCGATTGCGGGCCCGCGTGTCCTGGGCCAGGTGTGCTTATCCATGCCGACGTGCGGGTATCGCTTCCCCGTGGCACGATGCAAGCGGGCGTCTGGCGAGCCGGCACCCGCGCAGGAGGGTATTGTCAGCGTCTTACCGGAAACGGCGCCGAGCGCACCGGACAGCACTCGCTCGGACCGGTACAGAGAGGCAAGCGCATGACCCCCCCGACGCGCCCAGCACCGATGCTGACGATTGACGCGCTGGGCCGGAAGTGCCCCATCCCGATCATCATGCTCGCCGAGCGGATCAGGGAGGTTCCCATCGGGGCCACCGTCGCCGTGCTGGCCGACGACCCAGCCGCCCAGACCGACATCCCGGCCTGGTGCATGATGAAGTCCCAGGAGTTCGTGGTGGAGACGGCCCTGCCCCGCGGCTGGGCGTTCCTGGTCAAGCGCACCTACTGAGCGCGCCGGAACCGGTCAGTGAACCTGGGGTCCCGTTCCCACCAGGGTGTGGTCGCCGGATCCGGCTCGTCTGCCCCCGCCGCCTCAACCTGCACCGCGTCGAGTTCCGCGTCCACCCGGGCCGCCTCGGTCTGGTCCTCCCTGATCATGTGGAAGAACTGGGCGGCCAGGAAGGGCAGCCCGACGATGTCGCCGAGCACCCACAGCGCACCGCCGCCGATGATCTGGTCACTGTGCAGGCCCGGGCCCCATGGGCGGGCCAGCGCGCGATAGTACGCCCCGGCGATGAGGTTCTGGTCGGCGAGCACAGCCAGGCCAAGGACGGCGTCACCGACCACCTCGGCCGCGCTGACCCACAGGGCCACCAGGTAGGTGTAAGCGCGGGGCACCGGATCCACCCGCAGGAACATCCAGAAGAACACGAACCCGGGCGCCAGCAGGGCCAGGTAGGTGACCTCCCGGACCGCGGTGTGCTGCAGGCTGGCCGCGTACCAGGGTGAGAAGTACAGCACGAACGGCACCACGATCAGCACCATCGTGGTGATGGCCGGGAAGGTCAGGATCTGCGCGGTGCGGCTGTGCAGCGCCGCGTCCAGCCGCGCCCCGAGCCGGGGCAGGGCCGCGATGGCCAGCGTGACCGGCCGGCCGAGCGCGGTGAACAGCGGCGCCACCAGCAGCAGCAGGATCGTCTGCACCGACCGGATGTAGAACAGCACGCCCTGGTACACGCCCAGGAACGACATGGTGGCCACGATCAGCGTGCCCAGGCCGCCCAGGTAGAACGCGGCCACCCGGGCGGCCGGCCACGGCGGCCCGGCCCGGCGCACGCGGCGCAGCCCGGCCAGGTACAGCCCGCCCGCCAGCAGCACGGCCAGCAGCACGGGCAGGTCCAGCGTCCACGAGGTGAAGACCCGGGATGCGGTGAGTTCCGGCGGCCCGTGGTAGGCGGGCGCGGCCAGCAGGATCGGCGCCACCCCGCCACGGTATCCCCCGGCCGGGGCCGTCAGGTCGCGGCCCGCACCGCAAACCCACCATCCTGCTTAACGGCCTGTTCCGGCTCCTGACCCCGCGCCCCACCCCAGCCAGACGGGCCCATGCCGTTTAACTACTAATAGTAATGACAAGAATGCTCAGTGTGCTAAGCGCCTGGGGGTGCCTGGCCGGTCTACCACGCGCGGCCGAGCGGCCGCCCGGTCTCGAGCAGCGTCTTGAGATCGCTCAGGATCCAGTCCCAGCCGCCGAGCGCCGCGTCACGGCCGTCCATCAGCGCGGCCGTGCGCGGCGCCCCGGCCAGTTCGTGGACGACGGTCAGCGTGCAGATGCCCGTGTCGTCTTCCTCGATCTGCCAGGACAGGCGGGTCTCCGACTCGGCGGTGGCCGCGGCGTCGAACAGCGCGTGCCAGGTCTGCACCAGCCGCCACGGCGGCTCGGCGATGACGACCTCGCCGTCCATGATCACGTCGCGGGCCTCGCGCAGCCGGGTCGCACCGGTGGCGAAGGCCAGGTACAGGCCGCCGGGCCGCAGGTCGTACTGGACGGCGGCCCGGTACCCGTACTTCTGCGTCCAGCCCGGCCGGGTCAGCGCATCCCAGATCTCTTCCGGCGTCGCCCGGATGAAGATGCGGTGTACCTGGGTGGTCAGCAGGTCCTGGGTCCCGGCCAGCATGCGTTCTCCTGTGGCGCCGCGGCGCCTGCCTCGGAAGCTTGGGCCGCCCTGATCCGCACCAGGGTGGGCAGCGGATCAGGGCGACGAGGGCCAGCCAACCCGGCCCGAGTGCAGCAACGGTGTAGCTCCTGTGGTGACCAGATGAAGAACCTCAGCGCTAACCGAGAGTAGGGAGGTAACTGCCATAAGTCATTTACGGATAACAGTCCGCGCAAGACGTGACGTAACTCTTGCGCGGCGGGCCCCGGAGGAAGAACCTATAGCGGTTGTGGCCTGTTACCCAGGACACAGTGATCAGGCGCCATGGTCAGCCCATCAGGAAGGAATGTGCATGCCGCACGTCACACGCTTGCGCGTGGTCGGTGCCGCGGTAGCTGCCGGAGCGCTCACGCTCGGCAGCCTTGCCACGGCCACGGCCGCGTCGGCGGCCAACCCCAGAAAGGCGATCGCGCACACCCACCCATCGTGGGCTGTGGCCGCGAAGCGCCTCAGCAGCACCGCCAGCGGGACCGTCAGTGCCCGGGTCTACTTGGCCCCGAACCACGCGTCCTCGCTGGCCGGGGCGGTCGCCGCGGTCGCTGACCCACGGAGTGCCAGCTACCGTCACTTCCGTTCGGCGGCCAGCGTCCGGGCCGAGTTCGCCCCGACGAGCGCCGAGGTCGCCTCGGTGCGCTCCTGGCTCACCTCCGCTGGCCTGTCGGTGACGCGGGTCAGCGCCTCGAACCCGGCCGCCGCGTTCATCGCGGTGCGCGGGTCGGTGGCGGCGGCCAGCAAGGCCTTCGGCGTCGGCTTCGGCACCTACCGGGGCCCCGGCGGGCAGGCCGCCCGGGCGCCCGAGCAGGCGGCCACGGCACCGGCCTCGGTAGCCGGCTCGGTTCTCGCGGTGGCTGGCCTGGACACCGCGAAGAGCCAGATCAAGCCGGCCCTGCCGCCGCCTGGCCCGAACTACTGGGTCGCCCCGCCGTGCTCCACCTACTACGGCCAGAAGGTGGCGACCAACAAGCCCAAGGCGTACGGCAAGTTCCAGCCGTGGACCAACTGTGGCTACACCCCGGCCCAGGTGCGCAGCGCGTACGGCGTCACCCAGTCCGGGCAGACCGGCCAGGGCCAGACCGTCGCGATCGTGGACGCCTACGCCTCACCGACCATCAAGGCGGACGCCAACCAGTTCGCCACGGTGACCGGCGACCAGCCGTTCGGGGCCGGCCAGTTCAAGCAGTACAAGGCCGGGCCGTACACGCTGGCCGGGCCGAACCAGTGCGATGCGGCGGGCTGGTACGGCGAGGAGACCCTCGACGTCGAGTCCGTGCACGGCATGGCCCCGGACGCCAACGTGCGGTACGTGGCCGCGGGCAGCTGCCAGGACTCCGACCTGGCGCAGGCCGACGCGCTGATCGTGAACAACGGGCTGGCCAGCATCGTCAGCAACTCGTGGGGTGAGCCCGCGAGTTTCGAGACGATCGGCGACGTGTTCGACTCCATCTTCCAGCTCGGCGCGCTGGAAGGAATCGGCTTCTTCTTCTCCTCCGGGGACAGCGGCTACGAGGCCCCCGGCGAAGACCCGATCTCCCCGCAGCGCCAGGTGGACTCCCCGACGCAGAGCCCGTGGGTCACCTCGGTGGGCGGCACCAGCCTGGCCGTGGACAAGAGCAAGAGCTACCAGTGGGAGACCTCGTGGGGCACCATCAACGACCCGCTGGTGCACACCGCCAACGGCGGCAAGAAGTGGCAGTACACCCCGCCTGGTAAGTACCCGGCCGGATACGGCGGGTCCGGCGGTGGTGGCGTGAGCACCACGTACGCGCAGCCGTCGTACCAGGCGGGCATCGTGCCGAACAGCCTGGCCACCGCGCTGCCGGACGGCACGACCAGTTCCACGCCGATGCGGGTGATCCCGGATGTGTCCGCGCTGGCTGACCCCAGCACCGGCATCCTGGTCGGCCAGACGGTCCTGCAGCCGAACGGGAAGACGTTCGCGTTCTCGCTGAGCCGGATCGGCGGCACCAGCGTGGCCTGCCCGGTGTTCGCGGGTATCGAGGCGGATGCGCAGCAGGCGGTAGGCGGCGCGATCGGGTTCGCCAACCCGGCCATCTACTACCTCGACACGCACTCCCCGTACAGCTCCTCGTCGCCGGCCTACAACGATGTGACCGACCACCCGCTGGGTCCCGGCCTCCTCGGCATGGTGCGCAACAACTACACCGACCCGGCCACCAAGCAGGGCCCGCTGCTCACCTTCCTGCGGACCCTGGGCCTGAACGGTGTGGGCAAGGACCGGCTGAAGGCCGTCGCCGGCTACGACGACGCCACCGGGGTCGGCTCGCCCAGCCACTACATCCAGGATGCGCCCTCGCTGCCGTAAGCGAGGGACCAGCTAGAACGGAGGGGGCGGCCCGCATGGGCCGCCCCCTCTTGCTTGTCCCGGCCGCGGGCGGATGGATATCAGTGGGCGGAACCAGCCGTTTGGCTGGACGGGTGGCTGCCTCAGCTGTAGTGGGCGCTGATCTCGGCCGCAGCCGCCGGGCCGTACACGGCGCCCAGCCGGTCGGCCAGTGCGGCCGGCTTCAGCTCGTATTCCTGCGGGCCGACGGTCTCCAGGACGTGCACGGCCAGCATGTTGCCCAGCTGGGCCGCCCGCTCCAGGGACAGCCCCCAGGCCACCGCGGCCAGGAACCCGGAGCGGAACCCGTCACCGGTGCCGGTCGGGTCCGCCTTGCGGACCTCCGGGACCGGGCCGATCAGCACCGGGTCCGCGCCCGCCTGCTCGACCCGGGCGCCGGCCGGGCCCAGCGTGGTGACCCGGACGCCCACCCGGTCCAGGATCTGCGGCCCGGTCCACGCGCTCTTCCGCTCGATCAGGGCTTCCTCGTACTCGTTGCAGAACAGGTAGGCCGCCCCGTCCACCAGCGCGCGCACCTCCGGCCCGGACAGCCGGGGCAGCTGCTGGGACAGGTCGGCGGCGAACGGGATGCCCAGGTCCCGGCATTCCTGGGTGTGCGCCTGCATGGCCTGCGGGTCGCTCGCCCCGATCAGCACCAGGTCCAGGCCGCCGGGCTGGTCCGCGAGACCGGCCAGCTTGATGTCGCCGGTCTCGGACATGGCCCCCGGGTAGAACGAGGCGATCTGGTTGCCGTCCTGGTCGGTGGTGCAGACGAACCGGGCGGTGTGCTGGACGGCCGACTCATGGACCGCGGCGCAGTCCACGCCGTGCCCGGCCAGCCAGGCCCGGTACGGCGCGAAGTCCGCACCCACCGCGCCGACCAGCAGTGGGCGCAGGCCCAGCACCCCCAGCCCGAAGGCGATGTTCGCGGCTACTCCCCCGCGCCGGATCTCCAGCCCGTTGACCAGGAAGGACAGGGATACCCGGTCCATTTTTTCCGGGATGAACTGCTCCACGAAGCGGCCGGGAAAGGTCATCAGGTGATCGGTCGCGATGGACCCGGTGATGGCTATGCGCACTGCGGCACTCTAAGGCACGTGGCGGCGGCCCGGAAACCAGCGCGGCCGGGAGCTGGTGCTCCCGGCCGGTCTGCAGGCCTGTGGCCAGTAGGTCAGTGGAACGAATCGCCGCAGGCGCAGGAGCCGGTGGCGTTCGGGTTGTCGATGGTGAAGCCCTGCTTCTCGATCGTGTCCACGAAGTCGATGGTCGCGCCCATCAGGTACGGGGCGCTCATCTTGTCGGTGACCACGTGCACGCCGGAGAACTCGGCGTCGATGTCCCCGTCCATCTCGCGCTCGTCGAAGTAGAGCTGGTAACGCAGCCCGGAGCAGCCTCCCGGCTGGACCGCGATGCGCAGCCGCAGGTCGTCGCGGCCTTCCTGCTCCAGCAAGGTGCCCACTTTGGCTGCCGCGGCGTCGGTCAGGATGACACCCGTGGTACCGGCCTCGTGCTGCACAGTCATGTGTGATTAGCTCCCGCGTTCGACTGCCGCCGCATCCGCGGCGCTGCCTGATCTCTCCTGACAACCATATGCCGTCCGCCGTCATTCCGGTCCATCCGGGGCTAACCGCGGCGGCTTAGCCGCCGCTCGGCGCGGAGCGGCGATCGGGTCCGGGGTCGCCCCCCGGGCCAGCACTACAGGCCGGGGGCGCCCCAGACGGCGAACCAGCGGCTCAGGTCGGGCTCGATCTTCAGGTCGGCGCCCACCGCGCCGCGTACCTGTAGTTCCAGCGCGTTGTCCCGCTGCTCCCCGGAACGCGGCGCGAACGGGTAGAACGTGCCCCGCTTGTACAGGTAGACGAGGCCGAGCCGGTGCCCCTTGTCATCGGTGAAGCTGACCAGGGTGCACAGCAGCTGCGGGCCGAAGCCGTTGTCGGCCAGCGTCCGGTTCACCGCGTGCAGGTTGGTGACCAGGCCCTCGAAGTCGTCGGCCGGCTGCTGGCAGGTCAGCCAGGTGAAGCCGTAGGAGTCGGTGGTCACCTCGGGCGTGGCCGCGGCCGAGCCCATGCTCAGCAGGTCGCGGACGTCCTTTTCGATGTCGCCGAACGCCTTGCCCTCCGCGGCGCGGAAGCAGACCGAACCAGTGCCGGTGGGCACCAGGTTCATCGCCGCCTGCAGCGTGATGGCCGCGGTGGGCAGGGAGAACAGCTCGTCCAGGTTGGGCTGGGCCGGCTTGGTCCGGCCCAGCAGGGTGTCCAGGAATCCCACCGGTTACCTGCTCAGCTGCTCGGAGATCTCGGACAGCTGGCGGAGCCGGCGCTCCAGCGACGGGTGGGTGGAGAAGAGGTTGTTCAGGCTGACTTCCTTGCCCTTGGTCTTGAACGCCGGGATGAAGTAGAACGCGTTCAGCGGCTCGGCGGCGCGCAGATCCTTGGTCGGGATCGCGTTCATCGACCCGCTGACCTTCTGCAGCGCGCTGGCCAGCGCGGACGGCTGCCCGGTGAGCAGCGCCCCGGCCCGGTCGGCGGCCAGCTCGCGGTAGCGGGAGAGCAGCCGGATGAGCAGGAAGCTGACCGCATACGTCACGATGCCGACGACCAGGACGATCAGCACGACGGGGAGCGCGCCACCGTTCTGGTTGTTGTTGTTGCGGCCGCCACCGCCGAACAGCTCCGAGTAGAACGCGAACCGGACCAGCAGGCCCGCGATGATGCCGATGAACGAGGCGATCGTCATCACCGCGACGTCCTTGTGCGCGACGTGCGACAGCTCGTGGGCCAGGATGGCCTCGAGCTCACGGTCGTCCAGGTTGGGGTTGTTCAGCAGGCCAGTGGTGACCACGAGCACCGAGGTCTTCTCGTTGCGCCCGGTGGCGAACGCGTTGAGCATCGGGGACGGCGCAATGGCCAGCCTCGGCTTGGGCATGTTGGCCAGCGCGGTGAGCCGGTCCACGATGCCGTGCACCCGGGCGGCCTGCGGGCCGTCCTCCGGGCTGATCAGCCGGGCCTGCGCGGTGCTCAGGGCAATCTTGTCCGAGTACCAGAACGAGCCCACGCCCAGGGCCAGGCCGACCACTACCGCGATGAACACGATGCCGCCGCTGGACACCCGGTTGGTCGCGCCCAGCACGAACACGAGAGCGGTGATGAAGGCGACGAACACGACACCCAGCAGGAATATCGTGAGGGTCATCCGCGCGGTGAGTCCCCTGTCTGGCGCATAGCGGGTCTTCGCCATGGCGCCGCCTCCGTTCTGTCAGCCGGCCCTACCGGCTGATCTCTCAGGCTCCGATTTACCGGAGCCGTCAGTAGTCACTATCGGGCAGCCGCCAGTCTGCACGGTCAACCTGAACGCCCCCTGAGCGCTGGCTCAGCCCGGGATGAGGCCCTCATCTGAGAGCAGCCCGCGCACATCCGCGATGCTCGCGTCGGCGTAGGGCAGAATCACATCTGACGGTTCCAACGTATCCGCTGGAACTGGTGTTCCCACCGCCCTGATCCGGGCCAGCAGCTCGGCCAGGATGGGGCGGAGGGCCGCCTCGTCGCCGGCGTTGACCGCCGCCTCCAGCTTCACGTCCAGCTGGTTCAGTTCGTCCGCCATGGCGTCGTCCACGGCGAGCTGACCCTCACCGAGGATCCGGACGATCATGACCCGTCACCGGCCTGCGGCTGGTCAGCGGCCTTCCCGGCCTGGCCGTTGCCAGCCGTGCCGGCCGCGCCCGGCGCGGAACCCTCGATCTCGCGCGGCGCCTCGCCCTGGTCCAGCTCGCCCTTGAGCCGCTCCAGTTCGCGGTCCACGTCGTGACTGCCGCCCATCTGGTCCAGCTCGCGCTGGATGTCGTCGTTCGGCTGCGCGGTCACGTCGTCCAGGGCACCGGAGGCCATCAGCTCGTCGATGGCGCCCGCACGCGCCTGCATCTGCGCAGTCTTGTCCTGGGCCCGCTGCACGGCCATGCCCACGTCGCCCATCTCCTCGGAGATGCCCGACACGGCCTCACCGATCCGGGTCTGCGCCTCGGCCGCGGTGTAGGTGGCCTTGATCGTCTCCTTCTGGGTACGGAAGGCCTCGACCTTGGCCTGCAGCCGCTGCGACGCCGCGGTCAGCTTCTCCTCGTCCGCCTGCAGCGACTGGTACTGCGTCTGCAGGTCGGTCAGCTGGCTCTGCAGCGCCGACTTGCGGGTCAGCGCCTCACGGGCCAGGTCCTCGCGGCCGCCACCGAGCGCGGTCCGGGCCTGGCCGTCCAGCTTGGTCTGCTGCTGCTGCAACGCGTTCATCTGCAGCTCGACTCGTTTGCGTGACGTAGCCACGTCGGCGACGCCCCGGCGGACCTGCGTCAGCATCTCCAGCTGGCGCTGGTAGGAGTAGTCCAGGGTCTCGCGTGGATCTTCCATCTTGTCCAGGGCCCTGTTGGCCTTGGCCTTGAAGATCATCGATACCCGCTTCACCACGCTCATCGGCGCGACCATCCCCTCATCGTGTAACGCTTGCGCCAGCCACCTGCGGCCCGCGGCTGCCACCCCCGTGATGCGGCAGCGGCGCCTCGCAGGCTGGTGGACACAGCCTACGCGGTGATACCGGCCACATCTATCACGGCTGGATGGCTTGTGCACTGGTGATCCGTGCCCTTCGTCCCGGTAGGCTGATCACGTGTTCAGACGACGTAACGCGGCCACCCAGGACGCCCCCGCCGAGGGCGGCCCGGATACCGCCGGTGTGGCCAGCAAGGCCAACGGCACCGGGCCTGCGGTGACCGCGGGCAAGGGCAGGCCGACCCCGAAGCGCAGCGAGGCCGAGCGGGCCCGCCGGTACACCGCGCCCGGGGACCGGAAAGAGGCGATGCGCCAGGCGCGGGGCCGCGACCGCCAGACGCGGGGGCGCAAGGCCGAGGCCATGCGGCGCGGCGAGGAGTGGGCGCTGCCCGCCAAGGACCGCGGCCCGGTCCGCGCGCTGGCCCGGGACTATGTCGACTCCAAGCGCCGGTTCAGCGAGTTCTACATGTACGGGCTCATCGTGCTGCTGCTCCTGCTGTTCCTGCGCAGCCCGATCACGGCTACCGTGCTGCCCGCGGTGCTCATCTTCATGATCGTGGTCATGGCGGTCGAGGGCTTCTACATCGGCCGCCGGGTGGTCGCGCTGGCCGCCGAGCGCTATCCCGGGGAGAGCACCCGGGGGGTGAAGCTGTACTCGGCCATGCGCGCACTGCAGATCCGCAAACTCCGCTTCCCCAAGCCGCGGGTCAAGCCGGGCGAAGCGATCTGAGCATGGAATACCGTCACCTGGGCCGCAGCGGCCTGAAAGTCAGCGAGATCGCCTACGGGAACTGGATCACCCACGGCTCGCAGGTGGCCGAGGATGCGGCGCGGGCCTGCGTGGCCGCGGCCCTGGACGAGGGCATCAGCACGTTCGACACCGCCGACGTGTACGCCGGCACCGTGGCCGAGGAGGTGCTGGGACGGGCGCTGCGCGGGGTGCGCCGCGAATCGGTCGAGATCTGCACCAAGGTGTTCTGGCCGACCGGGCCGGGCGTCAACGACCGGGGCCTGTCCCGCAAGCACATCATGGAGTCGGCGCACGCCTCACTGCGCCGGCTGCAGACCGACTACCTGGACCTGTACCAGGCGCACCGCTACGACCACGAGACCCCGCTGCCGGAGACCCTGCGCGCCTTCGACGACCTGGTCCGCCAGGGGAAGGTGCTGTACATCGGGGTATCGGAGTGGCGGGCCGAGGAGATCGCGGCCGCGCTGCGGATCGCCGACGAGATGGGTTTCGACCGGATCGTGTCGAACCAGCCGCAGTACAACATGCTGTGGCGGGTGATCGAGGCCGAGGTGATCCCGCTGGCCGAAAAGGAGGGCATCGGCCAGATCGTGTTCTCCCCGATCGCGCAGGGCGTGCTGACCGGCAAGTACCAGCCCGGCGCGGCGCCGCCCGCGGGATCGCGGGCCACCGACCCGAGCGGCGCCGGCTTCATCGAGCGCTGGCTGGACGACGACGTGCTGACCCGGGTAGCCGAACTGCCGCCGGTGGCGGACGCGGCCGGGCTGACGCTGGCCCAGCTCGCGGTGGCCTGGGTGCTGCAGCACCAGAATGTATCCGCGGCGATAGTCGGCGCGACCCGGCCCGAGCAGGTCCGGGAGAACGCCAGGGCGGCCGGGGTGCACCTGGCGCCCGAGATCATGCAGCGCGTGGACGAGGTGCTGGGCCCGGTGATCCAGCGCGACCCGGCCCGCACCGCCAGCCCGCCTTCCCGCCCTTAACTCTCCGGATGCAGGCTCATCGGGCCGTACTCGATCCGGCCCTCCTCCAGCAAGGTGACCTGGTCCACGCCGGCCGCCAGCAGGTCGCGCCAGTTCTCGCCGAGCCAGCTCTCCGCGTCACCCTGGCTGCTGAACGTCTCCCTGGGCACCCCCCGCGGCGGCACCAGGCCGCCGTCCGCCGTCTCGAACTGCCAGCTCCAGGCCATGATCCTCGCCGCCTCCTCGGTTCGCGGTAAGCGACAGTAGCCGACCGGGCCAGCGCCGCGGGGAATCGGCCCGCTATATGCATCCACCCTGCCGAACACCAGGAGCGAGGGACGAGAAACTGTTAAGTTCTAGTAGCTAGTCCTGAGCCGGGTGTCGCGGCGCTGTCCCTGGCTCAGCCCCGGGAGCAAGGTGGTGACGACATGACGCGCATTGTCGTCGTTGGTGATCTGATGACCGACACGGTCGCTCATGCAGCTCTGCCGCTGGCGAAGGGCAGTGACACCCCGGCTACGGTGAGTATGCACGGCGGGGGCTCCGGCGCGAACGTAGCCGCCTGGCTGGCCGCGGACGGCGCGGAAGTCGCCTTCGTCGGCCGCCGCGGCGCCGACATCGCCGGGCGCAACCGGGACATGGAGCTGATGGGTTACGGGGTGGACGCCCGGCTCGTCATGGACCCGGACCGGCCGACCGGCACCTGCGTGGTGATGGTGACCCACAAGGGCGACCACACCATGCTGTCCGACCCGGGAGCCAATGCCGCGCTGCACCCCGACGACCTGCCCAAGGACCTGTTCGCACCCGGGATGCACCTGCATATGTCCGGGTACACGCTGCTGAACGAGGGATCCCGGGGCGCGGCCCTGGCCGCCTTCGGCCACGCGGGCCGGGCGGGCATGTCGATCTCGATCGACGGCGCCTCGGCCGCTCCCCTGGAGCGGGTCGGGGCCGAGCCGTTCCTGGAGATGACCAACGGGGTGACCCTGCTGCTGGTCAACGCGAACCAGGCCACGGTGCTCACCGGCCGGGAGGACCCCGAGTCCGCCGCCCGGGTGCTCACCGCCTGGTACCCGCAGGTCGTGGTCAAACTGGGCGGCGACGGGGCGCTGTACGCCAACGGCCGCCCGGACCCGGTCCGGGCCCTGGCCCTGCCGGTGGAGAAGTTCGTGGACGGCACCGGGGCCGGGGACGCGTTCTGCGCCGGGTTCCTGCCGACCTGGCTGGACAAGAAGCCGCCGCTGGAGGCACTGGGCAGCGGCTGCCGGCTGGCCGCGAGCGCGCTCGGTATGGTCGGTGCCCGGCCCGCTCTCTGAGCCCAGTCCCGGGGACTCCAGCCCGGGGCAGCCTGTTCCCCCGCCACCTGTTCCCCCGCCACCTGGCCCCCGGTCAGCTGACCCTGGGCTGCCCGGCCCCAGGCCGCCCGGCTCCAGGCCGCCCGGCTCCAGGCCGCCCGGTTCCGCGGGGCCGGCCGCGCGGGCGGCCTTCCTGGACGGGCTGTTCTCCCTGGACGGCCGGGTGGCCCTGGTCACCGGCGGCAGTTCCGGGATCGGCCACGCCATGGCACGGGCCCTGGCCCGGGCGGGCGCCCGGGTGGTCCTGCTGGCCCGCGGCGAGCAGGCGCTGGCCGCGGCCGCGGCCGCCATCCGGGCGGCGGGCGGGCAGGCCAGCTGGGTCCCTGCCGATCTGGCCGACCGTCATTCGCTGCCGGACGGGATGGCGCAGTCCGTAGCCCGGTACGGGGAGCCGGACATCGTGGTGAACGCGGCCGCCGTCAACCTGCGGCCGCCGCTCGGCCAGCAGACCCCAGGGCAGTGGGACGAGACCCTGGCGGTGAACCTGACCGCCCCGTTCCTGATCGGCCAGCGGTTCGGGCCGGCCATGGCCGCGCGCGGCTGGGGCCGCATCATCAACGTGGCATCCCAGCAGGCGGTCCGGGCGTTCGGGAACAGCGGCGGGTACGGGGCGTCCAAAGCCGGCCTGGCCGGGCTGACCCGGTCCCAGTCCGAGGCGTGGGCGCCGCACGGCGTGTGCTGCAACACGGTCACCCCGGGTTTCGTGGCCACGCCGCTCACCGCCGAGGTGGCCAGTGACCCGGTGCGGTCCGCGGCCCTGGCCGCCCGCACCATGGTCGGGCGCAACGGCGAGCCCGCCGATTTCGAGGGCGTCGCGGTATTCCTGGCCAGCCGGGCCAGCGACTACGTCACCGGCCAGCTGATCTTCGTGGATGGCGGCTTCTCCGTCACCTGAGCCGCCAGCCCAGGGCTGGCACCGTGGCGTTGGGCGTGACTGACGCTGGCAGGCGGCACAATGGCGGGCATGGCACGACGCACCGCAACCCCGCCCCCCGAAGACTTCGAGGAAAACATCGTCGATATCGACGTTGCCGAGGAGATGCGCGGCAGCTACCTCGAATATGCCTACTCGGTCATCTACCAGCGCGCACTGCCGGACGCCCGGGACGGCCTGAAGCCGGTGCAGCGCCGGATCCTGTACCAGATGAACGAGATGGGCCTGCGCCCGGACCGCGGCCACGTCAAGTGCGCCCGGGTGGTCGGCGAGGTGATGGGGCGGCTGCACCCGCACGGCGACAGCGCCATCTACGACGCGCTGGTCCGGATGGCGCAGCCCTGGGTGATGCGGCTGCCGCTGATCGATGGGCACGGCAACTTCGGCTCACCCGGCGGCGACGACTCGCCCGCCGCCATGCGGTACACCGAGGCCCGGCTGACCTCGGCCGCCATGGAGATGGTCGCCTCGATCGACGAGGACACCGTCGACTTCCAGCCCAACTACGACGGCACCGAGATCCAGCCCGAGGTGCTGCCCGCTGGCCTGCCGAACCTGCTGGTCAACGGCACCGCGGGCATCGCGGTCGGGATGGCCACCAACATGGCGCCGCACAACCTCGGCGAGGTGATCGCCGCCGCCCGGCACCTCATCGCCAATCCCGAGGCCACCCTGGATGAGCTGATGCGCTTCGTGCCCGGGCCGGATCTGCCCGGCGGCGGGAAGATCGTCGGCCTGGACGGGATACGCGAGGCCTACGAGAGCGGCCGCGGCATCTTCCGCACCCGGGCCACCGCGCGGGTGGAGAAGATCACCCCGCGGCGCGATGGCATCGTGGTCACCGAACTGCCGTTCGGGGTCGGCCCGGAGAAGGTGATCTCCCGGATCAAGGACCTGGTGCAGGCCAAGAAGCTGAACGGCATTTCCGATCTCAAGGACCTCACCGACCGGCACCGCGGGCTGCACCTGGTCATCGAGGTCCGCGGCGGGTTCCACGCCGAGGCGCTGCTGGAAGAGCTGTACCGGCTGACCCCGATGGAAGAGACGTTCGGCATCAACAACGTCGCGCTGGTGGACGGGCAGCCGCGGGTCCTCGGCCTGCGCGAGATGCTGCAGATCTACGTCGACCACCGCATCGAGGTCATCCGGCGGCGCTCGGAGTTCCGCCGGCGCAAGCGGGCCGACCGGCTGCACCTGGTGGACGGGCTGCTCATCGCGCTGCTCAACATCGACGAGGTCATTCAGGTCATCCGGTCCAGCGACGACTCGGCGCAGGCCAAGGAACGGCTCATGTCGGTCTTCGACCTGTCGGAGATCCAGGCCCAGTACATCCTGGACACGCCGCTGCGCCGGCTGACCCGCTACGACCGGCTGGAGCTGGAACGCGAGCGGGAGACCTTGCAGGCCGAGATCGCCGAGCTGACCGCGATCCTGGAGTCGGAGGCCCGGCTGCGCGAGGTGGTTTCCGCCGAGCTGGCCGGGGTGTCCGAGCGGTTCGGCACCCCGCGGCGCACCGTGCTGCTGGAGGGCAGCGGCAAGGCCCGGACCGCGGCCGTGCCGCTGGAGGTGGCCGACGACCCGTGCCTGGTGCTGCTGTCCTCGGCCGGGCTGATCGCCCGGACCGCGGCCGGGCCGGCTGGTGGCGGCGGTGACGGCGCGGCGGGCGCTCCGCCGGGCGGCACCCCACTGCCGCTGACCGCGGGGCCGCGGGCGGCGCACGACGTGATCGTGGCCACCGCTCCGGCCACCGCCCGCGGTGCCACCGCCGTGGTCACCTCGCGGGGCCGGCTGGTCCGGATCAGCGTGCTGGAGATCCCGGCCCTGCCGCCCGGCGCGCACTCCCCCGCGCTGGCGGGTGGCGCGCCGATCAGTGAATTCGTCGGCCTGGAGACGGGTGAGACGGTGGTCGGGCTGGCCGCGCCGGACACGGCCGGGGCCGGGCTGGTGCTGGGCACCGCGCAGGGTGTGGTCAAGCGGGTCGCGCCGGACTACCCGGCCAACGCCACCGACTTCGAGGTCATCTCGCTCAGGGACGGCGACCACGTGGTGGGTGCGGTCCAGCTGGCCACCGAGGACGCCGATCTGGTGTTCATCACCAGCGACGCGCAGCTGCTGCGGTTCCGCGCCGCCGCGGTCCGGCCGCAGGGCCGGGCGGCCGGCGGGATGGCCGGGGTCCGGCTGGCGTCCCGGGCTTCGGTGATCTGGTTCGGCGCGGTGCCAGATGCGGTGGCCAGCGCGGCCGGGGCGGGCACGGATGCCACCGGTGCGCCCGGGGCCGTGGTGGTGACCGTGGCGGGCAGCAGCCGCGCGCTGCCGGGCACCGCGGCCGCGACCATCAAGGTCTCGCCGTACCTGGAGTTCCCGGCCAAGGGCCGGGCCACCGGCGGGGTGCGCTGCCAGCGCTTCCTGAAGGGCGAGGACAGCCTGGTACTGGCCTGGGCCGGCCCGGCGCCGGCCCGCGGCGCGACCGAGGCGGGCGTCCCGGTGGAACTGCCGGACGCCGACGGCCGCCGGGATGGTTCTGGCGAGCGCGTCCGCCAGCCGCTGGCCGCCCTCGGCGGCCTGGCCTCCCCCAGCTGACAGGCGTCCCCCAGCTGACCGGCGTCTCCCCCAGCTGACCGCGCCTCCCCCCAGCTGACAGGCGTCCCCCAGCTGACCGCTCGCCCAGCTGACCGCTCCCCCAGCTGACTGGGCCTCCCCCAGCTGACCACTCGCCCCAGCCACCGGGCGTCCCCAACCCACGGCCGGTCGTTCGCTCCCAAATGTGTACGGTTTCCGCTGTGGCAGCAGCGGAAAGCGCACACACTTGCGCGGGTGCCGCGGTGGCCCCGATGCCGCAGGGGCTGATGTGATGAGTGGGGCGGCCGGGGACGACCCGGGGTGGCGGCAGCGGGTGGGTCAGGGGGCCGGGCGGGCCGGACGGGTCAGGCGTCGATCCGGGACAGGTCGAGCTCGGCGGCACCACCCACGATGAAGTCCCGGCGCGGGCCCACCTCGCTGCCCATCAGCAGGTCGAAGATGCCGCTGGCGGCCGCGGCGTCCACGATGCGGATCCGGCGCAGCGTGCGGTGCCGCGGATCCATCGTGGTCTCCGCCAGCTGGGATGCGTCCATCTCGCCCAGGCCCTTGTACCGCTGGATCGGCTCCTTCCAGCGCTGGCCCTTGCGCTCCAGCTCCAGCAGGGCCCGGTGCAGCTCACTGTCGGAGTAGGTGTAGGCGTACCGGGCCTGGTTCTTGCGCGGGCTGGACAGCTCGATGCGGTGCAGCGGCGGCACGGCCGCGAACACCCGCCCGGCCTCCAGCAGCGGGCGCAGGTACCGGTAGAACAGGGTGAGCAGCAGGGTGCGGATGTGCGCCCCGTCCACGTCGGCGTCGGACATGAAGATAACCCGCTGGTAGCGGGCCAGGTCGAGGTCGAACGAGCCACCCGAGCCGGCCCCGATCACCTGGATGATGGCCGAGCATTCGGCGTTCTTCAGCATGTCCGCCAGGGACGCCTTCTGCACGTTGAGGATCTTGCCGCGGATCGGCAGCAGCGCCTGGAACTCCGAGTCCCGGGCCAGCTTGGCCGTGCCCAGTGCGGAGTCGCCCTCGACGATGAACAGCTCGCTGCGGTCATCGGCGCTGCGGCAGTCCACCAGCTTGGCCGGCAGCGCCGAGGTGGCCAGCGCGTTCTTGCGGCGCTGGTTGTCCCGGTGCTCGCGGGCCGCGATGCGGGCCTTGGTCGCGGCGGCCACCTTCTCCAGCACCGCCCGGGCCTGCTGCCGGCCCCGGCCGCGGGCCTCGAAGACCCGCTTCAGCTCGCTGGTCACCACCTTGGCCACGATCCGGGACGCGGCCGGGGTGCCGAGCACCTCCTTGGTCTGGCCCTCGAACTGCGGCTCCGGCAGCCGGACGCCGATCACCGCGGTGAGCCCCTCCTGGGCGTCCTCCTTGCTGGCCGGCTCGTCACCGTTCTTGAGCAGCCGGGCCGCGCGCAGCTGCTCGTTCAGCGACTTGGCCAGGGCCCGCTCGAACCCGGTGACGTGCGTCCCGCCCTTGGGCGTCGCGATGACGTTCACGAACGACCGGGTGCGGGTGTCGTAGCCGGTCCCCCACTGCAGCGCGATGTCAACCTGCAGTTCCCGTTCCACGTCGGTGGGGGTCATGTGGCCCTGCTCGTCGAGCACCGGCACGGTCTCGGTGAACCGGTCGGACCCGGTCAGCCGGAACACGCCGGTGAGCGGCTCGCCCGGGGTCAGGTAGGCGCAGAACTCACTGATCCCGCCGTCGAACCGGAACTCCGCCTCGCGCGAGTCCACGGTCCCGTCCGGATCGTGGTCAGCCAGTTCGGCCGCCACGTCGGGGCTGGCCGGAAGCGGCCCGGTCGGCATCCGGCCGCTCGTCCCGGATCCGGATGGTCAGGCCGGGTACCAGATAGGCGGTCTGCCGGGCCCGCTGCACCAGGTGGCCGAAGCTCCAGCCCGCGCCCGCAATGAACACCTGGCGGTCCGGCCAGAACCGGATCCGGGTGCCGGTCACCTTCTTGGCTACCTTGCGGGTCCGGCGCAGCCCGCCCCCCCGGCTGAACTTGGCGGCCGGCCCGTCCGCGGCGAACTCCCCGGGCACGCCACGGCGGAAGCTCGCGGCCCACTCGTAGCCCTCCCGGTCCACCTGCACGTCCAGCCGGGCGGACAGCGCGTTCACCACCGAGGCACCGACGCCGTGCAGGCCGCCCGAGGCGGTGTAGGAGCCACCGCCGAACTTGCCGCCCGCGTGCAGCCTGGTCATGACCAGCTCGACGCCGGTCAGCCCGGACTTGGGCTCGATATCCACCGGGATGCCGCGGCCGTTGTCCCGGACCTCGGCGGATCCGTCCGGGTGCAGCACGACGTCGATCTCGGAGCACTGCCCGGCCAGGGCCTCGTCCACCGCGTTGTCGAAGATCTCCCACAGGCAGTGCATCAGGCCCCGGCCATCCGTGGACCCGATGTACATGCCGGGGCGCTTGCGGACCGCCTCCAGCCCTTCCAGGACGGACAGGTGACGGGCGGTGTAGCCGTCCACCGGGGTCGCCCCAGGTGCGGAGGCAGCGGGCGGCCGCTTGGCTGCGGCCCGCACAGGACCGGCAGTATCGGCTCGGACGGCGGTCACGTGGCTCTCCTCAGTCGCGGCGGGCGGGTGGGGCGGCGAGACACACCCTAACCGCCCCCACCGACTGCCCGCCGAAGCCACGCGGGAACATGCGTTGCCAGCTGGGACAACACGCACGTTTAGGGAATCTTTCGGCGGGCAGGTGCGGGAGCTGCGGCGGGGCCGCGTTCGCTGTGGGCGTACGCGGGGCCCACACGGGAAGGGACCCGCCTGGCAGAGTGTTGACTAGCACGTAGGGCAGAGCCCGCCGGGCAGGGCGATCCGGCGGCACGACGCGAGGGAGGCGACATGACCGGAGCTCTCGCACCAAGCAGGCCGCTGAACGCAACGGACCTGTGCGACAGGTGCGGTGCCCAGGCTTACGTACGCGTTGTGCTTCCCGATTCACGGGAGCTGCTGTTCTGCGCTCATCACGGCCGTCAGCACGCCGAGGCACTGGCCAAGGTGGCCGTCGAGATTCAGGACGAGACGGGCCGGCTGACAGATGGAGGCGGAACAGAGCGCGAGGAGTAACCAGGCCAGCGGCCCGGGGCAGACTGCCCGCGGGCCGGACCCGGTCTCCGCACCCTGGGGACGGCACGGCGGCGTGGCCGCGCCGGATCCAGGTCCACCTCCCAGACAGGCCTAATCGAGGTAGTCCCGCACTATGGGCGACCGGAACGGCATGCTGACCTGCATAAACGCACGTCACTGGTGAACGGCGCCCCCTGCAATATCTGTGACTGACCAGCAGGCCACAATCCGTCTTACCCGCGCTCGGCGACGTAGGACCCGCGGCCCGCTACCGTGCGGACGGCGCCCTGGTCGCGCAGCGATGCGACAGCGCGTCTCGCCGTGGTTCGCGCCACGCCGAACAAGTCCACAAGTTCCTTCTCCGAGGGGACCGGCTGGCCGGGCTGCAGGTCCCCGGCTTCGATGCGCGCGAGTATCCACCCGGCGATCTGCTGGTGCGGCGGCAGCTCGGCGCGGTAATCGATCTCGGGCGCATCCATGACGATCAAGCTAGCTGACCAGCACCGATTCGCTGTCTAGAGATACGTGTCTGTACGTGCCGCTACGGTGCGCGTAGTGTGGCAGGTCCAGTACGCAAGCGGGCCGCCCGCGCGGTATCAGCGCAACGGACGGCCCTGACCAAGGACGGAGCCCTTGGCTATGAACGATCTTCCCATCCCCCCCGAACTCGCCGCGCGCATCACCGCGGCGGCTGCCGTGCTCGGCGACTACCAGCGCGCTGCGCCGACCGCGGGCACCGCAGAGCGGGCCATGTGGGGAGCGCGTCTCGCCGACGCGCTGGAATCGCTGCTGGACGGGCTGGGCGGCGCGACCGGGCCGGTGTCGCCCAGCCCGGCGGGGGATGGATCAGCGGGCCATCCCGGTAACCGCACGGGCCACACCGCAGAAGCCCCATCCGCGGCGGGGGCTTCTGCTTGTCACCGAGGAGTCCACCTTCACAGGCAGGCTAACTCTCCGTAATGTGCTTCTAAAGAGCGTCCTCGTGCCCGATGCACGGGGACCAGGGGGTCATTGGTTCACAAGGGGGAGTACACCATGCGCAAGAACCACCTCCGCGTGCTGACGGCGGCAGGCTCCATGCTGGCCGCCGGGGCGATTGCCCTGTCGGGCACCCTCGCCGCAGCCGCCGCGCCGAGCAGCAGCAGCGCCTCGGGCATCGAGCATTTCCAGATCATGTCCACCTCGGCCACCGCGACCAGGGACACGGTGATCGCCCATGGCGTGTTCACCGCCGGGGGCGTTGACATCACCACCAGCAACACAACCGACACGTTCAAGTTCCCCAACGGCACGATCAAGCTCAGGCATTCACCGGGCACCGGGCCACAGTCCTTCAACCCGCACACCTGCCTGATCACCGTTCACCAGCACGGCACCTACACGCTGCGGAGCGGGACCGGCAAGTACGCCGGGATCAGCGGCCACGGGAGGTACCGGCTGGACATCCTGGCCGTTGGCGCCCGGTCACACGGCAAGTGCATCCAGAACAAGCCACCGGTCACTTTCGAGCTGATCGTCCGCCTCTCAGGGCCGGTACACCTGTAACGGCCGGTCAGCACCTGCCAAGGGGCCGCGCCGGATTCCGGCGCGGCCTCGGACTCTGCTGCGCCCTTAAGCGCCCCGCTCGTGCCGCGGCCGGTACCAGCGCGACCGGCAGCCCTCCGCCCGGCACGACACAACCTGGTGACCAGCCGGCCCGCGTCCCGCTACGGCTTCAACCGCCGACGGGCAGTGGCAGTGCATCCACGACACGATCACCCGCCCGGTCCCCACGGGTGGCCGTGCTCACACTGCGCCGGGTAGTCCCACCAGTCGGGAAGCTGGCGCTGCAGCCGGTCATACCCGCAGCATGCCCAGGAACAGGCTGGCCGTTCTGTGGCGCGGTGCCGCGGCCGCCAGGTTCGACGTCGGCGACGGTCCGAGCGCGAGGATCTCGCCGGCGCGGGCGCCGGTCTCGGTCATCAGCCGGATCAGCGCCTCGTCGCGCTTGTCCATCAGCCGCGGACCCTTGCAGGCGGCGAGCATCGCGCGCAGCTGGTCATCGGACAGCACCGGCGACGACCTTCGCTGTCCAGCTTCGGGGGGCTTCATGCCGCGCCAGCTGGTCGGCGGGGATCTCGCCCTCGGCGGCCAGCCACGCGGAGAACCGGCGGACGGCCAGCTGCCGGGACCGGGCGGTCGCCGCCTCGGCGCCGCCGTCCAGCAGCGCGGCGACGAACTTGTCGACGGTCGGCCGGTCGAGCGCGGGCTCGATGCCGTTACGGGCGCACCAGGACAGGAACCCGCGCACCCCATCGGTGTAGGTCTTGACGGTCTGCGGGCTCTTGCGCTCGGCGCGCAGGTGCAGGGTGAAGCTGGCCAGCAGGTCGCGCAGGTCGCCGTCGGTCATGGCCGATATCTCGACTGACATGCGGCATGCTAAGCAACTCACGCGGCAGCTTAGCTGCGCGTTTCCGCAGGTCAGCGAGGCTTTAAGCGGCCGGGCACGTCAGTCGAGGTAGTCCCGCAGCACCTGGGACCGCGACGGGTGCCGCAGCTTCGACATGGTCTTGGACTCGATCTGCCGGATGCGCTCCCGGGTCACCCCGTACACCTTGCCGATCTCATCCAGGGTCTTGGGCTGCCCGTCGGTCAGCCCGAACCGCATGGACACCACCCCGGCCTCACGCTCGGACAGCGTGTCCAGCACCGAGTGCAGCTGCTCCTGCAGCAGCGTGAAACTGACCGCCTCACCGGGCTGGATGGCCTCGGAGTCCTCGATCAGATCACCGAATTCGCTGTCCCCGTCCTCTCCGAGCGGGGTGTGCAGCGAGATCGGCTCACGGCCGTACTTCTGCACCTCGATGACCTTTTCCGGGGTCATGTCCAGCTCGGCCGCCAGTTCCTCAGGTGTCGGCTCCCGGCCGAGGTCCTGCAGCATCTGCCGCTGCACCCGGGCCAGCTTGTTGATGACCTCCACCATGTGCACCGGGATCCGGATGGTCCGCGCCTGGTCAGCCATGGCCCGGGTGATGGCCTGGCGGATCCACCAGGTGGCGTACGTGGAGAACTTGTAGCCCTTGGTGTAGTCGAACTTCTCCACCGCCCGGATCAGGCCCAGGTTGCCCTCCTGGATCAGGTCCAGGAACAGCATGCCGCGCCCGGTGTACCGCTTGGCCAGCGAGACCACCAGCCGCAGGTTGGCCTCCAGCAGGTGGTTCTTGGCCCGGCGGCCGTCCTCGGCGATCCACTGCATGTCGAAGCGCTGGTCATCGCTCAGGCCGGGCACACTCTCGGCCAGCTTCTCCTCGGCGAACAGCCCGGCCTCGATCCGCTTGGCCAGCTCGACTTCCTGCTCGGCGTTGAGCAGCGGCACCTTGCCGATCTGCTTGAGGTAGTCCTTGACCGGGTCCGCGGTCGCGCCGGCCGAGGCCACCTGCGCGGCGGGCAGGTCATCGTCGTCGTCCCCGTAGACGAACGCCTCTTCCTCCGGGCCGGCTGGCTTGGCCGCCACATCCGCCGCCGCAGGCGCTCCCGGCGCGGCCACCGCGGCGTCCGCGGTCGCCGGGGCCGCGCTCCCGGCTGGGGGCTCCTCGTCCACGTCCTCGTCCGCGGCCTCGGTCACGTCGGCCCCGGTCACGTCGACCCCGGTCACGTCGACCCCGGTCACGTCAACCCCGGTCACATCGACCTCTACTTCTACTTCCAGGTCCACCGCGGCGACGTCGAAGTCCTCCAGGCCGTCTTCGGCCAGTTCGACGTCGGCCACCTCGGGGTCGAGATCCGCCAGGTCGGCCACCTCAGCCAGGCCGACCGCTTCGTTACCCGCCACTGCCAAGTCTGGATCCTCACTCACGATGCCTGACACCCCCCGGTCGCCCGGTGCCGCCTCGTCGCCGGCCTGGCCAGCGGACTTCGGCGGCTTGGACCGCTCACCGGAATTCTTCTTTCCCCGGCGCCGCGGCGGGCCGTCCCCGGCCCGCTCCGGCGATACCGGAGCCTCCTGGTCGTCGGCTGCCCCGTTCGCCTCGACGAGCGAGACCGCCCGCTCCGGCCGGGAACCAGCGGGATCCCCGGACCCGGCAGACCCAGAAGCCTGCTGCGGCGGCGCTTCCCCGCCCTGGCTTCCCGGCCTCGGCTGCCTCCGCGCTGCGGAGCCGGCAGCGCTTGCCACCGCGGTCACCCCTTCCTTCGCTGGACGGCGGCCTGCCGAGCCGCGAATGACGTCTGACTGCACGAACTGGCAGGCGACACAGACACCTCTCCTGCGTACATGAGTGGGAACGGACCCTACCTCGTGTACCCCGCTGCGGGGGCAGTGCCGGAAACCGCGCCCGGGCCGCACGACCGCACGACCCCGGCAGAATTGGCTCCCGACCACCACCTTAGGCGGAGTCTGCGGGTGGCTCGAACCGCCGCCGTTGCTGACGGGGCTGGTGATGCCCCACCCAGCAGGGGCGCTGGCCCGTCAGCCCAGCCATTTCTCATACTTTCCCCCTCCGTGCCGCCGGGATGACCGCGCCGGGCAGGTGTTCCGGCGGTGCGCCGTCCCGCCGGGGCACGTGCAGCACGAGCACGGTCACGTCGTCGTCCTGCTCGTAACCGGTGAGCATCCGGTCTACCAGGTACTCCAGCAGCCGGGCCGGATCTTCCACCATGCCCGGCCGGGCCTGCGCCGCCACCGACACCAGCTCGTCCAGGCCCGCGTCCAGGCCGCGCCTGCGGTTCTCGACCAGGCCGTCGGAGTACAGCACGGCCGTCGTCCCCGGCGGCAGCCGGAACACGTACTGCTGCCGCGGGCAGGCCCAGCCCAGCGGCGTGCCCGCCTCAGTGGTGTCCAGCCGGGGCGGCGCGTCCCGGGACAGCAGCAGCGGTGGCAGGTGCCCGGCGTTGCCGGCCAGGCCCTCCCCGGTGACCGGGTCGACCACCAGGTAGGCCACCGTGGTCACCTGCTCGTCCAGTTCGGTCGCGGTGAACAGCCGGTCCAGGCCGGCCAGCACCGCGGCGGGCCGCGGGTCGGTCAGCGCCAGCGCCCGCAGCGCGTTGCGCACCCGGCCCATGCCGGCCGCCGCGGTCAGCCCCTTGCCCATCACGTCCCCGGCGGCCACGGCCAGCCGCCCGTCCGGCAGCCGGAACGCGTCGTACCAGTCGCCACCGATCTCCATGTTCCTGGTCACCGGCAGGTAGCGGGCCTCCAGGACGATCCCGGGCACGCTGGGCAGCCGGTCGGGCAGCAGGCTGCGCTGCAGCGTCTCCGCGGTGGTGTGCTCCCGCTCGAACAGCGAGGCCCGCTCCAGCGCGAGCGCGCACTGGCCGGCCAGCGCCTCCAGGAAGACCCGCTCCTCCTCGGTGATCTGCCGCGGCTTGGTGAACGAGAACCGCAGCGCGCCCAGTGGTGCGCCCGCGGCCAGCAGCGGCAGCCCGACCCAGGCCCGCTCGTCGCTGTGCGCGAGGAACAGGTCGACGTTGGCCACCCCGTCGAACTGCCGCCGCAGTGACTCCGGGTTCTCCACCAGCACCGGCCGGCGGGTGGTGATGGCCAGCGTCATCACGCTGGCCACATCCAGCGGGATGTCGCCGCCCGGGGCGCCCGGGCTGTCCGGCAGGCCTACCGGGTTGATCGTGCGCAGCCGGAGCCGCTCCGGGTCGAGCAGGGCCACCGCGGAGCGCTCCGCGCCGATCGCGGACCGGCCGACCTCGGTGATCACCTCCACCACCTGCAGCACGGTCAGCGCCTCGGCCAGCATGGAGGTGGCCTGCTGCAGCCGGGCGGTGCGCAGCGCCGCGGCGGACAGCTGCTCGGTCAGCCGGCCGCGCATCTCCTCGGCCTCACGCTGGCCGGTCACGTCGGTACTGGCGCCGACCCACTCAATGATCTTCCCGTCCCGTTCGATCGGGACCGCGCGGACGTCGTAATGACGATATGAGCCGGTCTTGGTCCGCACCCGGTAACGGCTGTCGAATACCTTGCCCGCACCGACGCATTCCCGCCATTCCCGCTCCACCCGTTCGCGGTCTTCGGGATGAATCGCGTCCAGCCAGCCATTGCCCAGGTACTCCTCCAGGCTCTGGCCGGTTATCCACCGCCACTCCGGCGAATCCTCGGCGATCTGCCCGGTGGGCGTGGTCACCCAGACCACCTGCGCGCCCGCCTGCACCAGCGACCGGTAACGTTCCTCGCTGCGGCGCACGGCTTCGGCGGAATTCTGCCGGTCGGTGACGTCCACCGCGATCAGCGCGACCCCGGCGATATTTCCCTCGGGATCGTGCGAGGGGAACCAGGAGAACGCCCAGTGCCGGTCATCGCGGGCGCGCCCAGCACGGCTGGCCGGGCCGGCCACCGGCTTGGCCACGGCGGCCCGCCCGGGTGCGGCGGGGCGGGCCGGAGCGGGCCGGCCCGGGCCCGCGGCCGCGTCGGCCGGGCCAACCGGCTGGTTCGACTCGTACAGCGGCTGGCCCTCGGCCAGCACGTGCCGGACCGCGGATTCCACCCGGGAGGCCAGCGTGCCGGGCCAGACCTCCGAGGGCAGCAGGCCCAGGTGCGCCTCCAGGTCAAGGCCGTCCAGCCGGGCCAGGGTCTGGTTGATCCGCCGGAAGCGCAGGTCAGGCCCGAAGAAGGCGAAACCAATGGGAGCCTCGCGAAGCAGCGTGGCGAGCAGGGCCGAGTCGGACACGTCCAGCCCGGATACCCGGGGCTGAGGCACGGAGGTATCAGTACTCATCGCCCGCACTCCAGTCCCGTTGCCTGAGCCATGCAACGGCTCCTTCCTGCTCACTGCGGACCCAAGCAGGCTAGCGGCAGCACCACGGTTTTCGAACGCACGGGCGCGGCGCCCCGCCAATTGGGTGCGGCTGCGTCCCGGAAACCGTGCACACCCACAGTGGCCACGCAGGCGAGCTTCCCACATCCTAGGCGATATCGCGCCCGGCCGAGGGCATCCTGGCGACCTCGCCCGGCTGGGGAGATGGCGATCGCCACCTGCCTGCCGGTGGGACCGCGCATCCCGCCGCGCCCGGCGGCACAGAAATTTCGTTCCGGCCACGCCGCCTAATGACCGGAATGTCCGCTGTTCCCGGTGCCGGATGCCCGTAATATCTGCCACACGCGGAAACATGGCCACCATCCGGCGCGGACGGGGCACGGCGCCGCGAGAATCTGGAAAGCTGTCTGTGTGAGCCCGCAAAGCCGACGACGAGAGCCCCCAGGCGGGCCGGGCCACTCAGGCCATGGGAAGGGAATCCGCTCGGTGATCCCCGTACCCGCGCCGCCCAACGCCCTCTTCGCCGAGATGCTGCGCGCCGCCCGCGAGCTGCTGGCCGTGCGCAGCCCGCTGGACGCGGAACTTATGGTCAGCGAGCTGCTCGGCACCTGGTGGGGGGAGCGGTCGCCGCGCAGCTCGGCCGGGGACGTCGAGGAACTGGTCGGTGAGGGCCTGGTCAGCTACGCGGCCCAGCAGCGCAGTCCCGCGTCGCTGGCCCTGCTGTCCGGCATCGCCTGCCTGGGCACGCCCCGGCAGGCGATGCAGGCCGAGGCGGCCGCGCTGGCCCAGATCGAGGGGGGCGTGGTCCGGCCATCCTGGGCCGAGCACGTGGGCATGGTCACCGCGGGCGACTGCTACGTGAACTCCGACATGTTCGGGGACCGCGACGAGGTCGTCTGCGTGTTCAGCTACGCCGGGGAAGAACCGCACGCCCTGGTCATGGTGGTGGACTACAACGCGGGCGGCATGCTCCGCGACGGCTGGGTGACCTCCCAGGTGGACCGGCTGCTGGAGCGCTGCCAGGCGGCCGGCTCAGCCGGTGCCGGGCCGCCCACCCGGGTCACGTTCAGCCAGGTGGAGTCGCCGCAGGCGCGGCGGCTGCTGGAGACCGCACTGGCCGTGACCGAGGCGGGCAGCGGGCCGCCGCCGAGCGAGTCGTTCGCGTCCTATCACGCGTTCATCCGGGCCCGGATCCGCACCCTGCCGCCCGCCCGGCCCGGCCCCGCGGCGCGGAACGGGACCAGCCCGGCCGGCCGGGCACCGTGCCCTGGGCCACCGGCCACGGGTCCGGCTGGGGCGGGGCGACCGCCCGGCGGCACGCCTGGACCCGGGACCGCCGGGCCATGCTGGTGGCCGAGTTCCTCGCCTCGGACGAGGCCGAGGACCTGTCGGACACCCAGGCGGCCAGCCGCTGCGCGGACCACATCATCGACTATGGGTGCGACCGCGACTTCGGGCGGCCGCTGCGGATGAGCCCGGCCAAGGTGGCCACGTTCCTGCTCGACTGGCTGCCCCGCAAGGTGCTGCTGGCCCCGGCCGAGCAGCACGCGATGCCGCATGTGCTGGCCGCCTGGGTGCGCTGGGCGGGCCGCCGGCAGGACCTGGCCGCGGACGTCATCGCCGAGACCCTGGACGCGGTGTTCGAGTCCATGGGCACGTTCGCGCAGGTCTACCACGACCCGACCGCGTTCGGCCTGGACGCCTCGCTGGTCGCCCGGCTGCTGCCGGACGGTGACCTGGAGGCGCTGCCCCGCCGGGCGTTCGCGTTCCCGGTGCTGCGCGGCATGTTCGGCGCCACCGACCTGGCCGGGCTGGACCCGGCCGAGCCAGCCGACCGGCGGACCCTGCTGGCCGCCGATCACAACGACGCGAACGGGCGGCCCAGCGGCCCGCTGCACCTCGACCGGCACCTGGTGCTCGCCGACCGGCTGTGGCGCGGCGACCCGCCCGAACTGTGGGAGGCCGCACAGCGCCTGCTGGACCGGGGCGAAGACCGGCATGCGGTGCTGCACACGCTGATGTACGTCATCCGGGACGCCGGGTCCGATCCGGCCAGCCTGATCGCCGCGCTCCGCGAGCTTCCCCCGGCCGCGCCGTAGCCGCTGCGGCCTACCAGCTTTAACGCTCGGTGCCCCCGGCTGCCCCATCAGGGGCCGGCGCGTCCCGGGTCAGTCCTGTCGGGTGGCCGCTCGCGGCCGCGGTCAGGCCGCCCGGCACGGCCGCGGCCAGTTCCTGGAAGGCGCCACGCAGGTCGGCCGCGGACACGGTGGTCAGGTCGGCGGCGCTGGCCTCCTCCTCCAGGTCGGCCACCCGCATGTCCCGGGCCGCGCAGGCCCGCTCGAACAGGCTGCGCGCGAACCGCCCGTTGCCCAGCTCGTCGATCTGCCGGTGCTGGGCGGTCAGCTGGAAGATCTCTTCGAGCACCGGCAGCGCGTCCGGCTCGAACGTGTCGCCGTGCTGCTCGGCGATCACCCCGGCGATCTTGACCAGCTCCCCGGACGAGTAGCTGGGGAACCCGATCCGCACGCTGAACCGCGAGGCCAGGCCCGGGTTGCTGCGCAGGAACCGGTCCATGTCCGCGGGATAGCCGGCCAGCACGATGACCAGGCGTTCCCGGTCGTCCTCGGCCCGCTTGAGCAGGGTGGCCACCGCCTCGGAGCCGTACGCGTCCCCGCCCGAGTAACCCACGTTGTAGAGCGAATAGGCCTCGTCGATGAACAGCACCCCACCGAGCGCCGAATCGATCAGCTTCCCGGTCTTGATCGCCGTGGACCCGAGGTGCTCGCCGACCAGGTCGGCCCGGTGCGCCTCGATCACCTCCGGGCGGACCAGCAGCCCGAGCGCGGTGAAGATCCGGCCGAGGATGCGGGCCACCGTGGTCTTGCCGGTCCCCGGCGGCCCGGTGAACACGAAGTGCCGGACCGGGGGCTGGCTGGACAGGCCCTGCCGCTCCCGCAGCCGGGCCACCCGGAGCTGGGCGGCGATCTCGTGCACCTGCCGCTTGACCGGCTCCAGGCCGACCAGCTCATCCAGCTCGGCCAGGGCGTTCTCCAGGGTGGGCGCCTCGGTGTACCCGCGGAACCGCGCGGTCAGCTCGGCCCCGGCCCGCTCCAGGTCGGCCGCTTCCAGGGTGACCAGCTCGTCCGGTGACGGTTCGGCGCCGAGCGCCATGATGCGGACATCCCGGGTCCGGCCGGCTTTCTCCAGCAGGCTGCGCACGAACCGGCCGTTCCCCAGCTCATCGGCGAGCCGGCGGCGCCCGACGTCTTCCATCATCCGCCACAGCACCGGGCGGGCGTCGGGGTCGAGGACCTCGCCGCGCTGGTCCAGGTACAGGTCGGCCAGCGCCATCAGCTCGGCGGGCGTGTAGCTGGGGAACTTGACCCGCAGGCCGAACCGGGAGTTCAGCCCGGGGTTGCTGGCCAGGAAGCTCTCCATCTGCTTCTCGTAGCCAGCCAGGATGATAATGAGGTCGGTGCGGTTGTCCTCGGCCCGCTTCAGCAGGGTCTGCACCGCCTCGTGGCCGAACCGGTCGCCCTGCCCCTCACCCTCGTTGATCAGGCTGTACGCCTCATCGATGAACAGCACCCCGCCGAGCGCGCTGTCCACCAGGTCATTGGTCTTGATCGCGGTGGCGCCGAGGTACTCACCGACCAGGTCGGCGCGGGACGCCTCGACCACGCTCGGCATCTCGAGCAGCCCGTAGGCGTAGAACAGCTTGGCGATGATCCGGGCGACCGAGGTCTTGCCGGTGCCGGGTGGCCCCAGGAACACGAAGTGCTGCATGGGCTTGTCCACGCCGTAGCCGACCTGGGCCCGCCTGCGGGCCGCCTCGACCGACGCGGTGATCTGCCGGACCTGCTCCTTTACCGAGTCCAGGCCGATCATGTTCTCCAGTTCGGCCTTGGCCTGGGCGATGGTGATCTCCGGCGGCGCTGGCGCACTGGCCGCCCGGTCGCGGGCGGCCGGGAACTCGGCCGGGCGCAGCGGGCCTTCCGCGGTCTGCAGCACCCGGGATGCTTCGGCCGCCGGGCCACCGCGGCCGGCCTGCTGTGGCGGCCGCCGGCCGGCCGGCCGCCGGCGCCCGGCGGCCGGGGCGCGGCCAGCGCGCTGCCGCGGCCCTGCTGCCGGCTGAGGGCCCGGGCTTCCTGCTGGGACTTGCCCAGCCGCCAGCCCAGCACGCTGAGCCCGAGCAGCCAGGTGACGGCGTAGCTGATGACCTGGTGGTGCGGGACGAGCCACCAGATCAGCAGGCCCGGTGGCAGGGCCCAGACCATGGCCAGGGCCACGGTCCGGCAGGGCACGTAGCGCCGGGACAGCGCCGGGGCATGCGCGGCGGCCACCGCAGCGGCGGGCAGCAGGAGCAGCGGCACGGTCCCGGCCCCGACGCGGTTGGTGACGGCGGCGACGGCCAGGATGGCCACTACGCCCCAGATGCCGACCAGCACCGACGCGGCTACCGACGTCCGGCCCCGCCACAGCGCGTAGGGCCCGTAGCCGAGCACCACCAGCACGACCACGTCCCACACCCGCGCGCCCAGGCTGAAAGACAGCACCACGAACAGCACCAGCGCGCTGACCAGCAGGATCTTCACCGGCAGCGGAGCCGCGAGGACGGCCTGGCGCACCCGCGCCAGCCCCTCCTGCGCCATTCGCCTGCCAGGCAGGGACCCGTCGTCTGGCCGCATCTTGCTCCCTCGTGCCGTTCCTTGTATAGCGCATTACCACGCGCTTACAGCGACACACAACCAGATACCGGCAGGGAATGGCCAGGCCAGGCTGTCCCCGGCCGGCCTCCACGGGGTCGCCGCCCGGGCCGGCCGCGCCGCGGCGCGCCGACCCTGCCAGGGTAATGGCCCATAACTGGCCGGCACCTTTCCGGCTCCCGGCGGCCCACCACTCACACCGCCCTGACCTGGTCTTTTTTAACCGCCCTTGAGCCGGCAAAACGGCGCGCAATACCGCCCTCCGGCCCGCCGCGCCCACGGGCCCAGCCCGCCCCGGCAAATAGTTCGGCTAGCAGATAATCTAGAAGCTGATCTATCTGGGAGGCTGAGCCATGCCGACAACCGTGCCCGCCCGGCGTGTCGAGGATCTGTCCTACCTGCTGGCCCACACCAGCCATGTGCTGGCCACCCAGATGTCCGTGGCCATGGCCAGCATCGGGATCACCCCGCGGGCCTACTGCGTGCTGTTCCACGCGATGCAGGCCGAGCGGACCCAGATCCAGCTGGCCGAGATCGCCGACCTGGACAAGACCACGATGGTGGTCACCGTCGATGAGCTGGAACGGGCCGGGCTGGCCGAGCGGCGCCCGTCCGGCACCGACCGGCGGGCCCGGATCATCGCGGTGACCGACGCAGGGCGGAAGGTGGTCGCCGAGGGCACCCGGATCGCCGACGGCGTGCACCGCGCGGTCCTGGACGCACTGCCCGGGGCCGAGCGGGATGTGCTGGTCAGCGCGCTCAGCCGGCTCGCGGCCGGCTACCTGGCCATGCCGGCTGGCAGCGACCGCCCAGTCCGCCGCGCCCGCCAGCGCAGCACCGGCCCGGGTTGACCGGCCGGCCATGAGCGCGGTGCATCGTGGCTGCCGGGGTGCCCACAACGCACCGCACTGACCAGATGCACCGCGCTCAGGCTTCGAGTTCGTCTACGAATGAGTACGGCGGCCAGGGGCCGTTCACGTCGGCGCGGACTCCGTACTCGCCGCTGGCCAGCGTGTGCGCCACCGCGGTGAACTCCACGGCCCGGTCGGCGGGCAGCAGGTAGGCGCCGCTGCGCACCATCCATTCGGCCCGGCTGGTGGACTGCGGGTCCTCGCCAGGCTGCCGCCGGGTCGCGACCGCGATGTCACTGAGGGCCGAGTCGATCGCGTCGGCGAAGTCCTCGGCCCGCTCCACGGCCTCGGCCGGGCCAGCCGGGCCGTAGATCTGCATGCCCCACTCCACCGTGTTCCGGAAGCGGTCCAGCATCCCGGCGAACTCGCCGTGCCGCCGGGCCAGCAGCGCGCGGACCGTGTTGTCGTCCGGGTGGATGGTGGCCAGCCGGAGCGGCAGGACCGGGCCCCCGGTCGCGGCGGCGCAGGCGATCACCTGGTGGTGGGCCCGGCCGACCCGCTCGATGTTGTCCAGCCCACCGAGCGTGCTGGCCAGTGCGTGCTCGCCGAAGGCCCGGGCGTCCACCGAGCCGACCACCGCGCTGAGGCCCGCCTCGGTGACCGGGCGGACGGATTCCCCGCCGACCCCGGTGAGGCCGTCGAGCTGACGCGGACTCAGCGCATCGGTGATCGCGTATACCCAGATCACCTGGTCCTCGGCCGGGCCCGGAGGCCGGCCGGCCCGGCGGCGGCCCGGCCGGGTGGCGGGGGGCCTGCGGGTCATCAGCGTCAGTACCATCTCACTCCTCCTCGGGGGCCAGCCGCGGCTCCCTGCCCGCGCGCAGGCGGGCATGTGTCTCGGCGCCCAGCCCCCGAAACGCGGGGCACCATGGCCGGGCGGCGGCGGGCCCCGCGGGCGGGTACGCCGGTGCCCTGGCCGCTCAGCAACGTGCGCGGGACGATCTCCCGGTGGGCTCCCAGCCTGGCGGCTGACGGCCCGGGGTGGCGGTCAAACCACGGCGGGATCACTGATCCGTAATCTGCCGCTTTCCCGCTGACTGCCGGGTGTTCGGTTGGCGCGCACCGGGCCAGTACAGCTCGGCCATCCCTCGGGCCGGGCGGCCCGGGCCGGGTACAAGCATCTGGCGTGCCGGTGAACCGGAACACAGCGTACCGTTTATCCGCGGCTTGGCGGCCGGCTGCCGCAACACGCCGGGGCGGATCTGGGCTCGCGGCGCCGCCGCTCAGGCCCGCTCCCCCGCGGCTGCCTGCGCCTGTACCAGGACCTGCGCGGCCGCCGTCCGGCTGTACAGCACGGACCGGCCGGCCCGGCGGCGCTGGACCAGGCGGGCGTCGAGCAGGATCTTGAGGTGCCGGCCTACCGAGCCCAGTCCCTGGCCGGTCAGCGCGACCAGCTGCGTGGTGCTCTTCGGGGTGTCCAGCCGGACGAGCAGGCCGGCCCGGACCGGGCCGAGCAGGGCAGCCAGGGCCTCGGGCACCGGCACCTGGTCCGCGTCGGCCAGCACCCCGGAGCAGGGGTAGACCACGGCGTACCGGTACGGCTCCGCCCAGGACGCCCAGCCGTGCCTGGAGGTGACCGGGACGAACAGCAGTTGTGCGCCGGAGATCTCCCGCGGCGGGTAGGCGTAGGCGTTGATCTGCAGGCGGCTGTCCCCCAGCCAGCGCATGCCGGGGCGCATGCCGTTCAGGGCCGCGGCCCAGCCACCCTGGCCCACCTGGGCCATCCGGGCCAGCACGTCGGCCTGCAGGATGCGCCGCCGCCGCGGCCAGTACGGCTGGACGGTCTCGGCCCACACCCATTCGAGCAGGTCCGCGGTGCGCCCGGGCAGGTCGGACCGGAACAGCTCGGCGGGCAGCGGGCCGGCCAGCGACACGGCCAGGTCGGCCCGGGCGTCGCCGGGGGGTGTGGCCCGGATCTGCGCCACCTCGTCGGCGAACACCTCCTCACCGTCCGCGGCCGGCGTCGGGGTCAGGAAGTCCGCGATCCACCGGCGGCCCAGCGCGGCCCGGATCAGCCGTGCGGTCACCGGGTCGGCGGCCAGGTACCGCCGGTAGGCGGGCCGGTGCGTGGCCAGCCAGGCCTGCTCACTCGGATTGCTGGCGGTCCCCACGGTCAGCAGGATCAGGCTCGCGGTGGCCTCGGCCAGCGGAGAGATCACGAACCGGCTGCCCGCCAGGGTGTCCGCGTTCAGCTGCCACCAGCCCAATGGTTTCGCCTCCCCGCGAAACATTAACAACGCTCAGCCCGGGCGGCGCAAACTCCGGGCATGCGCACCTACCGTGAGCTCTTCCGCACCCCGGAGTTCACCCCGCTGTTCCTGACCAGTTCGGTCCAGGTGGCGGCCTCGGTGGTCGAGGGGCTGGGCCTGGGCACGCTGATCTACCTGGCCACCGGTTCGCCGCTGCTGTCCGCGCTAGCCATGTTCGGGCCCTCGCTGGCCCAGCTCATCGGGGCGACCACGCTGCTGTCGGCGGCCGACCGGCTGCCGCCGCGGGCCGTGCTGGCCGGCGGTTCCCTGGTGTTCGCGCTGGGCACCGCCGTGCTGGCCGTTCCCGGGCTGCCCGTGTGGGCGGCGTTCGCCATCGTCATGGGCCTCGGCCTGGTCGCCTCGCTGGGCGGCGGCGTGCGCTACGGGCTGCTCAACGAGATCCTGCCCCGGGACAGCTATCTGCTGGGCCGTTCGGTGCTGAACATGTCCGTGGGCGCCACGCAGATCTGCGGTTTCGCGGTAGGCGGCATCCTGGTGGCCACGCTGTCCGCGCGCGGCGCGCTGCTGGCCGGGGCCGGCCTCTACCTCGCCGCCGCGGTCACCGCCTGGCTCGGGCTCAGCCGCCGGCCACCGCGGGCCGCCGGGCGGCCGTCGGTCCGCCAGACCTGGCGGGACAACGCGCGGCTGTGGTCCAGCCGGCCGCGCCGGTACGTGTATCTCGCGCTGTGGGTGCCGAACGGGCTGATCGTCGGCTGCGAGTCGCTGTTCGTGCCGTACGCGCCGGGGCACGCGGGACTGCTGTTCACGTTCGCCGCGCTCGGCATGCTGGCCGGGGACACCCTGGCCGGCCGGTTCGTGCCCGGGCACTGGCGGGAGCGGCTCGGCGGCCCGCTGCGGCTGCTGCTGGCCGCCCCATACCTGATCTTCGCGCTGGATCCGGCACTGCCGGTAGCGGTAGCCGCGATCACCATCGCCTCGGTCGGCTACTCGGCCACCCTGCTGCTCCAGCAGCGCCTGATGGCCCTGACCCCCGATGATCTGACCGGGCACGCGCTCGGGCTGCACTCCTCCGGCATGCTCGCCATGCAGGGCGTGGGCGCCGCCATCGCGGGCACCATCGCCGAGCACATCTCCCCGGCCATGACCATGGCCGTGCTGGCCGCGATGTCGGTCACCGTCACGCTGCTGCTGGCGCCGGGCCTGCGCGGCCGGCCCGCGGACGGCCGCCGGGCCGGGTCGGCCGAGCCCGGCCGCGGCCCGGCCCAGCCCGCGCCACAAGCCGCTGGCGAAGCCCGGTCCTGAGCCAATCTGGGTGTCGTTTGCTTCCCGGTTACCCCGCCACGACACCAT
The DNA here is from genome assembly GCA_963711705.1 of uncultured Actinomycetes bacterium. GTDB lineage: Bacteria > Actinomycetota > Actinomycetes > Streptosporangiales > Streptosporangiaceae > RYN-230. Next base: position 365,498 of record CAVQFM010000008.1, read on the forward strand.
GCTGTCCATGGCTGTCTGCGCTCCCGCACCGCGAAGGGGTAGTCAAGATGATCATTGATTGCGCTCACTACCAGGATGGCCGCAGACAGGAGGACAGGCCCGTCTCGATCGAGGACGCGGCCTCCCGGCGCGACCAGGGCGGATTCGTGTGGCTGGGGCTGTTCGAGCCGGACGCAGCCGAGCTGGCCCAGGTCCGGCACGCGTTCGGGCTGCACGAGCTGGCCGTCGAGGATGCGCTGAACTTCCACACCCGGCCGAAGATCGAGCTGTACGACGACAAGGTCCAGCTGGTTATCCTGCGCACCGCACGCTACGACGATGACGCGGAGGAGGTGGACTTCGGCGAGATCAGCGTGTTCCTAGCGCCGGACTTCGTCATCACCGTGCGGCAGGGCGTGGCCAGCGAACTGCGGGGCGCGCGGATGCGGCTGGAACAGCGGCCCGAACTGCTCGCCACGGGCAGCACGTCCGCGCTGTGGGCCATCCTCGACGAGGTGGTGGACGGGTACGCGCCGGTGGTGGCCGGGCTGGAGCAGGACATCGACCAGGTCGAGGCGACCGTGTTTTCCGGCACGGTGGCCCCGACCGAGCGGATCTACTCGCTGCGACGGGAGGCCACCGACTTCTACCGCGCCGTGCACCCGCTGCTGCCCGTGGTGTCCTCGCTGTCCCGGGGCGCGGCCAAGGTACTGAAGCCGTACTTCCGTGACGTCCAGGATCACGTGATCGCGGCCAACGAGGAGGTGGCCGCGCAGCGCGACCTGCTCCGCACCGTGCTCGAAGCCAACATCGCGGTGATCTCGGTCGAGCAGACCAGGGTGAACGTGCAGCAGAACACGACCATCGAGCAGCTCACGATCCTGGCCACGATCTTCCTGCCGCTGACCTTTGTCACTGGGTTCTTCGGGCAGAACTTCCGCTGGCTGGTGGATCACATCGACGGGTGGGCCGCGTTCACCATCTACGGCATCGGCGGGCTGCTCGTGCCGCTGGCCCTGCTGTTCTGGTGGCTGCGCCGCCGGTCGGGTGCGGTCGCCCCTGGCATTCCAGCCGCCAGCCCGGCAGCGCCGCAGGCAGTTCCCCGAACCGATCGTTAAGCAGCAAAGGGCCGCCGACCCGGCGCTGACGGGCAGCGGGGCGGCGGGCCTGGCCAGCGCGGACGGGGTCAGGTCAGGCTGCGGAAGAACTCCCGCAGGTCGGCGGTGAGCAGGTCGGGGGCTTCGAGCGCGGCGAAGTGGCCGCCGCGGGGGAACTCCGTCCAGCGGACCACGTTGTGCAGCCGGCCGGCGAACGGGCGGACCGAGATGTCGGTGGTGAACACGGCCACCGCGGTCGGCACGGTGGAGCGCTCCCTGGGTGCCCACATGGCCGGGTCGTTGAACCGCTCATAGTAGGTGTGCGCGGCCGAGCCGGCGGTGGCCGTGAACCAGTAGATGCTGACGTCGGTGAGGATCCGGTCGCGGTCCACCGCGTCCTCGGGCCGCGCCGCCGCTGGGTCGGTCCACTCCTGGAACTTCTCCACGATCCAGGCCAGCTGCCCAGCTGGCGAATCGGTCAGCGCCTGCCCGATGGTCTGCGGCCGGGTGCCCTGGACCTGCATGTACGCGCTGGCCCGCTGCTGCCACTCGGTCATCAGGGCCAGCCGGCCGCGGTCGGCCTCGGACATCGCGGCCATGTCGGCGTCATCACCGGTCGGGAACGTGACCAGCGCGTTGACGTGCACGCCGATGACCCGGTCCGGGGCCAGCCGGCCCATCAGCGGGGCGATGAACGCGCCCACGTCGCCGCCCTGGATGCCGTAGCGGTCATAGCCCAGCCGGGCCATCAGCTCGGTCAGCGCGGCGGCGGTGCGGCCGTCCGTCCACCCGGTCTCGGTCAGCGGGCCGGAGAACCCGTAGCCGGGCAGCGACGGGATGACCAGGTGGAAGGCGTCGGCCGCGGTGCCGCCGTGCGCGGCCGGGTCGGTGAGCGGGCCGATCAGGTCGAGGAACTCGACCACCGAGCCCGGCCAGCCGTGCAGCAGCAGCAGCGGGGTGGCGCCCGGCTCGGCCGAGCGCACGTGCAGGAAATGCACGTCGGCGCCGTCGATCGTGGTGATGAACTGCGGGTAGGCGTTGAGCGCCGCTTCCTGTGCGCGCCAGTCGAACCCGCCGGCCCAGTAGGCGGCGAGCTCGCGCAGGTAGGCGGTGGGGACGCCGCGCTCCCAGCCGGTGCCGGGCAGGTCGGTGGCCCAGCGGGTGCGGGCCAGCCGCTCGCGCAGGTCGTCCACGTCGGCCTGGCTGATGCGCACGCGGTAGGGACGCAGGCTGGTGTCATCCGCCGGGCGGGCGGGCGGTGATGCCGGGGTGCTGGTGGGTGGCTGGTGGGCGGTGGTGGTCTCGCTGTTCGTCATGTGCTGCACGCTAGAAGGTATTGGTGTCAGCTTCTGGCACCAATGGGCGGCAGACTTGACGGCATGCTGGAAACCTCAGCCCGGCTGCTCCGCCTGCTGTCACTGCTGCAGTCCCGGCGGGACTGGACCGGCAGCGAGCTCGCGGACCGGCTCGGCGTCGGGCTGCGCACGGTGCGCCGGGACATCGGCCGGCTGCGGGATCTCGGCTACCCGGTGGACGCCACGGCGGGCGCGGCCGGTGGCTACCGGCTGGGCGTGGGCGCGGCCCTGCCGCCGCTGCTGCTCGACGATGAGGAAGCGGTGGCGGTGGCGATCAGCCTGCACATGGCCACGACCGGCAGCGTGGCCGGGCTGGCCGAGGCCTCGCTGCGCGCGCTGACCAAGCTGCAGCAGATGCTGCCGTCCCGGCTGCGGCACCGGATCGGCGCGTTCCAGGCCGCGACGATCCCGCTGGCCGGCCCGGGGTCGCGGAGCGGCCAGGCCGACCCGGATCTGCTCACCGGGATCGCCGCGGCGTGCCGGGACGAGCGGCGGCTGCGGCTGCGTTATCCCGGCCGGGACGGCGTCACGATCCGCGAGGTCGAGCCGCACCGGCTGGTGCACACCACGCGCCGCTGGTACCTGCTGGCCTGGGATACCGGCCGCCAGGACTGGCGGACGTTCCGGGTGGACCGCATCCAGGGGCCGCTGAGCCCGCCCGGGGCCCGGTTCACCCCGCGCCAGCCGCCCGCCGGGGATGTGGCCGGCTATGTGTCGGCGGCTATCTCCTCCGCGCCGTACCGGTATCAGGCGCGGATCCTCATCCAGGCACCGCTGGCCGCCGTGGCCGAGCGGTCGTCCCCCGCGGCTGGCCGGCTGGAAGCCGTGGACGCCGGCACGTGCATCCTGCACACCGGGTCCAACTCGCTGGAGGAAATCGCCCTGTACGTGGCGGTCAAGGGATTCGGCTTCCGGGTCCTGGACCCGCCGGAGCTGATCCCGGTGCTGCGCGCCGTGGCCGGGCGGCTGGCGGCCGCCGCGGAGGCGGCTGGCCCGGCTGGGGCGGCTGGCCCGGCTGGCCCGGCGGTGGGAGGTTAGCCGCCCATGTTGACGGCGTTCACCCGGGCCGGCCGGATGGTCACCACGTAGCGCGTCTCACCCGGGCGGTCGCGGTCGCGCAGGTTGGCGCCGCCATACTTGGCGCCCAGCTTGTCGGCGAACGTGTAGCCGGGGTCGGGGGTGATCTCCGCGTCGCCGCGCAGTTCGAGATACCGGTACGGGTTGGCCAGGTCGAGGATGAACGCGGTGCAGGCCGGGTTGCGCAGCAGGTTCTTCACCTTCTGCCGGGTGGAGTTCAGCGAGACGGACACGGTGTCGCCCTCGGCCAGGAACCACACCTCGGACAGCTGCGGGCGCCCGTCGCTGCCCACGGTGGCGAGCGTCGCGGTCTGAGCCGAGAGCAGATCGCGGTGCGAGTCAGGAATAGCGGTCATCACACGTCCTTCACAGTCGCGTGAGCGAGGCCAAGGCCACCCTTAGCTGAAGCATAAGACCGGCCTCGCCCGCCCAGCTGTCCTGGCTCCGGATACTGGGGCGGTGCGCTTATCCGAAGCTGGGGTATTCCCTGGGTGATCAGGCCAGCCGGAGACGGCCCTGCCAGTCATGGCCGAGGAGGAGGCTGGGTGCGGCTGGCGATGAGCAGCCCGACACCATCGAGGATGCGGGCGAGCCCGAAGTCGAGGGCCTTGTCCTGAGAACTGTGCTCGGCGGCTGCCTCAAGTGCCGCCGACAGCGCAGGGAAGCGCTCCTGGCGGCCATGCAGAAGGCCGGTGATGGCTGCTGCCATGGCCTGCTCGGGGCGGCCGTCGGCCGGAGCCGAACGCTGCTGGGCGATGGCCCGGACATGCCCGGCGAGAGTGGCGGCCACGTCGAGCATCTCCCCGCCGTCCAGGCGGAGACGCCCAGCGGGCGGCCACCTGCAGCGGATGCGCGAGCTCACGAACTCAAGCGAGACTCCGATCCGCTCGGCCTGCTGCTCGCCGACCACGCTCTCTACCGTCTGGAGGCTGACCTGCGATGGATCGATCACACCGCGGCCCGGCTGGACCTGCTCGAACGGGCGGTGCCCCGGTGACCGCGAACCTCCACGCCACGGCAGCCCCCGGGGCCGGGAACATCGTCGAGGCGCGGAACCTGGTGAAGTCGTTCGGCGAAACGCCGGCGCTGCGCGGCGCCTCGCTCGCCGTCCGGCAGGGCGAGATCGTCGCGGTCATGGGGCCGAGCGGCTCCGGCAAGTCCACGTTGCTGCACTGCCTGGCGGGCATCCTGGTCCCCGAGCAGGGCGAGGTCTGGTTCGGCGGGCAGCGGCTGGACACCCTGAGCGACGATCGGCGCAGCGCGCTGCGCCGGGACCGGTTCGGGTTCGTGTTCCAGTCCGGCCAGCTGGTCCCCGAGCTGACCGCGGAACAGAACGTTGCCCTGCCCCTGTTGCTGTCCGGGACCCGCCGCGGCCCGGCGATGACCGCGGCCAGGACCTGGTTCGGCACGCTCGGCCTCGACGGGCTCGAGCAGCGCAGGTCCGGGGAGCTGTCCGGCGGGCAGGCGCAGCGCATCGCCCTGGCTCGCGGCCTGGTCGCCGGCCCGCAGCTGCTGTTCGCCGATGAGCCGACCGGGTCGCTGGACTCGGTGTCTGGGGAGCTGGTGATGGACCTGCTCACCGCCGCGGTCCGCGAGCACGGCACCACCGTCGTCCTGGTCACCCACGACGCCCGGGTCGCCGCCTACGCCGACCGCGAGGTCGTCGTCAGGGACGGCAAGATCACGACGCTCACCGGGGCCGCGTCGTGATCCCCCTCGGCCTGCGGCTGGTAGTCAACGGCGGCCGCGAGGCGATCACCCGGCTGGTCATCCTGGCCGTCGCGGTCGGCCTCGGCGTCGGCCTGCTGCTGACCACCGTGGCCGCGACCAACGCGGTCACCACCTGGAACAGCCGCCACGCCTGGTACTGGACCGGCACCGCGTGGGTGTCCCCGGGCCGGCCACAGGCATCGCCTCGCTGTGGTGGCACCCCGGCAACGACATCTTCGACGGCCAGACGATCAGCCGCTTCGACGTGGCCGCCACCGGCACCTCGTCTCCGGTGCCGCCCGGCATCCCCCGGGATCCGGGGCCTGGCCAGTACTACGCCTCGCCCGCGCTCACCGCGCTGCTGCGCAGCACGCCGGCGAACCAGTTGGCTGACCGCTACCCCGGCCACCTGGACGGCACGATCGGCGACGCCACGCTGCCGTCACCGAGCTCGCTGGTCATCATCATCGGGCGCACCCCTGCGCAGCTCGCGCACACCCCTGACAGCGTGCAGGTGACGTCGATCTCCACGACGGTGGTGGGCTGGCCCGTCCCCCCGGCGGAGACCAACCCCAAGGGCCTGACCTACGCCCCGCTCGACGCGGGAGGCGGGAGGGGGTCCATCGACCTCATCCTGTCCGTCGTCGCGCTGGCCATCCTGCTCCCGGTGCTGATCTTCATCACCACCGCGACCCGGCTGTCGGCCGCCCGCCGCGAGGAACGCTTCGCGGCGATGCGCCTGGTCGGCGCGACCCGCAGGCAGGTCTCCCTGCTCGCCGCCACCGAATCGACCGTGGCTGGGATCCTGGGGGTGGCGGTCGGCTTCGGGATCTTCTTCCTGCTGCGCATCCCGGTCGCGGGCATCCCGTTCATCGGGCAGCCGTTCTTCCCCGCCGAACTGACGCTCAGCCCGCGGGACATCCTCGCGGTGCGATCGGCGTACCCGTCTTCGCCGCGGTAGCGGCCCGCCTGGCGCTGCGCCGGGTGCACATCTCCCCGCTCGGTGTCGCCCGCCGGGCGACACCGAAGCCGCCGCGGGCTTGGCGGGTGGTGCCGCTGCTGGCCGGCCTGGCCGAGCTCGGCTTCTGGACCATCATGGCCACCCGGCCGCCATCGGCGGGCAAGTTCAGGCGTTCGTGTCCAGCTTCGCGCTCATCATCGTCGGCCTATTCATCGCGGGACCGTGGCTCACCATGGCCGCGGCAAGGGCCATGGCCCGGTGGACCAGCCGCCCCGGCACGCTGCTCGCCGCCTGCCGCCTCGCCGACGACCCGCGCGCCGCCTTCCGCGCCGTCAGCGGCCTGGTGCTCGCGCTGTTCATCACCACCGTGGCCGTGGTGGCCATCGCCACGCAGAACGCCAAGAACCTCACCCGGTTCGCCAGCGCCGCCGAGGCGAACGTGCTAACCGACCAGGTATCCGCATCGAGCCAGGGGCCGGACAGTTCACCGGCGCGCTGGCACGTCCCCCGGTTGCTCGACGCCTCTGAACGACGCGCCGGACGGTACTCGACTGTCAGCCGGGTTACCGGTCCGCGCTCGGTCGACCGGCCTGGTCGTCCTGCTCGGCGACGCCGCCTGGGGGGTCACGACTCGGCGGTTCGGCGTTGACGCCACCGCGATCACCTGGCCGGCCGCGAAGGTTCCGGCCACGCGGCTGGACGCCCTGGGCGTGGACGCCATCAACGTGGGGACGGACGGCAGCACGCCAGTGGTCGAGCACACCAGGACGGTACTGGAGAACGCACACGCGTACCGCACCGTCAGCTCGGTGTCCACCATCAGCGACATCATCGCCCGGGACAATTCCGGCAACAGCGACTACCAGCAGCTCGCGAACACGGTGATCCTGATCAGCCTGCCGATCGCCGGCTGCACGCTCGCCGCGGGCATCGCGGCCGGGCTCGCCGACCGCAAGCGGCCGTTCAGCATGCTGCGGCTCACCGGCGCCCGGCTGGCCACGCTGCGCCACGTCGTCGCGCTGGAAGGCGCCGTGCCGCTGCTCTCGGTCGCCGCCGTCGCGATCGGCACCGGGTTCGCCGGCGCCGCGATGTTCGCCTCCGAGGCGCAGCAGCACCCGATGGTGGCGCCCGGTGTCGCGTACTACCTGAACGCTCCAGGACGGGCGCACGCTCGTCATGGCCGCGACCGGCTGCACTCGCGGCACGTCGCCGGCGCCGTCCCGGTCTCGTGCTCGGCGTCCTCATGGGCGTGGGCACCGGCATTGTCGGCGCCTACGTCCTGGCCGGCGAACTCGCCGCCGCCAGGGGCGACCACCGCCCGGCGCTCACCGCCTATGAGAACCGGATGCGCGGCTACGCCGCCCGGTGGCAGCGCAGCGCCAACCCCGGCCAGTTCCTGGCACCGACGACCGCTACCCGGCTGTGTCGACACGATGGCACAACGCCGAACAGCACACGATGTCATCATCGACACGTTCACCGGCTTGCGCTGGACGTCCAGCGGTCGCTCGACGCCCTGCACGACGAGCCGGACGCGTACTTCGACTGGATCCGCCGGGTGCCGTCGTGCCAGCCATGGGTGGATTCCAAGAGTGCCTGGTAGTAGGCGTCCGCTGACTCGGCGACGGCTTGTTCGAGGCTCACGTAGCGCCCGACAGTGTATCCGTGCTCGGCGAGCAGGGCGTTGGTGAGCAGGCGGGCCACTCGCCCGTTGCCGTCCTCAAAGGGGTGAATGACGAGAAGGTCGAGGACGAACAGCCCGGTCAGCAGCACTGGGTGGTGCTCTCCGGTGGCGACTGCCTGGTGGTAGCGGCCGACGAGGTCGTCGACGGCAAACGGGGTTCTGGCGGCGGGCACCGGCTTGAAGCGGGCAGTCGTCGAACCATCTGGTGACCGGTCAACGACCAGGTTGTCCTCAGCTTTGAACGCCCCTCCGGGAACGGCTGTGTGGGCGAAGAGCAGCCGGTGCAGGTGCAGGATCAGGCCGGCGCTCAGCGGGCGCCAGTCTTGCTGGAACAGGTAGTCCTGGGCGTCGCGGTAGCCAGCCAGTTCTTGTTCGCTTCGGTTGCGCAGTGATGAGGTGCGACGGTTGATGATCCGCTCGGCACGGCCGACGTCCGGAACGATGACGCCCTCGATCGCGGAGGATGCGGTGATGCTCTGGACACGAGCCCGGTCGGCGAGTTCGGTGAGCAACCCGGGCATCTGATCACGGTAGAGCGCCTCCGAGCCCCGCCCGAAGTCGATCGCGCTGAGCCGAGTGACCATGCGAGCTGGCACTCGGCCGATGAGCGCCTCGAGATCGGCGAAGCTGCGCACCTAACCTCCCAAGCAAACCCACTAAACAACCTAATTTTAGCCTTGCCTAGTACGTTTAGTTGGTTTGTTTGGTGGGTTCCCGGCCCACGACTCGCTACGCGCCCTGTCGGCTAACCCAGGACACCCATCAGGTTGCATTTGATGCAACCACTGCGATGATCAAGACCTGCTCAGGCGGATCCCCTTCGGACAACCGCGCCCCTCCTGAGCAGGGATTCTCCCTCAGACAGCGCCTGAATCAGCTGCAGCCGCTGGTGGCGCCGCAGCCTTCGCACACGTAGCAGCTGCCCGCCGGGCGCATCTTCGTGCCGCAGGTGAGGCAGAGCGGGGCGTCGGCGGTGCGGCCCTGCTGCGCCTCGATCAGCTCGGTGGAGCTGTGCGGCTGCACAGCCGGATCGGCCGGTTCCGGCTGGTCCTCATGCCGGGCGGGCGGCCGCTGCACCGGGGCGGACTGGGCCATCTCCCCCAGGTCCTGCTCCTCGGCCAGGGCCTCGGGGTCCTCCCCGGCCAGCTGGGCGGTCCGCTCGGCCGCGGACAGGATGCCCATGTCGGCGCGGGTCTCGTAGGGCAGGTGGTCCAGGGCGAGGCGGCGGAACACGTAGTCCAGCACCGAGCTGGCGATCCGGATGTCCGGGTCGTCGGTGATGCCGGCCGGCTCGAACCGCATGTTGGTGAACTTCTCCACCCACTTCTCCAGCGGCACCCCGTACTGCAGGCTGATGGAGATGGCCATGGAGAAGGCGTCCATCACGCCGGCCAGCGTGGAACCCTGCTTGCCCAGCTTGAGGAACAGCTCACCGACCCCGTCGTCCGGGTACTTGGACGCGGTCATGTAGCCCTCGGCGCCAGCCACCGAGAAGCTGGTCACGGTGGCCGTGCGGTTCTTGGGCAGGCGGCGGCGCACCGGCCGGATCTCATGCGGTGAGCTGTCCGGCTCGGCGGCAGCCGCGGCCGGCTTCTTCCTGGCGTCGGACAGCGGCTGGCCCACCTTGCAGTTGTCCCGGTAGACGGCCAGCGCCTTGAGCCCGAGCTTCCAGCCCTCCAGGTAGATGGACTCAATGTCCTCAACCGTGGCGGACTCCGGAAGATTGACGGTCTTGCTAATGGCGCCGCTCAGCGCGGGCTGGACGGCGGCCATCATCCGGACGTGGCCCATCGGGCCGATCGCGCGCTCGCCCATGGCGCAGTCGAACACCTCGTAGTGCTCCAGCCGGAGGCCGGGCGCATCGACGACGTGCCCGTGCTCGGCGATGTACTCGACGATCGCCTCGACCTGCTCCGGCTGGTAGCCGAGATTCTTCAGCGCCCGCGGCACGGTCTGGTTGACGATCTGCATGGACCCGCCACCGACCAGCTTCTTGAACTTCACCAGGGCCAGGTCCGGCTCCACCCCGGTGGTGTCGCAGTCCATCATCAGGCCGATGGTGTTGTGGCTGACCATGCCGTTGGCCACATACGTGACGTTGTCCGGCACGGAGAGGTCGTAGGTGGGTTGGATGCCGCCATCCTCATTGCTGCCCACCCGCTCGAAGAGGTAGCCAAGCACACGGGCTAGCCGGGAGTCGAGGGTCTCCTCGAACAGCCGCCGGGCCAGCATCCGCGGCACCCCACCCGTCTTCCGGAGCGACTGCAGCACCGCGTCGCGGGCGGCGTGGCCGGCCGGCACCAGGCTGGCCCAGGCGTCCCGGGCGAGGAACACATAATCCTTCTTCGCGGAGCGATCCGGCTCCAGGAACGCCATGAGCTTCGCCTTGCGCTCGCCGATGAACCCGATCACTTCGTCGAAGTTCAGCGCGTGATCGACGTTGCGCAGCCGGACCTGCCGGATGTCACCGCCCCAGCCGCTGGTGGTGGTTCTGGTCGTGGTGGCCAGCCCCAGCGTGAGCAGCATGGTGCGGACCTCGGCGGCGAAGGACTCATGCGCGGTCGAGACGCTCGGCACGCCTTCCTGGACGGTCCCGTCGGCCTCGAACAGCCCGCGCAGGAACGCTGCATAGATGCCCGGGTCGTTGGCCTCCAGGATCGCGGACGGGACACGGGGCACCCATCCCTTCCCGGCGTGGTCGGCCTGCGGCAGGGTCTTCGCGAATCCGGCGGCCTGCCACCACCGGGCCAGCCGCACGGACTGCAGCGTCACCTCGCGGTATCCCTGCTGCTGGGTGATCACGGGCGACACGCCGAACAGTTCCTTGCTGAGCACGCCGAGCCGCTCGGCGACGTCCAGGTCGCTGTCCGCGACACAGAGCCGCACGCCTTTGGCGTGCAGGCTGCCGTCGCCCATGAAGTAGCCGACCAGCTCGGCCAGGTCCGCGGTCACCTCTTCGGGCACCCGCAGGCTGCGGTCTCCGGCATAGTAGGCCTGATCCAGCACGGGGAGCGGTACCCGCCGCGGCTCGCCGGGGAGTGTGCGCATCTGCAGCGGCAGCAGATCGCCGGGGACGATGTCGGCCAGCCGCTTCCACTCCCAGGCGCCGGACTGCTCGTCCACGACTTTGACCCGGTGAGTCAGCGTGCCCTGGATGCGGTAACCGCCTTCGGTCTGGATGGCCCGGGTGGGCTCCTCGCCATTGACGAAGAACTTCGTGGCCCGCCGGGGCCCTTCGTCAGTGGAGACCATGAGATCGAGATCCTGCCACCGGTCACCATAGACGTCGCCCAGCTCGGACAGCCTGGCCAGGCCACGGCCGGTGGCCACCAGGGTGTCCCCGGTCAGGCAGCCGGTGGGCGCGAGCAGCGAGGCCTGCGCATTCCGGTAGCCATTCTTTTCACCCAGCGTGAGGCACTTGTCCCAGGCCTTGTTGGCCGCGCTGAGAATCTCCTCGTCCATGCCGCCGAGCGCCTCGATCTGCTTGCTGGCGTCGGCGTGCTTGCGCATGACCCGCTTGTGCGCGGTGGCGTTGCGCGGGTAGCCGTCGTACGTGCCGACCACCGCGGCCAGTTCCGCTGACCTGCGGTAAGCAGTCCCGGTCATCAGCGACGTGATGGCCGCCGCGATGGCCCGGCCACCTTCGGAGTCGTAGGCGTGGCCAGTGGCCATGAGCAGCGCGCCGAGGTTGGCGTACCCGATGCCGAGTTGCCGGTAGGCGCGGGTGGTGGCGGTGATCTTCTCGGTCGGGAAGTCGGCGAAGCAGATCGAGATGTCCATCGCGGTGATGATCAGCTCAGTGATCTTACGGAACGCGTCCACCGCGAACGTGTCATCTTCGCGCAGGAATTTCAGCAGGTTAATGCTGGCCAGGTTGCACGAGGAATTGTCCAGGCTCATGTACTCACTGCACGGGTTACTGGCGGTGATCCGGCCCGATTCCGGGTTGGTGTGCCAGTCGTTGATGGTGCCGTCGTACTGGATGCCCGGGTCGGCGCAGTCCCACGCCGCCTTGGCCATCGAGCGGAACAGGTCCCGCGCGTCCACGGTCTCGACGGTCTCCCCGGTCAGCCGCGCGGCCAGGTCAAACTGGCCGCCCCGCTCGACGGTCCGCATGAACTCATCCGAGACCCGGACCGAGTTGTTGGCGTTCTGGTACTGGACGCTGGCGATGTCCTTGCCGCCGAGGTCCATGTCGAACCCGGCGTCCCGCAGGACCCGGACCTTTTCTTCCTCGCGGGCCTTGGTCTCGATGAACTCGGCCACGTCCGGGTGATCGACGTCCAGGACGACCATCTTCGCCGCCCGGCGGGTGGCCCCGCCCGACTTGATCGTGCCGGCCGAGGCGTCCGCGCCGCGCATGAAGGAGACCGGGCCGCTGGCCGTGCCGCCTGAGGAGAGCAGTTCCTTGCTGGACCGGATCCGGGACAGGTTGACCCCGGCGCCGGAGCCACCCTTGAAGATCAGGCCCTCCTCCTTGTACCACTCCAGGATGGAGTCCATCGTGTCGTCCACGGCCAGGATGAAGCAGTTGTGCACCCGGAGGTTGCCGGAGAGGTATTCACCGCTCTCGGTCTGGATGTCGAAGACCTCCATGGCACCTAGCGACTCGATCTCGGCGATCTCCAGCAGCTGCCGATCTGAACCTCCAACATCGGGATCCACGTGCAGGAGTGCATCTCCTGCCTGAAGGCTGCCAGCCGTTACGAACGCACCGTTTTCCAGATCGGATGCTCGCCAGACAAGGTGATCCGCGGTCACGTCGAGGGTGTAGCCGGCCTTGGTGTGCAGGCGCAGCACATCCTTCACGCCATTGGACTTCGTCGCGACGATCCTGGTCAGGCCGTGTGCGTCGTAGACCTTGGTGCCCACAGCGTCGTCGGCCACCAGCTTGCCAATGGGGATGAGCCCGGCCGGCGTGCTCACCGGCGCGTCGTACGGCTGGCACGCACTGACCTGCTGCGGGGAGTTGGTCCCGACGTTGAACCAGACCGGGGAGTTGAAGCTGAAGATCTGGTGGATCAGCGCGTAGGTGAGCTCGTGCTCGAAGATCTCGGCATCCTTGGGCGTGGCGAAATAGCCGTTGTCCCGGCCGGCCGCCGTGTACTTGCCGACCACCCGGTCCACCAGCTGCCGCAGGCTCCACTCCCGCACCGGGCTGCCCACCGCGCCGCGGAAGTACTTGGTGGTGACGATGTTGGCCGCGTTCACCGACCAGAAGTCGGGGAATTCGACCCCGCGCTGCTCGAAGTTGACCGTGCCATCGCGCCAGTTGGTCATGACGACGTCGCGGCGTTCCCAGGTGACTTCGTCGTACGGATGCACACCCTCGCTGGTGTAGATCCGCCCGATCGTGAGCCCCTTGCGCGAGCCCTTGCCCCGGGGCGAGGACCCACTCACCGTCTCCGTCATGTCATTCCCCCTTCCGGGATCCATCCGGATCCCACGCGGGCCCGGCCAGGCCCTCCATCGGTATGACTGCTGTTCAATCCACACCTCATGCCCGTGCTGGCCCAGCTCACTGGGTCAGCGCACCAGCCTCCTCGCGCGCCGCGCGCAGCGCGACAATCTCTTCCTCGAAGTCGGCCAGTGATTCAAAGCTGCGGTACACCGAGGCGAACCGCAGGTACGCCACCTCATCCAGCTCGCGCAGCGGCCCGAGGATGGCCAGCCCGACCTCGTGCGAGGCGATCTCGCCCGATCCCCGGGCCCGGATCGTGTCCTCCACCTGCTGGGCCAGGATGGCCAGCTGATCCTCGGTCACCGGCCGGCCCTGGCAGGCCCGGCGGACCCCGTTGACGATCTTGTCCCGGGTGAACGGCTCGGTGGCCCCGCTGCGCTTGGCCACCATCAGGATCACCGTCTCCTGCGTGGTAAAGCGCCGGCCGCAGGCTGGGCAGGACCGGCGACGGCGGATCGCGGCGCCGTCATCGCCGGTCCGGCTGTCTATGACGCGACTCTCCGCGTTCTTGCAGTACGGGCAGAACACGCGATCCACCTCCCCCGCGAGGCTCGGCAGCGGATGCTGCCACCACAACTTGTACGTTAACTACAGTGCTGTAACTACTATATGTTGTGGTCACGGTAGACCAGACACCGGCCCGCATGCAAGCGCCAACGCGCCGGTGCCAAGAGTTTCACTCCGCGGGGCGGACCCGTTACCGGCCCGCGCGAGCCGGGGGCCGCCGCCCGCCCGTGGCTGGCCTGCGGTGGCGGTGGCAGCAGGCCACCGGTCGGGCGTTGCCCGGTTCGACGAAAGTCCCTGGTCAGCCGGGGAGTGCGGCCGGTACCGGGCGACCCGGGGGCCACGCCGGGATCAGCCCCTGGGCACCCACAGGCTCTCGCCGGGCGCGACGACGTCGCTGCCCAGGGCGTTGTACTGGATGATCTGCTGGATGACCGTCCGCGGGTCGGCGTGCGGCTCGGCCTGCTCCGCGATCGACCAGAGCGACTGGCCCGGCTGTACCACTACATGCCGCATGCCCGCCCGGACCTGCGCCGGCGATGCGCCATGATTGGCCGCCTGGGCGCCGGCCGACGCCACGAGCAGCACCGGGGTGAGCAGAGCCGCCACGAGCAGGCTGGCGAAGGCCCAGAGCACCCGGCGGCCGCGGCGGGTGAGCCGGGTGCGCGGCCGGGCCTGCCGCCGGGCCGGCGCCACGGAACCGGGCCGGTGCGCCCGGCCGGGCCGTACTGCCGGCCGGGGCTGCACCCCCCGGCCAGGCTGTGCCTCCCGGCGCGGCGCTGGCTTGGCCCCCGGTCCGGGCGGTGGCAGCTGCTCGAGCGGTGGCGCCTGCCGGGGCAGCGGCACCAGCCCACCGGCTGGCCCACGCCTGGACGGCGGGGCCTGCCGGGGCCGGGCTGGGGGAAGGGGCTGGGACCGGGCGGTCTCGCCGGGCTGGACGAGCCGCAGGATCCGCTCCGGCCGCCCGGCCCGCCCGGCCCGGCCCGGCCAGCCAGAAGCAGTGCCTGGAACAGCGCCCGCGCGAAGACTGCCCCCACGAGCGGCACGCGCGGCGCGCCCGGGCCATTCGGCGAACTCGGTCTGATCCAGCCGGGCCGCGCGCGGCCGCCCCGCCGCGGATGGCACCGCCGGAGTTCGAACACCGGCGCCGGGCCGGCGCGCCGGCGGACAAGGATTCTTGGCACGTAGTGGGCGGCCCACTGATCCAGGTCGCTTGCCCAAGCTAAGAACGCTCATGCCAGCCCCCTATCTCGAACGGTTTTTCTATAGTACACCCGTTCGATCGATCGCGGTTTCGATCGAATGACTGTACGGTACTTGTGTAGCGCGGGGGTACGACACTTTTTTGTTGCTCGAACAGATGTTTGAGATCCCCGGGCGAAAGCGCTAGCGTCGGCTCTGAACTCAGCGACCAGACTCAGCCACCAGATCCGGAGGTCTATCGATGGACAACAACACCGGCGACGGCGGCGCGCCGCTCCCCCCGGGCGGGCCGGGCGCTGGCGCGCCGGCGCCAAGACCTAAGGGCCGGCCTGGCCGGAAGCCGAAGGGAACGGTGCCGGCCGTGGTCACCGAGTTGCCTGACCGGCCCGATCCGGACCACGTGCTCACCTGGCGGCAGCGCAAAGTGCTCCAGGTCATCCGGGATTCCGTACAGCGCCGCGGTTACCCGCCGTCGATGCGGGAGATCGGCGAGGCGGTCGGGCTGACCAGCACGTCAAGCGTGTCGTACCAGTTGTCCACGCTGCAGAGCAAGGGCTACCTGCGGCGGGATGCGGGCCGGCCGCGCACCGTCGAGGTGCGGCTGCCGGGGCATCCCGCCGTGCGCCCCGAGGCCGAGATCGACGAGGACACCGCGCTGGACATCCCGTCCCAGGAGGCGACCTACGTCCCGGTCATCGGTGAGATCGCTGCTGGTGGCCCGATCATCGCCGAGCAGGCGGTGGAGGACATCTTCCCGCTGCCCAAGCAGATCGTCGGTGAGGGCACGCTGTTCCTGCTCAAGGTGTCCGGTGACTCGATGATCAACGCGGCCATCGCGGACGGCGACTGGGTCGTCGTGCGCCAGCAGCAGGACGCCGAGAACGGCGAGATCGTGGCGGCGATGATCGAGGGCGAGGCCACGGTCAAGACGCTCAAGCGCTCCGGCGGGCACGTCTGGCTGATGCCGCACAACCCGATCTACGCACCGATACCGGGCGACGAGGCAGCGATCCTGGGCCGGGTCGTGGCGGTGCTGCGCCGGGTCTGACGCCAGGAGCACCGGCCCGGCCTGCAGCAGCCTGCGGATCAGGCTGGTCAGGCCGGAACGACGTTAACCAGCTTGGGCGCGCGGACGATCACGGTCCGGATGCTCCGGCCGTCCAGGGCCCGGGCCACGCCCGGGGCCGCCAGCGCCAGGGCCCGCAGTTCGTCGTCGCTGATCCCGGGCGGGACCTCAACCCGGTCCCGGACCTTGCCGCTGACCTGCACCACGCAGGTCACCAGGTCCTCGACCAGCAGCGCCGGGTCGGCGGCGGGCCAGCCGGCCAGCGCCACCGAGGGCGGGTGCCCCAGCACCTCCCAGCACTCCTCGGCCGTGTACGGCGCGAACAGCGACAGCAGCACGGTCAGCGTCTCTGCTGCCTCACGCACCGCCGGGTCGCCCGCACCCGGGCCGGAGTCGATCGCCTTCCGGGCCGCGCTGGCCAGTTCCATCAGCCGGGCTACCGCGACGTTCAGCCGGTAGGCGTCTACCAGCCGGGTGACCTCGTCGATCGTCCGGTGGGTGATCTTCCGCAGCTCGGCGCCGCCGCTGCGGGCCGGGCCGGGCTCGGCCGTTCCCACGTCGGTGGCCACCCGCCACACCCGGCCCAGGAACTTGACCATGGCCTCCGGGTTCATATCGGCCCAGTCGATGTCGTCCTCGGGCGGGCTGGCGAAGATCATCGTCAGCCGGATGGCGTCGACCCCGTGCGCGGCCAGCTGCTGGCCCAGGTCCACCCCGTTGCCCAGCGACTTGGACATAGCCCGGCCCCGGTTGATCACCTGGCCCTGGTTCAGCAGCTGGGTGAACGGCTCACCGAAGTTGACCATGCCCATGTCCTGCAGCACCTTGATGAAGAACCGGCTGTACAGCAGGTGCAGGATCGCGTGCTCGACGCCGCCCACGTACAGGTCCACCGGTGCCCACCGGCGGACCGAGGCCACATCGAACGGGCCGTGCTCATATGCCGGTGAGCAGTAGCGCAGGAAGTACCACGACGAGTCCACGAAGGTATCCATCGTGTCGGTGTCCCGGCGCCCCGGCCCACCGCACTTGGGGCATTGCGTGTTCACCCAGTCGGTCGCGGCCGCCAGCGGCGATACGCCCTTGGGCGCCAGGTCCTGGCCGCGCAGGTCGGGCAGCACGACTGGCAGCTGGTCGTCCGGAACCGGCACCTCGCCGCAGGACGAGCAGTAGATGATCGGGATCGGGGTGCCCCAGAACCGCTGCCGGGACAGCAGCCAGTCGCGCAGCCGGAAGCTCACCGCGGCCCGGCCCTGGCCCTCGCCCTCCATGATCCGGGTGATCCTGGCGATGGCGTCGGCTTTGCTCAGCCCGTCCAGCGGCCCGGAATTGACCAGCCGCCCGTCGCCGTGGGTGGCCACCCCGGTCCCGGCCGGGTCCGGTTCCCCGGTGTCCACCACGACCTGCACCGGCAGGCCGAACTGGCGTGCGAAGTCCAGGTCCCGCTGGTCGTGCGCGGGTACGGCCATGATCGCGCCGGTGCCGTAGTCGGGCAGCACGTAATCCGCGGCCCACACCGGCAGCCGCTCCCCGTTCACCGGGTTGACCGCGTACCGGCCCAGGAACACGCCGGTCTTCTCCCGGTCCGCGGACTGGCGCTCGATGTCGGTCAGCTTGCGCACCTGGGTCAGGTACTCAGCCAGCTCGCCGGCATGCTCGGCTGTGCAGATCTCCTCGGCCAGCGCGGAGTCGGCCGCGACCACGAAAAACGTGGCCCCGTACAGCGTGTCCGGGCGGGTGGTGAACACGGTGACCGGCTCATCCCGGCCTTCGATCTCGAACCGGATCTCGGCGCCCTCGGACCGGCCGATCCAGTTGCGCTGCATCAGCAGCACCCGGTCCGGCCACTTGCCCTCCAGCCGGGCCATGTCGGCCAGCAGGCGCTCAGCGTACTCGGTGATCTTGAAGTACCACTGGGTCAGCGCCCGGCGGATCACCTCGGTGCCGCACCGTTCGCACCGGCCCGCGATGACCTGCTCGTTGGCCAGCACGGTCTGGTCGTGCGGGCACCAGTTGACGTAACCGTCCTTGCGGTAGGCCAGCCCGCGCTCGTAGAAGCGCAGGAACAGCCACTGGTTCCAGTGGTAATAGGCCGGGTCGCAGGTCTGCAGCCGCCGGGACCAGTCAAACGACACCGCATAACGGCGGAACGAGGCCGCCTGGGTTTCGATGTTCGCGTAGGTCCAGTCGGCCGGGTGGGTGTTGTTCCGGATCGCGGCATTCTCCGCGGGCAGCCCGAACGCGTCCCAGCCAATCGGGTGCAGCACGTTGTGCCCGCGCTGGAAGTAGTACCGCGCCACCGCGTCAGCGATGGCATAGGCCTCCGCGTGACCCATGTGCAGGTCCCCGGACGGGTACGGGAACATGTCCAGCAGGTAGGTGCGGGGCCGCGTGTCATCGGGATCGTCGCTGGCCCGGAACAGGTCCAGCTGGTCCCAGCGCGCCTGCCACTTCTCCTGGATGTCGCGCGGATCGTAGTGGGCTGTCCGCTCGGCACTTTCGGCGGCTGTCATGGTTTCCCTCGGCAATTGGTCGGTCCGGCTCCGGCAACAGAAAAGCCCCCCGGTCACGAGGGGCAGCCGCGCCAACGACGGGTCAGTCAGCGCGGCTAGGTAAGGAGCAGCCGGGCAGAACGCATGACATAAGGGTAGCGCACCCTGGCCGGCGCTGTCGCAGATAAAGCCGCCGGACCAGGCCCGGCGAACCGCCAGGATCAGCCGCTGGCCGCGGCCGAGGCCAGCTTGGCCAGGCCGCCCCGCATCGCCTGCACCGCGCCCGCGCTCGCCGGGCCCAGCCCGTGCCGGCTGGCGATCCATTCCGGGTCGTTGTAGCTGAGCCAGGTCTGGCCGTTCTCGTCTGTCCAGGCCAGCGCCTTCAGCGGCAGGTCGATGCCGGCCGTCTGCTGCTCCTGCATCAGCGGGGTCCCCCCGCGCGCCTGGCCGAAGAGCAGCAGCTGAGTCGGCCGCAGCGGCAGGCCCACGCTCGCGGCGCCCTGGGCGTGGTCCACGCGGGCGAAAATCGTCAATCCCGCCTGGGTAGCTGCCTCGGAGAGCCGGTCGATGGTCTCCTCGGCCGGGAAATTACTGGCCACGGTGATCAGGCCATCTGCCATCACGCCACCTCCACGACCGCCGGGGTGGCCGCCCGGCCAGCCCACCCCGAGTATGACTGGCCGGGCGCGGGCGGCCCGTACCGGGCCGGCTGGGTCCAGTGCGCGCCGGGGCGGCCACGATGGCCTGCACGGTCACCGCACTGGACGGGCGGCTCAGCCGGTCACCATCGCACTGGCCACCTGGCCCGGACCAGCCTGCGGCGGCATGCTCATCCCCGCCGCTGAGGCCGGGTACGAAGCGGCCGGGCACGGCACCGGGGCCGCTAGCGCACAGCGCTAGCTGAGTGATGCCGCAGACCCCGGGCTCACACACACCTGGCTGAACTCAGCCAGGCCAGGTCAGAGCTTGGTCAGCTTGGTGTAGGGAGCGGAGATCCGCTCCTGCTGGGTCCCGAAATCCACCAGCACGCCGCTTTCGTCGGCGCTGATGACCCGGCCGAGGCCGTAGCGGTCATGGGTCACCTGGTCGTGCACGGCGAACTCTTTCACCGGCCGAACCACCTGAGGGATGTTGTTGAAGGGACTTCCAGGTAGGTAACGCCGGGTCCCGGCGCGGGAAGGTTTCATCGCTACCAGTATGCGCCCTGGACGGGCCCGTCGCAGGCGCACCCGCGGAACTGCCACCAGGCAATTTGATAACTTTTGCGCTCATCCCGGCGCGCTGGGGCAACCCCGGCCGCTGGGTTCAGGCGGGCAGCCGTTCGATACCCGGACGGCCCGGGCGGCTGGCCCGCCACACCGCCTCCGCCGCACCCATCGGGGTGGCCGGCGGCCCCTGGATGAAGGGCCAGATCTCCTCGGCGATAGCCCGCCAGTCCGCGGTCGCGGTCAGCTCACCGAGCACCGCGAACAGGCCGAGATTGATGCGCTGCAAGATGACATACGACCGGGGCACAGCCACGTACTGAGCCAGCGGGCTGCGCACGTCGAAGAACCGGCGCACCACAGCCGACGCGTAGTCACCGGTGATGGTCCGCGGCCCGCGGCGGCGGACTGTGTCGTAGAACACGGCCATGTGCTCGACGACCGTATCCGTGCTGACTGGTGCGTCGGCGCGGAGGAAGCCCGCCGCCACCATGCTGGCCCGGAACCCGGCCGGGTCGTTGTCCACGCACAGGTGGCGGACCATGTCGATCAGCGGCCGCAGCTCGGCCATGGTGAAGTACTTGACCAGGCCGAAATCCAGGAAGGTGACCCGGCCGCCGCCGTGGAACAGGTAGTTGCCCGGATGCGGGTCGCCGTTGAACGCGTGCGCCTCGTACAGACTGCGGAAGGTGAACCGGTAGATCGTCTCCGCGGCCAGGTCACGCTCCCGCTGTGACCAGCTGGCCAGCTCGGCGAACCGGGCCCCATCGGCGAGCTCGCTGGTCACCACCCGGCGGGTGGACAGCTCAGTCACGATCCCAGGGATGTGGATGAAGGGATGACCCTGGTAGTGCTCGGCCCACAGACGCTGGTTGGCGGCCTCCTGCCGGTAGTCCAGCTCCTCAACCACCCGGTCCCGCAGCTCGGCGAGCAGCGCGTCCACATCCTGGCTCGGCGCGGTGATGCGCAGCATCCGGCGGAGCAGGGCCACGTTCTGCAGGTCGGCAGTGATCATCTCGGCGATGCCGGGGTACTGCACCTTCACCGCGACGGCGCGCCCGTCATGGGTGATCGCCCGGTGCACCTGCCCGATCGACGCGGCGGCGATGGGTTCGGGATCCCAGCGCCGGAACGCGGCCTCCGGCGGCCGGCCCAGCTCCGTCTCGACGACCTGCCCGGCCAGTTCCGCGCTCATCGGCGGGACGCTGTCCTGCAGCCGGCTGAGCGTCCGGCGGACGGCGGGCGACAGGCCGTCGTCCACGTAACTGGCCATCTGGCCGATCTTCATCAGCACGCCCTTCATCGCGCCGAGCGTGCTGGCGACGTCCTCGGCGGTCTCCAGGGCGAGGTCGTTGCGGAGTTGCTGACGGTGCTCACCCGCGGCCGCGAACAGCCTCGGCGCGCTGGTCGCGTAGCGGACCCCGCCACGCACTGCGAGCTGGACCGCGGCCCGGCCCCGGGCCAGCCGCAGCCGCGGCGCACCGCCGCGCGCCAGCCGGCGGTACAGCAGGGTAACGGCCGCGATCACCGCACCGAACGTGACCGCCGCCAGAACTTTCCTCACGTGCGCCGGGCCGCGCGCGCCCGCAGCGCGATGCGCTGCCGCGCCTCGAGCACACCCGGCTCGCCCAGGAACACCGTGTCCAGGACGCCGAGCGCCTGCCGGATCCCGGCCCGGCGGCTGTCGGTGAGCGGCGGCGGCGCGGGGTAGCCGTACATCTCCCGGGCCCACGGCGGCAGCGCGCCGAGCGCCGCGTCCCGCACGTCCTGCCAGATTTCGGCCAGGTCCGCGTCCAGCCCCGGCGGGTCCAGCAGGTAGTCCATGGACTCCCGGGCCGCAGGCGTGCCGCGCAGCTCAGGCTGGACGGAGGCGAGGTAGGTGGTGAGTTCGGCGCGGCTGGCCGGGACCAGGCGGCGCGGGATGCCGACCAGTTCGGCCGCGGAAACCATCTCCGCCACGTAACGGTCGCCGTCCGGCGCTGACAGCGGCGTGCCGAACAGCCCAGCGGTGACGATGCCCGCGTCCACCAGCGTCGCGTGCACCCAGAGCAGCAGGGCCGGGTCACTGGCGTCGTAGCGGCGGCCGGTCACGCTGTCCACCCCGGTGACCCGCTGATGGATACGGCGGACCCGGGCCGCGGCCCGCTCGGCCGCGGCCCGCTCGGCAAAGCTGATCGTGGCCAGGTAGGCGGACGTGGCGGCCAGGCCGGCCGGGTCCCGGCGCCAGTCGCTGTGCTGGTCCACGCCGGCCATGGCCAGCGGGTGCAGCGCCTGCATCAGCAGCGCGCGCAGCCCGGCGACCGGCGAGGACAGGTCGGTGCTGAGCCGCCAGGTGACGCTGCCGGGGCCGAAGAAACCCTCGTCCGCGGGGTCCTCCGGGATGCTGGCCGCGTAGGCCGCCGCCGACCGGGCGACCAGGCCGGCCGCGGTGGCGTAGGGATCCGCGGTCACCCGGGCACCTCCGGCGGGCGGCCAGCGGCCAGCGCCGCCAGCAGCCCATGCTGCAAAGTCCTCATACCAGTCAAACTACCCACTCCCGGCCGGCCCTGGGCCGGGCCGCCGGGGACAAATCCGCTGGCCGAGCGGGAGACGGCGGACGGGGCCGCCCGGGAGCCCGGCCAGATGGCTGGCTCAAAGTGAGAACTTCTGTTTCCTGCAGTAGAGGTACGCATGGGGCAATGGCCCGCGTTAGGTTGCCGGGCTCGTGGCAGTTTTCTGCGAAGGAGCAGCCGATGACCGATCTTGATGCATCCGCCAGCCCTCCTCCCGGATCCCCCGGCTCAGAAACAGAAATCGCCGGGGCCGAAACCACCGTGCTGGCGCCACTGGCTGGTGACCCCTCCATGCTGGGACTGCCGACCTTCATCGTCGGGTCGGTGGCCCTGGGCCTGGTCCTGGTGGGCGTGGTGCCGGCCACCGCGGTAGGCGCCTCACTGCCCATCATCCTGGCGGCCACCGCGATCGGGCTGGGGGTGTCGGCGATCTGGGCCGCGGCCATCGGGCAGAGCGTGGTCGCGAGCATCTTCGGCGTCTTCGCCGGGTTCTGGCTGAGTTACGCGGTACTCGTGCTCGGGCTGGTCCACGGCTGGTTCGCCATCACCCTGACCGCCGCGGTTTCCACCCAGGAACTGTTCCTGATCGCCTGGCTGGTCGTCATTGTCCTGCTCACCCTCGTGACGCTGCGGCTGCCGCTCGCTTTCACCTTGATCCTCGTCCTGGTCGACGTGGCGCTGCTGCTGGTGCTGCTGGGCACCGAGGAGGCATCTACCGGCCTGCTGAAGGCCGGTGGCTACGTGGCGCTGGTCTTCGCCGCGGTCGGCGCGTACGTCTTCGCCGGCGCGGCCTCACTGTCCACCGGCGGCAAAGCCCTCCCGCTGGGCAAGCCGCTCCTGCACTGACGGGCTGCACCCGCACGCCCGTGCCGCCCGCGGCCGCGGCACGGGCGTGTGTCAGGCAGCATGAATAGGTGACACACGCGGTAGATGACGGCCGGGACGCCAGCCTGCGCCGGCTGGCCGCCGGACCCGGCCCGCTTGATGGCCGCATCGCGGCGCTGGCCGGCCTGATCGCTGGCGGCGGCGTGGTAGTCCTGAGCGGGGCCGGGCTGTCCACCGAGTCCGGCATCCCGGACTACCGCGGGCCGACCGGGCGGGCCCGCCGGGCCGAGCCCATGACCTACCAGGCCTTCACCGGGGCCGCCCTGGCCCGGCAGCGGTACTGGGCCCGCAGCTACCTCGGCTGGCGGCACATTGCCCAGGCCCGCCCGAACAGCGGTCACCACGCGGTCGCCGAGCTGGAACGCCGTGGCCTGCTGGACGGGATCATCACGCAGAACGTGGACGGGCTGCACCAGGCGGCCGGCGCGCGGAACGTGATCGAACTGCACGGCAGCCTCAGCCGGGTACGCTGCCTCGGCTGCGGCCAGCGGACCGGCCGGGAAGAACTCGACCGGCGGCTGGCCACGGTGAACGCCCGCTGGGCGGCCAGCCTGGCCGGCGCCGAGTCCGGCGTGCTCAATCCCGACGGTGACGTCGTGCTCGGGCCCGGTGCCATCGACGGCTTCCAGGTGGTGGACTGCACACGGTGCGGCGGGGTGCTCAAGCCGGACGTGATCTTCTTCGGCGAGAACGTGCCCCGGCCCCGGGTGGACGGGTGCTATGAGCTGGTCAGTGGCGGCCGGGCCCTGGTCGTCCTGGGCTCCTCGCTGACCGTGATGTCCGGCTACCGCTTCGTCCGGCACGCAGCGAAGCTCGGCATTCCGGTGGCCATCGTCAACCACGGGCCGACCCGGGGTGACGAGCACGCCATGCTTACGCTCGACGCACCCCTCGGCCGCACGCTCAGCGCACTGGCCGGCCCCGGACCGGGCCCGGGCGCTCAGTTCGGGTTGTAGGGCGTGTTGCGGAACTCGGGCGCAGGCGTGGCGGTGAGCGAGCGCAGCATTGTGGTCTCCCTGGTCAGCAGCGCCCGTTCGGCGGCCAGCCGGTGCAGCGCATCCGGCTCGGCCAGCAGCGACTGACGTACCGGCAGATCGAGGATCATCGAGGCGGCGACCAGGTAGGACAGCGCCGTCGGGTCATCCGGCAGATCCGGGAGGCCGACCTGGGCCGGGTCCCGGCGGGCCAGCGTCTCCAGGTAGCCGTGGAACGCGCCGCGTACGGCGCGGGCGGCCAGCCCCGCCTCCTGCTCGTTCCCGGTCTCCTCGGTGAGCAGGTCCACCTGGCCTTGCAGGTAGAGCTGGGACTCGTCGAGCCCGGCCAGCCGGAACCGCTCGGTGCCCACCGTCACCAGATCGAACCGGCCGTCCTCGTGCTTGGCGACCCGGCGCAGCGTCGCGGTGCAGCCGATCTCGTACAGCGCGGAGACCCCGTCCACACCGGTCTCCCGGCCCGTCCGGATGGCGATGACCCCGAACCGGCGCGGCTCGGGCCCGTCCAGCAGGTCCCGGACGAGCTGCCGGTACCGGTCCTCGAAGATGTGCAGGGGCAGCAGCAGCCCGGGATAGAGGACGGTGCCGAGCGGGAACAGCGGCAGCGTCTCGCTCATACCCCGACCTTATGTCGCCCGCTGAACGCGGTGCATCTGGTCAGCATGTCGCCCGCTGAACGCGGTGCATCTGGTCAGCGCGGGTCATCGTGGGTGTCCCGGCACACACGATGAACCGCGCAGCTGGGGTGTGGGGTTAGCGGCCGAGCGCGGTGAGCAGGGCCAGCAGGATGGTGGTCATCGCGGCCAGGCCGTGGGCGAGCGGGAGGAGATCACGGTGGCGCCAGCCGCCCGCGAGGGGGCGGGATCCCGCGGCTGTGCCCATGACCAGCACGGACATGCCCAGCCCGATCACTGGCAGCAGCAGGCCGACCGCCAGCCAGGCCAGCGCGAGCCAGCCGGTGGCCAGGTAACCGGCCCACACCAGCAGGCCGGTGCTGGCCAGCCCGAAATGACCGGGGAGCACGGCCGGGCCGGCCCGGCCCCGGCGGTCCCGCAGCTGGCGCAGGGCGCCGCGGATGGACCGCCAGCCCAGCATCAGCACGCCGAGAGCCATCGTCACCAGCCAGGCCAGCAGCGTGGCCAGGCCGAGCGGGCGGGCGGCCGGCGCTGGCCGGGCGGGCGGCACCGGCCCGGAAGGCCCGGCCGGCGGGCGGCTGGCGGACGGCGGCAGCCCGCTGATCAGCCGGCCCAGCCGGGCCCCGGCCACCCGGGCCGCCCGGCGCCAGGCCGCCTTGTGCCGCCCGCTGCCCGCGGTCAGGTAGATGGCCCGGCCGAGGGCGAAGTTCACCTCGGACTGGCTCAGGCCCTGGCACGCGGGCGGTAGCCGGGCCGGGGTGAGCCGCTGCCTGATCGCGCGCACGCCAAAGGCGGTACACGCCGGGACCGAGGCACGGGCGGGCCCGCGGGCCGTGGGGGCGCAGCCAGCGGCGAGTACCGCCAGCAGCAGGCCGCCGGCCAGCGGGGCGGCCCTGGCCACGACTTTCATCGGCTTCTCCGGCGCCTGAAGCGCACCGCACACGTGAGCCAGGGTGCCCTAGCCGGCGACGTCCTGCGGTGATCTCACGTCCGCCGCCACCATGTACCGGCGGGCCCGGCCAGCTGATCGGCAATCCAGTCCGCCGCGCCCTCATCGGTCCCGAACGGCCCGACCAGCAGGTCCGGCGCGGAGTTAGCTGGCCCGCACAGCACGACAGTCGCCATGCCCAGCACCCTACTGCGGCCTTCGTGAGCGCTATCGGGTCAGCACGCCCCGGCGCGGCCGGAAATCCGGGGCCGCATGCTGCCGCCAGCGCGCCGGGCTGTGCCAGGATGGAACCGAACGGGATTCTGGACGCGAGGTGGCCAGCCGTGCCGATAGCCGACATCTCCGACACCGCGTTCTGGGGCCTGCCGCTTACCGACCGGCAGGCGGCGTTCGCCGAGTTGCGCAGCCTGCCCGGGCCGCCGTTCTTCGCCGAGCCGGAAACCCCGTTCCCCAATCCCGGCCCCGGCTACTACGCGCTGGTCAAGCACGCGGACGTGCTGGAGGCGAGCCGGAACCCGGAGGTGTTCTGCTCCGGCCAGGGCGCGACCAGCATCGTCGACCTGCCCGTCGAGTTCAACGAGTTCTTCGGCTCCATGATCAACATGGATGACCCCCGGCACACCAGGCTGCGGCGGATCGTGTCCCGCGCGTTCACGCCCCGGATGATCAAGAAATTCGAGGATGACGTGCAGCGGGTGGCCGCGCAGACCGTGGATGACCTGGTGGCGACCGGGCCGTGTGACTTCGTGGCCCACGTGGCCGCGCGGGTCCCGCTCACGATCATCTGCCAGATGATGGGCATCCCGGGCAGCAGCTACGACATGGTGCTGCGGGACACCAACATCATCCTGTCCGGCGCCGACCCCGACTTCATGAGCGAGGACCCGGACGTGGCCGTGGGCCAGCTGCTCACCGCTGGGCAGGAGCTCGCTGACCTGGTCACCGAGCTGCGCGAGGCGCGGCTGGCCGCGCCTGCCGATGACCTGATCACCGCCCTGGCCACGGCCAACATCGACGGCGAGCAGCTGACCAGCGCGGAACTCGCCTCGTTCTTCATCCTGCTGGTGGTGGCCGGGAACGAGACCACCCGCACCGCGATCTCGCACGCGCTGGTGCTGCTCACCGACAACCCGGCGCAGCGGGCCCTGCTGCTGGACGACTTCGAGGCCCGGATCGGCGGCGCGGTGGAGGAGATCGTGCGCGCCGCTTCCCCGGTGATTTTCATGCGGCGCACGCTGACCCGCGACTGCACGATGAACGGCCACGACTACCGCGCCGGTGACAAGGTGGCGCTGTTCTACTGGTCAGCCAATCAGGACGGGGCGGTGTTCACCGACCCGTCCCGGTTCGACATCACCCGGTCGCCGAACCCGCATGTTGGCTTCGGCGGCGCCGGGCCGCACTTCTGCCTCGGCGCGCACCTGGCCCGGCGGGAGATCAGCGTGACGCTCCGCGAGCTGCTGCGCCGGGTGCCCGACATCCACGCCGCCGGGCCACCAGACCAGCTGCTATCCAGCTTCATCAACGGGATCAAGCGCCTGAACTGCGACTTCACCCGCTGAATGGGCCGGGTGGCCGCAGCGCCCGGCCACCCCACCGGCGGGCCCGGAGCGGGCCAGCGCAGGCGCGAGAGCCGAGGGGGACCTTCGCCCACGGGCGAAGGTTCCCGGCCGGATGCGTCAGCTCAGCGCGCTGATCTTCCCGGCCAGGGCAAAGTCCGCACCGGTCAGCCCCCCGGCCGAGTGGGTGGACAGGGTGAGCGTCACCTTGTTCCACTGGATCAGCAGGTCCGGATGGTGATTCGCCTGCTCCGCCAGGTAGGCCACCGCGCCCACGTACAGCATGGCAGCGCGGAAGTCAGCCAGCGTGACGGTGCGGGTGATGTTGCTGCCGTCCCGTGCCCAGCCCGGCAGGCGGCCCAGTTCCGTGCTGATCTCGTCATCAGAGAGCAGTCCCATGCCCGGAGCCTAGGGCATGTCCCGCGGGTTACGGCAGCCACCAGAGGCGTGACTTGACCGTTCGGCACGAGCCGACGTTCACCGGCGTGCCCGCGATCACCGAACCGCCCGGGTCGCGCAGGCACCGTCCGGCCAGCGCGTTGCGCAGTTCCCCGTTGCCCTGCGCCACCCACTGCTGCCCAGGCACTGTGGCGCAGGCGCGCAGCACGACCGGCGCGGCCTTGGCCGCCGATGCCGCCGTGAGGCACAGCTTCCCGTCCCGGATAGAGGTGCCCGCAACGTGCCACTGCTGCTGATTCCTCCCGCTGGCGCACCTGGCCGTGATGGCGGGCGCGCCCGCGGTGTAACCGGGCCGGGACAGGCACACGCCGAGGATGCCGCTGGGCACCGTGCCGGTACGCAGCGCGGTGACCGCTGTCTGCGCACTGGCCAGGTAACTGGTGAAGATCCCGCTGGTGTACGTGGCCCACGGCGTGAAACTCTGGCCGCTCTGGCTGATGACGTACGCACCGTCCGCGTTGCATCGCGGGGTGAACGCGCACGCGTCGGAGATGGACCTCCAGGCCTGACTGTCCAGCTGCCACAGCCCGCGGTCGTACAGCCCGGCGCAGTTCACCGGCGGGTAATAGCCGTCCTGGCCGGTCGGGTTGCAGTAGTACACGGTGGCCTGCCCGCCGGACTCGGCCACGCAGACGGCGGTCGCGGTGACCAGCGTGCTCACCGGCGCGCTGTTGACCCAGCCCGCCGCGGTCGCGTACCGGGCACAGGTCCGCGCCGCGGCGGACGCCTGCGCCGCGCTGAGCAGCCCGCCGAAGGCGCCGAGCGGGTTGACCGACGCCGGGCGGCCACCGGGCCGTGGCCGCCCGGTGGGCGGCGGCGGAGTCCCTAGCGGCCAGTGGCCCCCGACCTGGTCCGCGGCCAGCCGGGTGCTGGGCTGGGTGGCGGACCTGGCCGCCGCCGGGCCCGGGACCTCGGTGGCGGCGGTGGCGGCGGCGCCAGCCGGCGTGACGGCGAGGGCGACGGCGGCGGCACACAGGAAACCGATCGTCGCGCGGGCGATGGACGCCATGCTCGAACCCCCTCGGTACCAGCGGGACGGATCCCGCCATGTGGGCCCGGCACACGTGGACGGACCCTGAGGGGCTCGATAGCCGGCTGCTTAACCGGCGCCGTGATGCTAACAAACCTGCATACCCGGCTAAACGCCGGTGGAACGTGTCTGCCGCACTAATGGCCTTCCGGCGCCAATCCGCCAAACCGCGCGCACAGCCCGACTTTCCTGGATCTGGCTCCCAAGAATCCGGGCAAAAAGGACAGCAGGCTCACGGAAGACGTGAAAAGCGCCGGCTCCTTCCGCATGGCGGGCATGCGGCGGGCGTGCAACTGGCCCGGCGGAGTTCCGGGGTCCCAGCCGGTATGCTGGCCCGGGCCGAATCACCTGGTCGACAGGCCGCCGAGCCCGGCCCGCCGCCGCCCATCCCGCCCGCCCGGTCACCGGCCCGGCCGGTCCTGGAGTGCCTCCCGATGACCACGCCTGACACTGCCTCGCCGCGCGAACCGCAGCCGCGCGAGACCCCGCTGCGCCCCGTGCATGAGTCCCTCGGCGCGGCCATGACCGAGTTCGCGGGCTGGCTGATGCCGTTGCGCTACCGCAGCGAGACCGCCGAGCATCAGGCCGTCCGGACCGCGGCCGGCCTGTTCGACCTGTCGCACATGGGCGAGATAGCGGTCCGCGGCCCGGGTGCGGCCGCGGCGCTCGACTACGCGCTGGTCGGCCACTTGTCCGCGGTGCCGGCCGGCCGGGCCCGGTACACGATGATCTGCGCCGCGGACGGCGGCATCCTCGACGACCTGATCGTGTACCGGCTGGCCGACGAGGAGTTCCTGGTCGTGGCGAACGCGGCCAACACCAGCGTGGTGCACCAGGCGCTGACCGAACGAGCGGCAGGCCACGACGCGCAGGTCACCGACGAGACGGCCGGTTACGCGCTGATCGCCATCCAGGGGCCGGCCGCGGCCAGCATCCTGGCTCCGCTGTGTGCCGCCGACCTGGGCGCCCTGAAGTACTACGCGGGCCACCGCACGACCGTGGCCGGCCAGGAGATCCTGCTGGCCCGGACCGGGTACACCGGGGAGGACGGTTTCGAGCTGTTCACCACCCCGGCCGGCGCCGAGCCGGTCTGGGCCGCGCTGCGGCGCGCGGGCGGCGGCGCCGGGCTGGTGCCCGCCGGGCTGGCTGCCCGGGACACCCTCCGGCTGGAAGCGGGCATGCCGCTGTACGGCAACGAACTCGGCCCGGACATCACGCCCTTCGACGCTGGCCTGGGCCGCGTGGTGAAATTCGGCAAGCCCGGCGATTTCGTCGGCCGCGCCGCGCTGGAAGCCGCCGCGCAGGCCGCCCCCCGCCGGGTGCTGGTCGGCCTGCGTGGCGAGACCCGCCGGGTGCCCCGGCACGGGTACCCGGTGCTGTGGGACGGCCAGCCACACGGCGTGGTGACCAGCGGCGCGCCCTCCCCCACCCTCGGCGTTCCCATCGCGATGGCCTACGTCGATCCCGGCGTGGCCGGTGAGCCCGCCGGCGGAGCGGGCGAGCCCGCGGACAGCAAGCTGGCCGTGGATGTCCGCGGCCGCGCCGAGCCGGCCCGGCTGACCCCGCTGCCCTTCTACCATCGAAACCAGGACCAGTCCCGATGACCGCCATCCCGCCGATCCCGCACAGGAGAGCGACCAGATGACCGTTCCGGAGAACCTGCACTACACCGCGGAACACGAGTGGGTGGCCATCGATGGCGCCGTGGCGTCCATCGGGATCACCGACTATGCCCAGCAAGCCCTCGGCGACGTCGTCTACGTCCAGGTGCCCGCGGCCGGCCAGCCGGTCACGGCCGGCGAGCCGTGCGGTGAGGTGGAGTCGACCAAGTCCGTGTCCGACATCTACTCTCCGGTGGACGGCGAGGTGATCCAGGCCAACCCGGAGATCGAGGACGACCCGGGGCTGGTCAACACCGACCCGTACGGCGCGGGCTGGCTGCTGCGAATCCGGCTCACCGGCGAGACCGAGCCCACGGGCCTGCTCACCGCCGAGGAGTACACCGCGCTGACCAAAGAGGCTGAGTGAGCGGTCCCGCTCCGTCACCCGGTCAGCCGGGGCCCGATGACCTGCTGCGGTACAACGCCGCCACCGCGCACCTGGAGCCCCCGTTCGCCGTGGTCGACCTGGCCGCGTTCGAGGCCAACGCGGCCAGCATGGCCCGCCGCGCGGCTGGCAAGCCCATCCGGGTGGCCAGCAAGTCGGTACGCTGCCGCGCGCTGCTTGCGGCGGTCCTGGCCCGGGACGGGTTCCGCGGCATTCTGGCCTTCAGCCTGCCCGAGGCGCTGTGGCTGGCTGACCAGGGCACCGCCGACGACATCGTGGTTGCCTATCCGTCCGCGGACGGCGCGGCGCTGACCCGGCTGGCCGGTTCCCCGGCGGCGGCCCGGGCGATCACCCTGATGGTGGACAGCCGGGACCACCTCGACCTGATCGAGAAGGCCGCGGCCGCCGTGCCCAGCCCGTCGCCGGTGCAGGTCTGCATCGACCTGGACACCGGTTACCGGGCGCTCGGTGGCCTGCTGCGGGCCGGGGCCCGCCGGTCCCCGGTACGCACCCCGGAGCAGGCTGCGGCGCTGGCCCGGGACATCGTGGCCCGCCCCGGACTGCGGCTGACCGGCCTGATGGCCTACGAGGCGCAGATTGCCGGGGTCGGCGACCAGCCGTCCGGGCGGCCGTTGTACGGGATGGCCGTTCGGCTGATGCAAAACCGGTCGGCGGCGGAACTCGCGCAGCGGCGGGCCGCCATCACCGCCGCGGTGCGCGCGGTGACCCCGCTCAGCTTCGTCAACGGGGGCGGCACCGGCTCGATCGAGCGGACCGCCGCCGAGGCCGCGGTCACCGAGATCGGCGCGGGCTCCGGGCTCTACCAGCCCGGGCTGTTCGACAGCTACCGGGCTTTCTCCGGCCAGCCCGCGGCCCTGTTCGCGCTGCCGGTAGTGCGCCGGCCCGGCCCCGGCGTGGTCACGGTGGCGGGCGGCGGGTACGTGGCGTCCGGCCCGGCCCACCCGAGCCGGCTCCCGCTCCCATACCTCCCGGCCGGCCTGCGGCTGGACCGGCAGGAAGGGGCGGGCGAGGTGCAGACGCCACTGCTCGGCCCGGCCGCCGACGGGCTGCGCATCGGCGACCGGGTGTGGTTCCGGCACGCCAAGGCGGGCGAACTGTGCGAGCGGTTCGCCGAGCTGCACCTGATCGACGGGGCCGCGGTTACCGCGGCCGTGCCCACCTACCGGGGTGAAGGCCAGGCATTCGGCTGAGCTACCTGCGCCGGCGGCGCACCAGGTAGGCCGCGGCGCCCAGCGCGATCGCCGCGGCGACGGCGGCGCCCGCCAGCCGCACCTCCGGCCGGCCCGCCTGCTCCCGGAGCCGGGCGGCCGCGCGCCGGGCCACGTTGGCCGGGCTGACCCGGTCGGTCAGCGCGTCGATGGTCCGCGCGAGATCCTGGCGGGTGCGCTCGATCTCACCGACCAGCACATCCGGGTCGCGAATGGCGACCGTCCCGTTCGCCTCGGCCATCGCAGCTTCCTCTCTGGGCACGGCTTGCTGCCGGTAAGTCTCCCAGGCTGCTTAACGATCCGCACCGCCGGCTGGGCCGCGTGTCGGAAATGTGCCAGCGGGCGAACTGCCCACGCGAGTTCATCTGCTGCTGCCGCCCGCTGGCCCTGGGCCGCAAATCTACTTACGGGTAATGTCTGGCGTGTCGTCGGAAGGACCAGACATGTCGGCCATGCCTGTGGTGAATGACCTCGACCTGCCGGTGTTCGACTACACCGAGCCCGGGCTGGTGGGCGACGTCTACCACCAGCGGCTGGCCGAGGTGCGGGCGCAGGGCTGGCTGGCCCGCTCGCCACTGGCCTACGTGGTGCTGGACCGGGAGTCCGGCGAGTTCTTCCTGCGGGCCCGGCAGACCGCGTTCCCGGGCCGGGAGATCGCCGAGATCTTCGGCGTCACCGGCGGCCCGCTGCGCGACTCGATCGACGCCAACATCCTCAACCTGACCGGCGACCGGCACCGGCGGCTGCGGGCCCTGGTCGGCCCGGCGTTCTCGCCGCGGGCCGCGGACCGGTGGCGGCCGTTCATGCGGGGCTTCCTGGGCCAGCTGTGGCAGGCCCTCGGCGGCGCGGCGGAATGCGAGTTCGTATCGGCCGTGGCCAAGCCCTACCCCTCGCTCACGATCGCCGCCGTGCTGGGCGCGCCCACGGCCGACGCGCCGCGGCTGCACGAATGGTCCGGCTGGGTGCAGCGGCAGTTCGACATCCGGGCGCTGGCCGCCGAGGCGCCGCGGATCGAGCGGGCCGTGACGCAGCTGCAGGACTACGTGGAGGACCTGCTCGACCAGCGCCGCCGGGAGCCGTCCGATGACCTGATCAGTGCGCTGCTGGCGGCCGAGGAGGAAGGCGAGAAACTCTCCCACGCGGAGTGCGTGAACCTGGTGCTCAACGTCGTCGCGGGCGGGGTGGACACCACCCAGGCGCAGCTGTCGCACGCGATGGCGCTGTTCGCCCGCTGCCCGGAGCAGTGGGCGGCGCTGGGCCGCGAGCCCGGCCTGGTGCCCCGGGCGGTCGAGGAGGTGCTGCGGTTCGAGCCGATCACCCCGTTCACCGCGCGCATCTGCACCGACCCGGTCGAGTACCGCGGGGTGCACTTCCCGGCTGGGACGATCGTCGCGATCTGCGCGGAACGGGCCAATCGCGATCTGGCCGGCGGCGAGGAGTTCGACGTCACCAGGGACGCGGCGGGCCGGCTGCTCACGTTCGGCGCCGGGCCGCATTTCTGCCTGGGGTCCAACCTGGCCCGGGCCGAGCTGGAGGAGGCGTTCACCTTCCTCGCGCCCCGGCTGCCCGGGCTGCGCCTGGCCGGCGAGCCGCAGCTCGGCGGGATCGAGGGCATCTACGGCATCGACACCCTCCCGCTGGCCTGGTCCCCGGCCTAGCGGCGCGGTCTCCCTGCCGACCGCGGTCCCCGGCACTGGGTGCGCCGGGGACCGCGGGTAACCGGGTCCGCTAGCTGGCCGGCGGCCAGGTGCTGAGCCGAGGCGATGACCGCCCGGCAGGCAGCCATCTGCACGAACGCGCCGGGCACGGGGGGCATTGCTGAACGCGGCCGCCTCCAGCTCGGCCTTGATCTGGCCGGCCAGCCCGTCCCGGACCCGCTCCAGCCCGGACAGCGCCTGGTCGGTGCGGGTGTAGGCGGCGTCTCCCGGGCTGCTGCTCTCGATGGCGGCGGTGGCCGCCTGCAGGGTGGCTGTGCCGAACTCGCCGACGCTCGAGTTGAGCTGCTTGTAGCAGGCACCGAGCGCGGTCACCCCGGGAGCGCGGAGCGCGGCGTTGGGCCGGGAGAGCCAGGATTGGGTGATGACCCGCCCGTCGTGCTCGTAGTCGTCCTTGAGCCCGGTCAGGTACATCAGGGTCGGCCGGACGTCGGTCAGGTCGATCCAGGTCCCCGTGGTGCCGCTGCCCGGGACGGTGACCTGGCCGCTGTTCGGGCCCGCCGAACTCGGGCCCGCGTGGCCGGTGAGCCGTCCAGGCCGAGATGGGCGACGCCGGGCCCGGCAACGGCCAGCCAGTTGGTGTCGATCTCGGCCGCGTAATCACCGTGATCCCAGGCGAAGCCCGTGTTCTGGGTGACGCACGAACCGCTGCACGTCGCCGAGCCCGAGCTGCAGGAAGTAGTCGGGCCTGGCGAACATGGCGAACGTCGGCGTCCGGGCCGGGTCCGCGTTGACCATGTGCAGGATGCGCCTCCTCGACCGGGTCGGCCAGGTAGTTGGCGATCTTCTCGCTGGCATTACCGGAGTAGGGGTTGTTCGCGGTGAGGCCGCCACGTCGCGTTCCAGGGTGCGCACCGCAGGCGCGGTCGGCCCGGGATTACCGGTCACGTAGAACTCTGGTGCCGTGTCATTCTCCATGCTGAACGGCGTGGTGTTGGACTTCTGGGTCGCCAGCAGGCCGGTCATGTTGCCGTCCAGCTCGCCGAATGAGCCCGCCGGGTAGGTGCAGGCGACGTCCGGGGTGACCGTGTCGCCGCTGACCGTGGCGCCGTCGCAGTTGGCCGGGGTGGGCTGGATGGCCCGGCCAACGTTGGCCCCAGCCTCGTGGTCACCCTCGTCGGAGGTGATGCACGAACACCGTGTTCTTCGTGGTGATCCCGTCAGCGGCGAGCCGCTTGAAGAACGTGGCGAACGCCTGGTTGTAGTACTGCGCCTGGGCGACGTAGCAGGGATCTCCCGCTGCCCAGCGCAGCTGGCGCGTTGGTGCACGCGGTGAGGCCGGGGATGTGCTCGTTGCCGTGAATGTCGGCGATATACCCGTTGGTGACCGGGAGCCCGGCTTCCTGCATGTCGGCCATGTAGGCCAGAGTCTGCGAGGCGTTGATCGGGCCGAACCCGGGGAAGCCGGGGTGGTTGGTGAGGAAGGCTCCGTTGATCTGGTTGCCGTTCTCGTCGACCAGGTTCCCGGCGGCGTTCGTCACCTGATAGCCGTGGCGCGACAGGCTGGCCGTGCCCGCCCCGAGCTGCGGCGCCACGTAGCGGTGGCCGAACAGGCCCTGGAAGCCGGCGTAGCCGCCCGGCTCGTCCGGCAGGCTGTCGGTGACCGCGGTCGGGGTCGGCGTGGTCTGGCCGAACTTGACCGCCGGTGGCCGACGAGCAGAACGCGCTGCCCTTGGCGCAGTGCACGGCGAGCCCGGCATAGTCCGCGGTCTCGGCGTCCTTGAATGAGTCCGTGTCGGCGGCGAGCTGCTGGGCCTCGGGCGAGTTCGCGCCGAACACCTTGGGGATGTCCACCGCGTTGTTCTCCAGCTCCTGGTTCACCGACCCCGCCTCACCAACGTCGCAGCCGGCCCGGGTGAACGGCACCCAGGGTGCCGGGGTGATGGTGTCCGGCTTCGGCGGGGGGTTGGTGGTGGCTGGCGGGCTGGCCGCGTAGACCATGGACGGGTTGGTGTCGTGGCCCGCGTTCGGGTGGGCGGCCGTGTCGAAGATCGGGTCGGTCCAGTAGGCGAACGAGCCGGCCGGGTCGGTCGTGCCGTCGGCGTTGTACGCCTGGTAGGAGTTGCTGATCGGCATGCCGTGCCGGTCACCGTACAGGCCGGTGAACGTGGTCAGCAGGTCATCGCCGGTGTGCGCGATGAGCGGGGTGTGGTTGTTGGACGCGAACGTGCCGTTGTTGCTCGAAGAAGTGCAGCAGGCTGGGCATCATTTGCAGGTCGGAAGGCACATTGGGGTTATCACGGAAGAAGTGCACGTTGTCAAAGGTGAGTTCGATGACGTGCTTGACCCCGTTGCCCAGCTGGCAGCTGCTGGCCGTCTGGTCCTGCGGCGCGGCGTGAGCTAATGGTTTGGCCGCGCTGGCCAGCGCCGTTCCGGCACCCGCCAGGATGCCGGTGCTCAGCAGCGCGGCGGTTCCGGTGACGGCGGCGGCGCGCACTGCCAGCCTCCGTCGGCCATGCTCGTGTGGCATCGATCCTCCTCTTTCCCACCGGCCCGGCGGTGACCGGGTCCTGCCGGATGACTTTAAGGTCAGGGCCTGATTCCCGGTAGAAGGGAAAGGGAACAGCGGCCAAATCTTCGCCTGCGCGGCAACGGCACCCGGGCCGCCTGGCGGCCGTTTATTCAGGGGCTGACCAGCGGTTACTGGCATAAGATGCGTTTCGTGGCCATCGAAGCAGTGATTTTCGACTGGGGCGGCACGCTCACCCCGTGGCACACCGTGGATCACGCCGCGCTGTGGCGCAGTGTGTGCGAGCCGCACTTTCCCGGCGGGCGGGCAGGCGAGGTGTCGGCCGCCATCCTCGCCGCCGAGCTGGACCTGTGGACGCAGACCGACCAGTCGCAGCGCAGCGCCACCCTCACCGACGTGTTCGAGCGGGCCGGGATTGCTCCCCCGGAGGCCTTTGTGGCCAGCTACTTCGAGGCGTGGGACCCGCACACCTACACCGACCCCGACGCGGCGCCGCTGCTGCGGGAACTGCGGGCGCGCGGGATCAAGGCCGGCGTGCTGTCCAACACGATGTGGCCGCGCAGCGCACACGAGCGGGTGTTCCGCCGCGATGGCGTGCTCGGCCTGCTCGACGGGGCGGTGTTCAGCAGCGAGATCCCGTGGGCCAAGCCGCATCCCGAGGCGTTCCGCGCGGCCATGGCCGCGGTCGGGGTGAGCGACCCGGCGGCGTGCGTGTTCGTCGGCGACCGGCCTTACGACGACGTGCACGGCGCGAAGAGCGTCGGCATGCGGGCGGTGCTGATCCCGCACAGCGCGGTGCCGGCCTACGACGCGGTCACCCCCGACGCGGTCATCAGCCGGCTGGCCGAGCTGCCCGCCCACCTGGACACCTGGTCGGCCGCGCCGGGCCGGTGATCAGCTGGCGGGCCGGCTGGTTCGGGTAGCGTCACCGGCATGTCAACCCTGGTGTCCTTCCACGCTCACCCCGACGACGAGTGCATCGCGTGCGGCGGGGTGATCCGCAAGGCGGCCGACGCCGGGCACCGGGTGGTGCTGGTCATCGCCACCCGCGGGGAGCAGGGTGAGGTACCCGAGGGCTTCCTGGCCGACGGGGAGGAACTGTGGCAGCGCCGGGTGGCCGAGACCCAGGCGTCCGCGGACATCCTGGGTGCGCAGCGGCTGGAGTTCCTCGGCTACCGGGACTCCGGGATGATGGGCACCGCGGCCAACCTGGCACCCGGCTCGTTCTGGACCACCCCCGTGGAGGAGGCCGCCGGGAAACTGGCCGCCCTGCTGGCTGAGGAAAACGCCGAGGTGCTGACCTGCTACGACGACAACGGCGGCTACGGCCACCCGGACCATATCCAGGTCCACCGGGTGGGCCTGCGGGCCGCCGAGCTGGCGGGCACGCCGCGGGTCTACCAGTCCACGATCAACCGCGACCACATCGAGCGCGCCCGGCAGCGGTTCGCCTGGGCCGGCCCGGACGCCCAGGACGATCAGCCGGACCAGGATCCGGACTTCGGCCAGCCGGAATCGGTGATCACCACGGCCGTGGACGTGTCGCCGTGGGTGGGCGCAAAGCGGCGGGCCATGCGGGCGCACGCCAGCCAGATCAGCGACCAGTCGTTCTTCCTGGCCCTGCCGGACGACGCGTTCCGGTACACGTTCGGCACCGAGTGGTTCATCCGCGACGGCCAGGGCCCGGGCATCACCGAAACTGACCTGCTGCCCTAGCCGGCCCGGCCGCTGGCCCGGAGCTAGCCGCGGGCCGGGGCCCCGGCATCGCTGACGTCCGCCACCTCGGCGTTCAGGGCCTGGATGACCTGGTCCGCAGCTACCGCGGCGGCCAGGCCGTGCTGGCCCATGCCCAGCGTGATCTGCTGCCCGGCCAGCCGCTGGTCGGCGATCACCGGCCAGCGGCGCACCGCGCCGAACGGGGTGATCGTGCCGCGCTCGTACCCGGTCACCTGCTGGGCGACGGCGGCGTCCGGCATGGACAGCCGGCTGACACCGAGCAGCGCGCGCAGCTTGGGCCAGGAGATCGTCCGGTCCCCGGGGACCAGCACGAACAGGAAGTCATCGGCCCCACGCCGCACCACCAGGGTCTTCACCACCTGGGCCGGGCGCACGCCGCGCGCCTCGGCCGCCTCGGCCAGGCTGCGCACCGGGCCGTGCTGGATCAGCCGGTACCCGATGCCTGCGCTGGCCAGGGCGTCTTCCGCCGGATTGGGCATGATCCATTATGTCCAGCCGGGCCGCCAGGCCCGGGCCCGGCGGCCGCACGGCTCTGGGCAAACTGCACAAACTGCCCGCCGGGACGTGGAATCCGGCCGGGCCGGCCCGGCAGAATGACCGCATGCCCCCCGCCGATGACATCGCACTCGCCAGCTCAACCGTCCCGGACACGGCAGCTGGCCCGGCCGCCGCAGCCAGTACCCCGGCGGCCGGTGACACCGCCGGCCGTGACCTGGATGCGCTGCGCGACGCGTGCACCCGCTTCCTGCACAGCCACGGACCGGTCCGGGCCGCCGACCTGCTGGCCACGGTGCCCACAGACACGGTGCCCGACCGGTACGGCGAGGGCGGCGTGGTGGCCGAGCTGGAGGCCGAAATCAAGCTGGTGCTCGGCAAGCCGGCCGCGGTGTTCCTGCCCAGCGGGACCATGGCCCAGCAGTCGGTGCTGCGGGTGCATGCCGACCGGCGGCAGCGGCGGGTCATCGCCTTCCACCCCACCTGTCACCTGGACGTGCACGAGGACCGGGGCTACCAGCGGCTGCACCAGCTGGCTGGCCGCCCGGTGGGCGAGCGGCACCGGCTGCTCACCGTGGATGATCTGCGCGGGATCGCCGAACCGGTGGCGGCGCTGCTGCTGGAGCTGCCGCAGCGGGAGATAGGCGGTCAGCAGCCGCCGTGGGACGAGCTGGTGGCCCAGGCCCAGTGGGCCCGGGAACACGGGGCCGCGGTACACCTGGACGGGGCCCGGCTGTGGGAGTCGGCGGCCGGGTACCAGCAGCCGCCGGAGGCGGTGGCCAGCCTGTTCGACACCGTGTACGTGTCGTTCTACAAGGGCCTGGGCGCGCTGCCTGGATGCTGCGTGGCCGGCCCGGAGGACGTCATCGCCGAGGTGCGCGAGTGGCGGCACCGGATGGGCGGCCGGCTGTACGGCCTGTGGCCGAACGCGGCGTCCGCGCTCAGCTGCCTGGCCCGGCGGCTGCCGATGATGCCGCGCTACCTGGGCCATGCCCGGGCGATAGCGGACGCGCTGCGTGATCTGCCGGGCGTCCAGGTCCTCCCGGATCCGCCGCAGTCCCCCATGATGCACCTGCTGCTGCGCACCAGCCCGGAGGGGTTCACCGCGGCCGTCCGCCAGCTGGCTGAAGAGCGCGGCGTGTGGACCTGGACAGCCCCGATGAGCACCAGTGACCCGGGCACCCAGCGCACCGAGCTCGCCATCGGGGACGCGACCCTGGCCTTCCAGCCGGCCGAGGTACGCGACCTCATCGCCACGTTCGTGACGGGCCAGGCATCCCGTTAGCGGCGCCAGAAGTCGACCAGGTCGCGGCCGGGGCGGAATCCGGCGGCGGCCGCGATGTCGGTGGCCTGCCGGAACCGCTCGCCGACATGGCCGGGACGGTGCGCGTCGCTGCCGAACGACACCGCGGTGCCGCCTTCCTGGGCCCACCAGCGCAGCAAGGTGACCGAGGCCAGCGGGCTGGCCGTGTTCAGCTCCAGGACCCGCCCGGACGCGGCCAGCGCGCGCAGCACGGCGCGGTATTCCTCCTCGAACGCTGACTCGGCGTACGTCCCGGCCGAGGCGGGCCAGTACCGGCGCGGGTAGTCCAGGTGGGCCAGCACCTCAAACAGGCTGCTGCCCTCGATCAGCGCGACCACCTCGGCGAAGTAGCGGCGCATCACCTCGTCAGCCGGGGTACTGCCGTACAGCCAGCCCGCATACACGAGCCGGCCGCCGGGGCATCGTGTGCTGGGAGCCGAGCACCCGGTCGAACGGGCCGGAGGCCAGCACCTTGGCCGTGCTGCCCGCGAACAGGTGCGGCTCGCCCGCTTCCACCCCGGTCAGGATGCGCAGCGTGGGGTAGCGCTCCCGGCAGTCGGCCACACAGGCCAGGTAGCCGTCCACGTCGAGTGGCTGGATGCCGGGCTGGGCGTTGGGCGCGATGCCCGAGCCCAGCAGCGCGTCTCCCGTCGGTGGCCGCGGTGAAGTCCAGGTGCTCGGTGAAAGCCACCGAGGGGATGCCCAGCTCGACCGCGCGCGCGCACGCCGCGGCCATCGACGCCCAGGAGCCGGTGTCATGCGACCACTGCGAGTGGACGTGATTGTCCGGCGGCGGCACCCAGCTACCGCTACGGCCAGGGATAGTGGGGCCGATGGGATTTGAACCCATACTTGCAGGATCCTAAGTCCTGTGCCTCTGCCGTTGGGCTACGGCCCCGGCGCCACCTCAGGTGACTAGCTCCTTGCGCAGCCGCTCGACATGCCCGGTGGCCTTGACGTTGTAGAACGCCTGCTCGATCCGGCCGTCCGCGCCGACCACGAACGTCGAGCGGATGACGCCGACCCTTTTCCGGCCGTACATCGTCTTCTCGCCGTACGCCCCGTAGGCCTTGTGCACGGCCAGGTCCGGGTCGGCCAGCAGCGGGAAGGTCAGCTTCTCCTTGTCCCTGAACCTGGCCAGCTTGGCGGGCGTGTCCGGGGAAATGCCCAGCACGGTCAGCCCGGCGCCGGCCAGAACGCCCAGGTTGTCCCGGAAATCACAGGCTTCCTTGGTGCAGCCCGGGGTCATCGCGGCCGGGTAGAAGTAGACGATCACCCGCTGCCCGCGCAGGGCTGACAGGCTCACCTGCGTGCCGTCGGCGTCCGGCAGCGAGAAGTCCGGCGCGGTGTCCCCTGGCGCCAGTTTCTGATCGGTCACAACGCTCCCTCCGGCATGACGAACCCACGTTACCGGCCGCGCCGGCCCGGCGAGCCGGGATCTTACGACCGGCTTACCCCCACCGCGCAGCCCGGCCGGCGACGGATGCTGCCGCGTAGAGTCACCGGCGGGTGGCGGGGGATTGCGTGTCATTGCACTTCATGTACAGCAATCGCCAACCCAAGGAGGACCAAGCGTGTTCTCGCAGTTGAAGGCCTGCCGGCCGGGCCTCCCGCGGAAGGGGCCGGGCATCGCCCGGGCCGCCCGCCCCCTCGGCTTCGCAGCCGTGGCGGTAGCGGCGGCGGTCACCGTCGCCGGCTGCAAGCCCGGCAGCATCACCAGTGCCTCCCCGGGGGGCTCACACCACGTCGGATCCACGGCCACCGGGCCGTCGATGTCGGCGCTCTCGCTGGCCGCGCAGCAGTCCCAGCAGATCAGGTCGTTCACCGCCAACCTGGAGATCCAGGCCAGCGGCGCGCTCAACGCGACGCTGACCGGCACGCTGAAAGAGGCGACCACGCCCAGCCCGCTCATCTCCGTCCGGGCGCGCGCCGGGGCGCTCGGCAGCATCCGGCTGATCCTGGCTAACGGAATGGTCTACCTGAAGAGCCCGCTGCTGGCGGGTATGTACCACAAGCCGTGGGTGCAGGGCCCGGCCTCGGCGATGGGCGGCATGTCCGGCGTCAGCCTCGGCCCGCTGCTCGGCCTGCTGCAGACCAGCAGCCCGGCGGTGCAGCTCCCGTTGTTCAGCCACGGCATGAACGTGCGCCAGATGGGCCGGATGGGCTCGATGGGCTCGATGGGCAGCGGGATGACCGAGTTCGGTGGTCATTACCTCCTCTCGTCGGCCATGCACAGCGTGGCGGCGGGCCTGCAGCCGGGCATGCAGTCGGTGATGAACAGCGGCCTGAACATGACCCGGTTCCGGGTCTGGATGGGCCGCGGGCACACGGTGCGCAAGCTGGTCCTGATCGTCCTCGGCCGGCACACGCGGATCGTGATCACACTGGTGATCACCTCGGTCAACCGGCCGGTGCGCATCCAGCTGCCGCCGGCCGCGCTGATCTTCATCCTGGGCAGCGCCACACCGGCGCCGAGCATGACGCCGACCATGATGCCCTCGGCCCAGCCGACCACCAGCATGATGCCGACACCGGCGCCGACCGGCACCATGCCGGGGATGGCCGGCACACCCACGCCGGCCCCGAGCAGCGGGCCCACGCACTGGTGAGCTGCCCGTGGTGATTCCCGCACCAGCGGCCCGTCGTCCCTTCAGATCCAGGGGTGGCGGGCCGCCCGGTGCCCCGGCTCAGCTGCCCAGCAGCGCCGCAATGACCGGGGCCAGCGCGCGCAGCGCCTTCCCCCGGTGGCTGATCTGGTCTTTCTCGGCCGGGCTCAGCTGGGCCGTGGTCAGCTCCCCGCCGGACGGCACGAAGATCGGGTCATAGCCGAAGCCGTTGCTGCCCCGCGGTTCGCCGGTCAGCCAGCCGTCCAGCACTCCCTCGGTGACGTGCTCGCCGCCGGACGGCAGGACCAGCGCCGCGGCGCAGACGAACTGGGCGCCGCGGCGGCCCGGCGGGGTGTCCGACAGCTGGCCGAGCACCAGCCGCAGGTTGGCGTCGTCGTCGCCGTGCCGGCCCGACCAGCGCGCGGACAGCACGCCGGGCATCCCGTTCAGCGCGTCGGCACACAGCCCAGAGTCGTCGGCGACCGCGGGCAGCCCGGTGAACGCCGCCACCGCCCGCGCCTTGAGCAGTGCGTTCTCGCTAAACGTGCGCCCGGTCTCCGCCACTTCCGGCATTCCCGGATACTCGTCCAGGTCCGCCACGTCCACCGGCACGTGGCCGTTCTCCAGGATCCGGCGCAGTTCGCCGAGCTTGCCCGGGTTCCTGGTGGCCAGGACGATCCTGGTGCCCACCCGGCTCACCGCGCGGGAAGCTCGCGGGCCAGGGCGTCGTGCTGGATCCGGGTCAGCTGGGCGCAGCCAGCCACCGCGAGATCCAGCAGTTCGGCGAGCACCTCGCGGCTGAACGGCTCCTGCTCGGCCGTGCCCTGGATCTCCACGAAGTCGCCGTCACCGGTGCACACCACGTTCATGTCGGTCTGCGCGGCTGAATCCTCCTCGTAGCACAGGTCGAGGCGGGGCTGCGAGTCGACGATGCCCACGCTGACCGCGGCCACCGAGCCGACGATCGGGTCGCCCTTGAGCCGCTTGCGCTGGCGCAGCCAGGAAACCGCGTCGGCCAGCGCCACGTAGCCGCCGGTGATGGCGGCGGTGCGGGTGCCGCCGTCGGCCTGCAGCACGTCACAATCGAGGACGATGGTGTTCTCGCCCAGGGCCTTGGCGTCCACGCAGGCCCGCAGCGACCGGCCGACCAGCCGGGAAATCTCCTGGGTCCGGCCCCCCAGACGGCCTTTCACCGACTCCCGGTCGCCGCGGGTGTTGGTCGCCCGGGGCAGCATCGCGTACTCGGCGGTGACCCAGCCGAGCCCGCTGCCCCGCCGCCACCGGGGCACATCCACGGTGGCACTCGCCGCGCAGAGGACCCGGGTCGCGCCGAACTCGACGAGCACCGAGCC
Source organism: uncultured Actinomycetes bacterium (assembly GCA_963711705.1). Classification (GTDB taxonomy): domain Bacteria; phylum Actinomycetota; class Actinomycetes; order Streptosporangiales; family Streptosporangiaceae; genus RYN-230. The sequence goes on from CAVQFM010000008.1 coordinate 409,306, forward strand.
CTCCGCGTGGTCCAGCCAGCCACGGGTCATCCGTATCTCGCGCAGCGACGCGTTGCTGCGCCCATCGGGTCGGGACATGCAGGACAGCGTAGCCCGGGGGGACGGCCCCCCGGACCCCCGATCGCCCTTCGGCCGAGCCGCCGCGTCCGGACGCGGCGGCGTGCGGGCTGGGGTGGTCCCCGGGCTAGCAGGGAGCCCGGTCGGGGGCGCCGGCCTTGATCCAGCCGTAGACCACCGCAACGCCCTCGTCCAGCGGGACCTGGGGGTGCCAGTCCAGATCCCGGGCCGCCCGGCTGACGGCCAGGGCGCTGCGCAGCAGCTCGCCCGCGCGGGGCTGGCCGAACCGCGGTGCGGGCGCGCCGCCTGCCACTGCGTCGATGATGGCCACGATGTCCAGCACGCTGACCTCGGTGCCGGCCCCGATGTTCCAGGTGCCCGGCCGGTCGGTGTCGGCGGCGGCGAGAAACGCGCTGACCGTGTCCGCCACGTACACGTAATCGCGGGTTTGCGTGCCATCGCCGTACACGGGCGGGGCCTGGCCGGCCAGCGCGCTGGCACAGAAAATGGGGATGACCCCGGATTCGCCGCCCGGATCCTGCCGGGGGCCGTACACGTTGGCCATCCGCAGGATCGAGTGCCGGGTGCCGTGCAGCCGGTTGTACAGGCCGATGTACTGCTCGGCGCAGTATTTGGCGATGCCGGTGGGCGATTCGGGCAGCGGCAGCACATCTTCCCGGGACGGGATGGGCGCGTTCCGCCCGTACAGCGCTCCGCCGGAGGAGGCGAACAGCACCCGGGCGCCGATGGCCCGGGCCGCTTCCAGCACATTGACCGTGCCGACCACGTTGGCCTGCGCGTCCGTGGCCGGGCTGGACACTGACGAGCGGACGTCGATGTGCGCGGCCAGATGGCAGATCAGCCGCGGCCGGACCTGGCGGACCAGCCCGGTGAACGAGTCCGCGTCGGCGATGCTCAGCTTGTGCAGGGTGGCCGCGTCGTCCAGCCGCCCGGCGCGGCCGGCGGACAGGTCATCGACCACGGTGACCTCATCGCCGCGGGCGAGGAACCCGTCGGTGAGGTGGGAGCCGATGAACCCGGCGCCGCCGGTCACGAGTACCCGCATGCTTGTTGATCCTAGGTGCTGCCTGATCACCGTCAGTTCACCCGAGGTCTATGACCAGCCCCGATGTGGCCAGGGAAAGCTGCCCGCCGAAGGCGGCGGCCGCCTCGGCCCGGCTGCGCTCGCGGTCGTTCCAGGGCACCAGGTGGGTCAGCACCAGGTGCCCGGCCCCGGCCTGGGCCGCGTGCTGCGCGGCCTGCCCGGCGGTCAGGTGCACACCCCCGGGCAGGCCCGGCCCGGCCAGGAACGAGGCCTCGCAGAGCATCAGGTCGGCGCCGCGGGCCAGCCCGGTGAGCGCGGCCGACGGGCCGGTGTCCGCCGAGTAGGCGATCGCCCGGCCGCCGGCCTCGATCCGGAAGCCGAACGTCTCGACCGGGTGGTTCATGTGCGCGAGCGTGACCCGGAACGGCCCGATCTCCCGGGTCCCCGGGTGCAGCGTGCCGAAGTCGAAGGCCTGCGTCATGCCCGGGTGCTCGTCCAGGCCATAGGCCTGGGCCATCCGGTGCGCGGTGCCGGCCGGGCCGTACACCGGGATGCGCGGGCCGGGCCCGTCCGGCGCGTACGTCTGCGCCACCCAGTACCCGCACAGGTCAAGACAGTGATCCGCGTGCAGGTGGCTCAGGCAGACGGCATTGATACCGGCCAGCGTGGTGTGCCGCTGCAGCGGGCCGAGGGCCCCGTTGCCGAGATCGATGAGCAGCCGGAAGCCCTGGTGCTCGAGCAGATAGGACGAAGCCGGGCTGTCCGGGCCGGGGAAGGAACCAGAACACCCGATGACAGTGAGGCGCACGGGGGCCAGGGTACGCCCAGCGGCGGCTACCCCGCGGCCCGCGGCCCGCGGCCGACCAGGGCGATCTGGCGGCTCTGCGCCACCAGGCGGCCGGCGCTGTCCCAGACCTCGGCCTCCTCGTCGAACCAGCCGCCGCTCACGTGCCGGCAGCGGGCGGCCACCCGCAGCACCCCGGGCGCGGGCACCGCGCGCATGTACCAGGTCAGCTCCACCGTAGGTGACCAGCCCACCACGGCCAGGCCGAAGACGGCCGGCGGCAGCGAGTCCACCGCCAGGGCGAGCAGGCAGGCGTCCGGGTCGCGGGGCTCGCGCAGCTGGAAGTACCCCCGCATTTCCGGGCGGCCGGACGGCTGGCGGCGGGTCCAGCCGACCGTGGCCGGGTCCAGCCGGATATCGACGTATTTCACGTAGCCGCTGAACGCCCGCGGTCCCTGGGCGTGCTCGATGTCCTCGCACTCCTCGATCGGCGGCAGCCGCGGCGGCGCACCGGTCCAGGACAGTCCGCCGGCCTCAGCCGGGTCACCGAGCGCGCCGGTGGTGACGGTGGTCTCCAGCACCGGCCGGCCGTCCTGGACCAGGGTGGCCCGGGCGGTCGCGGCCACCCGGCCGTGCTTCAGCCAGGTCACCTCGATCTGCGCGGGCTCGGTCCGGGGCGCGCGGAGAAAATGCGCGCTGGTCGCGATGGGATAGGGGTGCGGGGAGGTGTCCAGCACCGCCCGCAGCACGGAGGCCAGCAGCACTCCCCCGTTGACCGCGCCCGCGATCGCGAACCGGTCATCCGGGGTCACCTGGTAGCGGCCGTCGCCGGCCGGCTGGACAGCGATCGCCTCGTCGAAGACGGTCAGGCCCACAGCTGGCCTTCCAGCCGGGCCTCAGCTTCTTCCAGCGTTCCCGCGTAAGCACCGGTGGACAGGTACTTCCAGCCACCGTCGGCGACCACGAACGCGATGTCCGCGCGCTGCCCGGCGGCCTGCGCCTTGGCCGCCATGGCCAGCGCCGCGTGCAGCGCGGCGCCGGACGAGATGCCCGCGAAGATGCCCTCCTGGTCGAGCAGCTCCCGGGTGCGGCGCAGCGCGTCCACCGACGACACGGAGAACCGGGTGGTCAGCACGGACTCGTCGTACAGCTCAGGGACGAATCCCTCGTCGATGTTGCGCAGCCCGTAGACCAGTTCCCCGTACCGGGGCTCGGCGGCCACGATGGCCACCCCCGGCACCTGCTCGCGCAGGAAGCGCCCGACGCCCATCAGCGTCCCGGTCGTGCCCAGGCCGGCCACGAAGTGCGTGATGCTGGGCAGGTCCGCGAGCAGTTCCGGGCCGGTGGTCGCGTAGTGCGCCCGGGTGTTGGCCTCGTTCCCGTACTGGTACAGCATGACCCAGCTGGGATGCTCGGCGGCCAGCCGCTGGGCCACCCGGACCGCTTCGTTGGACCCGCCCGCGGCCGGGGAGGAAATGACCTGCGCGCCGTACATCTCCAGCAGCTGCCGGCGCTCGGCCGAGGTGTTCTCCGGCATGACGCAGATCAGCTGGTAACCCCGCAGCCGGGCCACCATGGCCAGGGAGATCCCGGTGTTCCCGGACGTCGGCTCCAGGATGGTGGACCCCGGGGCGAGCAGGCCGTCCTTTTCCGCCTGCTCGATCATGAAAAACGCAGCCCGGTCCTTGACCGAACCGGTCGGGTTGCGGTCCTCCAGCTTGGCCCACAGCCGGACATCCGGGGCCGGCGACAGCCGGGGCAGCCCGACCAGCGGGGTATGCCCGACCGAGTCGAGCAGTGAGCCGTAACGCATCGCGGGTTCCCGGCCCGGGCTACCGGCCGGGCGCCCCGCCGGCCACGGCGGGCAGGACGGTCACCGTGTCCCCGTCCTTGACCGGCGTCTCCAGGCCGCCGAGGAACCGCACGTCCTCGTCGTTGAGGTAGACGTTGACGAACCGGCGCAGGCCCGACTCGTCCTGCAGGCGGTCGCGGAGCCCGCCGTAGCGGGCGTCGAGGTCGCCGATCAGTTCGGCGAGCGTCGCTCCCGAGCCCTCCACCGACTTGGCCCCGCCGGTATAGGTGCGCAGGATCGTCGGGATCCGGACTTCGATGGCCATGAAACAACACTCCAGGGTCGGGGCGGTCAGTCGGCGCGGCGTCCCGGCCGGCCCGCGGCGGCGACGGCCGTCACCGGGTGCCAACCGGATGTCCGCTGCGATCATTCCAGAGCGGGACCGCCCGCGTCAGCGGCGAACCGGACGTCCTCCTCGGTCACCTTCCCGTCGGCAATCCGGAACGAGCGGAACTCAGTCTGATCGGGATCGCGGGTGGAGACCACCACGTAATGCGCGCCGGGCTCGTTCGCGTACGAGATGTCCGTCCGGGACGGGTACGCCTCGGTCGCGGTGTGCGAGTGGTAGATCACCACCGGCTCCTCGTCGCGGTCGTCCATCTCCCGCCACACGCGCAGCAGTTCCATCGAGTCGAACTCATAGAACGTGGGCGAGCGCTGGGCGTTCAGCATGGGGATGAACCGCTCCGGGCGGTCGCTGCCGGCTGGGCCGGCGATCACCCCGCACGCCTCGTCAGGATGATCCGCGCGGGCGTGCGAGACGATCTTGTCCCGCAGCGCGGCGGAGATCGTCAGCATGCTCCGAGGGTATCTGCCGCGGCCCGGTCCGCCGGGCCTGGTTACCGCAGTGCGCGCACCAGGGTTTCCTGCAGGAAGGTGAGCCAGTCGTAGATCCACAGGTAGGCCGAGCGCGGATCAGCCGGATCCAGGTCCAGCACCCGCTCGGCGAAGTCCTCGGTGATCGACAGGCGGACCCCCAGCGTCAGCCGGACATCGTTGAGTGCGCGCAGCCACACCTGCGCGTCTTCCGTGGACAGGTCGACCTTGCCCCCGTCTTCGGGCAGCGTGGCCAGCACGGTCTGCGCCGCCGCGACCTTGCCGGAGCGCAGTTCCTCCTCGGTGAACCGGCGGAACTCGCCCGCCGCCTCGGCGTCGTCGCGGTAGGCGTCCGGCAGCAGCCGGGCCAGCGCCGGGTCCTCCGGTGGCCCTTCCGGGGCGCGGCTGTCCAGCAGGCTGGCCAGGTCGGCGAGCGGGTTGCCCGCGCCGGCCGGCCCCGGCCCTTCGGTCCCCGGGGCGTCCGGCGCCTCTTCCGGCTCACCGACGAGCTCAGCGACCTGGCTGACCAGCGCGCGGATGATCCCGGCCTGGCTATGGTCGAAACGGGCGGTCACCCCGCCCCGCCGTATCCGGCGGAAGCCTTGCACGACGTCACCCGTTTCCTCAGCCGCGCTCACTTGTCGTGGCTCACCGTGGCCCATAGCCCATAGCCGTGCAGCACGGCCACGTCGCGCTCCATCGACTCCCTCGTGCCCGAGGAGACCACTGCCCTGCCCTTGTGGTGCACGTCGAGCATGAGCTTTTCCGCCTTGCGCCGCGAATACCCGAACACCTGCTGGAACACGTAGGTCACATAAGACATGAGGTTCACCGGATCGTTCCACACGATGGTGACCCACGGCGTGTCGGGGACGACCTCCTGGGCTGCCTCCGGCCGCTCAACCTCTGCTGGTGCCACGCTCACCGGCGTTCACCTCCCCGGATGTACGTTCCTAGTCTCTCAGCCCCGCGGCCTGCATCTGCCACTTAGTACACCAGCCAGGCCAGCACGCGCGCGCCGCGGGCCGCTGGGCCCCTTACCGGCACCGGGTCCGGGTCTGGTCCGTAGTCTTGGCCTTCGTGACGGTTAACTCCGGCGGGCAGCGCCCGCAACCGGCCGGCCGGGTGGCGGGCGTGGCCAGCACCGGCCTGGCCAGCACGGCCCTGCTCACCGACCGCTACGAGCTGACCATGCTCACCGCCGCGCTGCGCAGCGGCGCGGCGGGCCGCCGGGCCGTGTTCGAGGTGTTCGCCCGGGCGCTGCCGCACGGCCGCCGGTATGGCGTGGTAGCGGGCACCGGGCGGCTGCTCGACGCCCTGGAGCACTTCACGTTCGGCCCCGAAGAGCTGGCGTACCTGCGCGACGGCGGGATCGTGGACGAGACCACCCTGGGCTACCTGGAGGCCTACCAGTTCACCGGGAACATCTGGGGTTACGGGGAAGGCGACTGCTATTTTCCCGGATCGCCCATCCTGGTCGTGGAGGCCCGGTTCGCCGAGGCGGTGGTGCTGGAGACGCTCGCACTGTCGATCCTCAACCACGACACCGCGATCGCGTCCGCCGCGTCCCGGATGGTGAACGCGGCGGACGGGCGGCCGATCATCGAGATGGGCTCCCGCCGCACCCATGAGATGGCCGGGGTGGCCAGCGCCCGCGCGGCCTACATCGCTGGTTTCTCGTCCACCTCGAACCTGCGCGCGGGCCGCGACTACGGCGTGCCCACCAGCGGCACCAGCGCGCACGCGTTCAGCCTGGTGCACGACACCGAGCGGGACGCGTTCACCGCCCAGCTGGCCGCCCTCGGCCCGGGCACCACGCTGCTGGTGGACACGTTCGACGTGGAGCGCGCGGTGCGCACCGCGGTCGAGCTGGCCGGGCCGGGCCTGGGCGCGGTGCGCATCGACAGCGGCGACCTGCCCAAGGTCACCGGGCAGGTGCGCAGCCTGCTGGATGAGCTCGGCGCGCGGCAGACCAGGATCGTGCTGAGCGGCGACCTCAACGAGTACTCGATCGCCGCGCTGGCCGCCGCGCCGGTGGACGGCTACGGCGTGGGCACCTCGCTGGTCACCGGGTCCGGCGCGCCCACCGCGGCGCTGGTCTACAAGCTGGTGGCCCGGGCGCTGGAAGCCGATGGCAACGGCGTGCTCCGCCCGGTGGCCAAGCACTCGGTGGGCAAGCCGAGCAAGGGCGGGCGCAAGTGGGCGGTGCGCCAGCTCGGCGAGCAGGGCATCGCCACCACCGAGCTGATCACCACGCCGCCGCCCGCGGATGCGGCCACCGAGCGGGCCGAGGCCCCAGCCACCGGGCCAGCCCAGCGGGCCCTGCTGCGGCCGCTGGTCCGCGACGGGGAGATCGTCGGCCGGGAATCGCTGGCCGCGGCCCGGGACCGGCACCGCCAGGCCCTGGCCGAGCTGCCGGTGCATGCGCTCCAGCTGTCCCGCGGTTACCCCGCCATCCCCACGGTGTTCCGGCCGGACAACGGGAACGGGGCCGCGGACTAGAACGGGCCCAGCGGGCCAGCCAGGGCCTCAGCTGGCCAGCGTGGCCAGGCCCGCCGGGGAGAACGTGCGCCGGTAGGCCTGGGGCGTGATGCCCCGCCAGGCCCGGAAGTGGTGCCGGAGGGTAGCCGCGTTCCCGAATCCGGCCCGCTCCGCGATCAGGTCGATCGTCTCGTCGGTCTCTTCCAGCAGTTCCTGGGCGAGCAGGATGCGCTGGCCGGTCAGCCAGCGCACCGGGGTAGTCCCGGTCTCCTGGACGAACCGCCGGGCGAAGGTCCGCTCGGACATGTGCGCCCGGCGGGCCAGCTCACGGACGGTGACCGGCTCCGCGAGGTGGCGCTGCATCCACCCGATGACCTCGCCGAGGGTGTCGCAGGAGGACGGCATGGCGACCGGCCGGTCCACGTACTGGGCCTGCCCGCCGTCCCGGTGCGGGGGGATCACCATCCGGCGGGCGATCCCGTTGGCCACCCGGGACCCCTGCTCCTTGCGCACCAGGTAGAGGCAGGCGTCGATGCCCGCGGCGGTGCCCGCACTGGTGATCACCGGGTCGGCGTCCACGTAGAGCACGTCCGGGTTGACCTCGGCCTCCGGGTACCGCTTGGCCAGTTCCGCGGCGTGCCGCCAGTGCGCCGTGCACCGGCGCCCGTCCAGCAGTCCCGCCGCGCCCAGCGCGAACGCGCCGGTGCACACGCTGAGCACCCGGGCACCCCGGGCCACCGCGTCCTGCAGTGCCTCCATCAGAGGGACCGGGAACCGGGGGCCGTCCGGGTGGTAGATGCGGCTGTCGCGCACCGCAGGCACCACGACCAGGTCGGCCACGGCCAGCCGGTCCAGGGCGTACGGGGTGGACACGGTGAACCCGGCCTCCGCGCGGAGCGGGCCGGGCTCCCCGGCCACGACCGCGAAGTCGTAGCTGGGCAGCCCGTCGTCGGACCGGTCGATACCGAAGACCTCGCACACCACACCGAGCTCGAAGGGAGTGAAGCCGTCCACGATCACTGCGGCGACGTTACGGAGCATGTAACCAGTATGCCCCATCGATGGCAGGATATTGCGGTCAACTGGCATCACTGCCACTAGCTCTGGAGCGTGACAGCGCGCAGACTGGAGTCATGACTCGCACCGACCGCAGTTCAGGACCCGCCCGCCGGGGGGACGGGCACGTGTTTCACCAGCTGGCCGGGGCGGCCCGCAAGGCGGCCCGCACCATGGCCGATGTCATAGATGAGTGCAACTACGCGCAGCGCCGGATGCTCCAGCTCCGGCTCAGCCCAGAACGCTACGTCATCAACAGTGATCAGGCGCCGGCCACCTTCGCCGAGTTCCTGTTCCGCACGTCCGGCCTGCTGATCCACGAGCCGGCCGCGGATAAACGGTTCGCCGACTGGCACACCCGCAGCTAGCCTGCGGGGATGCATCCCAGCGCGGAAAAAGTCGCCGGCACACTGCAGGCTCTCGGAGTTCCCGGCCAGGTCCGGGAACTCCCGGAGCCTGCGCCCACGGCCGCCACCGCCGCCGCCCAGCTCGGCTGCGAGGTGGGGGCGATCGCCAACAGCCTGGTCTTCACCGCCGGCGATGCCCCGCTGCTCATCCTGACCAGCGGGGCGCACCGGGTGGATACCAGCCGGGTAGCGGCGCTGCTGGGCGCTGAGCGGGTGCGCCGGGCCAGCCCGGAGGTGGTCCGGGCCGCCACCGGCCAGGTGATCGGCGGCGTCGCGCCGGTCGGCCACCCGGCGCCGCTGCCCACGCTGGTGGACACCTGGCTGGACAAGTACGACGAGGTATGGGCCGCGGCCGGGCACGCGCACACCGTGTTCCCCACCTCGTTCGCCGAGCTGGTCCGGATCACCGCCGGCACCCCGGCAGACATCGGCACCGCCGGGTAATACGCTCAGGCTGTGCGAGCGCTGGTGATCGTGGATGTGCAGAACGACTTCTGCGAGGGCGGTTCCCTGGAAGTGGCCGGCGGGGCCGAGGTAGCCAGGCAGATCAGCCGCTACGTCGCGGCCGGCGGCTACCCCCATGTGGTCGCGTCCCGCGACTTCCACGTGGACCCGGGCGATCACTTCGCCCTGGAGCCGGACTACGTGAACACGTGGCCGCGGCACTGCGTGGCCGGCACCACCGGTGCGGACTTCCACCCGGACCTGGACACCAGCGGGATCCACACCGTGTTCAGCAAGGGGGCGCACGCCGCCGCGTACAGCGCGTTCGAGGGCAGCGACGGCGACGGCACCGGGCTGGCCGACTGGCTGCGCGGCCGCGGGGTCACCGAGGTGGACGTGGTGGGGATCGCCACCGACTACTGCGTCCGGGCCACGTCCATCGACGCGGCCGGGGCGGGCTTCACCACCCAGGTGCTGCTCGGCCTGACCGCCGCGGTGGACCCGGCCACGATGGCAGCAGCGATCGAGGCGATGCGCGCGGCTGGGGTCACCGTCGCGGGACAGGCCGTTCTGGATTAAGGGCAGTCAGGCCGTGGCGGCGGGACTCAGCCGTCGCCGGACGGCAGCGACTCGTAGATCCGCTTGCAGTCCGGGCAGACCGGGAACCGCTTGGGATCCCGGCTGGGCACCCACACCTTGCCGCACAGGGCGATCACCGGCGTGCCGGTCACCGCACTGTCGACGATCTTTTCCTTGTCGACGTAATGCGCGAACCGCTCGTGGTCGCCGTCACCGAATGAGACATCCGACGTCGTGCCGGTGTCCTCGCGGGTGCCGGTGCCGGGCAGGACTTCAGTGCTCATGGGAGTCGAGTGTACGCGGCGGCCGGGTGACTAGTTGAGCGACGGATCGTCCGGGTAGGTGGCCACCATGGCCAGGTTGCCGCCCTGCCTGCGCAGCACCGCTTTCCACAGCTCCTCCGGCTCGGCCGCGAACGCGTCCGCGGGCTCGCCGGAGAGCACGTACCAGGCGCCCTCGTCGATCTCGGCCTGCAGCTGGCCGGGGCCCCAGCCGGCGTAGCCGGCGAACACCCGCAGCGAGGCGATCCCGCCCGCCAGCAGCTGGGGCGGGGCGTCCAGGTCAACCAGGCCGAGCCGGGACTCCAGCGCCGGGGAGTCGAGCGCGCGCCAGCCGACCGGTTCCGCGTCGCCGGGCACGACGGCCAGCGCCAGCGCGCTGTTGGGGGCGACCGGGCCGCCCCGGAAGACCACCGAGGGCCCGGTGACCAGGTCGGTCCACGACTCGAGCACCTGGCCGACCGGAATCTCGGTCGGCCGGTTCAGCACCACGCCGAGCGTGCCCTCCTCCGGCTCGTCCTCGACGATGAGCACGACCGTGCGGCGGAAGTTCGGGTCGCCGAGCAACGGCGTGGCCACCAGCAGCCGGCCCGAGAGGTCCTCCTCCATTACCCCATTCTGGCTGACGCCGCGCGACCCGGCGCCACCGGCAGCGGGCGAGGCTGGTCAGCCCGGGGATGGGCGGCGGCCGGCCGCGTCCCGGACCGCGGCCGCCACGGCGGACGAGACACCCGCGTTGAACACCGACGGGATGATGTAGTGCGGGCCGAGCTCGCCGGGTGACACCACCCCGGCCAGGGCCCGGGCCGCGGCGATCAGCATGTCGTCGGTGACCATCCGGCTCTGCGCGTCGAGCAGCCCGCGGAACACGCCCGGGAAGGCCAGCACGTTGTTGATCTGGTTCGGGTAGTCGCTGCGCCCGGTGGCGACGACGGCGGCGTGCTGGTGGGCGTCGTCCGGGTCCACCTCGGGGTCCGGGTTGGCCAGCGCGAAGACGATCGCGTCGTCGTTCATCGCGGCCACGTCGCCGCCGGTCAGGATGCGCGGCGCGGACAGCCCGATGAACACGTCGGCGCCGCGCACCGCGCCGGCCAGGTCGCCGTCGTAACCGGCCGGGTTGGTGTGCTCGGCCACCCAGCGCAGGTTGGCGTCCATGCCGGGCCGGCCCCGGTGCAGTGCGCCCTTTTCGTCACAGACCACCACGTCCGAGGCACCCGAGGCGAGCAGCAGCCGGAGCACGGCGGTGCCCGCCGCGCCCGCGCCGGACATCGCGATCCGGACCGTGCCGAGCTTCTTGCCCACCACCCGCAGCGCGTTGGTGAGCGCGGCCAGCACCACGATCGCCGTACCGTGCTGGTCGTCGTGGAAGACCGGGATGTCCAGCAGGTCGCGCAGCCTGCGCTCGACCTCGAAGCAGCGCGGCGCGCTGATGTCCTCCAGGTTGATGCCGCCGAACGCGGGCGCGATCACCTGCACGGTGCGCACGATCTCGTCGGTGTCCTGGGTGTCCAGGCATACCGGCCAGGCGTCGATCCCGGCGAACCGCTTGAACAGCGCGGCCTTGCCTTCCATCACCGGCATGGCCGCGTACGGGCCGATGTTGCCCAGGCCCAGCACGGCCGAGCCGTCGCTGACCACCGCGACGCTGTTGCGCTTGATGGTCAGCCGGCGTGCGTCCTCGGGGTTGCGGGCGATAGCCATCGAGACCCGGGCCACCCCGGGGGTGTAGGCCATGGACAGGTCGTCCCGGTTGCGCAGCGGCACCTTGACGGCGGTCTCGATCTTCCCGCCCAGGTGCAGCAGGAAGGTCCGGTCGCTGACCTTGCTCAGCGTGACCCCATCGATGGCGCTGAGCGCCTGCACGATCGCCTCGGCGTGCTCGCTGTCCCCGGCCGCGCAGGTCACGTCCACCCGCAGCCGCTCGTGCCCGACCGGCGCGACGTCCAGCGCGGTCACCGCGCCGCCGGCCTGCTCCACCGCGTGGGTGAGCTCGCTGACCGCCCGGCCCCGGGAGGGCACCTCGAGCCGCACGGTGATCGAATACGAAACGCTCGGCGTTACCGACACGTCACTCCCGCCTTCTCCGGCCTGCCTGCCGGACACAATCGTGCCACTTCCCGCCTGCTGATCCGGCCAGTTACCTGGGCGGCTGGCCCGGCTCGGCGCGCGCCGGCCGCCGCCGCGACGTACCCTGCAAGGGTGTCCAACGCAGGAACGACCACCAGCACCTCAGGCTGGGCCGACCCAGCGGCCGCCACGGCCGGCCCGGCCGACATCGACGTGACCCGGCTGCGGGTCGCCATCGCCCGGGTATCCCGCAGCCTGCGGCGCCACGAACTGGCCGGGCTCACCCCCACCCAGCTGTCCGCGCTGGCCACCGTGGAGCGGGCCGGGCCACTGCGCCTCGGCGACCTCGCCGCGGCCGAGAAGATCGCGCCGTCCACGCTGACCCGGCTGGTCACCGTGCTGGAAGAGCAGGGCTACGTGCAGCGCTGCCCGGTGCCCGGCGATGCCCGGGCCAGCACGCTGGTGGTGACCGACGCGGGGCACGCCATCCTGGAGCGCATCCGGCAGGAAAGCACCACGCTGCTGGCGGGCAGCCTGCGCACGCTCAGCCCCGGGCAGCTGGCCGCGCTGGCCGCCGCGCTGCCCGCGCTGGAGCAGATCGCCGACGCCACCCCGGGCCGCTAAAGCGTGCCGCTCGGGCGCGTCCACGGGACATGCCCGAGCTCAGAACAGCAGGCTGGACAGCCGGGCCCGGGCCTTGGCGACCTCGGGGTCACCGGGCGGGAACACCTCGAACAGGCGCACCAGGTGCGCCCGGGCGGTGTCCCGGTCCTCCCCGGCCGTCCGCCGGATCGTGCCGAGCAGGCGGTCGAACCCGTCGTCCGGCCGCCCGGTGGCCACCTCGATGTCGGCCACCCGGGCCTGCGCCTCGACATCCGCGGGGTTCTCTGCGGCGGCCCGCCGGACCTCGCCCTCGTCGTAGGAACTCACCCGGCGGATCAGGTCGACCTGGGCCAGGCCCAGGGTGGCCACCGGATGGCCGGGGGTGGTCGCGAGTACCCGCTCGAAGGCCGCGGCCGCGGCGTCCAGGTCGCCGCGTTCCATGGCCTGCTGGGCTTCCTCGAACGCCGGGTCCCCGGCCGGGCCGGCGCCCAGGCCGCCGCGCATCTCCGGGCCCGCGGGCGGCTCGGCTCCGGGCTGCCCGGCTCCGGGCTGCTCGGCATCGGCGGCGTCACCCGGCTGGCCGCCCGCCGCGGCGCCGCCCGCCTCAGCGCCGCCCGGCATGCCGAGCTGCTCGGCCAGCTGCATGACCTGGCCGAGGTACTCGCGCACCTGGGGCTCGGGCAGGGCGCCCTGGAACAGCGGCACCAGCTGCCCGCCGATCACGGCCAGCACGGTGGGGATGCCCTGGACCTGGAGCGCCGCGGCCAGCTGCTGGTTCGCGTCCACGTCGATCTTGGCCAGGATCCAGGCCCCGTCCGCCTCCCCGGCCAGTTTCTCCAGCACCGGGCTGAGCTGCTTGCACGGGCCGCACCAGTCGGCCCACAGATCCAGGATCACCGGCACCGACCGTGACCGCTCGACGACCTCCGCGTTGAAGGTCTCCTCGGTCACGTCGATGACATTGCCGCCCGGCGGGCCCGGCTGCCCGCTGGCGCGCGTGGCCGCCTGCTGACTGCGCTGCGCGGCCGCCTGCCGCGCACCCAGGTCAACGGCGCCGTAAAGCGAAAAGTCCCGCGGCTGCTGCATACCTCTATCCTGCCGCATGCGCGCCATGCGTTGGCCGCCCCCCGCCCTCCACCCGGCTCAGAACGCCGGGGCTTCGGAGTAGACGCCCCATTCTGCGCGCAGCACGTCACAGATCTCACCCAGGGTGGCCTCGGCGTTAGCCGCGGCCAGCATCGGCGGGATCATGTTCGCGCCGGACCGCGCCGCCTGCATCATCGCGGCCAGCGCGGCGTCCACCGCGGCCTGGTCCCGGCCCGCGCGGCGGCGGGCCAGGCCGGCCACCTGGTCCCGCTCGACCTCATGGCTGACCCGGAGGATCTCCACCGGCTGGCCGACCGTGCTGGTGTAGGCGTTGACGCCGACGATCTTCTTCTCGCCCTTCTCCACCTTCTGCTGGTAGGCGAACGCGGCCTCGGCGATCTCGGCCGAGAACCAGCCGCTGTCGATGCCGCGCAGGATCCCGCCAGTCATCGACCCGTCCGGGCTCATGTCCTGGATCCGGGCGAAGACGGCCTCGGCCTCGGCCTCCAGCCGGTCGGTCAGCGCCTCCAGGTACCAGGAGCCGCCCAGCGGGTCGGCCACGCTGGTCACCCCGGTCTCCTCCATGATCACCTGCTGGGTGCGCAGCGCGATCTCCGCGGCCCGCTCGCTGGGCAGCGCCAGCACCTCGTCCAGCGCGTTGGTATGCAGCGAGTTGGTCCCGCCCAGCACGGCGGCCAGCGCCTCGATGGCCGTGCGCACCACGTTGTTGTCTGGCTGCTGCGCGGTCAGCGACACCCCCGCGGTCTGCGTGTGGAACCGCAGCCACTGGGCCCGCGCTGAGGCCGCACCGTAGCGGTCGCGCAGCCACCGGGCCCAGATCCGCCGGGCCGCGCGGAACTTGGCGATCTCCTCGAAGAAGTCGATGTGCGCGTCGAAGAAGAAGGACAGCCCGGGCGCGAACTTCTCAATGTCCAGCCCCCTGGACAGCCCCAGTTCCACGTAGCCGAACCCGTCGGCCAGGGTGAACGCCAGTTCCTGGGCGGCCGTGGACCCCGCTTCCCGGATGTGGTACCCGGACACCGAGAGCGGTTTGTAGTCCGGTATCTCGGCGGCGCAGTACTCCATCAGGTCGCCGATCAGCCGCAGGTGCGGCTGCGGCGGGAACAGCCACTCCTTCTGCGCGATGTACTCCTTGAAGATGTCGGTCTGCAGCGTCCCGTTGAGCTTGCCCAGGTCGGCGCCCTGCCGCTGGGCCGCGGCCAGGTACATGCAGAACACCGGGACCGCGGGGCCGCTGATCGTCATCGAGGTGGTCACCTCGGCCAGCGGGATGCCGGCGAACAGGGTGTCCATGTCCGCGGCCGAGTCGATGGCCACCCCGCAGTGCCCGACCTCGCCCTGTGCGCGCGGGTCGTCGGAATCCCGGCCCATGAGCGTCGGCATGTCGAACGCCACCGACAGCCCGGTGCCGCCCGCGCCGAGCAGCATCTTGTACCGCTCGTTGGTCTGCCGCGCGTTGCCGAACCCGGAGAACTGGCGGATGGTCCACGGCCGGGCCCGGTACCCGGCCGGGTACAGGCCGCGGGTGAACGGGAAGTCCCCGGGCCAGCCGATCCGCTCGAAGCCCGGCACCACGGCGCCGGCCGGCGGCCCGTACACCGGGTCCACGTCCAGCCCGGAGAGCGTGCTGAAGTCGGCGGCCCGCACCCGGGACGCGTCGAACCGCCGCTGCCAGCGTTCCCGCCCTGCCTCGATGGGCGGGTCCGTCCGCTCAGCCGGTGCATCCATCGCGGCGCTCCTCCAGGCTAGATACTAGGACGTCCTAGTAAACTCCGCCCAGTCTACCCCGTGCCGCCCGCCGCCTTCGCGCGGCGCGGCCCGGGCGGCGGTGGAGGTGGGCACGGGACACCGGCGCGAAAGCAGCCGAATTCGGCCCAACCAAGTGGCGCCCCGGCACCGTCTCAGGAAGCGCAGGGCGTAACCGGGGCACGCCCAGCCGCTCAGTACCGCTTGCCCGACGAAGGTGTGGTAAATCTGTGCAATCCCTAGCCGTGGACGTGCCAGTGGCCGGCACCGCTGGTGACGCCCTGACCCTGGCCGGGCCGTGGAGCGTGCCGGCCGGGACGGCCAGCCGAGGGGGCTGCGTGGACAGGCTGCGCACCAGTGACCGCGCGGCGGCCGAGGAGCTCTTCACCGCCTGCTACCCCCGCCTGGCCGGCTGGGTGCGCCGCCTGGTGGACGACGACGACACCGCGCACGACATCGCGACCGAAGCGTTCACCCGGCTGCTCAGCCGGTGGTCCAGCCTGGACAACCCGCAGAGCTACCTGTACATGATCGCCACCAACCTGGTCCGCGACCACTGGCGCAAGGCCGGGCGGGAACGCCGCGCGCTGCGCGCCGTGGTCGCCGCGGTACCGTCCGACCCGGCCTACCAGCCAGCCCAGGACGTGCACGTCCGGGCGCTGCTGCAGGCGCTGCCGGACCGGCTGCGCAGCCCGTTCCTGCTGCACTACTACGCGGGCTTCCCGGTCCGCGACGTGGCCACGCTGCTCGGCCGGCCGGAGGGAACCATCAAGGCCGACCTGTTCCCGCCCGCGCCCGGCTGCGCGCGGCCCTCGGGGACACCGATGACTGATCCGCGCGACGACCTGGACACCTGGCTGACCGCCCAGGTGCGGCCGCTGCCACCCCCGCCGGGCACGTTCGAGCTGATCAGGAAGCGGGCCCGGCGCCGCAAGATGACCCGGGCGGTGGCCGCCGCGGCCAGCGCGGCGGCGGTGATCGCGGTCATCGCCACCGTGCCCCGGCTGGTCATCAGCCAGCTCAACGTCGGCCCCGGGCCGGTGCCCAGCGGCGTGCAGGCCGGCCAGACCTCCTCGGCCGGCACCCACCAGCAGCACCACGCGACCTCGGCCGCGCCGTCGGTGACCCCGGCCACCGCACCGGCCGCCACCGTGCCGCCGGCCGTGCCGCCGAACTTCGCCGCCACCTCGGTGACGTTCGTGGGCCCGGGCACCGGGTACGTGCTCGGCCAGGCGGGCACGCCCGGTCACTGCACCGGGCCGGACCCCGGTATCTGCACGTCGCTGGCGGGCACCACCGACGCCGGCCGTACCTGGCACGGGGTGCCCGCCCCGGTCACCGGCCCGCCCGCGGGGTCGGCCGGGGTCAGCCAGGTCCGGTTCTTCGACACCAGCGACGGATGGGCGTTCGGCCCGCAGCTGTGGGCCACCCACGACGGCGGGCACACGTGGCAGCAGATCAGCACCGGCGGCCGGCGGGTCCTGGCGCTGGAAGCGGCCGGCCAGCGGGTGTTCGCGGTATGGGCGCAGTGCACCGGCCACGGCCCGGACTTCGCCGCGGGCTGCACCTCGGCCGGGCTGCAGGAGGCCGCGCCGGGCAGCGACCACTGGGCACCGGCCGGCGGCGCGGGCACCAGCTTCAGCCTGAACGGCTCGGCCGGCTCGGCGGCGCTGGTGCTCACCGGCCGCCGGGGCTACCTGCTGCCGCCGGACGGCGTGCTGCTCAGCGGGCCGGTCACCGGCCGGGGCAGCTGGCAGCCGGTCACCGGCAGCGCCGCGCCCTGCCTGCCCGGCGCCACCCAGGCCAACGGGCAGCCGTCCGCCGCGCTGCTGGCCACCACGACCGTGTCCGCCGCCCGCCCCGGGCTGGTGCTGGTCTGTGCGGGCCAGGCGGCTGGCGGCAGCCAGCCGAAGACTGTCTACACGTCCGCCGACGGCGGCCAGACCTGGCAGCGGCCCGGCCAGGCGCCCGCGGCCGGCGCGGCCACCTCCGTCGCGGGCAGCCCCACCGGGACGATCGTGCTGGCCACCACCCAGGGCCTGGACGTGTCCGCCGACGGCGGGACGACCTGGACCGCCGCCCAGGGCGCGCTGCCGCCCGGCGGGTTCAGCTATGTGGGGATGACCGAGCCCGAGCAGGGGGTCGCGGTGCCCGCCGACCCGGGCGTGCACGCGGTGTGGTTCACCCACGACGGCGGCACGACCTGGCGCAAATCGCCGATCAGCTAACCAGCAGAACGAAAACCCCCGCCGCCACTGCCCCCGCCGCGCCCCGCGGTGCTACCCGGCTGGTGCTGACGCGGGGCTGAAGTCGCCGGCGTCGACCCGCAGCATCCGCAGCAGGTCGAAGAGCTGCTGCCGCTGCCCGGCGTCGAACCCGCTGACACCGAACTCCACCCGCATCAGGTCGTCGGTGGCCCGGCCGACCAGCTCGCGGCCCTGCGGGGTGATCTCGGCCAGCTTGCCCCGGCCATCGTCTGGATTGGGCTTGCGGACCACCAGGCCCTGGCCTTCCAGCCGGTCGATCGTGTTGGTGGCGCTGGTCGGGTGGACCATCAGCCGCTCGCCGATCACCCGCATCGGCAGCGCGCCCCGGCGGCTGAACGTCAGCAGCACCAGTGCCTCATACCGGGCGAAGGTCAGCCCATGCGGCCGGAGCACGGCGTCCAGCTCGGCCAGCAGGATCTGCTGTGCGCGCATGATCGAGGTGACCGCGGCCATCGCGCTGGACGGGCCGAAGCGCTGCTCCCAGGTCTGGGCTGCCCGCGCGATCGGGTCAAACGGCAGCTCCAGCGGCTTGGGCACAGGCACACGCTACCGGTGCGCGGGACGCCGCGGGCCTGGCCGGCGGGATCATCGCCCGGAACTTACCTGTTCCGGCGTGACTTAGGCTGGCCAGCGTGAACTGGAACCTGCTGGTGTGCGCGTTCCGGGATCATGTCAGCTACGCGCCGGACGAGCCCGCGGTGGCAGCGCGGCTGAGCACCACGACCGCGGCGGGCCCGGCCTGGCAGTGCCTGCGCTGCGGCACGTTCGTGGCCGCTCCCCCGGCGGCGGCCGGCCCGGCCGCGGCGGCCCCGCCGGTGCGCCGGGACGCCGAGCTGCGCAGCGCGCTCATCCTGCGGATCTTCGCGGTGGAACGGTTCCTGCGCGGGCTCGTCTTCGCCTTCATCGCGTTCGGCATCTGGCGGTTCAAGTACTCCCGGTCCTCTATCGAGCATGCCTTCGACCGGGACTACCCGGAGTTCCGGGACCTGCTGCACGGGCTGGGTTACAACATCAACAGCTCGGGAGGCCTGGTCGGCCTGATCCGGCACACGTTCACCCTGGACCAGCGCACGCTGACCTGGCTGGCCATCGGCGCGGCCGCCTACACCGTGCTGGAGTTCCTGGAGGCCACCGCGCTGTGGCTGCTCAAGCGCTGGGGCGAGTACTTCGCGATGGTGGCCACCTCGGCCGGCATCCCGTACGAGATCTACGAACTGGCCGACAAGATCACCGTGCTGCGCGTGGCCGCCTTCGTGATCAACGTGGCGCTGGTCGTGTACCTGGTGGTGAGCAAGCGGCTGTTCGGCGTGCGGGGTGGCAAGCGCGCCTATGACGCCCGGCTGCGCAGCGAATCCATCATGCAGGCGGCCATCGACGCGGCCGCCCGCGAGCCGGGCCAGGCCAGCGCCAGTGCCAGGCGGCCCGGTGCCAGGCGGCCCGGCGGCGGGCGGCGCGGAACCGGGCGGCGGGCGGCGCGGAACCGGGCGCGGGCGGCGCGGAACCGGGCGCGGGCGGCGCGGAACCGGGCGCGGGAGAGCCGCCCGGGGCGGGCCAGGCTACTGCGGGCCGGAGATGAGCTCGTCCGCGGCCGCGTAGGGGTCGAGCTCACCGGCCGCGACCTGCCGGGCCAGCTCGTCCAGCCGGGCATCGCCGGGCAGCCCGCCCAGCCGCCTGCGCAGCTCGGCCAGGGCGATCTCGGAGATCTCCTCGCGGGCCCGGGCCAGCCGCCGGCGTTCGCCCTCCCCGGTGTCATCCAGCCAGGCCCAGTGACTGTCCAGCTGCCCGGTCAGGTCGTCCAGGCCGGCGCCGGATGCGGCCACGGTGAGCACGATGGGCGGTTTCCAGTCCCCCGGGGCCCGCTGGGCCATCGCGATCATGGTGCGCAGGTCGCGGACGGCTTCCTGGGCCCCGGGCTGGTCGCTCTTGTTCACCACGAACAGGTCGCCGATCTCCAGGATCCCGGCCTTGGCCGCCTGGATGGCGTCACCCAGCCCGGGCGCCACGATCACCAGCGTGGAGTCGGCCAGCGACGCGACCGCCACCTCGGCCTGGCCCACGCCCACCGTTTCCACCAGGATCACGTCGAAGCCAGCCGCGTCGAGCACCCGCAGCGCCTGCGGCGTGGCCCGGGACAGCCCGCCCAGCTGGCCCCGGCTGGCCATGGACCTGATGAACACGTCCGGGTCGGTGGCGTGCTGCTGCATCCGCACCCGGTCGCCGAGCAGCGCCCCGCCGGTGAACGGGGACGAGGGATCGACGGCCAGCACGCCGACCCGAAGCCCGCGCTGCCGGTACGCGGCGACCAGCGCGCCGCTCAGCGTGGACTTGCCTACGCCGGGAGCGCCGGTCAGGCCCAGCACCCTGGCCTGCCCGGTCAGCGGGGCGGCCGCGGCCAGTACCTGGCGCAGCTCCGGTGCGCCGTTCTCCACCCAGGTCAGCAGGCGCCCGAGGGCGCGCACGTCGCCGTCCCGGGCCCGCTGGACCGCCGCGGCCGGCCCGGTCGCCGGGCTGGTGACGGCCGCCCCGGAGTCAGCCACCCGGCCGGGCCGCGGGCACCTGGAACAGCAGCGCGCTGCCCTGGCCCCCGCCGCCGCACAGCGCGGCCGCGCCCAGGCCGCCGCCGCGCCGGCCCAGCTCGTGGATCAGGTGCAGGGAGATCCGGGCGCCGGACGCGCCGATCGGGTGGCCCAGCGCGATGGCCCCGCCGTTGACGTTGACCTTGTCCGGGCCGACGCCGAGGTCGCGCATGGACTGGATGGCCACCGCGGCGAACGCCTCGTTGATCTCGATCAGGTCCAGATCGCCCACGGCCTGGCCGGCCTTGCCCAGCGCACGCTGGATGGCCGCGGACGGCTGCGACTGGAGCGAGTTGTCCGGGCCGGCCACCACGCCGTGCGCGCCCACCGTGGCCAGGACGGGCGCCCCGTGCGCCGCCGCGGCACTGGCCGACATGACGACCACTGCGCACGCCCCGTCCGAGATCTGCGAGGCGGTCCCGGCGGTGATCGTGCCGTCGGCGGAGAAGGCCGGCCGCAGCGTGCTCAGGCTCTCCGCGGTGGTGTCCGGCCGCACCCCTTCGTCGGTGTCGAACAGCACCGGGTCGCCGCGCCGCTGCGGCACCGGGACGGCGATGATCTCACCGGCCAGCACGCCGTCCTTGATCGCGGTGGCCGCCCGCTGGTGCGACTGCGCAGCGAACTCGTCCTGCTCGGCCCGGCTGATGCCGAGGCGGGCATTGTGCCGGTCGGTGAGCTCGCCCATGGGCGAGTGGTCGAACGCGTCGGTCAGCCCGTCCCGCGCCATCGAGTCGAGCATCTCGACCGAGCCGTACTTGTAGCCAGCCCGCGATCCGGGCAGCAGGTGCGGCGCGCCGGTCATCGACTCCATGCCGCCGGCCACCACCACGTCGAACTCGCCGGCCCGGATGAGCTGTGCGGCGAGCGCGATGGCGTCCAGGCCGGACAGGCACACCTTGTTGACCGTCAGGGCGGGCACGGTCATCGGGATGCCGGCCGCGACCGCGGCCTGGCGGGCCGGGTTCTGCCCCGCCCCGGCCTGCAGCACCTGGCCCATGATCACGTAGTCAGCCTGGCCGCCGGTGAGCCCGGCCCGCTGCAGCGCGGCCCTGATCACGACGCCGCCCAGCTCCGCGGCGGTAAACCCGTTGAGCGAGCCGAGCAGGCGGCCCACGGCCGTCCTCGCCCCGCCAGTGATCACTGCTTCCCGCATGCTCGACCTCCGCCGCGCCGACCGGCACCGCCGCATCCGGCACTGCCGCCCCTGGCGCTGGCCGCACCAGGCTGTCTGTCACGATACCCAGGACGGGAACCCGTCCTGGATGGGAGGCAACGGTGCTGCTCCGCATCGATCACGTCGGGATCGCCTGCCGCAACCTCGACGAGGCGATCGGGCGCTACGAGTCGCTGTTCGGGCTGACCGTGGCCAGCCGGGAGGTCAGCGCCGAGCAGGGCATCCGCGAGGCCATGCTGGAGGTTGGCCAGGCGGGCGGCGGCTCGTCCTGGGTCCAGCTGCTGGAGCCGCTCGGCCCGGACACGCCGGTGGGCCGGTTCCTCGCCCGGCGGGGTGAGGGCGTCCACCATATTGGCTACGCGGTGGCCGATATCGACGCGGCACTCGCCGAACTGGGCGGCCGCCATATCCGGCTGATTGACGAGCGGCCCCGGCATGGCTCGATGGGGGCGGCCATAGCCTTCCTGCACCCGGCTGACCTGGGCGGGGTGCTCACCGAACTGGTCCAGCCAGCCGCCCGCTGACCACCGCACCCATGCCCGGCGCGGCCGGAAACTTCCCCCTATGTGACAATGGGGACTAGGGGGTAGGTAACGCCGCTACCGTCCTAACCGAGCCAGGTGGCAGCCAATACGGCAAAAGCCCGGATCCATCGCAAGAGGAAGCGGGAAGCCGCCGCTAACGCCAGTCCGTTAGGAGTACGCTGCGGTGCATCGGGCTAGCGGCAACTCTCCGCATCTGCCGGGTCTCGGGTGGCCTGCTACGGCGTCCCGGCCCATGGAGAGGTCGCGACGCCCCGCCCGCCCCGCATGTCCCTCCACGTCTACCCAGGATCAAGCCACATGCAGCCTGAAATCGACGCTCAGCTCAGCAACTTCTTCGAGGAAACGACCCCCCGCGAGTTCGCGCGAGTGATGCGCGGTTACGACCCCCATCAGGTCGACGAATACTTCAAGCAACTTGACGGCGAGGTGCGCCAGCACCGCGAGCAGGTTCAGGCGATGCAGCAGGAGCTGTCGGAAGCCCACCGGCAGATCCGCGAGCAGGAGCGGCCCACCTACGCGGGCCTCGGCTCGCGTATCGAGCAGCTCCTCCGGCTGGCCGAGGAGCAGGCGACCGAGATCGCCCAGGAAGCCCGGACGGCCGCGAACGAGCTCAACGCGGCGGCCAAGGTGGACGCGGCCGAGCTGCGCGCGGCCGCCGAGAACGAGGCGGCCGAGCTGCGGGCCAACGCCAAGCGGGAGACCGACGAGCAGCGCGCCTCCGCGGAGCGCGAGGCCGACGCGATCAAGACCGGGGCGCGCCGTGAGTCGGACGAGCTGACCTCCACCACCGAGCGGGAAGTGGCGAAACTGCGCGCCACCGCCGATCACGAGGTGGCCGAGAAGCGCGCGGCGATCGAGCGGGACATCGCGAAGCTGCGCACCACCACTGAGCGGGAGGTGGCTCAGCTCAAGGCGTCGGCCAAGCGGGAGCGCGACGAGATCCTGACCACCTCGAAGCGGCAGGCCGACGAGATGCGCAGCCAGGCGCAGCGCATCCTGGAGGAGAGCGAGGCCCAGCGCGCCCAGGCCGAGGCCGAGTTCGAGATCCAGCTGGCCTCACGGCGCGAGGAAGCTGAGCGGCAGGAGGCCGAGCGGCTGGGGGCCGCGCAGTCGGCCACCCAGAAGCTGGTCAGCGAGGCTGAGCAGCGGGCGGCCACCGCCGAGCAGCGGGCGGCCAAGGCCAGCGCGCAGGCCGAGCAGACCCGGCGGGAGGCGGACCAGCACTCGCGGCAGCTGGTCACCAACGCCAAGAAGAACGCCGACCAGATCGTCGTGCAGGCCAAGTCCCAGGCCGAGCAGCTGATGGCCGACACCAAGTCCGAGATCGAGCGGCACCGGGCCGGCGCCCAGCGCGAGGTCGACGAGCTGACCAAGCAGAAGGAGAGCATCTCCACCCACCTGGCCCAGATCAGCCAGCTGCTCGGCACGCAGATGCCGGGCCTGGCCGACGCGCTCAAGCCGCGGCAGGCGGTGGGCACCGGGCAGAAGGCGGTGGGCCCGGCGCCCAGCGGTCCGCCCACCCAGGCCGCGCCCGCGGCGCCGCCGCGCAACGGCGGGAGCAGTCAGGCCGCCCCGGCCACGCAGGTCAACCAGGCCGCCCCGGCCGCGCCGGCCGCCGGCCAGGCAGCTCCCCGGCAGCAGACCCAGGCCGCACCGGCCCAGCAGGCCACCCAGGCCAGCCAGCCGCCCGCGGCCAAGCAGCCGGTCTCGGCCAAGGCCAAGGCCAGCAACAACGACGAGGAGTGGTGGACCGAGTAGGTCCGCCCAGAACAGGAGGGGCCGGCGCGGACGCGCCGGCCCCTCCTGTCGTGCGGCCTGGGGCAAGTCAGCTCATCGCGGTCTGCCCGCCGTCGATGACCAGCACCTGGCCGGTCATATACGAGGATGCCTCGCTGGCCAGGAAGACCGCGGCGCCGGTCATCTCGTCCGCGCGGCCCCACCGGCGCATGGGCACGCTCGCGACCGTAGCCGGGCCGGCCGTCTCGTCCTCCCAGAGGTTGCGGTTCAGCTCGGTCGCGGTCCAGCCGGGGCACAGCGCGTTGACCCGGATGCCGTGCGCCGCCCACTCGACCGCCAGCGACTTGGTCAGCGAGATCAGCCCGGCCTTGGCCGCCCCGTACGGAGCCAGGAACGGGGCCGCGCTCACCCCGGCCACCGAGGCCACGTTGATGACTGAGCCACCGCCGCGCTCCACCAGGTGCGGGCCGGCCGCGTGACAGACGTACATGGCCGAGTCGAGGTTCAGCCGGATGAGCTTGTCCCAGCCGGTCAGCCGGAGGTCCAGGAACGGCACCATGAAACTGGACCCGCCCGCGTTGTTCACCACGATGTCCAGGCCACCCAGCTGATCGATGGCCGCCTCGACGGCGGCGGCTACCGCCTCCTGCTGGGTCACGTCGGCCGGGATGACGAACGCCTTCCGGCCCAGGGTGGTGACCTGTGACGCGGTCTCGGCCAGCCCGTCCTCGCTGCGGGCGACCAGGGCCAGGTCGGCCCCGGCACCGGCCAGGGCGCCCGCGATGGCCTGGCCTATCCCCCGCGACGCACCAGTGACGAACGCCTTCTTGCCAGTCAGGTCGAAGAGCGGCACGCTCAGTCCTTCCACTCGGTGGGCAGCGGCGCAGCGCCAGGGTTGACCCGCCGCACGATCTCGTTCAGCACGATACGGACATAGGGCTCGCCAACCCAGAGGTGCTTGGCCCGGTCCACCGCGATCAGCTCGGCCTGCGGCACCCGGGCGAACCGGCGCCGCGCCTCGTCCGGGCGCAGGTAGTCGTCGAGTTCCGGGACCAGCACCAGCAGGGGCTTGCCCGAGGCCGCCCAGTTGTCCAGGTCCGCGTCGCCCGCCCGGTGCAGGGCGGGCGAGAGCAGGATGGCCCCGTCCACGGCTGGGTCAGCGCCCCACATCAGCACCAGCTCGGTGCCGAACGACCAGCCGACCAGCCACTGCCGGGGCAGGCCCGCGCGCTCGCACCAGGCGATGGCCGCCGCCACGTCATAGCGCTCGGCCTGGCCGTCGCCGAACTCACCCTGGCTGCGCCCGTGATCGGAGGCGGTGCCCCGGGTGTTGAACCGGAACACGGCGATATCGGCCAGGGCCGGCAGCCGGTTGGCCGCCTTGCGCAGGATATGGCTGTCCATCATCCCGCCCTGGGTGGGCAGCGGGTGCAGGCAGACCAGCGTGGCTACCGGGTCGCGGGTGGCCGGCCGGGCCAGCTCGCCGACCAGGTCCAGGCCGTCCGCGGTGTGCAGGGTGACCGGCTCCCGCCGGGCCGGCAGGACGGTACTCGCCCTGATCTCGCTCATCGTTCTCCCGTGCCTGTGGTCCCGGTGCGGCGGCCGGGCCGCCGCCGCATCCGCTGCTCCCAGCACGGCCGGTGCCAGTGCCGCCGCCCGGCCGGGCCGGGAAGCTCGGCGGGCCAGGCGACCAGGTGCGGTGTTCCGGGCGGGATTTCCTGATCACATCCTGGGCAACGATAGCTCTTGGCCGACGCTGACCCAGGCACCAGCCGGATCACCCAGTCCCCGTCCGGCCACGACTCAAGGCGCTCCGGGCCGCTGGTCGCGCTTTCCTCATCGGTCCTGGCGTTCGCTGCCCCGCGGCCAGCGGCCGGATGGCCGCGCCGCGGTACCTCGTCCGGCAGGCGGCGGGCCCGCCGCGGGCTCATGCCCGGCCCTTCCTCATGGCGGTGACCCTACCGCCACGGCGAACCAGGCGATTTCCTCGCTCAGGCTGGCCAGCCCTGGCCGGGCACGGCCGTCACCATGAGTGACCCAGTGTCAGCTCTGACCCCTACCTCCGCTTTCCCCAGAAATTGAACGGCTTTGGCCGTTTAACCCCGAAGAGTTCGTTTGGCCTGACATTATGAGGTTTCCTGAGGGTCCCTATGCGATCCTGCCGTCTCAGTTGGACGGTAGCCGTGCGGTTGGGCCTAGCTAGCTACTGGACTCAGGGGGGAACGCCATGGGCGTGGTAGCCAACTGGATAACAAGTCAGCCGGACCGGCTTGGAACGGGGGCGGCCTGACATGAGGCTGACCGTGATTGGAATTGGCTATCTCGGGCTGACTCATGCCGTCTGCATGGCCGATCTTGGACACGAAGTACTCGCAATCGATGTAGACAGAGCACAGGATCGCGATGTCTTCGCGGGGCGAGCTGCCGTTCTTCGAACCTGGCTTAGAGCCACTACTGCGGAAGAACCTGGACTCTGGAAGACTCCACTTCACGTCGTCCTACGCCGAGGCCGCGACATTCGGGGAAGTTCATTTCCTTTGTGTCGGCACACCGGAAGGCAAGAACGGCCAAGCGGATCTACGCTATGTGACTTCCGCGATCGACTCGCTCGCCATTAGCCTGAAGTCCCACTGCCTGGTCGTTGGCAAATCGACAGTGCCAGCCGGGACAGCCCGGTCGATATTGAAGCGGATCAGGGCGACGGCGCCAGCTGGGAATCAGGTCGATCTGGCCTGGAACCCTGAATTCTTGCGGGAAGGGCACGCAGTACAGGACACGATCCGGCCCGACCGGCTGGTCTTCGGCGTTACCTCGGATGAGGCCGAGGCCACGCTCCGCCAGGTCTACGCGGAGCCCCTGGCCGCAGGGGTTCCCGGGCTGACGATGGACCTCGAGACGGCTGAGCTGGTGAAAGTCTCGGCCAACGCGTTCCTGGCCACGAAGATATCTTTCATCAACGCCATCGCCGATTCTTGCCAGGCCGTGGGTGCAGACGTGCTCAGGCTCGCTGACGCGCTGGCTTATGACAAACGGATCGGCCATCATTACTTCGCCCCCGGACTGGGATTCGGCGGAGGATGTCTGCCTAAAGATGTTCATGCATTTCAGGCCACTGCGGCCGAGCCTCGGCCTGGACTCTTTGGCCAGCCTGCTGGCCGCCGTCGATGCCATCAATGTTGATCGCCGGGCACAGGTTGCCGAAATGACCCGGAAAGCGGTCGGCGGGACGTTAGCTGGCAAGCGGATAGCCGTGCTCGGTGCTGCTTTCAAGCCCAATAGCGACGACGTACGTGACTCGCCAAGCCTGGACGTCTGCGAACGGCTCACTCAGCAGGGCGCAAGCGTCTCTGTGCATGATCCGGCTGCGCTTCATAACGCAGCGCTGCTAAAGCCGCACCTGAGGTATTCATTGGCGATACCAGAAGTGGTCGCTGGTGCCGACGCGGTCTTGCACCTTACCGAATGGTCCGACTACCAGGCTATAGATCCATATACGCTAGCACGAATCGTCGCTAAGCCTGTGCTCATTGACGCCAGGTGCGTTCTGGATGCCGCAATGTGGCGTGACGCGGGCTGGCAGGTAACCGTCCTGGGCAGGCCAGTAAAAAACTAACCGGGCAAGATCACGCAACATAGCGACCATTAGCCGAGGAGCCCAAGCGGGCTGGGGGCCGCAAATTGGATACGAAGCGCCATCTGATGTGTGGGCAGGCGCACCGTATCGACGTAAGCGGGGCGATACTGCGGGTAGTGCCTAACCTCCTCACGCAGCGCGGTCAGCAGTGACCGCTTGGTGGCGCTGCTATCTATGACCAGGTCAGCAGACCGAAGGGGAGCGGCCGACTCGGTAACCCCGGGGCTGGGGTCACCGAACGCCGCCACCCGAACCTGACGCCTTGTTTCAAGATCCGCAACGAGGACTATCAGCCGCGAATCGACGTGCCCAGCAGCGAGTTCCTTCTTCTCCGGCGCCGATAGCTGGGCCGACGCCGGGCCCGACGCGAAGGTCGCGCCCGCCGCCTTCCGCGCCGCCAGGTCGCTGGCGAGGCTGGAATGATAGGCGGCAGCCCCATGGGGCGAGGTCGCCCGGATGAGGATCTGCCGGTCCCCGGAGCCGAATCGGGCGATGACCGCCGGCGCGTATACGGAGTCAAGCTTGGTGCCGAACTGGCGTCGCAGGACGGGCGTGGCCACGACGATGGCGCAGCCGGAGAGATCGTCCGAGCCAGGCCACTGCACCCGCAGTCGGCTAGCAGATATCCCGTGCGCCTTCAGGGCCTGGCACATCACAGGATCACAGGCCACGGCGCCGGCAGCGGCGACCTGACTGGCGACCCAGATGCCAGCGGTACTGCGGATTGCCAGCGGAATCGTGGCCGAGGAGAGATCGGTCTTGCGGCCACCGTGGCTCGCTATGATGCAACGCCGCGAACGAGCCCGCTCCTGCGGCGAGCGCAGCAACAATGACCAGCAGGCCGATCATCCGGTATCTCCGCCGCCCCGTACGATTCTTGGCTGCGGCAGACGGGGTGGTTTTTCTGGAAGCCCGGCGTTTCATGCTCCCTTGCGGGGGAGTAAATGGCCGGGCAGCGGGCCGGCGGTCAACTGGCGGTTTCGTTACCGGTTCTGCCGAGGTCGCCCTCATCGGCCGCCCGGACTCTGCCGTTACTGCGGAAGCAGGCGTCTCACCAGCGGCTTCCTGCACGGGAGCGTCCTGGCCAGAAGCCGCACCCTCCGAGACATGCCCGACTGCAGCCGAAGTACTTGCCGCACCAGCGCGCGTTTCCGCGGTAGCTGCATCGGAACCCCCGGGAATGATCTGGGTATCTTCACCAGCATCAGAGCGAGCGCGCGTTTCCGCGGTCGCTGCACCCGAACCCCCCGGAATGATCTGGGTATCTTCACCAGCATCAGAGCGGTTGGGGAACCCGCTCAATGAGGGGGGCGGCCGAAGCATCGCCGGGGGTTTCCGCGCGCCATTCTCACCGCGTACTCGATGGGGCAACGACGAAGATGACGCCGCAGGTTTACTCTGCGTAGCCTGGTCAGGCCCTGCGCTGCGATCGTCAGCCGTCTCGTGTCCCCCGGCCGCGTTGCCTTCCTCCTCCGCTTCCCGCGCATCTGACACCGCAGCGGCGGCCCGGAAACGTTCCACGAAAGACTCCGGCAGCACCGGCCGTTCGACCCGGGCCGGCGACCGGGCTCCGTTCGTGCCACGCACTCGGCGAGGCAGCGGGGATGACGGCTTCGCCGACTCTTCCTGCTCTAACGCGCCATCCGCTGGCGCTGTGGTAGGTACGGCCAACGAAGATTCCCCCTGTGTCGGCGGCACTGTGCGTGCCCCATCTGCTGGCTGGTCCCCCGTGCCCGGCGAAGACCGGGACGGCGGGACACGACTGTCTTCGCGCATGCGTAGCCCCCCTGGAGGCGTGGGCGGGACGCCTCAACTGCCGTACAGCGGAGCACACGCGGAGTAACTTTTCAAGACACACTACAAAATGTCACGAAATGATCACACAACGGAATCTCAGTCACGCAGCGCCACATGCGCGCTCACTGTCCATCCCGCTGGCTTTGCGATCTTGAGGAGCGGCGTGATCTTGAGGAACAGCGCGAAATAACAGAAACCGCCCCGAACCCACCAGCCAACCCGGTACTTTGCTGCTGCGGGCTCCCGTGGTCGGAGCACGCGCAAGACGTTGACGTGGCAGTACGTCGCGTGGGGTGCGCAGGCATGCGGACAGAGACCCGCAGACCTGTGATCGCAGACGGGTACGCCATGAGGCCACGGCACACGCCCGGCAGTCGGGACTTTTCGCCGTTCCAGCCGACGAGACGTCGTCCCTCCCCGGCCTCGACTCACTCGTCGCGTCCCCGCGGGTCAACGCGTCCAGCCGTAGCCGGTTCGCAGTTGCTGTGGCTTGCAGTCATGCTGAGCTGCGTACCGGCGGCGACTGCTGGCCACAGGCTCGTTGTCGGTCCGTACCTGACGGCGAAGCGGAGCGGTCATTCATGGCGTGGGCGCACGCCAGCGCCAGCAAAGTCCGTAAAGTTCCTTCTCGGCGCGAAATTGGCCGGTAACTTGGCCAAGGAGAATTGTTCGTGCAGGGGGGGAATTAGTACGTTTTGTCATGCTGAGATTACGCTAAGCGGGCTTGGGCTCAGGCGATAGCTGATGTGCCCGCTCGCACAGCCTGGCGCGGCTTCCGGGCCAGGCCCTAAGGACGGCACGGCTGAAGGGCCGCTTGCCCAGCCCACCCGGGCCACCTTACTCACACCGGCGCTGAGCCAGGGCACCGTTCCAGTCGGCCCGCCAGGCGGTACCGACGGCCGGCACCAAGCCTCCCAGTTGGTTGAGCCAGCCATGCCGGAGGCTGCCTCTTATCTGGAGATAGCCTTCCAAAGCGATCCTGGCCGGGTAACGCTCCCACAAGCCGCAGACCGAATCAGTCGGCGTGGCCTGGCGGGCGGGCCCTGGCCGCTGCTTGCGGTGCTGGTCATCCAAGGCCTGCTGTCCGTGCGGCTGGTATGGTCCAACACGGCATTCCAGGATGAAGCGCTGTACCTGCGGGCAGGCCACCTGGAGTGGGCTCACTGGCTTCACCATCAGCCCATTCCCAACTTCCCGGCCTACTTCTCGGGGGCGCCCGTCATCTACCCGCCGTTGGGGGCTCTCGCCGACGGCGCGGGCGGCCTGGCCGCAGCCCGGCTGGTGTCGTTGTGCTTGATGCTGGCGGTGACCAGTCTCCTCTGGGCCTCGACGGCCCGGCTGTACGGCCGGCGGGCCGCGCTCCTGGCCACGGGATTGTTCGCCACCCTGGCTGGGACCCAGTTCCTGGGTGCCTTCGCCACCTATGACTCGATGGCGTTGTTCCTGCTGGCCCTGGCCGCCTGGCTGGCCGTCCGGTCTGCTGACTGCCAATCCTGGGCTCGGATAGCTCTGCTCCTCACCGCTGGCGTAACCCTCTCCGCAGCGGATGCGGTGAAGTACGCAACCGCGCTTTTCACCCCGGTGGTACTCGTCGTCGCAGCTCTCGCAATGTGGCGACGGCACGGACGGACCGCCGGGCTGATGGCCGGCCTGACTGTACTTTCCTCGTGGCTTGCGCTGGTCGCGGCCGCCATCGTCGCTGGCGGCCGCGATTACTGGCTGGGCATCACGACCAGCACACTGGCGCGGCCAGCCGCCAGCATCCCGGCCACCACGATTCTGCAGCGCGCGTACGTGTGGACAAGCCTGATCATGGTGCTCGCCGTGCTTGGTGCGGTACTCGGTGCGCGCAGCGAAGCACACGGGAAACTGCTGCCTTCCGTGCTGGCAGCCGCTGGCCTGCTCGTACCACTCGAGCAGGCCAGGCTGCATACGACGGTCAGCCTGCAAAAGCACGTGGTGTTCGGTGCCTGGTTCGCCGCCATCGCAGCCGGGTACGCGATGGCCCGGCTGAGCAGAGTCAACCCTGGCCATGGATGGGCAGCCGTCATGGCACTGCCCATAGCCGCCTCGACGCTGTTCGGCTCGATGGGACAGGCGGCCTTCCTGTACGGGACCTGGCCGAACTCGGCGGGCGTCATCAACCTGATCCGCTCCGCGGTCCACTCGCATCCCAGCAACTACCTCGCCGAAGACTACGACGTTGAGGCCTACTATCTGCGCACGAGTGTTCCGTGGCAGCGCTGGTCGAGCACGTACTACTTCAATTACCCAGGAGCGCGTACGCAGGCGGCATCGTACAAGGCCGCGATCAACCGTCATTACTTCTCTCTTGTCATCCTCACCTTCGAGGACACTCCCGCCACCGACGGGGAGATCACCGCCGACATGCGCCATGCCGGCGGCTATTACCTCTTGGCCCACGCGGCCGGTTCACCGTCTGGGAACTGACGCCATCCCGGCTACCGCGGAGGGCTCATGCTGGCCACTGAGCCTTCAGCCGGTGCCCGGTGGCCGGAAATCTATCTGCCGCAACCACCTGCCCGGCGGGAAAAATACCGGTACTTCGGCAAGCAACGGCGCTGGGTGTTCGCATGGCTGCTGGTCGCAGCCACCGGGATCCTCTACGGATACGTGCACGTTGCCGAGCACGCCTGGGTTGCCGCACCTTTCATGTGGTTGCTGCTGATGGTCATGGTGCCCCCAGTCGTCATCAACTTCTGGCTGCGTACCGGACGTCCCAGGCTGACCCTGGCCGGGCATCAAGCCACCGTGGCCAGCTACCACGAACATGGCGAGACGGTGGATGTGTTCCTGCCCAGCTGCGGCGAGCCATTGGCGCTGCTGAACAATACTTTCAGGTACGTCAGCAAGATGGACTGGGGCGGCGGCCTCAAGACCGTATACGTTCTCGACGATTCGACCCGGGAGAAGGTACGTGATCTAGCGGAACACTACGGGTTCCGGTACACCGTGCGTCCCAATCCTGGGGAGATGAAGAAGGCGGGCAACCTCCTGCATGCCCTGGGTATCAGCAGCGGGGATTTCATCGCCGTCATTGATGCCGACTTCGCCGTGCGCCCGGAATTTCTCTATGAGACCATGCCTTACTTCTCCGATCCCCGGGTCGGCATCGTCCAGACGGCCCAGTATTTCAATGTCAGCAATCGTTCAATTTCTTACATCCAGCGCTACGCTGGGACCCTGCAGGAAATCTTCTTCCACTTCATCCAGCCAGCCCGGGACAGATACAAAGCGGCGATCTGCGCAGGCACTAATCTGGTTTACCGCCGGGCTGCGGTGATAGCGGCAGGTGGCTTCGCCCAGGTGCCGATCGGTGAAGACGTGCACTCCGGGGTGAAACTGGCCTGGCCGGCTTCGAGACTCGCTACCTGCCGCTATGCCTTGCCAGGGGGGTCGGTCCAGCCGACTTCGCGGCCCTGGCCAACCAGCAGACCCGTTGGTGCCGCTCGTCGATGCTGCTGATGATCGAACGACATTTCCAGGAAGCACCGTACACCTGGCAGCAGCGGGCTGCCTTCTGGGCAGCCTTCCTGTACTACATGTCGTCCGCGGCGTTGTTGCTCACCGGGCCACTTCCTGCCCTCACCATGATCTGGTTCTTCCCGGAGCTCATTTACCCGCACAATTATTTGCCGATGCTCCCGGCTTTCGCGGCGACCTTTCTAGCCTTCCCGATGCTGAGCCGTGGCTGGCGGCCCACGATCTACCGGCTCTGCATGATGAACTCGTGCTGTCATATGTACGCGATCGTGGTACGCGATCCGGGGAAGCGTGGCTGAATGGGTGCCGACGGGAGCCTCCAGCAGGCGGGGCAAGTTCCGTGATGGTGAACCGGATTCTCTGTACCTGGATCGTGGTCGTCCAGGGGCTCCTCTGGTCAGGCCTGGTGCTGCGGGTGGATGAATTTGGCTGGCAACCATATTGGGCAACAGCGCTCCTGGCTGGGCGTGTACAGCTAGTATGCTGGCTGCCCTTGATGACCCCTAGCAAGGGCGTCTGGAGTCACGCCCAGGAAGAGGAGGCAGCGGAGGTAGCAACGTGAGACGTGTCGGCCGACTGGCGGCTGGTTTCACGGTAGCGAAGCCAGCCGACGTCTGCGGAGGGAAACGGATGGCGCCCACCCCAGACCGCGACCGGATTTCAGGAAGGGCCACCAGATGAAGCATCAGCGCAGGCAGAAGCAAGGGAGGTCGGGACGGATCGTCGCTGTCGGCGTGGTGATCATTGCCGCCGCGGCGATCGCGGGGGGGTCATTCTTCATAGCAGGTCGTCGGACCCGCCCCGCGCGCTCCCGGTCCAGCTCCCCGAGGCCACCGGTGCCTACCTAGGCGTGTATACCCATGGCGTCCTTGACTCCTACGCCGGCGTCACTGCATTCCAGAACGCGACCGGGACCAGGCCTGATGTAGTATGTACGACATGGGTAGATGTACCCTTCCCCACGGCATTTGCAACGACTGCGGCTAACGACGGCGCGGTACCGCTCGTGCAGATGGATCCAGACAAGATCGGCTCGGACCAAATCAGCGTGGCCAAGATCGCGGCCGGCCGGTACGACGGTTACCTCAGCCAGTACGCGGAAGCCGTCCGCAACTATCGCCACCCGGTTATCCTGAGCTTTGGCCATGAGATGAACGGCACCTGGTACCACTGGGGCTACCAGCAGACCTCCCCTGTGGTGTTCAAGGCCGCCTGGCGGCATATCGTCAATCTCTTCCGCGCCCTAGGGGCAGGAACGTGACCTGGCTGTGGACGGTCAACATCATCAACAACGCCCGCGGCCACAAAATCCCCCGCCCACGATCAGTGGTGGCCCGGCGGTATCGACGTGAACTGGGTGGGCATCGACGGCTACTACCTTCAAGCCAACCTGGAAATTCGCTCCG
>CAVQFM010000009.1:0-133475 GCA_963711705.1 uncultured Actinomycetes bacterium
GTCCGAAAGGAAGAGAAGCTTCTCATCTCCCTCGACCATGAACCGGGAGAAATGCACAGTACCGAGATCGTCCTGCGCTGCCGCGAGATCGGGCATCAACGCAGGCAGCTCGCCGGGTAGCGCCTTGGCGCTGGCCGGACCCTTAATCGGGAAGTCGACGAGGAGATGACTCTGGCTCATAGCGTTCTCCTTAGCCCTGGCGTTTATCGCGGTGCGGCTGTTGCGATTGACGTATCCGCTTAGCTCAGGGGCGGTCGCGGCTCCACTAGGCGTCGCTGGGCCGCGATGATGATGTCGTAGTGTTCAGCCACATGCTCACTGTCACGGCGCCGGGCATGGGACGCATCATCCGATTTGGATGATTACGCGCGGAGTATCCGGCTCGGCGGGCGGTGCAGTCCTGCTCTCCGGTCATGGCGCCAGCCTCGGCGATCAGGTCAGCGACGGTGAACCAGTCGGGTGCCGCAGCCAGGCCGCTGGCCAGGCGCCCGTGGCATGGCCGCGTGAGGAGCCAGGCCACCCACCGCAGCCACGGATGCCAGATAACGCCCGCGATTGTTTGAGGTCATAGCGGCCTGATTCCTCCCTGCCGGGTTATGCCCATGACCCAGGCCAGGCCGTTTGACTTTCGATGGGTTGTCTCGTGGGCTCGCAATGGTAGCTCAAGGAAAGGATCAGTCCTGATCTGCCACACGATGACGCCCGCGAAGACTGACAGACCAAGCAGCCAGGCGCACCCCCGTGCTGGCATCCCACGGCTGGCCCAGCGGTAGCAGGCCTCCCCGGCCGGAGAGGCCCTGACAGTGAAGACGGACGGAGCCGCAGCCCGCGCACCCATCCGGCGACGCTGTCGTGCCTGAGGTGGCGCGAGCCCAGAGGCCTCGCGACCCGGCTGCTCGCCGCCGCCGAAGCCGAAGCGGCCGCCCGCGGGTGCTCACAGACCGTCCACTTCACCTACGCCTTCCAGGCCCGGGCTCTGTATGAGAAGAACGGGTACGAACTGGTGGGCTGTGTCCAGGACTTCCCCTCGGGAACCGACGTCCTGTGGTACCGCAAGCGCCTTAGCCCACCCACGCCTCCGCCCAGCCGAGAACGATCCCGGCCCGGGAAGCCAAGCGAGAGGACCGCCGCCTTGATGACCGACCCCGACCCGTAAAAGCAGGGGACGCCGTAATCCAGCCGCACGGCGCACCCGGCCGGTTCACAGGAGCCCAGCCGACATCCGCACGACCGTTATTGCCCGGTACGGGATACCGAACCTCTGATCTGCGCGGCCACGACCCAACAGAGCCCGCGCTCCAGAACCCTGGCGCGACATGAGCTCGGGAGCGGTGTCCCCAACGCCCTGTTGACTACCAGGTCAGCTCGCCCCAGGAGGGTCGCCGTACTACGGGATAGCTGTGGCAGCCGCCGTGATCGGCGTAACCCGGGCGTCACGGGCTAGTACTGGCTTGACGGCGCAATCCGACCACGCTGGTAACGCGATGTTTGGTATTTGTTCACCCGGCGGGTCTAATGGCTGCTTGACCTGGTTCAAGGTTCCGGATGAGCATGGACGGAGGCCTCCGGGGGCTGTTGTCGGGCATGAGTAGCAGCGACGTGCGTCAGCGAGTCGAACCGAGCGCAGAGTGCGAGCCGGTCGGCGTTCGACCTCTACACCGCGAAGCTCCTGCGCCCCTTGGTCCGGCCAGGGACTGTCAGCCGTCCCGGTCTCATCGAGAGGCTGGTCAGTAGCCACGGCGTTCCGATCGTCTCGGTGGTCGCGCCGGCGGGCTACGGGAAGACGACGCTGTTGTCACAGTGGGCTGACCGTGATCCGCGGGCCTTCGCGTGGGTGTCGGTGGACGAAGCGGACAACGACCCGAAGGTCCTGCTCACCTATGTCGCCGAAGCGCTCGATGCGATCGAGCCGATCGGTGAGCGGGTGTTCGACGCACTGGCGTCCCCGGCGAGTTCGGTGCCTGGCTCGGTCGTGCCCCGGCTGGGGTCGGCATTCACGTCGATGACCTCGCCGGTAACGCTGGTCCTGGACGACGTGCACCTGCTGCACAACTCCGAATGCCGGGCCGCTCTATCGGTACTGGCCGATCACGTGCCCAGCGGGTCACGGCTGGTACTGGCCGGGCGGGCCGAGCCGCCGCTGCGGACCGCGCGGCTGCGCGCCGAGGGGCGGATCCTGGAGATCGGGCCTGGTGAGCTGTCGCTGACGGCCGCGGAGGCGGCATCGCTGCTGCGCGCTGCCGAGGTGGTGCTGGGCGACGATGACGTGGCTGAGTTGCACCGGCGGACCGAAGGGTGGCCGGTCGGGCTGTACCTCGCGGCACTGTACCTGCGCGAAGGCGGGTCGCTGCCGGGCGCGGCGGCCACGTTCGGCGGGGATGACCAGTTCGTCACTGAGTATGTCGAGTCGGAGTTCCTGACCCGGATCTCCAGCTCGCAGCGGGCGTTCCTGACCAGGACCTCGGTGCTGGAGCGGATGTGCGGTCCGCTGTGCGAGGCGGTGCTCGAGACGGGCGGGTCCGCGCCGGTTCTGGCGGACCTGGCCCGGTCGAACCTGCTGCTGGTGCCGCTGGACCGGCGCGGGCATTGGTACCGCTACCACCACCTGTTCCGCGACATGCTCCAGGCGGAGCTGGAACGTGTGGAGCCCGGCCTGCTGCCGGTCATGCGCCGCCGCGCCGCCACCTGGTACCTGCGCAACGACCTGCCCGAGGAAGCGCTGGAGTACTCCATCGCTGCCGGCGACGTTGACACGGCGGCCGCGCTGGTGGAAGAACTCTGGCGGCCAACATACCGGCGGGCCAGGATCACCACCTTGCAGCGGTGGTTCCGGTGGCTCCATGACCGGGGCGGGCTGGAGGACCACCCACGGGCCGCCGCGTACGCCGCGATCCTTGCCCTGACGACCGGGCGGGCGGCCGACGCCGAGCGGATGGCTGATGCCGTCGACCACTGGCGCTCCCAGGACGTGGCCCGGACCGGCAACCATCACATCGAGGGCCTCGCCGCCATCTTGCGGGCTTTCCTGTGCCGTCATGGTGCCGGGCAGATGCTCGCGGACGCCGATGAGGCCGCACGGCGATACGCGGCGGCGGGGATCGTGGCCCCGCTGGCCGGGCTCCTGCAGGGGATCGCGCACATCCTCTCCGGCGATCTCGACAGCGCGGATACCGTCCTTGACGAGGCGGTCAGAACCGGACAGGAAATCGGCATGCCCGATGCGATCGCGGACATACTGTGCGAACGGTCGCTGGTGGCGATGGCACGCCACCAATGGAACCAGGCCGGGGCCCTGGCCGGCCAGGCGCGCTCGCTGGCTGGATCAGGTCGGGCTGGAGGACGCTACCGTCTGCGCGGCGCAGGCCCGCGTGGCCCTGCACCGGGGCGATGTCCCGGCGGCGCGCCGCGAACTCGCCAGCGCCCAGCGGCTGAGGTCTTTGCTGACGTACGCGCAGCCCCACCTGGCCGTCCAGACCCGGATCGAGCTCATCCGCGCCCACATCGCCCTCGCCGACATCAGCGGGGCCAGAACGCTCATGCGGGAAGTCGATGAGGTGCTCCGACTCCGGCCCGGGCTGGGGATCCTGGCCGGGCAGGCCGAGGCGCTCCGGGCCCGGCTTGCCCAAGTAGCGCGGTTCGGCCAGTCCTCGGAGCATCGGCCCTGACCGCCGCCGAACTTCGCCTGCTGCCGCTGATATCCACCCACCTGACGGTCCCGGAGATCGCCGCCGAGCTGTATCTCTCCCCGCACACCATTAAGTCGCAGCTGACATCGATCTACCGCAAGCTCGGGACTTCCTCCCGCAACCAGGCCGTCGCCCGGTGCCGTGAGCTGGGCCTCCTGGAAGGCTAACGGCCGGTTTTAGGATCCGGGATCGCGGATCTGGGTTTAACCCCGTCGGAGGGATGTAACCAGATCTGGCACCGGGTGCACTGGTACCGAACGGCATTGGAGAGGTATGGGTCCGGCGAGATTCCAGGGAACCCTGCGCAGGCTGGCGATCTTCGACGAGAGGGTCGTCCCGGCGGGGTTGACAGGCGACCCGGCCGGCCTGTCGGTCCTTGATGCGAGAACTGCCTGGAGAAGGCCCGGGCCCCAGCGGGGTGGGCGCGAAGGACGGCGAGTACAGGTTCGACGGGATGTCGCAGGGGCAGGGCGGATAGGTGTTGTGCCGCCCGGTGCCGTCGACCTGCGGCTCGTGCTCCAGCACGGAGTCCTCGCCCTGACCGTGGAGCACGTGGGCTGGGGCCAGCCTGCGGAGCCAGGCTCCGGCAGAGACGACGCGGACATGCTGCGGCTCGGAATCAGTGCATGCAGAGGCTTGCCTTGAAAGCTAACGTGAATCGTGTTATAGTTCTGCCCGTGGTAGCAGTGGACAAGAGCACCGAGCCCGCGGAACCGGCTGATGCCAGGCTGGACGCGGCCGAGCCCGGTCCTCTACGCCGGCAGCCGGTCCAGGCCCGCAGCCGCGAGACCGTCGAACGGATCCTCGGCGCTGCGGCCGACCTCATCGAGGAAGGCGGCGTCAACGCCGTGACCACGCGCGCCATCGCCGAGCGCGCCGACGTCACCGCGCCCTCGCTGTACCGCTTTTTCGCCGACCGTGAGCAGGTCATCGACGCGCTGATCGAACAGCATCTCGGACGGCTCAGCACCTTCCTCGCCGAGGCCGAGACGGGCTGGACGCCCTCGTCAGTGACGGAGTTCGTCGAGCGCGAGCTTGGCTTCTACGCCGCCTACTTCCAGGCCAACCGCAACACGGCCCGGCTGTGGCTGGACGGGCGGGTCTCGCCGACGGTGCGGGCGGAGGTGCTGCGCTACAACCGCCGCACCGCCCAGCGCCTGCACGGCGTGGCCATCGCGGCTGGCCTGGCCACCCCACAGACCGATCTGCTGGTCTTCATCATGCTGGTCGAGCTCGGCGACCGGGTCCTGGACCTGGCCTTCCGCGAGCGCCGCGAGCCCGATCCCGACGTGATCGGCCACGGCCGTATCGCACTCACCGCCTACCTGGTGGCCGCGCTGCGGTTGTAGGCCAACACCGCCCGGCACTGGCGCTGAGGCCTGACGGCGAGCACTCCAGCCGCGCCACCAGACACCGACGCCGCCG
This sequence comes from uncultured Actinomycetes bacterium, assembly GCA_963711705.1. GTDB lineage: Bacteria > Actinomycetota > Actinomycetes > Streptosporangiales > Streptosporangiaceae > RYN-230. The sequence continues at coordinate 5,112 of CAVQFM010000009.1, forward strand.
ACGTCACCGATTACGGACAGGAGGGACCCGTGCAGGGGAAGGTCTGGTTCACCGCGCATGGCATCGGCCCAGCCGCTGGCAGCTCCCGCGGTAAGGACGCTGCCTGACCCACTAGACGCCGGGCCGGGTGATGCCGTCTTGCCCCCGGGACGTTCCACCCGGCCCGGTCCACTCTGCACGGAACGGACTGGTGAACACCTGGCCATTACGTCCCGAGAGCGCGCCTACATGCCGCGATTCGTGTGCCGTTGGATGTTGCGATATGGGTTACGAGGCGGCCTGAGTGAGGAAGGCTTCGAGGTGCTGACGGGTGATGATGCGGCGGCGAGCAGCAAGTTCGCGCGCGGCGTGCCGAGCGCGCGGCGCAGCGGCTCCAGCTGGTAGGCCTCCACGTTCACGCCCAACCAGAACGGCGCCTGGTAACGGTGACCGCGCCCCACCGCATGGCGTCGATGAATCCGGCGAGCGTTTCCGGGTCGTCGAACTGTCCGGCGTAGATGGTCTCCAGTAGTCCCTGGGCCGGCCGGAGTGGTCGAAGTAGATCGCGTCCTCGCGGAATCCGCCCCGAGCCATGCCGGGGTCGTAACACTTTGGCTCCCGGCTGGGCTCCCAAAAGATCTTCACAAGATCGCATTGTCCCTTTGACCTGTGGAGCTAAGCGGGCTCGAACCGCTGACCTCTTGCATGCCATCTCCACACCAGGCGGCCGGGATGGCTCGTGACGTGGAATTCTGTTTCTGTCCTGTGTACCTGAGACCGGCATGGCCCGGGATCGTTGCTACAGGAGCCAGCTACAGATGGGACCAAGGCTCGGACCTAGATCATCTCCTTGAGCTGGTCCCGCAGAGCCGCCAGTTCTGTGTGCATCCGCCGGTTCTGGCCAATGAGCTCATCAAGCTTGGTCAGCATGCTGGCCGGTCGACCTCGACGTGCAGCCTGCGCCTTGAACTCATGGATCTTAGACGTGGCCTTCTCGATCTCAGTCAGCTCACGCTCCACCCACCAGCTCAGCATGTCCTCTGGATAATCAAAGATCATGATAAGATTATCGAAGAAGCGTTCGATAACCCAGGCGCCCCAGTCTTCACGGCCGGTCTCCCACTGCGAGACCTGGGTTTGGTTTGTGCCAAGCTTCTCAGCCAGTTCGTCCTGCCTCCAGCCTCGCTCAAAGCGATGCTCGCGGATCAGGCGTCCCATCTCGGTCATTTCATGCCTCCATTGGGTACTCCGATACCATTCAGTCAGTGCAGAATACCCGATGTCGAAGTGAGCTGGCACACTCGCCGGGCAGGACCAGCGCTCAGACCCGGCCCATCCCTCCGACAGGCGCCGCTGAATCCTTGTCAAGACTCAGGGGCAACGGTCTGCGCGGAGCGAAGCGGAGGGACGCGACCGCGGGGAGCGCCCTTGCCCGTGATCTTGCAAGGCTTCAGGATCGAGGCGCCGGAGCGATGGCCCTCTTGCAACTCGCGCACCAACACTGACGTTGCGCGCGTCGCCCGCCGAGTCGGCCGAGGGGTTGAGTGCGCGCCGGCGCCGACGTGGCCCGAAGGGCCAAAGGAAGGCAGCCGGCGCCCGGGCGCGCCACCATCCCCCAGCGGCCAGCCAGCTGTGGGCGGAAGCAGCGCCGTCTCACCGTCAGTGCATCGGTTGCGCGGCGCTCCTGCATGTACGGCGGCCAGCCCGATCCGGCGCGCCTTCGGCGCGCCTTTAAAGACGTAGAGAGGGTTCTCACAACGCGCAAATCCGTACAGTGAGCCCTTTTCATCCTGATCTTGGGTCCGTGCGCGAAGGGGCTGATCAGGCGGGCGTGTCGGCTTGGGGCAGGGTGAAGCCCCTGGTAGATGAAGCGATCACCACAACCCTTCGCCTGCCCAGGGGCCTCGATGCTTTTCTACCGTGCTGCGCTGCCGTTGTCGCGTGCCACCCTCCTCTACGCCGCTGGCGTGATCCGCCGTCACCGCAGGCAGATCGGCTCGTGCTGGCGCAAGCTGAACCCGGGCCAGCAGGCGCTGCTGGTGCTGGCGCATCTGCGTAAGGGCGAGACGTTCGCTGAGCTGGCGGCCGGGTTCGGGGTGAGCACGGCCACGGCCTGGCGGTATGTCACCGAGACCGTGCGCCTGCTGGCCGCCCGCGCGCCCAGCCTGCGCACCGCGGTGCGGGCCGCGAAGAACGCCGGGCTCGCGTTCGTGGTCATCGACGGGACGCTGATCCCGGTGGACCGTCTCGCCGCTGACCGGCCGTTCTACTCGGGCAAGCACCGCCGCCACGGGATGAACCTGCAGGTCATCGCCAGCCCCGGCGGTGAGATCTTGTGGGTATCCGGCCCGCTGCCCGGTGCCACCCACGACCTGACCGCCGCCCGGATCTGGGGCATCCTGCGCGAGCTGGCCGCCGCCGGGTTAATCGTCCTGGCGGACAAGGGCTACACCGGCGCCGGTGATCCAGCGATCACGCCCTACCGGGGGCGGAACAAGCCCGCCTCACAGAAAGAGGCCAACCGTGCCCACGCCAGGCTCCGCGCTCCGGGCGAACGGGCCAACGCCCAGCTGAAGACCTGGCGGATCCTGCGCAAACTCCGCTGCTGCCCCTGGCGCGCCGGGCAACTCGCCAAGGCCATCCACGTCCTCCAGTCTTACGAGACCGCCAGATGAAAAAGGCTCAGTCTAGAACTGACGGACATCGTTGACAGGTGGGGTCTCTGATCGCTAGGAGACCCATGTGAATCAACGCCAACTGGATAAGAACGCCGCGAGGCGGCTGGCGATCATCCGCCACGCCCGCGAGGTGACCGGGAACGTGGCCATGACTTGCCGGTACTACGGGATCAGCCGGCAGGTCTTCTATATCTGGTACCGCCGCTACGAGGCCGAGGGCCTGGCCGGGCTGCGGGACCGCTCCACCCGCCCGGCGCACTGCCCGCACGAGACCCCATCTGAGGTCATCGAGAAGATCATCTACCTGCGGACCAGCTACCACTTCGGCCCGGCGAAGATCTCCATGTACCTCCAGCGCTACCACGACATCCAGATCAGCCAGTCCGGGGTGTGGCGGATCCTCAAGCGCCTGGACCTCAGCCGGCTCCCGGCCTCGCAGCGGTACAAGCGCCACGACCGCAAGTGGAAGCGGTATGAGAAGCCGATGCCTGGCCATGCCGTGCAGGTCGATGTGAAGTTCATCGCCCCGCTGACCAGCGGCAGCCGCAAGAAGTACTACCAGTTCACCGCGATCGATGACTGCACGAGGCTGCGCGTCCTGCGGATCTACGACAAGCTCAACCAGAAGACCGCCATTCAGTTCGCTGACTTCCTGCTGGACAAGTTCCCGTTCCGGGTCGAGGTGATCCAGACAGATAACGGGTCCGAATTTCAGTCATCGTTCCACTGGCACCTGCTCGACCGCGGCATCCGCCACGTCTACATCAAGCCCGCCACCCCGCGGCTGAACGGGAAGGTCGAGCGCAGCCACCGGATCAACGGGGAAGAGTTCTACCGCCAGCTCAAGGGCGTCGTCATCGACGACACGCAGCTGTTCAACGACAAGCTCGCCGAGTGGGAGACCTTCTACAACTACCATCGCCCCCACGGCGCCCTCGGCGGCCAGACCCCCTACGAACGCCTGCGGCAGAAGACCACAGCAACAACGACCCCCGAGTAAACGATCTACGTCAGCTGCACACGCAAATCCGTACAGCACCGTCACGCACCCTCACATTCTGTAGGCGAGCGGCCCAGGTACACTTTGTCGTGGGTCGAGGACAGCGAGATTCCGACCGAGAGGCTATTGGAGAGGCATGGCGACGTTTCAGCCTGGTGCCGCCAAGTGTTGCCGACTCCGCCGCGCGCCCGGTACCTCAACTGCCTCGGGCCGGAAAGCGTCGGCCTTGCCATGACGGGGCCGCCACTTCCTGACGACGTGCGAGAGGATCTCATGCTGCCGTTCGGCCCGATCTCTGATGAGGCCGGCCGGGACGTCATTCTGTCGAGCGACCACGCGGACGCGGTTCTCGCCTACTGCCATGCCATGGGGTCGAAGTTCGGTTCTCCTGACTACCTGCGCTACCTCTACGGCTTGGCGGTCAACAAGGCGCTCCTGTCGGGGTACCTGATGACGCAACGTGCACTGCGGGAGACGACTCCACACGCCGTTGCCGAGGAAACCGCCCGCACAGCCCTTAAGCTCCTGTCGGGCCTTGACGGCGGCCGTGAAGAAGAAGAAGAAGAAGAAGAAGAAGAAGAAGAAGGCCGGAGCGTGCTCGACATATTCGCCGGCATTGGCCAGATGGCCTACTCCTACGCGAAAGCGGGCTGCCACGTCCAAGCGGTCGACAACGATCGCACGACGGTCGACGTCGCAGTGCACAACATGGCACTCGCCGGTCTGGCCAGCGTCGTCGAATACCATCTGGCCGATGGGCCCGTGACGCTGGCCTCCGCCGTCAATACGGGCCGGAGGTTCTCGATCGTTCATCTCGATCCGCCATGGCGAGGAACCTATCAATACGACCTGACCCGGCCATTCATGCTCGAGGATCTCGATGTAGACGTGCAAGAACTCGTCAGGCTGGGCCTCGAGGGCGCCCGTGTCGTCGTACTAAACCTGCCGCACAATGCCTTGCCGTCGCAGATCGGTGATCTCGCCGCCCTCGCCGGATGCAACGCTCTGGTTCAGTACCAATATGTCTCGGACTTTCCGGCCTCCTTCGGCCAGGCACCTGCCTACTTCTTCGGCCGGTCAGGGGGCGGTCAAGGCGGGACAGCCGGCTACCAGGAGCGACATCAAAGGCTGACAGTCGATGGACAGCGAGTCAACTAGATCGGGCCATGAGTGGTGTCGGCCCAAGAGGAGTCGCAGGCACTCTGACGCGCTGCGGCTCTCTCCTATCGTGAGGTGAAGTCGTGACCGAACTAAATTCGAAGGAGCTGCAGAGCCAAGAATACTGCTTCGTTTCGTGCGATATCAGCGGTCATAGCTTTGACAGCGATCTACATCTCCAAATCGAACGGGTCTACGACCTGAACAAACTCGTAGGTCGCGTACTCGAGTCGCCCGCAGGTAAAGGAGCGATCTGGGCATCGGGAGGAGACGGCGGTCACCTCGCGTTGCCATCCAGCTCCGCTGCCGCGACGGCGCTCGAACTTCTCGCAGCGCTGCACGACTGGGCGACGAAGACGAATGTTCCTCTCCGATTGGCCGCACACGTCGGATCCGCAGTGGCGATTCGCGGAGCCGATGGACGGGCCCAGCTCGTCGGTGAAGGCATCAACATGTGCGGCCATCTTCTCGACTTCGGCTCGAACAGCGCGGTCCTCGTGTCGCAAAGCTTCCGGCTGTTCATCGAGCGCGCCGAGATGTTGGCGGTCCGTTTCGCCGGGCCGATGCAGGTCTACATGAAGCAACGGATGCCAGATTCCGTCTACCTTCTCTCGGTTCCGGGCCGGTTCACCTCTGAATGGGGTGACTCGAGGCGCGCAGAACAGGAGCTGCTCCAGAAGACCAAGAAGGACCTAGCGGCCCTCGATATGGGAGATACGGCGTCGGCCGAGCACATGCGCATCTCGCACTCTGCGAATCTGCCTAACGACAGCGGTCTCAAAGGCATCCTCACATGGAAACTGGTCTACCACGCCAAGCGGCTCCTACAGGCGAACACATCTGATCGTCTCGCACGTACGACACTCGAGGATGTCGCTTTGCGAGAGGATCTCCCAGAGCTCTTCCGAGGGTGGGACCCCACCGTGTTCACCCGCTTCGTTCAGATGGCAGAGCTTGTCGAGCGCCGCCACGGCGAGACGTTCTGTCGCGATGGCGACGAGGGTGACGCCATGTTCGTGGTGTTGACTGGCCAAATTGGCGTCGCTTCTGGCCCCTCGGACGTCGAGCAGCGCTTGGATCTGCGCGTCCCGGCAGGCGTCATCCTTGGTGAGCTGGCGGTCCTGCTCAGGGGCAACCGGACGGCGACGCTCCAGGCCGTCGGGGATACGTCCGCTTTGTCATTTAACTACGAGCAATGTCGCAATTTCTTGGACGAGGCCACGTCGACGAGGACGGTACAGGCGAGATTCGACACGCTCTTCGACCTCCGCTTGTCGGAGTTCGTCTGCAACCACTGTCCGAGCCTCGTCGGGATGGATCGCTCCGGCCCCTTGTCCTTTATGCCAACGGCTCGTCTCAGGCGGTACATCACGAATTCGCTATCTCGACTCGAACTCGAGCCAGGAGCGGAGCTGTCTCCGATGTCACCCGACGTGGCCAGGCCAGGCCTCTACGTTCTGGCGCGTGGCGAACTGAGGAGTAGGGGCGTGACGGTATCAACTCATCAGGACCTGCCGATCGTCTATGCGGATCTCGGGAACGAATTCGTTCACATGGATCAAGAGTTCCTCGTGAGCCGACCCGGGGCAACTATCTTGCACATCGATGCCGACGTCTTTGATCGCCTCGACGATGAACGCGATGGCAGCCTCGTGGAACAGGTCGCCGACGCCGTAAAGCGTTCACTCGTCAGCCATTACCAGTTCGATGTGTTCATAAGCTACAACAAGCGGGACTTCGAGCTGGCGGAATACCTGAAATCGGGTTTCGAGGACGCCGGACTACGCGTCTTCATGGATGTCCCGACCACTGGGATGCATTTCAGGCCAGTCCTCAAAAGCGCGCTGCTGACCTCTCTCGCCTTTGTACCGATCATCACCAGTCATGTCGAAGGTTCGAATCGCGGCGAGGTGCGCAGCTGGGTAGAGCGCGAGGTGGCATTTCGGCACGCCGCATTCAACGGCGAGCCGAACATGTTCCCGATACGCACCGAAGGAGGGGACATCGGCATCGTGCCCGATGTGACATACTTCGACGCTGCCGGCCGGAGTGACAGTAAGATCGTAGCCAAGGTGGTTGAGGCGGTTAAGGATCGCCCGGCCCCGGTGCCGTTTGCCACTCGCCGCCTGGTCGATCCGCTTGAGTTCGAATCCCCATAGAGCTGACGATGCTGGCTACGAAATTCACCGATCTGATCGGATGCGAGGTGCATCTCGGGGCTTGAATCAGTCCATCCTGGAGATCAAGGCGGGGGCGGGTACGTGGAGCTAGGTGGCGCACTCACCACCGGCCTCGAGGAAGCCTGCCTGGTACACGCCAGGACACCAGCTAGATCGACTGATCAGCCAGGCTCATCCGTCACGCAGAGCGGGACTGCGGGTAACTGTCTTCATGGCGTTCCCTTGTCCTGCTCCGGCCACCTCATCTAGTGCGCCCACTGCGGGGGGCGTCGCACGGATCGGATTCGCCGGCGTAGGCGCGGCACCCGCTCGCAAGGGATCGACGCTCATCAGGAAGACGGACGGGACTAAGATCAGTGTTCCAGGTGCTTTGGGGAGATTGATTAAGAGCGCCAGTGGTAGCCACTTAAGGAGGCAGCTTGAACGAGTCAGTGCAAGAATGCGAGTTTTGTAAAATTGCAGCAGGCTATGCGCCTGCACGAGTAGTTTGCTCAGGTGAAGACACTCTCGCTTTCTTCCCACTAAAGCCAATCACTCCCGGCCATACGCTCGTTATTCCTAAGGTGCACATCAAGGACATATGGTCACTTGACCCCATCATGGCTACAACGATCACAAAGTCGGTTCTCACCATGGCCCAGGCTTTGAAGACTTCACTACACCCGGATGGCCTCAACATCATTAACTCGGCAGGGGAAGCAGCAAGCCAAACTATTTTTCACCTACACGTTCACTTGGTGCCACGGTGGCAAAGAGATCATATAGGTAACATCTGGCCGCCTAGCAAACCATGGTCAGAAGAAATTGTGAACGAAACGGCCGATTTGCTGAGGGCCGCATGTACTGGCTTGGCATGATGGACGAAACTGGCAATGAAGATCACTATACCTGCGGCCAGGAGAACGCCGTAAAAGACCCTAAGCGTAGCTGAGAATATCACCTTCGGCCAGGCGGTATACGAGTCTTTGGAATAACTCCTCACGTCCATCGAGAACAATTCGACTGAGCTGCCTGGGATCCGTGCATCGTCATACAGATGGCGATACAAGCGCTCTTGACGTAGGAAATATGCATCCAACCACCAGAAGGCAAGGGCGGGCATTAGGCCTACCAATGCGATCCATGGGTTAAGATGATTTACGGCGAACCCGTACAATGCGCCAGATACTGTAAGTGCCCACCCTTTCGCAACGAATGAATCAGTGGCAAGCCTAGAAATTACACCTTGAATGAACTCAAGATGCTTCATCCGTGCATCCGTTATTGGAGGTTCCAAGCTATGCTCAGTCAACCTTCATCACCCCCCTTTTGTGGCAAGAAGATGCCCTTCTCAGCTGTCACTAATGCTGATTCCTTATAGTAATTGCTTCGTCTATCCAGCTTCCCAGATTCGCCTTTATGTGATCATAAACGAGAGTGCTTACTGTGTGGGGAGGATTGTAAGCATCGACAATATCCGACATATTCTGATTGCCCACAGTCAGATAGTTGAACGGATTCTTTCCCATAGTTGACTGACGACCACTGTGATCCTTCAAGTTATGCACATAAACTCCCAGTACTCCCCTACGCGAGTTCCAGGCTTTTTCGATCTCGTAGTTGATCCACTTCCGGCCTGCTGTCTGGCTGCCAATGAGCACTATGGCACACGGTTTCCCTCGCATCTGATCATCAATCCAAGATTTGATCGCACGGTCTCCACCTCTAGTTATAGATTCCCAATCATTATCGGAGACGGATTGATTTCCCTCTATGACGCCCAGCAGATCCAGCGCATCCGCGGCGAGCTCGTCCTCGGCCCGGTCAAGACCCCCGCCGGGCGCCGCACGCTTCCGCCGCTGGATCCCGCCCGCCAGGCTCTCAAGGTCCCGGCCGAACGTCAGGCCAGCTACCGGGCCGACATGGGCTCTGCCTGGCCGCCAACCGCTCTTGGTGTTCACCACCCGGACCGGGCGGCCGATCGAGCCGCGCAACCTGGTTCGCTCCTTCCGGCGCATCTGCTACGACAACAAGATCAGGATCATCACGGTCCATCACCTGCGGCACATTGTCGCCTCACTCCTGAAGGACCTCCACGTGCCGCCCCGCGATGCCCAGGTCATTCTCGGCCACGCGAGGATCAGCACCACCCTTGAGATCTACACCGACGCAGGCGACGCGGCCCAGCGGGACGCTCTCACCCGGCTGCATGGCCTCCTCGACGGGGCCGAGGACTGATCCGTTGCTACACAACGTAGCTACAAACGGGCGATTTGGGATCTTGGGTGATGATGTTTCCCCTGGTGGAGCTACGGGGATTCGAACCCCGGACCTCTTGCATGCCATGCAGGCTCGAACCGTTGCTGAATGTGGCCAGATGTTGCTCTGCATGCCGTTCACCTGCGGCAACTCTGGCTGGATGTGGCCTGGTGTCGCCTGGTGCCTGGCGTCGTTGGCTCCCGACTTGGCTCCCAGCAATATCGTTAGCCTAGCTAACATTCCATCGGATCGAACACTTGATGATCTTATGCCCATCCCTGCGACGCGCCAGCGCGCTGGGCGTGCCGCACCGGCGTCTGTTCCTCAATGGGCAGTGCGGCGAGGCAGCCTGGTGGTTCCCTGCGCCGCTTCCTGACAGACTCTGAATGGCCCGCTTTCATGAGCTTGCGAGAGACATGGTCTTTCCTGACCCCAGGCTGGGGGTTGCGGGCGGGGCGAGATGAGGAGGCCTGACGTGGCTCACGGCGATGCAGATGCTGGCCAGCTGACCCCCCGGTCGACCTTCTATGACATGGGCAGGTTCGGCCGGTTGTTCCCGGCGCTGCCGCCATTTTCGGCCGACGTGCCGCTGATCCGCGACGCGCTCAGCGAGCTGGGGGCCGCGGGGGGGCCGATGGACGCCCAGGATGACCTGTCCGACCCGGTCACGCTGATCACGGACCCGGCGAAAAGCGCGCACAACCCAGACAACCCCACGCTGACCGCCGGGTTCACCTTCCTGGGCCAGTTCCTGGACCACGACATGACCTTCGATCCCACATCGAGCCTGGCCCGGGCCCAGGACCCCGAGTCGATCCGCAACTTCCGGATTCCCGCGCTCGACCTGGACAGCGTGTACGGCGGCGGGCCAGCGGTGTCTCCCCACCTGTACGACCAGAACGTGGACGGCGGACGGACCACCTTCCTGACCGAGGAGATCCCCGGGTCGGCCGCGGTCTCCATCGACGGCAACACGCGGCGGGACCTGCCCCGCAACAGCCAGGCAGTGGCGCTGATAGCCGATCCGCGCAACGACGAGAACATGATGGTGGCCGGGCTCCAGCAGGCGCTGCTCCGCTTCCACAACCAGGTGTATCTCGATGTGGCGGCGGACCTAGGCACCGCGTACACGGTGGACGAGACGTTCGCCGAGGCACAACGGGTAGTGCGCTGGCACTACCAGTGGATGGTGCTGCATGAATTCCTGCCCAGGACAGTAGGCCAGGCGACGGCGCAAGACGTCCTGAACAACGGGCTGAAGTTCTTCGACTGGCGTAACAACCCGTATATCCCGGTCGAGTTTTCCGTCGGTGCGTACCGTTTCGGGCACTCTCAGGTGCGGCCGAGTTACCGCGCCAATTTCGGGACCAGTACGACCGACCTCACCCAGCAGTTCTTCGCCTTGTTGTTCAAGCCCGGCGCGACCAATCCGGCCGATCCCGATGACCTGCGCGGCGGCCGGCGGGCGCCCCGCAGGTTCATTGACTGGCAGACCTTCTTCGACTTCGGCGACGGCCGGGTGCGGCGGAACAAGAAGATCGACACCACGCTGTCGTCGGTGCTGTTCGACCTGCTGGGCCAGGCTCCGGGAACCCCGACCTCCCTGGCCACCAGGAACCTGCTGCGTAACCTCACCATGGAGGTGCCTTCCGGGCAGAGCATCGCCGGCGCGATGTCGCTGCCTCCACTGGCCCCAGGCGATCTGTCCGACCTGCAGCCACTGAACCTGCACAACCGCACCCCGCTGTGGTTCTACATCCTGCGCGAGGCCCAGATCACCGCCAACGGCGAACATCTCGGACCGGTGGGCGGACGCATCGTCGCCGAAGTCATCTACGGCCTGATCCAAGGCGACAGCCAGTCCTACCTCGGCCAAGACCCGCAATGGACACCCACCTACGGCACGGCCGGCACCTTCACCATCGTGGACCTGCTCACCAAGTCAGGCATCGTCGCAACGCTGACCTAACGATCTTCAATTGCGGAAGTTACGGCTCTGGTAGCAGCGGGTCTGCTGCGGTATGCCAGATGAGCGCGCAAAGCACAGAGAGGAGCCAGCCATGACGCAGCCCGCCACGAGTAACCAGGCCACGGACCTCATGGGCTACCTGACCAAGCAGCGCAAGCACGTGCTGGGCATCCTGGAGGACCTACCTGAGGAGGCGATGCGCCGCCCCGTGCTGCCGACCGGCTGGACCTGCGCCGGGCTGGTCCAGCACCTGGCCTTGGACGTCGAGCGGTTCTGGTTCCGCCAGGTCATGACCGGTGAGCAGGTCGAGCTGGACGAGTTCGGCGATGACGGCTGGCAGGTGCGCCCCGAGGTGTCGGCCGCGGCCGTACTGGACCTGTACCGGCGCGAGATAGAGGTGGCCGACAAGATCATCACCGCCACCTCGCTGGAAGCCCCGCCCGCCTGGTCGCCGGACTTCTTCCCGCCCAGTTTCCACCTGGAGAACCTGCGGCAGGTCCTGTTGCATGTGATCGCAGAAACCGCCTGCCATGCCGGTCACCTGGACGCCGCCCGTGAACTCATCGACGGCCAGACCTGGCTCATCCTCACCTGACAAAACGGGGCGGCCCGGCATGCTCGACCGGTTCCTCGCCAGCACCAAGCTTGACTTCAACCTCTTCTGTAACCCCCACCATTAAGGATCATTAGCTTAGTCGGGCGCTGGCAGGCCTGGGGTGCGCACTGCCCGGGCCGGGAGGGCTCAGGCCGAGCGTGGGTTTTTCGTCGAGTGGTCGAAGAGGAGGACGGCCTGCAGTTCCTGCCCGCGCGCAGCGGCGAGGTTTGCGAAGAGCTCCGCTGCGTTCTCGAACGGGACAACCGCCGTCACCAGGTGCTTCCGGATCGCCGTGCCATCCGCGCGCAGGAGATCGATCGTCTCGGCAGAGAGCCGCTCCCGATCCCAGGTGCCCGTCAGCCCCCGCGGCACCCGGCCGATCTGGGCGCAGCGCACGGCCAGGCCGTTGTGGTGGAACTCCGCGCCGAGCCGCAGCTCGGCTGCCCCTCCTTGGTAGAAAGCCAGATCAATAACAGTCGCCTGCGGGCGAGCCACCCGCAACGCCAGGTGCAGGGCTGCGGCCTGGCCGCGGCACTGGAACACTACGTCCGCCCCCCGATCGCCCGGGGCGTGCCGCCATCTGGTCTTCAGGGCGGCGGCCACGTCCCCCGGCCCCCCCAGGCTGAGCGCTTCCAGCCCTAGGGCCTCAGCCACCGCCCGGCGTTCGGGAGTTGGGTCGAGCACTACCACGGACGCGGCGCCGTGCCCGCGGGCCAGCAACGCGGTAAGCAGGGCCACCACCCCGGCGCCGACCACCACAACCCGCCGGCCACGCACTCCGTCCCCGAGCGAACGTACGTCGGGACCGCATAGGTCGGCGGCGGCGTGCAGCAGGCCGTTGGCGCAGATCGGCCCCATATGCGCCACATAGATGCCGAGCAGCGGATCGAGGTCAGCCGGCAGGGGGACCACGCGGTCTGTGACCGGGTCGCCGACGTACCCGGTGCGGTGGCCGTAGGCCATCGCCACGGTGCCACCCACGGGGACCATCGGGGTCCGCGACTCGGCGACCGTGCCCACCTCCATGTACCCCAGCCGCGTGACCGGGTAGCCGGCGTCCGGCTCGCCTGGCACGAAGAGGCCAAGGCCCGGGTCCCAGCGCTCCGCCAGGAACGGGTTCGTGCCCTTGATGTAGCTCAGTTCGGTGCCGGCGGAGATGCCGCTAAACATTGTGGTCACCCGGAACGCTCCCGCCGGCACCGGCCCACGCGGCTCCTCCCGCACCGCGACCCGACCGGGGCCTTCCACTACTACGTTGCGTTCGGTCTCCTCGCCGACGGCGCGTGCGCGAGCCGTGGCGCCCCGGGCGTCAGTCATCGGCACTCCTGAGTATCCGCCGCGTCCCGGGCCTCCAGGCTGCCCGCCTCCTTGCTATCCGCCGGCCGCACGGGCTTGCCCATGGCCGCTGACGAGGCCAGCGCGCACGCCACCCGGTGCGTCCGCAGCGCCTCCGCATACGGCGCCCGGACGTCGTTCCCGATGCCCCGGACTGCGTCGACGAAGGCCCGGTCCACCGCGACCCGGGCCGCCGCGGGATCCCCGGCCACGACTTCCCCGACCGGATCAGCGTCACCCTCCCGGATCGCCAGCCCATCCTCTCCCACCCACAGCCACAACCCGTCAGCGATCAGCTCCAGGCCGGCGCGCTGCTTCCAGCCGAGCAGGCAGGTGGTGCTCAGCGTGCCCAGGGCGCCGCTATGGAACCGCAACGTGGCGGTGGTCACGCCGTCAACGTCGGCGCCCGGCACCTTGGGTGGCCGCCCGTCACCCATGGCAAACACCTCGGCCACCTCACCGGCAAAGAGCCGAGCCAGGTCCAGGACGTGCGCGGCCTGCTCTACCACCGGTCCGCCGGACCGCTCCCGGACCGGCCACCACCCGACCGGGGGCACCTTATCCAGCCACGTCCCGCCGACCAGGCGCACCGCCCGGCCATCGAGCAACCGCTGGGCACGTTCCACCACCTCCAGGTAGCGCCAATGGTGACCCACCGCGGTCAGCGCGCCCGCCGCGGCGGCCTGGGCGCCGACTCGCTCGGCCGTCTCTACCGTCACGCCCAGCGGTTTCTCCACGAAGAGCGGCACCCCTGCGGACAGGACAGCGGTCTCCGGCCCTCCATGCGCGAACGGCGGCACACAGACGTACGCCGCGTCGACTCCGGCCGACAGCAACTCGTTGACGCCGGCGAACGGCCGGCAGCCGACGTCGCTGGCCAGCACCGCCGCCGTCTCCGGGACTACGTCGGTGATCCCGGCGAGGTGAACGTCCGGGAAACTCCTCAGCACCTGCGCGTGCCGGCGGCCCACGTTTCCCGCACCGATCAGGCCAATCCGGCAGATGTCCATATGCCCCGCTTCCCCTCGCCCAGCACGGTCCTCTTATCCCCAGGCGTTATGCCCCGGCTCCTGAGGGAAGTACGCCTTCGCACAATCCTCGAACGACGACGTTTCCGCCGGAAGGATGAGTATGCGCTACACAGGCATGTCGCCGGTCGTCGAGGCATGGTCGACATGCCGGACCAGCAGTGCACAGGACTGGCCGCCACACCGGCTGCTGCGGGCCAAGGACAAGACCACGGTGAGCGTCGTCATTCCTGCCCGAAACGAACAGGCCACCGTCGGGACGATCGTGACGGCGATCCGGACCGCCCTCGTCCAGTCCGTTCCCCTGGTGGACGAGGTAATCGTGGTGGACTCGCAGTCCGTGGACGGCACCGCGGCTGCGGCCCGGGCGGCCGGCGCGTTCGTCGTGTCCCAGGACGACATCACCTGCGGCCTGCCGCCGATGCACGGCAAGGGCGGCGCGCTGTGGGCCGGGCTGGCCACGGCCTCAGGTGACGTCATCGCGTTCGTCGATGCCGACGTTGATCCATTCGATCCACGGTTCGTCAGCGGGCTCCTGGGACCACTGCTGACCGACCCGTCCATCTCGTTCGTCAAGGGCTTCTACCATCGCCCCCTGACGTCCGGAGCTCACTCCGAGCCCGACGGCGGCGGCCGCGTCACCGAGCTGGTCGCCCGGCCTCTGCTCAACCTCTTCTGGCCCGACCTCGCGGGTTTCGTGCAGCCGCTGGCAGGGGAATCCGCCGGGCGCCGGGAGGTACTGGACCGGGTGCCGTTCGTGTCGGGATACGGCGTGGAGACCGCCATGCTGGTAGACCTGCTCGACCTTGTCGGCCTTGACGCACTCGCCCAAGTGGACCTCGGGGAGCGCGCGCACCGCAACCAGAACAACGAGGCGCTTGGCCGGATGGCCGCACAGATCCACCTCACCGCCTGGTCGCGGCTCGTGCGGCAGGGGCGGGCAGACGCGAGCACCGTGCTGCCGAGTGTGCTTACCCAGTTCCGGCGCGGAGGAGAGCAGCCGCTGCCTAACCTTGGCCGCGAGATCGTCATTTCGGACATAGGCATCGACGAGCGACCGCCGCTGATTGCCGTCGGCCTCCCGCAGACAGCGCCCCGGAAGGCCGCCCGATGACGCGCACCGTGCTTGTGAACGCCGGCCCGTGGCTGCCGGTGCCGCCCGAGGGGTATGGGGGCATTGAGAACGTGGTCGCCGCTCTCATCCCGCAACTGCGCAGGCTGGGGATCCGCGTCTTGCTGGCCACAGTGGCCCGCAGCACCCTGCCCGTGGACGAGCGCCTGACGTCGTTCCCAGACGGCCAGTTCGAGGTGCTCCAGCGCCCGTACAACCAGGCGTCCGGCGTGGCACATGCGCATCTGCACGCCGTCTTGCGCGCGCTGCGCGACCGAGACGACATTGACCTGGTGCACGACCACGTCGAGGTAGTAGGACTGGCGGTGCTGTCGGCAGCGGCACTGGCACCCACCGCCCCACCGGTGCTGCACACCCTGCACTGGGACTTGGGCAAGCACGCCGACTTCTACTCTGGCCTCGACGCCGGGCCCAGGGTCCGGGTGAACGGCGTGTCGGCGTCGCAGCTGCACCGGGCCCCGGAGGCCCTGCGTCGGCACTCGATCGGACATGTGCACCTCGCCACGCCGCTGGCTGTAGGCGCCGACCGGCGGGCTCCAGTGGAGAAAGCCGACCACACCGTGGTGATCGGCCGGATAACTCCCGGCAAGGGCCAGCATCTGGCCGCCCGGCTTGCCCACGAGTGCGGTTTTGACCTGGTACTCGCCGGCCCGGTCGGGCCCCACCGGCAGCCGACGGACCTGACGGCGGCAGGCAGTGCCGCTGCCGCCAACCCAGACGTCCGCTACTGGGAGGACGAAGTGCGCCCGCTAGTGGACGGCACCCGGGTGCGCTGGATCGGCACCGTGGCGAGTCAGGAGCGGAACACTCTGGTGGCGTCCGCGCGGGCCTCCCTGTTTCCGCTGCAGTGGGAGGAGCCCGGGGGGACGGCGGTGGTCGAGACGCTGGCGCTCGGCACTCCGGCGGTGGGGCTGTCCCGCGGCTGCCTGCCAGAACTCGTGGAACACGGGCGCACCGGGTGGCTGACAGACTCGCCGGACGATCTTGCCGCGCTGGTGCAAGCGGTCGGGCGGATCGACCCGCGAGAATGCCGCGAGCAGGCCACCCGCAGGTTCACGCCTGCCGTGATGGCGGCGCGGTACGCGGACCTGTACGAGCAGGTGATCTCTGGGACGAGCGACAGAGCGGCGGGCGGCCGATTCCATCCAAGCCGGGCAGCCAATCTGCCACTTGGCGACGAAGCTCCCCTTCGCCGGGTTCCCCCTGAGTGCGCGGGGACGCCACCTCATGCAGAAATTGAAGGGCCAGGGTCTGCGTCCGCCATATCACACGCGGTGCGCCGGCATGATCACGATAAGTAGCGGGTTTAGGCCGGGGTATATGAGGTAGCCGATAAGGGCGGCCTACGGCTGGGATGAAGATTCAGCGGTGGAGGCTGGCCCGGGCCGCCGCGCTGACCCGCAGTGCTTGATTTAGTAAGCATTGCTTGATATAGTTAGCGTAACGCATTCGGAGCCACTGAATTCGGACACCACGAAGGAGTACATATGACCAGTACCACCCAGCGCTACGGCGCTGCGGCGAGCCAGTCGGCCAGCACGGCAGAGAAGATCGCTGACTTCTGGACGCGGGGCCCGCAAAAGCTGAGTGACTACATGCTTCCCGGTCTGCCGCAGGTCAACCTGGTCCCAGTAGTTGAGCGCTACTTCGAGTTCGTGCAGCGAACGGCAGATATCAGCCGTGACCTCACCGTCGAGTTCGTGCAGCGGACGCTAGACATCAACCGGGACCTCACCATCAAGTGGGCGGAGGCGGCGGGCATGCTGTCCGGTGCCGTCCGCGAGCAGGCCGAGTCGGCCCGCGACCTCGTCCGCGAGCAGGCCGGCAAGGCCGAGCAGGCTGTCCACGAGCAGGCCCACAAGGCCGAGCAGGCCGAGCAGGAGCTGGCCCGCGAGGCTCGCAAGGCCGAGCGTGAGCAGGCCAGGCACGCCCATGAAAATGCCCGCGAGCGCTACGAGGGCCTGACCAAGGCCGAGCTGAGCGACCTGCTGGATCAGCGCGACCTGCCCAAGACGGGCAACGTCAACGAGCTCGTGGAGCGCCTGGTCGAGGCAGACAGCAAGTAATCACGCTGCCCGCTCCGCCACACTGAGACGCCGGTCCCCAGCATCTGCTGGGTACCGGCATTCAGCTGGCGGAGGCCCGCATCGGTTCAGCACAGAAGCAACGGCCCCTCACAGCCACCAGCTCGTGCCGCCGTGAACAGTCTCAGCTACAGAGCCTGAAAGGCTGGGGTCTCGCTTGGTCTGATCATGTCCACGTGTGGACGTCTTCGCTAGTGAGGCCGGGGGGCTTGGTGGCCTGGCCGGGATCGACCGGCGCGCGGTAACGGCATAGCTGGGCATGTTGGGAGGAGGCGGGATGACGGTCACCACGCTGCCCGCGCAACTGGTAGCCCAGGCGCCACTTTCGTACCGGAAGAACGTGGCGATGTTGCGCGGGCCGCAGCTGGCAGTGCTGCGCCGCGCGTTCAGTGCCAGCATGCAGGTCGGCGACGATCGCGGGTGGCTGTACTGGGCCGGGATCCATGGCTTGCCGCTGCCGATGTACTGCCAGCACCACACGCCGCTCTTCCTGGCCTGGCACCGTGCCTACCTTTACTATTTCGAGCTCACGCTGAAGGAGTACGAGCCGGCCGTGACCCTGCCGTGGTGGGACTGGACGTCGGCATGGTCGCACCAGATGGGGCTCCCGGTTCGTTACACCGCTGCCGAGGCCGGCGGCAGGTGTCCTTGGCCGCACCGCGGTGATCGACCTAGCCATCGCCGCCCAATACGGCGACCAGCTCGACGCAATCGCCCGCGAAGTCCAGCAGCGAGCCATCGCCGAACTACGCGCCAAAGCCGGGCTCCACGACGTCACCGTCAACGTCACCATCGACGACGTCATCACCTAGACCACGGTTGTCGCCCTGGCGATGTACTCCCGCCGATTTGGCAGCCGGGGGCGATTCCCGGGCTGGCGGTGATCATGACCTACTTCGCGGCAATCTTCGGCAGCCGGCCAGCTGCCCTGGGCTGATCGCTTGCATACTCATCGGGCGCCGCGCGGGACTGTGATGCTCAGCTACGTGCTCCCCAACAACCCGGGCGTCAGCTGGCCCGGCTGATCAAGCTACACGTATGGCTATCAATGACCTCGGGGTAGACACCTACCACGACGTCCTCACGCACAGGTCCGGTGCCGTGCCTGACACATGGCCTGGATTTGCCGCGCTGCTTAGTGCCCGGCTGGCGCGGGCTTGTCCGCCGCGCGGCCGGCCCGTTCGGCGGCTGCGGTGATGTTGCGGAGCATCCCGCCGAATACCGCGCCGTGGAACGGCGAGATGGACCGCCAGTACGCGTGTCCGGCGAGCCCGCGCGGCTGGAAGATAGCCCGCTGACTGTAGGTGGTCATGCCGTCGTGGTCTCGGCCGACCGCCATTTCGAGCCAGGCCAGGCCAGGCAGCTTCATCTCCGCTCGCAGCCGCAGCAGCGATCCGGGCGTGATGGCCTCTACCCGCCAGAAATCCAGCGCGTCGCCGACGAGCAGGTGGCGCGGATCACGCCGTCCGCGCCGCAGCCCGACGCCGCCGGCGAGCCGGTCGAGCAGCCCGCGTACGGCCCATGCGGCCGGGAAGGAATACCACCCGGTCTCACCGCCGATGCCCTCAATAACCCGCCATAGTGCCGCCGGCGAAGCACGGACAACACTGATCCGCGCGTCCACATACAGCGAGCCGCCGGCCCACGACGGGTCGCTGGGAAGCGGGTCGCTGGGAGCGCCGGGCGTAGCGGCCGATGACCAGCGGGTGGAGACCGCGCCCTCGCGGGTGTGCCGCAGCGCCAACGCGATCGCACGGTCGAGAGGCACAAGACCCTCGGGTGGGTCCGGCACGTACGAGGCGATGTCGTGCTCGGAGCATACGACCTCGTTCCTGAGTGATTCGACCAGCGGCATCGCCAGTGCGGCCGGCACCGGCGTCACCAGCCCGACCCACAGCGACGACAGCCGCGGCGTCAGCAGCGGCACCGGAACCAGAACCCGCGGCCGCAGCCCGGCCACCTCGGAGTACCGGCGCATCATCTCCGCATACGTCAAGACGTCCGGACCGCCGATGTCGAAGCGGCGGCTAACGCCCGCAGGAAGCGCCGCGCAGCCGACGAGATAACGCAGCACATCATGAACGGCGATTGGCTGAATGCGGGTTCCCACCCATTTCGGGGTGACCATCACCGGCAGCCGTTCGGTGAGATACCGCAGCATCTCGAAGGAGGCCGACCCGCTCCCGATGATCACGGCAGCCTGCAGCGCGGCCACCGGCACGCGACCGCCCAGCAGGATCTCCCCAACCTCCGCGCGCGAGCGCAGGTGCGGCGACAGGCCGCTGCCATCACCGGGAACCATGCCGCCCAGATACACGATGCGCTTGACCCCGGCGGACATGGCAGCATCCGCGAAGATCCCCGCCGCCTCGCGGTCCCGCTGCTCAAACGACGCGCCGGTGCCCAGGGAATGGATCAGGTAATAGGCCACATCCACACCCTCCAGAGCGCGCCGCACTCTGGTCCCCTCCAGCGCGTCGGCTGCCGCCATCTCAACGTCGCCGGACCAGGGCCGGTCACTGAGCTTCCCCGGGTCACGTGCCATGCACCGGACAGGATGCCCCGCAGCGAGCAGCTCCGGCACTAGCCGTCCGCCGATGTACCCAGATGCCCCGGTGACAAGGCAACGCAACGGTGCTGGCCCGGGCCCGCGCGGCGTTGAGGGGGACGATTCGGCCATCTGGCGGTCCTCGCCGGTCTCAGCGTCTGGCCCTGCGCGAGGAGCGACCGGACACCGCAGTCACTGCCGAGTCGGCCCGGCGGAGCAATCTCGCCCTACGGGCGGATGGGTCATGGCGTTCAGCGGCGACAGCGAGGCGGTGGACAAGCAGCCGGGCCAACGGCAGTGCGATGGCCAGCAGTAGCCAGGTCCGCAGCCGGGCAGATACAAAAACCCACATGCTCAGTGTCCCTTCTTCTTCCCGCCTGGGAGGCCGGCCCTTGGCCGCCCGGCGTTGATGCGCGAGACTTCTTACCGCACTGAGCTGCGCATCAGTGGCGTTGCCGACAACCAGGTTGGCGCACAGCCGGGCATGTTTTAGCTGGATCCACGGGATGCGGCGCTGGCGGACAGTCCGCTCGGACAGTATCGGACGGTGCACGTTGCCGACGGCCAACGCCACCCACGCCCGCCAGCTCCCCCCGGCGCCGCTCCCGCCAGCGGGTTAGAGAATTTTCCCGAGCCCGCCGAGCTGGTTACCGAGACTGCCGGTGTCAAGGCCGAGCTTCGACAGCAGATCGGCGTGCTGGCCATTGTCGGTGTCTACCTGATCCGGGAGCTGCTGGCTGGCCTGCTGAGCCTTATCGTGGTTGCCCTGGCTCTCCAGCAGCTGAACAATCTGGTCTTTGCTGATGTTCACGAGCGTTCCTTTCCCTCAAACTGGTGAAAGTGAGGTGCCGCAGGAGCGCCTTACTTCCGCGAATGCATTCCTGGCCTTCAGCCTGCAATGCAGATCGACGTTGCCGTCGACGGCTGCGTTCCTCGATCCGCTTCTCGCAGGCCGACTCGCTCCACGTCCCCGGTGGCAGTCCCCGCTACCCTTTAGACACCGAATGACACACTTCGTCGCAACCTTCCTCAGATCGCCGCACGCCACCGGCGGACGAGCGTCCGCCACCCTCTTGTTATTTGCTGGCCTCCCCGCCTGCGCCGGGCCGCCCGCTAGCCTGCACCATCGGCCAGACCGCCGTCCACGCCGAAGATAACTCCGCGGCGATGTCGCTCATGAGTCACCGGCTGTCGCCCCCAGGCCGATGACCTGGCCCGCGGCGTGCACGCGGAGCTCCTCCAGAAGATCCGCCTGACGCCGGGCCCTGGCGATGAGCTCATCCAGCCGGCCGGGGTCGAGCCGCTTGTCTGTCCCCGCCAGAACCCGCAGGGTGCGCCAGCCCGCGGCCTTGCCCTCCACACCCAGGCGCAGCATTTCCAGCTCTTCAAGGCCGCTGAGGGGCGACCGGGCGAGCAGGTAGCCGTTGAACTTCAGCCGTGCGGCCTTCTCGCCGATCCACGCGGCGCAGACCTTGTAGGCACGGACCGGGATGCCGAGTGCGCCCATGATGTCCTCCAGCGCGGCGCGATCCTGCGCGACTTCAGCAGCCAAACGCTGCAAGGCGCCGTCGGCCGCCGGGCCACGGTCTGATCCCGCCACCCGGCGTGCCAGCTCAAGCCCACCGGTCGCACCCGCCAGATGATCATTAAGATAGATGCCGAGCAGGTCGTGCCCGGATCGCCTCGTTCGTGTCGCAGTGCCTGCCCCTGCCATGACCCCTCCACGCCGGACTCTGGATGTACCCTCACTCTCTGCCACCTGAGACGCTGGTTATGCATCGAAGGGCGCATAACCCCGCATACGTGCGGCCTGTTGTGCCGGATGTCTGCCCCTGGCCGATGCGCTTCCAGTGCTGCCCCGCCCTGGGCCTGGCGGCACCGCCAGCATTCAGCGCAGAGGCCGCCGGCAGAGCCAGTCAGCCTTTCGCCAGTCGCGTTGGCGGCCTTGGTTGGCGGGATGCCGTACCCCCACAGCTATTTCCATGGGTGCGCTACTGCCGCCACCGTCTCTGCCGCAGCCGGACGAAACCCAATGCACCTGCTCACACCAGAACTGGAAATCTGGACGCTTCCGTGCGGGCTGCGAGCTGTCTTTGACTCGTACAGAGAGATGGTCTCCCTCGACACCGAGGCGCCGTAGATCTCGGCGAAGTGAGACGAGATCTCGCCCGTTGTGAGCCCCTTGGCACAGAGCGACAGGACAATCTCATCCATCCCGGTCAGCCGCCGCTGGCGCTTCTTGACGATCTGCGGCTCAAAGGTCTCGGCCCGGTCCTGGGGCACGTCGATCTGGACCTGGCCGGTGGCCTCGGTCAGCACCGTCTTCGCCCGGGTCCCGTTCCGGACGTCCCCGGTCTCGCTGTCGGACTGGCCGTTTTCCTCCTGGCCCAGGTGCTCAGTGATCTCCTCGTTTAGGGCGGTCTCGAGCACTGTCGTGGTCAGCTGCTTCAGCAGCCCGTCCGGCCCGGTCAGGGACAGGCCCTGCTCCCGGGCCCGGCGCACCACCGCCAGCGCCGCCACCTCTTCGGGAGTCGGCTCTGGCTTCTTCCTCGCAGTCACGTCATCCAGTGTGGTGGTCATCTCGGCACCTTTCCTGCCGGGCCATCAGGGCCGGCCCGGTCGGGCCGGAAACACTGTTAGATCCACAGACCCCATCGACCCGGCGCCCGCTCCCAAGGATCGGGCGCCTATGGGGAAGATGGCAGGCGATCAGGACACGGGCGGAACAGCGCAGGAGGAAGCAGCCCACCTGCGGGCCCCGGTCATTGCCGTACAGCAGCGGCTACCAATCGAGTCATCTCCTGGCGGGACGTGCTGGCCGCCCGGGATCAGCCTCCAGGTCGGCACGTGGATCGTGGGCGGTGGCCGCTGGGGTGCTGCCCCAGGCCACGGTGTCGTCCATGATGCCGATCACCTTCCCGGCCGGGACAGCAAGCACGACGATACCGATACACGCCCACAGCAGCCACCAGATGTGTGCGATGATCGCTGCTCCGCCGGTGAGGAAGGCAGCGATCACGACCGCGACGAGCACCCACGACGCGGGCTTGCCATGCGGATGGCCTGCTTCCGGGACCTGCCGGTCTTCGATCTGTTCCCAGGGCCGGTCACCCTGCCCAGCAGAGATTTGCTCCGGTGGCCCGTCGCCGATGGCCCTGCCCCGCCGCCGCAGCTTACTGCGCACAGTAGGAGGCAGACCCTCGGCCAGAAAGACCATGCCGAGCAGCACCCCAAGGCCCAGGATCGCGACGACCGCCGTCAGGATCATCCCCGTCGTGGTGCCAAGAAGCTCCGTATTTGATGTCTTGAGTTCTGGTGGTGGGTACATCTTTGTTATCTCCTTTGGCGGCTCGCCCCGCTCGCCACCGCATCCACGCCTGAAAGCCCGCCGGTAACGGCGTAGGCATCAGCCAGTGCCCGCCAGCCAGCCAGGACGCGTCGCCCTGGCTTGGTCATTGAAGAAACAAGCCAGGTCACCGTCTCCCGGGAAAGAGGGAGTGCACTCGCTGACCATCTCCGGGCGCGGTCGCCAGGGGGACGGCGGAGCCGTAACACTCGCGGGGTGACGGCCTGCCCGCTGCTCAGCTGATCGTGTCCGTGATCTTCCCGGCCAGGCCGGTTCCGGTGCCTAGGGACGGGCCGCGGGGATTGCCCATGGCGCCGTCGTAGGTGGCATACAGTGCCGGGTCTGGCGCTGGGACGGAGGCCTCGTCGCCGAGCGGTTCCGGTTTGGTCAGGTAGCCGAACTCGTGCTGGCCGTCGGGCTGGGCACCGGCGGCCCAGCCGCCATCTTGGCCGTGGGTGCCATCGGACAGGTGCCGGATGGACGTGGCGCGCTCGGCGTACTCCTCACGGAACCGGGCGTTCGGCGCGACGGTGGTCTCCAGGCCGTCGGCCTGCAGTTCCTCGATGGCCTGGAGCCACAGGTTCTGGTGCAGGGTGTCGCGCGCCAGGTTGAACTTGAGCATGTCCCGGACGCCGTGTCGTCGGTCGTGTTGTACAGCCGGGTGGTCTGCAGCCGTCCCTGGGCCTCGGCGGCGACGTTGTCCGACTTGGCCTCGAACTGCAGGCGGGTGGTGTGCAAGAACATGGGTCCCCTTCACGGTGGGTATCGGCAGGTACCCGCCATCACCCCGATTGAAGGAGCCACCCCGATTGCAGGGAGCGCGCGGGCCCTCGGCCACGGGCGCGCTGCCTGACCCGCTGCGCCTCCCGCTACCCGGCAGGTCCGTAGTCAACCTCTGGACCAGCAGAATTTGTGTCACCCGATCACCACGGCCCACGAGAGCAGATCACCAGCTCCTGGCCTGCCACGGCCGGTGAGCCTGGATGGCCCGCCCCTTCCTGCGGATCACAGGCTAGGTCCGGGCATCACCTGCTGCCCATCGTGTGGCCGAGACGCCAGCCCAGCACCCCAGGGCTATCCTGCGGCTGGCCCGGGCAGCGGGCGTCCCCGCCTGGCTGACGGTTCCGTGCTGGGTGCTCGTTGATCGCTAGCTCTGCCAGGAGTTTGGCGTTACCGCGGGCGGGTAGCCGCTGCGTACAAACGGTCTGGCCCAGGGCAGGGAGGTAATCCGGCTTGGGCACGGGGGAAGGGAAGGTAGCGGTGTCAGTTGATGTTCTCGGACAGCTGTCCGGGGTCGGGGTGTCGGTGTGGCTGGATGACATCAGCCGCGGCCGGCTGCGCACCGGCAGCCTGCAGGAGCTGGCCGATCACTGCCACGTGACCGGGGTGACCTCCAACCCGACGATCTTCGCGCACGCGGTGGACCACGGGGACGCCTATAACGGTCAGCTCGCCGACCTGAAGACCCGCGGCGTGTCGGTGGAAGAGGCCTCGCGCGCGATCACCACCTATGACATCCGCTGGGCCTGCGATGTGCTCCGCCCGGTGTACGACAGGACGGCCGGCCTGGATGGCCGGGCATCCATCGAGGTGGATCCGAGGGTGGCCAAAGACACGGACAAGACCATCGCCGAGGCGCGGAACCTGTGGTGGATGGTGGACCGGCCGAACCTGTTCATCAAGATTCCCGCCACGCCCGAAGGGCTGCCCGCGATCACGCAGGCCATCTCGGAGGGGATCAGCGTCAACGTCACGCTGATCTTCTCGCTGCAGCGCTACGGTGAGGTCATCGATGCCTATCTGGCGGGCCTGGAGCAAGCCAAGGCGGCCGGGCGCGAGGTGTCCCAGATCCGCTCGGTGGCGTCCTTCTTCGTCAGCCGGATGGATGCCGAGGTCGATTCCCGGCTGGACAAGCAGGGCACCCCGGAGGCGACGGCGCTGCGCGGCAAGGCGGCCATCGCCAACGCCCGGCTGGCCTATGAGCTGTTCGAGCAGCGCTTCGCCGGGGAACGCTGGCAGGCGCTGCGGGCCAGCGGGGCGCACATCCAGCGGCCGCTGTGGGCCTCGACGTCCACGAAGGACCCGGCATTCCCCGACACCATGTACGTCACCGAGCTCGTCGTCTCCGACACGGTGAACACCATGCCTGAGGCCACCATCAAGGCCACAGCCGACCACGGCGAGCTGCGCGGCGACACCGTGCACGGCACCTACAACGCCTCCCGGCAGGTCTTCGCCGACCTGGAAAACCTCGGCATCAGCTACGACAACGTGGTACAGGTCCTCGAAGATGAGGGCGGGTCGAAATTCGAGGCGTCGTGGAACGAGCTGCTCGACACGATCAAGAAAAACATGGGGCTCTAAGTCCTGCGTTCCCCTTTAGAGTGCTGGAACCTGGCACAGAGTGAAGGGAACGCCTGCCCGCAGCAGCGTCCGCCCTGTGCTTTGCGCTCGGCATCAGTATCAGCGCTTGGAACGTACTAACCAAACGAAGGCAACCATGAAGCTGAGAAAGCGTAATACCATTCCGGAACCGATACGGAAAGAAACCGGTAATCCCGTTCCGTGAAGACGACGAAAAGGAAAGAGTTCCTGCCATCGTTCACCAGGCTTGCATGGCAGCCCTGAGAGGACCCTCCAAATCGCACGATATCGGGACGAAATAACCTGAGCAAAAGCGTGCCCTGCGGCTCTGCTCGGGCATTTAGTGACGAACGGGTGGCCTTGCGGGGTACGCGGCGACATACTGGCTGGGTGAGGGTGGTGGTCACCGAGGTGACCGGAGCGGGAAGCATCCGCCGGGGGGCGCTGGATACCGCTGGGCACAGTGACCCCGACCGCTGGGCGGACCTTATCGAGCGGGCTGCCCTGGGCCTGCCGCCGCCGTACCGGCCGGTGCCAGGCAGGTCCGTCTACCAGATCCGTGCGGGTGAGTCGATCGTCTTTGTCGCCGAGCGCGAGCTGGTCGGGCCGTTGCGGGAGCTGGTCATGACCGCGCTCGCGCCCGGCCGGGCAGAAGCAGACCCGGGCGGTATCGCGCTCACGCAAGAACAGTATGACGATGGCAATCGCCCACCATGGGGACGTCCTGTTCCCGCGAGGTCCGGCCCCAGCTAGCGGCTGCTTCCCCCCGCTACGCGGCCTGAGCAGGTTCCTGCATAAAGGAATCGCGACAGGGTAAATCGTTTGCAGACATGCCAAACGCGGCCCGCGCCAGCCCCCGGTCCGCGAGTTAACCCCCCCAACTCGCGGAACTGGCGCGGGCCGCTTCGCCGCTCCCCGTGGCGCGGCGAACCCCGCCCTTGCCCAGCGAAACCCGGCCCCGTGAACTATCCGGAATCACCCATTTTGCGCTTTCAGTGCATGAATGGGAAGACGCGGCCGAGATCTCGCGGCGCGAGCTGCCGCATGCCAGCCGGAAGTCAGAACCACCCAGTCGGTGGCCTGAGGCCGGGCACGGGGGAGACCCCGGCCCCAGGCCTTGCGGGGGGGGGGAGGCTGACGTTACACCCGCTCACCCGGCGACACGCTGCGTTCACCGCGGCTATACCTAGCCTTCAGGCCAGCCGCAGCCAGAACCGGCCAAGATAGCGGAGGCCCGCCTAGACTGGGCCACTAGGTGCAGCGTCTGCGGCGAGCCGCCTGACCAGGCGCTCTTTGCTGCTGGGTTCCCCGGCCACGGCGAGGAGATGCCCAGCAGGCCAGCCAGGGACGGCCGGTAAGGGCAGGGGTCATGCTGAAAGGGCACCCAGACATCATCTTGGGCCGTAGGCTGCGCCAGCTTCGGCGGCAAGCGAAGGTCACCCAGCAGCAGCTCGCCGATCCGATGACCGCCGCCGGGCACCGTATGAACCACAGCGCGATTTCCAGGGTCGAATCCGCCGCGTCACGATCGGGCGAAGCCGTCCAGCTCGCCGCCACCGCAGCGCATGCCGGCCCCTGGCGAGCTGTACCTGGGGTGCCCAGGCCAACCCCTGCATAGCCCAATCCGGCTGGGGTACTCGTGAAGGCGCGGCCCGCGCCAGCCCCCCAACTCCGGGAGCCGGAACCGCCGCTCACGGACCGGCGCGGGCCGCTTCACCACTCCCGAAGGTGCGGTGAGCACGTGCCTCTACCCGCAGGTCCAGGCGCTAACCAGGCCAAAGGCTTGCATGTTGGCTTCCGCGCGCTTTGGCCTGCTAGCCCGCCGTCAGTTGCCCGCAATATCATCGCCACATCGGTTGAGAAGACAGCCGGCCCAGCGTTCTCGGCTGCCCGCTGTCTTGTCCCACCAAGACCGCTGGCTCCCGTTGCCGGGCACCCATCCGGGAGGTGAGCACAGATGGCTGATCCCAGGTATCCCGTCGTGATGATCGGTGGCGTTCCCGTCGTGGATGCGCCGCACGAGATCGACGCTGCTATCGCCGAAAGCTTTGACAAGCTCCTCCTGCACGCTGCGTCCTGCGGGTGCGGGACGGTGGTGGTGAACCTGACCGGCACCCGGTTCTGCGACTCAGGCGGAGTGCGCGTGCTCGCCAGGGCCCACGAGCGGGCCGTAGCCGCGGGAGGTGAGCTGCTGATGGTCATCCCAGCCAGCTCCTTCGTGCTCAGCGTCTTCGCCCTCACCGGCCTCGACCGCCTCATCCCCAACTTCGCCGACCTGCACGAAGCCCTCGAGAACGCCCAAGCGGTCGTTCCCCGGCCCCTGCAACGCCATGACGACCCAGCCGTAGACGCTGACCTACCGGACGTCTAACCCTTCCGGCTCGTGCCGCGGCCGGTACCAAGCTGACCGGCAGCCCTCAGCTCAGCAGTAGACCACCGTGTACCCGGTCAGCCCGCCAGCCTCCAGCGCCGAAGGGTCAAGAGCAGTTCGGCCGTGGCCGGTATCACACGGAGCGGCCGCGGATGTAACGCAGGCACCTTCCGGGGCGAGCACCTGACCAGGCATTCCTCGCCGCTGGGTTCACCGGCCGCGGCCAGCAGGCACCCGGCGGGCCAGCCAGGAATGCTGGCAACCGGCAGGGGGTCAGCCATCAGGGGGCACTCAGACATGATCTTTGCCCGGCGGCTGCGCATGTTCCGGCGGCGGCCCAGCCTGACCCAGCAGCACCTGGCCGACCAGATGACCGCAGCCGGGCACAAGATGGCCAACAGCGCCATCTCCAACATCGAGTCCGGTAAGCGGCTGGTCACCATCGGCGAAGCCGTCCAGGTCGCCGCCGCGCTGGGCATCCCTTTGCTGGCCCTGGTGACCGACGGTCCCCCGGATAATCTCGGCGAGGCCCAGCCAGCACCATGGCGTTGATCCCGGCGAAGATAATCGCCCGGCTCCACGGCACCTACGCCAGCGACGTTGCTGAGCTGTCCTATGAATGGGCCATGCGGGCCGACGGACAGGTGGTCCGCCGGATCACCGCGGTCAACGGGCACCGCCAGCGGTATCCCTGGCAGCCAGTCACCCAGGTGCCTGCTGCCAGACGGCCAATCGCCCGGACAGACCACGCCTACGCCCGGGCCATGCTTACTGAGATCGCTCGCCACAGCGGCCACAAAGTCACCGAACTATCGGATTGAGCTTGCAACGTCATCGGCATGGCCCTCAGAGAACAGGCTGAGGGTTGTCTCGTTGCGCCACCATCCGGTCATTTCGGCGCCCGGCTGTCCGTGGCCATGAGAAAGTGGCTCTGGCTCACTTTCCGGGCTCTGGCGCGGATTCCGTGAGTGATCGTGAGGGTTGGGCCCAGGGCTGCTGTTTGCCTACTGGGATGCGGAAGATCACGATTTGGCGGCTGGCGGTGTGCCACAGCTGAGATAGGACGAGGCCCCGGTAAGACGTGGGATCGGCCAAGATCACTCGCGTCCTGAGGAGCCTCGTTGGTGTCCCAGTGTGCCACGGCTGCCGTTCGGCTGCCTTCCCCTGCTGCGGCCGCCGGGCGTGATGCCCGGGATCTGTGCTCCTGGTTTGCCCTTCATCTGGATGGCCTGGAAATTGACCACGACGACGATGTGCGCGAATGCGCCTACGACGACCCTCAGATACTCAACACAGCCGCCCGAGGCGGCTGGACGATGCTCAGCATGCGTGACGATTTCGCCTGCGTGCGGCCGGCGGACCTCGCCGATAGCGCGCGGTGACTGATGGGCCTGTCCTGCTGGTCCTCAGATCCCTTTCAGCCCGCGGGCGTGGTCAGTGCTTCGCGGCATTCTTGGCTTTCTTGCCCTTGTGCTTAACTTTGCCAGCACCCTTCTTAGTCTTGCTCTTGGCTGCCTTCGCCTCGTGCTTTGCCTTCCTAGCCACACCCACGACCGACTCCTCTTCGTCGCCTGGTACGCCACCATCCGTGGCTGCCATCTTCCGCGCTGGATGCAGCTCAAACCCGGGGTGGTCGGGATCTGTGCCGACGCGAGAGTGCCGGGGATCTGGCCACCAAGCTCACGCCGATGAGAACGTGGAGCTCGGCGCAAGCGCGTCTTGATGACCTTCGTCTCCCCAATGGCAGCCGTATCCCCGCTGCGCTGGGCACAACGATTCCCGTTCAGCCAAGTTCCAGCTCTCCGGCGGAAGTCAGGCTGCCTGTGACGGTGCTGTCGGCGCACACATGCCCTGGCCCCCGTTTCCAGAGCTCGGCTTGCCGGCCACTGACCATTCCGTTCAACGAACGGCTCGTTCGTGTCGCACGCCGCCGGCAAACGGGTACAGCACTGGCCGGCCGACTCGGGAATCGTGGTCCGGCCCGCCGCCGCCGGGGCTCCCACTGCCGTGCAAGCGCGACCCCGCGTGTGCTCGTGTGGGCATACCCGAACCGGCGCAGGGACCGCCGTAAAGGCAGCTGCGCTCGCGAGGTTCGCACAGCGCCAGATCGATTGTTCGGTGCGCGATCAGCCTGAAGCGCCGGAAACCGCCAAGCCGCGCCTGGCGGCGGCTACTTGCGTGCTTGGCCCGGACCGGCGCTCATCGCTGAGCGTGAGCGGCCTCAAGGGACGGCATGCCGCCGGATCGCCGAATCTGGACTGGTCGGCGCTCAAGTAGCTCGGGCACCGGCGGCCTCCAGATTGACCGTCGGGTGCCGGTGGTGGTGCGGCGCACGGCCTGGGGCTCGGGGTCGTCGATGTCGGGTAGCTGGGCGCCGTAGACCCCGGCGACGACGGAGGCCTCGCGCATGACGTCTGCGGGGAATCCGAGTGGTGGGTCGGCTGAGCGCAACCGTTCGGGCGCTGGATGCGATCGCGCGACGGCGTGCGCCGAAGCCGGCCGGCGGCGCCGTGCGAATGGAGCCGCTCGGGATAGGCGATGTCGGCTCTGCGGTCGAGGTGGTCATCCGGGTCCTTGGGGTGGATGCCGGAGACCGCGGCGATCAGTTCGCCTGCGACATCGCCGGTGAGTCGCGCCAGATGTTCGTGGCCAAGATGGGCGACCAGGTGATCGCCTACGGCAGGGTGGTCAAGCTGGCAGCGCACGAGGCGGCTCGGGGGCCTCCGGCTGGTTACTATCTCAGCGGCGTGCTGGTGGATCCGGTGTGGCGGCGCCGGGGTATCGAAACTGCGCGGACGCGGGCCCGCCTTGACTGGGTCTTCGCCCGCGCAGACGAGGTGTTCTATGTGACCGGGGCGGACAACCTCGCCTCTGTTCGCCTTCACGCGGTGCTTGGTATCCACGAAATGAAACGCCTTGCAAGCGAGCGGCCGGCCGCGGGCGTAGATGCGCTGTCGCGCCTTACCAGAGCGGCCTGCCCAGGCGTCGGCGCATTCGCGCGCGACGAGTGACCGCTGGTATACCAGCGCCAGCCGGGAATCACAGGCAGGCTGGGGGCCCGGCTGCCTGGCGGGCTCCGGCTCGCCGCGATGGCCCACCCCCGGGAGCAGTGTTGGGCTGGGACTGGGCAGCGCCCCGGAGCCGTCCAGTCACGGCAGCCAGGCTCGGGTGCAGGGCCGAGGTTGTCCCGAGTTCCGTTGAACTTCGATGGCGGCCCCCGTGATCATCAGGCCGCGTTCACGGTTTCATCATCGCATTCGGCGCTGACATTCTTGTTGGAGCGTGCGTCGAGCGGTGGGGTTTCGGCATGGCGATCGTGATTCCGGCCCGCTCCTGGGCAAGGTGAGGCCGCCGGCTAGATGGCTTCATCACCATGGTGGTGGCGGGATGGAGGGCTGGTTCTGCCATCTTCCTGGTGGTTCCGGATATCCGGCCGGGGTCTTTGGTGGCGGTGCAGGTGCTCCTCGGCAACGGCGGACAGCCCCTGGTCGAGGGGCTGTCCGGGAAGACCGGGGGCCAGCCGGGCCATTTACAGGCCATCGAGCAGGTTGCGCAGCGCCTGGGTGTAGGCGTCGAGTGCTTTTCGGCCGTGGCCGGTGAGGGCGACCGTGGTGATGGACACGGTCCCGTTGCTGGTCTTGCTGCTGGTGATGTAATCGGCGTCTTCGAGTTTGCGCAGGTGGATGATCAGGTTGCCGGGGGTGAGCCCGATCATGTTTTGCAGCCGGGTGAAGGAGAGCGTGTCGCCGTCGGGCAGGGCCGCCAGCGTCGCGACGATCTTCAGCCGGGTGGGCACGTGGATCAGCGGGTCGAGCTCGCCGGTGGTCATGGCCGTGTCCTTCATGCGCGGTGCAGCCGCCAGGTGATGACCGCGGCGCTGCCCAGCAGCGTGAGGCACAGGCCGACGCCGGTGACGGCCCACGCCCCGGCTTGCCCAACGGCCGCGCCCGCGGCGCCGGTGACGGCGACCGCGAGCCCGGTGCCGCACGAGAGCCAGTCAGCCCGTAGCGCCATGAGTGCCGCAAAGGCCAGGCCGGCGACGATCAGCGGCACTGTGAGCAGGTACCCCGACTGGCTATCCCAGGTGACGCCCAGCGCCACCATGACCCCGCCCGGGACGATCCAGGCAGCGGCAAGGATGGCGATCTCGGCCGGAGTGAACCGGGATTTCCCGCTCACCCCGGCGGTTGCGCGCCTGCGGACGGCGACTGTCGCGGTGTAGTTGATGATCACAAACGCGGCCACGATCAGGAGGGCTGAGCCGCCCGGGCCTTGGTAGGGATGCTGTCCGCGTACGGAGAGCCAGACCGTGCCGAGGGCGGCTAGGACCAGGACGGCCCTGATCGCCAGGAGCCAGGGCTGGTCGGGCTCGAACTGGCGCCGTGCCTGCCGTCTGGTCTGGTCCAGGAGCGCCGCCGCCTCGCGGGGGTCGAAGGTGCCGCCGTTGCCGGCGGTGGTGTCAGATGTGTGGTTCATGGCGTCTCCCTCGATAGAACTCTATGCCATAAAGTAGACTCTGCTTTATGGCGTAAAGTCAAGGGCTGGGGCCAAGAACTTTATGACGTAAAGCCAGGCGGCGGGGCGGCGGCGGGGCAGCCAGCGAGGAGCCTCACGATCCCGGCAGCCGGTACCTGCCTGCGCTGCAGAAAGGCCCGCGGTCAGGCCGTCGGCTCACGGCCGGCCCCGCCCGGTGCGGCGGCCATGCGCGCAGCTTCGCGCGGGCCAGGTCCCCGGGGCAAGGTGTCGCAGGCCGCAGTCCGGAGCTGGCCATCCGCCGCTCCAGCGAGACGAACTCCGGCGGGGCCCGGGAAGCCGCCAGGCCCGGCACCTGCACGTCGTGGCCTTCACGTCGATCACGCCGGGACCCGGGCGGCGGTCCCGGGCGTGCTCCTCCAGCGGCCGCAGGCCGTCCAGGGGCCCTTGCGGGCGATGCTGCTAACCCGGCGGCGCCGCACCGGATCGGGACCATCCCGGCCGCCGCCACCGGGCCCGGCCCGGACGAGAACTCCAGCACCCAGGTCCCGTAGGACTTCGGTGGCGGCCCCGGTGATCATCAGGCCGCGTTCACGGTCTCATCATGGCTGCCGGCGCTGGCATTCCTGCTGAAGTGCGCATCCAGCGCGGCGCGGAGTTTCGGCAGGTGCAGGTGGCCGTTGACGCGGCGGAACTGGTGATCGGCTTCAAGCATCCCGGCGGCGCACCAGCGCAGCGCCATCGTGCCGTCCCGCCAGCGCTTGACGTTCTTGGAGTGCTCACGGCAAATCTCGATCATGGATTCGATGGGGTTCGTCGAGTGGAGGGTGCGGGCGAGGGCGGGTGGCACGCCCAGGCGCAGGATGGTCAGCGTCTCGGCCATGCCCTCGCGCAAGCTGGCGGCGGCGCCGGGGTGGATCTTGCCCAGCTCGGCCGCCAGCTCGGTCAGCAGGCCCTCGGCCTTCAGCGCCGATTCGGCGTGGTAGGCCGCCCGCATCCGTTTCTCTGCGACGGTGCGCATCTTCTCGGGCAGCCGGTCCCTGACGTTGCGGATCTTGTGCTGTTGGCAGCGATGGATGAGCGGCTTGTCGAAGACGTCCTTGACCGCGCGGGACAGGGCCTTGGCGCCGTCGAGGACGGCGAGGATGGGCTTGGTGACGTCCAGGCCTCGGTCGCGCAGCCCGGTGATCAGGCCGGTGACCAGGGTGGCGTTCTCGGTCGAGCCCTCTTCCACGGCGAGGGGGTGCTTGGTCCCGTCGATGCCAATGCCCAGGGCGACGACGCAGGTGTGCTCGCCGAAGTGCACCCCGTTGACCATGAACGCGACCAGGTCCAGCCCGTCCAGCCGCCGGGCCATCAGCTCCGCCAGGGCGGTCTCGGTCGCGGCGACGAACCGCCGCGACACCGCCGACTTCGACGTGGCAGCGGCCGCCGCCTCCACCGCCTGCCCGGCGGGCTCCAGCCCAGCGCTGTAGCGCCGCGACGACAGGCCCGCCAGCATCTTCTCCAGCGCCATCTGCCCGAGGATCTCAGTGGAGGAGAACAGGTCATACGACGGCAGGCGCAGCTCACCAGAACCGTCCGCGGCCCGCACCCGCGGCCGGGTCACCGGGACCCGCCGGCCGCCCAGGGTGACCGACCCGGCCCCGGCGCCGTGCCGGTACCCAGCCCGGCCCGGGTTGTGCTTGCTCTCCGGCCCGCACAGCCGCTCGGCGTCCTCGCCGAACATGGCGGCCATCACCTGCAGGCCGGTGCCCACGGCCAGGGCCAGCAGGCCCTCCTTCGCCGATTCGGCGATCCCGGCCATCGACACGATCACCTGCTCCGGCACAGCAACCTCTCCCGGCAACGGGTCAGGCTGGGCACGGCGGCGGTCCTTCTGGTAGGTGTTGCTCACAGCGGTCCCCTTCCTTTGTCGGATGACTTGGCGATTGCCCGACACCTACCACCTGGCAGGAGACGGGCGGGGGACCGCCACTTTCAAGTTCTACGAAGGCCGGGACATCCTCGCAGGGCCGCCGGGGAGGGCGGATACTTGCCGGGTGGCATCACTGTGGCTGCTGGGGGAGGGGCCTGATGCGGTGCGATAGGCCGCCGGTCATTGGAAGGTTGCCCGGCACGCCTGGTGTCTACCGGTTCCGGGATGGCGGGGCCGGGTACTGTACATCGGCCGGGCCGGCTCGTTGCGCAGCCGGGTGGCGTCGTACTGGTCGGATCTGCGGGAACGCGATCACCTGGTTCCGATGGTGGCCAGGATTGCCCGGATCGAAGCCGTCAGCTGCGACTCTTCCCATGAGGCCGCGTGGCTGGAGCGCAACCTGCTGGAGACGTCGCTGCCGCCGTGGAACCAGACGCCGGGCGGTCAGGAAAGCGCCGTGTTCATCCGGCTGGATACCGGGCCGGTGACGCCCGGTCTTGCCGTCACTTTCCGGGCCGAGCCCGCGGACCGGATGCGCTATTTCGGCCCTTACCTCGGTGGGCTGCGCGTGCGGCACGCGGTCTGCGCGCTGAACAGGCTTCTGCCGTTGCCCTATACCGTGACCCGGCTGGGCGGCGCGGAACATGACCTGGCCCGTGCGCGAGGCGTCGCGGGCGGCGACCGGATGGCGCTCATCGGCTCGCTCACCGCGATTCTGGACCGCCAGCCTGCCGCGGTGAGCCGGGCCACAAGCCAGCTGGAGCGGTTGCGGGACCGCGCAGCCAGCGCCCTGGCGTACGAGTTCGCCGCCCGGGTCCAGGCTGAGATCGAGGGGCTGAGCTGGATCAGCTCACCGCAGCGGGTCACCAGCTTGGACGCTGCGAACCTCACGATCTCCGGTTGGTCCGCAGGCATGCTGGCCCGATTCCGGGTCCGCGATGGCCGGCTCTGCAGCTGGTCGCAGCGGCCACGCAGCCTGGCCAGCTCCGCCCCCGCGCTGGCCGCCACCCCGGCGGCCTGGAGAGACTTCGCCCAGCGCAACGCCGAACTGGCCGCGAGCCTGGCTCAGCCTCCATAGCACAACGCGCACGAAACGCCCCACGCCTCGGCCGGGCTCAGGCCACGCAGAACATCCATTCAGATGCGTTATCCAGCGCAGATCGCCGGCAGTGCGCGCCTCGCCTCATTCGGATGCTGATCACGCAGCGTGAGTCCAGGCGCTGCCATGGGGTGCGTCAAGTTGACCGCGATGCTGATGAATCCACACGGTGAGTGCGTCCCGGCGCCGCCTGGCGCTGCGTTGCAGCGCGGGTAGGCGCGCTGTAGCCGGGCAGGATGGCGGGGTGGCTTCGTATTCAGTGAACCCAGAGGGTGTGGCGTGGGCGCAACGACTCATAGACAGCGGCCAGTACGTGCTGGACAGTGACTGGGGCAAGGTCCAGCCCCGTGCCCGTGAGCAGAACGCCTTCCTCAAGTCGCACTCGTGGGATGAATACGCCCAGTGGCACTTGGGGCTCACCGACGGTGCCACCGATCAAACCAAGGCTCGGTATGCGTTCGCGTATGGCGACTTCCGCCGCCTGCACCGGATGGGGATCATCGCCTGTCAGTACCGGGCCGCCGAGTGGCGGCACAAGGATATCGAACTCGCCGCCCACGATCTGTTGCAGCGCTTGGACCGCAGGAGCTCGTGACCGGTCGGGCAGCACACTGACATCCCCCTCTTAAGTGAACTAGGCGGCAGAGCCCGGTCGCTCGTAAGCCTGTCGGGTGCGCGCATCCAGCATGTCTCCCGCGCACTCCATGTCCGGCAGCCGGAGACTATCCGCGACCACAGCTAGGACGGTCCGGCCGCTGGCATCATGCTGTGGCCCTGTGACACCGCCAGACGCGACTTACCGTCGCCAGCCACATCGAGGCTGGAGAGCGGATGGCTCCCAGTCTGGCTCCCGGAACGACCCGGGCAGCGAGCTCTGTCAGTGTGAAATCGCGTTCCGGGCCCTCTTGACCTGCAAGGATTCCACGCCGGAATCATGGTTGCCATCCCATGTGACGCCTAG
This sequence comes from uncultured Actinomycetes bacterium, assembly GCA_963711705.1. Taxonomy (GTDB): domain Bacteria; phylum Actinomycetota; class Actinomycetes; order Streptosporangiales; family Streptosporangiaceae; genus RYN-230. Next base: position 41,568 of record CAVQFM010000009.1, read on the forward strand.
CAATGCAAGAGGTCAGAGATCAAATTCAAAGATCACAACACGGCTTTGAGCTGCGGAAACGTGGAGCTAAGGAGATTCGAACTCCTGACCTCTTGCATGCCATGCAAGCGCTCTACCAACTGAGCTATAGCCCCTCAACGACCGCCAGATCCACCTGCGGCGCCTGGATAGTGTACAAGACCGGGACCGGTCAGCGATCCACCCTCACCGCACCCGCCGCCGCACACCCCCGCGCGCCAGGCCCACTCACCGGTCGTCACTCAGCACCGGCTCAGGCAGCGTCCCCGCGTTGTGCTCGATCAGCCGCCACCGCCGGCTGCGCCGGGACACCACCGACCAGGCGCAGTTGGCCAGCGGCCCGATCACGCCCCACAACTCCTCCGGCAAGCCGAGCAGCCGGGCCGCGCCAAGACGGATCGCCGCCCCGTGGCTCACCACCACGGCCAGGGAGCCGGGCGCCAGGCCGTCGGCGATCCGGTCCAGCGCCGATCCCGCCCGGTCGGCCACGGTCGCCGTGGATTCGCCCTCCGGCGGCCGCCACTGGGCGTACTCCACCGGGTAGCGGGTGCGGATCTGCACGTCGGTCAGGCCTTCCCAGGCACCGCCGTGGCGCTCCCGCAGGTCCTTGTCGACGGACACGGTCAGCCCGGTCAGCCGGGCCAGCGGCGCCGCGGTGGCCATGGCCCGGCCCAGATCGGACGAGATGATGACGTCCGGCCGGAGCGCCGCGAGCAGCCGGGCCGCCCGTTCCGCCTGCTGCTCGCCGACCTCGTCCAGCGGGATGTCGCTCTGCCCCTGGAACCGGCCCTGCACGTTCCATTCGGTCTGGCCATGCCGCCACAGCACGAGCCGGACCCGGGAATCCGGGCCTGCCGCCGGGTCCGCGGCCGACGGCCGCTGCTCCCCCGGGCCCGGCTCACCCCGCCCCGGAACGACACCGCCTGCACCGCCAGGACTACCCGTCACCGGACCGCCTTCCCCACCGCCGATTCCCAGCCATCGTCCCGGGCCCGGCCGGCCGTTCCCCGCCGGTCAGCGCGGATCTCCGCCGGCCGACCCGCCAGAACGTGCCCCGACCGGCTCGGGCAGCTGGATCTGCGGGCAGTCCTTCCACAACCGCTCAAGGGCGTAGAACGCCCGCTCATCGGCGTGCTGCACGTGGATGACGATGTCCAGGTAGTCGAGCAGCACCCAGCGGCCTTCCCGTTCGCCCTCACGGCGCACCGGTTTGGCCCCGGCCTTGCGCATGCTCTCCTCGATGGCATCGACGATCGCCCGCACCTGGCGGTCGTTGGCAGCAGAACAGAGCAGGAACACGTCGGTGATGACGAGCTGCTCACTCACGTCGTAAGCGATGATGTCGCTGGCGAGCTTGTCGGCCGCGGCCGCTGCGGCAATCTCCGCGAGCTCGACGGCCCGGGTGGTGGCAGTCACGTGTGGTATTCGTCCTCCTAAGCTGGGAACCCTCCCCTTAGCCTCTCACAACCCGGCCGGGCCGGGCAGCAGGGCAATTCAGGGTAACCCCGGGGAACCACCCAGCCGAACGCAACCCGCGCACCAGCCGCCACCTGCCCCACAAGACACGCAACGTCACCAGAACCGGGCGTCACCCGGCGGGGGTGAGGCCTTCCGGGGCGCCGACCGGCGGGCCGCCGTCGCGGTACAGCCCGCGCTTGGCGATGTACTGCACCACCCCGTCCGGGACCAGGTACCAGACCGGCTCGCTCGCGCCGACCCGCTGCCGGCACTCGGTCGAACGAGATCGACAGCGCCGGTATCTCGACCAGGCTGATCTCATCATTGGGCAGGCCCTGCCTGCTCAGCCGGTGCCCGGGCCGGGTGCAGCCGACGAAGTGGGCCATCTTGAACAGCTCGGCCGCGTCCTGCCAGGACATCATCTTCGACAGCGCGTCCGCGCCGGTGATGAAGTAGAACTCGACCTGCTCGCCGCGCAGTGTCCGCAGGTCACGCAGCGTGTCGATGGTGTACGTGGGCCCGGGCCGCTCGATGTCCACCCGGCTGACCGAGAACCGCGGGTTCGACGCGGTGGCGATCACCGTCATCAGGTAGCGGTCCTCGGACGGGGACACCTTCCGTCCTTCCTTCTGCCACGGCTGGCCGGTGGGCACGAACACCACCTCATCCAGCGCGAAGAAGTGCGCCACCTCGCTCGCGGCCACCAGGTGGCCGTGGTGGATCGGGTCGAACGTGCCGCCCATGATCCCCAGCCGCGGCGCCCGGGCCGGTTTCCGCGGCGCCGCCGCACCATCAGTCATGACGTGACTCTAGGCCACCACGGCCGGCCCGCATGGACTCAGCCCAGCCCGGGTACCGGCGGCTCGCCGCTGGCCCACCGGACCACCCGGACCGCCTTGCCGACCTCGGTGCGCGGCACCGCGCCCGCGGGCAGCACCCGGACCTGGACGCGGACCCCCAGCTCGGCCCGCAGCCGCGTCTCCAGCTCCTCCTGCCCGGCCGGCTCCGCCACCGCGGTGCGGTACTCGCACAGCGCCACCAGCTCCGGCGCATCTCCCCGCTCGTCCACCACCAGCAGGTAGTCGGGGCTAACCGACGGGTGCCCGAGCAGGACCCGCTCCACCTCGCTGGGGTAGACGTTCACCCCACGGATCACCAGCATGTCGTCCCGGCGGCCGGTGATCTGGCTCATCCGCACCAGCGTGCGGCCGCACGGGCACGGGTCGCGGCGCAGCGCGGCAATGTCCCCGGTCCGGTAGCGCAGCAGCGGCATGGCCTCCCGGGTCAAGCTGGAGAACACCAGCTCCCCAGGAGTGCCGTCGGGCACCGGCGCGGCGGTCACCGGGTCGATGGCCTCGACCAGGAAGTGGTCCTCGTTGACGTGCAGCCCGTCCGCGGCCTGATAGCACTCGGCGGCCACGCCCGGGCCGATGATCTCGGACAGCCCGTAGATGTCCAGCGCGCGCAGCCCGAGCAGCTCCTCGATGCGCACCCGCAGCTGGGCCGACCACGGCTCGGCGCCGAACACCCCGGCGCGCAGCGACAACCCGTTACCCGGGCCCAGCCCGGCCTCGGCCAGCGCCTCCCCCAGCCGGATCGCATACGACGGGGTGCAGGTCAGGATGTCCGGGGCCAGGTCCCGGATCAGCGTGACCTGCCGCGGCGTCATCCCGCCGGAGGCCGGCACGACCGCGGCGCCCAGCGCGACCGCGCCCTGGTGAATGCCCAGCCCGCCGGTGAACAGCCCGTACCCGTACGCGTTGTGGATCAGGCTGCCCGCGTCCGCGCCCGCCGCGGCCAGCGCCCGCGCGCACATCCGCGCCCACAGGTCCAGGTCGCGGCGGGTATACCCGACCAGCGTCGGCCGCCCGCCGGTACCGCTCGACCCGTGGAACACGACCACTTCCGTCCGGTCCACGCCCAGCAGGCCAAACGGATACGCGGCCCACAGATCCTTCTTCTCGGCCAGCGGCAGCCGGGGCAGATCGTCTAGACCTATATCCCTTCCGCGGTCCACGCCCGCCAGCCGGAGCCTGCCGCCCAGCACGCCATCCGCCGCCAGCAGCCGGTCCACCAGGCCCCGCAAGCGGTCTTCCTGCAGCTCAGCGCGCTGACCAGCGGGCATCGACTCGGCCTCAGGCTCGAACATCATCGTTCCTCCCGGCGCTTTCCCCGCACCTTCCAGGGACCTGACCAGCTTCGCACAACGGGCCCGGCCCGATTGGTGGAGCTAGGCCGGCCGGCGTAGCTCCAGACACCGCCTAGCATGGCTGCATGACCTCTGTGCCGGATCGTGCCCGCGTCCGCCTGCCGGGGATTAGCTCGCGTGCCTACGAGCATCCCGCAGACCGCTCGGCGCTGGTAGCTTTGCGCAAACTCACCGGCTTTGACGTGCTGCTGCGCCGTCTGGCCGGGCTGTTCAGCGACCGGAGCCTGCGGTTGCTGTTCCTGGCCAGCTCAGTGCGGGCGTCCAACGAGCAGTTCCCGGACCTGTACCAGCTGCTGCTGGACGGGTCGGCCATCCTCGACCTGCCTGAGGTTCCCGAGCTCTACATCTCCCAGGACCCGCTGCCCAACGCGATGACGCTCGGGTCCGACAAGCCGTTCATCGTGATCACCACCGGCCTGCTCGACCTGCTGGACGCCGAGGAGCACCGGTACGTGATCGGGCACGAGCTCGGGCATGTGCTGTCCGGGCACGCGGTGTACCGGACCATGCTGTACCACCTGACCCGGCTGGCCACCCGGCTGGCCTGGTTCGCCATCGGCTACATCGGCCTGCGGGTGATCATCGCCGGGCTGGAGGAGTGGTACCGCAAGTCCGAGCTGTCCTGCGACCGGGCGGGCGTGCTGGCCAGCCAGGATCCCGCGGCCGGGCGCCGGGCGCTGATGAAGATCGCCGGTGGCTCGCGGATGTCCGAGCTGAGCCCGGACGAGTTCCTGAAGCAGGCCCGCGAGTACGACGCCGTCCCGGATGTGCGCGAGGGCCTGCTGAAGCTGCTGCAGATGCAGGGCACCACGCACCCGTTCGCGGTGGTGCGGTTCGCCGAGCTGGACCGCTGGGTGGCCGACGGCGAGTACGAGAACATCCTGGCGGGCAACTACCCGCGCCGGGATGACGACAGCAACGCCAAGATGGGTGACGAGTTCCTGGCCGCGGCCAGGTCCTACCAGGAGTCCTGGAACCGGTCGGAAGACCCGTTCATCGGCCTGGTCAAGGGCGTCGCCGAGACCGCGGCGGGAGCCGGGGAGCGGCTGTTCGAGGGCATCTTCGGCCGGCGCGGCGGCGGGACCGGCGGCGGGAGCAGTGACAACTAGGCCGGCGGGCGGCGGCTGCTGGCCGGCCGGGCCCCGGCCCGGTGGCTGCTGGCCGGCTGTCCCCCGGCCGGGTGGCTGCTGGCCGCCCGGCGGGGGGAGCCGCCGCGGCGGCGCGGGCCGCCCAGCAGCACCAGGCCGTCCCGGTGCACGATCTCCCGCTCGTACTCCGGCCCGCGTTCCGCGGCCAGGTCGCGGGTAGACCGGCCCATCATCGCCGGGATCTCCGTGGCGTCGTAGTTGACCAGGCCGCGGGCGATCACCTGGCCCTCCGGGTCGCACAGGTCGACCGGGTCGCCCGCCTCGAAACCACCGTCCACGCCGGTGATCCCCGCAGGCAGCAGGGAGGCGCGGCCCGACTCGATCGCCGCCGCCGCCCCGTCGTCGAGCCGCAGGCTGCCCCGGGCGACGGCCGCGTGGGCCAGCCACAGCTGCCGCGCCCCGGGCCGCCGCCCGCCCGGCGCGAAGTAGGTCCCGGCCGGCTGCCCGTCCAGGGCTGACCGCGCCGCGGCGGCGCTCGCCACCACGGTCGGGATGCCCGCCTCGGTGGCGATCAGGGCCGCGTCCACCTTGGTCACCATGCCGCCGGTGCCCACCGCGATGGCCCCGGTGGCGCTGGCCCGGCCCAGGGTGACCCCGGCCAGGTCGGCCTGGCTGCGCACCTCGGGGATGAGCCGCGCGCCGGGCCGCCGCGGGTCGGCATCGTACAGGCCGTCCACGTCGGACAGCAGGACCAGCGCGCCGGCCCGGACCACGTGCGCGACCAGCGCGGCCAGCCGGTCGTTGTCGCCGAACCTGATCTCGTCGGTGGCCACCGTGTCGTTCTCGTTGACGATTGGCAGCACACCCAGTTCCAGCAGCCGGCTCAGCGTCCGCTGGGCGTTGCGGTAGTGCGCCCGGCGCATCAGGTCGTCCGCGCTGAGCAGCACCTGCCCGGTGCGCACGCCGTGCCGGGCGAACGCCGCGGTGTACCGGGCGACCAGCAGCCCCTGCCCGACACTGGCCGCCGCCTGCTGGGTGGCCAGGTCGCGCGGCCGGCGGGGCAGCCCGAGCGGGGCCAGCCCGGCCGCGATCGCCCCGGACGAGACCAGCACCACCTGGCGGCCACTGGCCACCCGGGCGGCCAGTGTGTCGGCCAGCGCCGCGATCCGCCCCTCGTCGATCCCGCCCTCGTCCGTGGTCAGCGACGACGACCCAACCTTGACCACCACCCGGTCCGCGGACGCAATATCACCCCGCCCGCGCGCACTCCCCGCCCCGGTATCGCTCGTGGCCCCCTTCGTGATCATGACTTAGGGGCCACTCTTTTAGCCCCAACCTCATGATCACGAAGGGGAGGCCGGGCTGGTGGGGCTGGTGGGGCTGGTGTGCTAAATGGGGTTGCGGGGTGAGTGACGGGGGTGGGGCGGGCTCGCTGCCACCACCAAGCGTGGGTCATTGGGCTGGCTGGGGGTGGGGCCGGGGCGGGTGACACCGGGAGGTGGGGGTCATCGGGACAGGCGGCGGTCGGTGCCGCGCGGGCCCAGGCCGTGCTGCTCCCCGGAGGGGATGTCGGGGGCCCAGTCGAACACGACCGCGTCCTCCCCGTTACCGATCAGCACCTCGGCTCCGTCGTCCGCGCCCGCCCCGGCCAGCGCCTCTTCCACGCCGAGCTTGGCCAGCCGGTCGGCCAGGTAGCCGACGGCCTCCTCGTTGGCGAAGTCGGTCTGCTGCACCCAGCGCCACGGCTTGGCCCCGCGCACCAGGAAGGCGTTGGGGCCGGTCTGCTCGATCTCGAACTCGGGGCCACTGGTGGGCTGCGGCCGGATGATCCGCCGGGTCGGCTCGGCCGCCGGGGCGGCCGAGCGGACCTCGGCCACCACCGCGGCGATGGCGAAGGCCAGCTCACGCAGGCCCTCCCGGGTTGCCGCGGACACCTGGCACACGGTCAGCCCACGCCGGGCGAGGACCCCGGCCGCCTGGCCGGCCACGGCCCGCGCGGCGGGCAGGTCGACCTTGTTGAGCGCGACGATCCGCGGCCGGCCGCGCAGGTCCGCGCCGGTGACATCCTCATAGGCGGCGAGTTCCGCCTCGATCACGTCGAAGTCGGCGACCGGGTTACGGCCCGGGTCGCCGCTCATCTCGGGGGCGGCGCAGTCGAGCACGTGGACCAGCACCGCGCACCGTTCGACGTGCCGCAGGAAGTCCAGGCCCAGCCCCTTGCCCTGGCTGGCGCCGGGGATGAGGCCGGGCACGTCGGCGGCGACGAACTGGACGTCCCCGGCCTCGACCACGCCCAGGTGCGGGGTGAGCGTGGTGAACGGATAGTCGCCGACCTTGGGCCGGGCCGCGGACATCGCGCCGATCAGCGAGGACTTGCCCGCGTTAGGGAAGCCCACCAGCCCGGCGTCAGCCACCGTCTTCAGCTCGAGCACCAGGGACAGTCCGGCGCCGGGCTCGCCGCGCAGGGCGAACCCGGGGGCCTTGCGCCGCGCGGAGGCGAGCGCGGCGTTGCCCAGCCCGCCCCGGCCGCCTTCGGCCGCGACGAACCGGGTGCCGGCGCCGACCAGGTCAGCCAGGACTTCCCCGTCCTCGGTGGTGACCGCAGTACCGTCCGGGACCTGGATCACCAGGTCGGCTCCGGCCGCGCCGTTCCGGTTGGACCCGGAGCCCTGCTTGCCGTTGCCGGCCCGGCGCACCGGGCGGCGGTGGAAGTCCAGCAGGGTGGCCACGCTCGGGTGCACTTCGAGGACCACGTCCCCGCCACGCCCGCCGTTACCCCCATCCGGGCCGCCGAGCGGCTTGAACTTCTCCCGGTGCACGGAGGCACAGCCGTGCCCGCCGTCGCCCGCTTTGATGCGCAGGAGTGCCCGGTCCGCGAACTCCGCCATGACACTCCTTCCTGCTGCGTCCTGGGCCGGCCAGTGCCGGTCCGTCCGGTACATGCGTCAGGGGTGGACCGGGCCCCGGTCCACCCCTGACCTAAATCGCTGCTGGGCGGGCCTAATGCGCCGCCGGGCTGCCGTCCCGGGGCCCGGGCCCGGCCACGATGCTTATCGCCCGGCGGCGGCGCACGCTGCCAAACTCGACGGTACCGCTGACCAGGGCGAACAGCGTGTCATCACTCCCCCGGCCGACACCGGGCCCGGGGTGGAAGTGCGTGCCACGCTGGCGCACGATGATCTCGCCCGCGTTGACCCGCTGGCCGCCGAAGCGCTTGACGCCAAGGCGCTGCGCCGCGGAGTCGCGGCCGTTCCGGCTGGACGATGCACCTTTCTTGTGAGCCACGTCAGCTCTCCTTCTTCGCGGCGCGGGACTTGGCCGCACCGGCCTTCGCGGTCTTCGCGGAACCGATGCCGGTGATCTTCAGCTGGGTGTAGTGCTGCCGGTGACCCAGCCGCCGCCGGTAACCAGTCTTGTTCCGGTAGTGGATCATGTTGATCTTGGGGCCGGCCACCGGGCCCAGGATCTCCGCGGTGACCTGGAAGCCACCGAGCTCGGCCGGGTCGCTGATGACCTTGCCGTCATCGACAACGAGCAACGCCGGCAGGGTAACGCTGGAGCCGATGTCACCGGCCACCGTGTTGACGGTCAGAACGTCGTCTACCGCCGCCTTCTCCTGCCTGCCACCGCAGCGCACGATCGCGTACACCGAGAACTCGCTCTCTGCCTTATGCGGCTAAGCCGCGGCCTGTCTCCTCAGGGCGGCCGGGCCGCCTGGCCTCTCGTCCGGGTTATGCCTGCGCGGGCCCACCGCGCCGCCCGCGCGAGCGGGATGGCATAACGACGAGGGCCTGCCTGCGTTGCACACGTCACCCTTGGGGCCGAGATGGCCCCGGATTCACGCTGTGCGCCGACCACTCAGGTTATCAGAAAAGCAGTACCCCTCATCCCGCCGCGATCACCAGGCGGCCTGATCGGTACCCGGCGCGGCCGGGTCATCCGGCCGGTGCGCCTGCCCCGGGTCCGCCGCGTCCTGGGCTGGCCCGCTCTCCGGGGCCGGTGCGTCTGGTGCCGCCGGGGCGGCCGCGGGCAGCGGAGTGCCTTCCCAGGCCGGTGTGCCCTCCGGGACCGCGCCGGCCGGGAGCGCACTGACTTCCGGAGCCGGGGTGGCCCCCGGGTAGGACGTGCCTTCCGGCTCCGGAGCGCTCTCAGGGGCTGGCGAGGCAGCGGCTGGGCCCGCAGAAGCCGGAGCCGGCCCGGGGTCCTCGGCCAGCACGGCCGGGCCGGCCTGGCTGGTGTCCGCCCCGGCTGACCCGCTGGACCGGCGCCGCCGCCGGCCGCCTGACTGGCGCTCAGCCGGCTGGCCGTCGCCCTCGCCCGGCTCGGCCTGGCCGTTCTTGCGCTGCCCGGCCCGGTCCTGGCCGCCCTTGTCTGGCTGGCCGTTCTTGTCCTGGCGGCCGTTCTTGTCCTGACGGCCATTCTTGTCCTGGCGGCTGCCCGCCGCCTGCCGCCCGTCAGCCCCGCCGTGCCGGCCGTGGCCGCCGTTGCCCACCTCGGCCAGGTCCAGCGTGATGATGCGGCCGCGGCCGTTGCAGCAGTCACACGGCTCGGAGAACGCCTCGAGCAGCCCGGCCCCGACCCGCTTGCGGGTCATCTGGACCAGGCCCAGCGAGGTGACCTCGGCCACCTGGTGCTTGGTCCGGTCCCGGGCCAGGCATTCGAGCATCCGCCGCAGCACCAGCTCGCGGTTGCTCTCCAGCACCATGTCGATGAAGTCGATCACGATGATGCCGCCCACGTCCCGCAGCCGGAGCTGCCGGACGATCTCCTCGGCGGCTTCCAGGTTGTTGCGGGTGACCGTCTCTTCCAGGTTGCCGCCCTGGCCGGTGAACTTCCCGGTGTTGACGTTGACGACGGTCATCGCCTCGGTGTTATCGATCACCAGCGAGCCGCCGCTGGGCAGCCACACCTTGCGCTCCAGCGCCTTGGCCAGCTGCTCGTCGATCCGGTACTTGGCGAACACGTCCTCGTCGTCGGTGTAGTGGCTGACCCGGTCGGCCAGGTGCGGGGCCACGTACCGGACGTACTCGTTGACCAGGTCCCAGCCTTCGTCCCCGGCCACCACCAGCGAGGCGAAGTCCTCGTTGAAGATGTCCCTGACCACCCGGATGGTCAGGTCGGGCTCGCTGTACAGCAGCTCGGGGGCACTGGCCGTCTTGGCCTTCTGCTCGATGGCCGCCCACTGCGCAGACAGCCGCGCCACGTCGCGGGACAGTTCCTCTTCGGTCGCGCCTTCCGCGGCGGTGCGCACGATGACGCCAGCACCCTCCGGCATGACCTGCTTGAGGATCTGCTTCAGCCGGGTCCGCTCCTTATCGGGCAGCTTGCGGCTGATGCCCATCATGGAGCCGCCCGGCACGTAGACCAGGTAGCGGCCGGGCAGGCTCACCTGGCTGGTCAGCCGGGCGCCCTTGTGCCCGACCGGGTCCTTGGTCACCTGGACCAGCACGGCCTGGCCGGACTTGAGCGCGGACTCGATGCGCTTGGACTCGCCCTCCAGCCCGCTCGCGTCGAAGTTGACTTCGCCCGCGTACAGCACGGCGTTGCGGCCCTTGCCCACGTCCACGAAGGCGGCCTCCATGGACGGCAGGACGTTCTGCACCTTGCCCAGGTAGACGTTGCCGACCAGGGACTGGTGACTGGCCTTGTCCACGTAGTGCTCGACCAGCACGCCGTCCTCGAGCACCGCGATCTGGGTGCGGTCCTCCTGCTGCCGGACGACCATCACGCGGTCCACCGACTCCCGGCGGGCCAGGAACTCCGACTCGGAGATGACCGGCGGGCGCCGGCGGCCGGATTCCCGGCCCTCGCGCCGCCGCTGCCGCTTGGCCTCCAGCCGGGTCGACCCGCGGACGGCCTTCACATCGCTGGCGGACACCGGCTCGTCACCGTTGTGCGGGCGCGGCACCCGCACGTGCACCACGGTGTTGGGCGGGTCGTCCGACGCGGGCTGGTCGCCATCGGCGGCCGAGCCACGGCGCCGGCGGCGCCGCCGGCGCCTGGTGCCGCCCTCGCCGGCCTCCTCGTCGTCCGCGTCGTCGCTGTCCGCGCCCCCGTCGGCCGCGCGCCGCTGGCCGTCGGCCGCCTTGTCCGCGCTCTTCTTGTCCGCGCTCTTCCTGTCCGCGCTCTTCTTGTCGCTGGTCTTCTTGTCCGCGGCCTGGCCACCATCGGCGTCGGCCCGGCTGCCCCGGTCCGCCTCCCGGGCGGCGGATTCACCGCTGGCCGGCTCGGCGGCGTTCTCGCCGCCGGTCTCGCCGTCGCCGTCCTGGCCCTTGGACCGGCCGCCGCGGCGCCGCCGCTTGCGGGCGGTACCGTCGCCAGCGCCGTCCCGGGCGGTCTCGTCCGGGCTGTCGTCACCGCCGGAAGCCTCGTCCCGGGCCCGGCCCCGGTCCGCCGCGGGCTGGTCTGCCGCTGGCGGCTGGAAGATGACCGGGGGTGGCTGGAAGGTAGCCGGTGGCACCGCGCCTGCTCCGGCCGGGGTGGTCACCGGCGCGGCCGGCGCCGCGCTCGGCACCGCGGGCACGGCCGCCGCCCCAGGCGGCGCCGCTACCGCCGCGCTGCTGGCCGCGCCCGCGCCATCCGGGCCGGTACCCGCGCCCTCCGGGGCGGCGGCACCACCCGGCGCCGGCGGCGCCGTGACGGCGGCCGGTGGCCCGGCCGCCCTGGTGGCGGCCCGCCGGGGCCGGCGTGCGGAGCGTGTGCGGGCCGCGGGCTCGCTGCCCGCAGGCTCCGCCTGGCCGGCCGCCTCACGCTGGCTGCTGGCCGGCGCTGCGGTCACGCCAGACGGCGCCGCACCTCCGTCACTATCACTGTTGCGTTCTGTCTCGCTGCGCTCGGTTTCGAGCATCCGGGCTATCTCCCGTCAGGCTCCCGGGCGCGTGGGTTCGCTGGGAACCCGCCGCTCCGCGCGGGAGCTGGTCGCACGCGCTCAGCGGAACCGCGCCGGCCATCTCGGCCGGCTGCGCTTCCAGGCGCGTTGTCTCTACATGTTCCTGTGCGGCGCTCCGCGCCTGTGGCGGCGCCCCCAGCGGCTGCGCGCTGGAGGGCTGGGATGCCGCCACCCGGGACGCGCGGCCTGCGGGAGGTCCCGCGGGCACGTGCTGCCCTGCGGGCCCGGCTGCCGCCGTCACGGTCGCGAGCGGCCCTTGGGCCAGCCGGGTCACCAACGGTGGTGACGGCGGCACAAGCCCAGCCACACGGCGAAGTGCAGTCAGGATGTCGTCGGGTCGAACAGCAGGTGTCAGGTGCTGAACAACCATTCGAAGTATCGCATACCCGGCGGTCCGCTCCGTCGCGGCACGCCAGTCGGCCTGCATCGTGACCACCGCGGCGCGGGCATCCATCCGCCGGATCCCCTTGCTGGTCAGCCGCTCGACCTCCACGCCCTCACAGGCCAGGAAGGTCTCCGCGGCGGCCGCCGCCTCGTGGTGGCTGACCCCGGGGAGAGCCACTTCCCAGCGGGACGCCTCGAACCTCCCGGCGCCCAGGGAACTGGCTTCCTCGGTCACGTCTATCACATCAATCCCGTCCGGCAGGGCTGCGTCGAGCCGGTCCCGCACATCCGCGACGTCACGCTGTGCCGTCAGCGAAAGCTCCAGGTACTCGGCCTCGCTCGCCGTCCCCGTCGGGGCCGCGCCAGCGTAAGAGATCTTCGGGTGCGGCGTGAAGCCCGCGGAATAGGCGATAGGCAGCTCGGCCTTGCGTACCCCCCGCTCAACAGCCCGCGCGATGTCTCTGTGACTGGCGAATCGCATCCTGTTTCTTTTAGCGTACCGGACGGTAAGCCGCTGGACGACGGGCGCCTTATCAGCGCTGCGTGTCGGCGGCCGGGCCTGGCCTGCGCCGGACTGCTCAGCAGCTGGCATCTAGTCGGCGCCTCCCGCCGCGGCCGCTCCGCCCGCGGCCGGCCCAGCGGCAACGGTCAGCGGCAGCAGCTTGCGGCCGGTCGGGCCGGTCTGTATCTCAGTCCCCATGGTCGGGCACACCCCGCAGTCATAACACGGGGTCCAGCGGCAATCTTCCACCTCAGCCGCGCCGGCCGGGTCGACCGCGTCCTGCCAGTCCTGCCACAGCCAGTCGCGGTCCAGGCCCGCGTCCAGGTGGTCCCAGGGCAGCACCTCGCTGTAGTCCCGCTCCCGGGTGGTGTACCAGGCCAGATCGACCTGGTCCCCGGCCAGCGCCTGCTCGGCGCAGCGGGCCCACCGGTCGAACGAGAAGTGCTCGCTCCACCCGTCGAACTGGGCCCCGTCCTGCCACGCCGCCCTGATCACCTTGGCCACCCGGCGGTCACCGCGGGACAGCAGGCCCTCGATGACTGACGGCCGCCCGTCGTGGTAGCGGTAGCCCACGGCCCGCCCGTACCCGGGGTCGGCGCGCAGCGCGGCGCCCAGCTGGCGCAGCCGGCTGTCCACGGTGGGGTGATCGCACTGCGCCGCCCACTGGAACGGGGTGTGTGGCTTGGGCACGAACCCGCCGATCGACACGGTGCACCGGATGTCCCGGCGGCCGGTCGCCTCCCGCCCGGCCTGGATCACCTTGCGGGCCAGGCCGGCGATGGCCAGCACGTCCTCGTCCTGCTCGGTCGGCAGGCCGCACATGAAGTAGAGCTTCACCTGCCGCCACCCACTGGCGTAGGCGGTGCGCACGGCGTCGATCAGGTCTTCCTCGGTGACCATCTTGTTGATCACCTTGCGGATCCGCTCCGAGCCGCCCTCCGGGGCGAAGGTCAGCCCGGACCGGCGGCCGCCCCGGGACAGCTCGTTGGCCAGCGTCACGTTGAACGCGTCCACCCGGGTCGACGGCAGGGACAGGCCGGTGGACGTGCCCTCGTAGCGGTCGGCCAGCCCGGTGACCACGTCGTCGATCTCGCTGTGGTCGGCGCTGGACAGGGAGAGCAGGCCGACCTCGCTGAACCCGCTCTCGGCCAGCCCGCGCTCGACCATGTCGCCGATGGCGGTGATGCTCCGCTCGCGCACCGGCCGGGTGATCATCCCGGCCTGGCAGAACCGGCAGCCCCGGGTGCACCCGCGGAAGATCTCCACGCTGAACCGCTCGTGCACCGACTCGGCCACCGGGACCAGCGGCTTGCGGGGGTACTGCCACTCGTCCAGGTCCATCACGGTGTGCTTGGCGATGCTGAACGGCACCCCGCTGCGGTTGGGCGCGACCCGCTTGATCCGCCCGTCCGGCAGGTAGTCCACGTCGTAGAAGCGGGGCACGTACACCCCGCCGTCGATGGCCAGGCGCTCCAGCAGGCCGTCCCGGCCGCCCGGCCGGCCCGCCCGCTTCCAGTCCCGGATCAGGCCGGAGATGGTCAGCACGGCCTGCTCACCGTCGCCCAGCACCGCGCCGTCCAGGAACTCGGCGATGGGCTCCGGGTTGAACGCGGCGTGCCCGCCGGCCAGCACCAGCGGCTGCCCGTCGGCCCGGTCGGCCGCGGACAGCGGCAGGCCGGCCAGGTCGAGCGCGGTCAGCAGGTTCGTGTAGCACAGCTCGGTGGCGAAGCTCACCCCCAGCACGTCGAACGCGCCCACCGGGCGGTGCGCATCCACGGTGAACTGCGGGATGCCGTGGGAGCGCATCAGCGCGGCCAGGTCCGGCCACACGCTGTAGGTGCGCTCGGCCAGTATCCAGTCGCGCTCGTTGAGCACCTCGTAGAGAATCTGGAGGCCCTGGTTGGGCACGCCCACCTCGTAGGCGTCCGGGTACATCAGGGCCCAGCGGACCTCCGCGGCGTCCCAGTCGCGGACCACCGAGTTCAGCTCGCCGCCGACGTACTGGATCGGCTTGCGCACCTGGGGCAGCAGGGGCTCCAGGCGGGGGTAGACCGATTCCACAGGCATCTGGACAGAATATCGCCAGCCCGAAACGCTGTGGTCACCCGAACACCGGTCGTCACCCGCAACCACCGGTCATCACCGGGAACCGGTGCCGCGCTACCCGAAGACCGAGCGCCGCCGGTGCACCGACTGCAGCACGCCGATCGCGATCATGTCCGCGAACATGGCCGACCCGCCGTAGGACACGAACGGCAGCGGCAGCCCGGTCACCGGCATGATGCCGATCGTCATGCCGATGTTGATGAACGACTGCAGGCCGAACCAGATCGCGATACCCGACGCGACCAGCATGCCGAACTGGTCGTCGGCCCGGCTGGCGATGCGCAGCGCGCGGAACACCAGCACGGCCAGCAGCCCGATGATCACGGCGCAGCCGACGAAGCCGATCTCCTGGCCCGCGACGCTGAAGATGAAGTCGGTCTGCTGGTTGGGCACGAAGTTCGCGGTGACCAGCTGGCTCTTCAGCAGCCCGGTGCCGAACATGCCACCCGAGCCGATCATGATCTTGGAGTGCAGCGTTTCGTAGCCGGTGCCGCTCGGGTCGGCCATCGGGTGCAGGAACGCGGTCAGCCGGTCCAGCTGGTAGCTGCGCAGCAGGTGCAGCTGGAACACGGCGAACACGGCCAGCCCGGCCGCCGCGAACAGGCCCGCCACCCAGCGCAGCCGCAGCCCGGACAGCGCGATCATGCCGAACGTGATGGCGACGAGCAGGATGACCACGCCCAGCGCGGGCTCCCGCTCGATCAGCGCGATCGGGACCGCGGCCAGCGCGAGCACGCCCGCCACGTGCCGCGGCCGCGGGATCCGCCCGCTGTCCCGCAGCTCGCCGAAGACCAGCGCGATCATCAGGACCAGCGCGATCTTCGCGAACTCGGACGGCTCCACCTGGAAGCCCGCGGGCAGGTTGATCCAGGCCTTGGCCCCGTTCACCGTGCTGCCGATCGGGCTGAGCACCACCACCAGGCCCAGGCACGCGGCGCCGTAGACGATCGGCGCGAGCAGCCGGATCTGCCGGTAGTCCAGCAGGCTCACCGCGACCAGCAGGCCCAGCCCCAGGCCCACGTTGATCAGCTGCTTGATCAGGTAGCCGCGCGGGTCGGCGGCGGGCTGGGTGGCCGAGTAGACCAGCAGCGTGCCGGCCAGGCTGAGCGCCACCACCACCACGAGCAGCACCCAGTCGTACTTGCGCAGCGGCGAGTCCTTGGCCAGCGCCCGCGCCCGCAGGGGCTTCCTGGCCTGGCCGGAGGTGAGGGCGCGGAGCGCGCCGTAGTCCCTGGTGCCGAGGCTCATCACCGGCCCCTATACCCAGCCGGCGGGGTAATCGTGCCATCGGCCGCGATTTTCGGCAGCCCGTGCGGCAGGTTCCCGCCGGGCAGCGCGGCCTTATGCCCCTCCAGGCCGTAGATGCTGTCGTAGATCTGCCGGACCGCGGGCGCGGCCACGTCGGCGCCGAAGTTGGACTGCGGCACCATGACCACGACCACGTACTTCGGGTTACCGCACGGCGCGAACGAGGCGAACACCGAGGTGACCGAGCTGTTGAACACCTCGGCGGTACCGGTCTTGCCGGCCACGCAGACCTGACCGCGCGGGAAACCGCTGAACGCCCCGGCCGCGGTGCCCCCGCCGGTGGTCACGTCGGCCAGCGCGCCCCGGATGTAGGCCAGGGTGCCGGCCGACACCGGGAGCCGCCGGATCAGCTTGGGGTAGATCCGCTTCACCACCTGGCCGTCCGGGCCGATGATGGCCTTGCCGATCCGCGGGCTGTACAGCTTGCCCCCGTTGGCCAGGGCCGCGTAGGCGTTGGCCAGCTGCAGCGGGGTGACCGTCACGTACCCCTGGCCGATGGCGGCGATCGCCGCCTGGCCGGGCTCCCACACGTTGCCGTAATGGCAGTCCTGGTACTCGATCTGCTGGATGTAGGTGCCGTTGGCCTTGCCGTACTTGCACCAGTTCTGCCCGGCATGGGCATTGGCCTTCCACAGGTAGTAGAGCCAGGCCCGGGTGGGGATGCTGCCCGGGCTCTGCTCGGGCAGGTCGATCCCGGGAGTCTTGCCGAAGCCCCAGGCCACCTCCATCTTCTGCATCTCCTGCACCGGCACGTCCGGCTTGGTGACCACGTTGTACCGCGTGCGGTCATGCTGGTAGATCTGGTTGGCCAGCTCGTAGAAGACCGTGTCGCAGGAGACCACCAGGGCTTCGTGCAGGCTCATCGGGCCGAGGTTGTTCTGGCCGTCGTTGATGAAGGACTGGCTGCCGATGTTGTACCTGGCCGGGCAGTTGTAGGTGCTGGTCCAGGCTGTAGCCGGCGCTGACCGCGGCCGCGGCGGACGTCACCTTGAACGTGGAGCCGGGCGCGTACTGACCCTGGGTGACCCGGTTCAGGATCGGCTCGCCCGCGGCCTTGCCGAACAGCTGCCGGTACTGCTGATTCGAGATCCCGCCGGTCCAGATGCTCGGGTTGTAGCTGGGCACGCTGGCCATGGCCACCACCCGCCCGGTGGTGGTCAGCACCACCGCCGCGCCGGTGGTCGCGTGCACGTTGCCCTCCTGCTGTGCCTTGCGGATGGTGGTGGCCAGGATGTTCTGCACGTCGCCCTGCAGCTGCGCGTTGATGCTGGTCACCAGGTTGTCGCCGGTCTGCGGCGGGGCGGAGCGCAGGGTGCCGAGCTGCTGGCCCGCGTTGTTCACCGACAGCACGTCCTGGCCCGGGGTGCCCTGCAGCCACTTGTTGTACTGCAGCTGCAGGCCCGCCTGGCCGACCAGGTCGGTCCCGGAGAAGCCGGTGGTCGGCAGGTGCTGCTGCTTCATCTGCTGCGGGGTGATCGGGCCGAGGTAGCCGAGGACCTGCGCGGGCAGCGCGCCGTCCGGCTTGGGGTAGCGGGCCAGCGGGACCACGCCCGCGCTCACCCCGGGGTACCGCGCGTGATCCTGCATGATCTGCACGGCCACGTTGTCCGGCACGTTCTGCTTGACCGGGACGGGCTGGTACGGCGAGCCCGGCCAGCACGGCTGGGACACGTGCGCGTTGCACAGCCGCACCTTCTCGGTCAGCAGTTTGTGCGACATGCCGAGCAGGCTGGCCAGCCGGTGCAGCACACGAGCGCCGCCGTCCGGCTGCGCGGCCAGGTCCATCATGTTCACCGTGACCACGAGCGAGCTGGCGTTGTCGGCCAGCGGCTGGCCGCCGTCATCCAGGATCTTGCCGCGGACCGCGGGGGTGATCACGGTTTGTGTCTGGTCCTGGGCAGCCAGCCGGGCGTAGCTGCTGCCCGTCATCACCTGCAGGTACCACAGCCGGCCGCCGAGCGTGATGAGCAGCGCGCCCACCAGCGCGTACAGCACGAACAGGCGCCGCCGCGACGCCGGGATCATGGCAATCCCCCCATCCGCTTGCCCCACAGCCGCCGCCCGCCGAACCTGGCCCGGCCCCGCCGCCTGCCCAGCAGCCCGCGGCCCTTGCCGCCGAGGCCAGCCCGGCCTCCGGCCGTTGATGGTTCCCGGCGCGGCGCGCCGGAACCGCGGCACATGTGCTTTTCCTCTTGAACGCCATCGGGGCGCGCTGACCAGCGGCCGGCCGCTGGAGAATGCGCCTGGCCTGGGCCTGCGGCCCAGCACCGATCTGGGCCTGCGGCCCAGCACCGAACCGCCGACCGCCCCGTCACGGCGCCGCGCCGAGCCGAGCCGCAGGTGGACGGGGCGGGGTGGCCGGCTGATGGTGACCCGGGCCGCGCTGGCCGACCCGCCCGCCATGACCCCGCCGCGCAGCCGGGGACCGCGGGATGGCCGCAGCGCCCGGCCGCCCGCCCCGTCCCCGAGCAGGCCGCTGCGGGCAACCGCGCCGCCGCCCGCCAGGCCACCCCGGTACCGGCTGGCCCAGTCCCGGCTGCCCAGCCGCAGCGCCACCGGCCGCGCCTGGAGGCCGGTGCGGTACCGGCTGGCCCAGTTGCGGCTGCCCAGCCGCAACTGAACCGGGGCGGCGGGCCGGGTCCTGGGCACCCGGGTGCCGCTGGCCGAGCCGCCCTGCATCCCGCTGGACCCGCCGAGCCGCAGGTGCACCGGCCGGGCCGGGGCCCGCTGGGGCAGCCGCCCGCCGCTGGCCGACCCGCCCTGGGTGGCCCCGGCGCGCAGCGCCCGGGCCCGCAGCCGGGGCGCTCCGCCGGTGCCACTGTCCCGCAGCACGCTGCCGGACACGGCGGCCACGCCCGCCGCGGCGGCCAGCGGGGAGGCCGTCAGCGACTGGCCGGCGGTGCCGCGCAGCGCGGCCAGGCCCTGGGTGGCCACCCCGTAGGCCCGGGCCACCCCGTACAGCACGAACGGGCTGAGCAGCAGGTCGTAGACGATGGCGGCGGGCACCGCCCGGCCGATCGCGGTCCAGGTGACGTTTGGGTCGCCGAACAGCATCCCGGTCAGCGCGTAGAGCAGCTCACCGACCGCCGAGCCCACCGCCACCACGGCCAGCGGCAGCCAGGCCGACTTGTCCGGATCGGCGCCGATCACCCCGGCGGCGTATCCGACCAGGCAGAACACCAGCGCGTACTGCCCGACCAGGTGGCTGGCGGGCGGGGCCACGTCGAGCGCGAGGCCCGCGGCGAACCCACCCAGCATGCCCTCGACCGGCCCGGCGCAGGCGGCCAGCGCCACCACGGTGAGCAGCACGAGGTCGGGACCGGCCGCACCGGGCAGCCGCAGGTTGTCCAGGACGATCAGCTGAATCAGGATCGCGCCCAGCAGCAGCCCAGCGGCCAGCGCGGTGCGCCGCACCACGTCAGTGCCCCGATCCCGTGGGGTTCGGTGTCGGCGCGCCCGGCTGGCCGGAGCGGCCGGTGGCGCTGGGCGAGGCGGTCACCGTGACCGTCGGGGCCGGGGTCGGGCTGGGCGGCAGCACCGAGAACCGCGGGTTGGTCCGCGGCGGCACGATCACCACGCCGACCACGCCCAGCGCGGTGTCGTCCGCGTACGGGCGGACCAGCGCGGTCCTGGTCAGCGAGGTGGCCGTGCCCTCGACCCGGGTGATCACGCCCACCGGCACGCCGGGCACGTAGGGCCGCCCGCCCGCCGACCCGAACGTGACCAGCTGCTGCCCGGGGCGCAGCACCGCGTTGACGTCGAACACCTGGAGGCGGAGCAGCCCGGTGCCGTACATGCTCTTGCCGGTGCCGGTGACCACGCCGATCTGCCCGGTGCCGGCCAGCCGCACCCCCACGGTCACGCTGGCGTCGGTGGCCAGCAGCACGGTGGACGTGGTCGAGGTCACCGAGGTGACCGTGCCGACCAGGCCCTGCCCGTTCAGCACGGTCTCATCCGGCTTGATGCCGTCGGCGCGCCCGGCGTCGATGGTGACCGAGTCGTCGTAGGCGGCCCCGGCCGCGATGACGCTGGCGGTCACGATCCGGTACCGGCCCCGGCCCGCCAGCTGCAGCAGCTGGCCGAGCTGCCGCTGCGCGTACTTGCTCAGCCGCTGCTGGCTCAGTTCGCCGCGCAGCTCGCTCACCTGCCGCTGCAGCGCGTGGACCTGGGCCGACGAGCCGGATCCATCGGTCAGATCGTCCGCGAACGCCGCGGCCGGCCGGGTGACCAGGCTGGCCGCGCTCTCCGCCGACCCGAAGATGGTGCCGCCCATCGAGCGCAGCCCGCTCAGCGGCGAGGTGATCCCGCCCCGGTAGTCGATGGTGATCAGGGCCAGCGCGGCCACCAGCAGCGCCCCGAGAACGAGACGGGTTCGCCGGGTGTCGTGCACCAGGTCTCCTCATCCACGCAGCTGGCCGTACCCCTGTTAGCTGCCGCAGCCCAGGCGGCGTGTTCCCGCCCCGGACGGGAGGCTTAGCGTCTGGACTCGGGAACCAGTACCTGACGCAGGGTATCGAAGTCCTCTACGCACTTGCCGGTACCCAGCACCACCGAGTCGAGCGGGTTGTCGGCGACGTGGACCGGCATGCCGGTTTCCTCCCGCAGCCGGTCGGCCAGCCCGCGCAGCAGCGCGCCGCCGCCGGTGAGCGCGATCCCCCGGTCCATCACGTCGCCGGCCAGCTCGGGCGGGCACTTGTCGAGCGTGGTCTTGACGGTGTCCACGATCAGCGCGACCGGCTCCTCGATGGCCCGGCGGATCTCCTCGGCGGAGATCACGATGGTCTTGGGCAGGCCGCTCACCAGGTCCCGGCCGCGGATCTCGGCGTGCGGCTCATCCACCGACGGGTAGGCCGAGCCCAGCGCCATCTTGATCTCCTCGGCGGTGCGGTCGCCGAGCATGAGCGAGTATTCCTTCTTGCCGAACGTGATGATCGCCTGGTCCAGTTCGTCGCCGGCCACCCGGATCGACTGGGAGGTGACGATGCCGCCCAGGGAGATCACGGCGACCTCCGTGGTGCCCCCGCCGATGTCCACCACCATGTTCCCGGTCGGCTCGTTGACCGGCAGGCCGGCCCGATCGCCGCGGCCATCGGCTCCTCGATGATGTACACCCGCCGGGCGCCCGCCTGGTGCCCGGCTTCCTTGACCGCGCTCTGCTCCACCCCGGTGATGCCGCTGGGCACCGCCACGACGACCCGGGGCTTGGCCAGGTGCCGGCGCCGGTGCACCTTCTGGATGAAATAGCGCAGCATGCGCTCGGTCACGTCGAAATCGGCGATGACCCCGTCTTTGAGCGGCCGCACGGCCACGATGTTGCCCGGCGTCCGCCCGATCATCCGTTTCGCCTCGACCCCCACGGCAACGATCTGGCCGGTATTCGTGTTCAGCGCCACCACGGAGGGCTCGTTGAGCACGATGCCGCGGCCCCGCACGTAGACCAGGGTGTTCGCGGTACCCAAGTCGACCGCCATGTCACGGCCCAGAAACGCCAGCGCGTTGCTCATGAGGAACGAGTACCTTCCCAAAAGGGTCTGCCGGATGATCTGTGCTCTTATTGCCGCGCCCCGAGCCCTGCGCACTCAAGCCGCTCTGTTTGTTCATCGGCCAGCGTCAGCCCGCCTAAACGAGGTCGGGAAAGAAGATCTTGATTTCCCGCTCGGCGGAGTCCGGTGAGTCGGATCCGTGCACGATGTTCTGCTGAACATTCAACGCGTGATCACCGCGGATAGTGCCCGCCGCGGCCAGGACTGGGTCGGTGGCGCCGGCCAGCCCGCGGAACGCCTCGACCGCTCGTGGGCCCTGCACGACGAGGGCGACCAGCGGGCCCGAGGTGATGAAGCCGAGCAGCGGCTCGAAGAACGGCTTTCCGACGTGCTCGGCGTAGTGCGCCTCGGCCGTTTCCTGGGTAATGGTCCGCAGATCCATGGCCACGATCTGCAGGCCCTTGCGCTCAATCCGGGCAATGACGTCGCCGATCAGCCCCCGCCGGACGCCGTCCGGTTTGACTAGGACAAGGGTACGTTGACTCAACTCTTTGCTCCTCTTGGCCGGTGGCAACGGTGCCGATCCCGGAGTGATCGAGGGCAAACCCGCCGCCCCTGAATCCTACCGGTGCGACCTCGGGGGCCCGGCCGCACGGCACGCCGCCGGGCCGTGTGACAGAACTGTCTCCCGCCATGTGACCTGGACATACCACGCTAAGTAAGGCATCCTCGGGAAGGTATCCGCCCGCTGTGCTCCCGGGTCGGCATCCCCGGCGTGCGGCATGGCGGCTCGCCACCCCGGCGCCTGGCGGGACCGTCCGCTGCTGTGCCGGGACGCCGACGAGGAGCAGATCGACGGTGAACGAGCAGACCGGCAGCCAGGCGGCGCAGTCAGCTACGGCGGTCCCCGAGACCACCATGGACTGGGCTCCGTGGCGCCGGGACGGCCTGCTCACCCGGATCGCCCCGTTCGCCGCGCTGGCCGTGCTGGCCGAGGCCAGCCTGGCCCTGCCGCCCGGGCCGGTCTCCGCTGGTTACGCGGTGGCCAGTGTGCTGCTGCTGGCCGCGACCGCCGCCGCGATCGCCTTCCTGCCCTGGGACGGGCTGCCGTCGTGGACCAAGGTCAGCGTCCCCCTGCTGTACACGTTCTCGGTGTACGCGCTCATCGAGGCGGCCGGCGGTTCCCAGTCCGGCCTGGGCCTCGTGCTGTTCAGCCCGCTGATCTGGACCGCGTTGTTCCACCGCTGGTGGGAGTCGGTGGTCACCACGGTGGTCGTGCTGGCCGCGATGCTGGCCATGTCGCTGACCCCGCACCCGGCGACCACGGCCGAGCTGACCCGGCGGATGTTCTTCACCACCGCGGTCGCGGCCATGATCGCCCTGGTTGGGCACGGGCTGCGGGTCCGGGTCAACCGGTCCCGGCAGGAAACCGCCCGGGCCCAGGACCGGCTGCACGAGCTGAGCCTGCTGGCCGACCGGGACCGGATCGGCCGCAGCCTGCACGACGGCGTGATCCAGCGGCTGTTCGGCGCGGGCCTGTCGCTGCAGGGGGTGGCCCAGCTGGCGGCGCGGCCCGAGGTGACCAGCCGGATCAACGACGTCGTGCAGAACCTGGACGACTCCATCAAGCTGCTCCGGCAGTCGATCTTCAGCCTGGAGCAGGGGCTGCCCCAGCCCACCGCCGACCAGGGGCCGGCCTGCTCGACCTGGGGCTGCGGCGCAGCATCCTGGACGTGTCCACCGAACTGGCCGCGGGGCTCGGGGTCGTGCCGGAGGTGAGCCTGGATGGCCCGCTGGACACGGCGGTGCAGCCGCACGCCGCCACCCAGCTGCTGGGCACCCTGCGTGAGGCACTGACCCGCAGCGGCGCACGGGTCAGCCAGGTGGCCGTCACCGTCAGCGTGGCCGGGGACAACGTGACGCTGACCATCACCGACGACGGTGCGTCCTGGACGACCGCGCGCGCCGCGGGAGACGGGCGGGACCTGTCCCGGCTGTGCGAGCGGGCCAGCCGGGTGGGCGGCACGGTGACCACCGAGCCGGTCCCGGGCGGGCTGACCCGGCTGATCTGGCGGGCCCCGCTGGCCGTGGCCGACGACCTGGATGAGGTCGCGCTGATCGGGGCCGACCCAGCGGCTTAGGATGACTCGGCGCGCCGCCCCATCCAGATAGCCAGCACCCAGAACCCGGCGAAGATCGCGCCGAGCGCGTACATCACCGGCACCACCGCCCCGGCCGCGATCACCAGGACCTGGAGCACGCTGCCGAGCACCAGCACCGGCCGGGTGGCGGCCCGGCTCACCACGGCGGCGAGCAGCACGGCCGCGACCGCCAGTGAGCCGCCGGCCAGCCCGGCCGTGCGCGCCGGGTCGTGGTTGATCGTGATCGCCACCGGGATGGCCAGCCCGATGATGATGGCCTCCATCACCAGCACGGTGGCACACAGCCGTTTCATGCCCCGGCCGCCGCCTCCCCCGGCGCCGCGGCCAGCAGCGTCCGGGCATCCCCGGCGGTGATCACCGAGCCGGTGACCAGGACCCCGGCCCGGGTCAGCCCTTCCTCGCCGGACGCCTCGTCGGCCAGCCGCACGGCGGTCTCCAGCGCGTCATCCAGCCGCGCCGCCGGGTGCACCCGGTCCGGCCCGAATACGGCTTCGGCCAGCTCGGCCAGCTTGTCCGGGTCCATCGAGCGGTCCGAGGAGTTCCTGGTGACGACCAGCTCGGCGACGACCGGCTCCAGCTCGTCCAGGACACCAGGGATGTCCTTGTCGGCGCTGATCGCCAGCACGCCGATGACCGACGCGAACGTGAACGCCTCGGTCAGGCCTTCCATGGACGCGGCCATGCCGGCCGGGTTGTGCGCCGAGTCGACGATCACCAGCGGCGACCGCCGCACGATTTCAAGCCGTCCTGGGGAGGTCACCTTGGCGAATGCCTCGCGGACCAGTTCCTGGGCGAGCGGCTCGCTGGGGGCGATCCAGCCGGGTGGGGCGGCCGAGGCGGGGCGCCCCGCTTCCGGAGGCCCGGAGTCGTCGGTGGACTGGCCGGGGAGGGGGGCGCCGGAGGCGAATGCCTCGACGGCGGCCAGGGCAACGGCGGCGTTGCCGGCCTGGAAGGCGCCGAACAGGGGCAGGGCGATGTCCAGGTAGTCGCCGCGGATACCGCGCAGGTCCAGGCGCTGGCCGCCGACGGCCAGGTCGCGGCTGAGGACGCCGAACTCGATGCCTTCGCGGACCACGCTGGCGCCGACCAGGACGGACCGGCGGAGCAGGGCGTCGGCGGCCGGGACCGGCTGCTGGGCCAGCACCGCGACCGCGCCGGGCTTGATGATCCCGGCCTTGTCGGCGGCGATCTCCTCGATGGTGTCACCCAGGTAGGCGGTGTGGTCCAGGGCGACCGGGGTGACCACCGCGACGGCGCCGTCGGCCACGTTGGTGGAGTCCCAGGTGCCGCCGAGGCCGACCTCGATCGACGGCGACGTCCACCGGCACGTCGGCGAAGATGGCGAACGCCATGCCGGTGAGGACCTCGAAGAAGGACAGCGGGACCGGCTGGCGGCCATCCACTAGCGCCAGGTAGGGGGCGAGCTCGGTGTAGCTGGCCACGAACTGCTCGGCTGAGATGGGCCGTCCGTCGACCATGATGCGTTCCCGGATGGAGGACAGGTGCGGGCTGGTGAACAGGCCGGTGCGCAGGCCCCGGGTGCGCAGCAGGGTCTCGATCATCCGGGCCGTGGAGGTCTTGCCGTTGGTGCCGGTGACGTGGATGACCGGGTAGCTGCGCTGCGGGTCGCCGAGCAGCGAGACCAGCTCGGCGATGCGGTCCAGGGTGGGCTCGATGGCGTGCTCGGGACGCCGGGTGAGGATCTCGCGCTCCGCCTCGCGCAACTCCTCCTCGGCGCTCAGTTCGTCCGGACGGCTCAATCCGCTGAAACCCCCTGCGCACGGCTGGCTGACCCGGGCAGGGCGGCCAGGCGGCCGGTGATCCGGTCGATGCCGGCCTGGGCCGCGGCCAGCCGGTCCCGGGTCCTGGCCACCACGTCCGCGGGCGCCTTGGCCAGGAAGGACTCGTTGGCCAGCTTGCGCTGCATCTGTTCGGCTTCCTTGCGGGCGGCGGCGAGATCCTTGTCCAGCCGGCGGCGCTCGGCGGCCACGTCGATGCCGGCCGCCGTGTCCAGTTCCACGGTGACCTGCTCGGCCACCAGCGTGGCGGTCGGCGTGAAGCCGTCCTGCGGGTCGGTGAGCCGCAGCAGCGCGCGGATGCTGGCCTGGTGCGCGGCGAGTGGGGTGGTCTCGATCCCGCCGAGCCGGGCCGGGACGGGCTGGCCCGGGCGCAGGCCCTGGTCCGAGCGGAACCGGCGGACCTCGGTGACCAGCCGCATCAGCGAGCTGATCTCGGCTTCGGCGCTGGGATCGTGGTAGGCCGGCCCCCCGGGCTGCACTGCCGGGCGCTGCCCGGGCCAGGGCGCGATCATGATGCTGTCGCCGCCGGTCAGCGCGGTCCACAGTTCCTCGGTGACGAACGGCATGACCGGGTGCAGCAGCTTGAGCAGCCGGTCCAGCACGTAGCCGAGCACCTCGCGGGTCTGCTGGGCAGCACGGGAGTCCGGCGCGGCCAGCTGCGGCTTGGCCAGCTCCAGGTACCAGTCGCACACCTCGTCCCAGGCGAAGTGGTACAGCAGCTCGCAGATCTTGCCGAACTCGAACCGATCGAACAGCGTGTCGGTCTCCGCGGTCACCGTGGCCAGCCGGGACAGGATCCACCGGCCCGCGGTGGGCAGCCCCGCCGGATCGGGCTGGCCCGCGGGGACCGCCGCCCCGTTCAGCAGCGCGAACCGGGTGGCGTTCCACAGCTTGTTGCAGAAGTTACGGGCGCCGGTGACCCACTCCTCGCTGACCGCGACGTCGCCGCCCGGGCTGGCCCCGCGGGCCAGGGTGAACCGGGTGGCGTCGGCGCCGAACCGGTCGATCCAGTCCAGCGGGTCCACCGTGTTGCCCAGCGACTTGGACATCTTCTTGCCGTGCTGGTCGCGGACCAGGCCGTGCAGGGCCACGTCGCGGAACGGCACCGCCTGGGCGGGCTCCCGCTGCGACATCGCGTACAGCCCGAACATCATCATCCGGGCCACCCAGAAGAACAGGATGTCGTACCCGGTGACCAGCACGCTGGTCGGGTAGAAGGCGGCCAGGTCAGCGCTGTCGTCCGGCCAGCCCAGCGTGGAGCAGGGCCACAGCGCCGAGGAGAACCAGGTGTCCAGCACGTCGGGGTCCTGGCGCCAGCCGTCGCCCGGCGGCTGCTCGCCCGGGCCGGTGCAGACCACCTCGCCGCGCGGCCCATACCAGACCGGGATCCGGTGGCCCCACCACAACTGGCGGCTGATGCACCAGTCGTGCATGTTGTCCACCCAGTCGAAGTAGCGCGCGGTCATCTCGGCCGGGTGGATGTGCACCCGGCCGTCGCGCACCGCGTCCCCGGCCGCCTTGGCCAGCGGGCCGACCTTGACGAACCACTGCAGCGATAGCCGCGGCTCCACCACCGTGCCGCACCGCATGCAGTGCCCCACCGAGTGCACGTACGGGCGCACCTCAGCCACGATCCGGCCCTCTTCGCGCAGCGCGGCCACGACCGCGGGCCGGGCCTCGAACCGGTCCAGGCCCTCGAACGGCCCCTTGGCGGTGACCCGGCCGTGCTCGTCCAGGATCGTGATGCTGGGCAGGCCGTGGCGGCGGCCGATCTCGAAGTCGTCCGGGTCGTGCGCCGGGGTCACCTTGACCGCGCCGGTGCCGAACTCCGGGTCCACGTGCGGGTCGGCGACCACCGGGATGCGCCGGCTGGACAGCGGCAGCTGAATCTCGCGGCCGATCAGGTGGGTGTACCGGGGGTCGTCCGGGTGCACCGCCACCGCGGTGTCCCCGAGCATGGTCTCGGCCCGGGTGGTGGCGACCACCACGCTGTCATCGCCGTCCCCGTACCGGATCGAGACGAGTTCGCCGTCCTCGTCGCTGTGGTCCACCTCGATGTCGGACAGCGCGGTCAGGCAGCGCGGGCACCAGTTGATGATCCGTTCCGCCCGGTAGATGAGGCCGTCGTCGAACAGCCGCTTGAAGATCGTCTGGACCGCCCGGGACAGGCCCTCGTCCATCGTGAACCGCTCGCGGTTCCAGTCCACGCTGTCGCCCAGCCGCCGCATCTGGCCGAGGATCTTCCCGCCCGACTCAGCCTTCCACTGCCACACCCGGTCGACGAACGCCTCCCGGCCCAGGTCGTGCCGGCTCAGGCCCTCCTTGCCCAGTTCCCGCTCGACCACGTTCTGGGTGGCGATCCCGGCATGATCCATGCCCGGCACCCACAGCGCGGTGTACCCCTGCATCCGCCGCCGCCGGACCAGCGCATCAATCAGCGTGTGGTTCAGCGCATGCCCCACATGCAGCGACCCCGTCACATTAGGCGGCGGAATCACCACGCAGTACCCCGGCGCCTCCGGGCTCACCCTGGCCGGGTCCGCCCCAAACAGCCCACCGGACTCCCACGCCGCATACAGCGGTGCCTCAACCTCCCCCGGAACGTACTGCGGGGAAAGCTCAGCTCGCTGGGTCAAGTCTGCACTCACGAGCCCCGAGTCTAGTGCCGCAGGAAACCGCCTCCGTGCGGGCGGCGGGGATCGGGACCCGCTGGCTACGCAGACTTTTCGCGGGGGGTGCGCCGCGCGGCCGAATCGCGGGGCACCAGCGTCGGGTTCACGTGCTCCAGGACGACCGGCCCGGTGATCACGACCCGCTCTACGTCCTTACGCGACGGCACCTCGTACATGACCGACATCAGGACTTCCTCAAGGATCGCGCGCAGCCCACGGGCCCCCGTGCCGCGCAGGATGGCCTGGTCGGCCACGGCTTCCAGCGCGTCATCGGTGAACTCCAGGTCCACGCCGTCCAGCTCGAACAGCCGCCGGTACTGCTTGACCAGGGCGTTGCGCGGCTCGGTGAGGATCTGGATGAGCGCGTCGCGGTCCAGATTGTGCACGCTGGTGATGACCGGCAGCCGGCCGACGAACTCGGGGATCATGCCGAACTTGAGCAGGTCTTCCGGCATCACGTCGGCGAACGCGTCGCCCGCGGCCCGGTCGTTCTTCACCCGGAGCACCGCGCCGAAGCCCATCCCGGATTTGCCCACCCGCTGCTCGATGATCTTCTCCAGGCCGGAGAACGAGCCACCGCAGATGAACAGCACGTTGGTCGTGTCGATCTGGATGAACTCCTGGTGCGGGTGCTTGCGGCCGCCCTGCGGCGGGACCGAGGCGGTGGTGCCCTCGAGGATCTTCAGCAGGGCCTGCTGCACACCCTCGCCGGAGACGTCCCGGGTGATCGACGGGTTCTCGCTCTTGCGGGCGATCTTGTCGATCTCGTCGATGTAGATGATCCCGGTCTCAGCCTTCTTCACGTCGTACTCGGCCGCCTGGATCAGCTTGAGCAGGATGTTCTCCACGTCCTCGCCGACGTAGCCCGCCTCGGTCAGGGCGGTGGCGTCCGCGATGGCGAACGGGACGTTGAGCAGCCGGGCCAGGGTCTGGGCCAGCAGCGTCTTGCCGGAGCCGGTCGGCCCGAGCAGCAGGATGTTGGATTTGGCCAGTTCGACGCCGTCCTCGCCGGGCCTCGTGTCACCACCGGACTGGACCCGCTTGTAGTGGTTGTACACCGCTACCGACAGGGCCTTCTTGGCCTTCTCCTGCCCGATCACGTAGGCGTCGAGGAACTCGTAGATCTCCCGCGGCTTGGGCAGGCTGTCCCACTTCAGCTCGGACGGCTCAGCCAGTTCCTCTTCGATGATCTCGTTGCACAGATCGATGCACTCGTCGCAGATGTACACGCCCGGACCAGCGATCAGCTTCTTGACTTGCTTCTGGCTCTTCCCGCAGAAAGAGCACTTCAGCAGGTCACCACCATCGCCGATGCGAGCCACCCAGCTACTCCTTTACCTGGGGCCGCCGACCCCCGCCTCGGGCCGACGGCGCGGGCTGTCCGCCCGTGCCATCATGCTCTCCAGTCTGACGGTACCGCCTCGGAGGCACCTGCCGCGAGAGGCAGGACCCGATGTCGGCCCGCCAGGGAGGGTGAATCCTCCTGGTTAGGACGACCCTACCTCGGCCCGCCGCTTCAGGCTGGTCAGAACCTCATCCACGAGCCCGTATTCCTTGGCCTCTTCGGCGGTGAAGAACTTGTCCCGCTCGATGTCCAGCCGGACCTGCTCCTCGGTGCGGCCGCTGTGCAGGGCCACGATCTTCTCCATGGAGGAGCGCATCCGGAGGATCTCCTGGGCCTGGATCTCCAGGTCGCTGGACTGGCCGTAGCCACCTTCGGTGGCGGGCTGGTGCAGCAGGATCCGGGAGTTCGGCAGCGCCATCCGCTTGCCCGGGGTGCCCGCGGCGAGCAGCACCGCCGCACCCGAGGCGGCCTGGCCGATGCACACGGTCTGGACCTCCGGCTGGATGTACTGCATCGTGTCGTAGATCGCCATCATCGAGGTCACCGACCCGCCGGGCGAGTTGATGTAGATGAGGATGTCCCGGTCCGGGTCGATGGACTCCAGCGTGATCAGCTGGGCCATGACGTCGTTGGCCGAGGCGTCGTCGATCTGCACGCCGAGGAAGATGATCCGCTCCTCGAAGAGCTTGTTGTACGGGTTCATCTCCTTGATGCCGTACGACGTGCGCTCCACGAAAGAGGGCAGGACGTAGCGGGCCTCCGCCAGTCGCCGGCTGGATGTGCTCACGTGCGGCTCCTCCGCTCGCATGGCGGTCACGGGATCTGCGGGATGACGGCTCATGACACTGGCCCTTCGGACGGGACTTCCAGGGCGCTGCGGATCACGTGATCCACGAAGCCGTACTCCTTGGCCCCCTCGGCCGTGAACCAGCGGTCCCGGTCCGCGTCCTTCTCGATCTGCTCGACGGTCTGCCCGGTGTGGAACGCGGTGCGCTCGGCCAGCTTCCGCTTGATGTAGAGCATCTGCTCGGCCTGGATCCGGATGTCGGAGGCCGTGCCGCCGATGCCGCCCGAGGGCTGGTGCATCAGGATGCTGGCGTGCGGCAGCGCGTACCGCTTGCCGTGCGTCCCGGCGGACAGCAGGAACTGGCCCATGGACGCGGCCATGCCCATCGCGTAGGTGGCGATGTCGTTCGGCACGTACTGCATCACGTCGTAGATGGCCAGCCCGGCGTACACCGAGCCGCCCGGTGAGTTGATGTAGATGCTGATGTCGCGCTTGTCGTCTTCCGCGGCCAGCAGCACCAGTTCAGCGCAGATCCGGTTGGCGATGTCCTCGTCCACCTGCTGGCCGAGGAAGATGATGCGATGCCGGAGCATTCGCTGGAATAGCTGTTCGGTGATCAGCGGCGGCACCGCCTCGGCGGTGCGGGCCAGGATCCGCGTCGGGTCCCCGAAGTCCGGAGGCGTGCTCACTCTGCTCTCCTCGGTGTTGGTCCATGCTCAGGTCACAGCGTTGTTGCTAGTGACGATAACGCCGGGCCCGCGCCGGAACGTCCGTGCGGGTGGCCTGTTCGCTGTCGGCGCAGGCGGGCTCAGCTGGCGGGTTCGCTGGCCGGCGGCTGGTCGCTGGCGCCGCTGCCCGCGGCGGCCACCGGCTCATCCGCCGCTTCCTCCGGGCCCGCCTCGTCCTCCGCCGCCTCGTCAGTCGCCTCGTCCGCCGCCGCCTCGTCCGTGTCCGCGGCGGCGTCCGTGCTGTCCGCATCGGCGTCAGCGGGCGGGCGGAGCGCGGCGGCCACGTCCACCGGCTGGCCTGCCTCGTCGGTCACCTTGGCCCGCTCGGTGAGCAGGCTGAGTGCCTTGGCCCGGAGCACCTCGGCCACCGCCGAGCCGATCTGGCCGCGGTCCACCAGCTCCTGGGCCAGCCGGTCGGGCTGCACGCCCATCCGGTAGGCCTGCTCGATCACGAACGCGTTCAGCTCTTCCTGCTCGACGTTCAGGTCTTCCTGGCGGGCCAGCTCGTCCAGCACGAACCCGGCCTTCACCGAGCGCCGGGCGTCGGCCACGATGTCCGCGTCCAGCTGCTCCTCGGTCAGGCTGGCCGATTCCAGGTAGTCCGCCATGCTCCGGCCGGACCGCTCCAGCTGCTCGTCGAGGGAGTTGCGGCGGGCCTCGACCTCGCTGTGCACCAGGCTGTCCGGCAGCGGTATGTCGATCCTGCCCAGCAGCGCGTCCAGGGTCCGCTCCCGGGCCTGCCCGGCCTGCTGCATCCGCTTCACCGACTCCAGCTGGGTGCGCGTCCCGGCGCGGAATTCGCCCAGCGTGTCGTACTCGCTCGCGGACTGGGCGAAATCATCGTCCAGCTCGGGAAGCTCCTTGACCTTGACGCTGTGCACGGTGACGGTGACCTCGGCCTCCTCGCCACCGTGCGCCCCGCCGGCCAGCTCGGCGGTGAACGTCCGGGACTCCCCGGCCGACATGCCGGCCAGCGCCTCGTCCAGGCCGTCCAGCAGCGACCCGCTGCCCACCTCATAGGACAGCCCGCTGGCCTGGGCATCGTCCACCGGCTGGCCGTCCACCGAGGCGGACAGGTCGATGGAGGTGTAGTCGCCGCCGGTGACCGGCCGGTCCACCGACTTCAGCGAGGCGAACCGCTCCCGCAGGCCGCCGATGTACTCCTCGACCTCGTCCGGGGTGACGACCGCGTTGTCCACGGTCACCGCCAGGTCGGCCAGATCGGGCAGGTCGAATTTGGGCCGCACGTCGACCTCGGCGGTGAAGGCCAGTTCCTTGCCGTCATCGAGCTTGGTGATCTCGAGCTCCGGCTGGCCCAGCGCGAACACCTCGTTCTCCTGGAGGGCCTGCCCGTACAGCTCCGGAACGGCGTCGTTGACCGCCTGCTCCAGCACCACGCCGCGGCCGAACCGCTGGTCGATGATGCGCGGCGGAACCCGGCCCGGCCGGAACCCGGGCACCCGGACCTGCCTGCTGACCTCCCGGTACGCCTTGTCGAGGCTCGACTTGAGCTCCTCGAACGGAACCTCGATGGTCAGCTTCACCCGGGTCGGGCTCAGCTCCTCGACGTCGGTCTTCACGTCGCCGTCACTCCCTGATCCTGCGCTCTACGTCGGCCCGGCCGCCCCCGCCGCGCCTCATGCGCGGCCACACGCGACCCAGCGCAGCCGCTGACGGCTACGGCCGCCCAGTCTAGTGGCCACGGCCGGCCCTCTTACCCAGCATCACCCGGCACGGGTGGTGCCCGTCCACGGTGGCCGGCGGACGATGGCGGCATGGGGGGTAGTGCGGTGGCCTGACCATGAGGAGGCGCGCATGGCAGCCCAGCAGGCCGGGTCGGCGGAGTACCCGGACCAGACCGGACCGGCGCCAGCAGGCGGCCCGGCGGGCGGCGGGACCCCGGACTACCGGACACGGGAGACGGCTGGCTACGGCGCCGGGCAGGTCGAGCCGGCCCGAGGCGCTCGCCGCCGCGTGGGGCCAGGCCTGGCAGGTGATCATGGCTGCCGCGGTGATCACCTTCGTGGTCGGGCTGATCCTGCTGGTCTGGCCGAAGGCGACGGTCAACGTGGTCGCCGTGCTGATCGGCGTGGCCCTGCTGGTCACCGGGATCTTCCGGCTGATCAGCGGGTTCACCACGGCCGACGCGACCGGCGGCACCCGGGCCGCCTACATCATCATCGGCCTGCTGGCCGCGCTGGCCGGGCTGTACTGCCTGCGGCACCTCTCGGTCACCGTGGCCCTGCTCGCCTTCGTCGTCGGCGTGTTCTGGACCCTGCACGGCATCGTGGACCTGATCGTGGCGGCCACCAGTCCGGTGCGCAACCGGGGCCTGCTCGCGCTGACCGGCGTGCTGAGCCTGGCCGCCGGCCTGATCGTGATGTTCTGGCCGACGATCTCGATCACCATCCTGCTGGCCGTGATCGGCATCTGGCTGATCTTCTACGGGCTGCTGCTGGCCGTGCTGGCCTGGCAGGCCCGCTCGCTCGGCCGGGCCGCGGCGGCGGCCGGGCCTGAGGCCGGCTGAGCTCCCCGGTTACAGCAGGCCCAGGCGGCGGCCGCGGGCGATGGCCTCGCGGCGGGAGCTGACCCCGAGCTTGCGGTAGGCCGAGCGCAGGTGGGTCTTGACCGTGTTGATCGACAGGAACAGGGCCTGGGAGATCTCCTCGTTGGTCATGTGCGACGGCAGGAAGCACAGCACGGCGCGCTCACTGTCGGTCAGCGGGATGCTGACCTGCTCGGCTGGGCCATTGCCCCGGGGCGTCTGGGCGTCGAACCGCTCCAGGATGCGCCCGGCGATGCTAGCGTGCCGGCTGGTCGGCAGGACCAGCACGGTCATGGCCGAGCGGACCGCGGCCCCGCCGTCCAGGAAGACCCGGTAGGCGCCTTCCGGCTCGGCCAGCGTGAGCGCCTGTTCGAGCAGCGTGGTGGCCTCGTCAGTGCCGCCGAGGCGACGGTGGGCGACCGCCGCGGTGAGCAGCCCGCAGATCTGCTCATGCCGGGTCACCCCGTCCGCGCCAGCGTCCAGGCAGGGCGCGACCGCGTCCAGGGCGGTCTTGAAATCCCCGTCGGCGATCAGCAGCCCGCCGCGCAGCAGCCGCACGTCCGGCCGGTCGAACTGGTCGCCCTCTTCCACCAGGAGCAGCACCGCGCGGGCCCGGCCGGTGTGGCCGATCCGCAGCGCCACCTCCCCTTCGGTGACCGTGATCACGTCGGCCAGCGCGGGATGGGCCGGTCCCCAGGTTTCGCGGAGCCGGGACAGCAGCACGGTCGCCGCGGTGGTGTCGCCGTCCGCGAGCATGATGCGCGCCCGGATCAGGCCGGTCAGCGCGCTGACCGGCGGCTCGCCCGGGAACTGGCCGGCCAGTTCCGGGTTGATGTCCTCGACCAGCCGCTGCGCGGTGGACAGCTCGTCGCGGCGCAGGCTCACCGTCGCCCGGGCCAGGGCCGCGAGCTGCGCCGCCTCGGCCGCGGCCTCGGTGGCCCGCCCCAGGACCAGGCCATCGCCGGGCAGCCCGGGAGCGGGCGCCGCGTGCCCGCCGTACCCGGGCCCGGCCGGGCCCGGCCCGGGCGGGCCCGTGCTGGCCGGGCCGCCGCGCACGGCCGGCACGTCGCTGGCCGACCGGCGCGCCGCGGCCAGGTCGCCGTGCCAGGCCTCAGCCAGCGCCCGCCAGGCCCGGGCCCGGGCCTGCAGGCCGGTCAGGTTGCCCGCGGCCAGCTGCCGGTCGGCCTGGCGCAGCGCCTGCCGGGCCGCCCAGATCTCCCAGCGGCGCAGCCGGGCTATGCCAAGGGCGAACCACAGCAGCCCCACCGCCCGGTGCTCGGGCTGAGTGGTGGCCGGGGCCTGGGCCCGCTCGGCCAGCGACCGGGCCGCCGCGAGCAGCGCGGGGTCGGGATCGGTCCGCCGGCCGGCCAGCATCACCCGGAGCGCGGCCAGCGTGGGCTCCATGATCCGGTGCAGCGCGGGCGCGGCCTGGCCCAGCGCGCGGTCCCCGCTCTCCAGGTAGGCGGCGGCCCCCTCGTAGTCGCCGTCCCACAGCCGGGCAGCGGCCCACGCCGCGGCCACCGCCGGGTCATCGGCCGAGCGGTCCGCCGGGAACAGCGACAGCACGCTCTCCAGCTGGGCGGTACAGCCCGGGGTGGCCACCCCGGCCCCCGCCTCGGCCAGGATCTGCGCGGCGTAGTCCCAGTCCCCGGCCTCGGCCGCGCAGCGGACCGACGCCAGCGGCTGGTCATGCGCGGCGAACCAGCGGGCCGCGCGGCGGAGCAGGACCGGGATCTCGTGCGGGATCTCCCGGTTCAGCTCGGCGGCCAGCACCTCGCGCAGCAGCGGATGGTAGGCGTACTCACCGCGCTCCCGGTCGGTGATCTCCACGAAGCTGTTTTCCCGGCTCAGCCGGTCCAGGGTGCGCGCGCTGCCGGACTGCCCGGTGAGCGCGTCCGCGAGGTCACCGGACACCGGCCCGGCGATGCTGGTGCGCAGCAGGAACATGCGCGTCTGGGGCGGCTGCTTGCCCAGCACCTCGTCCCACAGGTAGTCGGTCACCATGGGCTCGTCGCCGGCCAGATCAGTGATCTTCCGGCCCGGCCCGGGGTCGGCCCGGGCCCGCATCGCGGCCAGCCGCAGGCCGGCCATCCAGCCCTGGGTGCGCCAGAGCAGCTCGTCCCGGGCCGGCTGATCCACGTCCAGGCCGAGCATGGCGAAGTACGCGTCGGCCTCGTCCGCGGTGCAGGCCAGGTCCTGCCCGCTGATGTCGGCCAGCTCACCGGAGACCCGCAGCCGGGCCAGCTGCAGGGCGGGCGGCTGCCGGGCCGACA
The DNA here is from genome assembly GCA_963711705.1 of uncultured Actinomycetes bacterium. Classification (GTDB taxonomy): domain Bacteria; phylum Actinomycetota; class Actinomycetes; order Streptosporangiales; family Streptosporangiaceae; genus RYN-230. Next base: position 77,324 of record CAVQFM010000009.1, read on the forward strand.
GCACCAGCCGCAGGCTGCCGGGTGCGTGCCGGATCAGCAGGTCCAGCCCGCTCAGCACGGCCGGGTCGGTCAGCTCGTGGATGTCGTCGAGGACCAGGATGACCGGCTCGGTGAACCGCTGGGCCGCCTCGACCAGGCGCAGCGGGAACCCCTCGGGGGTCGTGTCCTCCAGCGACCGCATCACCTCCGGCGGGATCGTGCGCAGCCGGGCCAGCCCGGCACAGACGTAGGCCCAGAACCAGGATTGCTGATCCTCACCGTCCACCCTCAGCCAGACCACCCGCCGGGCCTGGGTGCTCACCCCGGCCCAGGTGGCGCAGGCCACGGTCTTGCCCGCCCCGGCCGGGCCGCTGATCAGCGTCACCCGGTTCCGGGTCGCCTGGTCGATCAGGCTGGTGATCCGGCGGCGGCGCAGCACCGGAAAGTGCGGCTGCGGGATCTGCAGCTTGCCCTCGAGAAATCGCGGCTGGCCCGGGCGGCCGAGCGGCTCTGCCGTCCGATCCGCCTCGCTAATCGTGCTGGTCATGACGTCTCCCCCGATGGCCCCCCGGCCCGCCGTTTCAACTCATCCTCATCCCCTGGGGTGAATGCGCAGGTCAGGCGGCTTTGGCCGGGTCATACCCGGGGCCGACCGTAATCAACCGCGCCGTGGCCCGGCTCCCTTAACCCATGATTCAGGGCGGCGCGGGCACTTCCCTCACCCGCTGCGGGTGAGGGAAGGCGGCATAAGGGGTGAGAAAGGACCCGGGGGCGGGTCAGCTGCCCCGGATTCCCCTGGCCGGCATGCGCCGGGCCCGGGCCAGCAGCGGCTCCAGGTTCCCCGGCCCGTGGTCGAGCTGGTAGTCGAGGTTGATCGCCGCGTTGATCAGCGACAGGTGGCTGAACGCCTGCGGGAAGTTGCCGAGCTGCTCCCCGGTCAGCCCGATCTCCTCGGAGTACAGGCCGAGGTGGTTGGCGTAGGTGTGCATCTTCTGGAAGACCAGCGACGCCTCCTCCAGCCGGCCGGACCGGGCCAGCGCGTCCACGTACCAGAACGTGCACAGCGAGAACGTGCCCTCGCTGCCGCGCAGGCCGTCCGGGGAGGCGTTCGGGTCGTACCGGTAGACCAGGCTGTCCGAGACCAGCTTCTTGTCCATCGCCTCCAGCGTGTCCAGCCACATCGGGTCGAACGGGGACACGAATCCCATCAGCGGCATCAGCAGCAGCGAGGAGTCCAGCACCTCCGGATCGTCGTAGTGCTGGACGAAGGCCCGCCGGTCGGGCTTCCAGCCGCGCTCCATGATCTGCCGGTAGATGCGGTCCCGCTCGGTCCGCCACCGCGCGATGTCGGCGGGCTTGCCGCGGTGCTCGGCCAGCCGGACCGCGCGGTCCAGGGCCACCCAGCACTGGAACCGGCCGTAGGTGAAGTCCTTGCGGCCGCCGCGGGTCTCCCAGATGCCCTCTTCCGGCTGGTCCCAGTGCTCGCACAGCCAGTCGATCATGCGGACGACCGCGGTCCACCCCGTGTGCGCCACCTGCAGCCCCTGCGCGTCCGCGTGCGACATGGCGTCCATCGCCTCGCCGTAGATGTCGAGCTGGAGCTGATCGGCGGCGCCGTTCCCGATGCGCACCGGCTTCGAGCCGCGCCAGCCTTCCCAGTGGTCGAGGGTCTCCTCGACCAGGTCGGAGGAGCCGTCCACCCGGTACATGATCTTGAGCGGGTGGGTGCCGCCGTCCGCTTCCGCCTCGATCAGCCGGTCGCGGACCCAGACGCCGAAGGCCGCCGCCTCTTCTATGTAGCCCAGGCCGAGCAGCGCGTACACGGAGAACGAGGCGTCCCGGATCCAGGTGTAGCGGTAGTCCCAGTTGCGCTCGCCGCCCACCTGCTCGGGCAGCCCGGCGGTGGGCGCGGCCACCAGCGCGCCGGACGGCGCGTAGGTCATCAGCTTGAGGGTCATCGCCGAGCGGGTCACCATCTCCCGCCACCGGCCGGTGTAGGTGGACCGGCGCAGCCAGTTCCGCCAGTACGCGGCGGTCTCGTCGGACAGCTGCTGCAGGCTGCCCGCGGGCAGCCGCCGCGGCCGGCCCTCGTTGGACTCCAGCACCATCCCGGCGCTCTCACCTTCGGTCAGCGTGCGGTGGCCCCGCAGGTCCTCACCGATCTGCTCGAACTCGGTGCCCAGGTCGGCCGGGCTGGTGCCCCGCTGGCCCATCGAGTGCACGGTCAGGTCCAGGTCGTCGGTGTGGAAGACCGCGCCCTCGTCGGTGAGCTCCAGCTTGTGCGGGGTGCGGCCGTAGTTGAACCGCGGCTTGATGTCGAGCACGAACCGCATCGATCCGCGGACCACCCGGATCAGCCGGACCAGCCGGTGATGGCTGGTCGGCCGGTCACCGGCGATCGGCATGAAGTCGGTCACCTCGCCGACGCCGTCCGGGGTCATGAACCGGGTGATCAGGATGCACGTGTCCGGGAGGTACAGCTGCCGGGTCACGTAGTCGTCCCGGTCCGGGCGGATCTGGAAGAAGCCGCCCTTGTCGGCGTCCAGCAGCGCGCCGAACACGCTCGGCGAGTCGAACCGGGGGACGCAGAACCAGTCGACGCAGCCGTCGGTGGTGACCAGCGCCGCGGTCTGCAGGTCCCCGATGAGCCCGTGGTCACTGATGTTGGGATAGCGCGCCATCGCGGTTGTGCTCCTTAGGACGTGATCGAGTCAGGGATCATGCCGATGGACTGGACGAGGCTTCGGGGCAGCGGATACTCGCGGTGCGCAGCAGGTTGGCGCCCGCGGTGGTCACCGCGGCCAGGTCGGTGGACACCGCCTTGGCCGCGGCGGTCGCGCTGGGCTGGCTGCCCAGGCTGCCCAGTGTCTTCTGCAGCTTGCTCAGCGCCGAGGACAGCGCGTCGATCTGGGTCCGCCAGGCGGTCCCGGCCGTACCGCGCAGCGTCACCAGGTTGTCCTTGACCTTGGTCAGGTCGGTCTTGAGCTTGCTCAGCGCGTTCGGGCCGTTCGTGAGATTCCCCAGCTCGCCGAGGGACGTGCGCAGCGCGTCCACGTCGTGGCACACCGCGGCCGACGCGGTCGCGGGTGTCGTGGCGGGCGCGGCCGAACTGCTGGCCGGGGTGCTCCCCCCGCCCGAACCGTCACTGGACGAGCAGCCCGCGACCAGCAGCGCGCTGGCCAGGAGCGCGGCGCTGGCCCGTCCACCCCTCATGCCTGACACGCTCCCCCCCGGGCCGCCCGGCGTCGTCACCCGTAACGGGCTATCTGGGCGGCCTCAGCTGATCCGCTCGGCCAGGTGCTCGCCGACCCGGATCGCGTTGGCCATCGCGGTCAGCGCCGGGTTCACCGCGCCGATGCTCGGGAAGAAGCTGGTGTCCACCACGTACAGGTTGTCCAGCTCGTGGGCCTTGCAGTCGACGTCCAGCACGGAGGTGGCCGGGTCGGAGCCGAACCGGGCGGTGCCGGCCTGGTGGGCGCACCCGGCGATGGGCACGTTCATCTTCATGTAGTAGTTCTTGTCCAGCATGTGGTGCGCGGCCATGCCGACGTGGTTCAGCATCTTCCTGACCTCTTTGTAGAGCTCAGCGGCTTCCGCCGCGTTGCCCGGCGTGTAGGCCAGGCGCACCTTGCCATCCCGGTCCACCTGCACCCGGTTGTCCGGCCTGGGCAGGTCCTCGGTGGTCAGCCAGAGGTCCACCGCGTGCGCGGCCACCTCCGACAGGCTCCACTGCGGGGCCAGCTTGGTCAGGTGCGGCTCCTCGCCCCGCATCGCCTCGGCGTTGGACTTGCCGAGCATCTGGATGTTGCCGAGCGGCCATTCCCGGCCGTTGCCGGGCAGGTAGAAGTCGTTGACCGACAGCGTCTTCTGGTAGACGGTGTCGTTGCGCTCCTTGCCCAGCGCCACCATGGCCTTGCTGTTGTGGAACATGTAGTTGCGGCCGACCTGGCCGGACCCGTTGGCCAGGCCGTCCGGGTGGGCGTCGGAGGCCGAGCGGAGCAGGATCTTGGCCTAGTTCGTGGCGCCCGCGCACAGAGCCACGATGTCGGCCTGATAGGTCTCCTGCCCGCCGTCGCGCTGCACGAGCCACCCCGGTGACCGAGCCCCCGGCGGCATCGGTGTCCAGCCGGATCACCTCCGCGCCGGTGAGCAGGGTGACGTTCGGCTGGTCCAGGATCGGGCGGACCGCGATCACCTCAGCGTCGGACTTGGCGTGCACCAGGCACGGGTAGCCGTCGCACCAGGTGCACCGGATGCAGGTGCTGGCGGGCCGCCTGGCCTCGTCGAGCATGATCCCGCACGGCGCGTGGAACGGGTGGTACCCGCCCGCCTGCAGCTGATCGGACAGCTGCTGGATGCGCGGCTCGTGGCTGACCGCGGGCCACGGGTACTGCTTCGACCACGGCCCTTCGGTGGGGTCCTCGCCGTGCGCGCCGTGCACCTGGTACAGCCACTCCGCCTTCGTGTACCACGGCTCGAACTCGTCGTAGGACAGCGGCCAGGCCGGCGACACCCCGTCCACGTGCTTGATCTCGCCGAAGTCGGCGGGCCGCAACCGGTACAGCGCGGCCCCGTACAGCTTGGTCGCGCCGCCGACGAAGTAGTGCACCTGCGGCTGGAATGGCTTGTCATCCGCGTCGTACCAGGTGTCCTGGGTTATGTACCGGCCGTCCACGAACACCGGCTTGGGGTCCCAGTTCTCCATTTCGCGGGGCAGGAAATCGCCGCGCTCCAGGAGCAGGATCTTCTTGCCGGACGGCGGCCAGCGTGTGCGCGAGCGTGCCGCCGCCCGCGCCGGTGCCAATGATGATCACGTCATAGCGTTCGGTCACGCCTCTACTGTGCGCGGCCGGCCCGGCCGCCGCATCGCCTGCCCCGGGTGAGCTGCCAGGACCGCGGCCCGCCGGGGCAATCACCCCTCCAGGATGATGTTCGCCGCCGTCAACCGGGAAAAGGTGCTGCTAGCCATCACGCGGGCGCGTGCCTGACGAACCCGGAGAGGTGCCCATGACAGACGACAGCAGCCCGGACCGGGCTTTCCGGCTGAGCAGCAGGCCATTGATCGTGGGCGGGGTGCTGATGGGCGTGGCCGGCCTGATCGGCCTGGCCGGCATCGTCGTGGCCGGCTCGGCGCTGGCCGCGGCCACCCGCGACTGGGCCGGCCGCCAGGAAGTGCCACCGAGTGAGATGGCCCGGCAGCACTGGTACCGGGCCAAGGCGGCCACCACGGCAGGCGCGAGCGCCTGGCGGAACGGCACGCGGGAGCAGGTCGCAAGTTCCTGACCAACCGCCCTGACCGCAGGTGACCGGGACCGGAGGAACCCATGAACACGGTCAACCTGGCCCGCTGGCAGTTCGGCTTTGTCACGGTTAATCACTTCTTCTTCGTCCCGGTCACCATCGGGCTGGCCTTCCTGACCGCGCTGCTGCAGACTGCCTGGTACCGCAACAAGCAGCCTGAATACCTCCGGCTGACCCGGTTCTTCGGCACGCTGCTAGTGATCAATATCGCGGTCGGCGTGGTGACCGGCCTGGTCCAGGAGTTCCAGTTCGGGATGAACTGGTCGGATTACTCGCGGCTGGTCGGCAATATCTTCGGGGCACCGCTGGCCATGGAAGGCCTGGCCGCGTTCTTCCTGGAATCCACGTTCCTCGGCCTGTGGCTGTTCGGCTGGGACAAGCTCTCCCGCCGGGTGCACCTGCTGACTATCTGGCTGGTCTCGCTGGGCACGGTGCTGTCCGCCGCGTTCATCATGGCGGCCAACTCCTGGATGCAGCACCCGGTCGGCTACAAAATGGTGAACGGCAAGCCGCAGCTGAACGACATCTGGGCGGTGCTGACCAATCCCGTTTTCCTGTGGGGCTACGCGCATGTGCTGCTTGCCTCGCTGGTGACCGGGGCAGCGATCATGCTCGCGGTGTCCGCGTGGCAGCTGCGCCACGGCCGCAGCCCAGAGACATTCAGCAGGTCGGCCACGATGTCCCTGGCCGTGCTCGTCCCCGCGATCATCCTGGCCATGTTCATCGGCAGCGAGCTGGGTGTGGTCGAGGCCAAGTACCAGCCGATGAAGATCGCCGCCGCCGAGGCTCAGTGGACCACCTGCCAGCCCTGCTCGTTCTCGCTGTTCCAGATCGGCGGCGGAAACAACGACCACACACCGACCCAGATCCTGGCCATCCCGCACCTGCTGTCGCTGCTGGCCACCAATCACTGGAATGGCAAGGTCATCGGGCTGGACCCGCTGCAATCGCAGTACCAGCAGAAATACGGGCCCGGCTACTACGTGCCGAACGTGTTCATCCAGTACTGGGCGATGCGGGTGATGGCTTACACCGCGGGCCTGGTCTTCCTGCTCGGGCTGTGGGGGCTGTGGCTGATCCGCCGCAAGGTACTGGCATCGGCCAAGTGGTTCCTGATCATCGCCACCTGGGCGGCGATCACCCCATTCGTGATGAACACCGCGGGCTGGTTCCTGACCGAGAGCGGCCGGCAGCCCTGGATCGTGCAGGGCCTGATGCTCACCAAGAACGGTGTGTCCCCGTCGGTCGGGTTCTCGAGCATAGTCATCAGCCTGGTGATTTTCGTATTGCTCTATGTGGCCCTCGCCCTCGTGGACCTGTTCCTGATGCTGCGCTACTCGCGCCGGGACCTGGAGCCGCTGCCGGGCCCGGCGGACGGGGCCGATGCGGCCGACGTCGCGGTGCCCGCGGTGCGGTACTAGGAGAGCGGCATGTCACTGACCCAGTTCTGGTTCATCGTCATCGCGGTGCTGTGGACCGGCTTCTTCGTGCTGGAGGGGTTCGACTTCGGCGTCGGCATGCTGCACGCGGTCCTGGCCCGGGACGAGGCCGGGCGGCGGGCCACGGTGAATACGATCGGGCCGCTGTGGGACGGCAACGAGGTGTGGCTGATCGTGGCGGCCGCGGCCATGTTCGCCGCCTTCCCCGGCTGGTACGCGACCATGTTCTCCGCGTTCTACCTGGCCCTGGTGCTGCTGCTGGTGGCGCTGATCGTGCGCGGCATCTCGTTCGAGTACCGCGGCAAGGTGGCCAGCCCGCGGTGGCGGCACACCTTCGATGGCCTGATGACCGGGGGCAGCCTGGTCGCGCCCCTGCTGATCGGGCTGGCCCTCGGCGACCTGCTGCACGGGCTGCCGATCGACAAATCCCAGGAGTACACCGGGAGTTTCTGGACCCTGCTGCAGCCGTACGGGATCTACACCGGGGTCACCCTGGTCGCGCTGTGCGTGCTGCACGGCAGCACGTTCCTGGGCCTGAAGACCACGGGCGGCCTCCGGCAGCGGGCCACCAGGCTGGCCCACCGGGCCGCCCCGGTGACCGGGCTGCTGGTGCTGGGCTTCGCCATCTGGACCCACGTCAGCTCGGGCAAGGGCGTGCTGCCCAACCCGGTGGAGATCGCCGCCGTGCTGGCCGTGTTCGCCGCCGCCTGGCTGGCTACCGAGAACTCGGTGGGCTGGGCGTTCGCGGCGACCACGTTCGCCATGGCCGCGACCGTGCTGTCCATCTTCACCGAGCTGTACCCGCGGGTGATGGTGTCCAGCACCAACCCGGCCTACAACCTGACGATCAGCAACACCGCGTCCGGCTCGTACTCGCTGAAGCTGATGACGATCGTGGTGGTCATCTTCCTGCCGGTCGTGCTGCTCTACCAGGCCTGGACGTATTACGTGTTCCGGCAGCGGATCAGCCCGGGCGATTTCCAGATGCCCCGGCTGGCCAGCCGGGGCAGCCCCGATTCCGGGAAGGCCGGCCCGCCAGCGGGGGGCGAGCCCAGCAGCGCCCCGCAGTAGCCTGAATCACCCCTTCCGGAGGATGCCCGCCGGGCGCGGCTGCGCTCGGATGCTGCCAGGGGACGATAAGGAGCACACATGGCGACAGACCGGGTTGACGCACTGGTGATCTTCGGCGCGACCGGCGATCTGGCCAAGCTGGAGACGTTCCCGGCACTGGTCGGGCTGGTGGACCGCGGCGTGCTCGATGTGCCGGTGATCGGGGTGGCCAAGAACGGGTGGGGCGTGGATCAGTTCCGCGACTACGCGGTCGCGTCGCTCAAGCTCAACCACATGGACCCGGGTACCCCCGCGGCCAAGAAGATGGTCAGCCTGCTCAATTACGTGGACGGCGACCTCGGCGATGACAACACCTACCACGCGATGTCCGACATGGTCGGCCAGGGCCAGGAGATCCTGTTCTACCTCGAGGTGCCGCCGTTCCTGTTCGGCCGGATCGCCCAGGGCATCGCCACCGCGGGCCGGGCCAAGGGCAACCGGATCATGGTGGAAAAGCCGTTCGGCACCGACCTGGACAGCTCGAGGAAGCTCAACGCGACCATGCATCAGTACTTCCCGGAGGAGGCCATCTTCCGGGTCGATGACTGGCTGGCTTTCGAGCCCGTGGAGAACGTCCTGTTCGGCCGGTTCGCCAACGCGGTGGTCGAGCCGCTGCTGAACCGGACCTATGTGGAGAGCATCCAGATCACCATGGCCGAGGCGTTCGACGTGTCGGACCGGGGCTCGTTCTACGACCGGACCGGCGCCATCCGGGACGTGGTCCAGAACCACATGCTGCAGGTGCTGGCCACGGTGATGGCCGACCCGCCGGAGGGCGAGGGCCTGTCCAACTGGCGGGACGCCAAGGCGCGGCTGGTGAGCTCGCTGACCCCGCTGAGCGCCGAGCACACGGTGCGCGGCCAGTACGAGGGCTACCACGACGTGGCCGGCGTCGATCCGCACTCGACGGTGGAAACCTACGTCGCGATCCGGTTGACGTCCGACTCGTGGCGGTGGGCAGGCGTGCCGATCGTGATCCGGGCCGGCAAGTGCATGACGGTCACCGCCACTGAGGTCACCGTCCGGTTCCGCCACCCGCCGCGCGACATCTTCGGGCTCGCCCCGCTGCCGCACAATAACGAGCTGCGGTTCCGGGTCTGGCCGGAGACCGCCGTCACCCTCACCCTCGCGGGCAAGAAGCCCGGACCCGGCTGGGAGCCGCAGATGGAGGAGCTGACGTTCGCCCAGCGGCCCGGGAGTGACCAGCGTCCCTACGACCGGCTGATCGGCGCCGCGCTGGATGGGGAGCACTGGATGTTCGCCCAGCAGGACACCGTCGAGGCGGCCTGGAAGATCGTGGAGCCGGTGCTTGGCGACGTGGTGCCGGTGCACCCCTACGCCAAGGGCAGCTGGGGGCCCGAGGAGGCCGACCGGCTGCTGCCTGACCGGGACATGTGGCACGACCCGGCCGGCTAGGCCGGTCCGGGACGGACGATCCGGCCACGGCCGGGACCGGGGAGGGTGGAGCGCCGATGGAGGATCAGGCCCGCCGCCGGGTGGTGATCGTGGGGGGCGGCTTCGGGGGGCTGTTCGCGGCCCGGGCGCTGCGCCGGGCCCCGGTGTCCGTCACCCTGATCGACCGGGCCGCGCATCACCTGTTCCAGCCGCTGCTCTACCAGTGCGCGACCGGGATCCTGTCCGAGGGGAAGATCGCCGCGCCGCTGCGCGAGGTGCTCAAGCGGCACCGCAACGTGGAATGCGTGATGGCCGAGGCCATCGGCATCGATCCGGCCGCCCGGCGGCTGCAGGCCAGACGGCCGCTGGGCGAGGCCATCGAGTTCGGCTACGACTACCTGATCGTGGCGACCGGGATGCGGCAGTCCTACTTCGGGCACGACGAGTTCGCCGCGTTCGCGCCGGGGATGAAGTCGATCTCTGACGCACTGACCATCCGGCGCCGGGTGTTCGGCGCGTTCGAGATGGCGGAGAGTGCCACCTCGGCCGCTGAGCGCGCCCGCTGGCTCACCTTTGCCCTGGTCGGGGCGGGGCCGACCGGGGTGGAGCTGGCCGGGCAGATCCGCGAGCTGGCCACCAAGACGCTGCGCGCGGAGTACCGGCACGTCACGCCCGAGGACACCCGGGTGATCCTGCTGGACGGCGGCAGTGCACCGCTGGCGTCGTTCGGCCCGGAATTGTCGGCCAAGGCCGCGGCCGCCCTGCGCAAGCTGGGCGTCGAGCAGTACATGCACTCCATCGTGACCAAGGTCGACCTGTCCGGCGTGGAGGTGCGCGGCCCGGACGGCGCGGTCACCAAGCACGAAGCGGGCACGGTGCTGTGGACGGCCGGGGTGGAGGCCCCGCCGGTGGCCGCGGCGATCGCGTCGGCGGCCGGGGCGACCCAGGACCGGGCGGGCCGGATCATCGTCTCCCCCGACCTGACCATCCCCGGGCACCCGGAGATCATGGTGACCGGCGACGCGATGAGCCTGGACGGGCTGCCCGGGGTGGCCGAGGTGGCCATGCAGACCGGCCTGTACGCGGCGCACCGCATCCGGCGCGAGGTCAAGGGGGAGCCGGCGGGCAAGCCGTTCCGGTACCACGACCTCGGCTCAGCCGCCTACATCTCCCGCGGCTCGGCGGTGATGAAGGTGGGACGGCTGCACCTGTCCGGCATTCCTCGGCTGGTGGGGCTGGCTGTTCATCCACATCGGGTTCATGACCGGGTTCCGCAACCGGTTCGGCGCGGTGCTCAGCTGGTGGTACGCGTTCACCCGGGACCAGCGCCAGGAACGGGCCTTCACCAGCCGGGAGATCGGGCTGGTCCGCGACGTGTACGAGGACCTGCCGCCGGAGCTGGGATCAGCGGCCGGGAGCGGGCCGGAACCGGCCGCTGGGCCGGAACCGGCCGCTGGGCCGGAACCGGCCGCTGGGCCGGAACCGGGCGCCAGTCAGCGGAGACCCGCGTAGTCGGCCGGGCTGGCGACGCCCTGCACCCGCTCACCCGCCAGGAAGCGGCGGGTGTTCTCGGCCGCCCGGCGCGCGGCGAACTGCAGGACCCCGGCCACGTCCCCGGAGTTGTGCGGCGAGCCGAGCAGGTTGGGCAGGTCGAAGAAGGGATAGTCGGTGCGGAATCCGGTGCCGTCAGACGGTTCGTGCCACCACGCGTCGATGGCCGCGCAGAACTGCGGGTTCGCGACCAGATGCTGGTAGAGCGCTTGCTCGTCGACGATGGCGCCGCGGGCCACATTCACCAGGATGGCGTCCGGCTTCATCAGCGCGAGCTCGCGCGCCCCGATCAGGCCGCGGGTACCCGCAGTCAGCGGGATCGCGATGACCAGTACGTCCGCGGCGGCCAGCAGCTGGCCCAGGTCGTCCAGGCGGCCGATCCAGTCGACCGGCTCGGTGGTCTGCCCGGAGCGGTTCACCGCGTGGATGCGCGCCCCGAACGGGCGCATCAGGCGGGCCGTGGCCTGGCCGATCCCGCCGAAGCCCAGGATCCCGCAGACCGCGCCGTGCAGCGTGCGGGACGGCACGCCGCGCCGGAACTGGCCCTTGGCCAGCGCCGCGTGCTCGGCCTGCAGATGCTTGCACAGGCTGAGCGTCATGGCCATGACGTGCTCGGCGATCGGGTCGGCGTAGGCGCCGACGTTGCCGGCCACGGTGATGCCCGGCGGGATCGCGGCGAAATCCACCGTGTCAAGCCCGGCCGACAGCAGCTGGACGAAGCCGACCCGCGAAGCGGCGGCCAGCCCGCCGGCGGGCAGCTCACGGTCCAGCTGCCAGCCGATCAGCGCGTCGGCCTGGCGCAGGGCCGCCACCTGGTCCGGCTCCGGGAGCTCACCGAGGAAGCGGAGCTGGGCCACATCGCCGAGCACCTCGGTGTTAATCGCGATGTACTCGTCGTCTACCGGGTAGCTGACCGCTACCAGCCGTTCCTGGGCCATCTGGGCTCTTTCCCTGGGGAGCGATGCTCTTAATGTGTACCGCAGGCATGACCGAGGCCGAGTTCCGCACCCTGTATGAGCGGCTGCGCCGCGGGATTCCCTGGCCGCCGGAGGACCGGCGGGGCGCACTGAACTACATCACCCCGGCCGAGATACGCGCGGCCGCCGCCGAGGTCAGCATGGGCCGTTCGGTGAGCCTGGCCGCACCGCTGGAGTCCCGGGTCACCGCGGACGACCCGGACCCGGCGCGGCACCAGATGACCGGGACCGGCGCGGACGCACCGCCGGCCGGGCTGGCCTTTGCCATGGACCGGCTGGCGATGAACATCCACGGCAACGCGGACAGCCACCTGGACGCGCTGTGCCACGTGATGTTCGACGGGCACCTGTACAACGGGGTGCCCGCGGACACGGTCACCGCGCAGGGCGCGGCCGAGCTGTCCGTCGAGGTGGCGCGGGACGGCATCACCGGGCGCGGCGTGCTGCTGGACATCCCCCGGCTGCGCGGGGTGCGCTGGCTGGAGCCCGGCGACTACGTGACCGCCGGCGACCTGGCCCGGGCGGCGGACGCGCAGCAGGTCGAGGTGCGCCGGGGCGATCTGCTGTTCGTCCGGGTCGGGCACCGGCGGCGGCGCGCCGAGCTCGGGCCGTGGGACGTGGCCAGCGCGCGCGCCGGGCTGCACCCGGCCGCGATGGAGTTCGTGGCCGAGCGGCAGGTCGCGGTGCTGGGCAGCGACAGCAACAACGACAGCGCCGGGAACCGGGCGGGCCAGGTGGAGTTCCCGGTGCACGTGCTGGCCATCAACGCGCTGGGCGTGCACCTGCTGGACTACCTGGCGTTCGGGGAGCTGGTGGCGCTGTGCGAGCAGGCGGGCCGGTGGTCGTTCATGTGCGTGATCGCGCCGCTGCGGCTGCCCGCCGGGACCGGGTCCCCGGTCAATCCCATCGCGATCCTGTGACCCCGCTTTCTGGCGGGGGTTCTCACCCCCGGCCAGCATCGCCGGACAGGCGGCGCCAGATGACCCGCTGCCCGCTCAGCCCGGCCGCACCCACCACGACCAGCAGCACCACGTTCAGCAGCAGCTGGAGCAGCGACCCCCACGCGTCGTGCCAGTAGGCGAACGCGAGCGAGAGGCCGAGGGAGGCGGCCGCCGGGATCGTGGTCACCGAGATGAACACACCGATCAGCGCGTTGGCCCGGGCTTCGGTCAGCGAGACCACGCCGACCAGGCCGGCCAGGATGGCCACGATGACCGAGAACACGTTCGGCGAGTTGATGAGCTCGGCGACCGGCCGCACCCCGTGCACGAACGCCGCGGGCACCTGGCCGGCCCCGCGGACGGCCAGCGCGAACAGGAACGTGGCGGCGACCGCGGCCAGGAACCCGTAGGCCAGCGCGCGGAACGACTCCCGGACCGCGGCCCAGTCCCGCGGGCTGGTGCCACCCAGCTTGCTCAGGCCCAGTGCGGCCGCGATGATCGCGGCGTACTCGGGGCCGACCACCATCGCCCCGACCACCAGGATCTGCGAGTTGGTCAGGATGCCCACCGCGCCGATCAGGCCGGCGATGACCAGCAGGGCGTAGAAGCTGGGCGGGTAGCTGGCCTTGGCCCGGATGGCCGCCTCGACCATCTCCCACACCGGGACGCGCTCACGCCGGGCGTAGCGCCGCTCGGCCGCCGGGCTCGGCGGGCCGGACAGGGCCACGTCCACCTCGCCCACGGTGATCGAGCCCGCGCCGTCGAGGTCCAGAGCGCGCAGTTCGCGGAGCACCGGGTTGGCCGAGCGGTTCAGCACGTCGAACTGCACGGCGTCACCATCCGGCCGCCGCGCCGCACCCTTCAGCACGACCAGGTTCTGCACGCCGGGGTCCGCGGCGAGCGCGGCCACCAGGCGCGCGGTGCGGTCTGGCGGGCTCACCACCCGGACGTGCAGCACCCGGTCTCCTCTTACCCCGCTACGCCGGTGCCCGCCAGGCGCTCAGTGCGCGGCTGCCCTAGACTCCCCGTTCCGCGTTCAGCCGTCCCGACGCGATGGCCGCGGTGAACGCCTCGTAATCGCGCTCGTTCTGGTCCGCGTACTTGACCGCGAAATCGGCGATCGCGTTCTCGAACGCGGGCGAGTTACCCAGGTAGGCGGCGATGGCGATCTCGTCGCCGGACCGGGCGTGCGCCCGGGCCAGCGTCGCGCCGCACAGCTCGCCGTACAGCCGCAGGCCGCGCGGGATCATCGTGCCGATATCCACCGAGAACTTCCAGTCCCGCAGCTGCCGGAAGTAGAAGTCACGCGGCTGCCGGTCCAGCCCGGTCACCCGCTGCCAGCCGAGGAAGATGTCGCTGGCCGCCTGCATCAGGCGCTGGCCGACGACCACCCGCTGGCCCTGGTTGGTGTACTTGCTGGCCCCCACGTACGGGGCGAGCACGGAATCCTGGGCCTCCTTGACCTGGAGGAAGAGCGGATCGTTCTCATCCCGGCCGAGCATGAGCACGATCCAGCAGCGGGTCCCGACGCTGCCCACGCCGACCACCTTGCGGGCCATGTCGGCGAACTCGTACTGCTCGAGCAGCACCCGGCGATCGGGTTCCAGCGTCCGCCGGTACTTAGCGAGCAGGCCGCGCAGCTCCCCTTCCACGTCCACGCCGTCGAACTCCTGGCCCAGCAGATCGACGAGCGGGACGACGACCGGCGGGTCCGGGGCGATACGCGGCTGCCCGTTCTCCATGCGGCACAGCTTGCTGAGGGCCTGCATGCTGTCCCGGGTCCGCGCCTTGGCCAGGCCCTCGTCGAGCGCCTTGCGCTGGCGCGCCTGCAGCTCCGAATCGAAGCGGGTGCGGATCTCGTCGATGTCCACCTGCGTGTACCAGACGTCCAGGTTGCCCTGGCCGGCCAGCTGCCGCATGGCTGCCCGGTACCGGGCCCCGGTGGCCAGCAGGATCTTACGGCGGTCTTTGTCGCCGAATCCGTTGTCCCGCGCGGCCACTTCCATGCTGGCCGCGAGCCGCTTGACGTCCCACTCCCACGGCCCAGGCACCGTCTCATCGAAGTCGTTGACGTCGAAGACCAGCTTGCGCTCGGGCGAGCCGAACAGCCCGAAGTTGGACAGGTGCGCGTCCCCGCAGGCCTGCACGATGATCCCGGTCGCCGGGGTGCGGGACAGGTCGCTGGCCATCGGCAGGGCCGCACCCCGGTAGTAGGTGAACGGCGTCTCCATCATCCGGCCGTACCGCACCGGGACCAGGTCGGGCAGGCGCGACTTGCCCTGGCCTTCCAGCAGGGCCACCGGGTCCGGGCGGCCGGGCGGTGGCTGCCATTCCGCGTGGCTCTCCCGGGGCACCTCGGCCCGGGCCGCCTTGCCCCGCACCTTGCGCTCGGCCGGGGTCAGCCGGGGCCGCGGGTCTTCCAGGCCGGTGACCGCGTTGCGGGGCAGCGCGACCGACTTGCGGGCGCCCTCGGGCACGCCGGGCAGCAGCCGCGCGGCCGCTGACCCGTTCGTGGCCGCGGCCCGGCTCCGGCTGGCCCGGGTGCCGCTCGTGGCGCTGGCCCGGGTGCCACGCGTGGCGCTGGCCCGGGTGCCCCTGGTCGCGCTGGCCCGGGTGCTGCTGGCTGGGCTGGACCGGGTGGTGCGCCGGGCCGCCGCGGGCCGGGCCGTGGTGGTGCGGGCCGGGCTGGCGGGCCGGGACGCGCTGGGTTTGCTGGCCGCCCGGCTGGACGCGGTCTTGCTGCCGGTGCCCGTGGTGGTGCTGCCCCGGGCCGTGGTGCTCCGGGCGGGGGTGCCCCGGGCCGTGGTGCTCCGGGCGGGGGTGCTCCGGCTGGCGCGCTCTTGCTGGCCGCGCTCTTGCTGGCCGCGCTCTTGCTGGCCGCGCTCTTGCTGGCCGTGCTGCGGGTGGTCCCGCCGCTCGCGGCCCGGCTGCCGGTGGCCCGGCTGCTGCCTGGTGTGGGCTTGCCTGTCGTATCTGCCATGAGCTTGTGTCCCTCCCTCAGGACGTACCCGGGTGGGACCGGCGTCATGACCGCACAACGGGCGGGCGCCGGTCATCTCGGTCAACCATGACCCGGCACCGGCCGATCCGCGTCACCCCCGGAGGATGACGACGTCCAGGTGTCCAGAAAGCGAACCTGCTGCGAAGCAAGCCCCTCGCCATCGGCTACCGGAGGCCTGTGCATGTCCCGACCGATCGAGGAATACGCCCTCATCGGTGACCTGCATTCGGCCGCGCTGATCAGCCGGGACGGCTCCATCGACTGGCTGTGCCTGCCCCGGTTCGACTCCGAGGCCTGCTTCGCGGCACTGCTCGGCGACGAGCGGTCCGGGCACTGGCAGATAGCCCCGGACAGCGAGATCACCCGGGTCCGCCGCCGCTACCTACCCGACACCCTGGTGCTGGAGACCGAGTTCAGCACCGCCTCGGGCACGGTCCGGCTGCGCGACTGCATGCCACCCCGCCGCGGCGACCCGGTGCTGGTCCGGGTCATCGAGGGCATCCGCGGCCGGGTCAGCCTGCGGATGACCCTCGCGCCGCGGTTCGAGTACGGGCTGACCGTGCCCCAGGTCAGCAAGCCGGGCGGCGGGTGGCGGCTGACGGCGGGCGGCCACTCGCTCTGGCTGTTCAGCCCGCTGGACATCCAGGCCGCTAACGGGGCACTGCTCGCCCAGTTCCAGGTGGCCAAGGGGGACCGGGTGCCGGTGGCGATGGTCTGGCGGCCGTCGCATCAGCGGGCACCGGCCCCGCCGCCCGCCAGCGACCTGGCCGACCAGACCGCGGACTGGTGGCGGACCTGGGTGGCCCGCCTGAGCTGCGGCGATGACTGGCGGGACGCGGTGGTCCGGTCGCTGATCACGCTGAAGGCGCTCAGCTATCTATCCACCGGTGGGCTGATCGCCGCGCCGACCACGTCGCTGCCGATGCAGGCGTCCGGGATGCGTAACTGGGACTACCGGTTCTGCTGGATCCGGGATGCCGCGGCCGGCCTGGAAGCGTTCCTGTCCGCCGGGGCTACGGACGAGGCCGTCAGCCTGCTGGCCTGGCTCAGCCATGCGGTGAGCGGGCCCGCCCGCCAGGCCCAGCCGGTGTACCGGGTGGCTGGTGGGCGGCGGATGCCGGAGCTGGAACTGGACTGGCTGGCCGGCTATGACGGAGCCCGGCCGGTCCGGATCGGCAACGGCTCGGCGGCCCGCAGGCAGCTCGCCACGTTCGGCTACCTGCTTCGGGCCCGGCTGGCGGCCCGGGCCGCGGGACTGCCGGAGACGGCCGGCCTGGCTGACCCCGGCTCCATCCTGCCCTTCCTGGAGGCCCACTGGCCGGAACCAGATACCGGCATCTGGGAGATGCGCGCGCCGCCCCGCCAGTTCGTGCACAGCAAGGCGATGATCTGGGCGGCGGCTGACTCCGCGATCAAGATGATCGAGCGCTTCGGCGACCAGGGGCCACTGGACCGGTGGCGCCGGCTGCGGGACGCGGTCCGGGACGACCTGCTGGCGCGCGGCTTTGACCGGGAACGCAACACGTTCATCCAGCGGTACGGCTCCCCGGCCGTGGACGCCAGCCTGCTTCAGCTGCCGCTGCTCGGCTTCCTGCCGGCCGACGACCCCAGGATGACCGGAACCACGGCGGCCATCGCCCGCGACCTCGACGACAGCGGGGTCCTGCTGCGCTACCAGCCGCACCCACCCGCCGACACCGACGGCCTGCCGCCCGGCCAGGCCGGCTACCTGCCCGGTTCCTTCTGGCTGGTCCAGAGCCTCGCGGCGGCGGGCCACGCGCCGCAGGCGCGGCGGGTCTTCGCCGCGCTGCTGGAGCTGCGCAACGACGTTGGCCTGCTGGCCGAGGGGTATGACCCGCTGCGCAGGCGGTTCGCGGGCAACTACCCGCTGGCCGGGGCGCATATCAGCCTGGTCAGTGCCGCGGCGGCGCTGAGCCAGGCCGGCCAGGCCGGCCAGCCCGCCCGGTCTGCGCTCTAAGCGGGCATACCGCTAAACGAATAGACCAGCCGCCTGGTGATTCGCCCGGTCCGGGTGATGCGCCTGAGCCTGGCCGCGGTCACTCTGGTTACGGCTCCCCCGACGTGGCTCTGGATCCGTCCAGGCCGCTGCACGCTTGGTCGTCGACGCCGGTCCGGGAGGCCGCTGACATGAGCCGTCCGCACGCCCTGCCGCTGCTGGCCCCGGACCCACTCGGCCGGGTGCGCGGCCGGCTCGCGAAGCGATCACCGGCCCGCGCCTCAGCGCGCGCGTGGGCCCGGATCACCGCGCGGCAGCGGACCATGACCCAGATCGCCTGCCTCGGCGTGATCATCTCAATGGACGGCAGCCAGGGCGGGCGGCTCGCGGACACCGTGCTGCGCCGGGTGCTCGGCTGTGGCTGCCCGGTCGGCACCGTCGTCCTCGACCTGGGCCAGGCCGCCGAGCTGGATGCGGATGCCTGCGCCGCCCTGCTGGCGGTGCATGAGCGGCTCACCGCGATCGGCACCCGGCTGCGGCTGGCGGCCAGCACCAAGGGGCTGCTGGACAGCGTGGCCGGCAGTGAAGTGCTCGAACAGCTCGGCCGGGACGCCGTGCACCCGAGCTTCCGGGCCGCGGTGCTGGCCAGCTACGCGGCGCTGCCCGGTCCCGGGCTGGTCATGGGACGGGTGAAGAGCGCCCTGGACACCCAGGCCGAGCTCATCGAGCCGTGACGACGGGCCGGCCGGACGCGGCCGGGCCCGGCCTGCGCCCAGGCCCACGTACGGCCCGCGCCCAGCCTGCGCCCGGGCTGGCAGCACCAGCCCAGCTGCTTCACCCGCTGCGGGTGGGGCGGCCCCGCCGGGCAGGGCGGTGAACTGTCCCCGCCACAGGAGACCGGAGAGGGAAGGACATCATGTCTGACTTGATTGCCATTGGCTACCAGGACGAGACCACCGCCGAGCTGGCCGCGGACGAGGCGCGGCGGCTGGCCAAGGATCTCATCATCGAACCCGACGCGATCGCGGTCATCGTCCGCGACAAGGAAGGCAAGTTCCACGTACACACCAGCCATCATCTGGTGGGATCGGGCGCGACCTGGGGGATGTTCTGGGGGCTGCTGTTCGGCCTGCTGTTCTTCATTCCGTTCTTCGGCCTGGCCATCGGGGCCGGCATGGGCGCGCTGATGGGGAAGATCACCAAGTCCGGCATCGACCGGGAATTCCAGGATCAGGTCCGCGGCCTGCTCCAGCCGGGCACCTCGGCGCTGTTCCTGATGGTGGAGAAGGTGACCCCGGACAAGGCTACCGAGGCACTCAGCAGGTTCGGCGGCACCGTGCTCAAGTCCTCGCTGTCCAAGGAGGGCGAGGCCGACCTGCAGGACGCGCTGCACGGCCAGCAGGCCGCAGCCAGCTGAAACTAGGCTTCAGCGCGGCCTGGCTGGAATGGCCAGGCCGCGCTGACGTACCGCCTGCGTCCGCCCGCCGGGACGGGCTCAGATGCCGAGCAGCTTCTGCTTGGCCGCCGCGAACTCCGAATCGTTCAGCGCGCCCGCCTCATGCAGCGCGGAGAGCTGCTTGAGCTGGTCCGAGAGGGACCCGGGCCCGCTGCCGCCCGCGGCGGGCGGCAGCCGGCGCAGCGGCCGGCGGGGGTGCTTGCGCGCTGGCCTGCTGCTGCTCCAGGTCGCTGATCCTGGCGTTCTGCTCGTCTTCGTACTGGGCCTGGTCGGCCTGGTTCTGGGCTCTTCTCTTGCCCGCCATGTACGCACCGCCGCCAACCGCGGCTGCGCGGAGCAGCGGACGCCGCCGTCTGAACATGCCTGCCTCCTCACACGTCCTGGCCGTCGGGCAGGGCCAGGCCCAGCGCGACCATGATCTCAGGGGCGGCCCCGATCACCCGGGGCCCGCCGACCTGCGGGGCGACGGCCCGAAGCACGCCCACGATCTCCCCGGGCGTGGCGCCCGCATCAAGCGCGTTGGCGATCTGCCACAGGTAGGACGCGGGCGGCGAGTCGAGCGCGATCAGCGCGGCGATCTTGCACAGGCTGAACGTGCGGGCATCCAGGCCGCTGCTCTCCTGCGCCGCCTCGCGCAGTTCCAGCGCCTCGCCGAGAACCTGGAGGTCGCCCAGGGCCAGGCCATTCAGGGCGTCCTGGGTCGCCTGGTCAACGTCCACATTGACAGGCATGCTCATCGTTGCTCCCTTTCGGTGCATCAGGGCGGGGGCCCCTGCCCGCCTGGGCCGGGACGGCGGTCCGCGCAGTTTTCCCGGCTACGACATTCGCGCGCATTGCCGCGCAGCGCGCCACCCGGCGCGGGTGAGGCAGAACGTGATCGATCCGGCCCTAGGCTTGCGCCATGACGACGCGGGCGGGACTGGGCGCAGCGCTGGCCGGGCCCGGACCTGGCCGCCCTGACGCCGGCCGGCCGGGCGGTGGCCCCGGCGACCGGGCCCGCCCGGTGGCCCGGTTCGGCGGCCTGCTGCTGATCCTGGTCTTCACCTACCTGCTGTCCGCGCTCACCGAAGGCGGCCTGGTCAGTGCCATCGAGGTCGTGCTGTTCCTGGTCGTCGTGCTGCTCGCGCTGCGCAACGGCCGGCTGCACCGCCGGGCCGTGCGGTTCATCGCGGTTGGCTTGCTGGTGGGCACGGTGGTGGCCAGCACGCTCCAACTCGTGGCGCACGACAAACCAGCAGCCGGCGCCGCGGACCTGTGGACCGCACTGGTGCTGCTGCTGGCCATCATCCTGATCCTGGGCCGGATCCTGGCCCGGCCCGAGATCACCGTGCAGAGCATCTACGGCGCGATCAGCGCCTACATGATCCTCGGGCTGATGTTCGCCGCCATATACGCGGCCGTGTACCACTTCGATGGCAACATGTTCTTCGCGCACCAGCAGCCTGGCCCGATCCCGACGTCCACAGTTCCAGTACTTCAGCTTCACCACGCTGACCACGCTCGGGTACGGGGATTACACCGCGGCCGGGTCCGGTGGGCAGGCCCTGGCCGTGCTCGAGGCGATGGCCGGCCAGATCTTCCTGGCCACTCTGGTCGCCCGGCTGGTAGCGGGCTTCCGCGGCACCCAGCGGGGAGCCTCCCTGCGCGCCCAGCACCGGCCAGCCGGCGCGAGGCGGGCCAGCGTCCTGCGAGTCAGCATGCCCGGCATGGTCCGGCTGCGGCCGCCCGGCACGATCCAGGCGCGGCCCAGCCCCGCCGGGCGCCCCCGCGGACGGGGCCGGGCCGGGCCAGGCCCGGAGCCAGTCACCGGCCGGGATGCCCGGCCCCGCTGAGCCGTTAAATAGAGCGCAGCTCCCGGCCATGCATGGCCAGCGCATAGCTGATCACGATGTGGCCGGTTAGCGGCGGCTCAGCGCGGGATGGGGGGGTTGTCCCGGGCCAGGAAGCGGAGCCGGGCCGCCCGGGCGTCCCAGGAGTAGATCACCGCGGTCCCCGCGATCAGGTCGTGCAGCGCCCGGCGGTCGTGCTGCAGCAGGATGCCGAGAAAGCCCAGCCCGAGCAGCAGGAAGCTCAGCGGGAACGCCAGCGTCCTGATCACCGCCTGGCGCGCGGTCGCCGCGGCACCGTCGGCCGAGACGACGCGCACCCCCAGCAGGGCCATGCCAAATGTCTTCCCGCTGGCCGCCCAGGAGTAGGCGAAGTAGAGGAACTCCCAGAGCAGGTAGATGATCGTGACAACGATGTTGGTGCGGTTCCAGGACACCGACTGATTCGTGATGACGCTGGCCACGAACGAGGCGCCGGCCACGGCCAGGGTGAACACACCGGTGCTGACGGCCACGTCGATGACGTACGCGGTCAGCCGGCTGGCCGCGCCCGCGAAGCGGTCCTGGAAGTTCAGCTGGGCGGCGGGCGGCGCGGTCACGGCTCCACCACGCTGATCGCCGGGCCCGGGGCCACCGCGGGGCTGACCGGTGGGGCCGGCCGGGCGGGCTGCAGGAGTTCGGGCGGGCCGGGTGGGCCGCTGTAGCGCCTGCGGCGGAACCGGTCCACCCACCGGGCGATGAACTCATCCAGCCCGACCGCCGGCTGCGTCCCACGTCCAGGGCGTTGCCGGCGATGCCGCCGGACGACTTGGCGATCACCGCGCCCAGGTCGGTCTGGGTGACCAGCGCGTCAATGTCGATGCGCCCGACGACCTCGTTGACATCGACCCGGTCCACCAGCGCGGCCACGTCCACCCGGGCCAGCAGCTGGTTGATGTCGACCCGGGCCAGCAGGTCGTCCACGTTGAGCTTGGCCAGCACCTGATCCACGTCCATCCGGCCGACCACCTTGTTCACGTCGACCCGGTCCACCACTTTCTCCACGTCGACCCGGTCCACCAGCTTGCCCACATCGACCTGGTCCACGAGGGCATTGAGATCGATCTGCTGGACCAGGGCGTTCACGTCCAGGCTGCGGACCACCAGGTCGACGACGCGTTCCGCGACACGCTGCGCCAGCGACTCGACCGGGTCGGTCACTCGCTTACCCATCGAACGGAGCCCATTCAGCGGATCCACCCGGTCAGCCTTTCTGGATCAGCCCGGTGATCCCGTTGACGGTCAGGATAATCCCGGCGATCACCAGCACACCAGCCAGGATGATCCGGCCGTGGGTGCGCAGCCAGGCATTGAACGCGCCCAGGTGCCGGCTGGTGAAGTCGGGCGCGGCCAGGTAGGCGACCAGCGGCAGCCACACCAGTGCCACGTTGATGACCACGATCACGATCAGGGCGGCCGCGGTCTCGGACAGGTCGGCGTTCGCGGTGGCCACCACCTGGACGGCGGCCAGGAACGTGACGCCCGGCCCGAACACCAGCAGGCCGGCCAGGAACGCGCTGTACGGGGCCGGGTTGGCCATCAGCCGGCCCATGATCCCTTTCTGCGGCTTGTCCGGGTCCACCGGTTTGGGCTTACGGCGGAACACGAACAGCCCGGCCAGGACCAGCAGGATGCCCAGCCCGAGCCGCAGGCCATAGCGGTCATGCCGGTGACGCGGCAGGCTGAACCCGCCCGCGCGCAGCACGGCCAGCGCGACGATACCGATCGCGATGCTCATCAGCAGGGCGCCAGCCAGGTAGCAGAGGACCGTGGCCCGGGGCCGGGCCGACCCGAGGTACACGGCGGCCAGCAGCAGCGCGGTCGGGGAGATCGCGGCCAGCACCGCGAGGCCGGCTGCCTGGGCAATCACGTCGTGTGACCTCGCTCAGCCGTCAGCCGGGCCGACTGCCTGCGGCTCCTCCGTGCTGGCCGCCGGGGGATGCCCGAGCAGCTCGATGATCCCGAGCACCACCAGCAGCAGCACGGCCAGCAGGATGGCGTTGCCCACCGTGGGCCGGCCCTGGAACACGAAGATCAGCCCGAACAGCGCCACCGCGCCGATGCGCAGCGCATGACGGTAGTGGTAGACCCACCGGCCCACCGGCCCGGTGCGCAGCCCGTGCGACTCACCGCTGGTGCGCAGCCAGCCCAGCCCGCGGCTGATGCCGCGCCGGGTGCCGACCGCGGTGGCCGACGGCCCGGTGAAGAACGCGGCGATCGCCACGATCAGGCCCACCACCAGGATCGCGCGCAGCCCGTCCTTGATGAACCGGACCAGGGTGTCGTACAGCACGGCGGCCGCGTTGGCGGGCAGCACATTGGACGGCACGCTGTTCAGGTAGACGCTGCGCGCGATAGCCAGCACGATGCCGAGGATCAGCATGGACGCGGCCAGGCCGAGCCCGGCCCCGATCACCGCCCGCCGGTGCCCCTTGGCGATGTAGATCCCGGCACCCAGCAGCACGAGGACAAGGATCGGCAGCACGATCTTGAGATCGTTGATCAGCCGGTACCCGCTCTGCGCCTTGACCAGGTATTTGGCCGAGAACAGGGCCAGCGTCGGGTTGATCGCCGGAATGCTGTTCACGATGCTGAGCCCACGGGCCGCCAGGCGCTGCTTGACCAGGTCGATGAACGGGCCCAGGCTCAGCACGACCTGGCCGTTGCTGATCGTGACGGCCCCGTTGCCCTGACCGGACAGCGCCTTGACCAGCTGGGCATGCGCTCTGCGGTTCACCTGCTCCCACAGGTTGGCCACCTGCGGGCTGGCCACGATCTTGGCCACCTGGCCGTGGATGAACCCGGTGGCGGCCCCGGCGATCTGCCCGGAGAACGTGTGCAGCAGCGTGCCGACCCGGGTCAGGCCCCGGCTGGTCAGGGCGTCCGCCGCCTGGTTGGTCAGGCCCTGGACGTTCAGCCGGGTGTCGATCTCGGTGCTGATCTTGTCGGTCAGCGCGCTCTGCACCGCGGGGTCGTGGATCAGCGGGGCCACGTTCTGCACGTATCGGTTGGTGTCGGAGACCTGGTTGGCGGTCCATACGGCCAGCACCGACACCGGCGCCAGCACGCAGCCGAGCACGATCAGCACCACCGCGACCGGGGCCCGCCAGCCGCCCCGGTGGCGGCGGCGCGCAGCGGGCGGGTGGCTGCGCAGTTCAGCGACTTCCGCGCGCAGCCGCTCCAGCTCGGCCCGCTCATCGGCCTCGCTGTCCCCGGTGGCAGGTGGCTGGCCGGCCGCGGGTGGCGGCGCTGCGGGTGGCGCGTCCTTGGCTGCGGGTGGCGGCTCCGCAGGTGGCGCGTCCTTGGCTGCGGGTGACGGCTCCGCGGGTGGCGCGTCCTTGGCTGTGGCCGGCGTGGCCGCCAGCTACCTGGTCATCGGCCGTTCCGTCGGCCGCTTTGTCCCCGACGTCGGACACAGGTCACCTCCTGCTCCCGGCTGCCGGGAGCGTTCCGGGCCTGCCACCGTGGGCACCTGTGCCCCCCGGTGGCGGGTGCCCCTCGGCGGCAGGCCAGTTCACCGTCGCTGACCGGGGCGGGCCGCCGCCTCCCCCGGGCCGGGTGAAACCGGCGGCCGGGCCTGGCCTGGAGGTAGCTGCGGTGGCCCGCTGCCCACGGCGACCGCGGCCCCGGCAGGCCGGCCCGGCCGACCTTGCCGCAGGCGCGGCGGCCGCCGGGCCTGACGCGCCCCGGGGGCCGTCCGGCCCAGGCCGGGCCGGCCCGGCTGGGCCCGGCCGCACGTGATCAGCTCACCCGCAGCGGGTGAGGCACCCGCCGCGGCCGGCGGCCATAGTCCACCCAGGCACTACCGGCCGCTAGGCAGGTACTCTTAGCTAAGAGACGAGGAGGCCGCCCGTGACCATTGGCGGGAGCGTGGCTCTGATCATCATCGGCGCGATCCTCCGGTTTGCCGTCACTTGGTCGCCAAAGAATGTGGATTTGCAGGTCATCGGGGTGATCCTGATAATCGGCGGGGTGGCCGGGCTGTGCGTAGCCATCGGTCTGATGATCGTGCGGCGCCGGGACCGGGCATCCGCCGAAGTCACCGAGCAGCGCCGGTACATCGAGCCCAGGTAATCCCGCACCGCCGCATCCACGGCCCAGGGTGTGTCCTAGGCTGCCACCACAGCACGGGAGGCAGCGCATGCGAGTGGACATCTGGGCCGATATCACCTGTCCCTGGTGCTACATCGGCCTAGCCCGGTTCGCTGCCGCTCGGCGCGAGTTCGAGCACGGTGCTGAACTTGAGATCGTCTACCGCTCGTTCGAGCTGGATCCTGGTCAGCCTGCCGGGCAGACCCGCCCGGTGCTGGACATGCTGGCCGCCAAGTACGGCCTGTCCCGGGCCCAGGCCGCCGAGGCCGAGGCCCGGGTAGCGGGACTGGCACAGGCCGAAGGGCTGGAGTTCAGCCCGGACCGGCCGGTCGGCAATACCCGGGCCGCGCACCGGCTGCTTCAGTACGCCCAGGCCAGCGGCCGCGGGCAGGCGATGATGACCGCCCTGTATGCCGCGTACTTCGCGGCCGGGCGGTCGGTCTTCGAGGCCGACGGCCTGGTCGCGGCCGCGGCCGACGCCGGGCTGACCGCGGCGGATGTCCAGGCTGCGCTCACCGATGACCGCTACGACGAGCAGATCAGCGCCGACCTGGCTGAGGCCCGCCATCTCGGCCTGACCGGCGTCCCGTTCTATGTAGTAGGCGGCACCCGGGGAGTGGCCGGCGCGCAGCCAGCTGAGGTCTTTCTGGCTGCGCTGGAGGCTGCCTGGGCGGACGGCCACCCGGCGCCGGCCGGCAGTCAGCCAAGGGGGCGGGCCGGCGCCGAAGGTTAGGGCCGGAACAGGTCACTGGCCGCGGCAGCCGCTCCGGACCAAACCGGACCACTCGATCGGCATGGAATTGGAGCTTACCGGTAGGCAGCCTGGCTCCTAGATTCCAGAACATGACCGCTATTGCCCAGGACCAGGTGACCGCCGGATCGGGTCTGGCCCGCTACCGGGAAGCTCTCCGGGTGCCGGGGGCGCTGCCGTTCGCGATCCCCGGGATCATCGGCCGGCTGCCGATGGGCATGCTCAGCCTCGCCCAGGTCATGCTGGTGATCGCGGTCACCGGCTCGTACGCCGTGGCCGGCGCGGTATCCACCGCTGGCGCGCTGCTGTACGTCGTGGTGACACCGCGGGCGGCCCGGCTCACCGACCGCTGCGGGCAGGCCCGGGTGCTGTGGCCGCTGGTGACAGTGTTCACGGTCACTACCGCCGCATTCGCTTTCTGTGCGCTGATCCGGGCCCCGGTGTGGGCGCTGTTCGTGACCGGGGGTCTGAGCCGGGGCACGATGCCAGCCCTGGGCCCGGTGGTGCGGGCCCGGTGGAGCCATCTGCTGACCGGCTCCAGCCTGCTGGACGCGGCGTTCTCCCTGGAGGGCATCGCCGACGAGGTCATCTTCATCACCGGGCCGGTCCTGGTCGTCGCGCTGGCCACCGGTTTCCGCCCGGTCACCGGCGTGCTGGTGACCGCCGCACTCAGTGTGATCGGCGTGACCGGCCTGGCCCGGCAGCGGCGGACCGAGCCGCCGGTGACCGCGGTGCCGCAGGCTCGGGGCAGCGCGCTGCGCAACCACGGGCTGCAGGTCCTGGTCGGCATGCACGCCTGCCTGGGTGCCATGTTCGCGTCCGTGGACCTGGCCACCGTGGCCTTCGCGCAGGAGCATGGCGACCGGCCGGTGGCCGGCCCGCTGCTGGGCCTGTACGGGCTGGGCAGCGCAGCGGCCGGCGTCTGGTACGGGTCGCGGCGCTGGCGGGCGCCGCACGGCACCCGGCTTCGGGTCGCCCTGGCCGTGACCGTGCTGGGCCTGCTGCCACTGGCCTTCATGCCGGGCATCTGGTCGCTGGCCATTGCCATCACCGCTGCCGGGCTGGGTATCTCGGCCACCCTGATCAGCTCCTACAGCCTCGCCGACCTGGTCATCCCGGCCGAGAACCGGACCGCGGGGATGGCCTGGCTGACCACGGCCGCGTCGGCCGGGACGGCGCTGGGTGCGCCGCTGGCCGGCCGCCTGATCGACGGGCACGGCGCAGCTGCCGGTTACCTGTTCGCCTTTGCCGCCGGCCTGGCCGCGATCGCCATCACCACCCTGCGGCGCCGCCACATCGCCGCGTGACGCCGTCGCCGGCCGGGACCAGTCACCACCGGGCTGCTATGGGCCGGGCGGCTATGGGCCGGGCTGCCACGAGGCCGGCCCGCCGGATGGTCCGCCGCCCGCCCGGTCGGCCGGCCCCGGCCCGGTCGCTGGCCCCGGCCCGGTCGCTGGCCACCGCGGGCCACCTCAGGTCCGCGAGTGACTGGCGCGGCCGGACGGCCGCGCTTTCCGCCCATCGGCTGCCGCGAGTGCCGCGTAGGCGGCCGGGAAGCCCTGCCGCCAGCTCGGGTAGCGAAGTGTCCAGCCGAGTTCCCGCTTGGCCTTGGCGTTCGACGCGGCGCGGGCCCCGGCGGCCATCATCACCGCGCCCTTGCCCGCAACCAGCCCAGCCAGCCACAGCGGGACATGACGGGGCGGCTTGGCACCGAGCGCGCTGGCCAGCGCGGGCAGCCATTCGCGCATCGGGGCGGGCTCGTCGTCCACGATGTTGTAGATGCCGGCCGCGTCGCGCTCCATCGCGATCACGGTCGCGGCGGCGGCGTCGTCGAGGTGGATGAACGAGGAGTAACCGTCTCCCTTCCCGATGACCGGGAACTGCCGCTTGCGCACCGGCTTGACCAGCCCGTCGTTGTCGGCACCGTAGAAGCCGCCGTAGCGGAGCGCGACCCCGCCCGCGGCAGTGACCGCCTCGTCCAGATGCCGCATCGCGGCGTTGGTCTCCCGGGCCATGGCCGGCGGGTCCGGGTCGAGCCGGTCCTCCTCGGTCTTGACCATCCCGCCCTCCCGCGCGTAGCGGTAGCTGGCGAAGCTCTGGGCGACGAACCGGCGCACCCCGGCTTCGCGCGCGGCGTCCAGCAGGATGTCGGTGCCCTCGCTGCGCAGCCGGTTGGTCGGCGCGAAACTGCGGTCGAGGCTCCGGCCGAAGCGCACATCGGCCAGCGCGGTGGCCTGGTGGATGATGGCCTCAGGCGCGGTTTCCAGCACGGCCCGGCGCACACCGGCCCGGTCGAGCAGGTCAAGCGCGATGGCCTCGGCGCCGAGAGCACGTATCCGCTCGGCGTTCTGCGGCGACCGGTAGCTGCCGATCACCTCGTGCCCGCGATCGGTCAGCTGCGGGACGAGCTTGCTGCCGATCGCCCCGCTCGCTCCCACAACCAGGACTCGCATCGTGTTCTCCTCCTCCAGGGAGCCCATCGTCTAGTCACATTGCCAGATCTCGCGGCCCCACCCGGATGACCCACCGCGCAGGAGAAACGTGACACCTTCGTGCGCTTCGGCTAGCCAGATGATCCGAACTGGACAGGAACCTTGATCACCTGCTCGCTGGACCAGGAGCGAGCGCCCGGCCCGGCTTGCCAGACAGTGAGCTGTGTGCCGTGAACCGCTAGGGCATTCCACCCGGCAGATGGGCTCGCTGCGAGTGTCGCGGTGCCCGGTGGAAGGACGGGCAGTTCCAGCCACGAGTCTGCGCTGCTGGTGATGGTCGCTGCGTGGTGGTTGCTCAGTATGACCGCAAGGCCGCTGCCTGGTCCGGAGGACGCTGCGGTGAGCGTGGCATGGTTCAGCGGCAGGGCTGGCGAAAGGCTCCAGTGTGTGCCGCCGTCAGTGGACCAGGCGGCCAGCAGCCGGGTCGCCGGGGCGTTTCCCACGGCGAGCAGCGCCGTGGTGATACCACCGGTAGTCGTCAAGCGGAGCACGGTGATGGGCTGGTGGGCGTAGCTGGTGGGAAGTTCGGGCCCGGTCAGCCGCCATGACCCACTGGTGTGGGAGAAGATTCCGGCAGTACCGGGACGGTGGCAGCCCGCGGCCAGCATGGGTTGCCCGGATGGGCTGAACGCGGCCGCGGTGAAGCTGCCCAGCCCGCATCGGGTGCCTGCCGGGGAAGCGGCGATGCTCTGGTGGGTTGCGAGCCGGGTCCAGCCCATCCCGCCAGGGCCGGATATGTCGGCGGTGCCGTCGCTAAGCAAGGCCAGCAGGTGGCCACTGGCCGGGTCCGCGGCGAGGGCGCCGGGGCTATCGGCGAGCGCGGCATCGAGCAGGCCGGGTGACCAGGCCTTGCCGTTGTCTTTGCTGGTGGCGAGCGGGGAGTAGGACAGGTCCTGACTGGGCCGGAATCCGGCCAGCACCGATCCGACGGAAAGCCTGGCCAGGACCAGCCCGCCGTTGCTGGCCACGCCGGGTGGAGTGGCCAGCCGCCACGCGCTCGACCCGGTGGGGCGGACGAAGAGCTGCCAGAAATTGTTGTGATTGGCGGCCGAACCGCCCATCACCGCGACGGCCCAGGTCCCGGTCGTGGTGACCAGCGAAGTGGCCAGGGACGGTGGGGTGGCTGGGCTGGGCTGCATGCCGGTTTGGCTGGCGGTGCTGCCGCAGCCAGCGGTCAGCAGTGTGACGGCCAGCACAGGGACAAGGGGAGTGCGGCGGTTCATGAGGACCTCAGCGCGTGCCGGGCGGCGTTAGCGAGGAGGACGGCGAACGAGGACTTGGTGGCGGTGGTGCCCGGGCCCGGATCGGTGTTGAGTTCCTGGCGGACACGCCCGGCCCGGTCGATCACGTAGGCCAGGTCTGGGTGGCCGATCATGGACCCGGCGGGCAGGATCTGGGCGGTGATCCCGTAGTCCTTCCACACCTGCCGGAGCTGCGGGACGCTGCCGGTCAGGTATAGCCAGTTGGGCACCGGGGTCAGGCGTTCCTGGCGGTCAAACGCCTGCGTGTAGGCGATCTGGTGATAGACGGGGTTGGCGACGACCGCGACCAGTTCGACCTGGCGCGCACTGGCCCCGAGAAGCTGCCCGGCGGCCCGGAACTCCTGGGCGATCAGCGGGCAGTCGCTCGTGCACACCGGGTCCAGGAAGGTCAGCAGGACCACCTTGCCGCGCAGGCTGGCCAGGCTGACGGTCTGGCCGCGCTGGTCGGTGAGCTGGAAAGCCTTGGCCGGGAAGTTCAGCGGCGCCGACGATCCGGCGATGGACTCGGCGAGGATGGGGTCCGCGACCGAGCTGGCCTGGGCGGCGGCCATGGGGGCTGCACCAAGGATGATCAGTCCGAGCGCACCGACGGCGGCGACCGTCCGGATGCTGGCGGTGGCCACAGACTGGCGCACGAAGGCGGGCCGGACCCGCTCCCGCCAGCCCTCCGCCGGTGCCGGGGTGGCTGGCTCCGCAGCGATCGCCGGGCCTGGGGTGAGCGCGAGGTAACCGCTGATGGCGAGAAGCGCGAACGGGAGCATGCTGTTGGGGTCGGTGCCCAGGCCGCCGAAGAACCCCCAGTCCTCGATCAGCACCCAGTCCGCCAGGCACAGCACGGTGAAGGCGATGACCGCCGGGCGGGCCAGCCGTCGCTGACCGGTCAGGAACGCCACACCGATGGCCGCGAGCGCCACGACGGTGAACAGGTTGACCGCGAACCCGTGCGCCTCATCGAAGGCGGTGAACGCGTTGACCCAGGCCGCCAGGATTCCCGGCTGCGGTGTCTGTGCCATGTCGCCGGGTCATGCTGGCCAGGCTGGCTGGCTGGTGGTGCACGGCTCCCTGCCAGAACCCGCGTCCCGGCCAGGCCTGCAGCACCGCCATCCCGGCCAGGAACAGGCCAGTCCCGGCGAGGA
The DNA here is from genome assembly GCA_963711705.1 of uncultured Actinomycetes bacterium. Taxonomy (GTDB): domain Bacteria; phylum Actinomycetota; class Actinomycetes; order Streptosporangiales; family Streptosporangiaceae; genus RYN-230. The sequence goes on from CAVQFM010000009.1 coordinate 108,029, forward strand.
TCGCACGGCCCAGCCAGGGGGCGTGCCAGATCCGCTCAGGCAGCGCGATCAGCCCACCCGCCACCACGTAGATGAGAACCGCCCCGGGCGCGCCGAACAGCCAGGTCAGCCCGGGCGCGAAGATCCCGCCGAACGACTCGCCGAAAATCCACACCACCAGGCCCCAGCCGGCACCGGCCAGCCCGGCTAGCCGCGACAGCAGACCACGTGGCGCGGCGAGCATCCAGATGCCGATCCCGACCTGGATCCACACGGCGGCCGCCCCGGCCTGCATCGGGTGATACGACCAGGTCGTCCCGGCCCAGTTCACCACGTCCTGCACCCAGTGCGGAGAACTCGCCGCCGCGGGCTCGATGACCTGCGAGGGAAGCCCGACGGCCATCTTCGGCTGGGCCTGCAAGATGCCGTCGAAGACCCACAGCAGGCCGAACCCGATCCGCAGCACCTGCCGCCAGGACGGTTCCGGCACCGCAGGCGCCCGCGTGCCACCCGCTCTGGCAGGCTGGGTGTCGAGCAGCCACGCCCGCGCGGTGACCCAGGCAAACCCGAGCAGCGCGAAGATCAGCAGCGCGATGAGCCCCTGGTGCAGCAGCGCGGACTTGAACGCCGCCACCACGGTCGGATCGTTGACGTTGATCCCCGAGTTCATCCCAGACATCAGCTCACCCGTTCCTGTGATCCGGCTGGTTCACTGCCGCTAGCAGAGACTCCCGGCGACGGTGGGCCGGTGCTCTCGCGCCCGGCGCGGTGTGGCCGTGACCAGTCAGGCTGCCGTGCGGCCGGGGTACCGAAGTGGCGCAGCCGGACGCTGTTGGCCACGACGAAGGCTGAGGACAGGGCCATCGCGGCCCCGGCGATCAGCGGGTTGAGGAATCCGGCGGCGGCCAGCGGAATGGCTGCGATGTTGTACCCGAATGCCCAGGCCAGGTTGCCGCGGATGACCGCCAGGGTGGCGCGGGCCAGGCTGATCGCGTCCGGCACTGCGCCGAGGTCTTCGCGCAGCACGATCAGGTCCGCGGCGGTCATCGCCACGTCGGTACCGGTGCCCAGGGCGATCCCCAGGTCGGCGGCGGCCAGCGCGGGCCCGTCGTTGACCCCGTCTCCGACCATGGCCACCCGGTGGCCCTGGTCCTGCAGGTCCCGGATCACCGCCACCTTGTCATGGGGCAGGGCCCCAGCGATCACCTCATCGGTGCCTGCCCGGGCGGCGGCCGCCTGGGCGGTGGCCTGGCTGTCACCGGTCAGCAGCACGGTGCGCAGGCCCAGGCGGCGGAGCTGGCTGACGGCTGCGGCGGCGGATGGCTTGATGGTGTCGGCGACCGCGACCGCGCCGTATACCTGCCCATCCCACCCGGCCAGCACCACCGTGCCGCCGCCCTGCTCCTGCTGGCGGCACTGGCTGGCCACCTCAGCGGGCACGTCCAGGCCCAGATCGGCGAACAGCTGCTCACGGCCGACGATCACATCGCGATCATCCACATAACCGCGGGCGCCCAGCCCGGGCATAGCCAGGAACCGGGCCGCCTGCGGTAGCGCCCCCAGTTCCGCCTGAGCGGCACCGCTGATAGCGGCAGCCACCGGATGCTCGGACGCCTGCTCCACCGCTCCGGCCAGCCGGAGCAGCATCTCCCGGGTCACACCGTCCGCAGGCAGGACCCCGGTCACCGCCATCACCCCGGTGGTGACCGTCCCGGTCTTATCCAGTACCACCGTGTCCACCGCTCGCGAAGCCTCCAGCGCCTGGTACCGCTTGATGAAAATGCCCAGCTGCGCCCCCCGCCCGCAGGCCACCATCAGCGCCGCCGGGGTGGCCAGCCCCAGCGCGCACGGGCAGGCGATGATCAGCACCGCCAGCGCGGCGCTGAATGCCCGCTCCACCGGGCTGCCCACGGCCAGCCAGCCCGCCAGCGTCAGCCCGGACGCCACCAGGACTGCGGGCACGAACACCCCGCAGATCCGGTCAGCGAGCCGCTGGATAGCCGCCTTCTGCGACTGCGCCTGCTCCACCAGCGTGACCAGCTGCGCGAGCTGGGTGTCGCGGCCCACCTTGACCGCCCGCACCACCAGCCGCCCGGACACCACCACCGTGCCCGCGGCCACCGTGTCACCCTCGGCGGCATCAGCGGGGACCGATTCCCCCGTCATCATGCTGCGATCCACCGCGGACTGCCCGAACTCCACCTCCCCGTCCGCCGCGATCCGCTCTCCCGGGCGCACCACGAACCGCTGCCCTGCCCGCAGCCCGGCGACCGGGACCCGCCGCTCGGTCCCATCCGGTCCCAGGACGCATGCCTCCTGCGCGCCCGCCGCCGCCAGCTCACGCATCGCGTCCCCAGCGTCCCGCCGCGCCTTAGCCTCATACACCCGGCCAGCCAGCAAAAACGTGGTCACCGACGCGGCGACCTCCAGGTAGATGCCACCACCCGAGGCGTGCAGCAGCAGGTATCCAGCGCTCATCCGCGCCTGGCCACGGTCCAGCACGAACATCGCGTACAACGACCAGCCGCAGGAAGCGGTGATGCCCAGCGACACCAGGGTGTCCATCGAGAACCGCGCCAGGTGCCGGGCGCCGCGCAGCGCCGCGGCGTGGAACGGCCACGCACACCACACCGACCACCGGCGCGGCTACCGCGATCAGCACCCACTGCCAGCCCGGGAACCGCGACCAGGGGAACAGCGACCACAGCACCGACAGATCGCTCAGCGGAATGAACAGCACCAGTGCGACGATCAGCCGCCGCCGCAGGTCAGCCACCCGCGCGGCATCCGTCCCGGTCCCGGCTGCCGCTGCGGGCTCATCGCCCGCGTCTCCGGCCGCGGACCTGAGTACTTCGGCGTGGTAACCAGCCTGCTCGACCGCGTCGATGAGCTGCTGCGCGGGAACCGCCACAGGTGCCGTGAGAATGGCGCGCTCGGTCGCCAAATTCACGGTGGCCGTGACACCGTCAATAGCATTGAGTTTCTTCTCAACCCGGGCTGCGCACGCCGCGCAGGTCATCCCCCCGATCGAGAGTTCCATCTCCAGGGGTGTGGATGATGCCTCCCCAGTGACCGCTGCGGATGACACCTAAGTAATCCTGCCTTCCAGACACCAATCCGGCCAGCCATCCCGAATTACGCCCTGCCTGCCGCTTGGCAGCACATGCAGCCGCACCTGCTGCTAGCGGAGCCGCAGCCACGTACCTGCCGCCATGCCCGGGAACCTACAACACGAAAGGCAAAGCTCAGTTCAACGTGTCAAAAATGTAATGTTCATCGTCGCCGGAAATACCCCGTGAGGGTTCCCCGCATACCACTGGGGGGTTTACGCAATACCCCTGGGGGGTTTGGTGATACCTTTTCCGGCAGCGGCAACGACAAGAGCGGCCCGCTTGTGTGCGCGACCGGCCGCCCATTACCATCGTGGCATTATGCGCCAGCAGGAAACGCAGCCTCCGCGCGGCGGCCCGGTGACGTGTTCCGCCGAGGCCGTCAGCCCCGCGCCAGGAGATCGCTGAGGTGGCCGGGCCGTCCTGGCTGGCCGGGGTGTTCGCCGCCGCCATGATCCTCACCGCAGGCTACGCTGCCAGCCGCCTAGCCACCTCCCGCCTGCTGCGGGTGGCAACCGAGGCCGACACCGACGGGCTGCACGCCCTCATGGGCACGGCCATGGCCGGCATGTTCCTGCCCCAGCTCCGCCTGCTGCCCAGCAGCGCCTGGGCAGTGCTCTTTGGCACAGGGGCAGTATGGTTCGCCACGAGCGCCCTCCTGGCCCAAGGACGGCGGGGCGCAGATGGCAATGCCGGTTTCCAGTTCCGCACCTCGTGGAATGCACCGCCATGGTGTACATGCTCTTGGCGCTGCCAACAGCGCAGCGGGGGCCAGGAATGGCTATGCCCGGGATGGGCTCATCCCCTGGCGCGCCGGCGGGCTTCCCAGTGCTTGCGCTTGTCCTCGCCCTATTCATGCTCGGCTACATCCTGTGGACCGCCGATCAGCTGGCCGCCCGGGCCCGGGCCAAGACAGCGCTGACCGCCACACCCCGACCCCCGCACCGGGCCCTGGTCACCATCCCAGCTGCGGCACCCAGCCACCTCGCCACCTTGGCCAGTGCCATCGACACGCCACACACCGCCGAGGCTCCCCTACCGCACCCCGCGGCCCGCCATCCATTGCTCACCCCACAGTTCGCGGACTTCAGCAAGATAGTCATGAGCATCACCATGGGCTACATGCTCATCACTATGCTCTGACCCGGCCCGCCGCCTCCGTTCACCCGGGCCCAACGACGACCAGACAGATGTGTAATGTTGCCTGATGGCGGCACGTTCCCCGGTCGGAAGGCGCGCGGAACGGCTGGCGGGCCGACGCAGCGAGTGCGGGGTGCTCGATCACTTGGTCGGCGCTGTCCGCGTCGGTGAGAGCCGGGCGCTGGTGTTGTGCGGCGAGCCAGGGGTGGGCAAGACGGCGCTGCTGGACTACGTCGCCGGCGCGGCGTCTGGCTGCCGGGTGGCCCGCGCGGCGGGTGTCCAGTCGGAGATGGAGCTGGCGTTCGCCGGACTGCAGCAAATGTGCGCGCCGATGCTGGATCACGTCGATGAGCTGCCGGTTCCGCAGCGTGATGCGCTGCGGACGGCATTCGGCGTCAGTGCCGGCCCTGCACCCGACCGGTTCCTGGTCGGACTGGCCGCGCTGAGCTTGCTGGCCGAGGTGGCGGCGGAGCGGCCGCTGGTCTGCCTGGTGGATGACCAGCAGTGGCTGGATCGCGCGTCCGCGCAGGCTCTCGGGTTCGCCGCCCGTCGCCTGGAGGCGGAATCGGTCGCTCTGGTCTTCGCGGCGCGGCAGCCGACGAACGACGTGACCGGATTGCCGAAGCTGATGGTTGAGAGCCTTCAGGAGGCGGATGCCCGCGCGCTGCTGGACGAGGTTCTGACCGGGCCGCTGGACCCGCGTGTCCGCGATCAGATTGTCACCGAGACCCGTGGTAACCCGCTGGCACTACTCGAGCTCGTGCGAGGGCTGCCGCCGGCGGAGCTGGCCGGCGGATTCGGGCTCCCCGGCCGGGCACCGCTTACTGGGAGCATTGAGGAAAGCTTCCGCCGGCGGGTCGAAGCGCTGCCTGCCCGGACTCGGTTGCTGCTGCTGGTCGCGGCGGCGGATCCAACGGGCGACCCGGTGCTGGTATGGCGGGCAGCCGGGCGGCTCGGGATCGGTGCCGAGGCTGCGACGCCGGCGGCCAAGGCCGGGCTGCTGGAGTTCGGCACCTGGGTTCGGTTCCGTCATCCGTTGGTGCGCTCGGCGGCCTATCGGTCGGCGTCGCCTCAACAGCGCCAGGACGTGCACCGCGCCCTGGCGGCGGCCACCGACCCCGGCATCGATCCTGATCGGCGCGCGTGGCACCGGGCGCAGGCCGCGCCCGGGCCAAACGAGCAGGTCGCCGCAGAGCTCGAGCGCTCAGCTGGCCGCGCGCAGGCGCGCGGGGGAATGGCTGCCGCTGCCGCGTTCCTCGAGCGCGCGGCAACGCTCACACCCGAACCCGGCCGCCGCGTGCAGCGGCTGCTCGCAGCGGCCAGGGCCAAACGCGACGCGGGCGCTCTGGATGCAGCGCTGGGACTGCTGGTCGCGGTCGAAGCGGGACCGCTAGACCCGCTGCGGACCGCCGAGCTGGAACGCATGCGCGGACAGATCGCCTACGACCAGCGCCGCGCCACCGACGCTTCCCGGCTGCTCCTCAGCGCGGCCAGGCGCCTTGAGCCGCTGAACGCCGACCTGGCCCGCGAGACGCACCTGGAGTCACTCGGAGCGGCGATGTGGGCCGCCGACCTCGAAAGCCCGGGCGACTTGATGAAGGCCGCTCAGGCTACGCTCGCGGCGCCCACCGGCCCGGAGCCACCGCGCGCGGTAGACGTCCTGCTCGACGCGTTCGCGGTGCGGTTCGCACACGGGTATGCGGCGGCCGCTCCGACCCTGACCCGGGCACTCAAGCGCGTCCTCGCGCTAGATACCAGCACCGCCGAGGCCGGCGGCTGGCTCTGGCTCGCCGGTCCGGGAGCCGGTGGCATGGTCGCTCTTGAGCTTTGGGACGACGCATCCTGGCATAGCCTGGCCCGTCGCCAACCCCAGGTCGCCCGCGACACCGGCGCGCTGGTCCACTTGCAGTCCGCGCTCGACTTCCTCGCCAGAGCCCACATACTCGCCGGCGAGCTGGCGACGGCGGCACGGCTGATCGAGGAAGATCACCTCGTCGCGGAGGCAACCGGGAATCCGCCCGTCACCTATACCAAGATGACGCTAGCCGCCTGGCGGGGCCAGGAGGCCGAGGCCAGCGAGTTGATCGAGGCCACCGTCCAGTATGCGACGGAGCACGGCCTAGGCAGGCCGCTGAACTTCGCGGCCTACGCCAGATCCGTACTCTGCAACGGCCTTGGGCGCCACGAACGTGCGCGCGAAGCCGCCTCGCGGGCATTCGAACGCGATCAGCTCGGCTACGGGCCCTTCGTGGTCCCCGAACTGGCCGAGGCAGCGTCCAGGACGGGTGACGTTGCGCTGGTCAGAGCGGCGCTAGAGTGGCTTTCCGAGCGCGCCCGCCTCACGCCCACGGACTGGGTGCTGGGAATCGAGGCTCGTGTCCGCGCTCTGCTCAGCCAGGGCGATACCGCCGATCGCCTGTACCGTGAGTCGGTCGACCGCCTGGGGCATACTCGCGTGAGCGCTCAGCTGGCCCGTTCCCATCTGCTTTACGGAGAGTGGCTGCGCCGCGAGCGCCGTCGCCGCGACGCACGCGTGCAGCTGCGCACTGCCCACGACATGCTCGACGCGATGGGCATCCAGGCGTTTGCCGAGCGGGCCCGGCGTGAGCTGCGGGCCACGGGCGAAACCGCCCGCAAGCGCTCTCCCGAGACCAGTACAGAGTTGACTGCCCAGGAGACGCAGATTGCGAGGCTGGCCCGCGACGGCCTGTCGAATCCCGAGATCGGCGCGCGGCTGTTCATCAGCGGCCGCACTGTCCAGTACCACCTGAAGAACGTATTCGCCAAGCTCGGCATCAGCTCGCGCAGCCAACTCGACCGGGCGCTACCCAGCGACCCAGACCCCGCCCCCGGGGACTAACTCGCGGCCTGTCCCGGCGCCCAGGGTCGGCGCACAGCCAGAACTGGCCAGTTCCGCTGTGCCCTGACGGATACGAGGGCCGTCCATCCGGCCTGACAATCGCAGGGACGCGCTTACCGACCGAGCCGAACACTGGCCATGAGGGGTGAAGGCGACATCGTGACCACGCGGCTGAACCCATCCGCCAGATGCAGTTCCGGGTCATCGACAGGGGCATGCTCCCCGCGCATCAGCGTGTGCTGACCCCGCCCGCGGTGGGCCATCCGATCGCGTCGAAGACTGCTAGCGGGTCGAGGTAGTCGCGCCAGTGCGCGATCTTGCGGTCGGTGATCGACAGCACCGAGATGTAGCGGTTGCGGTAGGTGTTTCCAGTCGGGATGGCGTGGCCCTGGGAGGCGTATTCGAGGACGACGACGTTCGGTGACCTGGTCGTGGTGGATGGCCAGGTCATAGCAGCGATCGAGGAAGAATGTGGCGCCATAGGGGCGATACAGCTCGGCTACGGCTTGGCGCCCTTCGACCCGGCGGGGGTAGCCCGGGACCGTGATGATGTACTCGAAGACGACGTCCTCGGCCAGCAGGTCGAAGAAGTGCTCACCGTCCACCAGCCCGGCCACGCCTTCCTCGATGATCCGGAAGAACGGGTCCAGGGCCTGGAAGTCGGCGAGATTGCCGACGGCGGTCATCGGGCCGTCGTCCATGGTCCAGGCCGCGGCCGTGCGCCGCGCGAAGTCAGCGAAGCTTGCCGGCGGCACGCCGGTCGCCTTCTCGATGTCATTGCTGGGTCGCGAGCCGTGACCTGACGCGATGGTCTCGGTCAGCAGGCTCAGAACCGCCCCGTAGTCGGCTGGTACCCCTCCTGCTACCGCGGCGGCGACCCATTCGCCGCGGTCAATGTCGGTGTAATCAACAGCCTGGCCGCTGACATCGCTGATGATCTTGGCTGCCTCGGCGATCGTGAGCGCCTCGGGACCGGTCAATGCGTACTGGGTACCGGCGTGAGCCTGCGGGTCGGCCAGGGTCGCGCTCGCGACTGCGGCGATGTCCTCCGCGTCGACGAAGGCCTCTGCGCCGTCACCAGCCGGAACCACGATGGCGCCCCGGACTGGCTTGAGGAAGGTCTCGCTGAAGTTCTGCATGAACCACGCCGGTCGCAGGATTGCGTGGGTGAGGCCCTGCCGACCGATCAGGTCGAGTTCGACGCGGCGCATGGCCGTCCCGGGCGGCGCCGAGCCGATGCCGTAGGCGCTGAGATAGGTGACGTGCCTGGCACCGGCGGCCTCGGCCTGGTCGAGGAACACCGACACCTGGTCAGCGAAGTCCGTCCGCATGACCGGCCCGAGGAGATAGACCCGGTCGACGCCGTGGAGCACGCGAGCGTAGGTCTCGGCGTCGTCCCAGTCGAAATGTGCATCGGCACCAGAGCGGGCCGCAGTGCGAACAGGCAGGCCACGTGAGACCAGCCTGCTCGCGACGCGTGAGCCGGTCTTGCCGGTAGCACCGAGGATGAGCGTGAGAGGAGCAGAATTCACCATGACTCCAGCTTCTGCTCTCGGGGTCGAGCTAATCAATGCGCTATGCGCTCATTTTGCAACGAGATACGCTCACGTCGTGGACATACTGCAGGATCACCTCGCCAGAGCGCGCGCCTCGGGAGGCGTCTTCGCCCAGTCAGTCGCCCGGCCCCCATGGGGACTGCGCCTGCCCGGGACGATCCAGCTGGCCCTGCATACCGTCGTGCAGGGCCGCGCATGGCTATGGCTCGAAGACCCGGGCGCTGCGCTGGAGCTTGCGCCGGGTGACCTGGCCCTCGTGCCCGGTGGGCCAGACCATCACATCGCGCACCAGCCGGATGCGGCCTGCGTCTCGCCCGAGCGGTTCCGTGAGCAGAGGGCTCATGACGAGCACACCGACCACCAAGGAGCGACAGTTTTCCTGTGCGGCGCCTACCGGTTCTCCGGCGACGTCGGCCGTGGCCTGATCCGGGCCCTGCCGCCGGCCCTGCTGCTGCGCGCCGCCGCCCACGATCCACTACACGACGTCATCGCGCTGCTCTCACGAGAGCTGAGCGGCCCGGCCCCGGGGCAGCAGACCGTTCTCGACCGCCTGCTCGATGTCTTGCTGGTGCTGGCCATGCGCGCCTGCCTCGAGCAGAGCCCGACGGCCCCTCGCTGGTATCAGGCCTCCAGCGATCCCCGGCTAAGCCCCGCCCTGCATGCGATCCACGCCGAAGCCGACCACCCCTGGACCGTGCCCGAACTAGCGTCCCTGAGCGGGCTGTCCCGCCCCGCCTTCGCCCGGAACTTCGAACGATCACTCGGCCAGGCGCCCATCCAGTACCTAACGGACTGGCGGATGACCCTCGCCCGCGACTACCTGCGGGCCGGCGAGCTGACCCTCGCCCAGATCGCCAGCCGGACCGGATACGCCTCGCCCAACGCCTTCGCCGCGGCCTTCCGCCGACACCATGGACAGCCCCCCGGCCAGTGGCGGCAAGACGATCTCGCCAGACCACCTGAGCCCATTCACGGCGGGTAAGGCTTGCCGGTCCACCTGGCGGCTGCCCCACCCATCCCAGCAGCGAAACGAGCCCTCACCACCACGTGTCTTCCAGGGCCCGGTCGGTGCCGTTGGTCTGGTCGAGCGCATCGAGCTTGGCCATGTCCTCGCCGGAGAGGGCGAAGTCGAAGATCTGCGCGTTTTCCTGGATGCGCTCGCGGTGGGTTGACTTGGCGATCACTGGCACATCGTGCTGAAGGCACCAGCGCAGGAGCACCTGGGCCGGTGTCCGTCGTAGTTGCTGCGCGACCTGATTTACTGTCTTGTTGGCGAGGTGCTGACCTGTTCCCAGGGGGCTATAGGCCTCGAGCACGATGCCGCGCCGCTGGCAGGCGTCCAGCAGCCCCCGCCGGTACTCCAGCGCGCTGAACTGCGCCTGGTTGACGGCCGGCGGGATTGTTCCCGCCGCCATGACCTGATCTAGCTCACCGGCGCTGAAGTTGGAGACCCCGATGGAGCGGGCCAGGCCGAGTTCGCGCGCCCGCTCCATCCCCGGCCACGCCCACGTTGGCCCGCCCTGCGGCCAGTGGACCAGGTAAAGGTCAACGTGATCCACACCCAGCCGTGTCAGGCTCCCCTCAGCTTCAGCTACCGGGTCCTTGCGGCCCGGGTAGAACTTTGGTGGTGACAAACACCTCGTCGCGCGGCACGCCACTATCGCGCAGGGCCCGTCCGACGCTCTCCTCGTTCCCGTAAGCCTGGGCCGTGTCGAGGTGCCGGTAGCCCAGCTCGAGCGCCCACCGGACGGCGTTGACGCATTCGGGTCCGTCGGGAACCTGCCAGACGCCCAGGCCGAGCATGGGCATCTGATTACCGTCCGCGAGCAAGCGGGCGCGGCCGTCTGCTGTCATTGCGCTTGCTGCCATTGCTGGCTGCTCCTTCGCTTCAGGGATGTGACATGTCGTGCGTGGCGGACTAGCGACATCGGCTCCCGTTGCCGCGAGGCGTTCGTACACGAGCCGCACGTCCATCGAGCCTTCCCCGCTGGCGTTCGCGGCTCGCTTGACTGACCCGCTGCGGACGTCGCCGACGGCGAAAGCGGGTGAGCAGCAGCAGCGGTCGCGGGCCAGGTTACCTCGGCGTTTCAGGTCCGGATCAGCTTGTAGACGGGGAAGAACGTCAGCTGTGGTGTTACGTTCTCGGCCTGCTGGACGGCAGGAAAGAGCTGCTCGCGGGCGAATGCCTCGAATTGCTCCTGTGATGGCACCACGTTGATGATCCGCCAGCCGTCTGGGGTTGGGCCGGCCAGGTGCACCTGCCAGCCGTCGGGCAGCTTGCCGTCCTGGAACAGCTTGGCGGTGAGCTGCTCGTATACCTGCTGGTTTCCGCCGGGAATGTCGACTATGACGGCGACTGCCATCGTGTCTCCTTTGTCGAGGTCTCGATATGGCGTGGCCTGCCGTTCAGGCGTTTGCGTAGCCTCCGCTCCACCAGGTCGTGATGAGCGTGGCGTACTGGTCGGCGCCGTCTTCCCAGGTGAAGTGCCCAGCGTCGACGATGTCGAGCTTGCTGTGTGGCAGCCGCTCATGGAGGAACTCGGCGTTGACCGGCGGCACCGCACTGTCCCGGCGGCCGGCGATGATCTGCACCGGGGTCTGCACCTGCGGCAGCAGATCGCGCAGGACCGGGAGCTCGGCCGGGTAGGTGCGAACGTACCGCATCGACTCGACGAAGCGGTCGCCCTCGTAGGACGACAGATAATCCTCACGGACAGGGTCGGGCAGCGCGTACCGCTCGATGCCGCCCAGTGCCCCGGCGACGATCTGCCGCGGGTCAGCGGCGCGGAAGCGGTCGAGGTCGGGGGCTTCGACCCAGTCCTTCAGCAGCGAGCCAAGCTGCAGCGGGACTGCCGTGCCCCCGCTTCCGACCACCAGGCTGCGCAGCCGGCCCGGATGCCGCGCCGCTGCGAACAGCGCGGCCGCGGTGCCAATGTCCGGGCCGACGACATGCGGGTTCTCGAGCCCGAACGCGTCAGCGACCCGGATGATGAACTCACCCATCGCCTGCGGGGACAGCAGTGCGTCGCGGCGCTGCGAGTGCCCGAAACCTGGCAGGTCAACTCCCACCAGGTGCGTGTCTGTGGCAAGCCTCGTCCACACCGGCTCGAAGGCGAGCAGGCTCTCCGGCCAGGGGCTCAGCAGCAGGGCGTGATCGTCACGGTCGCCGCTCTCGGCGAACCGCACAGATAGCCCGTCGATGACCCGGAAGTGCATCTGGATCGACGCGTTCAGCCACGTGGTCACGATGCCTCCTCTAGGTCGGGCTGCCGAGGAAAGCCTCAACGTCGGCGCCGAACTGGGCGCCGTGCTGGAACAGGAACCCGTGGGCCGAGTCGGGGTAGATCTTCACTCTGGCCTGCGGGATCAGGCCCGCGAGCAGGTAGGAATAGTGCGGCAGGATCATGGGGTCGCTGTCGCCGTTGGCCACCAGCACAGGCATGCTGAGGGCGCTCAGTCTCTGCAGCAGCGCGTGATTTGGGATTCCCCAGTCACAGACTGCGTCGTACTGGGCCAGGCGTGTCTCCCAGGTCGTGGCCTTGTCCCGGTCCTGCGTCCTGGCCTGCATCCGCTGCAGCGCCTCCTGGCCGGCTTGCCGGCTGGCGGCAGAGCCCGTGAAGAAGATGCCGAGGTAACCCTCGGGACTAGGTTCAGGCCTGCCGACGGCACCGATGACGTCCGCGGCCCAGCCGTGCATGCCAGCCGCGCCCTGTGGCGCCGAGGATGCGAGGATCAGCCTGCGCACCAGTCCCGGCCTGGTCAGGGCGATTTCCTGGGCGACGAAGCTGCCGATCGAAAATCCCAGGAGATCGGCCTGGTCGAGCCCCATCGCGGCCAGGAAGGCGATAGCGTCACGGGCCATCTGCCCGATGGTGTCCGGCGTGGTCCCGCTTGAGCCGCCGACGCCGGCGTTATCAAATGTGACGACGCGGCGGGTCGATGCCAGCGCGTCGATCAGCGCGGGATCCCAGTTGTCGAGATTGCCGCGGAAATGCTGGAGCAGTACCAGCGGCACCCCGCCCGAGCCAGTGTCGCGATAGGCGTAATCGATGCCGTTCCCGGCACTGACCAGCTGGTTGGTGAGTCCTGAATATGTCCCCGTCATGAGTGCCCCTTCCGTGTGCCGCCGGTGCTCCCGGCTTAGGTGAACGCGATCTCGCTGACGTCGATCGAGATGACGAGCGGTTCTTTGAGCGCCTGCCCGTCGGGCGCTTGCGGGAAGATCCGGTGCCTGGTAGGGACCATGAGGCCGGCTACCTTCGTGTAATCGGAGATGTAGTGCGCGCCGCTGGTGGCGGCGATCTCGACCTCATAGTCGTGACGCCGGAATAGTCCGTCTGCGCCGACGTACAGCGTCTGCTCGGTGCTGTGCGTCGCCAGGTAGCCAGGCCAGGTCACGTGCAGCCGCCGCCATTCCTCGCCATTCTCGTGCCACGGGTCAAGCTCCGTCGTCTTGAATCCCGGCAGCGCAAAGGTGAAGGGTTGGGTCAGGTAGGTCCACATCGCCGTGCCCACGAAATAGGCCAGCTGAAGGGTCGTCCATGGCGTCTCGAGAGTGTGACCGGCGAACGAGGCGCGCGGCTGCTCCAGCGCCTCGATGACGTCACCGCTGGTGGTCTCGATGGCCACGCGCTCCGGCGTGAACGCGCTGCGCCGGTCCGGGGCGCCGAACGGGTGATGCGACTCGCGCTCCTGGTGCAGGCTAGCCCGGACGAAGACATCGTCGAGCACGCCCTGCTGGCCCTTGATACCCCACATCGCCCCGTCCTGGACGAGGCGCGCCGAGACAGAGTCCAGCTGGTTCCAGCGCCCAAGGCCGCCGTGAGCTTCGATGACGGTGCCAAGCAGATCATTCATAGTGCGTCTCCCACGTGCGGGTGAAGAGATAGCGGACATCGCAGCCGGGTCCCGCTGCTGGGTAACCGGCCGCATCTCTGCGAGTCTCGCGCCGGGGGGACCCGCTCGTATCCGCCACTGCACAGTGCGAATGCCAGTGAGCGCAGAACATGAGCCAGGCAGGCGCGCCGCCGTCAGCTGCTCCAAGCCAACCGCTCCGGCATACGACCGATCGGCAATGACCTGCGAGAACGCTTGCTACTCCAGCGGCTGGGAGGGCGGTGGGTCGCCAGGGAGGGCGCGGTCGAGCTGGCTGCTCGAGCCGATGGCGAGCTTGACTAAGACCTCCACCGCCTCCTCCGGGCGCAGGAAACGAGCCACATCAAGTCCATCCCCCGCACCCGCATCCACCATCCGTGCCTTCATCCGCAGGCACGGGGCCGCGCGAAGGCTCGCAGCAGTTCCTGCCCCCGCTGCCAGCGTGCGGTATTCCTGGCTCGCTGCTCGATCGCCACCGCCAGCACCGCGTGCGGCACCAGTCCGGCTACGGCGGCGAGAACCCCTGCCGCCACTCCCGCTGTTGCGCCTGCCAGCCCGCCAAGCACGGCCGCCAGCACCTCGCGGCTACCCGGACCGGTCCGGGAAGGAACTGGAGGCGCTGCGCCACGCCTATCACCGGCTGGGCTCACTGAACCGGCGTCCCGCGCTGCTGGTCAGCACCTACTTCGGGGAGATCGGGGACGCGCTGGCGGCCAGCCCGGTGGAGGCGATCGGGCTGGACTTCGTGGCCGGTCCGGGTAGCCGCGAGGCGCTGGCTGGGCTCGGCGGTCTCGGTGGGAAGACCCTGGTCCCGGGTGTGGTTGACGGCCGGAATTTGTGGCGTACGGATCTGCTCGCCGCTCAGTCACTGTTGGAGTCGCTTCATGGCCTCGCTGGGCAGGTGGTGGTGAGCACTTCCTGCTCGCTGCTGCACGTGCCGCTGGACCTCGACGCGGAGACGTCACTGACACCCGAGCTGACCCCCGGCTGGCGTTCGCGAGGCAGAAGGTTGATGAAGTGGTAGCGCTGGGCCGGGCGCTGGCCGAGGGCGGGACGCGGCCCTGAGGGCGCTGGCCGCGGCGCCGGCGCGCCCAGGCTCGCGGAGCACGCGGGGGAATCGGTCCGGGCGTGTGGGACATCCACTCCCCCGCGTCCCTGCGGTCACCGAGATGACCGGGGCCTGCCGCTGCGGGCGGTCAACGCTGACCGGCTGTGGGTTAACCCGGACTGCGGCCTGAAAACCCGCGGCTACGCGGAGAACGAGGCCGCCCTGCGCAGCCTCGTCATGGTCGCCCACCAGGCGCGTGTCACTGTCGCGCGTTGAAAGGGGCGGCCTGCGCGGTGTCGCTGAGGCGGTGGGAGCCACTGGCGCGCAGGTCCGCTATCGCGTACCCGTCTGGGTAGGCGATAACGGGGTTACCCTCCACACTGACTTCGGGGTGCTCGGCCGCGAGCCGTGACATCGCGACGGCCAGCCGTGCCAGCGCAGCGAGGTCAACGGCGGGGCGGCCGCGGCCGCCGGTAAACGTCGGTGCGCAGCGCAGTGAGAGGAGCGCCCGGCGGGCCGACTCCTCGTTAACGGGAGTCACCAGGACTGCCAGGTCCGGGTCGGTCTCCGCCCAGATGCCGCCCCTGCCGACCACCACAAACGGACCGAACACCGGATCGTTACCGGTGCCGACGAGGAATTCGGTCCCGGCTGGCAGCGACGGCATGACCATCAGCGGGCTGCCGGGGAAGCGGCCCCACAGCTTCGCCGCGGCTGACTGGACCGCCGCCGCGTCTGCCAGGCCCAACGCGACACCGCCGACGTCGGACTTGTGGGCCACCGCCGGGTCGGCGATCTTGACGCAGGCTGGATAGGCAGCCGAAGCCGTCACCCCGGCCAGTTCTTGCGGGGTCCGCACCACGGACATGGGCGGCAGTTCGATTCCATAGCTGCGCAGCAGCCCTGCGGTCTCGGTCACCGGCAGCACACCTGGGCCTGCGGACGGTGCCGTGGGCGCGTTCTCACCGGACGGTTGGTCACCGGCGGGCGTGGTCGGCGTCAGCAGGCGGGACAGCCCTCGGGCGAGCCGGTCGGCCGTGGGCACCACTGGGATGCCGGCTCGCTTCAGCCGGGCCAGCGGCTCCGCCTTGGTCAGCGCGAACGCCGACTGGACGGCCACCGGGTGGCCGGACCGGTGCAACTCGATGAGCGCGTCGGCGCAGGCGAGCTCGTGGCTGAGCATCGCCGGGTACCCGCCGAAGAGCCCGCCCAGGACGATCACGTCAACGCCCTCGTCCCGCGCTGCCACCTGTGCGCAGCGGGCCAGCAGCATCGGGTCGTCCTCCACCCCGCCAGCGGTGTCCAGGGTCACCGGGTTGCCCGCGGCCACCCGCGGCGCGTCGGCCGGCACCAGAGTGGCGAGTTCCGCTTTGGTCGCGGCGGACAGCGTGGCTAGGGACAGCCCGTTCGCGGTCAGTGAGTCGATCGCCATGACCGAGTCGCCGCCACCATCGGTGAGGATCATGGCGCGGCCGCCGTGCCTGCCGACGCCGTGCGCAACAGCGAGCGTGTCCACGAGGTCCTGGGTGGAGGTGACCTGGACCGCTTCCGCGTCGGCCAGCACCGCCTGCCAGACCCGCCCGTCCGAGGCCAGCACGCCGGTATGAGTGGCGACCGCGGCGGCAGCACGCCCGGACAGCCCGGCCTTGAGCACCACCACGGGCTTGCCGGCCGCGCGGCAGGCCGCCAGGCCGGCCCGGAAGTCCGCCCCGGACCCGCGCAGCCCCTCGACATAGACCGCGATCGCGTGTGAGGCCGGGTCGTGGGCGAAGTACGCCAGCAGCTCACCTAGGCCGACATCCGCCTGGTTGCCCACGCCGACGCAGGCGGAGAAGCCGATGCCAGCCTGCCGGGCCTGTTCGTACATGGCCACCACGACGTTGCCGGACTGGCTCAGCAGCGCGACCCGTCCGGCCGGGATGTGCTCGCGCGGGGTGAGGTTGACCCCGCTGCCCGCGACGAACAGCCCAAACGTGTTCGGGCCGAGCAGCCGGATGCCCGCATCCCGGGCCTGGGCGGCTATGCGCTGTTCCGCCGACAGGTGCTCACCGCCGAGTTCGCCGAACCCGGCCGCGGTGACGAGGACACTCTTCACACCCACGGCGGCGCACTCCGCCAGCAGGTCCGCCGTGGCTGACGCGGGCCTGGCCAGCACCGCCAGGTCGATCGGCACCCCGATTTCGGCCAGTTTCGCCACCGTCGTGACGCCAGGCAGCCCGAGGTCGTCCACCATCGGATTGACCCCGTACAGGGCACCGGCGAAGCCAGCGCGGCTGGTGTAGGTGAGGATGCGCCTGCCCCACTTCGCGGGGTCCCGTGACGCGCCGGCCACGGCGATGACACGTGGGCGCAGCAACGGGTCCAGATCGGCGGGTCGCGGCTCCATAGCCCGCGATGCTAACCGCCGCACCTGGCCAGAGTCCAATTTCTGTTAATCGATCGATCGATAGAGTAGGCTGTCAGCCATCATGACCCAGACCCAGCTCGGCACCGGCGATCGCATCCACCGGGCCGCGGTGCGGCTGTTCGCCACCCACGGCTTCGCGGGGACGGGCATCCGCAAGATCGCGGACGAGGCGGGGGTCACTGTTGCCTCCCTGTACCACTACGTGGGCACCAAGGAGGAACTCCTCGAGCGGATGATGGAGGAGAGCATGAGCCAGCTGCTCATGCCCGCCCGGCAGGTGACCGGCGACCCTGTCCAGCGCCTGTCCGCCCTGGTCGACCTGCACGTCCGGCGGCACGCACGTGCCTCGCAGCTGTGCCGGGTGGGAGACACCGAGCTGCGCTCGCTGTCACGCGCCAGCCGCGCCGGGGTGCTCGCGCTCCGCGACGAGTACCAGGGGATCTGGCGCGACACGATCACCGCTGGCGTCGCCACCGGGGACTTCACGGTGCCCGACACGAACCTGGCCGCCATGGCCATGCTGCAGATGTGCACCGGGGTAGCCCACTGGTACTCCCCTCGCGGCCGGATGACGCTTGACCAGGTCAGTACGGCGTTCGTCACGATGTCCCTGGCCCTGCTCGGTGGCGAGGCAGGGCCGCACCCCCCGGCCGCGGCCGTCGCGAAGGGCGGTGGCCTGGCATGAGCACGCCAGTCTCCGAGGAGCAGGCAGCCCGCGACGAGCCGACGGTGCGGTACGACTGCCACGACGGCATCGCGGTCATCACCCTGAACCGCCCGCGCCGGCTGAACGCGGTCGTGCCGGGATTGGTGGAGCAGTTGTGCGGGGCGCTCGGCCAGGCCAGAGCAGACGACGTGGGTGCCTGTGTCCTCACCGGCGCGGGCAGGGCATTCTGCGCCGGGCACGACCTGCGGCAGGAGCAGGATCCGATCAGCGAGGCGGAAGACCGGCGGCGGCTGCAGCGGGTCCAGGACGTGACGCGGCTGGTCCGGCAGGCGCCGTTCCCGGTCATCGCCGCCGTGCACGGCTACGCACTCGGCGCGGGGTGCGAGTTCGCACTGTGCTGTGACCTGGTGGCTGCGAGCAGGGACGCGGTGTTTGGCTTCCCCGAGGTGAGTGTCGGGCTGGGCGTCACCGGCGGGATCTCGCACCTGCTCCCGCTCACGGTGGGTATGGCCAAGGCCAAGGAACTGGTGTTGCTGGGCGAGCGGTTCAGCGCAGCGCAAGCGCTCGAACTCGGCCTTATCAACTGGGTGGCCGACGAGGGGAAGCACCTGCACTCCGCCATGGACGTGGCAGCCAGGCTGCGCGACAAACCGCGTGCGGCACTGGCCAGGGCCAAGGTCGCGCTCAACCTCGGCCTGGAGGTGGGGCTAGAGGCCGCCTTCGAGACGGAGATCGGCAACGCGCTGGCGCTGCACGCGGGTGCCGACGCCCAGGAGGCCGCCCGGGCGTTCCGGGACCGCGGCAGCCCCGCCACCGCGGCGAACCCACGGGGATGACCAGCGCACAGATGTGACCAGCCCGACGGAAATGACCAGCAGGGAGTAGATCCGATGGCCAAGCGGTTCCGCGTCACCTATGCCACCTTGTCGGCGGACAACGAGGACCTGCAGGCTGCCTATGACGAAGGTGTCCGGGTTGCCAGATCATGGTTCGGCGAGACGCTCCCCGGATACGTCAGCGGGCAGCCACGCACCGGTGGCCCCACGTTCGAGGTCGTGAGCCCCGCTGACCAGTCGGTGATGTGCCGCGTGCACGAGGCCACACCTGCCGACATCGAGGATGCGGCCGCCGCCGCGGCAGCCGCCGCTCCTGGCTGGGCCGCCACGCCATGGCAGGAACGGATCGCCCTGCTGCGGGCGGCCGCAGACCTCATCAGTGACCGTTCCAGCGAACTGGCGGCGCTGATGAGCATGGAGGTCGGGAAGAACCGGCTGGAGGCACTCGGGGACGTCGAAGAGACCGCGGACCTGATCCGCTATTACTGCACGCAGATAGAGGCCAACGACGGCTTCAGCCGGCCGATGGACCGGCTGTCCGAGCACGAGGCCACCGATAGCGTGATGCGGCCCTACGGAGTGTGGGCAGTGATCGCCCCGTTCAACTTCCCGATGGCGCTCGCTGGCGGGCCCGCCGGTGGCGCGCTCGCGGCCGGTAACACGGTGCTGATCAAGCCGAGCATGCAGGGCTCGTTCTCCGGAGTGAAGCTGTATGAATGCCTTCGTGACGCAGGCCTGCCCGACGGCGTCGTCCACTTGCTGCCCGGCGGCGATGAGGTTGGCAAGGCCCTGGTGGCCCATCCAAGCGTGGCGGGCCTGACATTCACCGGCTCCTATGAAGCGGGCATGTCGGTCTACCGGCACTTCGCGACGGCCTACCCCAAGCCGGTCATCTGCGAGATGGGCGGCAAGAACCCCACGATCGTGTCGGCCAAGGCCGACCTCGGCAAGGCGGCGATCGGGGTGGCCCGCTCGGCATTCGGGTTCACGGGGCAGAAATGCTCGGCCTGCTCCCGGGTCTACGTACAGCGCGAGGTCTATGAGGACTTCCTCGCGAAACTGGCCGAGCAGGCGCGCTCGCTGGTGGTCGGCGACCCGACGCGGCGCGACGTGTTCGTCGGCCCCGTCATCGACGGCGCGGCCGTGGACCGTTTCGAGGCGGCCGTGAAACACGCCAGCGAGGCGGGCCGGGTCGTCGGGGGCGGTGAAGTGCTGCAAGGCCGGGACGGCTATGGCGACGGGAACTACCTGGCCCCCACCGTAGTGGCCGACCTGCCTGCCAACGACCGGCTGCTGCGGGACGAACTGTTCGTTCCGCTCGTCGCCGTGCACCCGGTGGACTCGCTGACGGAGGGGATGACGCTGGCCAACGACACCGACCTCGGCCTCACCGCCGGGTTCTTCTCGGCGGACAACGATGAGATCGAATGGTTCCTTAACGAGATCCAGGCCGGCGTGGTGTACGTGAACCGCCCCGCTGGCGCCACCACCGGCGCGTGGCCCGGCGTGCAGCCGTTTGGCGGGTGGAAGGGCTCGGGCACCAACGGCAAGGCGGGCGGCGGCCTCTACTACGTACAGCAGTACATGCGCGAGCAGTCACGGACGGTGGTGGAGTAATGCCGGACTCGCCTGAGCTGACCTGGCTGGACCCCAGCAGGCCAGTCCCTGACGTACGTACCCCGTTGCCCGGGCCGCGGGCCAGAGCCGTCTACGAACGGGACCAGGGGGTCACCAGTCCGTCGCTGCCGCGCGCCTACCCGCTGATGCCCGCGCGGGCCAGCGGCGCGGTGATCGAGGACACCGACGGCAACCTGTTCCTCGACTTCAACGCCGGAATCGCGGTGAACTCGACCGGCCACTGCCACCCACGGGTGGTGGCCGCCATCCAGCGGCAAGCGGCCGCGCTGCTGCACTACTCGGCCAGCGACTTCTACCTGCCGATCTACTCGGAGATGTGCGAGGCGCTGGCGGAGACCGCCCCGATGCCAGGACCGGTCCGGGTCTTCCTGACCAACTCCGGCGCCGAGGCCGTGGAGGGCGCGCTCAAGCTCGCCAGGTACGCGACAGGGCGGCCGAACGTGCTCGCCTTTTTCGGCGCGTTCCACGGGCGCACCTACGGCGCGGTCACACTCACCGCGTCCAAGACCAAGTACCACCAGGGGTTCGGGCCGCTGCTGCCGGGGGTGTTCCATGCCCCTTATGCCTGCAACCGCGTCGACCCGGTCACGGGCGCCCGCTCACACGACCCGGAGGAGACCTTCGATTACCTGGAGAATGTCCTGTTCCGGTACGAGGTCTCACCCACCGAGGTCGGCGCCATCTTCGTCGAGCCCATCCAGGGGGAGGGCGGCTACATCATCCCGCCCCCCGAGTGGCTGATACGGCTGCGTGAGTTGTGCGACCGCCACGGCATCCTGCTGGTGGCTGACGAGGTCCAGTCCGGCATGGGCCGCACCGGCCGGATGTGGGCGATCGAGCACGCGGGGGTAACACCCGATGTCGTGATCAGCGCCAAGGGCATCGCCTCCGGCTTGCCGCTGGGGGCGTTCATGGCCCGCGCTGACCTGATGGAACGCTGGACCGCAGGGGCGCACGGGTCGACCTACGGCGGCAGCCCGGTGCCGTGCGCGGCCGGGCTCGCCACGCTGGAGGTCATCAAGTCCGAGGGCCTGCTCGCCAACGCGGCCGAGCAGGGCGAGACGCTGCTCGCCGGGCTGCGCGAGTTGCACGCCACCTACCCCGGGCTCATCACCGGTGTGCGTGGTACTGGGCTCATGATCGGGATCGAATTCCACACCGCTGAGCAGGCCGAGGAGGTCCAGCGGCAGGCATTCGAACGTGGCCTGCTGGTACTCGAATGCGGCGAGAGCTCAATCAGGGTCTCGCCGCCCCTGGTCATTAACAGGGAGCAGGCCAGCACGGGGCTTCGGCTGCTGAACGAGGCGCTGCGGGCCGCCGCTGGCTGACCCGGCGACGACGAGTCGCTCGCCGCCCGGCTGATCGGGTGGCCTGTGGCGATCCCGCCAGTGCGCGCCACGAGCGGGGCCCGGAAGCGCTCGACACACCAGATCGTGGCCCGCAGCTTGACGCCCGCCAAGGGGCAGAGGATCGCGGCGTCGTTGAGCGCTCGTGTGATGCGGGCGAGGCTATGCCCGGCTCGCCGCTGGGCGCGAACGCATGTAGATAGAGGCAGCCGCCTGTCAGCAGATCGCTCGGTCGGTAGCAGATTCGGGCAACATCTGTTCAACCCGAGCCATGAACACGCCCTGCCGGCGTGCTTGTGAGGCCCGATCCATGACAGTCAGCGCCGCTGATCGGCGTTCAAGTCGACGATCAACTGACGGTCAAACGATCTTGGAAACCGCTAGCGCTACTCCGAACACATCTGTGACCTACACGTTTGGTCGGGATGGCCGGATTCGAACCGGCGGCCTCCTGCTCCCAAAGCAGGCGCGCTAACCAAGCTGCGCCACATCCCGTAAGACCGAGCGTTAGCTTACCTGCCCGGTGAGTTCCCAGGCGGCCGAGTCATCCGCCGGATGGTGAGGCTGCGCCCTCACGCTCCTCCCACTCCGCCCGCGAGTCAGGCGGTTGCCCAGCCTTCCTGGGTCAGCTTGATAGCGAGCGCGGCCAGGTCGGGCGCGTAGGTGAGGCAGGTGGCCGTCGGCGTGGGGTGCCAGATCGCCTCCCAGGCACGTGTCTCGCCGTTGAGCTTGATCGTGCATTTCTCGGCGTACTTGCTGCGGAGTTGATCTAGCTCCACGGGCTCAGGTAGACGCGACGGGTCAGGTTGTAACGGATGCACATTCACATGTGCAGTCTAGCGCAGTACAGCGCTGTATTGCGTAGGCGCAGGTCAGCGCTAGACTGTGTAGGTTAGGCCGCGTGCCGCGTGATCAAGTGCCGCCCTATCTCAGCCTGGCGGCCGACCTTCGCTCCAAGATCGAATGCGGCGACATCCAGCCTGGGGAACAGGTGCCCAGCCTTGATGCTCTCGCCCGCGACTACCGGGTGAGCCGTGCCACTGCGCAGAAAGCCCTGCGCGTGCTACGCGAAGAAGGCGTCGTGGAGACCCGGCCTCGCTGGGGCACCTTCGTCGCCGACCGCAGCTGACGCCTTCCCCGACACTCAGCCAGCTTTCCCGGGCAAGCTGCCGGATTGATGATGTTGGCGTAGATGCTGCTTCAGCGGTACCTATCTCAACATCGCGACGCCGTTTTCCTGGGGTCAGAGGCCGGGCGCTTCTGACGACGATGGTGTACCTGCCGCCGCTATTCGCGCTGTCGGCGTCCGGGCAGGGCTGACCTCACCGGCCGGGCACCACTTCTGGTACGTCCTTGAACGTCTGGCTGGCCACCGTACCGGCACGGGCGGCGGGCCCGGTACGCTACCCGTTACTGGCCCGGCAGCCGCGCTAGGCATTCCTTACGGCTGGCTGGGCCGGTGCGGGCGTAGCTCAATGGTAGAGCCCCAGCCTTCCAAGCTGGTCATGAGGGTTCGATTCCCTTCGCCCGCTCCAACCCGAAACCCCAGGTCAGCGTGACGGCGTCGGGTCGGAGCGCGGCTCCACTCGATGTCCCGGCACGCATCCAGCCGTGCCAGCATGGTGGCCTCGTCGATCTCCAGCAGGAACACCTGGGTGAAGCGATCGGCCAGCTCCCAGCTGATTGTCCGCGCCGCCGCAGAGGCACAGTGTGGCGGGTGCTGCGGCGCGGATCAGGTCGTCGAGGCGAGCCGGATTGCCATTCCCAGCTAGCCGGGAGAGCGAGGCAAAATCCGGCTGTCCAGCTCTTCATCCACCACAGCACCGGCAGAGTCCGAGTTTCTGACCCACGCAGGTGCAGGCGGACCGCACGTAGACCGACCTCGCAGGCTCGTGTAGACCCCCAGGTGACAGGGCCGGCGCGGCTTGATCACACCCCTCACATGGGCCAGCGAGCGCCGAGACGAGGGACGAGTCGTAGCGCCGCGGGCTTCGTGCTGGTAGATCATCGCCGCGCGCTCGCTGTCATGTCCATGCGGGCCATCAGGTCCCTGATGCCAACCCCACTGGCAGCCGCGAAGGTGTTGCCGGTATGGCGCAGATCGTGGAAGTGCACGTCGGGCGCCCCGATTGCCTCGGCAGCGTGCTTCCAGCCTGACATCCGGTTGAAGTTGCTGCGCCGGCCGCTGAAACCAGCGCCTGCCGTAGCCTCAGGCAACCGACCCAAGATCACGAAAGACCGAGGGTAGTCTCGTGCGGTAATCGTAACCTGGGTTGCTTGGGCTGCAGGGACGCTAGGCGGGAGAGGGAGTGAGGGCATTGTGATTACTGTCGCTGAGCTGGCCACGATTCCGCTCTTCTCGACGCTTGCGGAGAATGAGCTGGAGTATCTCGTCGGCTCCGTCGAGGACATTCACCTCACTCCCGGGGAGTATGTCGCCCACGAAGGCGAAGGTCGATTCCTGGCGGTCGTGATCGAGGGGAAGACGGAGCTGACGAAGCTTGTCAACGGCGTCGAGCGCGTGATCGGAATCCGGCTTCCAGGGGAACTCGGAGGCGAGATCCCGATGATCCTGGGTACGCCGTTGCCCGCAAGCATGCGGGCCGTCGAGCCCTCGCGCGTGCTCAAGCTGAGCGTCAAGGTGTTTCACACGCTCGCCGCCATGGCACCCCAGGTCTCGGCGATGGTGGGCGCCGCTGCCTTGGAGCGTCAGGAGATGCTCAGGGCGGCCACTGCCCAGCCGCTCGAGCCGGCGATGTTCGTGATCGGTCCGCCGCTCGACCCGCGAGTCCACGCCGTTGAGAGCTTCCTGGATCGCAACCAGATTCCCCACGATCGCCAGGACCCCGACGATCCCGCCGCGGTTGCGCGCGCCGGAACTGGAGCCGCCGTGGCCGCCCCCTATCCGGTGGTGGAGCTGCGCGACGGCACGCGCCTGGTCGCGCCGACCATGCGCGTTATCGCCACGGTCGCTGGACTGACGGTTGCGCCGAGCCGGACGCTCTACGACGTGGTGATCGTGGGCGGCGGACCGGCGGGTCTGACGGCGGCGGTCAACGGCGCCTCCGAGGGCCTGCAGACGGGGCTGATCGAGTCCTTCGCTCCGGGCGGGCAGGCCGGTACCTCGACCCGGATCGAGAACTACACGGGGTTCCCATTTGGCGTCTCCGGGGACGATCTCGCGAGTCGTGCGCTGCAACAGGCGAAGCGGCTGGGCGCCGAGATCGTCGTGACCCGCCGGGTCGAAGGCATCGACCCGGCCGAACTGTCTGTCAGGCTGGATGGAGGCGACGTTCTCCGAACGAGGTCGATCGTCCTCGCGACGGGCGTGGAGTGGCGGCGCCTTAAGCTCGATTCGGTCGATCGGCTTGTCGGCTCCGGTGTCTACTACGGTGCGGCGCGCAGCGACGCCGGTCTGGCACAGGGAAATGATGTGTATCTGATCGGGGCGGGCAACTCTGCCGGCCAGGCCGCCATCTTCTTCTCCAACCACGCCCGATCGGTGACGCTCCTCGTGCGCGGCGAGTCGCTCGCTGCGAGCATGTCTCAATACCTCATCGAGCAGATAGCGACGAAAGCGAACATCCGGGTGGAAACGCGATCCGAGGTCGTCGCCGTGCACGGAGACGAACAACTCGAGGCGATCGAGGTCATCGACAGAAGGGCCGGCACGACATCTCGACGGGATACGACGGCACTCTTCGTCCTCATCGGCGCCGAGGCGACGACCGACTGGCTCCCCCCGGAGATCGCACGCGACGAGCACGGCTTCGTCTTGACGGGAGCCGACGCGATGAAGGCGGGACAGTGGAGGGCTGATCGCGAGCCGTTCGCTCTCGAAACGAGCGCCCCGGGAATCTTCGCCATCGGCAATGTCCGCTCCGGATCGGTGAAGCGCGTGGCAGCGGCCGTCGGCGAGGGCGGCATAGCGATCGCCTTCGTCCATCGCTACCTCTAGCCCTGCTGGCCCGTGGCCGACCTGCCC
>CAVQFM010000010.1:0-192654 GCA_963711705.1 uncultured Actinomycetes bacterium
GGTGGATGCCACGAAACGTCCAAGGCGAGCGCCCCAGCCCGGGTTTGCTGGCAGCGTTTCCGCGAACTGAAGAGTATTCTTCACTTTGTGGAAAGACGGCCGGCGCCTTCCCTCCTGCCCATCCTCCGGTCTCAGCAGCAAGGCGAGATCCTTGCCCTGCTGCTCGGGGACCCGGAGCTAGAACTCAGCCTGACCGACATTGCCGGGCGGACAGGCACACCTCACGCGTCGGTGTACCGGGAAATTCAGCGCGCCGAGCAGGCCGGCCTGGTGAAGACGCGGAAGCTGGGCAACCTGCGCCTTGCCCGGGCCAACACCGACAGCCCTTACTACCAGGGCCTTTCCGACGTCCTCGTCAGAGCCTTCGGCGTCCCGGCAGTACTCACCGAAGCTTTGGGTCCCGTGGCAGGCATCGACGATGCCTATCTCTATGGATCATGGGCTGCCCGTCACGCCGGAGAGCCGGGTCAGCGACCGGTGGGAGACATCGATGTCCTCATTCTGGGTGAGCCAGACCGCGACCAACTATTCGGTGCCCTGGGTGCTGCGGAGAAACGGCTAGGGCGGCCCGTCGAGGCGACTATCCGTGACGCCGACTGGATGGGCTCCGGAACAGGCCCGTTTCATGAAACGCTGACCAGCCGGCCCATGCTCCGACTCCCTCTCACCAAGGACTAGGCGAACCGCTCCAGCGACGCTGACAGCAGCACCCTCGCGCCCGCCACGGCGGCCGTCGCTTTCTCGATCGCCCACTCTGCATCTGACCTCGTGATCGGAGCAGCTGACGGATCGAAATACTGGGCGCTGTGCCGGGTGCGCCGGAAGCGCTCGAACATAGGCTTCACGAAGGCGGGGATATCCGCCGAGAATTGCGCAGACACTGCGTCCTCGACGGTCACATGCGACCCGTCACCGCTGGGCGGCCCGCAGACCTTGGCGAGCCAGGAGCGACTCGGCGGCCATCCGGTAGGCATCGTAGGCCGCTACGTAGGCTCCATCGACGTCGCCCTGTGTGAGTGCCGCCACGGCGGTGGCCTCCACGCGCAGTGCCGCACGGTCAATCTGAGCATTGGCCAGAATGGCGAGATCTACCGCTGCAAAGCTTTCTAATCGACCACGTGTCATCAGGAACTGAACGACAGCCTCACCCTTCTGCCACCGCGACATGGGCCTCGCCTCCTTCCATCCACCGGTGCAACTCCGGAACCAGGTCCCGGGCGCCTCGCTCGGTTCCTGCCCGACATAATCGCAGCCACCAGCGACAAAACAGCGGACTGGCGTCGATACCGGGACCGGGATACCAAGCCTGCAGTCACGGCGCGTCCAGCAGTTCGCTGTAAGGCAGATCGCGACGTGAGCGTGACTGGCAGGCACCGTGCGTAATGCGATATGAAGCGGTCGGGCCTGGGCGGGCATCTCACGAAACGGTGCGAGGTGCCGTCTACGGGGTGTGCAGAACTGTTGCCGGCCGATAGCCTGCCGCGAATCCTCAGCGCGCAGGCTCGGCGTCGGCGCTGAGGATCGAGTCGATCAGGCCCGGGAAACGGCGGTCCAGGTCGTCCTTGCGCAGGCACATGAAGCCCTTGGTGCCCTGGATCCGCTTGGTGATGATCCCGGCCTCGCGCAGGGTGCGCAGGTGGTGGGAGAAGGTGGACTTGCTGGTGCCCAGCCCGGCCTCCTGGATGACCTGAGTGCACCACGACTCACCGTGCCGGGCCACGAACCGGACCGCGGCCAGCCGGTGCGGGTCGGCCAGCGCGGCCAGCACCCGCGACAGCTGAAGGTCCTCAGCTGCTGGCTCGGTTACGTCATCCATCACACCGCCAGCATAAAACAGTTTGCGGGTAGTTCGATAGATGTTGTACCGTTCGATGGTTGTCGAACTTCGAGCGCCTTCGAACTAGGGACTCCTTCGTGCCGAATGTTACCGTCCAGACGCCATCGACTGCCCTGGACCCCATCCGCGAGCCCCAGCACCGCAGCCGCGCGAGGGCGCGGCTGCTGCGACCAGGACCCCTGGCCGGCCGGTACCCCGCAGTGGCGGCCATGGTGGTCCTGTTCCTGGTGCCCTACCTGGTGCTGTCGTCGGCTCTGCAGCCGATCACGCCGTTCATCGCCGGGTCGCTGCACCTGAGCCCGCAGGCGATGAGCCTGGCCGCGGGGCTGGCCAACGCCGGCTACGCGGTGGGCACGGTGCTGGCCGTCCAGTTCGCCCAGCACCTGCCCCAGCGGCGGATGATGCTCGTCTACGCCGCCCTGCTGGTGACCGGATCGATACTGGCTGCCGCCGCGACCAGCTCCACGATGTTCATCGTTGGGCACGTGCTGCAGGGCCTGTGCACCAGCCTGCTGCTGATCGCGGCCGCGCCGCCGCTGTTCCTCGGCTACCCAGCCGACAAGCTGCGCTGGACAGCGATGATCATGAACATGTGCATCTTCGGCGCGGTCGCGGCCGGCCCGCTGATCGGCGGGACCCAGGCGTCGTTCCACGCCTGGCGGCCGCTGTTCTGGATCGTGGCCGGCGTCGCCGTCATAGCACTGCTGCTGTCGCTGCTGACCTTCGAAGATGCCCCGCCGGCCGACCGCAGCGCCCCGTGGGACGGCTGGGCCGTCGGGCTGGCGGCCACCGGTTCGGTGGCGGCATTCTGGGGCGCCGCCGAGCTGACCACTCACCGGTTCCTCGACCCGGTCGCCGTGGTCCCGCTGCTGGGCGGCCTGGCGCTGATCATCATCCTCTGGGTCTACGAATACCGCGGGAAGCGGACGTTGCTGACGCTGCGCCCGCTGGCCAGCACCATTCCGCTGGCCGGGATCGTGGTCGCCATCTGCGCGGCGGCCGCCTCGGTGTCGGCCATCGCGTTGACCGGCACCGTGCTGGCCCCCCACTACACCCCGCTGCACCTGGGGCTGCTGTACCTGCCCGAGCTCGGCGGGGCGGTGATCACCGCGATCGTGTTCGGGGCGGTGTTCAGCACGCGGTATATCCACTACTACGCCCTGGTCGGGATGGCCTTCCTGGCCGCCGGCATCCTGGTGATGCGCGGTACGGTGCCGCCCACCTCGGGGCTCACCCTCGCGGGTTCGGCGCTGATCGGGATCGGTGTTGGCGCCTCGGTGACCCCGGCGCTGTTCCTGGCCGGGTTCTCGCTGCGCTCGGCGAGCATCCAGCGCGTGTTCGCCATCCTCGAACTGCTGCGCGCGGTCGCCGCGTTCATGATCGCTCCGATCCTGCTGCACTTCGCCACCACGCTGGCCGGCCAGCCGACGCCCGCCATGGGCACCGCCTTGTGGATCACCTTCGGGCTCGCGGTCGGCGGCGCGCTGGCCGGTGTCGTGCTCTACCTGCTCGGCGGGGCGCGGCCGGTGGCACCGTCGCTGTCACGATTCCTGGGTGGCGGTGAGCCGGGCTGGGACTCCCCGCCGCTGCTGGCCGCGATCCGCCGGACACCCCGGGCCGACGCGGAGAGGGCGATCATCACGGCCGAAGGGACACAGTCATGACGACCGCCGAGCCCGGTCCCGTCCTGTTCGCCTACGACGGGTCCGACCTGGCCGGGGCGGCCATAGCCGAGGCCGGCCGGCAACTGCGCGCCGGGCGCGACGCACTCGTCCTCACCATCTGGGAACCGTTCAACGTCGGGTTCCTCCCGGTCGATGAGGTGCAGTTCAACGCGGCCCAGGTCGATGAGGTCCGGAAGGCGGCCGAGCAGACTGCCGCGCATGGGGCGTCGCTGGCCGAGGCGGCCGGCTTCCGGGCCCAGAGCATCGCGGCTGAAGGCGCACCCACCTGGAAGGGCGTCATCGACGCCGCTGACGAGCACGACACCAGCCTCATCGTGCTCGGCTCGCACGGCCGCAGCGGGCTGGCCGGCGTGGTGGTGGGCAGCGTGGCCGGCGCGGTCGCGGCTCATTCCCGGCGCTCCGTGCTGATCGTGCACCGGCATTGAGCTGCCGCGCACCGAACTGGGGCGCACCGAACTGGGGCTGGAGTGAGCCGCGGCTCGGTGCGCTCAGCCCTGGGGCTGAGTGAGCCCGCCGACGGCCTCGCCGGAGTCCGTGGCCAGCGCGTCGCCGTGCCGGTGGATGACCTTCCACTCGCCAGCTTCGCGCCGGAAGATCGTGGTCACACGCAGCACGTAGGGCTGCGGCTCGGCGCCGTTGATCGACGCGGTGGTGTGTTCCAGGGCGACGGTGTAGGCGAGGTCGCCGCTGGCCTCGGCGGCGATGATCTGATTCTCGTACGACCGGCAGTCCGAGAACTGCTCACCCAGCGAGCCGAAGATCGGCCCGATCTGGTCCCACCCGGACCCGGACACCACCGCGCCGAACAGCGTGAGCGGGTCGGCGCGGGACCACATCGCGATGCGGGGGCCCGGGTCGCCGTTGTGCAGCGCGGTCTCCGCCTCGGTTATCCGTGGCCGCATGGTCGCCAGGAACTGCTGAGTCTCTGTCACGTCTCCCACCCCCAGGGAACGGACCAGATGGCCAGAACAGCTATCTGAATAGTGTTGAACCTTTGTTCGTGCCGTGGCTACTGTCAAGCGGCCCGGAGCAGCGGCCTAGCGGTCAGGCCCGCTCGCGACCGCCGGCGGATCAGCTGGCTGCCGGGGACGCGGTACCGGCTCGATGATCTCGCTGAACCCACCGTCCGGGCTCATCACGATCCGCCCGGTCTCGTGCCCATGCTCGGCTTCCTCCCGTTCCCGGCTGCTCAGGGCCAGGCAGATCCACCGGGTGAGGGCAAACGCCAGCACCGGGCCAACGAACACGGCCACCCGGAACACCCAGGTGACGGTGAAGAGGTCCAGGTGGAAGTGGTAGGCGAGCTGGTCGTTGGCGGCCGCCGCCCACAGCACGCCGTAGAAGGTCATCCCGGCCACGCCGACGGCGGTGCGGGTCACCGCGTCACGCGGGCGGTCGGGCTGCAGGTGCATCCCACGGTCGCCGGTCAGCCAGCTTTCGAGAATCGGATAGACCGCCAGCAGCGTGAAGAAAACGCCAGGCACGATGAGCGCGGGCACCAGCACCGCCAGGGTCAGCGGATGCCCGGCGATCATGACCTCCCAGCCGGGCATGATCCGCAGCCCACCGTCCAGGAAGCCCATGTACCAGTCCGGTACCGCTCCCGATGTGGTCGCCCCTGGCTGGTACGGGCCGATGCTCCAGATCGGGTCGATCTGGGCGAACGTACCCAGCAAGGTGAGCACCCCGCAGGTGGCAAGGAACATCGCCAGTGAGGTGGCCGCTGCGGGATTCTGGACCAGGCGACGCCAGCCAGGCCCACGCCGGACCAGGCCATGCCAGCCGGAGCCACGCCGGCCAGAGCCGGGCGGGCTGAGCGAGCCGGGCAGGCGGGTGAGCCCGGTCCGGCGGGCCAACCGGCGCCCGAGGACCAGCAGGCCGATCATGACGATCGGCAGCACCAGGAAATGCAGCCAGTAGAACCGCGGGATGATCAGGTGGCCGGGGACAGCGCCGCCGAACACCAACAGCATCAGGTGCGTGCCCACCACCGGGATCGACTGGAGCACCGCCTGCAGCAGTGACAGGCTGCCGCCGGACAGCATGTCGTCCGGCAGGATCGAGCCGGTCCAGCCTTCCACCATGCCCAGTGGGAGAAGTGCCACCCAGATCAGCCAGTGCAGCCGCCGGGGCCGGCGGAACTCTCCGGTGAAGAACAACTGCAGCAACTGAAGGCAGACTGCCGCGACAAAGATCACCGCCGCCCATTGGTGGATCTGCCGTATCAGCAGTCCGCCGGGCATGTCCAAGCTGATGTGCAGGGCGGAATCGTAGGCCTGGCTGACCGGCACGCCGCGTAGCGGACCGTAGGAGCCGTGATAGATCACCCGCGTCATCGACGGGTTGAAGAACACGGCCAGGTAGATGCCCGTGACGGCCAGCACCACGAGGTCATACAGCGCGATCTCGGCGAACAGGAACGGCCACCGGCCTGACCGGGCCTGCCGCAACCACGCTTCGTTACTCCTTGGTCTCCTTGCGCTCATCGGTGCCGACCCCTCATCGCGTTCCTATAAGTGATGAAGGAACAGACCCCGCATTTGTGACCCGCAACGGCGCGAATGTCGCCAAGCTCACACTCCTGCGGCTGGCTCACCAGCCAAGTTGACGACCGCACCTGTCATATGTAAGTTTTTTATTACAGGTGAAAGGTTGCGCGTTAGCCGGGCGGGCAGCCGTCCACGAACCCAGCCGAGGAGACAGTCATGAGCCACGTGCCCCAGCCCGACGCTGACCGCGGGACCGAGGCCGCACCACTGGGCGACGGCCATCCCCACCCCGCCCGCCACCGCGCGGCCACGCGGGCCGCCCTGACCGCGGCTGCGGTGGCCGCGCTCGCGGTCACCGCACTTCCCTGGCTCCCCCTCGCCGCCCTGTCCGCCGCCACCAGAGCCCACCCGGCCAGCACAGCCGCCAGCGCACCGCACCGCCCAGCCGCCGGCCGCAGCGACCGGGGGCACGAAGGCTCCGGCATCTCGGCTCGAACGCGGCCGGCGACCGGACCAGACGATCCGCGGTTCAACGCCAGCACACCCAGCCCGCCCACCAGCCAGCCTGACCGGCCGCCCCACAGACGGCCAGCGCCGGCCCAGCGTCCCCGGGCCGGCGCTGGTCCCGGCCCATCAACGCGGTGCTTTTGGTCAGTGCGGTGCGTTACGGGTGCCGGAACGCCCCCGATGCACCGCGCTCATGGAAGACCGGCCCCACCACACGCTGGCGGAGTCCGCCCCACCACACGCGGGAGACCGGCCTAGCGCTGGTGCTCCAGGGCGCGGCGGGTCAGCACCCGGGCCAGATGCTGCCGGTACTCCCGGTCGGCGTGAATGTCCTCGGCCGGGTCGGTCCCCTCGGCGGCCAGCAAGGCCGCCGACGCCACCGATGCCCCACCGGCCAGCGCCTCCTCAGCCGCACGCGCCCGCAGCGGCACCGGCCCCATGTTGGCCAGCGCGATCCGCCCATCGGCACACGCGACCCCGACGATGGCCCAGTCGTTGGCCCGCCGGACGAACTTCTGGTACCCCCAGCCCACCCCCCGCTGGCGGGGCACCCGCACCGCGGTCAGCAGCTCCCCCGGCTCCAGGCTGGTCTCGAAGAACCCCACGAAGAAGTCCTCGGCCGCCACTGACCGCACCCCGGCCGGCCCGGTGATCTCCACCGAACCGCCCAGCGCGACCAGCGCCATCGGCAGGTCCGCGGCCGGGTCGGCGTGCGCCAGCGACCCGCCGATCGTCCCGCGGTGCCGGATCTGCGGGTCGCCGACCAGCGAAGCGGCGTGCGCCAGCAGCGGCGCCTCCGCCTGCACCAGTTCCGAGCAAGCCACGTCGGCGTGGCTGGTCACCGCGCCGATCACCAGGCCGGACTCATCAACCCGGATCCCGGCCAGCTCGGCCACCCGCCCGATGTCGATCAGCACCGACGGCACAGCCAGCCGCAGCTTCATCATCGGCAGCAGCGAGTGCCCACCGGCCAGCAGCTTCGCGTCCTCGTCCGAAGCCGGCCAGCAGCTCCAGCGCGTGCTCCACCGACTGGGCGGCCGCGTAGCCGAACGGCGCTGGGATCACGCGGTCACCTCGCGGTCCACCGCCCCGGCCGCGGACAGCACGGCCCGGACGATGTTGTGGTAGCCGGTGCACCGGCAGAAGTTGCCTTCCAGCCCCTCCCGGACCTGCGTCTCGGTCGGGTGCGGGTTCTCGGCCAGCAGCCCGGCCGCCGCCATCACCATGCCCGGCGTGCAGAACCCGCACTGCAGCCCGTGCTCCTCGCGGAACGCCCGCTGCACCGGGTGCAGCTCCCCGTCGGGCCCGGCCAGGCCTTCCGCCGTGGTGACCTGCTGCCCGGCCGCCTGCACCGCGAGCACCGTGCAGGACTTCACCGACCGCCCGTTCAGCAGCACCGTGCACGCCCCGCACGACGTCGTGTCGCACCCGACGTTGGCCGCGCGCAGCCCGCACCGCTCCCGGAGGTAATGCACGAGCAGCAGGCGCGGCTCCACCTCGTCCGCCCGTGCCTGCCCGTTAACAACCAATTCAAGCTGCATTACGCACCTTTCTCCGCCGCTGCTTCCCGCACCGCGCGCCACACTCGCTGGGGTGATGCCGGCATGTCGATGTGCCGGACCCCGAGGTGCGCGAGCGCGTCGATGACCGCGTTCTGCACGGCGGGCGTGGCGCCGATCGTGCCCGCTTCCCCGATGCCTTTCGCGCCGAGCGGGTTGTAGGACGTGGGCGTCGCCATGTCGGCCAGCTCGAAACTGGGCACCTCGGTCGCGGACAGGAACGGGTAGTCGGCGAAGGTGGCGGTCAGCGGGTTGCCGTCCGCGTCGTAGATGACCTCTTCCAGGAACGCCTGGGCCGCGCCCTGCGCGATGCCGCCGTGCCGCTGGCCCTCGGCCAGCAGCGGGTTGATGACTGTGCCCGCGTCGTCCACGGTGATCACCCGGCGCAGCACGACCTTGCCGGTCTCGGTGTCCACGTCGGTCACGGCCACGTGCGTGCCGAACGGGAACGTCGGCCCGGGCGCGCTGAAGATGGTGCGCACCAGCAGCCGGCTGGTTTCGGCCAGCCGGGCCAGCGGGACCGCGGCGTCCGGGTCGCCGGCTACCGCGAACGCGCTGCGCTCCGGATCGAAGACCAGGTCGGCCGGGCTGGCTTCGAGGTGCGCGGCGGCCCGGTCCCGGGCCAGGTCGATGAGTTCCCGTGCTGCCTGCTGCACGGCCGCACCGCCCTGCTGCAGGCTGCGCGAGCCGCCGGTGCCACCGCCCTCGGGGACCAGGTCGGTGTCACCCCACTTCACGGTGATCTTGCCGACCGGGATGCCCAGCTCCTCGCTGGCCAGCATGGCCCACACGGTGGCGTGCCCCTGGCCGTGCGGTGAAGTGCCGGTCAGGATCGTGGCGCTGCCGTCGGCGTGCACCTCGACCGTGGCGTTCTCCTTCGGGCCGCCGGCTTCCGCCCCCGGGCCGGTGATCTCCACGTAGCAGGCCAGCCCGATGCCGAGCTGCACCGGATCGCCCGCGGCCCGCCGCAGGTCCTGCTCCTGGCGCAGCTCCTGGTAGCCGGCCGCGGCCAGCGCGGCGTCCAGCGCGGTCACGTAGTCGCCGCTGTCGTACACGGCGCCGAACGCGGTCGTGTGCGGCTCACTGAACTTGGGCAGCAGGTTCTTGCGGCGCACCTCGGCCGGGTCCACGCCGGTCTCGGCGGCGAACAGGTCCATGGCCCGTTCCACCGCGGCGGTGGCCTCGGGCCGGCCCGCGCCACGGTAGGCGCCGACCGGGGTGGTGTTGGTCATCACGCTCCGGGCCACCGCTTCGGCCCGCCCGATCGCGTACGGGCCCGGGCACATCATGATGGTGAGCGCGGGCAGGAACGCGCCGAACCGCGGGTACGCGCCCGCGTCCTGGATGATCTCCAGCCGGTACGCCTCGACGGTGCCATCGCGGCGGCCGCCGATGGTGACCGTCTGGATCTGGGCCCGGCCATGGGTCATGCCGATCAGGTTCTCGTTGCGGGTCTCGGTCCACCGGGCCGGGCGGCCAAGCTGGCGGGCCACCCAGCACACGACGGCGTGCTCCGGGTCGGCGCCGAACTTGGCGCCGAACGCCCCGCCCACATCCGGGGTGATGATCCGCACGCCCGCCTCGTCGAGGCCGAGCATGGTGGCCAGCGCGCTGCGGGTGCCCTGCGCGCCCTGGTTGGGTATCCAGGCGGTCAGCCGGCCGTCCTCGCCCCATTCGGCCGCGGCGGCCCGGGTCTCCATCGGCGCGGGCGCCACCCGCTGGTTGAGGATCGTGCGGCAGACCACCACCTCGCACCCGTCGAACAGATCGTCCCGGAGCGCGGCCGGGTCGCCGAACGTCGCGGCCACGTTGCTGCCCGCCTCGGGGAACAGCACCGCAGCGCCGGGCTCGCCGGCCCGGGCCGGGTCGACCACGGCCGGCAGTGGCTCGTAGTCGGCGTCCACCAGTTCGGCGGCGTCCTCGCCCTGATAGGCCTCTTCGGTGACCACGACCGCGACCGGCTCGCCGACGAACCGGACCACGTCGCGGGCCAGCAGCGGCTGGCCCATCTGATCGCTGATCATCTGCGGCATCGGCGGGGCCAGCAGCGGCAGGTCAGCCAGGTCGGCGCCGGTGTACGCGGCGATCACGCCGGGTGCGGCGCGGGCGGCGGACACGTCGACCGACCTGATCCGGGCGTGCGCGATGGGCGAGCGGACGAAGAACACGTGGCACTGGCCCGGCAGCTGCAGGTCCTCGGTGTAGACGCCGCCGGTGGTCAGGAAGCGCGGATCCTCGGTCCGCAGGACCCGGGTACCCAGAATGCTCACAGATCAGCTCCCTTCCGGCCGGCCTGCCGGGGACGACTGCCTGCCGGGACGATTGCCTGCCCACGCTGGCTGGCAGTCGCGCCTCGCCAGGCTAAGGCATGCGAACCGGGGTGGGGTCCCCGGATGGGGCGATTTTCTTCTGGCTGGTGTCTCTACGATGGGACTGTGTGCACGGATAACAGCCCGGCCAGCGCAGCTGGCGCAGTGCTGTACGACGTCGAGCCCGCCATCCAGATCGACCTGGAACCGGTCAACTCGGTCGTGGTCACCACGCTGATCGACAACCTCACCGACGTTTTCATGCCGGATCAGGGCCCGGCCCGGCGGGTCAGCCCGGGGACCGGCCCGTGGCGCGCGTCCACCATGATGGACGGCGGGCAGGTACCCGACGCGCTGATCGCCGAGCACGGGTTCTCGGCCCTGGTCACGGTGACCAAAGCCGGCCAGCAGCACCGGATCCTGTTCGACACGGGCACCAGCCCGGACGGCATGGTGGAGAACATGCGCCGGCTGGACATCGACCCGTCCTCCATCGAGGCCATCGTGTGCAGCCATGGCCACTTCGACCACACGACCGGGCTCGACGGGCTGATCCGCACGCTCGGCCGGGCGAATCTGCCGGTGCTGATCCACCCGCACTTCTGGCGCCGGCGCCGTCTGGTGCTGCCCGGCCGTGAGCCGATAGAGATCCCGGCGACCAGCCGTCAGGCGCTGACCGGGGCAGGCTTCGAGATCATCGAGGAACGGCAGCCCAGCTTCCTGTTCGGCCGGTCGGTGCTGATCACCGGGGAGGTCGCCCGCACCACCGGTTACGAGCCGGGCTTCCCGCCCCAGCAGGCCTGGCTGGACGGCAACTGGCAGCCCGACCCGCTGGTGCTCGACGAGCAGGCGCTGATCGTGAACGTCGCCGGCCGTGGCCTGGTGGTGATCACCGGGTGCGGTCACGCGGGCGTAGTCAACATCGCCCGGTACGCCCACCGGCTCACCGGTGAGCAGCCGCTGTACGCGCTGATGGGTGGCTTCCACCTGAACGGCCCGCTGTTCGAGCCGCTGATTCCCCGGGTCCTGGACGACCTGGCCGCGATGAACCCGGGCGCGCTGGTGCCCGCGCACTGCACCGGCTGGCGGGCTCAGCACGCGATGTCGGCCCGGTTCCCGGACGCGTTCATCCCGAACGCGGTCGGCAGCAGCTTCCACCTGTGAGCCTGGCCGGAACCACTTTCCACCCGGCGAGCAGGGCCGGTCCGGTGATCACACGCTGATCAGCACGATGCCCGCCGCGATGATCACGGCCGCCGCCACCCGGCGCGGGCCGAACTGTTCCTTGAGGAACAGCATCCCGATCAGCGCCGCGAAAACCACGCTGACTTCCCGGATCGCGGCGACCTCGGCCAGCGGGGCCTGCGACTGCGCCCACAGCACGATCCCGTAGGCGAGCAGGGACAGCGCCCCGGCCAGCAGGCCCCGGCTGACCAGCGTCCGGTCCCGCCACTGGTGCAGCGGCCGCCGCAGCAGCGCGATCACCGGGAAGACCGGCGCCTGCAGCAGGAACATCAGCCCGGCGTAGGCGTACGGGTCGTGCGCCGCGCGGACGCCCAGGCCATCTACCAGCGTGTAACTGGCGATGGTGAGCCCGGTGACCACCGCGACGCCGATGGCAGGCCCGTCGGACCGGGCCAGGCGGCCCGCCGACAGCGCCAGGCTCATCAGCCCGAGAGCCAGGATCACCACCCCGGCCAGCGGGATCAGGCCCAGCCGCTCGCCCGCGAACAGGGCCGCGCCCACCGCCACCAGCAGCGGCGAGGTTCCCCGGGCGATCGGGTAGACCTGGTTGAACGCGCCGAGCCGGTAGGAGTTGAGCAGCGCGGCTTCGTAGCCGACGTGGATCACCGCCGAGGCGACCGCGAACCAGATAGCGGCCCGGCCAGGCAGCCCGGTGACCGCCACGATCAGGCCGGCGCCCACCGTCTCGAACACCCCCATCACGGCGAAGCCCATGACCCGGTCGCTGATGTGCTTGGCGATCGCGTTCCACGCCGCGTGCAGCGCGCCTGCCGCGATGACGAGGATGACAACTGGAACGGTAAGGGTGGCCACCGACGGCTCCTTCTGCCTGTCCCGGGTATCCGGGCATGCCGATAAGAGCCCTCGGGGCTTTTATCCCGTCAGGTGTGGAGGCGGCCGCAGGCCGCCCCTGGCGCCGCTCGGTCCAGGCCGCCGCGCTCCCTTGTTGTGTCCTGCTCAGCCGGCGGGAACGGCGCGGAACCCTAGGCGCAACCACATGCTGCTCACGACGCTAGCAAGAGATACGCCCGGTTCCGGGAGGTTTGGGCGTTACCTTTTCCTGTCCTTGACCAAGCGGATGTCCTCAGCCGGCCTGGACCGGCACGGG
The DNA here is from genome assembly GCA_963711705.1 of uncultured Actinomycetes bacterium. Lineage (GTDB taxonomy): Bacteria > Actinomycetota > Actinomycetes > Streptosporangiales > Streptosporangiaceae > RYN-230. Next base: position 12,740 of record CAVQFM010000010.1, read on the forward strand.
CAGCTGCCCGGTCAGCGTGGTTCCGTGCCCAGGCGCGGACCGGATCTGGAACGTGCCGCCCAGCGCGGCCAGCCGGTCGGCCATGCCCTGCAGGCCGGAGCCCTGGCGCGCGGTGGCCGGGTCGAACCCGGCGCCGTCGTCGCTGATCGTGAAGTTCAGGCGGTGGTCCGGGCAGGCCAGCCGGATCTCGGCCGAGGACGCGTCCGCATACTTGGCGATGTTCTGCAGCGCCTCCAGCGTGCAGAAGTACACGGTGGACTCGGTGTCCGGCGGGTAGCGCCCGATACCGTCGGCCTCGATCCGCACCGGCAGCGGCGCCTTGCCCACCTGGGCCTGCAGCGCGGCGACCAGGCCCTGCTCGGCCAGCAGCGGCGGGTAGATGCCGCGGGCCAGGTTCCGCAGGTCGTCCAGGGCGGCCCGGGCCGCCCCCTTGAGCAGCGGCGTGATCTCCCGGATGGCGGCGGGGTCATCGGCCGCGTCGGCCAGCAGGCCGAGCTGGATGGACAGCGCGATGAGCTGCTGCTGCGCCCCGTCGTGCAGGTTGCGTTCGATCTTCCGCCGCTCGGCGTCCTGCGCCCCGACCAGCCGGCGCCGGGAGGCCCGCAGTTCGTCGATGGTGGCTTCCAGGTCGGCGGTCAGCGCCGCGTTGCGCAGCACCAGGCCCGCCTGCGAGGCCAGATGCTGCAGCAGCTTGTCCTCCGCGCTGGTCAGCGCCTCGCTGCGCGGCTTGTACAGGGACAGCGTGCCGAGCAGCTCGTCCCCGTGCCGGACGGCGACGGCCCGGGACGCCTCCGGGAACGGCGGCAGCCCGCCGCCCGGCCCGAGCGGCACGGCCGCGGGCAGAGTGGCGTCATGCGGCCAGACTGCGACCGGGCGCAGCTGGGTGCCGACCCTGATCCACGCCTCGGCCCGGTCCGCACCGGTCGCCCCGGCCAGCACCGTCACCATCCGGTCCACCGCCTCGGCGAAGTCCAGCTGCTCGGCCATGTCCTCGGCGAAGTCGGCCAGCACCTGATAGGGCGTGGCCCGCTCGCCATACACCAGGCGGTTGGCGAACTGCTGGAACCGGTGCCGCAGCGGCTGGAACAGGACGGCGATGATGATCGCCGCGACGATGGTGAGCACCGGGCCGCCGCGGTGCCCGGCGAACGTCCCGATGCCGAGCACGACGCCGACGTACACAGCGGTGAAGGCGGCCGAGAGCAAGCCGTAGACCACGGCCCGGCTGATGATCACGTCGATGTCGTACAGCCGGTACTTCAGGATCCCGACCGTGATGGCAGCCGGGAACCCATACAGCCCGAGGAGGGCGGACGCGGTATACGCGGCACTGGCGACGGGTGGCTGTTTACCGTGGTCGGCCACGATGGCCACGATCGCCACCAGCTGGACGACGGCAAACACCACGCCGGTCAGTGCGAGCCAGTTGATCTGCCGCCGCAGATCGCCGCTGCCCGCCCGGTAGCGCAGCACCAATGACACCGCCCCCGCGCCCAGGAACAGCACAGACACCAGCGTTAGCGAGTTGAAGTTGCTAATGGGAATCCCGGAAAGGGCGCGGCCGACGGCCGGGATGCCGAACGGGTTCGGGTAGGTGAGGGTGTAGCCGCCGGGCGCCGGGAGGGCCACCGGCCTGGGCACCAGGATGAAGGCGACCAGCAACACCCCGGTGGCCAGGACGTTGAGCATCGCAACCGGGCGCCAGCGCGGAGAAGGCAGTGCCCCGGTCGGGAAGAGCAGCAGCATGTACGCGAGCGACGCCACGACCGGGAAAAAGGCCCACTCGGCCACGGCGCCGACTGGCTTGGCCGCGGGCAGCCCGCCGGGATGCGTAAGGATCCCGGCTATCGCATAGCTGGAGAACAGGCTCAGCATCCCGAGACCGGCTCCCGCGATCAGCAGCAGCCAGCCAATCGGGTTGCGCACGCGTCGGACGATCAGCGCCCCGAGGGTGGCGTAGCCAACCGCGGAAACGGCGGCGCCCAGGTTGGAGATCGCGTCGTTCGCCTTGAAGTCACCCCAGGCCAGGATGGTCAGGGCGGCACCGGCGACGGCGATCAGGACCACCCCGGCCCACGAGCCGTCGACGAGGCGCGTGCCTGACCGCCCGGCATGACTGACCCGCTCCGGCCGCTGGGTGCCCACCGTCTGGCCGTCCGCGCCCGCTGGCGCGGCGGTGACCTTCATGACCGCCAGCGCCGGGCCGACGCGTACAGGAACCCGGCGATGCCCAGGATGAGGAACCCGTCCAGGGCGTGCAGCCCGCCGTAGACGGCGGTGTTGTCGGCCAGGCCATCCAGCAGGCTCTGCAGCACGCAGGTCTGCACGACCAGCACACCGGCCAGCGACATGGGCAGCACCCCGGGCCGGGCGATCAGCGCCAGGATCAGGATGACGACGGCCGCGCCCGCCAGCGTGAAGCCCAGGGACCGGTGTGCGTCGAAGGCGCTGCTGCCCCCGGCCGCGTCGCCGTCGCCGAAGCTGAACACGCCCAGGCCGGCCAGGAAGATCTGCGCCCCGCCCGCCAGCAGGAAAGCCAGCAGCAGCCAGCGGTAGGCAACGAGCGCACCGCGGCGGACGCCACTCAGGTCGGACAGGCGGCGGGACTGAACGTTAGATGCCATTGGATTCCCCCTGTGGAGTGGGCTGGTTAGCTGGCGGCCGGTGACCCGGCCGGCGCAATGAGCTGGCGCAGCAGGCTGGGCAGGTCAGCCGAGGACCAGTGCTCGGTGATCCGCCCGTCTGTCCCGGCCCGGCTGATCTCGATGAGCTGGAATTCGACCTGGCGGCCGGTCGGCTGGACGCCGGGGAATTCCCCCTGGTGCGTGCCGTAGCAGGTGATGCGCTGCACGACCCGGTCGTCCTCGGCGATCTCGTCTTCCACAATCGCGTGGAAATCAGGGAAGATACTCAGGGTCAGCGCCACCCAGTCCCGCAGCGCCGCCAGGCCGGGGACGGGCTGGCCGCCGGGGACGTGGTGCACGCAGTCGGGGGAGATGAGTTCATTGGCGACAGCGAAGTCGCCCTGGTTGAGGATTTCCTCGACAACGCGGCGGGCCCGGGTCTTCAGCTCGTCAGGGGCCATGGTCTCGCTCCCTGGGCATCTTGTCGGTTGGCCTGATCCCAGGGTCAATGGCCGGCCGGGCGGGCGACAGGACGCGGACTCCCCGTTCCCTCCCTTTTTCCCGGGCCCCGGCAGGTAGGGCCGATGGCAACCGGGGGGACGGCCGGCTTCGGGACGCTGCTCAAGCGCCAGCGACTGGCCGCCGGGCTGACTCAGGAGGCCCTGGCCGAGCGGGCCGGGCTCAGCGCCAAGGCCGTCAGCGACCTGGAACGCGACCCAGCCCGCACGCCGCGGCTGGGCACGGTGGCCCTGCTGGCTGACGCGCTCGGGGCCGATCCGGCCGCGCGCACCGAACTGCTCGCAGCGGCCCGGCCGGACGGCGGACCCAGCCGGGCGGCACCAGTCACCGAACTCCCCCGGCGTGGCCTGCCCCGCCCACTCACTCCGCTGATCGGCCGGGCCGGCGTGACCGCGGCCGTGGTGAAGCTGCTCGGCCGGGCCGACACCCAGCTGCTGACGCTCACCGGGCCGGGCGGGGTGGGCAAGACCCGGCTGGCCATCGAGGTGACCCAGCGGGTGGCGGGCGATTTCGCCGACGGGGCGGTCTTCGTCGACCTCGCCCCGCTACGTGACCCCGGGCTGGTGCTGAGCGCCATCGCCCAGCGGCTGGGCGTGGACGAGCGGGACGCCGCCCCGCTCCCCGGCCGGCTGGCCGCCGCCCTGCGGTCCCGGCAGCTGCTGATCCTGCTGGACAACTTCGAGCACCTGCTGGCCGCGCGGGACAGCGTGCTCACCCTGCTGGAGGCGTGCCCGCAGGTGGTCATGCTGGTCACCAGCCGGATCGCGCTGGATGTTCGGGGTGGCCGCGAATACCCGGTCGCCCCGCTGGCCCTGCCCAGCGCATCCGCCGGGCCGGACACACTGAGCGGTTCGCCCGCGGTGCAGCTGTTCCTGGAGCGGGCCAGCGCTACCGGCGCCGAACTCCCGCTGGAGGGCGAGGCGGCGCAAGCGGTGGGCGAGATCTGCCGGCGGCTGGAAGGGCTGCCGCTGGCCATCGAGCTGGCCGCGGCCCGGACCCGGCTGCTCTCCCCGGCGGCGCTGCTGGACCGGCTGGACCGCCGGCTGCCGGTGCTGGCCGGCGGCCCGCACGACCTGCCAGCCCGGCAGAAAACCATGCGGGACGCGATCGCCTGGAGCTACGAGCTGCTGGACGAACCGGAGCAAGCGCTGTTCCGCCGGATGTGCGTGTTCACCGGCGGCTGCACGCTGGACGCGGCCGAGGTCATCTGCGCTGACGGCCAGGCCGGGCCCGCGGTCCTGGACCGGCTGGCCGGGCTGGTGGCCAGCAGCCTGCTCCGCCGCGACGACGCCGATCCGGCCGGTGCCCAGCGGGCCCCCGGCCGCCCGCCCCGGGTCACGATGCTGGAGACGATCCGCGAGTACGGCACCGAACGGCTGGACGAGCACGGCGAGACCGAAGCGGCCGGCCAGCGGCATACCACCTACTACCTGGAATTGGCCGAGGCCGCAGCGGCCGACCTGGCCGGCCCGGACGCCGCGGCCGGGCTGGCGCGGCTGGATGCCGAGCACGACAACCTGCGGACCGCGTTGCGCCGGGCGGTGGACCGGGGCGACCGGGCGACCGCGCTGCGGCTGGCCGGTGCGCTATGGCGGTTCTGGGCCCAGCGGGGTCACCTCAGCGAGGGGCGCCGGTGGTTCGCCGAGGCGTTCGCGCTGCCCGGCGATACCGGTCCTGTCAGCCCGGCCAGGCAGGTCAACTGGCTGGTCGGCGCGGCCCGGCTGGCCATGGAGCAGGCCGCGTTCGACGACGCCTCGGCCCACTGTGCGCAGGCGGCCGACGTAGCCCAGCAGCAGGGGGACGCTACCGAGCAGGTGGCGGTCCTGAATACCGGGGGCTTGCTGGCCCGGGGGCTGAACCAGTACGCGGATGCCGCGCAGGCCCACGAAGCCGCGCTGCCGCTGGCCCGGGCGGCCGCCGATCACACCGGTGCGGCCTTGGCCCTGCTCGGGCTGGCCTACGCGGCGATGTTCACCGGTGACGCCCCGCGGGTCAGTCCGCTGGCCGAGCAGAGCCTGGCCGAGGCCCGGAAATCCACTGATCCGCTCGTCCTGGCTCAGGTGCTCTACTTCATGAGCTGGGTGGCGAGCAACGGCGCCGGGCTCGACCGGGCCCGGGCCCTCGTCACCGAGGCGCTGGACCTGTACGCCGCGCTGGGTGACACGAGCGGCCGGGCCGAAGGCCTGTTCGTGCTGGGCACCGTCGAGATGTACTCGGCCCGGTACCAGGAGGCGGCCGACGTCATCACCGAGGGCCTGGAGTTGCACCGGAACAGCGGGGCCGAGCCCATCACCGCGCGGGATCTCGGCGGTCTCGGGACCGCCCTGCTGAACCTGGGTGACCTGACCCGCGCCCGTGCTGTGCTCGACGAGAGCCTGGTGGTCGCCCGGAGCTACGAAGATCGCTGGAGTTCGGCCATGTCGCTGATGCTGCTCGGCCACGTCAACCTGGCCGATGCGCAGGTCAGCCAGGCCCGGGCGGTGCTGACCGAGGCAGGATCGCTGTTCCAGGAGATCGGGAACATGGTCTACCTGCCCTGGTGCCTGGAAGGCGTGGCCGGCCTGGCCGCCGCCGAGGGCGACTACGAACGCGCCGCGGAACTGGCCGGGGCCCGCGACGCGCTCCGCGAGCAGATCGGCGTGTTCCTGCCGCCCGTGTACCCGGCGGGCTACACCCGGACCCTGGAAACAGCCCGCGCCGCGCTCGGCCCGGCCGCCTTCGACGCCGCCCACGCCCGGCTCGCAAACGTGCCGCCACCGCAGATCATCGCGACCGTCATGACCGGCCTGGCCGCGCTCCCGAACCATTCATGATCGCGGGCGGTTTGTGTCAGCTGCGAACACAAAGTGACCACGATCATGAGGCTGCGGACGCCTAACCCAGCGGCTCACGGGACGCCACCGGGTGGAGGTCACCGGGCGGCACCAGGCTCCCCGCGATGAGCTGGTCGACCAGGTCGAGCACGGAGACCAGGCCGCGGGCCACGTGCACGCCGGGGCGGCCGGCCAGCGCCCGGGCCCAGTCACAGCGCCGGGTGACCAGGTCGGTCAGGATCACCGGGCGGCCGTGCCCGGCAGCCACCCGGGCCTGGTGCCGGGCGCCGCTGCGCTCGCCCGCTTCCACCACCACGGTGGCCAGCCCGTACCCGGACATCGTGGCGTTGCGCATCAGGAAGTTGTGCTTGCGCGGCGGCGCCTCCGGCCAGAACTGGGACAGCACCAGTCCCCGCTGGGCGATCTCCTCCTGCAGGCCGCGGTTCCCGGCCGGGTAGGCCCGGTTGATCCCGGTACCCACGACCGCCACGGTACGGCCCCCGGCGGCCAGCGCCGCCCGGTGGGCCGCGCTGTCGATGCCGAGCGCCAGCCCCGCGGCCACCGCCACTCCCCGCCGTACCAGTCCCTGGGCCACCCGCGCCGCGATGTCCAGTCCCGGTCCGGACGCCTGCCGGGAGCCGATCACCGACACGGCGAGGTCGTCCGGGATCATCTCCCCGCGGGCGAACAGGATGGGCGGTGCCTGCGGAATCTGCCGCAGCCGGGCCGGGTATTCCTGGTCGAGGATGCTCAGCAGCCGCACCCCCTGGCCGGCCCACTGGGCGATCTGGCGGGCGGCCGCGTCCAGCGCATAGGCCTCCTGGGCCGGGCCCGGCACCGGCGGCGGCATCAGCCACCGCCACACGGCCACCGCGCTGCCCGCCGCCCGGACCTCGGCCGCGATCTCGGCCCAGCGCAGGCCGCCCGGCCGCCCCTGCAACAGCGCCACCATCGCGGCCTGTTCGGCCCGCACGCTGTCCTCACCCCGGGGGCTGCCCACCACTTCAGCGTACGAGGGCAAACCGCTGCTGCTTGCTTATTCACAACTAAAAGGATCCGGGAAACTAAATAGACTGGCGTATCCGTTTGCAGTGCTTTAGCGCCACAACTGCAACACTGCCTCATACCTCAGCAAATTAAGCGTGCGCCCGGTGAATTCCGCGGGCAGGAATCCGCCATTACTTCGTGAACCCGTCATATACCCGGCAATGACCCGGCGGCTGGGGCCGCGTTCCGCTGGGCCAGGATGCGCTGCCGGGCGGCCTCGTACAGGACCGCGGTGGCCGCGCTGGCCGCGTTCAGCGAACTCGCGGCCCCGGTCATCGGAATGCTGACCAGGCGGTCGCACAGCTCCCGCCACCCGCCGCTCAGCCCGGTGCCCTCGTTCCCGACCACCAGCAGCGTGGGCCCGGTGAAGTCGGCGTCGAACACGGCCTGGCCGCCGTGCTCATCCGCGCCGGCCAGCACGACCGGCCAGCCCCGCGCCCGCCGCGCCGCCAGCCAGCCGGCCACCTCGCGGTGCGAAGCACAGCGGACCACCGGCACCGCGAACAGCGAGCCGGTGCTGGCCCGCACCGACCGGGGGTCGTACACGTCGGCCGCGTGCCCGGTGACGATGACGCCGTGCGCGCCGAACGCGTCCGCCGACCGGATGATGCTGCCGATGTTGCCCGGGCTGGCCGGGCGGTCCAGCACGACACCCAGGAAGCCCTCGTCAGCCGGGATGCGATCGAGGTCATCGCGGGGCAGCCCGGCCACGGCCACCAGCTCGGGCTGGCTGTCCGCCTTTTCGCCCAGCTCGGCCAGCAGGTCCGGGGCCATGGCCACCTGGACGCTGTCAACCGTGCGCAGCAGTTGCTGGGCCCAGTCCGACAGCGGCCGCCCGGCATCGTAGATCAGCGCATGCAGCGGCCAGCCGGACGCGGCAGCCAGCGAGATCGGCCGCACCCCCTGGACCAGGAACTCACCTGAGCGCTGCCGCTTGGCCCGGTTGCCGAGCAGTGACTGCCACTGCTGGAAACGGGCATTGCGGGACGTCACCCGCAGTGTGCCCGCCACCTGACCTCCCGCCTCGCTGCCCGGCACGACTCTACGCAACCGCCCGCCGGGGCGGTGGGGCTGCTCTGGCGCCGGCCGGTGGTCTGCCGCTGGCCGCTGCTAGCTGGCCCGCCTGCCGGACGGCTAGAGTCCTAGTAAATCTGCGATCATTTCTACGGAGCAGGCGTGGATTTCGCTGAGACCACCGAGCACCGCGACCTGCGCGCCGCGGTCGCCGCCATAGCCAGCGCCTTCGGGCCGAAGTACTACCTCGAGCACGCGGCCAGTGGTACCCCCTGTGACGAGCTCTGGTCCCAGCTCGGCGAAGCCGGCTTCATCGGGGTGAACATCCCGGCCGAGTACGGCGGCGGGGGCGGCGGGCTCACCGAACTGGCCCTGGTCTGCGAGGAACTCGGCGCGCAGGGCACCCCGCTGCTGCTGCTCGTTGTCTCGGCGGCCATCTCGGCCGCGATGATCGCCGAGTTCGGCACCGACGAGCAGCGCAAGGCCTGGCTGCCCGGGCTGGCCGCCGGCACCAGCAAGGTCGTGTTCGCGATCACCGAGCCGGACGCGGGCTCGAACACCCACCGGCTGGCCACCACCGCGCGGCCGGTGACGGGGGATGGGGCAGCGGGCGGGGACCAGTGGACTCTGCGCGGCACCAAGTACTACATCTCCGGGGTGAACGAGGCGGATGCGGTCCTGGTCGTCGCGCGGACCGGCACCGGCCAGCGGGGCGGCGCCGAGCTGTCCCTGTTCCTCGTGCCCACGGACGCGCCCGGCCTGGAGTCCCGCGTCCTGCCGGTGGACATCATGCTCCCGGAGAAGCAGTTCACCCTGCACTTCGACGACGTCCGGCTCGGCCCGGAAGCGCTGCTCGGCGTCGCGGGGCAGGGCTTCCGGCAGGTCTTTCACGGGCTGAACCCGGAGCGGATCACCGGCGCGGCGGCCTGCGTCGGCATCGCCCGGTACGTGCTGGCCGGGGCGGCCCGGTACGCCACCGAGCGCCAGGTCTGGTCGGCGCCGATCGGCACCCACCAGGGCGTGGCCCACCCGCTGGCCCGGGCCAAGATCGAGACCGAGCTGGCTGCGCTGATGATCCGGCAGGCCTGCTGGCAGCACGACCACGGCCAGCCGGCCGGTGAGTCGGCCAACATGGCCAAGTACGCCGCGGCCGAAGCCTCGATCGCCGCGGTGGACGCCGCGATGCAGGCGCACGGCGGCAACGGTTTCGCCGCCGAGTACGGCCTGATCCCGTACTGGGGCATGGCCCGGCTGCTCCGGGTCGCCCCGGTGAACCGGGAGATGATTCTCAACTTCGTGGCCCAGCACAGCCTGGGACTGCCCCGGTCCTACTAGGCCGGCGACCGCACGACCCAGGGAGGCACGGTGGATCTCACGCGCAACCTCATCCAGCGGATCAACGTGGGCGACTCGCTGACCCGCTCGGCCGCGGCCCGGCCCGGCCATCTCGCGATGGTGGACGGCGGCCGGCAGTGGACCTACCAGGAGTTCAACAGCTGGGTCAACCAGCTCGCGCACGGGCTGGCGGCCCGGGGGTACACCCGCGGCGACGCGCTCGGCATGGCCTCCGGCAACAGCGCCGAGTTCCTGGCCGTGTACTTCGCCTGCGCCAAGCTCGGCCTGGTCTGCGTGCCGGTCAACCTGGGCTGGCGGTCCGAGGAGGTCGCCTACGTCCTCGACCACTCCGGGGAGAATGTCGCCTCCATCGAAGTGGAGAAGGCGGTCTATGCCGCCGACCCACGGGTGGCCGAGGCGGTGGTGGTCGGGCTGCCGCACGACCGGTGGGACGAGGCCATCACCGCGGTCGTGGTGCCCAAGGCGGGCGAGACGATCGACCCGGCGCAGCTGCTCGATGCGCTGCGCGGCCTGCTCGACGGCTACAAGGTGCCGAAGGCGGTGATCGTCGCGGACGAGCTGCCCAAGACATTGACCGGCAAGATCCAGAAGAACGTGGTCCGGGACACCCACGCGGGGCACTACCAGAGCTGACCGGCGATGGCGGCTGGCTACTTCTTCGGCCGGTACTGCAGCCGCCGCCGGGCCTGCTCGCTCTTGCCCGAGCGCTCGTTGTCCGCGGCCGCCTGCCGGGCCTGGTCCAGGTCGGCCTGGGTGAGCAGGCCGCTGCCGAGCAGGAACTCGGCCAGCTCACGCTGGTGCCCGGCTTCGCGCCAGATGAACCCCTGCAGCTGCTTCTTGTAGTCGGACACGGCGCCGTCGCCGCTGAGGTCCAGGGCGATGACGACGTCGGTCATCGGCACCGGCTGCGGGGCGGGCAGGCCCAGGATGAACTCCTGGTAGTGAAAGGCCATGGCCAGCCGGGCCATGGCATTGCGGGCGAAGTAGCCGCGGACCCGTTCCGCCGCGTCCGGCCGCGGCGGGCTGCCCCGCTTGGCCAGCGCCCCGTCGCCCGGGACCTGCTTTTCCTGGGTGGCCAGCTGCTCGTCGCCGGCCGGGGCGGCGGGCTCACCGGACTGCCCGGGCGGGGCGTCCAGCCGCAGCGGCAGCACCCAGTTCCCGACGCTGACCAGCCAGGCACCGGGCTCCAGGACCAGCGGCAGGGTCTCGTAGTGCTGGGCCGGGGCGACCGGCAGCACCCGCTCGGCCACGGCCTGCACGCCCCGGGCGTCCAGCGGCGGCCCGCCCGCGTACCGGGCCAGGTACACCGGGTAGGTCGGGTCGCGGCTGAACACCTCCCACCGGCGGTGCACGTGCCGCACGCCCGCGCAGCGCGGGGCCCGGTGCAAGGTGAGGTCGCTGTTGCCGCTGAGCAGGCTGCGGTCCAGCCAGGTGATCTCGTCGGGCGGGCAGCTCAGCCATTCCTTGCGCGCCGCGACCCACACGGACAGCCGGGCCCGGCCCGGTGGCGGCCCGGTCAGCCGATCCTGACCCGGGACACCGGCGCGTCCTGATTCTTGCCCCAGCGGATGATGTCGCCGTCGCGTAGCGGGTGCTCCCCCGCCAGAGCGATTTCGTTCAGCGTGAGCCCGTTCAGGCCCAGGTTGGCTATCCACCACTGCCCGTCAGAGTACGTGAATCTGGCGTGCTCCCTGGAAACTGTAGGCACATCGGGCAGCAGGAGTTCCACGCCCGCCCCGCGCCCGGCGCGGGCCCCGGAGACCTGGGTCTCGACCACGTCGTCGCCGGTCGCCAGCCGGAGCAGCGGGATGGCGGGCCGGGCCGCCTCGGTCACCGTCGGTGGTCCCGGGGGCGCAGCCGCCGCCGTCACCGGCTCGGCGGATGTGGCCCCGTCGTGCGAGAACGGCCAGCCTGGCTTGGCCGCCGGGACTGGCTGCGGCACCTGGAAGGCCCGCGGCTCAGCCGTGGACGGGGGTACCTGGAAGGCCCGCGGCTCAGCCGTGGACGGGGGCACCTGGAAGGCCCGCGGCCCGGGCGCGGGGGGCGTGGCCACGCCGAGCGGCCGGGCCTGGCGCAGCTGGTAGCGGCCTTCGGGCACGGCCGGGTCGCTGAGCACGTGCACCTCGGCCGGGCCATAGCTGGCGAAGTGCGCGCCGTGCGCGGCCACCTGCTCGGCATACACCTCGGCGGCGCTGGAGGCGACCAGGCCGTAGTCCATCCGCTCGCCGAGCGATTCGTAGTCGCGCTGGCTCAGCCGCAGTTCGATCGCGTTCGGCGCGAGCAGCGCCCCGCTCGGGGTCACCACGAACACCTCGGCCAGGTGCCGCAGGCTCAGCTGGAGGACGTCCTGCCCGTCGCGCCAGGGCCGGCTGGCCATCCCGCGCACCCACGGATGCTCCCGGGTGACCCCGAGCAGGCGGAACCCGAACCAGGTCAGGGCGGTGACCACGGCCAGCAGAAGGAGCAGCGCGGTGCCCACGACGAGGGATCCGGTCATCAGCATGAGCACGGCCCAGCACGCGGCGACGCCGGCCACCACCGCCCACCGCTTCCGGCTCCGCTTGTGCATCGGCGGCCGGGCGGATGGGTGCGGCGGCCGGGCCCGGCCCGGGTGGCTGGGCGCTTCCGCCTGGTCAAGCATGGCCCACCATCTCCTCCCCACGGGCAGCAGGCCCGACTGAGGTGTCCATGGGTTGAGGATGCGGACATCCGGCCGCACCGGTCAACGAATTCCGGCCGGCTCCCAGATATCTGGAAGTTGCCACGCCGTCGTGTGATCAGCCCTGATCGCCGCCAGCCCCGGCCGGGGCAGCCCAGGCCGCTGATCCCACCTGGCCAGAATCGGTTCAGCTGGCACCGGGCATGGGAAGGTCCGTGCCCCGGGCCGATGCGGCGGCCCGGGGCACGGACGTCTGGGTGGACCGGAGGCTCAGTCGGCTGGGCCGTTGCCGAGCGTCACGGTCGCGGTGTGCGACTGGCCGGCCGTGTCGGTCCAGCTGATGCTCACCTTGTTACCTGGGTGGTAGTTGTGCAGTACCGAGGAGATCCCGGTCGGCGAGGTGATCGCGTGCCCGGCGACCGAGGTGATCGTGTCGCCCTGGCTCAGCCCGGCCTGCGCGGCCGCGGCCCCGGGGAGCACCCCGGCGATCGTCGCGCCATTGCTGGCCGACCCGCTGCCGGACCCGTCGCTGCCGCCGAACCCGCCGAACCCGCCGGTGCTGCCGGCGCCGCCCGTGCTGTCCGAGGAGACCTGCACGCCGAGGAACGCGGTGCCACCGATGTGCACGGTGTCCGACGCCTGGCCCGCCGCGATCTGGTCGGCGATCGAGTCGGCCTTGCTGATCGGGATGGCGAACGCCTCGGTTTGCGGCTTCTGGCCGCCCTGCTGGAAGGCGGTCGTCGAGGTCCCGCTGGAGGCCGCGGTGTTCATGCCGATGACGTCACCGGAGCTGTTCACCAGCGGGCCGCCGGAGTCGCCAGGCTGGATGTTGGCGTTGGTCCGGGTCATGTCGGTCAGCTGCTCGGCGTTGGCCGCGGTCTCGTCCGACGCGGTGATGGTCTTGCCGAGGCCGGTGACCTTGCCGGTGACGACGGAGGGCGCGCCACCCTTGCCCAGCGCGTTGCCCAGCGCCACGACCTTGTCGCCGACCTGCGCGGCCTGCGAGCTGAGCGTGACGGTGTCCAGCCCGGACGCGCCGACCAGCTTCAGCACCGCGACGTCCTTGGTCTTGCTGTACCCGACGACCTTGGCCGTGTAGGTGCGGCCGTTGCCGATGTCGGTGGCCTTGATCGAGGTGGCCCCGTCGATGACGTGGTTGTTGGTCAGCACCTCACCGCTGGAGGTCAGCACCATCCCGGTGCCGGCCGCCTTGGCCTGCTGGTATCCCAGCGTGGACACGATGTCGACCAGGCCCGGCGACACCTTCGAGGTGATCTGCGCGGTGGTCAGCGTGCTGGAGCCGAACGCGTCCGCGACGCCGAGGCCAGCGAAGGCCAGCGTCCCGGCGGCCACGACTGACACGCCCGCGAGCACCGCGCGGTGCCGCCACCAGGGCTGGCTGCCGCCACCCTGACCGCCGCCATGTCCGTATCCGCCAGCACCGTACCCGGCGCCGTACGCGGCCGGGCCGCCAGCGCCATACGCGCCCCAGCCCGCTCCTGGCCCGCCCTGGGCATAACCAGGCTGGCCGCCGTGCCCGTAGCCAGGCTGGCCATAACCACCCGGTGCGCCGTAAGCGCCCTGGCCGTAACCCGGCGCACCCTGGCCACCCTGGCCATGGCCCTGGGCATCGTGGCTGCTCTGGCCGTAACCAGGCATTGGCTGGCCATAGCCCGGCGCACCCTGGCTGTAGCCGGGCATCGCCTGGCCGCTGTGGCCGTAACCCGGCGCGGCCTGGGCACTTTCGCCATAGCCCTGGGCGTCGTGGCTGCTCTGGCCGTAACCGGGCATTGGCTGGCCGCTCTGGCTATAGCCCGGCGCACCCTGGCTGCCCGCGGCGTAACCCGGTGCGGCCTGGCCGCTCTGGCCGTAGCCCGGCGAACCGTAGCCGCCCGGGACCGGTCCATGCCCGGCCGGGCCGTAGCCGGCCGGTGCCGGGCCGGCTGGGGTGTGCGCGCCGGTACCCGGCTCGCTCGGGACGTGACTGGCTGAAGCGGACCCGCCGCTGCCGTCAGTCCCGGCCGGGCCCGGCTGGCCCGCCGCGAGCCTGCCCGGCTCATCCTGCGCCGGACGGCGCCTGAAGAACCTGCTCATCTTGGGATCTGCTCCTTCGTGCCTCGTCCCCTGCGTGGCTTACACCCTGATATTCGGTGACATACCTGGAAGAAACCTGAAAGGACTCTGCACACAGACCGACCCTCTTCTGAGAGTTAGCTGACCACCCGGATCCCGGGTCTGGGCCCGGAAGAGCGGTCGCTGCAGTCAGCCGGCCAGCAGGCGTTCGGGCTGCTTGTGGCCGCGGGCCTCGGCCAGCCGGACGTGGTAGATGGACCGCCAGCCCTTCCCGGTGATCAGGAACTCCCCGGCCCCCGGGAGGGCGGCGATCCCGTTCAGGATGGCCTGCGGGTCCCCCCAGTGGCGTTCCGCGGCCGCCCGGGCGTCGACGATGTCCACCACCTCGCCGGTATCCGGGTCGATCCCGGCCAGGTAGGGCCGGGGCGCCACGTTGGCCCAGACCCGGCCGCCGGCCCACTCCAGGTCATTGAGCCCGCCGATCAGCTTCCCGCCACAGCGCACCACGACCAGCCCGAGCGGGGCCAGCGTGTGCGGGTCTCGCCGGACCAGTTCACTGCTGCCATCGCTGGTCAGCACGACATCACCGGCGGTGCAGATGCCCCAGCCCTCGCGGTTGTAGGGGATGGTGTCCAGCAGCGTCAGGCTGGCCGCGTCCCAGCGCAGCGCGACCCGTTCCCGCCAGGTCAGCTGCCAGATGTGCGGGCCGACCCGGCAGATGCCCTCGCCGAACAGTTCGGCGGGCAGCGCTGCCCGCTCGGCCGCCGCTGGCTGGCCGGGTTGGTAGCGCACCAGCGCGGACTGGCCATAGTTGCCGGTGCTCTCCCACACCGTGTCCCCTTCGGCCAGCAGCCCCTGGGTGAAGCCGCGATCGGGGTGCGGCAGGCGGCGCAGCACCTTGACCCGGTGGAACCGGGGAAACCCGGGCCGGGCGCCACCCGGCCCACTGTCAGCCAGTGACCTCGTCGGCACAGCGGCACACCTCCGGCCTGGGCGCGAACCGCAGGTTACCTCGCGATGCTGGACGAACGCTGATCCGGCCTGACCAGCCGGGAATCCGGCCCGGCCAGCCGCCCGGCCAGCCGGGCCACCGCGGGCCGCAACGGCTTATCGGTGTACCCGCCGTCGGCCAGCCCGGCCAGCCGCTCGAATACGTTGCGGGAACCGAAGTCGCCGGTAAGTCCCCAGGAGACACCGGCCGCCAGGAAGTACAGCGGGATCATCGGCAGCCCACCGCACCATGCGTATTGCGTGGCGTGTCTCGCCTCATGCGTGAGCAGGGCATCCATCCGGCGCAGGGCCGCGCGTTCCGGGCGGGCCAGGATCACGTTGCCGATGCAGAACGCCGGCGCGACCGGGACCGGCAGCCGGTAGCGCGCTCCGATCAGCAGGCCGTCGCGGCCCCGGGCCAGGCGGGCCCGGCCGGCCGTGGCGACCAGGACCCCGGCCAGGGTCAACCCGTTGACCAGGTTGACCACCTGCCGTACCCGGTAGGCGGGGCGCATGCCCGGTCAGGATCCGTTCAGCGAATCGGGGTCCGGGTTCACCAGCCAGGGACCGGCCGTCAGGACCGGCCGGCTGGCCTCTGGCATGCTCAGCGGGATCGTGCCGTGCTCATGGTGCGCGTGCGCGGCCTCGTGGTGGTACTCCTCCAGCCGCTGCAGCAGCCCCGGGTCCGCGTACGGCCGGCCGTCCACGAACGGGCCCTGCTTGCATTCGATGACCGCCACCACGTCGTCGCCGCTCAGCGTCTTGTGCATCTCCAGCGCGTGGGCCAGGGACAGCACCCGGTCCCGGTCGTCGCGGATGATGCCCTCGACCCGGCCGAGCAGGCCGTGCAGGTTGTCCTCGATCCGGTCGGCCAGCGCCCGGCGCATCTCCGCCTCAGGGTCCTGGCCCTTCTTTTTCCGGCCGCCCTGCCCGCCGCCCGGTGAGCCGACCTCCAGCCGCCTGGCCGTGGAGTAGGACGAGACCGTAGACCCCATCCCCCAGAAGCCCTCCATGAACGAGGCCACGGTGGTCGCCGACTCCAGGTCGCCGGACACCCCGGACGAGCTGTCCTCGTCGAAGAACATCCGCTCCCCGGCCAGCGAGGCCAGCGAGACCAGGATGTCGGTCTCGTATTCGCTGCGCCACCGGGTGAACTGATCCTCGGGCGGGATGCTGGCCACCATCCCGAGGTAGTCGCTGCCCTTCTCGATCGTGGCGATGTCGATCTCCATGTGCTGGCGGGTCCGGTAGGCGACCAGCGCGTGGCAGGCCTCGTGGACGGCCACCGCGTGCCGTTCCCGCTCGATGTACTCCACGTCCTCGGGCGGCCCGAGTTCCTTGAGCTGTTTGGCCTTGATGACGTCGGCCCAGCTGATGACCTCCCGGCCGTCCCGGATCGCGTGGATCAGCGCCTCGTTCACCAGGTCCTTGATGGTGGCACCGGTGGCGTACGGGGTGATGACGGCCAGCTTGTCCATCTGCTGGGGGGTGAGCTCGTGGCGCACCTTGGCGAAATAGCCCTCGTAGGTACGCACCCGGCCCGCCTTGGACGGGTAGCCGACCTTGTAGATCCGGTCGATCCGGCCCGGCCGCAGCAGCGCCTCGTCCAGCGCCTCCGGCAGGTTGGTGGCCATCATGACCAGGATCCGGTACTTCGGCGGCGGCTTGGGGCGCATGCCGAGCAGCCGGCGGACGTGGCGGTTGATGAACCCGCGCGGCTTCTTCAGCCCGGAGATCTCGGTGAGCAGGGCTTCCAGCGTGCCCATGCCACCGCCGCCGCCCATGCCCATGCCCATGACCTGCTTGCTGCGCCGGGTGTCCGGCTCGTCACCGGTGGACGAGGTGAGCGCGCGCTTGGCCAGCCACCACTGCACGTCGTGCGACAGGTAGGAGAAGCCGTGGCAGCCGCCCGCCTGCCACGGCGCCGGGGTGGCGCCGGCTGCCCGCGGGAAGTTCGGGCCGCCCTGGGCCAGCGCGCCGCGGCGGCCGAGCGAGTCGGCCTCGTCGAAGAACACGATCACCCCGCCGTAGCGCAGCGCCAGCCGCCGGAGCTTGCGGAACAGCGACTTGACCTTCAGGATGCCGACGCCCATGAACATGTTGATGAACGCGCCGGGGTCGACGAACACGTAGGGCCGGCCCGTCTCGCCCGCCACCGCCTCGGCCATCAGCGTCTTGCCGGTGCCGGGCGGCCCCCAGAGCAGGATGCCGCCGGGCACGTAGCCGCCGCGGGACTCGATCTGCTCCGGGTCCTCCAGGTAGAGGATGTTCTCCTTGACCCGCTCCAGCACGTGGTCCTGGCCCCACACGTCGGTGAACCGGGTCTTGATGTCGTCCGGGTAGTAGACGTCCACACCGCCCCGGGACAGGAACCAGAAGATCGCGGCGAACTGGAGCACCACGATGAGCAGGATGGCGACCAGCTGCAGGACGAACGGCAGCGCGTGCCAGATGTAGGACGGCATGTGCAGCAGGGCCACAACCGGGTCGGTGTGCGTCACCTTGCCGGCGATCACGGCGATCACGGCGATCCAGAACGCCCAGGTCAGCAGCCGCCCGAGGCGGAACCTGGTCCAGTCGGTCAGCCTGCGGTGCGTGGCTCCGCTCGACGCCGCCGAAGAACTTCACGGTCCAGAACCGGTGATAGGCGGCCGAATGTTCGCTGATCAGGAAGTGGATCTGGCGCAGCAGTTCCAGGCCGATCAGGACGAACACCCACAGCCCGGACCTGGCCTCGATGCGCACCGCGTCGCTGAACCCGATCAGCGGGTTGGCCGCCATCGCCGACCAGACCAGCAGGAACCACACCAGGATCAGCAGCAGCAGGAACTTGATCCGGTCCCACAGCGGCAGCGGCTTGCGGGTCGGCCGGTTGTCATCCCGGGGGTGCTCGCCGGGCGGCGGCAGCCCTGCTGGGGAACCTGCCGGGGCCATCGTCATCATGGGCTCCTGACCGTGAAGGAGTTCATCACCGTGTCGATCTCTTTCTGATGCGAGCTGTAGCACGAGGCCAGGCAGTGCACGAGAAGCAGGTAGACCTCGGTGTCATCCGCATTCGTCAGAGCGACCTGGTCGAACGTATTGACGCTGCCATCCGGGTAGGCGTACTCGAACGTCACCCGGACTCCGTGCACGCCCTGCCCGGGAGTGAGCATCATGTCGCGCAGCAAGTGGAAATTGGTGAGCGGGAACCCGCCCTGGGTCGCGGTGGTCCGGGCGGTGGCCGTCACCGGCAGGAAGAAGTCGCGCAGCTCGTTGTAGGACAGCGAGTTGGTGGTGGTCTGGTTGACCGGCGCGACCACCGAGTACGCGAATGGCTGCAGGTTCGCCGAGCTGAGTGCGTCTTCGGCGGCAGGCCGCGAGCTGGCGTCGTAGCCGACGGACCATACCGTGCTCGGCTGCTTGCCGCCGTTGTTGATCGCCTTTTGCAGCGAGGAGTCGCTGATCTGGCGCCAGCCGCTGGGCACCTTGAAGTAGGTGTGCGCACCCGAGTTGGTGACATAGGTGAACTGTGGCGCGGCACAGCCAGTAACCATGAGCGCGAGCAGGATCATGCCCAGCCCGATGATGCGGCCCCTGCTCATGCCCTCTCTCCCACTGTAAGGAAGCGGCTACGGACCCGTTATGAGTTCGTGTCCTAATGGGAGTATCGCTTCCAGATACGCCCCCTGGGTAGACGTGATCTCGATTAGCCATCTGCCTGTAACACGTAGAGACTTGCCCTGCCGGCTCACCAGCGGCCGCGGCGGGTTTCCGGAATCCGGGGCCGGCCGGCCGCGGCGGGCATGGGCTGTGCGCGGCCGGAGAACTGCCCCCATCACCGTGAGCCCGGCTCAGGGAGGACCCAGTGAACGGTGCCCAGGCGCTGATCCGCACGCTGATCGCCTGTGGCGTGGACACCTGCTTCAGCAACCCGGGAACCTCGGAGATGCACTTCGTCGCGGCCCTGGACCACGAGCCGGGCATGCGCGGCGTGCTGTGCCTGTTCGAGGGCGTGGCCACCGGCGCGGCCGACGGCTATGGCCGGATGGCGGGCCGCCCCGCCGCCACCCTGCTGCATCTGGGCCCCGGCCTGGCGAACGGGCTGGCCAACCTGCACAACGCACACCGCGCCGGTACTCCCCTGCTCAACATCGTGGGGGACCACGCTACCCACCACAAGCGGTACGACGCTCCGCTGGAGTCCGACATCGACTCCCTGGCCCGGCCGGTGTCCAGCTGGATCCGCCGCTCCGCGCGCAGTGCCGACGTGGGCGCGGACGCGGCCGACGCGGTGGCCGCCGCCCAGCGGGCCCCCGGCGGGGTGGCCACGCTGATCCTGCCCGCCGACGTGTCCTGGTCGGCCGGTGGCGAGCCCGCCGCACCGCCGGTGATCCGCCGGCCCGCCCCGGTTCCGGACGACGTGGTGCGGTCCGCGGCCAAGGCGCTGCGCAGCGGTGAGCCATGCCTGCTGCTGCTCGGCGGGAGCGCGCTGAGCCGGGCCGGCCTGGACGCGGCCAGCCGGATCGCGGCCGGCACGGGGGCGAGGCTGCTGGGTGAGACGTTCCCGGCCCGGCTGGCCCGCGGCGCAGGCCTGCCTGCCCTGGACCGGCTGGCCTACCTGGCCGAGTTCGCCACCGCCCAGCTGGCCGGGACCCGGCAGCTGATCCTGGCCGGGACGCGGGCCCCGGTGTCGTTCTTCGCCTACCCCGGGCAGGCCAGCTCGCTGGTGCCCGGGGACGGCCAGGTCCACCAGCTGGCCGGACCGGGCGATGACGTGCCCGCCGCGCTCGCTGCCCTGGCCGCGCTGGCCGCCCCGGAGGCCCGGGCGGTGCCGCAGCCGGCCCAGCGGCCCGCGCTGCCTGGTTCGGCGGGCGGCGTGGCGGCTGAGGAGGCGCTGACCGCGGAGAACGCCGCCGCTGTCATTGGCGCGCTGCTGCCCGAGGGCGCGATCGTGTCCGACGAGGCCAACACGTCCGGGCTGTGGCTGCCCGCGGCCACCGCGGGCGCACCCCCGCACGACTGGCTCACGCTGACTGGCGGCGCCATCGGGCAGGGCCTGCCGGTGGCCACCGGCGCCGCGGCCGCCTGCCCGGATCGCCCGGTTCTCGCGCTGGAAGCCGACGGCAGCGCGATGTACACGATCTCGGCCCTGTGGACACACGCCCGGGAGGGGCTGGACGTGACCACGGTCATCTTCAGCAACCGCGCCTACGCCATCCTCAACCTGGAACTGCAGCGGGTCGGCGCGGTCGGCCCCGGTGCGGGCGCCGGGGGCGGGACCGGGGTCGGTGCCGGGAGCGGGGCCGGGGCCGGGCCGGCCGCGCGGAGCCTGCTCGATCTGTCCCGGCCGGACATCGATTTCACCGCCCTGGCCGCCGGTATGGGTGTCCCGGCCAGCCGCGCGTCGACCACTGGGGAGTTCGCGGGGCAGCTGCGCCGGGCCCTGGCCGAGCCGGGCCCGCACCTCATCGAGGCCATCGTCCCGCCGGTCGCCTAGAGCCACTGCTGCCCGTGCGACGGGGCCGGCCCCCTCAGAGATGACGCTGAGCTGGGCCGCTAGCTCCAGCGAAGTCCGCGCTGGGGATACTCCCGCAGGAACGTGGGGAGGTCAGGTGCCTGCCAGATCGCGTCGTCCCATCCAGTGAAGACCACATCGACCAGGACCACCGGCGATGGCTGGCTGCGGCTGTCGAGGGCGAGCAGCTCGCGGCTGCCGCCTGGCCAGTGCGCCCTGTACGGTTCCGGCCGCCCGGCCTGGTTATCGCCGTGCGCGCTGGGTGCCGCGCCGCGCGGTGTGCGGGGCGGTGTGCTGGGCGGCCGGTCCCGGCCCGAACTGTCTCCGGGGGCGGGGCCGGCGCGCCCGCAGCGCGCGCCCGCCCCGGGGGGAACCGCCCGGCCGGAGCGGGCCGCGCGCCGGGGTCCGGCCGCCAGGCAGGTGCGGGCGGCCAGGCAGGTGCGGGCGGCCAGGCCGGATCGGGCGGCCAGGCCGGTGCAGGCGGCCAGGCCGGAGCAGGCGAGCGGGGCGGCGGATGGCCGAGAGGCGGGCGGCCACCCGGTGCTGGCCGCCCGTATCCGGGGGCCTGCGGCGCCAGGCGGAGCGGCGGCCCGCCTCCCCGGGGAGGCCCGGCTCAGCATGCGTGTCCCCGCCCCCGGGCGTGACCATGACCGAACGCATATCCGCGACGGCCGGGTGAGTGCTGGCGCTGGCGAGCGTGAGCCAGTCGAACAACTCCAGGTCCTCGGCCGAGGACTCCTCACCCGCAGTGGCCAGCACAGGCACGCTCGTCGGCTCGGCCTCCCGGGCCACAAGCTCGGCCGGGCGGGGCCGGCGGCGGCCCAGGGACGGCAGCGGCAGGCTGCTCAGCGCGATGCCGCCCAGGATGGCCGCACCGCCGAGCAGCTGGGCCGGGCCGGCCGGGTCGCCGAATGCGACCACGCCCAGCACCGCGCCGACCAGCGGCTCGATGTTCAGGAACGCCCCGGCCACCTCAGCGGGCATCCGGCTCTGCCCGTAGGCGAACAGCGTGAACGGCAGCACGGTCCCAACCGTGGCCAGCGCCATCGTGGCCAGCAGCGCGCCGGTGCTGCCGGGCGCCGCGGGCAGGCCGCCGGACAGGGCCGCGGCCGGGGCCACGGCGACGGCCGCCCCGAGGAACTGGACCGCGGTCACCGCGACCGGGTCCTGGCCGTCCAGCAGCCGGACCTGCGCCACGGTGAAGCCCGCCGACAGCACCAGCGAGGCCAGCACCAGGCCATCGCCGCCCAGGCTGGCACCGCCCCCGCCGCCGCCGGCGATGAGGCCGACGCCGGCCAGGGACACCGCGAACCCGGCCCACGCCACCGGCTTGGCAATGCTGCGGTGCCAGACCGCGGCGATGACCGCGACCAGCACCGGGGTGGTGCCGATCAGCAGCGCCGCGTGGCTGACACTGGTCAGGGTGATGCCCGCGTTCTGCAGCAGGACCGTACCGCCGTAGCCGATCGCGCCCGACACCAGAACGGCCGGCCGGAACGCGGCCCGCACCCCCGACCGCGCCGCCACCAGCAGGATGGCGGCCGCCACGACAAAGCGCACCAGGGTGAGCCAGCCAGGCGGCAGCCACTCCAGGGCGAGCTTGGAGAGCGGCACGGTGGTGCCCCACAGCAGCCCGGCCGCGGTGAGCGCGGCGACAGCGGGACGGCGAACGTTGTTCATGCAACTATTTTGCCAGTCACATGTCGAAAATTCGCTAGTGGAGTGCTCGAGCTGAATAGAATTTCGTAGTATGGCTGTCAAACTTGACGAAGTTGATCTCAAACTGCTGACTGCACTGCAGGCGGATGCCGACCGGACGAACGTCGAGCTGGCCCGCATGGTGGGGCTGTCCCCGGCCGCCACGCTGCACCGGGTCCGCTACCTGAAGGAGTCCGGGGTGATCCGGATCGTCACCGCCCGGCTGGACCCGGAGGCCGCCGGTTTCCCGCTCCAGCTGTACGTGGCCGCGACCCTCGGCCGGCACGATCCGCGGTCCACCAAGGTGTTCGATGACGAGGTCCGGGCCCTGCCGCAGATCATCGCCGCGGACAACGTCGCGGGCGAGATGGACTACCTGCTCACCGTCGTCGCCCGGGATGTCGCCGACCTCCAGCACGTGCTGGCCCGGCTGGCCACCCGGGGTGGCCAGCGGCTGATCACCTACCTGCGGCTGGCCGAGGTCAAGCCTCCCTCCGGGCTCCCACTGCTCCCTGACGAGGACGCCGAGCCCGAGCCACCCCAGCCCCGCCGGCGCCCGCGCAGCCGGGCGCCCCAGCCGTCCGCCAGCATCCCGGTCCAGCCGCCTCGCGGCTGAAGGGAGAGTTTCGGTCGCCTATGCCGAAAGTCTCCGCCCTGCGGTCCTCCGGGGTTAGTGGCTGCCCGGCTGGCAGTGGCGGGCGGGTGGCGGGACGTCGAGGGTGGGGTTGCGGTCGAAGAAGCCGGTGGGCTTGAGCGTGAACCCGCACCGGGCCACCGGCATCACCGGCCAGTCCTCCAGCCGCGGGAAGTGGGTCGGCCCGAAGGTGTGCCAGAGCACCACGTCAGTGCCGTCGATGTCCTGGTCACCCGCGATGAAGTCGGGGATCCCGGCCCCACCTGGGTGCTGGTTCACGTAGTCCCCGGCCGAGTACCGGTGGGCCGGGTCATACCGGGTGACCCACAGATGGTTGGTGGCGAACCCGGCCCGTTTGGCCAGGGACGAGCCGGGGTCGGCGAGCAGGGTGGGCGCGGCCTCCGGGTACAGGGTGAAGCCGACCGGACGGCCGAACCGGTTGACCTGCCCGGGGTTGATCACCCGCCAGACCCGGCCCCGCTCCGGTGCGGCGCGGCGGCCGGCCACCGATTCCCGGGTCAGCCGGGTCACCTGCTGGGTGATCGCGTTGCCGAACGGGTTGTCCGGGCCGACCGGCTCGCCCTGGACATCGACTTCCTCGACCGCGTTGGCCAGCCCGTCCACCGTCATGTCCAGCCGCGCGCTGAACAGGTGCTGGTGAACCGGCGCGGCCAGGCCAGGCGCCACCTCAGTGGCATAGCGGTCGCTGCCCTGGTAGGCGGAGGTGAAGATGATCCCGGTCATCTTCATCTCGAACTCGATGCTGCCGTCCAGGTAGAAGTACCAGTAGAAGCCATAGTCGTAGTTGCCCACCGTGCTGAAGAACGAGACCACCAGGCGGCGCTGGCGCCGGGACTGGACCGAGCCGTTGAAGATATCGGTGTGCTTCCAGAGGATGCCGAAGTCCTCCTCGTGAATGCAGATCGCGTTGCGGATCACCCGTGGCTCGCCGTTGTCATCGGCCACGGTCGCGTCCAGGTAGGCGATCTCGCCCAGGCAGTCGCAGCCCAGTTGGAGCGAGTTGGCGAACTTCCCGACCTGGTACTCGCCGGAGTCGAAGTAGTTCTGCCAGTAGCGGGTGGGGGCCGGGTCGCCGTAGGGCACCACCATCTCCGGGATCGACGCCCGGTAGATCACCGGCCGGCGCCGCGCGCCGTCGTCCCAGCTGATCTGGTGCAGGCTGAGTCCCTCGCGGGAGTCGAAGCCGATCCGCAGCGACCAGTTCTGCCATTCCAGAACGTTGCCGTCCAGGGCGAAGCTCGGCCCATCCGGCTGGGTGATCTCGATCGGCTTCAGCGTGGTGCGCGGTGGCCCGCTGACCGCCGGGTCGTCGTAGTCACCGGACTCCCGGGGCACCGGCGGGTCCGCCTCATCGATGATCTTGAAGACCCGGCCCTCGATCAGGTCGACGTAGGCGGCCACCCCGTCCACCGGGTGGGCCCAGGCCAGGTCGTGCTCTTCGGCCTGGAGGAAGGCGAGCACCCGGACCATCCGGCGGCGCTGCTCGTCGGCGACGCCGTAGGACCCAGCGGTCAGCGGGCAGGCCCGGATCTTCGACACGTCGGTGAGGCCGCGGCGGGCCATGGCCGCCCGCCACTGCGGGTCGGCGTGCACCACCTGCTCGGCCAGGGCGAAGTCCTGGTCCAGGATGGGCAGCTGGCCGTCGGCCAGCGGGTCCAGCGTCCGCTGCGCGACCACCTGCCGGGTGGTCAGTGAGACCACGACGTCGCTGGACCGCCCGGTGACCACGTCGATCAGGAAGGCCCGCAGCCGCCGGTCCGGCGGCGGCCCGGCGGCCGCGCCAAGCACCTCGTCCTTGGCTGGCTCGTCCAGGCCGTAGTAGGCGAATCTGACCGTCTTGCCGAGCAACCCCGCGTCGGCCAGGATCTGCCAGGCCGGCCAGGAACTCCCCGGCACTGGCCGGGTCGAGCGGATGCACGGGCAGCGAGCCAGCCGTCTCGGCGCGTCCCACGGCGGTGTCAGTCATCTTCGGTCTCCCCTGATCGGCAGTGCTGGGCGCGGCGCCTGCAGCGAGGCGCCGCGCCCGCTCCTTCAGCCGCGGCCGGGCCGCTCGTGACCCATGCGCCCGCGGCTCATTCGTCGGCGACGATCGAGCCGGCCCGCTCGCCCAGGCCCGGGTCGCGCTGGTTGGCGATGGCCGCGTAGATCACCGCGACGACCAGGATGGCCAGCGCCGCGTACGGGAACCAGCTGTACGGTGCGGCCTGGCCCGGCTTGCACAGGTAGTACACCGGCACGCCGATCGCGATCATGCCCAGCACGGGCAGCACGACGTGCTTGACCACGCTGAACTCAGCCGGCCGGAACTTGCGGTAGTAGAACGGCAGGGCCAGGTTGGCCAGGAAGTACACGACCAGAATCAGGATCGTGCCCATGGTCGAGGACTCGAAGAAGAAGTTGATCGGGTCGATGCTGCCGGTGTGCCCGCCGATCCAGTGGCCCAGCGCCCAGACGGCGATGATGCCGCCGGCCAGCGCGACGAAGGTGTAGATGGCGTTCATCGGCGTGCGGCGGGTGGGGTGCACCTTGCCGATCCAGCGCGGCAGCAGCCCTTCCCGGCCCGCGTTGAAGATCAGCCGGGACTGGGAGTTGGCCGCCGCGATGAGCACGCCGAGGGTGGAGGTCATGCCCGCGATGTACGCGAAGGCGGCGAAGGTGGCGGTGATGCCGCCGGCCAGGGTGATGAACGGGATCGTGGCCGCGCCCAGCTTGGCGCCGTTGTAGCCGAACCCGGTCACCGTCGCGTAGGCGAACAGCAGGTAGCTGACCACCATGAGGCCGATGGACAGGAAGACCGCGCGCGGCACGTTGCGCCGCGGGTTGCCGGTCTCCTCGGCCAGCGCCGCCGAGTTTTCCCAGCCGATGAACAGGTAGACGGCCAGCGGGAAGCCCGCCGCCAGGCCGCTGAACCCGTTGCTGAGGTGGCTGGGCTCGAACGGCACCGCGCTCAGGTGGCCGCCGTTCTGGATGATGGCGACCACGGACACCACGACGAGCACCAGCATCTCGAAGCCGAAGAAGAAGCCGGCCAGCTTGGTGGACACGGCCACCCCGCGGATCATCATCACCACGCAGCCCGCGGTGAGCAGCACGGTGAGAATCCCCCACGGGATGTTCCAGCCCAGATAGTGCTGCAGGGTGATGGAGAAGAAGCCACCGACGACCGCGAGCACCGAGGAGATCGCGATGATGTAGCCGATCCCGCACAGCAGCGCCGTGGTCACCGCGCTGGTGCCGCCGAACGTCTTGCCCACGAACGAGATGAACCCGCCGGTCAACGGCTGGGCCCGGGAGAACTGGGACAGCGTGTTGCCGAGCAGCGCGATCGCGATACCGGCCGCGATGATGGTCAGCGGGGCCGCCACCCCCGCCGTGATCACCAGGAACGCGAAGCCGAAGTAGAAGCTGTAGGCCGGGCCGATGTTCGCCATGGTCGAGGCGGATATGTCCACCAGCCTGAGCGCACCTCGGTGCAGTCGTTCCGGAGCCTCGGGGGCCTTGGTCTCCGAGAACGGCACTGATCCGCTCATAACCCCTCCTCCTGTCTGCCGCCTTGCGGCGGTACTGCAATGGATTGTCCGACGCGGCGCAGCCCAGGGGAAGGTGCTCCGCGGCGGTAATCAGTACGGGTAATGAGCCGGGCCCGGCGTCACGGTGAGCCAGCGCCGCTCGGTGAACTCCTCGATGTTCGAATCGCCGCCGGACCGGCCGCCCAGCCCGGACTGCCCGATGCCGCCGAACGGGGCCAGCGCCTCGTCCTGCGGTGTCGCGTCGTTGACGTGCACCATCCCGGCCCGCAGCCGCCGGGCCAGCTGGACGCCCCGCGCCGTATCCCCGGTCAGCACCGAGTTGACCAGCCCGTACTCGGTGTCGTTGGCCACCGCGACCGCTTCGTCGTCGGTGTCCACCACCACGACCGGCGCGATCGGCGCGAAGATCTCCGCGGTCCACAGCTGGGAGTCGCGGCTCACGTCGGTGACCACGGTGGGCCGGAAGAACGGCCCGGTGCTGGTCCCGCCGGCCACCACCCGCGCGCCCGCGGCGACCGCCTCGTCCAGCATCCGCTGGGCCCGCTCCTGCTGGCGGCCGTTGATCATCGGGCCGAGCCCGACGTCGCCGGTCAGCGTGTTGCCCACGGCGATCGCGTCGGCCCGGGCGGCCAGCCCGGCCAGGTAGCGCTCGGCGATGCCGCGCTGCACGATGTGCCGGCCCGCGGTGATGCACGTCTGGCCCTGGTAGTGGAAGCTGGACCAGGCGCCGATCATCGTGGCCTGCTCCAGGTCGGCGTCATCCAGCACGATAAGCGCGTTGTTGCCACCCAGTTCCAGCGACACCTTCTTCAGCAGCCCGCTGGCGGTCGCCGCGATCTGCCGCCCGGTCGCGGTGGACCCGGTGAAATGGATCATCGCGATGCCGGGGTGCGTGACCAGCCGCTGTCCGGCCGCCACGTCCCCGGGCAGGATCGCCGTGGTGCCGGGCGGGGCCCCCGCCTCGGCGAACAGCTCGGCGATGGCCAGGCCGCCGCTGGCCGGGGTCTCCGGGGACGGCTTGACCAGCACCGCGTTGCCCAGCGCCAGCGCGGGGGCGATCACCCGCATGCCCAGCACGAGCGGGAAGTTCCACGGGGTGATGACGCCGACCAGGCCCACCGGCACCCGCTCGGACAGCGAGAACCGGCCCGGGTGGCTGGATGGCAGCACCTCACCGACCGGCCGGGACGCCAGGCTGGCCGCCTCCAACAGCTCGCTGGTGGCCGCGGCTATCTCGTAGTCGGCCTTGCCCGCGATGCAGCCGGTCTCGCGCATGATCAGCTCGCGGAACGGCTTGGCCCGCGCGGCCAGGGCCGCCGCCGCGTCCCGCAGCACGCCCGCCCGCTGCGCGTAGGTCTGCGCGGCCCAGCCCGGCTGAGCTGCCTTCGCCGCGGCCACCGCTTCGTCCACGTCCGGCTCAGTGGCCAGCCCGGCCCGGGCGAAGATCTCGCCGGACGCCTTGTCCCGCACCGCGATCGTGCCGCCAGCCGCCGGGGAGCGGAATTCCCCGCCGCTGAACAGGCAGCCCGACCAGGCCTGATCGACAGATCCCACTACATTCTCCGCATCGTCGTGGTCAGCTCCCGCCCGGTACGCCCCGCCGCGGCCCGGTGCCCGCCGGGTGGTCAGGCGTTCCTCGGGACCAGTTTGGCAAGCGCTTTCCCAATTAGCCGCAAGGTACCGGACCTGTCAGCACCGCGCAAGGGACGTACCGGGAGGAACGGCAGGACGCCGGGCCCGCCGCCACGCCACGCGCGGCCGCACCACCCGGCCGCTCATGATCGTGGTTAATTAGGGGCCCGCTCCGCCGGGGGGCGAGGGTTGGTGCTCTCCCGCAGCACGACCTCGCCGGGCACCGGCACGACCCGCGGCCCTCCCCCGCCCGGGTCACTGAGCACGAGGTTGGCGGCCATCTCGCCCATCCGCTGCAGCGGCAGCCGGACCGTGGTCAGCGGCGGGTAGACGTCGCGCAGCGTGCTGATGTCATCGAAGCCGGCCACGGCGATGTCGGCCGGCACGGCCAGGCCTTCGGCCCGCAGCCGGGCCAGCGCCCCCACCGCCATCACGTCGGTGACCGCGAACACGCAGTCCGGCAGCGGGCCGCCCGCGGCCAGCACCGTGCTCATCGCCTCGTACCCGCCGTCCCGGGTGAACGCGCCGTGATGGATGTCCCGCTCGTCCAGCCCAACCGACCAGGCGCGCAGGCCACCGGCAAAACCAGCCAGCCGGTCCGCGGCGGTGAGCAGGCCGCGCGGGCCAGCCAGCACGGCGAACCGGCGATGCCCCTGCGCGACCAGGGCCTGGGCCAGCGCGGCGGCCCCGGCCGAGTTCTCCGGCATGATCGTGTCCACGCCGAGCAGATCCTGGCCGACGCCGACGGCCCGGCCGCCGGCCTGCTGAAACGCGTCAACCTCGGCCCGCAGCCCGGCCCGGGCCGCGGCATCGCCGGACCGGCTGCCGATGAGCACCACCGCCCGCGCCCGCTGCGCCCGCATCAGCTCGACGTACTCCCGTTCGGCCGCCTCGCCCGCCGCCGCGCTGGACAGGCAGACCAGCAGGCCATGAGCGTCGGCCACCTCGATCAGGCCGGCCGCGATCGTGGAGAAGTACGGGTCGGCGATGTTGTGCACCACGGCCCCGATCACCGTGCTCTGGCCGGTCGCCACCGCCCGGGCCTGGAGGTTCGCGGTGTACCCGAGCTCGGCCACGGCCTGGTTGACCCGGCTGACCAGGCTCCCGCCGACCTTGCGCGGCCCGGCGCTGACCACCCGCGACGCCGTGGTCAGCGACACCCCGGCCCGGTCCGCGACGTCCTGCAAGGTGACCCGGGCCGGTTGCGCCCCAGAGCGGGCACCCCGGCGCCGCCGGCCCGCCTTCGCGCCAGTGCCTGCCAACCCGTCTCCCGCTGCCTGCCCCGACTTGACCCCTGTTTCCCGCCCAGCCTAGTGTTCGGAAAGTGCTTTCCCAAGTACCGCCGGGCAAAGCGCTGCGGCTGAGGGCGTGTCTCGTGCCACCTGGCCGCCGCGGGCAGCGGCCAGGTGGCAAGGAGAAGGAGGAGCTGCCCCCATGTCACGCAAGGTCGTCCAGGTAGCGATGAACGGCGTTACCGGCCGGATGGGCTACCGGCAGCACCTGGTCCGCTCGCTGCTGGCCATCAGGGAGCAGGGCGGCGTGCTACTGGCTGATGGGACGCTGGCCTGCCCGGAGCCGGTCCTGGTCGGGCGGCGCGAGGCACGGCTGCGGGAGATCGCCGAGCAGCACGGTATCGAGCGCTGGACGACCAGCCTGGACGACGTGCTCTCCGACCCGGGCATCGATATCTACTTCGACACCCAGGTGACCAGCGCCCGGGAGGCGGCCCTGGCCCGGGCCATCGCGGCGGGCAAGCACGTGTACACCGAGAAGCCGGTGGCCAGTTCGCTGGACGGCGCGGTCCGGCTGGCCCAGGCGGCCCGCGCGGCCGGGATCACCCACGGCGTGGTGCAGGACAAGCTGTTCCTGCCCGGGATGATCAAGTTGCGGCGGCTGATCAGCGAGGGCTTCTTCGGCCGGGTGCTGTCCATCCGGCTGGAGTTCGGCTACTGGGTGTTCGAGGGCGACGGGCTGGCCGCGCAGCGCCCGTCCTGGAACTTCCGCAAGGAGGACGGCGGCGGCATCGTCCTGGACATGTTCCCGCACTGGCAGTACCTGCTGGAAGAGCTGTTCGGGCCGATCCAGGCGCTGTACGCGCGGCAGGCCACGCACCTGCCGGTGCGCTGGGACGAGGCGGGCACCAGGTACGACGCGACGGCAGATGACGCCGCGTACGCCCTGCTGGAGTTCGGCAGCGGGGCGATCGCGTCGGTGAACTCCTCCTGGGCGGTCCGGGTCAACCGCCGCGAACTGGTCGAACTGCACGTGGACGGCACGCACGGGAGCGCGGTGGCCGGGCTGCGCAACTGCGCGGTGCAGCACCGGGTCGCCGCGCCGAGGCCGGTCTGGAACCCGGACCTGCCCGACCCCATCGACTACCTGGCCCAGTGGACCGACATCCCGGACAACCAGGTGTTCGACAACGGGTTCAAGGTCGAGTGGGAGCTGTTCTTGCGGGCCGCGGTGGAGGGCCGGGCGTTCCGCTGGGATCTGGCCGAAGGAGCCAGGGGCGTGCAGCTGGCCGGGCTGGCCCAGCAGTCCTCGGCCGAAGGCCGCCGGGTCGACGTGCCCCCACCACCCACCCCGACTGACGGGCCAGCTGCAGCGGGAGGCTGGTGGTGACGGCGCGGATCAGGCTGCCGGGCCGGCCCGAGCCGCTGGACATTCCTGACCCGCCTTGGGCGCGGAGCCACCCGGCGCCCACCTCGCGGCGGGTCTTCGCCGCCGCGCACGTGGCCGCGTTCCCGGACGGCAGCATCGACTGGGAGTCCACTGCCCGGTTCCGCGATCACGTGTGGTCACACGGGTTCGGGGTGGCCGAGGCGATGGATACCGCGCAGCGGGGCATGGGCCTGTCCTGGGCGCAGGCCCGGGAGCTGATCAGCCGGTCGGCCCGCCAGGCCGCTGACCGGGGCGCGGCGCTGGCCTGCGGGGTGGGCACCGATCAGCTGGCGGGCGGTGGCAGCTACCGGCTGGCCGAGATCACCAGCGCCTACGAGGAACAGCTCGACCACGTGCAGCCCACCGGCGCGCAGGTCATCCTGATGGCCAGCCGCGCGCTGGCGGCCACCGCCCGGTCGGCCGGGGATTATTTGAACATCTACGGTTACCTGCTGCGCCAGGCCGACCGGCCGGTCATCTTGCACTGGCTGGGCGAGGCGTTCGATCCCCAGCTGCACGGCTACTGGGGGGCGGCCGACTTCACCGGCGCCGCGGCCACCGTGCTGGACCTGGTGCGGCAGGCCGGGAGCAAGGTCGATGGCATCAAGCTGTCCGTGCTGGACGCCGGCCACGAGGTGGCGCTGCGCCGCCAGCTGCCACCCGGGGTCCGGCTGTACACCGGCGACGATTTCCATTACCCGGAGCTGATCCGGGGCGGCCCGGACGGGCACAGCGACGCGCTGCTCGGCGCGTTCGCCGCAGTCACGGCGCCGGCCGCCGCGGCGCTGCAGGCCCTCGATGCCGGTGACACCACGCGCTATGACGAGGTCATGGGCCAGACGACGGCGTTGAGCAAAAAGGTCTTTGAAGAACCTGCTTTCCACTACAAGACCGGCATCGCGTTCCTCGCCTGGCTGAATGGGCTGCAGCCGTACTTCGCCATGCTGGACGGTTTCCAGGGGCGGCGGGGAGCGGGCCACCTGACCCGCGTGTTCGAGCTGGCCGCCCGGTGCGGGGCGCTGCTCGAACCCGAGCTGGCCAGCCACCGGATGCGCCAGTACCTCGGGGCGGGCAGCCGGCGGTGATCGGGCTCAGCCGGCTCTCACTCAACCAGGCCACGGTCAAGCGGCTGCCGCTGGCCCAGGCCCTCGGGCTGTGCCAGCGGCACGACATCCCGGCCGTCGGGCTGTGGCGCGACCGGGTGGCCGAGCTGGGCGTGACCGAGTCCGCGGCCGCGGTCCGCCGGTCCGGGCGGCACGTGTCCACGCTGTGCCGGGGTGGTTTCTTCACCCACGCCGACCCGGATGGCCGCCGGGCCGCGGTGGCCGACAACCTGGCCGCGATCGAGGAGGCGGCCGCTCTGGAGGCCGACGCGCTGGTCCTGGTGTCGGGCGGGCTGGTGCCGGGTACCCGGGATCTCGGCCTGGCCCGCCGGATGATCGCGGACGGGATCGGCGCGCTTGTGCCCCGGGCCGCCGCGCTGGGCATGCGGCTGGGCATCGAGCCGCTGCACCCGATGTTCTGCGCGGACCGCTGCGTGCTGGTCAGCCTGGGCGACGCCGTGGACCTGGCGCTGACGTTCCCGGCCGAGACCGTCGGCGTGGTGGTGGACACCTACAACGTGTGGTGGGACTCCCGGGTGGCCGCCGACATCGCCCGGGCCAGCGGCCGGATCGTGGGCTACCAGCTGGGTGACTGGCTGACCCCGCTGCCCGCGGACGCGCTGCTCGGCCGGGGCCAGCTCGGCGACGGCTCGGTGGATTTCCGGCGGCTCACCGGGCAGGTGCTGGCGGCCGGCTATGACGGGTACGCCGAGGTGGAGATCTTCAACCAGGAGGTGTGGGACACGCCTGCCGAGCAGGTCGCGGCGACGGTGAAAGCGCGGTTCGCACAGCTGCTCGGCTGATTACTAGGCCGCCTGATTGCCAGGCAGCCTGCGGAGTCGCTGCGCTCCCGATGTTTAGCCCCTGTGCCACGGGCATGGTCGGAACGCAGGCCTATTCGACTCGCAGGATGCAGAGGTGATCATTGTGCCGGCTGCGGCCCCGCATACTGCCGCAACGCCCGCCACCGACCCGTCCGCTCAGGACGACGGGGAACTCATCGAACTCGTGCACACGCTGCCGCGCAAGTCCGGCCGCCGGGCGGCCGCGTGCGAAGCGCTGGTACTGCGGTACAGATCCCTGGTCCGGTCCTGCGCCCGCCGGTACCGGGACAGCCCGGAGCCGGAGGAAGAACTGATGCAGGTCGGTTACGTCGGCCTGCTCAAGGCGATCAACAACTTCAACCCGGACTACGGCGGCAACCTCGCCGCCTACGCGCAGCCCTGCATCAGCGGCGAGATCAAGCGGCACTTCCGGGACAAGCGCTGGCAGGTCCACGTGAAGCGCCCGGTACAGGAACTGCTCCTGGAGGTCCGCAAGGCGCGCGGCACGCTCACCCAGGATCTCGGTCACGCGCCCAGCGACAGTGAGCTGGCCAGTCATCTCAAGGTCAGCACCGGCGACATCCGCGACGCCGACCGCGCCGACCTGGTGTTCCACCCGCACTCGCTGGACGCCCCGGTCTCCGTGGAAGGGGACGCGACCGCGACCCTGGGCGACCTGCTCGGTGCGGAAGACCCGCGGGTCGAGCACACCGTGAACATGGAGGCGGTGTCCACGCACTGGCGGGACCTGCCCGAGCGGGAGCAGCGCATCCTGGCCATGCGGTTCTACGGCAACATGACCCAGGCCGAGATCGGTGAGCGGCTCGGCGTATCGCAGATGCACGTGTCCCGGCTGCTCGCCCGGGCTCTCGGTTACCTGCGGGAATGCCTGCTCGGCGGGGAGCACCAGGTCAGCTACCAGTAAGGCTGATCGGCGTGGCCGGTGCTGGGTAGGCCGCGTGCGGGCGGGTAGCCAGGTTGGTGATGGGAACTACTGCCTGGAGCCCACGGTGAGCCGGCGTAACCGCAGCTATTTCCTGCTGATGGGGACCAGCGTGACGCTGGTCATCCTGGCCTGGTGGCTGGTGCGGCTCTACTCGGTCACCGCCGCCATCATCATGTCCGTGGTGGCGATGGTTATCCCGCCGATCGCGGTCATCGTCGCCAATGCCGGGGACGAGGCCAGCCGGCACCAGTAGCCACGCTCGCCGGGCAAGCCACCGCACGCCCGTGAAGCTCGGGCACCCCCGGGTGGCACGATGCGGCGCGCCCGCGAAGAGATCGGCGCTGATCTCTTCGCGGGCGCGCCAGGGTCCGGCCCAGGCGCTCAGCCGCTGGCACCCAGGCCGGACGTTCAGCGGCGGCTGGAACTGGAAGCAGCCAGCCGCACACGTCCGTGGGGCCTCTTCCCGGCCCGGCACTCGGTCCTCATCCGTCTCCCCGGTCCCAGTACGCTGCCCGGGATACCGGTCCTGAAACCAGCGGCCCAGGGCGGCCGGCGGCCAGACCTCACCACAGCCGCCGGCCGCCTGGCCCCGCTACCCGCGTCCCGCCGCCTTACTCCACAGTGCCCCCGGCCTTACCCGGTCAGCGCCCATCCCGCCCGGGATGGCCCGCCGCGCGCAGTGGCTGGTAGAGAATCGGGACGGCGCCGAGAGAGAGGCCGGGCATGCTGACCGAACAGGACGAGGCGGAGCTGCGTATCCGCCGGGTGATCGAGCTGTGGGTGCTGGCCCGGGACGCCGCCGACTGGCCGGCCTTCGCGTCGGTGTGGCACGACGACGGCTGGATGACCGCCACCTGGTTCCAGGGCCCGGCCGCCGACTTCATCGCCGCCAGCCAGGCCGGGTTCGCGGCCGGGGTCAGCATCCTGCATTTCCTCGGCGGGTTCCGCTGCGAGGTGGCGGGCCAGCGTGCGATCGCGCAGACCAAGATGACCATCATGCAGCGCGCCGAGGTGCACGGGGTCACCGTCAACGTGGCCTGCACCGGCCGGTTCTACGACTTCCTGGACTGCCGGGACGGCCGCTGGGGCATCGTGCGGCGGCAGCCGATCTACGAGAAGGACCGCCTCGACCCGGTCAACCCGGCCGCCCGGCTCACCCTCGACCCGGAGCTGCTGGCCCGCTTCCCGCCCGGCTACCAGCACCTGGGCTACGTGCAGACGCACCTGGGCTTCCAGATCGCGCCCCAGCTGCCCGGGCTGCGCGGGCCAGCGGTCGAGCTTCTCTACCGCGAAGGCCGCGATTGGCAGAACGGCTCACCGCGCCCGGGCCGGCCCACCGCCACCGGACTGGTATCCCCGGCGGCTGATCGCTAGGCGTAGTCACCTCGCCCCGGTGCGGCCGCCGTCAGCCGGCTGCCCCAGCCGTGGCCGGCCGCACGGCGGCTCAAGCCAGCGCGGCCGTTCCCAAGGAAGCTCAGACTTCGATCGTGGTTCCCACGTCGACCCGGCGGAAGTCGTCCTCGTTCTTGCCGCACAGCGGCAGGAAGCCGTCCAGCACCATCAGCCCGGTGTCGCCGAACAGTGCCTCGTGGATCACGTACCCACGCTGCGGGCTGACTTCCCGGGCATAGTCGATCATCTCGCCGGTCTTCAGCCACGGCCCGCTGGCCGGCAGCAGCAGGGTCTGCGCCGGGTCCTCGGGCACGGTGAACGAGTCACCCGGGTGGAACAGCGTGCCGTCGATCAGGAACCCGGTGTTCTCGACTATCGGGATGTCCCGGTGCAGCTGCGCGTGCAGGTGGCCGTAGGCGTGCACGTCGAACCCGGCCACGCTGAACGCGTCGCCGTGGTCCACGATGTGCACCTGATCACGGCTGAATCCGGCGAACTGACTGGCCACCGACTGGTTGGTCCACAGCTGCAGGCCGGCGTCGGCGTCCAGCGCGGCGCGCAGGCCGTCCCCGTCCAGGTGATCGAAGTGCTCATGCGTGACGAGCACGGCGCTGGCGCCCACCAGCGCTTCCGGCATGCTCCACACCGAAGGGTCGATGGCCAGGATGACGCCGTCCTTTTCCAGCCGGACGCAGGCATGCTCCAACTTGGTGAGCCGCATCTGTTCTCCCAAAGTTCAGCCGATATGCGCGACCCTACCGGCCCGGCTGACTGCGCACCGCCCAGGGGCCGTGTCACCATGTCAGCCATGCCCGGAGCTAACAGCCTGCCGGCAATCCAGCACGTCGTGGTGCTCATGCTGGAGAACCGGTCCTTCGATCACATGCTGGGTTATCTCTACGCAGCCGACGGGAACATGTCCCCGGCCGGGCAGCCGTACGAGGGGCTGACCGGGACCGAGGCCAACCCGGTGTCCGCCGGCCCGGGGGTCAGCGTGTTCAAGATCGAGCCCGGCACGCCGAACGCGTACTTCATGCCGGGCGCCGACCCCGGCGAGGGGTACATGGCCACCAACGAGCAGCTGTTCGGCACGGACACCGGCCCGGCCGGCCCGGCCACGCCGCCCGGCATGGCCGGTTTCGTCAAGGACTTCGCCTACACGCTGGGCTGGCAGTCGCGGAAGACCGGCTGGTCGATCCTGCCCGGCACCACCGCCGCCGACATCATGGGCTGTTTCACGCCGGAGGCCCTCCCGGTGCTGTCCGGCCTGGCCCGCGGCTACGCCGTGTGCGACCAGTGGTTCTCCTCGGTGCCCACCGAAACCATGCCGAACCGGGCTTTCGCCTGCTCGGCCACCAGCCAGGGGCACATGGACGACAAGACGCACACGTTCACCTCGCCGTCCATCTTCGGCTTGCTGGAGTCGCATCAGCTGCCGTGGGCCATCTACGGCTACCAGGCGCAGCCGCTGACCAAGGCCACGTTCACCGACATCTTCGGCGTGCCCGCCACCCGGTTCGGGGTGTTCACCGACTTCACCGCGTCCGCCGCGGCGGGCACCCTGCCCGCGTTCACCTTCCTGGAGCCGGACTGGAGCTCGGCCGGCAACAGCCAGCACCCGAACTACAACGTCGCGCTCGGCGAGCAGTTCATCCACGACGTGTACCAGGCGGTGCGGGGCGGCCCGGGCTGGGCGCAGACCCTGCTGGTCATCACCTACGACGAGCATGGCGGCTGCTATGACCACGTGCCGCCGCCGTCCGGCGCCACCCCGCCGGACAAGGACGCGGGCGAGTTCGGCTTCGATTTCACCCGGTTCGGCGTGCGGGTCCCGGCCGTGCTCGTGTCGCCGCTGATCGCGCCGGGCACCGTGTTCCGGGTCCCAGCGGGCAGCATGCCGATCGACCACACCTCGATCCTGAGGACGGTGCAGCAGCGCTGGGGGCTGCCCTCGCTGACCGCCCGGGATGCCGCTGCGCCCGGTCTCGGCGACGTGCTGACGCTGTCCGCGCCGCGCACCGACGACCCGCTGGCCGGGGTGACGGTGCCGGTGGCCAGCGGGCCGGGGCCCGCAGCCGGCCAGCCAGCCCACCTCCAGGAGATCCAGGCCGAGCTGGTCTCCCGCCAGTTCCCGGCCGGGGTGTCCCCCGCACCGGGAGCGGCCGGTCCCGCGCCGGTCACCGACACGGCGCTGGCCAGCTACATCCGGGCCAACGCGTAGCTGTGCCAGCCCGGCGGGGACGCCCCCGGACCCCGATCGCCCTCCGGCCGGACCGCCGCGGCTGCTGCCGCGCCGGGTTAGCGGACCACCCGGGCGCCTACCGCCATCCGGGTGGCCAGTTCCGTGTCGATCTGCCGGGCGGCATCCAGCAGCCGGGGCAGGAACTGCTTTTCCAGGGTGCGCATCGGCACCCGGGCCGCGTGCGCGCTGGCGTTGATGGCCGCCACCACCTTGCCGGAACTGTCCCGGATCGGCACGGCCACGGACCGCACGCCGGCCTCGAGTTCCTGGTCCACCGCGGCCCAGCCCTGGGCCCGCACCGTGGCCAGGATCTGCTTCAGCTCATCGGGGTCCACCACGGTCTGCTCGGTGAGCTTGCGGAGCGAGGTGCGGCCGAGGATGGCGTCGATTTCGGCGGGCGGCAGCCAGGCCAGCAGGACCCGGCCCATCGAGGTCGGGTAGGGCGGCAGCCGGGTGCCGACGGTCAGCGCGATCGTCATGATCCGGTTGGCTGAGGCCCGGGCCACGTACACGATGTCGTCGCCGTCGAGCACGCTTACCGAGCACGACTCGTGCAGTTCCTCAGCCAGGTCCTCCAGGTGCGGCTGGGCGATCTGGGCCACGCTGAACGAGGACAGGTAGGCGTAGCCGAGGGCGAGCACCCGCGGCCGCAGTGAGAACTGCCGCCCGGTGCTGCCCACGTACCCCAGTTCCTGCAGGGTCAGCAGGAACCGGCGGGCCGCGGCCCGGGTCAGCCCGGTTCGCTCGGCCACCTCCGACAGGGTCAGTGATGGCCGTTCGGAGGAGAAGCACCGGATCACGGCCAGCCCGCGGTCCAGGGATTGGACGAAGTCGGTCCGCCGGCCACCACTGGCCGCGGCGGGGTGCTCCGCGCCCGTGCCGGTGTCGTCGCCATCAGCAGCGTCCAGCCCCCCGCCAGCCGCACTGCTCGTACTGTTCACATAGCGAACGATAGCGCGCTGGGCAGTACGCCGCCAGACAGCACCGTCAGCCGCTGCCGCGCACCGGCAGGCCAGCCGCCTGGTACACGGCGTCGATCACGGTCATGTTGGCCACCGCATCCTCTGCCGTGGTGAGCACCGGCTCGCCATGCAGTACCGCGGCGGCGAACGCCCGGAGCTGATAGGTGTAGCTGGATTCGCCGCTGACCCGCTCGCGCCGGGTGTAGCCGTCGGCGGTCACCGTGAGCCGGTTGTACGGCCGGGGTGAGGCGTAGTTGAACACCCGCATGACGCCGCGGTCCCCGACCGCCTTGGCGTCCAGCCGGAGCAGCTGGGCCGACCACATCGACGTCGTCATCCGGCCGAGCACCCCGCCCGGGAACCGGAACGAGGCCGACATGGCCCGGTCCACGCCCGGGCTCTGCAGCTTCGCGCCCGCCGCCACCACCTCGGGCTCACCCGGCCCCAGCATGCGCAGCCAGTTGATCGCGTAACAGCCCGCGTCCATGGTGGCCCCGCCGGCCAGCTGGTAGGAGTACCGGATGTCGGAAAACCGGGGCAGCGGGAAGCACAGGGAGGCCTCCAGGTAGCGCAGCGGCCCGATCTCCCCCGTCCCGGCCACCGCCCGTTCGCCTGGGTCATCGGCGTCCGCCACCCGGCCGAGCACCACCTCCTGCATCCGCCGGGCCAGCGGGTGGTAGCGGTAGTGAAAGGCCTCCATGACGACGAGCCCGGACGCCTTGGCCGCGGCCGCCACCGCGGCCGCCTCGGCGGCGTTGGCGGTGAACGGTTTCTCGCACAGCACGTGCTTGCCTGCCTCGATGGCCCGCAGCGTCCACTGGGCATGCAGCGAATTGGGCAGCGGGTTGTAGATGGCGTCGACTGCCGGGTCCTCGATCAGCGCCTGGTAGCTGGGATGCACCATCCGGATCCGGTGCTTGTCCGCGAACCGGCGGGCGCGCTGCTGGTCCCGCGCGGCCACCGCGGTCACGGTTACCCCCGGCACCTGCCGGGCTGGCCTGAGCAACGCCGCCGGGGTGATCCGGGCGGCTCCCAGCGTCCCGATCCGCAACCGGTCCACGACCACCTCGCTATCTCCGGCTTCCCCTCACCGTGACCCTATGCCCGCTGCGGAGGGCGGGTCAGGCCTGGACGGCGCGCCGGGTGGCTACTTCGTGCAGCGCGATGCCAGCGGCCACGCCAGCGTTGAGCGACTCGGTCCGGGCCGCGATGGGGATGCGGACCAGCACGTCGCAGCGCTGCGCCACCAGCCGGGACAGCCCGCGTCCTTCCGACCCGATGACCAGCACCAGCGGGCCGTCGGCGACCTCCAGGTCGTCGACGGGCGTGTCCCCCTGCGCGTCGAGCCCGGCGACGAACAGGCCATCTTCCTGATAGGCGGCCAGCGTCCGGGCCAGGTTGGTGGCCCAGGCCACCGGCACCCGGGCCAGCGCCCCCGCGGACGCCTTCCACGCGCCCGCGCTGACATGCGCGGAGCGCCGGGCCGGCACCAGCACGCCGTGCGCGCCGAACGCCGCTGCCGAGCGCACGATCGCGCCCAGATTCCGCGGGTCCGTCACCCCGTCGAGCGCGACGACCAGCGGTGGCTCGCCGCGCTCGCGCGCGCGGTCCAGCAGGTCTCCGGGGTGGGCGTAGCCGTAGGGGCGGATCTTCAGCGCGACACCCTGGTGGACCGCGCCGCCGGTCAGCCGGTCGAGCTCCAGCCGCCCCGCCTCGATCAGCGGGATCCTGGCATCGGCGGCCAGCCGGATCAGCTCGGTGACCCGCGGGTCAGAGTCGAGCCGGGGCCCGGCATACAGCGCGGCGGCCGGGACCCGGGCCCGCAGCGATTCCAGCACCGGGTTGCGGCCGGCCACCACCTCGGCGGCATCACCGGCACCGCGGGCCCGGTCGCCGGCGGCGCTGGCCCGTCCGGTGGCCGCGGGGCGGTCCGCGTCCGCGCTCTGCCGGCCCCCCGGCCGCCCGGATGATTTAGCCGCTGCCTGGGCGGCCGCGCGCCGCTGGGCCGGGTGACCGGGCCGCAGATGCGCGGGCGGGGTCGGGCCCTTGCCCTCCAGCCGACGCCGGCCGTAGCCGCCGGTGCCGGGACGTGGTTTCCCGGATTTGCTCCGCCCGCCCCGGCCGGACCGGCCTGCCCCGCCGGATGATGCTGCCCCGGTCATCGTTTCAGCTCCCAGCGCGGTCCCTGCGGGGTGTCCTCGATCAGGATCCCGGCCGCCTGCAGCGAGTCCCGGATCGCATCGGCCGCTGGGTAGTCCTTGCGCTCGCGGGCCGCCTGGCGCTGGGTCAGGGCCACCCCGACCAGCGCGTCGACCACGGCGTGCAGATCATCGCCCGGCCCGGCGTCAGCCCATGGCTCGCTCAGCGGGTCGAGGCCGAGCACGCCGAGCATGGCCTGGACCTCGGTCAGTCTGGCGCTGGCCACGGCGGTATCCCCGCTGGCCAGCGCATTGTTGCCGGCCCGGACGCTGTCGTGCAGGACGGCCAGCGCCTGCGGCATGCCCAGGTCATCGTCGAGCGCGGCGGCGAAAGCGGCCGGCAGCAGCTCCCGGGCCGGGGACGGTCCGGTGCTGCCAGTGGCCAGCCCGGCATCCGGGGCACCGGCCGCCTCGGCCGAGGCCAGCGCGCCGGCCAGCGCGGCCGGCTCATCGCCCGGCTCGCCC
This sequence comes from uncultured Actinomycetes bacterium, assembly GCA_963711705.1. GTDB lineage: Bacteria > Actinomycetota > Actinomycetes > Streptosporangiales > Streptosporangiaceae > RYN-230. The sequence continues at coordinate 53,640 of CAVQFM010000010.1, forward strand.
GGCGGCCCGGTGATCTCGGCGGCCCGGGTCACAAAGTTCTCGATCCGCCGGTAGGCGGCGACCGCCTCGTCCAGTGCCTCCTGCGAATACTCAATGCCCGACCGGTAGTGCGGCTGGCTCAGGTAGTAGCGCAGTTCCACCGGGCGGACCTGGGTCACCATGGCCTCGACCAGCAGCGAGTTACCGAGCGACTTGCTCATCTTCTCGCCAGCCAGCCCGACCAGGCCGTTGTGCAGCCAGTAGTGGGCGAAACCGTCGCCCGCCGCCCGGGACTGGGCGATCTCGTTCTCATGGTGCGGGAAGATCAGGTCGAGCCCGCCACCATGGATGTCGAACGTGCTGCCCAGGTACTTGGTGGCCATCGCGGAGCATTCCAGGTGCCAGCCCGGCCGGCCCGGCCCCCACGGCGTGTCCCAGGTCGGCTCGCCCGGCTTCGCCGCCTTCCACAGGGCGAAGTCACGCGGATCCCGCTTGGCGTCGTTCGGCTCGGTGTCGTCGGCGGCCCGCATGTGGTCCAGCCGCTGCCCGGACAGCGCACCGTACGCCGGGTAGGAGTGCACGTCGAAGTACACACCGCCACCGGACGGATAGGCGTGGTCGGTGTCGATCAGCCGCTGCATCAGCTTGATCATCTCGGGCACGTGCCCGGTGGCCCGCGGCTCCACGTCCGGCGGGACACAGCCAAGTACCTCGTAGGCGCGGCTGAACGCCCGCTCGTTGCGCTGGGCCACCTGCCACCAGGGGACGCCCTCGCCCTCGGCCACCCGGATGATCTTGTCGTCGATGTCGGTGACATTCCGGCAGAACGTGACCTGATACCCACTCGCCCGCAGCCAGCGGGTGAGCAGATCGAACACCACGCCGGACCTGATGTGGCCGATGTGCGGCGGGGCCTGGACGGTTGCCCCACACAGGTACAGCGATACCCGCCCGGGTACCACCGGGGAGAAGTCGCGCACCGTGCGGGAGGCAGTGTCGTAAAGGCGGAGCGTCACGCAGCAAGGTTACGGGATTTACCGGCCTCCCTGGCCGGTTGGCGGGCCCGCCGGCACTGGCCGGCCTGGCCGCGAACCCGGGAACCATGCTCGCCCGCACCGGAATGCCGTGCCTACCCCAGGTTGCAGTGCGCTGCTGGCGGCCTGGCAACACGCCGGAGACCTGCACTTGCGGGGAATCTCCCCAAGTCGCGGGCTCACCGGGCATATCGTCTCCTTGACGTCAGAGATCGTGTGGGGGGCGTCCGGCCTGCCTCCAGCACTCTTAAGGTGGCCTGCGCCGCCGGCCGCCACCGCGGTCGCCGGGCGCCCAGCGTGCGCCTTCCCGCTCATGGCCAGCGGACGGGATACACGGAGCATCGCCGCAGGAAGGACGAAGCAGGCGCGATGAACGACCATCCCCCGGCGAACGGCTCCCGGGGCAGCGACCCCTACCGCACGCTCCGCCTGGTCGCGCTGATCGCGGCGATCGCCGGGGTGATCCTGCTGGCCGCCCTCGCGTTCGTGCTGTCCTATGGCGGGATTCATGCGCTGGCGCGGCAGGCGGGCATGTCCGCCGGCATGGCCCGGCTGTTCCCGATCATCTTCGACGCGATGCTGGTGGTGTCCTGCGTCGCCGTGCTCCTGCTGCGCGGCGCGGGCTGGTGGCGCCGCGGCTACGCCTGGCTGATCACGCTGGTCCTGCTGGCCGCCGTGGCCGCCGGGGATGCGGTACACGCCGCGGGCACGCATCTGCCGCACCGCCCGGCCGCCATCACCGCAGCAGTACTGCCGTGGGTACTGCTGCTGCTCGCGTTCAGCCTGCTGTTGTCGATGCTGCGCCAGTACCGGCACCACCGCGGCGCGCTGGCCCGGCAGCAAGCGGTGAGCCGGGCGGCAGCGGGCCTGGACCCGGCCGTGCCCCTGACCGGGTCCACCCCTCCAGCGGCGAACCGGTCTGGACTCGATGCCCTGCTCAGCCGGGACCGGACCGGGCCTGCAGCCGGCCAGGGCACGGGCCCCACCAACGCCACCCTGCCCAGCCGCGCCCCGGATGCCGGTGGCACGAAGACCGACCGCCGCCCGGCCCAGACCGGGACGGGCGCACCGCGCAACGGCCGGGCCAACGCGAGGCCCGCCGCCGCGAAACCCGCGAAGTCCACCGAGCCGACCATCACGCAGCCGATCGCTCCGGCCGGAGCCACCAAGTCAGCCGCTAAGGCGCTGGACGCGGCGGACGAGCCGGCCCATGCCCAGCCCACCGCCGCAGCCGCTGGTGCGGTAGCGGCCGCAGCCGCTGCGGGGCTCGCGTCCGGTTCCAGCCCGCGTCCAGCCGACGGGGCGTCAGCCGCCGGCCGGTTGCCGCCCGCCCCAGGTACGCCGCCGGTCCCCGCCGCCCCGGCCACCCAGCCGGCCAGCGCGGCCCCGGACACCCAGCGGGTCGGCGCGGCGGGCACCCGGTCAGCCGGTGCTGCGGCGCGCGCCACCCGCCACCCCGGATCAGCCGGCCTGGCCCCGGCCGCCACCCTCCGGCTCCCGGGATCCCGCCACACAGGAGCCCGCAGGGAAGCCAGCCGCCGACCGAGCGCCAGCGACCCAAGCGCCAGCCAGCGAGACGCCGCCCACCGACACACCGGCCGACCAGGTGCCCGCCGCTCAGCCCGCGGGGACCGGGGCATCGGCCGGCCAGCCAGCACCCACCCCGCCGCCCGCCGCCGAGGAGGTCACGGGGCGGTCCAGCGAAGAGGTCACCGGACAGGCCGATGAGGCAGCGCCGGCCGATGAGGCTGGGCCGGCCGCCCCACCGGCCGACCCAGATAAGGAGTCCCCGGCCGCAACGGCCGGCGATCAAGCCCGCACCGAAGAACCGCCCACCGACGAGACCGCCACGGAGCAGACCACTGACGCGGCTCCCACCGACGCCGCTCCCACCGACGCCGCTCCCACCGACGCCGCTCCCACCGAGCAGCCCCCGGCCGACCCGGCCAGCGAAGCCATCCGGGTACCAGCACAGCCGATGCGGGCGCCGGTACCCGCGCCGTCCCCGCACTTCGACCGGTTGCGCAGCACACCGACCCCACCCGACGAGGACAGCGACACCGACTCCTGACGGCCTTTGCCGCGCTGGCTAGCCTGAGGAGGCCAGCAGCAGACCGAACGAAGGGAGCCAGCGTGCCGCGCACGACCGATCTTGCCGAGGTCACCTCGGAGGCCGAGCTTCGTGAACTGCTCGGCGTCCCCGGCCAGCGGTCCGCCACCAAGGTCCGGCCGGTGCTGCACGAACGGGACCGGGAGTGGCTGGCGGCGTCGCCGTTCTGCCTGATCGGCACGTCCGATGGCGACGGCCGCTGCGACGTGTCACCCAAGGGCGACCCGCCTGGTTTCACCCGGGTGCTCGACGACACCACGATCGCGATCCCGGACCGGGCCGGGAACAACCGGGCCGACGGCTTCGTCAACCTGCTCAGCAACCCATACGTGGGACTGCTGTACCTGATTCCCGGCCGCCCGGACACACTGCGCATCAACGGGCGGGCCCGGCTGCTCCGCGACGCCCCGTTCTTCGACGAGATGATCGTCAAAGGCAGCCGGCCGAAGCTCGCGCTGCTGGTAGAGATCGAGGAAATCTTCTACCACTGCCCCAAGGCGTTCCTGCGGTCCAAGCTGTGGGACACCGAGACCTGGGACCCGCAGGCGCTGCCGTCCACCGCGCGCATCGTCAAGAGCGTCCAGGCCGACACCGAGGAGACAGTGGAAGACCTGGAGCGGCACTACGGCGCCAGCTACGCCGAGCGCCTCTACCCCCAGCCCTAACCCGCCTCCATGATCGTGGTCAGTTTTGGTTCGCAGCTGACCAAGACTGACCACGATCATGACGGCCCGGGGAAGCAGCCCGGGTCCTGGGCACCAGCCTGAGGCAGGTCAGGACGCGGGGACGACCAGCGCGGTGGCGATGGCGGCCAGGCCTTCCCGGCGGCCGGTCAGGCCCAGGCCGTCCGTGGTGGTGCCGGACAGGCTGACCGGGATCCCGCCCAGCGCCTCGGACAGCACCTTTTCCGCCTCCGGACGGCGCGGGGCCAGCTTCGGCCGCTCCCCGATGACCTGGATGGCCACGTTCCCGATGGTGAAGCCCGCCGCGGCGACCAGGCCGGCCGTGGCGCGCAGCAGCGCGGTCCCGGACGCGCCGGCCCAGGCCGGATCGGCGGTGCCGAAGTTGGCCCCCAGGTCACCGAGCCCGGCAGCCGACAGCACGGCGTCGCACGCGGCGTGCGCGGCCACGTCTCCATCTGAATGACCGGCTAGTCCGGGTTCACCCGGCCAGTGCAGGCCAGCCAGGTACAGCGGGCGACCAGGCCCGAACGGGTGCACGTCAACGCCGATGCCTACCCGGGGCAGTTCACCGGCCACGTGCGTGCCGCAGCGAGATCAGGAGGCGAGGATCTCGTCGAGCAGCGCCTCGGCCTTGTCCTCGTTGGTCTTCTCGGCGAGCGCTAGCTCGCTCACCAGGATCTGCCGCGCCTTGGCCAGCATGCGCTTCTCACCTGCGGACAGACCGCGTTCCCGGTCCCTGCGCCACAGGTCGCGGACGACCTCGGCCACCTTGTTCACGTCGCCCGAGGCGAGCTTCTCAAGGTTGGCCTTGTACCGCCGTGACCAGTTGGTCGGTTCCTCGGTGTGCGGGGCGCGCAGCACCTCGAACACCTTCTCCAGCCCTTCCTGCCCGACAACGTCCCGGACGCCCACCAGCTCGGCATTGTCCGCAGGGACGCGTACCGTCAAATCACCCTTATCGACCTTGAGAACCAGGTACGTCTTGTCCTCACCCTTGATCGACCGGGTCTCGATCTCTTCGATGCGAGCAGCCCCATGGTGGGGGTAGACGACCGTGTCGCCGACCTTGAAAGTCATGTGGCACATACCCCTTCCGCTAAAGCAATCTTAGCACGACCAACGGACCGCCTTACCTGCCGTTAACGTTAAACGTGCAGGTCAATCGACCTTTTGATGACTCACAAAGCAGCCTGCGGGGTGTGTTGCCGGCGCTCAGTGACCGCACCGGTGCCGGCTAGCCGAGGCCAGGCTGGTTGCGGAGGAACCCGGACAATCGGATGCCCGGCCAGCGGTGCCGGGACCGGGCCGTGGGCACATACTGGACAACAACGAGGGCGTGTCTCAGCCGAGATCCACGGGATACGCCCGGGCCGCACGCCGGAGAAGATGCTCGTGAACAGAGGTGGGGACCCGGAGCGGGACGACTACCCGCTGCCCCAGGTCGATATCGAGATCCCGGACGACGCCCGGGAACTCGAGCGTGATGTGCAGGACTATCACCGCGAGCTGCGCGCGCAGCGCAGGCACCGGCTGGCCCGCCGGCTCGGCGGCTCCATCACCCGGGACGGGATGGTGCTGCCGTTGCTGGCCAGCTGCCTGGCCCTCACGTTGCTGGCCGGGACGCTGCTCACCATGTTCACCGCCCGGCGGGTGGTCCCGCCCGCCACCCAGACGACCAGCGAGCCGCAGACGGCCACGGCCACGCCCACGCCCACGGTCGGCCAGCCGGGCGCTCCGCTGCCCAACGCCACGGTCGTGGTGGACAGCGCGGCCACCCCGCTGCGCTCGCTCAAGCCGGCTGTCCTGGTTCTGGTCCCGGTCGGCTGCCGGTGCGCGCGGCTCGCCCGCCAGCTGGCCACTCAGGCCAGCGCGGCCAAGGTCAGCATCTACTTCGCCGCGGTGACCGCCCGCTCCGCGGCCCGGGCCCGGGCCCTGGCCCAGCAGGCCAGGGCCAACCGGAGCACCAGGAAACGAGCTCACCTGCTGACTGACAAGCAGGGCGCCCTGGCCACCGCCTACCAGCCCCAGCCGCGCGAGCTGACCGCGATCCTGGTCTACCCGGATGGCTCGGTCAGCCGCATCTACCGGGCGTCAGAACCAGCCAGCCAGCTGGGTCCCCAGATCAAGCAACTGGGCAGCACCAGCCCGGTCAGCCTGGACCCGCCGGGCGGCTCGGTCCTCGCCGCCAACCAGGCGGGGCCGGGCGCGGCCTGACCACGCCCGCCGGGCCACGCCCGGCATGTCCCGGGGCCGGGGCGCGACACACCCGGGCCGGCGGCGGCCGCCGCGCACCATGCCGATACGCTGTGCGGCGTCCCAGGTGCACTACACCCGAATCCGAGGAGAGCACGCGATGCTCCTCCATGGCCATAACCGCGCCGCGCGGCGTTCCGCCACATCCCGCCGCGATACCGCCCCCGGCCGCCCACGGCGCTCCCTCGCGTTGCGCCGGGCCTGCGCGGTCGCGGCCGCCGCCGCGCTCCCCGTGCTGGCCGGCTGTGAGGCCGGGAACGATGCACCGGTGCTGCAGTGGCATCCGCCCACCGCGGGCGCGTCCAAGACCATCGTGCCGCTGGGCGCGAACGGCTCCCTGGCCATCCGCAACGTGTTCGTGCTCGGGGCACCGCCCGCGACCGCGCTGCCCGCGGGCAGCTCGGCCGGGCTGTTCCTGGCCCTGATCAATACCGGTCCGCACGACCGCCTGGTCCGCGTGTCCGCGCCCGGCACGGCCACCTCGGTCACCCTGCCGGCCGGCGGGGTGAACCTGCCCCGGGACGTCAGCGCGCTGCTGACCGGGCCGGCTCCCGAGGTGGTCCTGAACGGGCTCACCCGCAGCCTTAACGGCGGCACCGACATCCCGATCCTGCTGACCTTCAAGAACGCCGGGGTCCAGCGCATGGACGTCCCGGTCATCCCGCAGTCCGACTCTTACGCCACGTTCTCCCCGGCGCCGTCACCAACGCCGACCCCGACCAGCACCGGCAAGCGCCGGCACCACGCGGCGGCCACCTCCACCGCCAGCCCGGGCACCACCCCGGCGCCGAGCGCTACCGCCACGCCGTAAGTGCGTTAAGAAGAAAAAGGGCTGCCCGGGCGCGGGGGTACCCCGCGCTAGGCGCCCGGCTCGAACTTGTAGCCCAGCCCGCGGACGGTAATGATGTGCCGCGGGTTGCCCGGGTCCGTCTCCACCTTGGCCCGCAGCCGCTTGATGTGCACGTCCAGGGTCTTGGTGTCGCCGACGTAGTCGGCCCCCCAGACCCGGTCGATCAGCTGCATCCGGGTGAGCACCCGGCCGGTGTTCCGCAGCAGGACCTCAAGCAGCTCGAACTCCTTGAGCGGCAGCTGCACCTGCTCGCCGCGCACGGTGACCACGTGCCGGTCCACGTCCATCCGGGCCGGCCCGGACTCCAGCGTGGACACCGCGGCGTCTTCCGGCTCGCCGCGCCGCCGGAGCACCGCGCGCATCCGGGCGACCAGCTCGCGGGAGGAGAACGGCTTGGTCACGTAGTCATCCGCGCCCAGTTCCAGGCCGACCACCTTGTCGATCTCGCTGTCCTTGGCGGTCAGCATGATGACCGGCACGTTAGACCGTTCGCGCAGCGTGCGGCACACCTCGCTGCCGGGCAGCCCGGGCAGCATGAGGTCGAGCAGCACCAGGTCGGCCCCGTCCCGGTCGAAGGTGTCGAGCGCGTCCGGCCCGGTGGGGCAGACCGCGACCTCGAAGCCCTCCTTGCGGAGCATGTAGGACAGGGCGTCGCTGAACGATTCCTCGTCTTCCACAACGAGCACGCGGGTCACTTCACGGCCTCCCTGGCAGATGATGCTGCGGGCGGCAGGGTGCTCCCGGCCGCGCCGCGTGGCCGACTAGCGACCGGTAGCCGCAAGGTGAACGTCGACCCTTCGCCCACCTTGCTCCAGACGGTGACCTTGCCGCCGTGCGCGGCCGTCACATGCTTCACGATGGCCAGCCCGAGCCCGGTCCCGCCGGTCGCCCGGGAACGCGCCGGATCGACCCGGTAGAACCGCTCGAAGATCCGCTCCAGGTCGCGCTGCGGGATCCCGATGCCCTGGTCGGCCACGCTGATCTCGGCCAGGTCGCCGCCCACCCGGGTGGTGCTGACCACCACGCGGGTGTTCTCCGGGCTGTACGCGACCGCGTTCTCCAGCAGGTTGCGCAGCGCGTTGACCAGGAGGTCCTCGTCGCCCAGTACCACCAGCCCGGGGTCTCCGCTGGCCTCCAGCTCGATGCCGTGCGCGTTGGCCCGCATCCGGCACCGGTCCAGGGCCTCGGCGACCACGATGGACAGGTCGACCGGGATGGGGTCGGGGATGGGCTCGGCCGCCTGGATCCGGGACAGCGTGATCAAGTCCTGGGCCAGCTTGGTCAGCCGGGACGCCTCCTGCCGCATCCGGCCCGCGAACCGGCGCACCGCCTCCGGGTCGTCCGCGGCGTCTTCCACCGTCTCGGCCAGCAGGGCCAGCGCGCCCACCGGGGTCTTCAGCTCATGGCTCACGTTGGCCACGAAGTCGCGGCGGACTTCCTCCACCCGGCGGCTCTCGGTCTGGTCCTCGGCCAGCAGCAGCACCAGGCCGCCGCCGCCTACCCCGGAGCCGAGCGGCGCCACCCGGACCGCGAAGCTGGTGGTCCGGCCGCCGAACTTGGTGCCGGACACCTCGATCTCGCCTTCCCGGATCTCGCCATCCCGGCGGACCTGGCGGGCCAGGGCGAGCAGTTCGCCCACCATCAGCCGGTCGCCTTTGACCAAGCCGAACGAGCGGGCCGCGGCGCTGGCCCGGAGTACCCGGTCCTCGCTGTCGATGACGACCGCGGACGAGGAGAGCACGGACAGCACGGCGGCGATGCCGGCCGGCAGCCGGGAGGGCGGGCGGCGCTGCGCGGAAGGTTCCCCGACCTGATGCGCCTTGGCCGCCTGCCGGATCTTCATGCTGTGGGGGCTCCTGTCGCGAGGCCGTGGAACTCAGTGACCCGTGTGCCCATCATCACCGCCACCTGCACGCACACACCACGATGGTATGCGGGACCAGCCGGGAATCGCCGCTGCCCGGCCCGGGCGGGCCGCCCTGTTCCCCATCTATTCATACGCTGGCCGGCACCCGGACATTCTCCCGCAAATACCGGTCAAACCCACCACCCCCATGCTTAACGCAGCCGCCGTCTACTGGGCCGCCCCAGGTGGCGGCCGCCCGGGGCTGGCCGCCGGGTCAGCGTCCCTGGTTGGCCACGGCCTCGGCCGCGGCGGTTGCCGCGGCCGGGTCCAGGTAGCGGCCACCGGGCACCTTGGGCTGGAAGCCGGGGCCGATCTCGTAGACGAGCGGTATCCCGGTCGGGATGTTCAGCCCGGCGATTTCCGCATCGGAGATGCCGTCCAGGTGCTTGACCAGGGCCCGCAGCGAGTTGCCGTGCGCGACGACCAGCACCGTCGCCCCCGCGGCCAGGTCGGGAATGATCGCGTCGTACCAGTACGGCATCAGCCGGGTGAGCACGTCCTTCAGGCACTCGGTGCGCGGCATCAGCTCGGGGGGCAGCAGCGCGTAACGGGGGTCGTGCACGGGCGAGCCCGGATCGTCGTCGTCCAGCGGCGGCGGGGGCACGTCGTAGGACCGGCGCCACAGCATGAACTGCTCGTCGCCGAACTCCTGCCGGGTCTGCGCCTTGTCCTTGCCCTGCAGCGCGCCGTAGTGCCGCTCGTTCAGCCGCCAGGACCGGCGCACCGGCAGCCACAGCAGGCCCGCCGCTTCCAGCGCGAGGTTCTGGGTCTGGATGGCCCGGGTCAGCACCGAGGTGTGCACCAGGTCGGGCAGCACACCGGACTCGCGCAGCAGGCGGCCCCCGGTGGCGGCCTCGGACTTGCCCCGTTCCGACAGGCCCACGTCCACCCACCCGGTGAACAGGCCTTCCGCGTTCCACTCGCTTTCCCCATGCCGCAGCAGCACCAGCGTCGCCATGCGGCCGAGCCTATCGGCCGCAGCCCGCGGCTGACCTGGCCGGTGCGCACGGCTCCCCCGGTCCCGTCCCCGGCCGCGCCCCCCACCGGGCCACGGGAACACCCGGTGCGATCGGGTGGTTGATCAGTCCGGGCAGGTGGTCGATCAGCCGGAGGTGCAAGTGCCGCGAAGCGTCCCCCGGCGGATCGCGACCATCAGCGTGCACACATCGCCGCTGGAGCAGCCCGGCACCGGGGATGCCGGGGGCCTGAACGTCTACGTGGTCGAGGTGGCCAAGCGGCTGGCCGACCGCGGGATCGAGGTCGAGATCTTCACCCGGGCGGTGTCCCGTGATGCCCCGCCCGTGGCCGAACTGGTGCCCGGGGTGCAGGTGCGGCACGTCCCGGCCGGCCCGTTCGAGGAGCTGGACAAGGCCGACCTGCCCCCGCAGCTGTGCCATTTCACGTTTGAGGTGCTGCGCACCGAGGCCGCGTACGCGCCCGGCCGCTATGACCTGGTGCACGCGCACTACTGGCTGTCCGGCCAGGTGGGGCTGGTCGCCCGGCAGCGCTGGGGGGTGCCCCTGGTGCAGTCCATGCACACCCTGGGCCGGGTGAAGAACGCGGCGCTGGCCCGCGGGGACGCGGCCGAGCCGGAGCGGCGGCTGCGGGGCGAGACCGAGGTGGTGGCGACCGCGGACCGGCTGGTTGCCAACACCGACCAGGAGGCCCGCCAGCTGGTCGACCTGTACGGCGCTGACCCGGCCCGGGTGTGGACGGTGAATCCCGGGGTCGATCTGGCCGTGTTCCGCCCCGGGCCCGCCGCCGAGGCCCGGCGCAAGCTCGGGCTGCCCGCCGATGGGACCGTGGTCGTGTTCGCCGGCCGGGTGCAGCCGCTCAAGGCCCCTGACCTGGTGCTGCGGGCCGCGGCCCAGCTGGTGGCGGACGACCCGGCGCTGGCCCGGTCGCTCACCCTGGCGTTCATCGGCGGCCCGAGCGGAACCGGGCGGGCCGACCCCGACGGGCTGACCGAACTCGCCCGCCACCTGGGCATCGCGCACCTGGTGCGGCTGGAGCCGCCGTGCCCGCAGGCCGAGCTGGCCGACTGGTACCGGGCCGCCACCGTGGTCATGGTGCCGTCCTATTCCGAGTCGTTCGGGCTGGTCGCCGTCGAGGCGCAGGCCTGCGGCACACCGGTGATCGCGGCCGCGGTGGGCGGCCTGCGCACCGCGGTCCGGCACGGCGAGTCCGGCCTGCTGGTGGATGATCACGACCCGGCGAGCTACGCCCGCGCACTGCGCGAGCTGATCACGCTGCCGTCCCGCCGGGCGGTGCTGGCCCGCGGCAGCGTGGCGCACGCCTCCCGGTTCGGCTGGTCCCGCACGGTGGACCGGCTGCTGGGCGTCTACGCGGGTGCGATGCGCACCGCTCCGGCGCCCGGCCCGCTCACCCGCGCCCTGCCCTCCTGAGCACACCGCCCCGCGAAAGCCAGCCCCGGCTGGCTGGCAGGATGGGGAGCCATGACCGAGGCGAGCGCGGGGGCGGGCCGGGAGAAGGCGGCGGCTGCGATCGAGGCAGCCCTGGCCGATCTCGGGCTGGGTTACGAGAGCCCGCAGCCAGGGAGTTACCTGGTCCGGCTGGAGGGGCAGCACAAGCTGGCCACGATGACCTGGCTGATCGCGGGCACGCACAGCCTGCACGTGGAGGCGTTCTTCTGCCGCCAGCCGGATGAGAACCACGCCCAGTTCTACCGGTTCCTGCTGGAACGGAACGGGCGGATGTACGGGGTGCACTTCGCGCTGGACCCGGCCGGGGACGTGTACCTGGTGGGACGGCTGCCGCTCAGCTCGGTCAGCACGGACGAGGTCGACCGGATCCTGGGCTGCGTGCTGACCTACTCGGACGAGAACTTCGACCCGGCGCTGGCCATCGGCTTCGCCTCGTCGATCCGCAAGGAATGGGCGTGGCGGGTCAAGCGCGGCGAGAGCCTGGCCAACCTGCGCGCGTTCGCCCGGCTGGCCGACCCCGAGCATGACTGGGCCAGCCATGGCTGACCGCGTCCGAGGCTGCTCCCGGGCTGACTAGGACTTGACTAGCCGGGAGATGGCCTCGGCCGCTTCGCGAACCGATTCGCGGCCTTCGTCGCCACCCGCCCGGACCGCCTCGGTCACGCAGTGGCCGAGGTGCTCTTCCAGCAGCCCCAGGGCGACCGCCTGCAAGGCGCGGGTCACCGCAGAGACCTGGGTGAGCACATCAATGCAGTAGACGTCCTCCTCGACCATCCGCTGCAGGCCGCGCACCTGGCCCTCGATGCGGCGCAACCGCTTGAGATAGGCGTCCTTGTCCTGCGTGTAACCGCGCATGCAGCGAGGATACGCTGCCCGGGCGGCACTCCCGGAGGGCTGATCATGAAGGCTGGACGGCGATCTTGCCAGCCGGTTACGGCGGGCGCCAGTTCGCCCGGGGCCACTTAGACTGCGCACGTGGCCTGCGGGCGCTGGCCCGCGCCGCGGGGCCGACCGGGAGGATGACTCGATGCCGGACGATGCGCGCTTCGCGGCCGCTGCCCGCGACGACGGACTGCGCCGGGTGCGCAGGCTGACGTTCCAGATCGGCGCGGCCGCCCTGGCCTGCTCGGCCGGCATCGCGGTCGCGTTCGGCCACCTGTCGGGCGCGTCAGCCAGCAACCAGACGAGCAGCGGTAGCGCAGGCAGCGACAGCACGGGCAGCCGGACCGGGCCGGCCGGGAGTTCGCAGCCCGGCAGCGGCTCATTCCAGCCTCCGGCGCAAAACGTGCAGCCCGCCGCGGGCCCGGTGCAGGGAGTGTCGGGGGGATCGTGACCGGGGCGGCCGCCGCCGGGCTGGCCCGGGGCCCGCTGGGCGCGAGCGTGGCGCACCCCGGGCCAGGCGCGATCGTCGTCACCTCGTCCACGCCGCTGTGGTACCTGACCCGCGCCACCGGGGTGGTGGCCCTCGTGCTGCTCACCATCGGGATGACCCTCGGGCTGCTCATCGCGGTGCGTTTCGAGGGGCGCACCTGGCCCCGGTTCATCACCATCGGCCTGCACCGCAACATGTCGCTGCTGGCCCTGGCGTTCACCGCGGCGCACGTGCTGACCACGATCACCGACAACTTCGTGCCGATCGACCTGCAGGACGCGTTCGTCCCGTTCATCTCCCCGTACCGGCCGTTCTGGCTCGGGCTCGGCGCGATCGCCTTCGACCTGCTGATCGCGCTCACCGTGACCAGCCTGGTCCGGGCCCGGCTGGGTCACCGGTCGTGGCGGCTGGTGCACTGGACCGCGTACCTGTGCTGGCCGGTGGCGGTGCTGCACGGCCTGGGCACCGGCACCGACACCCGGACCCGGTGGGTGCTGCTGGTCACGATCGCGTGCGTGGCCGCGGTCGCCTGCCTGCTGGGCTGGCGGCTGGCCCAGGGCTGGCCCGCCCACCTGGGCGTGCGCGTCGCGGGGGCGATCGTGCTGGTGGCGACGCTGGCCGCGGGCGGGGCATGGCTGGTCACCGGCCCACTGCGGCCCGGCTGGACCGGGCGGCTCGGGCTGCCCGCCGCCGGGCCCAGCCAGCTGGGACGCGATACCCGCGGCGCGGCGGGACACCCCGGGGCAGGCCGGCCAGAGCACAGCGGGCCAGCCCCGGCGGCGGCCAGTCCCGCGGCACCCACCCGGATTCCGGCGTGACCGCGATCCGGGCCACCCCGCCGGGCCCGCCACAGCCGGACCCGGTGCAACTGCCCCGGCTGGTCACGCCCGGGCCGCCTGCTGACCTGGCCGCGCATCTGCGCCGGCACGGCCCCGTCCCGGCACTATCCGGCCCGGCGCTGATCGCCAGCATCGAGCAGGCCGGGCTGACCGGGCGCGGCGGGGCGGGCTTCCCGGCCGCCCGCAAGATGCGGGCCGTGACCACGGCGGCCAGCCGGCGGCCCGGCCGCGGGCGGCGCGGCGGCGCGCCGGCCGTGCTGGCCAACGGGGCCGAGTCCGAGCCGGCCAGCGGCAAGGACACCCTCCTGCTCCGCCAGTCCCCGCACCTGGTGCTGGACGGGATCGCGCTGGCCGCACAGGCGGTCGGCGCGACCGAGGCCTACCTGTGTGTGGCCGGCCCACAGCCGGCGGCCGCGCTGCTGGCCGCGGTGGCCGAGCGGCAGCGGGCCGGGCTGCCGGAGGCCGGGGTCCGGGTGGCCGCGATCCCGCACGGGTACGTGGCCAGCGAAGAATCGGCGCTGGTGAACTACTTGTCCGGAGGCCCGGCCGTGCCCAGGTACGTGCCGCCGCGCCCGGCCGAGCGGGGCGTGGGCGGGCGGCCCACCCTGGTGCACAACGTCGAGACGCTGGCCCACATCGCGCTGATCGCCCGGTACGGCCCGGACTGGTTCGCCGCCGTGGGCACGCCGGACGCGCCCGGGTCCGCGCTGGTGACGATCGGCGGCGCGGTGCGCCGGCCGGGCGTGTACGAGATCGCACTGGGCCGCCCGGTGACCGAGCTGATCGGGCTGGCCGGCGGCACCACGGAGCCGCCGCAGGCGATCCTGGCGGGCGGCTGCTTCGGCGGCTGGCTGCCGCTGCCCGGCGCCGCCGGCGTCCCGGTCAGCCCGCCCGGGCTGCGGGCGGCCGGCGCGGCGTTCGGCTCCGGCCTGCTGACCGTGCTGCCAGCCACCTCGTGCGTGCTGGCGGAGACCGCCCGGGTCCTGCGCTACCTGGCCGGGCAGAGCGCCGGGCAATGCGGCCCGTGCACGTTCGGGCTGCCTGCCATCGCCGATGCACTGGCCCAGATCGCCTGGCAGGGCCGGGACCGGCGGACCGCCGACTGGCTGCGGTATCTGCTGCCGGTCGTGGCCAACCGCGGCGCCTGCCACCTGCCCGATGGGGCCGTCGCGGTGGCAGCCAGCGCGATCCGGTCGTTCAGCAAGGAAGTCGAGCAGCATGTGGCGCACGGTCCGTGCGCGAACGCCAGCCGCCCCCCGGTACTGCCCCTGCCGCGCACCGCGCCGGCTGGCCGGCCATGAGCGAGCTGGTGCTGACGGTCAACCCGATCGCCTGCGACGCGCACGGCGTGTGCGCCAGCCTGCTGCCCGAACTGGTGGCCAGGGACCCGTGGGGATACCCGCTGATCGCTCCCGGCCCGGTCCCGGCCGAGCTGGCCGAGCATGCCCGCCGGGCGGTGGCCTCGTGCCCCACGCTGGCGCTGCGGCTGGCCCGGGTGGACCGGGCCGGGGGCAGCGGCTGACCCGGCACTAGGCTGCCGGGGCATGGGACCACTGCAGGGCATCCGCGTGGTGGAGATCGAGAGCCTCGCGCCCGCGCCGTTTGGCTGCATGGTGCTGGCCGATCTCGGCGCGGACGTGCTGCGGGTAGGCCGGCTGGGCCGGCCCGGCCACCCGGTGGTGCAGCCCACCGACCCGCTGGCCCGCGGCCGCCGGTCGATCCGGCTCGACCTGAAGCAGCCGGGCGGGACCGAGGTGCTGCTGCGCCTGATCGGCGCGGCCGACGTGCTGGTCGAGGGCTTCCGGCCGGGGGTGGCGGAACGGCTCGGTTTCGGCCCGGACGTCAGCCTGGAGCGCAACCCCCGCCTGGTTTATGCGCGGATGACCGGCTGGGGCCAGGACGGGCCGCTGGCCGCGGCGGCCGGCCACGACATCGACTACATCGCGGTGGCCGGCAGCCTGGAGCCGATCGGCCGGGCCGGGGAACGCCCGGTCCCGCCGCTGAACCTGCTCGGCGACTTCGGCGGCGGCGGCATGCTGCTGGCCGTCGGCGTGCTGGCCGCGCTGCTGGAACGGGAGCGGTCCGGCCGCGGGCAGGTGGTGGACGCGGCCATGGTGGACGGGTCGGCCCTGCTGGCCACGTTCATCCACGGCCTGCGCGCGGCGGGCGGGTGGCAGGACCAGCGGGGCAGCAACCTGCTCGACGGCGGGGCGCCGTTCTATGACACCTACCCGACGGCGGACGGCAGGTTCGTCGCGGTCGGCGCGCTGGAGCCGCAGTTCTACGCCGAGCTGCTGCGGGGCCTCGGGCTGGACCAGGCCGAGCTGCCCGCCCAGCTGGACCGGTCCGGCTGGCCGGTGCTGCGGGAGCGGATCGGCGCGGCGTTCGCCGGGCGCACCCAGGCCGAGTGGGTGGCGGTGTTCGAGGGCACGGATGCCTGCGTGGCGCCGGTGCTCGGGATGGGCGAGGCCCCGGACCACCCACACAACGCCGCCCGGGGCACGTTCATCGAGGTGAGTGGCGTGCGGCAGCCCGCGCCCGCGCCCCGGTTCAGCCGGACGCCGGGTGCCACCCCGGCCCCGCCGCCCCCGCCGGGCCGGGACACCGGCGCGGTGCTGGCCGAGCTGGGCTACTCGCCGGCCGAGATCACCGCGCTCCGGGATCAGCAGATCGCCGGCTAGCGCGCGTCCACGGGACAGGCCCTGGGGGTGCCGCTGATCGCAACGGCACCGTAGCTCGGGGTAGTGTCTTCGAGGGCGCCGATTGGCCTGGATGGCCGGTTAGCCTAGATGGCGCAGCCGAGGCGAGGAGGTGTAGCCGTGCTGGGTGATCCTTCCAGTACCACCCCGGCGATCACGGCCAGCACCGGCCGGGTCGCCGGGAGATGGTTGTCCCGATCTCGCCTATCGCCCGCCAACCGCTCCTGGCCCGGGGACCTGCCCTAGCCCGGGGACCGGACCGGCGGGCCGCAGGAGGTTGCTGTGTCCGAGCGGTTCTTCAGTAGTCACCGGGATCCGAGGCGCCGGGTCGGCGCGTCACTGGGCCGGCTCATCCAGCCATCCGAGCGGGCCATGGCTTCGCGTCAGGTCAGGCAGGACATCGTGTCGCTGGTCGGGCTCGTCGGCCGCCCCGTGCTCAACCAGGCGGGCGACGAGGTGGGCCGGGTCGTCGACCTGGTCGCCAAGGTGCACGGCGGCGAGAAGTACCCGGTGGTCACGGGCATCGTGATCCGGGTCGCCCGGCGGCAGACGTTCCTGGACGCTTCCGCGATAGACCGGATGCGCCGCCGCTCGGTCACCTTGCGCACCGCCCGGCTGGACCTGCGCGAGTTCCAGCGGCGCGAAGGTGAGGTGCTGCTGGCCCGGGACATTCTCGACCACCAGCTGGTGGACACCGATGAGATCCAGGTCATCCGGGCCGCTGACCTGTACCTGGCCCAGGTCGGGGACCAGGTCCACCTGGTCGGGGTGGACGTCAGCCTGCAGACTCTGCTGCGCCGGCTGGGGCCCAAGCGGTTCCGCTGGCACCCGACGCCGGACCGGGTGATCGACTGGTCGGCGATCGAGTGGTTCGGGGCCGACTCGCCCGAGGAGCCAGCCGCGGTCAAGCTGCGCACCGGGCATGCCGGGCTGCGCAAGCTGCGCCCGGCCGAGCTGGCCGACGTGCTGGAGGGACTGGGCCGCCCGGGCCGCCAGGAACTGCTGGACAGCCTGGGCAGCGAGCTGGCCGCGGACGCGCTGGAGGAGATGGAGCCGCAGGAGCTGACCGCGCTGCTGCGGGAGGTCGAGCCGGCCCAGGCGGCCGAGCTCATCGCGCGGATGGAACCGGACGAGGCAGTGGACGCGCTGCGCGACCTGACCGGTGAGGAGCAGGTGACGCTGCTGGCGCAGATGCCGCAGACCAAGCAGCGCGAGCTGGTCAAGCTGCTCGGCTACCCGGGCGATCAGGCCGGCGGGATCATGACCACGGTGCTCGCCCGGGCCACCCCGGACGAGACCGTGGCCCAGGTCAGCCAGCGGCTGGCCGAGCAGACCGTGCACCGGACCGAAATCGACTCGGTGGCGGTGCTCGACGAGCAAGGCCGGCTGATGGGCGACGTGTCCGCCTTCGACCTGCTGGTCAGCGACCCGGCCAAGCGGCTGGGTGAGCTGATCGACCCGGAGAACCCGCCGGTGACCCTGCACCCGGATGCCGACCTGGACGATGTGGCCACCGAGCTGGTCGAGTCCCGCCGGTCGTCACTGCTGGTGGTGGACGACGACGGCAAGCCGCTGGGCCGGATCCTGTCCGACGACGTGCTCGACGCGCTGGTGCCCGGGCACGGCCGGCTGCACTTCCCCAGGCTGCTGCAGTGAGCACCCGCGAGGAGGATCAGGTCCCCGAGGTGAACTCGGCCCCGCCGCGCGCGCGGGCCGGGCTGACCTCGTGGACCCGGGTCCGGGCCGGCGGCGTCCGGCTCATGCGTTCCCGGCGCGGCCGGCTCTGGATGCTGCTGGCCATCGCCGGCCCGGGGGTGGTGGCCGCGAACGCCGGCAACGACGCGGCCGGGATCGCCACCTATGCCTCGGCGGGCTCGCAGTTCGTCTACCGGACGCTGTTCTTCATGGTGCTGGTCACCTTCGCCCTGGTGCTGGTGCAGGAGATGGCGGTCCGGCTGGGCACGCACACCGGCAAAGGGCTGGCCGCGCTGATCCGCGAGGAATTCACCCTGCGGCAGACCGGGGTCGCGCTGTTCTGCGTGCTGCTGGCCAACACCGGCCTGGTGGTGTCGGAGTTCGCCGGCATCGGGGCCGCCTTCCAGCTGCTGCACGTCAGCCGGTATGTGATCATCCCGATCGCGGCCGTGGCCATCTGGGCGCTCGTGGTGTTCGGCTCCTACCGGTACGCGGAACGGGTGTTCCTCATCCTGTCGCTGGCCTTCCTGGCTTACCCGATCGCCGCCGTGCTCGGCCACCCGGACTGGGGCCAGGTCGGCACCAACCTGGTCCTGCCGCACTTCCTGTACACCAAGAGCTTCCTGCTGCTCGGCGTGGCGCTGATCGGCACCACGGTCAGCCCGTACATGCAGCTGTACGCGGCGGCCGGGGTGGTGGACAAGGGCGCCGACGCGGCCGACTACCCGCGGGCCCGGATCGACGCGATCTCCGGGGCGATATTCGCCTGCGTCATCTCGATCACGATCATCATCGCGACCGCCGCGGCGATCGGCGGCAGCGGCCCGCTCACCTCGGCCAAGGAAGCGGCCACGGCGCTGCGCCCGGTGGCCGGCCCGGCGGCCGAGTGGCTGTTCGCGTTCGGCCTGATCGGCGCGTCGGCGCTGGCCGGGGCCGTGGTCCCGCTGTCCAGTGCGTACGCGATCAGCGAGGCGGTCGGGGTGGAGCGGTCGATCTCCCGGCGCTTCACCGAGGCCCGGCTGTTCCTGGGCCTGTTCACCGTGCAGGTGCTGATCGGCGCGGCGCTGGCCATGACCTCGGTCAACCTGATCACCCTGCTCATCGGCACGCAGGTGCTGCAGGGCATTGTCACGCCGGTCATCCTGGTCTTCATCCTCATCCTGACCAACCGGCGCAGCCTGCTCGGCAAGGCGGCCAACGGCCCCGCGTTCCGGATCGCGGCCACCATCTGCGTGGTTGCCATCTCGGCCATGAGCCTGACGCTGCTGGGCGTCACCGTGCTCGGCTTCTTCGGTATCGGCACCTGAACCGGGCGGCGCGCTGGGATCTGCACCGGTGCCCACGGTGCCAGCCACCTGACATTGGCGCTAAGGCTGCGTTAAGGGTGGGCCGGTGCCCGGCTAACCGGGGCTGCGGGGGGTATCAGCGGAATGCCCCGTTGGCCTGAGCACGCTGCGGCGGTGGTATGAAGACCAGGTCAGGCGAGTGAAGGGCGCAACAGGTGGCAGTGCGGAAGGCAGTGGGGTTCCTCGGCCAGGGCGGTGACCTGCCCGAGGGCTTCGGCTACGCGCTGAAACGCCGCCTGCTCGGGCCGCCCATGGTCAACGCGGAACTGGGCGAGCAGCGGCTGTCCAACGTGCTCGCGCTGGGCGTGCTCGCCCCGGACGGGATCTCCTCCTCGGCCTACGGCACCGAGGAAATCCTCATCGAGCTGTTCAAGGGCGGCCTGGCCGTCACCGCGTTCACCCTGATCCTGCCGATCACCGGGGTCGTGCTGTTCGTGATGGCCCTGGTCGTGCTGTCCTACCGGGAAGTCGTCACGGTCTACACCCGGGCGGGCGGGTCCTACGTGGTGGCCCGGGACAACTTCGGCCCCCGGGTGGCCCAGGTCGCGGCGGTGGCCCTGCTCATCGACTACGTGGTCACGGTCGCGGTGCAGGTGGCCGCGGGGACCGCGGCGGTGGCGTCGGCCATCCCCGGCGTCCCGCAGCTGAGCGATCCCGACGTGCTCACCGGCATCTCGATCGTCATCGTCATCCTGATGTGCTACGGCAACCTGCGCGGCATCCGGGAGGCGGGCCGGTCGTTCGCCGTGCCCACCTACCTGTTTACCGCCGTGATGATCCTGGTCATCATCGTCGGTCTGGTCCGCGAGGTGCTCGGCGATCTGCCGCACCGTCCCTATCCGGTGCCCGGGCAGTACGGGTACGGGACCGCGCACAACACCAGCACGCTGATCTCCTTCGGCCTGGTCTTCGTGCTGCTGCGGGCGTTCGCCAACGGCGGTTCCTCGCTGACCGGCATCGAGGCGGTGTCCAACGCGGTCAGCGCGTTCCGGCCGCCGGAGGGCCTGAACGCGCGCAAGGTGCTGGTGGCCGAGGGCATCATCCTGGGCACGCTGGTGGCCGGGATCTCCTGGCTGGCCCACGTCACGCATGCGGCGCCGTACAAGAAGGGGGTGCCGACGGTCATCGCCCAGGAAGCGAGGATCGTCTTCGGTAATTCGCTGTTCGGCACCATCATGTTCACCCTGGTCCAGGCGGCCACCGCGCTGATCCTCTATACCGGCGGGAACACCAGCTTCAACGGCTTCCCATTCCTGGCCAACTTCGTGGCCGAGGACGCCTTCCTGCCCCGCTGGCTGACCAAGCGCGGGCACCGGCTGGTCTTTTCCAACGGGATCATCGTGCTCGCCGTGCTGTCCTGCGCGCTGCTCGGCATCGTCGGTGCGAACGTCAACAAGCTGGTGCCGTTCTACGCGATCGGCGTGTTCACCGCGTTCACCATGGCCGGGTTCGGCATGGCCAGAGTACCACCACACGCACCGGGAGACGCACTGGCGGCGCAAGCTGGTGATCAACTTCTCGGCCGGGGTGACCTCGCTCGTCGTCGTGCTGATCTTCGTGGTGGTCAAGTTCACCGAGGGCGCCTGGCTGGTGGTGATCCTGTTCGCGATCGGGGTGCCCGCGCTCATCCGGCTGAACCGGGAGTACAGCACCGAGGCCGAGGTGCTGGAGCGGATCAGCGACCGGCCCAAGCCCCGCGCCGCGCCGAACTACCCGCGGCGGACCGTGTTCGTCTTCGTGGACAGCTTCGACCTGGCCACCCTGGCCGCGCTGCGTTACGCCCGCAGCCAGCGCCCGACCACGCTGCGCGCGGTGCACTTCGTCATCGACACCGCCCAGGCGGACCAGCTCCGCGAGGAGTGGACCCGGGCGGGCATGGATGTCGTGCTGGACTTCCTCGACTGCCCGGACCGCCGGCTGGCCCGGGCCGCCGCCGAACTGGTCAGCGCCGAGGCGTCCCAGCCGGGCGTGCAGGTCACGGTGGTCCTGCCGCGGCGCAGCTACTCACCGCTGCTCGGCCGGCTGCTGCATGACCGGACCGCGGACAAGATCGCCGCCGTGGTCAGCCGGATCCCGAACGCGGCGGCCACGATCATCCCGTTCGACGTGCGCAGCAGGCTGGAAGTGCTGCACGCCCGGCAGGTCGCCCAGGCCGACAAGCTAGCCGCGCAGCAGGCCGGCCTGACCGTCCCGCCGGACGGGGCGGCGCCGCCCGCGGCCACGGCTGGCCCGGCCGGCTCCCCGGGCCCGGCGGGCACCGGGGCCGTGGCGGCCCCGGGCGGGCCGGACGGGACCGTGGCCACGCCCGCGGCGGCCAGCGCCCCGGGCGGAACGGCCGCGACTGCTGCTCAGGCCCCCCAGGCCGCCCCGGCGCAGGCCGGCGACGGCACGGACGGCACTCCCGGGCTGCCGCCGGTCATCGCGGCCCCCGGCGGGCTGCGCCGGCGCCTGCGCGGCCGGCGGGGCCGCCCGGCGGGCCAGCCGCCCACGGTGCCGACCGAGGAGCACGCGAGCTACGACCGGCCCGCCCCCTCGGCTGGGGTGAACCCGATCGGCTCGCTGACCAAGCCGGGCCGGGCCACCGTCGAGGGCCGGGTCCGCGCGGTGGAGATCCGCCCGGTGGAGCGCAACTCTGTGCTGGCCGTCGAGATCGCCGACTCCACCGGCGACCTGACGGTGCTGTTCTACGGCCGGTCGCACATCCCCGGCCTGATATGCGGGGCCCGGGTCCGGTTCCGCGGCCCGATCGGCCTGCGCGACGGTGGCCCGGTGATGATCAACCCCGCGTATGAGCTGCTGTCCACGGGTACGTCTGGCGACGGGTAGGTCACCGCCGCGGCGGCGGTCTCCGGACGCGGCTGGCTGGCACCGGGACGCCGGGCGGGATACTGGCATCAGACGCCGGATACGAGACGCGGGGCAAGGGAGCGGTCAGCGAGGATGACGGCCGGACCTGAGCATGCCCATGACCATGTGCTGACCGCGACCGGGCGGCACCGCGGCCGGCTGGCCGCCGTGCTGGCCATCACGGTCACGATCGCGGCCGGGGAAGTGGCCGGCGCCGTGGTGTCCGGGTCCCTGGTCCTGCTGGCCGACGCGGCGCACATGGCGGCCGACGCGGCTGGGGTCGGCCTGTCCCTGCTGGCGGCGTACTTCGCCAGCAAGCCGCCGACCGAGCGGCGGACGTTCGGCTACGCCCGGCTGGAGATCCTCGCGGCCACGGCCAACGCGCTGCTGCTGCTGGGCATGGCCACGTTCATCGTGGTCGAGGCGGTGCGGCGGCTGGCCGAACCGGTGCCGGTCAGCACCGGCCTGATGGTCGTGTTCGGCTGCATCGCGCTGGCCGGCAACACGGTCTCGCTGGTCCTGCTGCGCCAGGCCCAGGCGGAGAGCCTGAATGCCCGCGGGGCATTCCTGGAGGTCGCCTCGGACACGTTCGGCGCGCTGGCGGTCATCGTCACCGCGGTGGTGATCGCGCTGACCGGCTTCACCCGGGCCGATCCCATCGCCTCACTGGCGGTCGGCGTGCTGATCCTGCCCCGGACCTGGCGGCTGCTGCGCGATGCGGTGGACGTGCTGCTCGAAGCCAGCCCGCGGGGCATCGACCTGACCGAGGTCCGGCAGCACATGACCGCCCTGGACGGCGTCATCGACGTGCACGACCTGCACGCCTGGACCATCACCTCGGGGCTGCCGGTGCTGTCCGCGCACGTGGTCGTGGACCCGGACGACCTGGCCCGGGGCTGCGGGCCCGGCATCCTGGACCGGCTCCAGGCATGCCTGCGCGGCCATTTCGACGTCGCCCACTCCACGTTCCAGCTGGAGCCGGCCGGCCACGCCGAGCACGAGCACTCGGTTCACGATTGACGGCTTCCCGGGGATTGCGCGAGCCGAGGTTACTGAGTAGTAATAGGGGTAGGCCACTCCGCCCGCACCCGCAGGGGGCTGCCGTGAGCACCTACGACCATTACGTGACCCCCGTCGAGCCCGGCACCTGGGACGTTCCCGCGGCCGGGGCCACCCGGTTCAGCTGGGAGTACGACGAAGGCCGGGGCCGCCTGCTCGACCTGTACCAGCGGGGCAAGGACAAGCAGTGGGACGCGGTGAAGCGGATCGACTGGGATCTGCCGGTGGACCCCACCAACGTCATGGAGACGCCGGACGAGTTCTGCCCGATCTACGGGTCACGGCAGTGGGACGTGCTGAACGACGCCGAGCGCAAGGAACTCGGCCATCACCTGGGCGCCTGGCTGTTCAGCCAGTTCCTGCACGGCGAGCAGGGGGCGCTGACGGTGGCCGCCCGGATCGTCGAGTCGGTCCCGGACATGGACTCCAAGTTCTACGCCGCCACCCAGACCATGGACGAGGCCCGGCACGTCGAGCTGTACTCCCGGTTCCTCCGGGACAAGGTCGGCCTGTACTACCCGATGAACGAGGACCTGGGCCGGCTGCTGGCGGACGCGCTCAGCGACTCCCGGTGGGACCTGCCGTACCTGGGCATGCAGGTGCTGATCGAGGGACTGGCCCTGGCCGCGTTCGGGGTGCACCGGGACATGGCGGCCAACCCGCTGGTCAAGCAGTTGCTGGCGTATGTGATGCAGGACGAGGCCCGGCACGTGGCGTTCGGCCGGCTGGCGCTGCGCGACTACTACGCCGGGCTCACCGCGGCCGAGCGGGCCGACCGTGAGGAGTTCGTGGTCGAGGGCTGCTACCTGATGCGCAACCGGTTCCGGGCCCAGGAGGTCTGGGAGCGGATGGGCTACGACGTGGCCGAGTGCCTGGAGTTCACCGAGCATTCACCAGTCCAGCAGGCGTTCCGCACACTGCTGTTCAGCCGCATCGTGCCGTGCGTGCGGGACATCGGGCTGTGGGGCCCGAAGGTACAGCGGGCCTACGCCGACCTGGGTGTGCTGGACGCGGCCAAGACCGACCTGGAAGCGCTGATGCGCGACGATGAGGAGATCGCGGAGCGGGTGGACCGGGAGAAGTACGCGGCCGAACTGGCCGCCCGCCGCACCGAAGTGGACACCGCGATCACCGAGGCCGCAGACTGACCCCACCAGCCCCACATATCCCACCAATCCCGGTGACTCCCGGTCTTGAAACGTGATCATGGGATTACTGTCGTGATGGCGACACCAATCCCATGATCACGCTGTGTTGGGTGGCTAGCGCGCGACGCTGGTCAGCGGCCAGCCGAAGAAGCCGTCCAGCACGACCCGACCGCCGGCCGAGCGAAGCGGATCGGTGGCCGCGTAGGTAGTGACGAACGTGTCGGTCTCCTGGTGCACCACGGCCGGCCTGGGTGACGCAACAGAATTGCCGTCCGGCCAGCTGGCCTTCCGGATACCAGTGGCCGACTGATGGCTGCTGGTCTGGGAGAACACGCCGAGCAGCCAGTAGCCGCGGCCATCAGCCAGCGGCAGGGCGAACGCCGGGCTCGCGGCCGGCGTGAACCGCTGCGCCAGGGTGACGCCGGCGGCACGGTCCGGCCTGCTCCCGGCGGCGAACTGGGCGTTGATCGAGCCCGGGCCGGCGAAGAATGAGTTGACCGCGAAGGGCGCTGCTGCCTGAGCGGTCTCCGTCGCGCCGGTGGCGGCGTGATCCAGCACCCGGGCCAGGGCGGGCCCGTAGTCCGCAGGCGCCAGCACGGCGGTGGCGGCCGGGTCCACCCCGTCCCGGCACAGCGCGGGCCAGCGGGGCTGGGCGCTCCCCGGGGATCCGTTCACCACCGCAGCCAGCCTCCATGTCCGGCCGGCCCGCTGGAACACCATGGCCTCGGGCCGCATTGACTGGCCCAGTGTGAAGACATCCGTGTCGCCATAGGCAACGAACACCAGCCCGGGGTGACGGCCGCATGGCACGGTGATCGACAAGCCGGTGAGCCGGAACGCAGTGCGGCCGGACGGGCCTGGATCGTGCGCCGCCTTCCGCTGCTCCGTCAGGTAGACGGTCCGCGCCTCGCCGGTAGTCACCTGGCTCAGCGCGGCGAAGTCATCCCTGGTCCACATCTGGTTGGTCTTGGCCAGCCAGTTCAGTGTGGCCGCCCGCTCGGCCGCGGTGTGCTGCGACCCGGGCGGCGCGCCGACCGTGGGCGCCGCGCTGCCTCCCCCGCACGCCGTGACGGCCACGGCCGCTGCGCCCAGCGTCGCGGTGATCAGAATTGATGTCCGGCGCCTCTTGCTCGCGTTCATTTGCGTCCCTCCTCGGGTCAGCGCCACGTCGGGGCGCTCGCTAAGGCAGACGCTAGGAATCCGGCACGGCATGAGGCATCGGGGCGGTCCCGCGGCTCGCCCCGGGCTGTCCCTGGTCAGGGGTCAGGGCCAGCCCTGATGCCCGCGGGGCCGTGCGGTGTGACACTAAAGCCATGGCACCCTGTCCAGCCGTCCTCGTCGTGGATGACCACGACGGCTTCCGGGCGTTCGCCCGGACGATGCTGGAGGCGGCCGGGTTCACGGTGGCCGAGGCGGCCAGCGGGGCCGAGGCGACCGCCGCCGCCCGGAGCTTCCAGCCCCGGCTCGTCCTGCTGGATATCCAGCTCCCGGACTTCGACGGGTTCGAGGTGGCGCGGCGACTGGCCGGCCAGGAACACCAGCCGGTCATTGTGCTGACCTCGACCCGCGAGGCGAGTGACTACGGCGGGCGGATCACATCCAGCCCGGCGGCCGGGTTCCTGCCCAAAGACCAGCTGTCCGGCGCAGCCCTGCACCGGTTCCTCGCGGAGGGTGCGGGATGAGCCGCGGGGTGCGGGCGGCCCTCATCGCGGCCGCGCTCACCGCGGTAGCCGGCCAGATACTCATCACCTACGTGCCGGGCTGGCGGCCGCCGCTGATCGGGACGATCAGCGTATCCGCGGTGGGGCTGACCTTCCTCGCCGCGGGGATCGCCGCCTGGGTGCGGTGGCCAGCCAGCAGGCTCGGGCTGCTCTTCACCATCACCGGCTACCTGTGGCTGCTGCCTGGCCTGGCCCGGCTGCCTTATCCGCTGCCGTTCACGCTCGGCAACCTGATCGCGCCGCTCTACGGGGCCGCGCTGGCCCATCTGGGGCTGGCCTGGCCCACCGGCCGGCTGCGCTCCCGGTTCGAGGTCGGCGTGGTCGTGGCGGAATACGCCTGGAACATCGGCCAGAGCCTGGCGGCCCTGCTCTTCTGGGATCCGCGTACCACCTGCTCTCCCAGCTGCCCGGCCAACTTGTTGATGGTGCACGGGTCCAGGTCGGCAGATAATGTCATCAGCCTCATCGACCTGCCGATCGGGCTGGCCCTCACCGGCATCGTGCTGGTCCTGATCGTCCAGCACTGGCGGTCGGCCCGCGGCTGGTCACGGCGAGCCATGGTGCCGCTGCTGTGGATCGCCCCAGCGATCTGCGCGCTGTCCGCGATCCAGACCGTGGCAGGAGACGGAAGCCAGCGACGCGGCCCGGCGGCGCATCGAGCGTGATCTGCATGACGGCGCCCAGCAGCGGCTGGTGACCCTGAGCCTGGCCCTCGGCATGGCCCGCAGCCAGGTGGCCGGATCCGACCCGGACCTGGCGGCACTGCTCGAAGGGGCCACCAAGGAGGCCCGTGAGGCCATCGCCGAGCTGCGCGAGCTGGCCCGGGGCATCCATCCGGCGGTGCTCACCGAGACCGGCCTGCCCGGCGCCATCCAGGCTCTCGTCGAGCGGTCACCCGTGGCCACCACCGTCACCGCGGTGCCCGGCGGCCGGTTCCCGGCGCCGATCGAGGCCACCGCCTATTTCGTGGTCTCCGAGGCGCTCGCCAACGTGGCCAAGCACGCGCCCGCCGCCAGCGCGCAGGTTGCGGTCCGGCGGCCGGCCGGGCGGATCATTGTGGAGGTCAGCGATGATGGGCCGGGTGGTGCGCAGCCGGACGGCGGCTCGGGGCTGCGCGGGCTGGCCGACCGGGTCGCGTCCGTGGGAGGTACCTTGCGGATCGATAGCGCCACCGGCGGCGGCACCCGGCTCCGGGCGGAGATCCCGTGCCCGTGACCGCGCCGGGCGCGGCGCCGTTGCGGGTGGTCATCGCCGAGGATGCCGTGCTGTTGCGGGAGGGCCTGAGCCGGGTGCTGGGCGACGCGGGCCTCGACGTGGCGGGCACCGCTGGGGACGCGGAGCAGCTGCTGCAGCTGGTCAGCGCGCTGCGGCCGGATGTCGTGCTGGCCGACATCCGGATGCCGCCCACCCAGACAACGGAAGGGCTCCAGGCGGCGCGGCAGATCCGCCAGCGGTGGCCGGGCACCGCCGTGGTCGTGCTGTCTCAGCACGTCGAGACGGAACAGCTTTTCGACCTGCTCGCGGACGACCCACGTGGGGTCGGATATGTCCTCAAGGAGCGGGTGGCCGACATCGCGCAGTTCACCGACGCGATCCGCCGGGTCGCGGGCGGCGAGTCGGTGATCGACCCCGAGGTGGTTGCCCGGCTGGTGGCCCGCCCACGGCACAGCAGCCCATTGGCGACGCTGACTGACCGCGAGGGTGATGTCGTGGCCCTGATGGCCGAGGGCCGGTCCAACCAGGCGATCGCCGGCCAGCTCTGGATGTCACCCAAAACCGTGGAGACCCATGTCGGGAGCATTTTCAGCAAGCTCGGGCTGGCCCCCGACGCCGGGGATCACCGCCGGGTCCTCGCGGTCCTGGCCTTCCTCCGCCAGTGACCGTGCCCCGGCCCGGCCGGCCGTAGCCGACCCAGGCGTGGTGCACGCCGCCACCTCCGGCGCGAGCCACTCCCCCGGAACGGGATGCGGCGGGAGCTACCAGCAGATCGCGGGGGTCTGGTGGTGGTAGGTGGACTCGGTCAGGGCGGCGATGACGAACTGGGCCACGTCGGCGCGGGCGATCTTGGTGAGCCCGGGCGGCGGGTACTGGTCGCGGGCCCGCCAGCTGCCCCGGCCGGGCACGCTGACCAGGCGGGTCGGGCGGACCAGCGTCCAGTCCAGGTCGCTGGCCTGGATCACCTGCTCCATCGCGCGGACGTCGGCGAACGGCCGGGCGAAGATGCGCGGCAGGATCTGCTTCACCAGGCCGGCCTGCGCATCGTCCTGGATGAACGCCCCGGCCGCGGACACGGCGATCAGCCGGCGCGCCCCGGTCTTGCCCATGGCCTGGACCACGTTGCGCGCGGCCGTCGCCAGCAGGTCCGGCGACTTGGCGCCACGCGGGCCGAGCGCGGACAGCACCGCATCGGCGCTGGCCACCGCCTCGTGAACGGCGTCCGGGTCGGTGGCATCGCCCGGGGTGACGGTGACACCCGCGCGGCGCGGCACCGCTGCCGGGTCGCGGGCCAGCACGTGCACCGGGTACCGTGCGTCCGCCGCCCAGCTCAGCAGCTGACCGCCGATCCCGCCGGTGGCGCCGAGGATGGCCAGCCGCACTGGCCCGCCGGCCGCGGTCATGCCACCGCGCCTTCCCGTGCGGCCGACGGCTCGCCGCCAGCGGCCTGCGCTTCGTCCGGGACCGGCCGGGCCGGGCCGGGCCGGTGCCGGCCTGCGCCCGCCGGGAGCACGAACATCAGCAGGAAGCTGACCAGGAACACGCCGACCTGGAACCACAGCGTGCGCTCGACCGAAGCGGTGAAGTCGGTGCGCACCGCGCTGCCGCCGGCCTGGGCCAGGGCCTGGTGCGCCGCGGGTGGCAGCGCCCGGGCCGGCCCGGTGGGCCGGCACGCGGCCGGGGTGACCGTCGGGTCGGCGGCGACCAGCCGGTCGTGCAGGCAGCCGCGGAACTGGGTGACGACGTGCCCGGTGGCACTGGCGGGCAGGCCGGCCGCGGCCAGCCCGGCCCGCAGCTGCGGGGTGACCGTGCTGGCCGCGGGGCCAGCCTGGCTGCCCAGCAGGCCGAAGAAGACCACGCCGATGAGCGCGATGCCGATCGAGTTGCCGACCTGCAGCCCGGTGTTGAACACGCCGGAGGCCGAGCCCGCCTCCCGCTGGGGCACGCCGGCCAGCACGATGTCGGCCAGCGGCGCGATGACCGCGCCCAGGCCCAGGCCCGCCGCGGCCAGGCCGGGCACCAGGTCCCAGGTGGTCACGGCCGGGCCGTAGTGGTGCACGATGCCGATCAGGCTGGCCATGCCCGCCGCGATGATCAGCGCACCGGCCATGGTGACCCCGCGGCCGAACCGCGGCGCCAGCCGGGCGGCCAGCCCGGAGGACACCAGCACCCCGGCCGAGAAGGGCAGGAAGGTCAGCCCGGCGTGCAGCGCGGTGAAGCCCAGGCCGAGCTGCAGGAACAGCGTGAGCACCAGGCCGAACGAGGCGACCCCGAGGAAGAAGGTCACGGCCACGGCCATCCCGGCGCTGAACCCGCGGTCGCGGAACAGGCTGGGCGGCACCAGCGGTGAGCCGTCCCGGCGGGCCTTGATCCGCTCGTACCAGGCGAACGCCACGAACACCGGGACCGAGCCGGCCATCGACACGAAGGTCCAGGTGGGCCAGCCGAGCTGGCGGCCCTGCACCAGCGGGTAGAGCAGGAGCAGCAGCGCGGCCGAGATCAGCCCCACGCCGACCGGGTCGAGCTTGGGCGGGTGGGCCGCCTTGGACTCGCGGACCAGGACCGCGGACGCGGCCAGCGCGATGATCCCGACCGGCACGTTGATGAGGAAGATGGTCCGCCAGTCCCAGCCGAACAGATTGTGCGCGATGAGCAGGCCACCCAGCAGCGGGCCGCTGACCGTGCCGAGCCCGGCGGTGACCCCGAAACCGGCCAGCGCCTTGATCCGCTCCCTGGGCGGGAAGATGACCTGGATGACGGCCAGCACCTGGGGCACCATGATCCCGCCCATCGCGCCCTGGGCCACCCGGCAGGCGATCAGCATGCCAGGACTGGTGGCCGCGCCGCACAGCGCGGACATGACGGTGAATCCGGCGACGCCGATGAGGAACAGCCGTTTGCGGCCGAAGATGTCGCCCAGCCGGCCGCCGGTGATCAGCACCAGGGCGTAGGCGAGGGTGTAGCCAGCCAGCGCCCACTGCACGTCCGCGTAACTGGCGTGCAGGTCGCGCTGGATGGACGGGATGGCAATGTTGACGATGGACACGTCCAGCAGGTTCATGAAGCCCGCCAGCAGCAGGATGATCAGGGTCAGCCACCGCCGCGGGTCCGGGGGGTCGCTGGCAGCCGCCGGTGGTGCCAGGATCGGTGCATCTGATGTCATGATCGGTCTCCGCTTGTCAGGAGGTCTTTCCCGGTTACTCAAGCGAAGCTAGCATCTTGGGCAACTATTGTCTAGGCTACTTAGATAATAGGAGAGTTGAAGCATGTCTGAAGATCAGCAGTCACCGGGCGCGGATGAGCCCGCGGCCGCCGCCGACCCCGGCCGGGAGTGGAACCTGCCGTGGGCCGAGCCGTTCCAGGCCACCGATCCCGAGCGGGCCGAACTGGCCGCCAACTTCGCCGGCGCCATCCGCAAGACCGGCTCGCTGCTGCAGCTGATGGGCACGGCCGCGGCCGACCGGATCGGCATCAACGCGACCGACCTGAACTGCCTGAACATCCTGAGCTTCAAGGGCCAGATGACGGCCGGCGAGATGGCCCGGGAGACCGGCCTGACCACCGCGTCGATCACCGGCGTGGTGGACCGGCTGGAGGAAGCGGGCTACGTGCGCCGGGAGCGCGACCCGCGGGACCGCCGCCGGGTCGTCATCCGCCTGGTCCTGGACAAGGCCATGCGCGACGTGGCCGCGGTGTTCCGGCCGATGATGCGCGACTGGCAGCAGATGGCCGCCCGGTACAGCGACGACGAGCTGCGGCTGATCGTGGACTTCTACGACCGGATGGAGGAAGTGCTGCGCGGGCACCTGACCCGGCTCCGCGAGCCGCTGCCCGCCGAGCCGCTGCCCGCCGAGCCGCTGCCCGCCGAGCGCGCCCGGTCGAGCCGGCCCAGGAGCCGACTACGCCGGCGGGCTGATGTGCAGGTCGGCGAGGGCGGCGCGGGCCGCGCCGACCCCGCACATGCCGTGCACGCCGCCGCCCGGCGGGGTGGAGCTGGAGCACAGGTACACGCCCGGCAGCGCGGTGCGGTACGGGTTCCACCGCGGGGTGGGCCGCAGCACGGTCTGCAGCAGCGTGCCCGCCCCGGAGTTGATGTCGCCGCCCACGTAGTTGGGGTTGTACCACTCCAGGTCCGCGGCGGTGCGCACCGACCGGGCCAGGATCAGGTCGCGGAAGCCCGGGGCGAACCGCTCGATCTGCGCCTCGATCAGCCCGGAAGCATCCACCGCGCTGCCCGACGGCACGTGGCAGTACGCCCACAGGGTCTGCTGGCCAGCTGGCGCCCGGGTCGGGTCGGCCACCCCCGGCTGGGCGACGATGCAGTACGGCCGGCCGGGCAGCCGGCCCGCGGTCACCTCGGCCTCGCTGTGGGCCACCTCGGCCAGGGTGCCCCCCAGGTGCACGGTGCCCGCCTCCCGGCAGGCCGCGGCCTGCCACGGCACCGGCCCGCTCAGCGCCCAGTCCACCTTGCACACCCCCGGCCCGTAGCGGAACCGGCGCAGCGCGGCCTGGTGCCGCCCGGTCAGCCGGTCGCCGGCCACCGCGATCAGCTGGCTCGGGGTGAGGTCGAGCAGCACGGCCCGGGCGGGCGGCAGCTCGTCGAGGGAGCTCACCCAGCGGCCGGTCTCCACCTCGCCGCCCAGTGCCGCCAGCTCGGCCAGCAGCGCCCCGGCCAGCCGGCCGCTGCCCCCCTCGACCACCGGCCAGCCCACGGCGTGCGCGGTCATCGTCAGCAGCAGCCCGAAGGCGCTGGTCACCGGGGCGCTGAGGGGCAGCATCGAGTGTGCCGCCACCCCGGCCAGCAGCGCGCGGCCCTCCTCGGTGTGCAGCCGCCGGGCCAGCACGGTGGCCGGCGGCAGGCCATCCAGGGCGAACCGGGCCATGGCCAGCGGGTGCCGCGGCACCGACCGGAGCGGCGCGAGGATCTCGGGCAGGGTCAGCCCCACGTCGCGGACCAGCGGGCCGAGCAGCCGCCGGTAGGCCCCGGCGTCGCGGCCGAGACCGCCCGCGGTCTCCTCCACCGAGCCAGCCACCGCGGCGGCCCGCCCGCCGTCCAGCGGGTGGGCGAACGCCACCTTGGGGGTGCACAGCGTGACCCCGCGCGCGGCCAGGTCGATGCTGCGGAAGAACGGCGAGGCCGCGGCGAGCGGGTGCACGGCCGAGCAGATGTCGTGCCGGAACCCGGGGAGGGTGAGTTCCCCGGTGCGGCAGCCACCGCCGGCCGTCTCGGACCCTTCTATCACCCGTACGTGCAGGCCCGCACGGGCCAGGGTGATGGCGGCGGACAGGCCGTTAGGGCCGGAGCCGACAATGATGGCGTCGGCGGCAGTTCGGGTGGGCTCAGGCACCGGCCACCGCCCCGGTACGCGGCACCGGCCCGCGGGGGCCAGGCGGCAGGGGTAGCGGGCTCATAGGTCGAGTATCCCGCCCTCCGCAGCGACGAAGATCTCCGGGGACGGGCCAGCCAGGGACAGGCCAGCCGGGGACGGGCCAGCCGGAGGCGGGCCGGCCGGGGGCGGGCCAGCCGCGAATCGCGCGGCCACCTGGTCCAGCTCGGCGTCGGTGCGGTCCGGTTTGTGGTGGGCCAGCGCCACCCGGCGCGCCCCGGCCCGCTGGCCGAGACCGGCCGCGTACTCGGCGGCGGCGTGGCCGAACGAGGCTTCCGCGGCGACCTCGGGGGCCAGCAGGAAGCTGTCATGGATGAGCAGGTCGGCGTGGTCGGCCAGGTCGAGGGCGGCCTGGTGGTAGGCGCCCCAGCCGTCCGGGCCCGGGCCGAGCTCGGTCGGGCAGTGGTCGGGCAGGTAGGCGAGCACCGCGTGCCCGTCGCTGACCCGGTAGCCGAACGTCCGGCCGCCCTTGTGCGGGATCTCCCGGGCTTCCACGGTGAACCCCTCGGCCTTCAGCGGCCCGGGCCGGGCCATGCCGAACGTCCACTCGCCGCGCAGCCCGTCCGGCCCGATCGGGAAGTGCGGCGGGGACATGCCGCGGGCCAGCACGGCCGCGGCGGTCCCCCCGTCCTGCTCCGGGATCAGCAGGGTGACCCGGGCCCCCTCGGTGTCCCCGCCGCGGAAGAACGGCAGCCCATGCAGGTGGTCCCAGTGCAGGTGAGTGAGCAGGATGGTGCCCTCGAACGGGCGGCCTTCGAGCAGCCGGGTGACCCGGCGCAGGCCGGTGCCGGCGTCCAGGATGAGCGTCGGCACCGGACTGTCGTCGTGGCTGATCGCCACGCATGAGGTGTGCCCCCCGTAGCGGAGAAACTCCGCTCCTGGTGCGGGCGTCGAGCCGCGCACGCCACAGAGGTGTACGCGCACGTCAGCCCTGGCCGGCGTCTTCGCGCCGGTGCCCCCCGGACAGCTCCACCAGTGCGTCGTGGTCGAACTGGCTGGCCTCCACCGAGGCCACCCGGCAGTCGGTCACCGCGACCAGCGTTGAGGTCCGGACGCCCGCCCTCAAGGTGGGCCCGCTCGCCCAGCATCGCGCCCGGGCCGTACTCGGCCAGCTGCTCGCCGTCCCGCTCGACCCGGATGACGCCGTCCAGCACCAGGAAGACCGAGGTCCCCGGCTCCCCCTGGCGGACCACCACGTCACCGGCGGACAGCCGGCCGATCGTGGGCTTGGCCGCACCGTGCATCAGCTGCACCGACAGGGTCCGTTCCAGCGCCGTCTCGACCGCGGTGACCAGCGCCGGGGAGTCCTCGTCGCCCCACGGGCTGTGCTTGCCGAACGACTTGGCGGTCCAGTCGGCGAAGTCGGTCAGGCCGGACTTGTGGCTCAGCTGGCCGTCCGCGCCGTACACCCAGTGCCGCGGGAACGTGCTGGCCCCGGTCATGGCCGGCTCGGCGGTGCCGTCCGCGTGCACGGTCAGTGTCAGGGTGGTCCACACCAGCGGCGCCAGCCACTGCATGTAGGGCGGGCGCTTCACCGGCCGGGGCATGGGTACCCCGGTGCGGCCGCCCACGGTCTGGGTGAACTTCACCCAGCCCGGGCCGCGCTCGGGGTCGCGCTGGATGTCGTCCAGCTTGACCGCCTGGAACCGGTAACGCAGACCGCCCAGCTTGAGCATGGTCGAGCCAATCAGGCCACCGCCGCCGTACCCAGCGCCGGTGATCTCCCCGTCATCGCTGACCTCGATCCAGGCCTGGAGCACGTTGGCGAACCGGAACCGGTCCGCGGCCCGGAGTTCCTCAATGTCCCCGAGTTCCCCGGGCGGCGGCTCATCGTAGTGGCTGAGTCCCCGAGTCGAAGGCCATCCGGCCGGGGCCGGTCACCGCCTCCGACGGGATCCACGACAGTGAGGTAACGCTGCTTTCGTATCGCATGATTCGATGATCATCCCTCGCTCGCCCGCTGGCCAGGGTGCTGCCTGGCGTCTTGCCAGCCGGCCGGCGGCGTGCTGGCTGGCCGCGGCCTGCGTGCTGGCTCGGCTGTCACCAGTGTGCCTACCACCCTTGCCGCCACGTGGCCTCGTGTAGCTGAATCTTCCCATGGCACCGGCCTGGCTCACCCTGCGCGCCGACCTGCGGCAGCGCTGGCGCTCGATGCTGGGCCTGGTGCTGCTCATCGGCCTGGTCAGCGGGGTGGTGCTGACCGCGGCGGCGGGCGCAAGGCGCACCGACACCGCTTATCCCCGTTTCCTGAGCCGCAGCCGCGCGGCGGACCTGCTGGTGAGCCCGGCGCAATCCGGGTTTCACGGCTACTTCCGGGCGGTGGCCGCCCTGCCGCAGGTGGCAGCGGCCGATTCGGTGGCCTTCCTGCAGATGTCGCTGCCCGGCCCGGGCGCTTCGCCGTTCTCCGGCCTGGTGGCGGAGGCCAGCCCGGCGGGCGGCGAGGGCCGGTCCATCAACCGGGTCAAGGTACTGGCTGGGCACCTGCCCGACCCGGCTGACCAGCACGCAGTCATGATCAGCCAGAGCCTGGCCGAGCGGGCGCACGTCCAGCCGGGTGGGACGCTGTACCTGCTCGGCTACCCGCAGCGCGGCGGTACCCAGGGCATCAGCCATCCGGTGCGGCTGGCCTTCCGGGTGTCGGCCATCGTGGTCACCGACGACGAGATCGTGCCCGCCACCCGGGAGCTGAGCGCGCCGCGCGTGCTGCTGAGCCCGGCGTTCGCCCGCAGCAGGCTGGCCCAGTCGTTCAACCCGGCCGGCGGCGGCAGCTACATCGTGCTCCGGCCCGGGGCTGACGCGGCCGCCTTCACCCGCCAGGCCGCTGCGCTGGCCGCCCGGTACCGGGTCGGCGGCGTCCAGGTCGTCCATCTGGCCACCGCCTACGCCGCGGCCCAGCGGCAGATCCGCCCGCAAGCGATCGCCCTGGCCATCTTCGCCGCGCTGGCCGGTCTCATCGCCCTGGCCGTGGTCGCGCAGCTGCTGTACCGCCAGCTGATGCTGGACGCGGCGGAATTCCCGATTCTGCGGACGCTCGGCATGAGCCGGATCCAGCTGACCGTGCTGTCGCTGGCCCGGGTGCTGCTGGTGACCACAGCCGGCGCCGTCGTCGCGGTGGGCGTGGCCATCGCCGCCTCCCCGCTGATGCCGATCGGCCCGGCCCGGGCCGCGGAGCCCAGCCCGGGCATCGACATCAACCTGGCCATCCTCGGCGCCGGGCTGGTCATCATCGCCATAGCGCCGCTCGTGCTGCTGGCGCCCGGGGCGGTGCGCACCGCCGCCCACGCCCGGGGCGCCCTCGGCGTGGCCGAGCCGGAGGCGCTGGGCCGTCCCTCCCGGCTGGCCCCAGCCCTTGGGCTGGCCGGTTCGGTGCCGGGCAGCCTCGGGGTGCGGATGGCGGTGGAGCCCGGTCACGGGCGCACGGCCGTGCCGGTGCGCAGCGCGCTGGCCGGGACGACCCTGACGGTCGCCGCCGTGGTGGCGGCCCTGGTCTTCGGGGCCAGCTTCCTCGGCCTGGTCGGCACGCCGCACCAGTACGGGCAGAACTGGGGCCAGCAGCTCGATCTGCAGGTCGGCGCGATACCGGCCACCCTGGCCGGGCACGTGCTGGCCGGGGTCGGTGGCCTGCAGCAGTACGCGGGTGGCAACTATGGGCAGGTCAGCATCGCGGCAGCGGGCCAGGGCGGCGGCACGGCCGTGCCCGCGATCGGGATCGACCAGCTGCACGGCAGCGGGTTCCTCACCCTGCTGGCGGGCCACGCGCCGGCCCGGCCCGGGCAGATCGTCCTCGGCCGCAGCACCTTGCGCGCATTGGGCGTGCATCTCGGGCAGCCCGTCAGGGTCACCGCGAACGGCCGGACGGCCACCATGCGGGTGGTGGGGTCGGCGGTGTTCGCGGCGTTCAGCGTGGCCGGCGGCAGCGCCACCGATCTGGGCACCGGAGCCGCGGTCAGCGCCGCGGTGCTGTCCCAGCCGAACCCGCCCGCCTGCCCGGGCAGGCTGACCTGTTACAACTTCTTCCTGCTGCGGTACCGGCCGGGGACCGATCTGCCCGCCGCCGCACGGCGGCTGCAGGACCGCGGTCACCCGGGCGGGCTGCCCGGTGGGATTGTGCCAGGTGACCAGCGACCAGCAGCCCAACGACATCAAGGACTATGCGGGCGTGCGGGACACTCCGCTGCTGCTCGGCGCGCTGCTCGGGCTGCTGGCGGTCGGCACGCTCAGCCACGCCCTGCTGGCCGGGGTGCGCCGCCGCTACCGGGACCTGGCCCTGCTCAAGACGCTGGGCCTGGTCCGGTCCCAGCTGCTGCGCGTGGTGTGCTGGCAGGCGAGCACGCTGGCCGTGGTGGCGCTGGCGGCCGGGCTGCCGCTCGGCCTGCTGGCCGGGCGCTGGGCCTGGGTGGTGTTCGCCGGGTCGGCCGGGGTGTCCAGCCAGGCCAGCGTGCCCGTGGCCCTGGTGCTGCTGGCCATCCCGGCCACCCTCCTGCTGGCCAACCTGATCGCCGCCGGGCCGGGCTGGACCGCGGCCCGGGTGCCCGCCGCGACCGTGCTGCGGAGCGAGTGATGGACGCGCTCCGGCTGACCCTGCGCGCCGAACTGCGCCGCCGCTGGCGGCCCATGCTCGGGCTGGCCCTGCTGCTCGGCGTGATCGGCGGGGTGGTACTGACCGCCGCGGCCGGCGCGCGGCGCACCGACACGGCCTACCCGCGCCTGCTGCGCTCGGCCCGCGCCGCCCAGCTGCTGCTCATCTCCGATCAGCACAGCCCGGCCGGGTACTACACCCAGCTCAGCCGCCTGCCGCAGGTGGCCGGCCTGTCGGTGGCCGACTCGTACGACACGCTGCTGCCGGGACCGCACGGACCGTCCAGCACCGTCGTCGAAACCTTTTCCAGCCCTAACGATTCGTTCGGGGTGACCGGCGACCGGGTCCGGGTACTGTCCGGCCGGGTATTTGACGCCCGCGACCCGCACGCGGTCATGATCGACGAGCAGCTCGCCGCCCGGCAGCACCTGCACCCCGGCAGCACGCTGCGGCTGTTCGTGGTCCCGTCGGACAAGGCCGGCAATGCCGAGCCGTCCCGGGCCCGGCTGATGTCCTTCAGGGTCAGCGCCGTGGTGGTGTTCGACACCCAGATCGTGCCGGCCAGCCGGGTCAACGCCGAGCCGATGGCCCTGGTCAGCCCGCCGTTCGCGAAGACCCCGCTGGCCCTGTCGGCCAGCTTCGGCTTGCAGGCCGGGGCCCGGCTGCGGCCGGGCGCCAGCGCGCAGTCCGTGGTGCAGGCCGCGACCAGCCTGGCCCGGCGCTACCCGCGCACCCAGGGAGTGAGCGCGACCAGCCTGGCCGACGAGATCACGGCCACCCAGCGGGCGATCCGCCCGCAGGCCATCACCCTCGCCCTGTTCGCCGTGCTGACCGGCCTGGTCGCGCTGGCCGTCATCGGCCAGCTGCTCAGCCGCCAGCTCACGCTGGACTCGGCCGAGTTCCCGGTGCTGCGCACGCTGGGCATGACCCGGCGCGGCCTGCTGGCCCTGGCCCTGGCCCGGCTCGCGGTGGTGACCGCGGCGGCCGCCCTGGTCGCGGTGGTGATCGCCATCGCGGCCTCGCCCCTGATGCCCATCGGGCCGGCCCGGGTGGCTGAGCCCGCACCCGGGGTCAGCGTGGACGCGTCCATCCTGGGTCCCGGCGCGGCCGCGATCATCGTGCTGCCGCTGCTCCTGCTGCTGCCCGCGGCGTGGCGGGCGGCCGCGCGGGTGCCCGGGCCGCTGGGCGTGGCCGAGCCGGACACCCCGGCCCGGGCTTCCCGGCTGGGCGCGCTGCTGGCCCGGTCCGGGCCGGTGACCGGGAGCGTCGGCCTCCGGATGGCGTTCGAGCCGGGGCACGGGCGGACCGCGGTGCCGGTCCGCACCGCGCTGGTCGGCACGGTCGTGGCGGTGACGTCGGTCGTCGCCGCCCTGGTGTTCGGGACCAGCCTGCACCACCTGGTGTCCACTCCCCAGCTGTACGGGCAGGCCTGGCAGCAGCAGCTCGACCTGGAATTCGGTGCGGTCCGGGCGCCGCTGGTGACCGGGGTGCTGGCCGGGCAGCCGGGCCTGGCCGGCTACGCGATCGGCAACTACGGGCAGGTCACCGTGGGCGGCCGGATCGTGCCTGCGATCGGCGTTGCCCCAGTACGTGGCCGCGGCTTCGTCACGCTGCTGGCGGGCCGGCCGCCCACTGGCCCGGGCCAGATCGCGTTCGGCGCGCAGACCCTGCGGGCCCTGCACCGCCGGGTGGGCCAGCAGATCCGGGTGCTGGTCAACGGGAAACAGCGGAACATGCGGATCACCGGCACCGCGGTACTGGCCTCGTTCAACCGGGGCGGCTTCGACAGCACCGACCTGGGCAACGGTGCGGTGCTGGCCCCGCCGGTGCTGTCCCAGCCGAATCTGTCCAGTGGCTGCCCGGCCCGGTTCACCTGTTACAGCTTCGCGCTGCTGCGCTACCGGCCGGGCACCGACCTGGCGGCGGCGGCCGGCGCGGCTGGTCCGGGTCACCCACCAGCACGGCTGCCCGCCCGGGTCCTGCGTGGTGGTCAGCGACCAGCGGCCCAGCGACATCCAGGACTACGCCGGGGTGCGGAACACCCCGCTCCTGCTCGGTGTGGTGCTCGCCCTGCTGGCCGTCGGCACGCTCACCCATGTGCTGCTGACCAGCGTCCGGCGGCGCGGCCGTGACCTGGCCATGCTGAAATCTCTCGGCCTGGTCCGGCGGCAGGTGCTCGCCGTGGTCGAGTGGCAGGCGGCCGCGCTGGCCATCGCGGCACTGCTGCTCGGCGTCCCGCTCGGCGTCCTGGCCGGGCGGTGGGCCTGGGCGCTGTTCGCGGGCGCGGCTGGGGTCTCAGCCACGGCCACCGTCCCGGTCCGGCTGGTGCTGGCGACGATCCCGGTCACGGTGGTGCTGGCCCTGCTGATCGCAGCCTGGCCGGGCCGCACCGCCGCCCGGGTCCGCCCCGCCGCCGCGCTCCGGGCCGAGTAACCGGGGCGCCGTCGTGGGCTCCGTGACACTCAGCTTCCTGGCCGGGCTACGCCACCGCTGGCGGGGCCCACTGGTCCTGGCCCTGCTGCTTGGGCTGATCAGCGGGGCGGCGCTGACCGCGGCGGCCGGGGCGCGCCGCACCGGCACCGCCTACCCGCGGCTGCTGCGCTGGAGCAGCGCAGCCACCGTGCAGGTCATCCCGGACTGCACCGGCCTGGCCGGGTTCTACCGGGCGCTGGCCCAGCTGCCGCAGGTCGCCGCGCTGTCCACCGAGGTGGTCTACGAGCTGGCCGCCCCCGGCCGGGGCGGCGGCCCGGCCGGGCAGCTGGAGGCGCTGGCCAGCCCGGACGGCACCCTCGGGGTGACCACCGACCGGGTGCGGATCCTGGCTGGCCGGTGGCCGGCCCGCAGTGATCCGGCCGGTGTCGTCGTCGACCCGCAGCTGGCCGCGCAGCAGCGGCTGCGGCCGGGCAGCATCGTGCATCTGATCGGCGTGCCGAGCACGGCCAAGGTATGCCCGCCGCAGCCGGCCCGGGCCAGGCCGGGCCA
This sequence comes from uncultured Actinomycetes bacterium, assembly GCA_963711705.1. Lineage (GTDB taxonomy): Bacteria > Actinomycetota > Actinomycetes > Streptosporangiales > Streptosporangiaceae > RYN-230. Next base: position 93,788 of record CAVQFM010000010.1, read on the forward strand.
CCCGGTGCCGCTGGCCTTCCGGGTCTCCGCGGTGGCCGTCTTCGACGACCAGGTGGTGCCCGCGCCTGGACTGGCCGGCGCGCCCCGGGTGCTGCTCAGCCCGGCCTTCTGGCGCGGCGGCACCGGGCGCCCGTTCGGGCCGGGGGACGCCGCCAACGTGCGGCTGCGCCCAGGCGCCAGCCCGGCCGCATTCCGCGCCGCGGCCACCGCGCTGGCCCGGCACTACCGGTCGGCCGGCGGCCTCAGCTTCGTGAACCTGACCGTCCAGCAGGCCGCCACCGAGCGGGCCATCGACCCGGCGGCGACCGCCCTGGCCCTGTTCGCCGCGCTGGCTGGCCTGCTCGCGCTGGCCGTGCTCGGCCCGCTGCTCGCCCGCCAGCTCATCCTGGACGCGGCCGAGTTCCGCACGCTGCGCACCCTGGGCATGACCCCGCGGCTGCTGTTCTGGCTGTCCCTGGCCCGGGCGGCCGCGGTGACCACCGGCGGCGCGCTGCTGGGCGTGGTCCTGGCGATCGTGGCCTCGCCGGTGATGCCGATCGGCGCGGCCCGGCTGGCCGAGCCGGACCCGGGCGTCCAGGCGGACTTCGCGGTGCTTGCCGTGGGACTGGCGGTCACCCTGCTCGCCCCGGTGGCCCTGATGGTGCCGGTGGCTTGGCGGCTGGCCAGCAGCCCGGGCGGCCCGCCCGGCGTGGCCGAGCCGGGCGGGCCGCTCCGGCGCTCCCCGATCGCGGCCGTGCTGGGCCGGACTGGCCCGGTGACCAGCACGCTCGGCGTCCGGATGGCGTTCGAGCCCGGCCAGGGCCGCAGCGCCGTGCCGGTACGCAGCGCGCTCGACCGCGGCCACGGTGGCCGTGGGCGCGGTGGTGGCCGCGGCGGTGTTCGGGGCCAGCCTGATCACCCTGATCAGCACCCCGCACCGGTACGGGCAGAACTGGACCGAAGAGCTGGACCTCCAGTTCGCTGGCGTGCCTGCCGCGCTGCTGGGCAAGGTCATGGCGCAGCCCGGGGTGCGTGGTTACGCGGCCGGCGACTACGGGCAGCTGGGTATCGGTGGCCAGGCGGTCCCGGCGGTCGGCGTGGACCCGCTGCACGGCCGCGATTTCCTCACCCTGCTGGCCGGCCACGCGCCGGACGGCCCGGGCCAGCTCGTGCTCGGCGAGCGGACACTGCGGGCGGCGGGCTGGCACGTCGGGCAGGTAGTTCCGGTCCGGGTCAACGGGACCACCCGGCGGCTGCGGATCACCGGGGTGGCCACGTTCCCGCTGTTCAGCCAGGCCACCGCCGTCCCGACCGACCTGGGCACCGGCGCCGCCGTCAACGCCCGGCTGCTGTCCGTGCCCAACCCGCCGCTCTGCGGCGGATCGGCCACCTGCTACAACTTCGCGCTGATCCGCTACCGCCCGGGGACCAGCGCCGGCGGCCACCGCCCGGCTGGCCGCCACGGTGGCCCGGGCCGGCTGCCAGCCGGGACTCTGCCTGCTGGTCAGCGACCAGCGGCCGGCTGACATCCGCGACTACACCACGGTGCGGGACACCCCGCTGGCTCTCGGCGTGCTGCTGGCCCTGCTCGCGGTGGGCGCACTGGCCCATGTGCTGGTGACCAGCGTCCGCCGGCGGCACCGGGACCTGGCCATCCTCAAGGCACTCGGCCTGTTCCGGGGCCAGCTGCGGCTGGTGGTCGCCTGGCAGGCGACCGCGCTGGCCGCCGTGGCCCTGCTGATCGGGCTGCCGGCCGGCCTGCTGGCCGGCCGCTGGGCCTGGGCGCTGTTCGCCGCCTCGCTGGGCGTGGGCAGCACGGCGGTCATTCCGGTCCTGCTGGTCCTGCTGGCCATCCCGGTCACCTGGCTGCTGGCCCTGCTCACCGCCGTCCTCCCGGCCCGCGAAGCCGCCCACGTCTCCCCCGCCACCCAGCTCCGCGCCGAGTGACCACTCCAGCCACCCGCCCCAGCCCCAACCGCGGGCACCCGTCGTCGAATGCGCAGGCATCCGCGTCCAAATGTGTACTAGAACCGCTGTGCGGACAGCGGTTTGCGCACACATTCCGGGCAGATGATCAGGTGCTCAGCTGGCGGGCGGGGTGGGGCCAGGACCGGTGGTGCGGCATGCGGAGGCGGAGAACGGCCAGGCCGAGCAGGGCGAAAGCGGCCGTCCAGGCCAGGGATACGCCGGCCATGCCGGCCAGCACCTGGTGGTGGAACGCGCCCGCCGCCGCGAACTGGGTCGGCCCGTAGGACGGGAAGAACTCCAGGATCGGCTTGTTGGCCAGCGGGTTGTCCACCGGGTTCTCCAGGAAGGTGTCCAGCATGGCCAGCATGATGATCAGGAAGAACCCCTCCAGATCACCGCGGACCAGCACGCCGATGAGCAGGCCGAGCGCGGCGTAGGTCGCGGTGGCCATGATGAACGCCAGTGCGATGGCCCACAGGCCGGCGGGCCGCCAGAACGCCAGGATGACCAGGGCCGCGTAGGCGCCCGACCGCGGCCGCCACGGCCAGCGCCGCGGTGGTCTTGGCCGCGATGAGCGCGCCCGGCCGGTACCCGGACAGGATGAGGCGCCGGTCGAACGGCAGCGCGCGGCGGGTGGCGGCGAACACCACGAACCCGGTGATCAGCGTGATCGCGCTGAGCCCGGCGGTGATCAGGGTGAGGTCGTGCCCGTCCACCACCAGTACGGTCCCGGTGGCCCGGAGCAGGAAGGGGCCCCGGTGTGCCGCATCATCGACCCGATGATCAGGTACCAGCCGGGCACGAACGCGATGAGCAGCACCCAGGCCAGCCGGTTGCGGGCCTGCTCGGCCAGGCTGTGCCGGATGGCGACGTCAAGCTGCTGGCGCATGGCGGGCCTCCCCGTCCGCGATCCGGCCGCCGGCCAGATGCCAGACCCGGTCGAAGCGCTCCTGCTCGAACACCAGGTGGGTGATGACCAGGGTGGCGGTGCCCGCGGCGCGCAGTTCCCCGGCCAGGTCCCAGAACGCCAGGTAGGTCTCCCAGTCGAAACCCTGGTAGGGCTCGTCGAGCAGCAGCACCGCGGGCTCGTGCAGCAGCGCCAGGGTGAGGCTGAGCTTCTGCCGGGTCCCGCCGGACAGGGTGCCGGCGGCTGGTGCCGGCTGCCGGCGTAGCCGAGCCGGCCGATCAGCTCCTCGGCCCGGTCCGCCGCCGCGATCTGGTAGGCGGCCTGGAAGTACCGGATGTGCTGATCCACCGTGAGCGCGTCGTCCAGCACCACCGCCTGCGGGCAGTAGCCCACCCGGCCGCTGGCCCGCACCCGGCCCGCGTCCGGGTGGAGATCACCGGCCAGGATGCGCAGCAGGGTGGACTTGCCGCTCCCGTTCTCGCCGACCACCGCGGCCATCTCACCGGCCTCGATGGCCAGGTCCACCCCGGCCAGCACCCGGTGGTGGCCGAACGACTTTCTGATGTCCCTGTGCGTCCAGCACGTTCATGACCCAAGCCCCCTTGCGTTACTCCGTGCGCAGCACCTGCGCTGGGCTGATCCGCGCCGCGGACCAGCCGGGCCACCACGCGACAACGTTGGCGATGACGAATGACCGCGGGCACCATCAGCAGCACCAGCGGCACCGGCACGACGGGATCGGCCGGGATACCCAGGCCAGCGCCGAACAGCTGCCAGGCCCACCGGCCCGCCGCCACCCCCAGCGGCAGCCCGGCCAGCAGGGCAGACCCCGGCCAGCGTGCTCGCCTGCCACGCGGTGATCTCGCTGACCTGCCGGCGCAGCAGGCCGAGCGCCTTCAAGATGGCGAAGTCGTGCCGCCGCCGCCGCCCGGAGATGACGGCCAGCTGGCCGAGCACCGCGATGCCAATGACCGCGAGCACGGCGGCCAGCGCCTCCGGGGTGCCGTCGATGCGCGCATAGTCGGTCACGGCGTTCGGCCGCTGGCCGAGCACCACGCAGGTGGACTGCTGCACGGTCGAGCAGAAGCGGGCCAAGGAGCGCCGGAATCCGGCGGCAGCGGCCGCCCCCGCTGGCCCGCCGCGGAACTTGACCAGCACGAACTCGTGTCCGGGCCCACTGCCGAGCTCGGCGGTCTGCGGGCGCAGCAGCGCTGCCGTGGTCTCGGCCCCCTCGCCGAGGTCGGTCGGCGTGAAGTCGCCCTGGTCGAAGTAGGGGAACACGGCCGTGCCGACGATGCGGGCCGTGCTCCGATGCCCGCTGACGTTCACCTGGGCCTGCTGCCCGACCCGCAGCCCGAGGCGGCGCAGGATGGACCGGCCCAGCACGATCTCGTGGCTGGTCCGCGGCTGACGTCCGTCGAGCAGGGTCGGGGCGAGCAGCGGGCCCCGGCCGGGGGCCAGGCCGATGGCGGGCACGACCACGCCATTGACTCTGATGACGCCGTGGTCCCCGAACGTCCAGCCGGTGATCCCGGCCGACCGGCCGAACCAGGCCTCGGCCTGCCCGGGCGTCACGAACTGGAACTGCAGGTCGACAGCGGCATCCCAGGTCCGGCCGTACAGCCGGGGAGTGGACACGAACGTCAGCAGGCTGGCGCCGAACGTAACGGCCGCGGTGACCGCCAGGACCGACAGCACGGTGCCGGTCAGCGCGGTCCGGACCGGCACGCCTGACCGGCCCCGGCCGGGTTCCAGCGCCAGCCGGACTCCGGCGGTCACGGCCAGCGGCGCGCCCCGCGCGGCCAGCCAGCTGGCCAGCCGCGACCCGGACCCCGGTCCCCGGCCAGCCGCGGCCCCGCTGGCCGCGCGGCCGCCGGACAGCCGCCAGGCAGGCCAGGCGGCCGAGGCCACCAGGAGCACGACGATGGCGACCGCGCCGGGGAGCAGCACGGCCCAGTCCACGCTGATGCCTGGGTCCGGCTCGGCCAGCCGCGCGGCGCCGACCGGCATCAGCGGCGACGCCACCACCGCCACCCCGGCGGCGAGCAGCGCCCCCGCTGCCCCGGCCGCGGTCACTTCGGCCAGCCCGGCCGCGGTGAGCTGGCCCCGGGTCATCCCCAGGGCCGCCAGCACCGGATGGTCGGCGGCCACCGCGGCTAGCAGCCGGGCCGCTGCCTGGCCGATGATCAGCAGCGCGGTACCCGCCAGCACCAGCGCGAAGACGATGAGCGAGATGGCTTCCGGCCGGATCGACCGCTGAATGGCCGCGACCTGGATGCTCTCGTCGGACAGGTAGATAACGTTCCGCGTGGCGGGAAACCGGCGGGCCAGCGCCTGGGCCTCGCTGCCCACGGTCCCCGGGACCGCGCCCGGGCTCAGTTTCAGCTCGGCGCCGTCGAAGCCGCGGTACCGCGGGCCCAGCCGGTGCCACAGCGCCGTGCTGGCCAGGATGTACGGGACCCGGTCGTTGTCGGTGACCGGGGCCACCGAGGACCGGGTGACGATGATGCCGACCACCCGCTCGGCCAGCCTGCGCGGCTGGCCAGCCGGGCTCCCCGGCCGGGGCGGGCTGGGGTTGGCGAGCGCTTTCATGGCCAGCAGGCTGCCCAGGTGAACGTGCAGCCGGGCGGCGGCGGCCGGCGTCAGCGCGATCTCGCCCGGGCGGTCCGGCCGCGGCAGCCGCCCGGCCAGCACCTTGGGAATGTCCAGCTGACTCCCCCGGCGGTCCAGCGGTGCCTGGGTGACCGCGGACAGGTTGACCTGGCCGCCCGGCCCGACCGGCTGCACGTTCAGCCCGACCACTGGGGCGATCTCGGCCACGCCCGGCAGCCGGGCCAGCGCGGCGTCGTAGCCGCCTACCCCGGTCCCGGCCGGCGCGACCAGCAGGTCCGAGGCGTGCGAGGCACGCAGGAAGCGGGGGTAGGCACTGGCCGTCCGCCGCGCCCCCGCGGCCGCGGTCAGCACAGCGCCCCCCGCCACCGCGACGAGCAGGACGAGTACCGCCCAGCTCGCCCAGCGGGCCCGGAGCTCATGCGCGGCCAGGCGCAGCACTACCCGCATGGGTGTCCTCCGCCCGGCCCGTTCCCGGCACCCTGGCCGTTCATGAGCCGAGCGTAGGCAGGACCGGGGCCAGCAGACCAGGGTGCTCCCGCGCGGCGCCCGGTGCGGCAGGCACCACCGCCGGCCGGGGTGCTCGCCCCCTTCCCGGCGGCCACCCCGGCATGGCGCAATGGCAGGCAGGGATGGATCCCTGCGGCGGTGCCCGGGACGGGCGCCTACCGTTCGCACCTGGCCGGCCGTACCCTTAGGCCAGCAGGGGGGAAGCAGTGACCGCTGGATGGCTCGTCGTGCGGGCCGAGTTCCGCGCGCGATGGCGTACCTGGCTGATGCTTGCCCTGATCGCGGCCCTGTTCGCGGGAGTTGTGCAGGCGGCGGCCGCGGGTGCCCGGCGGACCGACTCGGCCTATCCGGACCTGCTGGCCTGGAGCCAGGCGCCCGACGTGCTGCTGTTCTCGTTTCCCGGGCCATCCCAGACGTTCGGCCACTTCTCGCTGGCCGCGGCCGCCCGGCTGCCGCAAGTAACCCAGTCCGCCATCCTGGCTAACTACAACGCGGCGACGCCCGCCAACGCGGGCATCATCGCCCCGGAGACCAGCACCGTGCCTGCCCAGTTCTGGCACCGGAAGATCCTGGCTGGCCGGCTCGCCGATCCAGGGCGTCCTGGTGAGGTCAATATCTCATTCACCCTGGCCCAGGCGTCGGATTTGGGCGTCGGTGACGTCCTGCGGGTCAAGCTGCGGACCGCGACTGACCGGCTCGAAGGGTTCAGTTTCCGGGTCGTCGGCATCGACGCGGCGCCTGCCGAGTTCCCGCCGCAGAGCGGGACGGGCACAGACATCATCTGGGCGACCCCGGCCTTCTACCGCGAGCATCACTCCGGCCTGGATGTCGTCCGCGGGCCTGGCTCTGCGGCTCCGGCACGGCGTGGCGGACCTGCCCGCTGTCCAGCGCCAGGTCAGCCGCATGGCCGGGGGCAAGTTCATCCAGAGCTACCCGCTGGACGTCCAGGCCGCGAACACCGAGCGCTCGATCCACCTCCAGGCGGTCGCTCTCTGGCTGCTCGGCGGGCTGCTCGGGGTCATCGGCCTGCTCATTCTCGGCCAGTTGCTGGCCCGGGTGAGCTTCCTGGACAGCGCCGAGTACGCCACGCTGCGGGCCCTGGGGATGGGCCGCCGGGCGCTGTTCGCCGTCGGCCTCAGCCGCGCCGCAGTGATCGGCGCGGCCGGCGGGGTGGCGGGCGCGCTGCTTGCGGTGGCGGTTTCCCCGCTACTGCCGGTCGGCCTGGCTGGGGTAGCGGAGCCACATCCTGGGATACACGCGGACGTGACCGTGCTCGGTCTCGGCGTGGCCGCCACCATGGTGGCCACGGTAGCCGGGGCGGCCTGGCCGACCTGGCGGGCCGCGAGGGCGGGCCGCGCCCGGTCCAGGGCAGGTGGCGCGGCGGGCGGCCGGGCCCGTCCGGCCAGCGAGGCGGCGGGCCGGGGAGCGCGGCTCGGCGCCGCGGCCACCTCGGCTATCCGCTCGGTGACGGCGGTGATCGGCCTCCGCCTGGCGCTGCAGCCGGGCGCGGGCCGGACCGCCCTGCCGGTGCGCAGCACGATTGCCAGCGCGGTGGTCGGCATAGCCGCGCTCATGGCGGCGCTGGTCTTCACGGCCAGCCTGGCCAACCTGCTCGCCACGCCGCGGCTGTACGGCGTCACCTGGGGCGCCTACGTGAGCAACACGCGCAACACCGGCATCAGCGAGGCGGCCCGCGGCGTGGTCCACGATCCCGCGGTGGCCGCGTGGGCGGTGGGCTACACCGGTGCCCCGCTGACTATCCGCGGAGTGGCCGCCGACAGCATCGCGCTGCTGCCCGGGCACCACGCCTCGCTCCTGCCGGTGCTTCGCCAGGGTCACCTGCCGCGCGGTCCGGGCGAGATCGCCGTCGGGGCACGCACGCTCGCGGCCACCCACGCGCAACCTCGGGGAAACCGTGAACGTATCGCTGGGCGGCTTCCGCACGCACCCGCTCAAGATCGTCGGTACCGCGGTCTTCCCGACCCTCGGCGACGTCCTCGGCCTCGGCAAGGGTGCCACGCTCACGGTCGGTGGGCTGCGCATCGCTGCTGCCACCCAGCGTGCCACCGCCACCGCTCGATACCCTGCTGGTCAGGTTCCGGCCGGCCGCGGGCGGGCAGGCCGGGCTCAACGACTTCGCCACCCGGGTGGGCCGGCTGGGCCCGTTTGCCACCCAGGGCCCGGCCGCACCCACCGACGTGGTCAACTTCGGGCGGGTCCAGCAACTGCCGCTGCTGCTCGGGATCGCGCTCAGCCTGCTCGCCCTGCTGACGATCGCCCACCTGCTGCTGACCTCGGTCCGGCGCCGCCGCCGCGACTTCGCCGTGCTGCGCGCGCTCGGTTTCACCAGATGGCAGGTGCGCGGCGCGGTCAGCTGGCAGGCCAGCGCGCTCACCGTGGCCGCCTTGTGCCTCGGCATCCCGGCCGGCATCCTGTGCGGCCGGGTGGCCTGGCGGATCTTCGCCGTCCAGCTGGGCATCCTGCCGACCGTCGTGGTGCCGCTGGTGGCGCTGGCCGTGCTGATCCCCGCCGGGCTTGCGCTCGCGGTGGCCGTCGCGGCCGTGCCCGGGGAGTCCGCGGCCCGGGCGCGGCCCGCCGACATCCTGCGCAGCGAATGACGGGACGCTGGCCAGCCCGCCCCGGGTGTGCCACTACCACCGGCCGGATGCATGCCTGCCCACTGGCGGGTCGCTGCCTGATATGCGAAAACTTGTTACGTGGAGCACACTGACGCCGACCGGGCCGAACCGATCACCGTCTTCCTCGCGGACGACAACCTGATCGTGCGCGAGGGCGTGCGTGCCCTCATCCAGCGGCACCGCGACCTGGCCGTGGTGGGGGTGGCCGAGGACTACTCCGGGGTCATCGACGGCGCCGCCGCGACCAGCCCCCAGGTGCTGGTCACCGACATCCGGATGCCACCGTCGTTCCAGCGGGAGGGCATCGACGCGGCCAAGGAGGTGCGCAAGCGCCATCCGGGTACCGGGGTGGTGGTGCTCTCCCAGTACGAGGACCCCGAGTACGCGGTGTCCCTGCTGGCCGAGGGCTCGGCGGGCTACGGCTACCTGCTGAAAGACCACGTCGCCGAGGGCAACCAGCTGGTCGACGCGATCCGCGCGGTGGCCACCGGCGGCACCGCGCTGGACCCCGCGATCGTCGAGGCGCTGGTCCGGCCGGTGGTGCAGCCCGGCGGGCTGACCCCCGGTGAGGAAGAACTGCTCGGCATGATCGCCGAGGGAAAGCCGATCAAGGCCATCGCCGCCACCCGCCGGGTCGCCGCCGAGGCGGTGGACACCGAGGTCGAGGCGGTGTTCGTCAAGCTGGCCGAGGGCGTCTCGGCGGGCGACACGAGTGCGCTGCACCGGCTGCGGCTGCTGCACCAGGCCATCGTGGACCGCGAGGAACAGGGCGAGACGCTGTCCCGGCTGCTGCCCAGCGGGCTCGCGGACAAGCTGCGCCAGGAACGGCGCGACATCGGCGAGACCGAGCGGGTCGTGGTGACCGTGCTGATGAGCGACATCCGGTCGTACTCGACGATCGCCGAGCACGCCGACCCGAGCCAGCTGGCCGGTCAGCTGAATACGCACCGGGCCGCGATGAACCGGGCCATCCTGGGTGAGGGGGGCACGGTGATGCAATTCGTGGGCGACGCGGTGATGGCGGTGTTCGGCGCGCCGTTCCCGCAGCCTGATCACGCCGACCGGGCGGTGGCCGCGGCGTCGGTCATGCACGACCTGCAGGCCGGCATCAACGAGCACTGGGCCGCGGACGGCCTGCCCGCGTTCGGCCTCGGGCTCGGGCTGTCCAGCGGTGAGGCCGCGGCGGCGCTGCTCGGCTCGGCCGAGCGGCTGGAGTACACGCTGGTCGGCGACACGGTGAACCTGTCCCAGCGGCTGCAGCAGTTCGCGGAGGCGGGCGAGACGGTGCTGTCCGAAGCCACGCTGCAGGCGCTGAGCACGCCGGTGCACGCCATCTCGCTGGGCGCGCAGATGGTCAAGGGCCGCGACACCCCGGTGACCGCGTACAAGATCACCCACCTGGCCAACGTCCAGGCCGGGACCGCGGCCCCCGCGGCTGCCCCGCTGGCTGGCCCGCTGGCTGGCCCAGGCGGGCCTATCGACCTGACAACCCGAATGGGGGGGTAATGAACGACAACTCTCCGGCCCTGGTCATGCGCGGCGTGCGCAAGACCTTCGAGGCCGAGAACGCCCCGGTGCGCGCGCTGCGCGGGGTGGACCTGGACATCACCAGCGGTGAATTCGTGGCCCTGATGGGCCCGTCCGGCTGCGGCAAGTCCACCCTGCTGAACCTGGTGGCCGGGCTGGACACGCCCGACGAGGGCGAGATCACCGTGGCCGGCGAAGAGGTGACCGGGCGCAGCGAGGATGACCTGGCCCGGCTCCGCCGGCGGCACATCGGGCTGGTCTTCCAGTTCTTCAACCTGCTGGAGGGCATGACCGTGCTGGAGAACGTGGCGCTGCCCGCGGTCATCGCCGGCCGCCGCCGGAAGATGGCCGAGACCCGGGCCCGGGACCTGCTCGACCTGCTCGGCATCAGCGACAAGGCCAGTGCCGTGCCGGGCGTGCTGTCCGGCGGCCAGCGGCAGCGGCTGGCCATCGCCCGGGCGCTGGCCAACGAGCCGACGCTGCTGCTCGCCGACGAGCCCACCGGCGCGCTCGACTCGGCGGGCGGGGACGAGGTCATGGAGCTGCTGCGGCGGCTGCACCTGGGGGGCCAGACCATCGTCATGGTCACCCACGACGCCGGGGTGGCCACCGCGGCCGGCCGGGTGGTGCGGATGCGCGACGGCCGGATCGAGGAAACCGAAGCCGAACCGGACACCAGCGGCCCGGTCATCATCGAGGCGCGCTGACCGTGGGGACCCCCGGATCCCCACCGGCCGGCCAGCGGCCAGAACCGGGGCGAGGATGAACACGCGAGTACACGACACCGTGGCCAGCCCGGCCACCAGCACGCTGCCGCGCAGCACCGGCCACGGATGGCAGGTGGCCACCGGGGTGCTGCTGACCGCGGTCACCGTGGCGGTCGTCGTCGCCGGGCTGCGGGTCCAGGACCAGGCCGGCCTCCCGGCTGTGCAGGCCGTCGGCTACGCGCTCTGCGTGGCCTGGGCGCTGGCCGCCGTGGTCGCCAGCGTGGCCCCCGGGCTGTCCGGGCAGTGGCAGCTGGCGGCGGGCGCGCTCACCGGGGCGATCGGGCTGACCGCGGCCCGGCTGGGCAGCCAGCCGCCGCCCGGCTCGCACGGGCTGGCCCGTTCGGTGGCCACCGTCGCCGGCCCGCTGGTCATCGCGGCCAGCGTGCATTTCGTGCTGGCCGCGCCGGACGGGCGGCTCACCAGCCAGGCCCGGCGTACCACGGCCATCGCCGGCTACCTGGCCGCGCTGGCCGCCGGGCTGCTGCTGGCCGTCACCGGGCACCAGTTCCCCCGCCCCGCGGCCATGGTGATCTGGCCGGTCGCGCTGCTGGCCGCGCTGCCCGCCGCCCGCCTGCGCTACCTGCGGCTGGGCGGCCGGGACCGGGAGCGGATGCAGTGGCTCGCGGTCGGCCTGGTGCTGGCCGCGGACGCCGCCCTGGTCTGCGGGGTGCTGCACCTGCTGGTCGGCTGGCCCGGCCCGGTCGGCGCGGTGGCCGCCGCGGCCACTGTGGCCGTGCCCGCCGGGCTGGTCGCGGGCACCAGCGCGCAGCTGGCCCCGCTGGCCGGCCGGCTGCTGGTCCACGTGCTGTCGCTGGCCGGGTTCAGCATCGTGGTCTCCGCCATCTACGTGGTCATCGTGCTCGGCCTGGGCCAGCAGCCCGGCGACCACGGCGACCGGGAGATCCTCGGGCTGTCCATGCTGGCCGCGGCGGTGGCCGCGGTCGGCTACCTGCCCGCCCGGGACCGGCTGCTGGCCTCGGCCACCCGGTTCGTGTACGGGGCCAAGGAGGCCCCGGATGAGGTGCTGCGCACGTTCGGCAGCCGGATGACCCGGGCCGTGGCCATGGACGAGCTGCTGCTCCAGCTGGCCGAGTCACTGCGCAAGACCCTGGGCCTGACCAGTGCGGAAATCTACACCGGGACCGGGGACGTGCTGGAGCTGGCCGTGTCCGTGCCGGACGCGGGCCGCCGGTCGATCGTGCTCGGCGACCGGGAGCGCCCGGTGGTCACCCGGGCCGGGGTGTCCGGCAACGCGTGGACCTCGGTCTGGCTGCCGTCACTGCTCAACGGGCGGGACCGCAGCCAGCTGCGGGTCGCGCCGATCAGCCACGGCGGCGAACTGCTCGGCCTGCTGGTCATCGAGCGCCCGGCTGATGCCGACGTGTTCTCCGAAGAGGACGAGCGGGTGCTCACCGAGCTGGCCCGCCAGGCCGGCCTGGCCTTCTACAACGTCCAGCTGGACGCCGAGCTGCAGACCACCCTGGACGAGCTGCGGCGCCAGGCCGACGAGCTGCGCGAGTCCCGGGCCCGGATCGTGGCCAGCGGCGACGCGGAGCGCCGCCGGGTGGAGCGCGACCTGCACGACGGGGCCCAGCAGCACCTGGTGGCGCTGGCCGTGAACCTCCGGCTGGCCACCGACATCATCGCCGACGACCAGGCCGCCGGGATCGAGATGCTGGGCGCGATGGCCGAGGACGTCCAGGCCACGATCCGCGAGGTGCGGGAGCTGGCGCACGGGATCTACCCGCCGCTGCTGGCCGACAACGGCCTGGGTGAGGCGCTGCGCGCCGCGGCCAGCCGGTCGCCGCTCGCGGTCACCGTGCACACCGACGGGATCGGCCGCTACTCCCAGGGTGTGGAGACCGCGGTCTACTTCTGCTGCCTGGAGGCCCTGCAGAACGCGGGCAAGCACGCCCCCGGGGCGGCTGTGCAGGTGCGGCTGTGGGAGGAATCCGGTGGCCTGCTGTTCTCGGTCAGCGACAACGGCCCCGGCTTCGACGCCGCCCAGGCGCGTGGCGGGCACGGGTTCGTCAACATGTCCGACCGGCTCGGCGCGATCGGCGGCACCGTCCGCTGGGAGTCGCAGCCCGGCCACGGCACGACGATCAGCGGCTCGGTCCCGATCCTGGAAAACCACCACCAGTAAGCAGAACGAAAACCGGTCCAGCCGCTGCCCGCCGGGGACGCCCGGGGCCGCCGATAGTGACGTTCCCGCCCACGAGCCCGGGACGCCCGGGTCAGGTGGTGGCGAAGTTCCCCGAGCCGCGCTCGGCCCACAGCCGCCGCAGCGTGTCCGCGCCGAACTGCTCCTTGTTGAGGTACCCGGCCGCGCCGCTGTCCACGACGGCGGGCGGCAGGTCGGCCACGTCGTAGGTGGAGCAGAGGAACACCACCACGTCGGGGTGGGCGGCCACGATGCGGCGGGTCGCCTCGATCCCGCTCATCTCGGGCATGTTGATATCCATCAGCACCAGCGCTGGGTGCAGCGCGTCAACCAGCTCGATCGCCGCCTGCCCGCTGGACGCCTCCCCGGCCAGCTCGAAGCAGTCCAGGCGGCGCAGCACGGCCTTGGCGGCCAGCCGGAAGGGTGCCTGGTCGTCTACCACGACCACTGCGTGCGGGGTGGTCATACCTCAAGCTTGTCACGGGCCCCCGCGCCCGCCGAGGGTGCTGCCACCCAAGTTCCGGGGGTGGCCACCCCCCGGTCAGGTCTCCTGGGCCTGGCTCAGGTAGAGCAGGACCGCCTTCACCCGGCGGTTCAGGTCCTTCTCCTCGCTGAGCCCGAGCTTGGCGAAGATCGAGTTGGTGTGCTTCTCCACCGCGCGCTCGGACACGGTCAGCGCGGCCGCGATGGCCGCGTTGCTCTTGCCCTGGGCCATCTCGGCCAGGATCTCCGCCTCCCGCGGGGTCAGCTGGGCCACGCTGGACAGCTGATGCTGGGACCGGGTGCGGACCAGCTCGTCCACCACCAGCGGGTCGATCACCGACCCGCCGCTGGCCACCGCGCGGATGGCCCGGGCCAGCTCGTCCACGCTGGCCACCCGTTCCTTGAGCAGGTAGGCCCGGCCCGCCGAACCGTGCTCCAGCAGCGCCATCGCGTACCCGGGCGCGGTGTACTGGCTGAGCACGACCACGCCCACCGACGGGTGGTTCTCCCGCAGCCACGCGGCGGCCTGGATGCCCTCGCTGGTCCCGGTCGGCGGCATCCGGATGTCGGTGATCACCACGTCCGGCTGCGCCTCGGCCACCAGGGCGAGCAGCTGCGGCAGGTCGGGGGCCGTGCCGACCAGCTCGAAGTCCTCGTTCGACGCGACCAGCCGGGAGACGCCCTCCCGCAGGAGCACGTTGTCCTCGGCCAGCGCGACCCGGATCTTGTCCATCAGCCGGTGATCGTAGCGTGCTACCGGGCAGCGGCACAGGGTCATAAGGGCCACGGTAGTGCTGCCCTCCCCGATTTTGTGGTGCAGCCATTCCGGCGCGGGCCGCCCCGGCCAGCGGAGAATGGCGTCATGACCAGCTGGCCCGGCCGGGCTCCGGCACAGGTGACGCGGTAATGCGCGCGGCCTGCTATCTGTGGCGCGCGACCGGCGGCCGGTCCTGGCGGGCGGTCGTCACCGTGGCCCTCATCGGCGGCCTGCTCGGCGCGGTGGCCCTGGCCGCGCTGGCCGGCGCCCGCCGCACCGCCTCCGCGTACGGCCGCTACCTGGCGTCGATCAACATCAGCGACGCGTTCGTCAACGTGCCAGGAAAACCACCCGGGGTACCGGTGACCGAACCGATCAGGCTGATCTCGGGACTGCCCGGGATCACCTCGAGCGCGGCGTATATGGGGCTGAACGCCAACCCGGTGGTCGGCGGCCAGATCCGCGACTCGTTCCTGACCAACGACGTGACCGGCAGCTTCAACGGCTCCTACTTCCGCCAGGACCGGATGACGGTGCTCGCGGGCCGGCTGCCCGGGCTGACCGCGACCAGGCAGATCGCCCTCAGCCCGGTCATCGCGCGGATGTTCGGCGTGTGGGTCGGCGGCCGGGTGACCTACCAGTTCTACCGGCAGAACCCGGTGACCTTTCAGGACTCCCCGGGCCGGCGCGTCACGTTCCGGGTCACCGCCATCGTGGACATCCCGCCGGTGCTCATCGACCAGTCCGACCAGCAGAACGGGGCGGTCCTGCCGCCTGCCGCCACCCGGCAGCTGCTGCCCTACTACGAGTTCGCCTGGGTCGGGGTCCAGCTGGCCCACGGGACGGCCGGCATCCCGGACCTGCAGCGCCACCTGGCCACGCTGGCCAGGTCCGTGCAGCGGAAGATCTTCCAGTCCAGCCACCAGAAGGTGAACGGCCTGAGCTTCGCGATCAGCCGCTCAGATGTCACCCGCAGCGAGGTGCAGCAGGCGATCCGGCCACAGACAGTCGCCCTGGCCGTGTTCGGGGCGATCGCCGCCGCGGCCATGCTGGTGCTCGTCGGGCAGGGCCTGGTGCAGCTGCTCAGCCGGTCGGCGCGGGACATACCGGCCGTGCGCGCCCTCGGGGCCACCCGGGCGCAGGCGGCGCTCGGGGCCAGCCTGCCGGGCGCGGCCGCGGTCCTCGGCGGCATGATCATCGCCGTGCTGGGCGCGATAGCGCTCTCCCCGCTGGCCCCGGTGGGCCCGGTGCGCCAGTTCGACCCGGCCCGGGGGATCCAGGTCGACGGTCTCGTGCTGGGCGCCGGATCCGTCCTGCTGGCCGTCATCCTGCTGGGGCTGCTCACCGCAGCCGCCGGGCGGGCGGTCCGGCGGTCGGCCCACCCGGCGCAGCAGCGGCCCTCGGCCATTGCGCACGCTGCCGCGGTGGCTGGCCTGCCCGCTTCCGCGGTGGTGGCCAGCCGCAATGCCCTGGAGCCGGGATCGGGCCAGCAGGCGGTCCCGGTGCGGGCCACCCTGCTCGGGTCCATCGCGGCGGTGACGGCCGTCATCGTCGCGGTCGTGTTCGGGACCAGCCTGACCGGCCTGATCACGCACCCGGCCCGGTACGGCTGGAACTGGCAGATCCTGATCCAGGCCGAGGGTGGCTACGGGAACTTCACGCCCGGCGTGATGAACCGGCTGGTCGGCGAGGCAGCCGACGGTGGTGGCCTGGTCCAGCTTCGGGTTCAGCCAGCTGATGATCGACGGCCGGGTGGTCCCCGCCCTCGGGCTGCAGCGCGAGCGCGGGTCAGCCCAGCCGCCCACCACGAGCGGCCAGCCGGTCAGCGGTAACGACCAGATCGAGCTGGGCGCGGTGACCCTGCGCCAGCTCGGCCAGCAGATCGGCGACACGGTCCTGGTGGGCAACAGGCCGTACCGGCGCCGGCTGACCATCGTGGGCACGGTGACACTGCCCTCGTTCGGCGTGGCGGTGTCCCAGCACGTTTCGCTCGGCCAGGGCGCGATGCTCTCCGAGCAGGCCCTGCTGGCGACTCAGGGCCTGACCGGGCGCGGGGGGCAGGCACCGAGCCAGAGCTCGCAGGCCGCCCCCTCAGCGGTGGCCATCGACCTGGTCCCGGGCACCAGCGCCGCGCAGCGGGCCCGGCTGGTGCACGTGATCACCTCGGCCAACCCGGACGGCACTCCCGGCGGCACCTACCAGCTGCGGCTGGATCGCGCGCGGCCCGCGGCCATCCTCAATTCCGCGCAGATGGGCAGCCAGCCGCTGGCGCTGGCCCTCGGCCTGGCCGCGGCCGCCGTGCTGTCCCTGGCCCTGACCGTGCTGGCCTCGGTCCGCCGGCGGCGCCGGGAACTGGCCCTGCTGAAGACCCTGGGCATGACCCGGCGCCAGGTCCGGGCCATCGTCGGCTGGCAGACGACACTGACCCTGGCCGTGGCCATCGCGGTGGGCGTGCCGCTGGGCATCGCCGCCGGGCGCTGGGCGTGGCAGAGCTTCGCCGGGTCACTGGGCGTGGCCCCGGACACCGTGGTGCCGGTGCTCCTGCTGGCCGCCGGCTGCGCCGCGCTCATCGTGGCCGGGAACCTGCTGGCCTCCGTGCCCGCCGCAATTGCCGCCCGGACGCCAGCCGCTGGCACGCTGCGCACCGAGTAACCGCCGGCCCTGCGGTCAGCCGCCAGCCCCGCACCCGAGGGCGTTACCGTCAAGCGGCCCGGCGTGGTGGACCAGGCGGCGCTGCGTGAGCTGATCGACCGTTCGGCCCGGGTCCGCAGGGCACCGGCCGGGCTCCGGCGCAGGCCTGGCCAAGCTGGTCAGCCGGGCACCCGGGCCGCCAGTGCCGGGACAGGACGGCGCCCCTGACCGGGGGGGAGGAGGCCAGGGGCGCCGTGGCTGGGCTGGCGGCTGGATCAGCCGCCGAAGTCAGGTTCCTGATGAGGCGAGCACCCACATCCGTGCCGGGCCAGGCGGTGCGGCCAGGCGTGCGGCCCGGCCCGGTCGCGCACCGCCGCACAACGTCATTGAGGTCCCCCGGAGGCACGCAGCAGGCAGGCCGTCGGCGCCGGTCATATCTGAGACGCTACGCCCGCTCAGACGGGCTTTTCAAGATAACGAGTCGCTCGTCACCATCCCCGAACACCGCCACCCAAGCCGCCTCACGATCGTTGCCGGGTGACCCGCCCTGGCCAGCAGACTGCCCGGCCAGGGCGGGCCTGATGAGCCGGTCCCCCGTATCATCGTTGGGTCCCCCAAGGACATGATCGCACGTCGGAGGCTGGATCGGCGGGCCGGGGGGGTGCGGCGGGCCGGCCCAGCGGCCAGTCACCGCCCGGATCCGGCGCTGCGGCGGGAAATCTCCCGCGACAGCACCCGCAGGCGGCTGATCGAATGGGGCACATGCAATCCCTGGACTGCCAGCTTCGCTTCCTGCGGGAGGCCGACCGGCTCAAGACGGTGCTCCGGCAGAGCCACATCCTCGATGGCAGCCGCCGGGAGAACTCCGCCGAGCACTCGTGGCATCTGGCCCTGATGGTCTTCGTTCTGCAGGAATATGCGCCGGCCGGTACGGACCTGAGCCGGGCCGCCCGCATGGTGCTGATCCACGACCTGGTCGAAATCGACGCGGGCGACCTGTTCGTCTACGCCGGGGCGCGCGCCCAGGCCCGGCAGGAGGCGGCCGAGCGGGCCGCGGCCGAGCGGCTGTTCGGGCTGCTGCCCGGCGCGCAGACGGCCGAATTCCGGGCGCTGTGGGCGGAGTTCGAGGAGCGGCGCACCCCGGAGGCCAGGTTCGCCCGGGCGCTGGACCGGCTGCAGCCGATGCTGGCCAACTACCAGCTCGGCGGCGGCACCTGGCAGGAGCACGCGATCACCGCCGACCAGGTGCTGGACAAGGTCGCGCTGATCGAGGACGGCTCGCCCCGGCTCGGCGCGTTCGCCCGGGACCTGGTGCTTTCCGCGGTCGAGCAGGGGTTCCTGGCCCCGGCCCGGTGAGCGTGGTCAGCCCGCCGCCGCCTCGATCAGGCCGGCCGCCCGGCGCAGCCCCTGCCGGGCCTGGATCTGCCTGGCCGCTTCGCCCAGCCGGGCGCGCAGCGCTTCGTCGCCGAGCAGCCGGGCGATCGCGCCGTGCATCTCGGCGTCGGTGAACCGGTAGGTGTCCAGCCGCACGCCCAGGCCCAGCTCGTCCACCCGCTGCGCGTTGTCGTGCTGGTCCCAGAACAGCGGCAGCACGATCATCGGCTTGCCGAAGTGCAGGCATTCGGTCGCGGTGTTGTTGCCGCCGTGCGTGATGACCAGGTCAGCCTGCGGGATGACCGAGGTCTGCGGCAGGAACTCGGCGCCGTGCATGTTCGGCGCGAGCTCCAGTTCGGCGTGCAGCGGCCCCTTGGACACGATGTAGCGGTGCGGGGTGGCGGCCAGGCAGCCGATGACCCGGCGCATCAGCGGCACGTCGGCCGAGCCGAGTGAGCCCAGCGAGAAGTAGATGAGCGCGCCCTCCTGGCCGGCCAGGCTGTCCGGCACGGTGAACCGCTCGTCGGTCTCCCGGACCGAGGAGTCCAGCCGCTGCCAGCCCGGCCCGAGCGGCCGGGACCGCTGGTAGTCGGCCAGCTCCGGATACACATACAGATTGACGTCCCCGCTGTGGATGAACCCCAGGTCGGGCAATGGCGGCGCCCCCTGGCTGGTC
Organism: uncultured Actinomycetes bacterium; assembly: GCA_963711705.1. GTDB lineage: Bacteria > Actinomycetota > Actinomycetes > Streptosporangiales > Streptosporangiaceae > RYN-230. Next base: position 112,780 of record CAVQFM010000010.1, read on the forward strand.
ACCCAGTCGCTGAACTCGGCCCAGATCGGGCGGTGCACCCGGTCGTACTCGGCCCGGAACTCCGGCCACTGGGCCTGGTCCGCGACGGGATAACCGGAGAACGCCGGGGGCAGCGCCGGGTCGGCGATCTCCAGCGGGTTGCACGACACGATCCGCACGAACGGGACGCCCGCGGTCAGCAGCGCCGGGAAGGCGACCACGTTGTCCTCGACGATCACGTCGGGGCGGGTGCGGGCCACGATCGCGGACAGCTGCTCGTGGCAGTACCGCGCGCCGCCGATCAGCTCCTCCCACACCGGCTTGATCCAGGTTTGCAGCTGCTCGATCGTGGGCTTGCGGAACTCCGGCGCGGTGCTGGCGATGAAATCCTTCCAGAACTGGCCCGCGTCCTGCTCGGCGGCGGCCGGGGCGGACAGGTCGACCAGGTCCTCCTCGAAGCCGAGCGGCTCCAGCCTGCCCTTCCAGGACGCTTCCGCGGCGAACACCACCCGGTGCCCGCGGCGGCGCAGCACGTCCCCGATCCCGATGCAGTTGTTGGTCGGGCCGTACGCGCTTTCCGGCATGAACAGGATGGTCAGCGGCCTTCCGGCCATGGCGGCTCCCTCCCGGGCAAGGATCACCAGACTGCCGAAAGTAGCAGAACCAGCCGGCCTGGACCGGTATACCTAGCCGAGCTGGGACGCCGTCCGGTCGACGGCGTCTTCCACCATGCTGGCCGGCTCGCCAGCCTCACCCGGCCCGGTTTCCGGGCCGCCGGCTGGCTCAGCGCGGGCTGCCCGGCCGGGCCCGCTCACCTCCGCGGCCCCGGCCGGCTCGGCGCTGGCCGCTCCGCCCGCCCCGGCGGCGCCAGCCGGCCGGGCGCGGCCAGCCGCCCGGGCCCGGGGAACCCTGGCCGGCGGCGTGCCAGACCCGGCGGGCCGGTCGGCCCGCGGCTTCCCGGCCGGGCGGGCCTCCTCCGGCTCGGCGCCCCGGCCCGCCGGATGCTCGACCAGGGCGAGCACCCGGCTGGACATGAAGCGCGCGGTGCGCACCACCGCACCGCCTCTGGTGACCTCCATCACCTCGACCACGCCGCGCCCGGTCACCACCTCGACGCGGCGCCCGGCTCGGGTGGCGGTCACTTCATACGTCCGGGACGTGCCGCCGGCGTCGATGACGATCTCGACCCGGTCGCCCCTCATGGCCTGGCCCACTGGGCACGCATGTCACCTTCGTACCCGCTAGCACCCGGGTGACGCCAGCCCGAAGGTGACCGCCGTGCGGTGCGCACGGCCTACCGGGCGGAGCGGGCCGTCCAGCGCGCGCCGTGCCGCTCGATGGCCAGCGGCAGGCCGAAGCACTTGGACAGCGTCTGCTCGGTGAGCACGTCCAGGATGGGCCCGGCGGCCAGCACCGCGCCCCGGCGCAGCAGCATCGCGTGGGTGAAGTCCTCCGGGACTTCCTCGACATGGTGCGTGACCATCACCATGGTCGGGGCCAGCGGGTCGCGGGCCAGCATGGCGATCCGGCGCAGCAGGTCCTCCCGGCCGCCGAGATCCAGCCCGGCCGCGGGCTCGTCGAGGAGCAGCAGCTCCGGGTCGGGCATCATGGCCCGCGCGATCTGCACCCGCTTGCGTTCTCCCTCGGACAAGGTGGCAAACCGGCGCCGGATGAGATGGGCGCAGCCGAGCGCGTCGAGCAGCTCGACCGCGCGGGTGACGTCCGAGGACTCGTAGTCCTCCTTCCACCGCCCGACGATCGCGTACGAGCCGGTGAGCACCAGGTCGATCACCTTCTCGGCCGGTGGCACCCGGTCGGCCACCGCCGCGCTGGCCAGCCCGATCCGGGGCCGCAGCTCGAATACGTCGGTCTCACCCAGCCGGTCGCCCAGGATCTCCGCACTGCCCTCGGTGGGAAACAGCTGGCAGCCAGCCACCTGGAGCAGCGTGGTCTTCCCGGCCCCGTTGGGGCCGATGATGACCCACCGCTCGTCGTCGTGGACGGTCCAGTCGACGTCGCGCAGCAGCGCCGACCCGCCGCGCCGGACCCCGACGCCCCGCAGCCGTACCACCTCGTCGGACATCCGGCTCCTTCCAGCAACACCGCGGCCCAGGACCAGGCGTCGCGTCGTGTCAGACCGAACCTATGTCATGGCGGGCCGGCCGGTGCAAGCATGCGCGCCCGCCACCCGGGCCGGGCGCCAGCCCGGGTAGCGTTGAGCTCCGATGGACGCCGCGCAGACCACTCTGCTGGTCACCCTGACCGGCCGGGACCGCCCTGGGGTCACCTCCCGGCTGTTCTCCGCCCTGGCCGGGCACGAGCTGACCGTGCTGGACATCGAGCAGGTGGTGATCCGGGGACGGCTGGTGCTGGGTGCCCTGCTCGGCTGTGGTGCCGATCCGGACCTGACCGCGATCCACCGCGCGATCCGGGCCGTCGCCACCGATCTGGGCCTGGACGCCGAGATCACGATGGGTTCCGGGGAGCCGGCCCGTCGTCGCGGCCAGCTGCACGTCACCGTGCTGGGCAGCCCGCTGGCCCCGGCCGCGGTCGCGGCCATCGCCGGGCGGATCGCGGCCAGCGGCGCCAACATCGACCGCATCGACCGGCTCGCGCACCGCCCGGTGACCTGCATCGAGCTCGACGTGTCCGGCGCCGACCCGCGCGCGCTGCGGGTGGATCTGGCCCGGGAGGCGACCCAGCAGGGCGTGGACGTGGCCGTGCAGCGGGGCGGGCTGCACCGCCGGGCCATGCGCCTGGTGGTGATGGACGTCGATTCCACCCTGCTCGCCGGTGAGGTCATCGACCTGCTCGCGGCGCGGGCCGGCTGCGCCGACCAGATGGCCAAGATCACCGAGGCCACCATGCGCGGCGAACTCGACTTCACCGCCTCGGTCCGGGAGCGGGTCGGCATGCTGGCCGGTCTCGACGCGGGAGCGCTGGACGACGTCCGGGGGAAGCTGCGGCTCGCTCCCGGCGCCCGGACGCTGATCCGTACCCTGCACCGGCTCGGTTACCGGTGCGGGATCGTCAGCGGCGGGTTCACCCAGATCACCGGCCCGCTCGCGGCCGAGCTGGGCATCGACTACATGGCCGCTAACACGCTGGAGATCTCCGGGGGGAAGCTGACCGGGCAGCTGGCCGGCCCGGTCATCGACCGGGCCGGGAAAGCCGACGCGCTGCGCCGCTTCGCCGCGCAGGCCGGTGTCCCGGTCAGCCAGGCGGTGGCGGTCGGCGACGGGGCCAATGACCTGGACATGATCGCCGCGGCGGGGCTGGGCATCGCGTTCAATGCCCGGGCGGTGGTCCGGGACGCCGCGGACGCCTCGGTCAGCGTGCCGTACCTGGACGCTGTCCTCTATCTGCTCGGGGTGTCCCGCGATGACGTCGAGGCCGCGGACGAGGGCGACCCGGCTGGCCCGGCTGGCCCGGACGCGGCCGGCTAGCGCCGCCGCTAGCGGGTCACCGCGCCGCCTTTCGGGGTCCAGTAGCTGGCCAGCTGGCCGGCCCCGGGACTGACCGCGGCCCAGCCGCGGCGGAACTCGATGGCCGCCAGCGCCGAGGTGGGGAAGCTCAGCTGGCGCTCGGTGGTCAGCGCCATCACCAGCTCCGCGGACGCCGGGTTGTGGCCGACCAGGGCCAGGATGCCCACCTCGGCCGGGGCCTCCCGGATGATGCCGGTCAGGTCCCCGGCGTCGGCGGTATACAGCCTCGGGTCGTACCGCACTACGCCGTTGCCGGGATTCGCCGCGTCCAGCTGGTCGCTGATCAGGTCCCAGGTCTGCCGGGTGCGCTCGGCGACCGAGCAGATAACCAGGTCCGGGGCCAGAGCCTGGTCGCGGATCCACTGGCCAGCCGCGACCGCGTCGCGCTCGCCCCGGGGGGCCAGCGGGCGGTCGATATCGGCCACTCCCTCCGGGTAGGCCGACTTGCCGTGCCGCAGCACCAGCAGGGTCCGTATGGTGGCCATCACCCGAGTATCGCAGGCCCGCTAGCCGCCAGGCAGCGACGATCCCCCGGCCTCGGTGCTGGTGGCCGGGGGATCGGTGCGCTAGCTGACCCTGCTCAGGGTCACGCCCGGAGTCAGGTTGTCCGGTTCACCGTAGTGGCCTGCCCGGGAGTTTCGCCCCCGGCCTCGCCACCGCCCGCCTCCGACGCCGGGCTGGCCGTGGCACCGCCCGGGCTGGCCGTCCCGGCCGAGCCCGCCGGGAGCCCCGCGGCGGCCTCCGCCGTGCCCACTTCGGCCGGCCCGCCGGGGCCGCCCGCAGCCACGCTGGTGGACCGCCGCTTGGAGATCACGACCGCGGCCACCACGATCGCGACCGCGCCGAGGGCCACGCCGGTGCGCAGCCCGGGGTCGTGGCTGTACTTGACCACGCTCGTGGCGATCAGCAGCGAGACCAGGTTCATGACCTTGATCAGCGGGTTGATGGCCGGGCCCGCGGTGTCCTTGAACGGGTCGCCGACGGTATCGCCGATGATGGTCGCCTCGTGTGCCTCGGAGCCCTTGCCGCCGTAGTTGCCGTCCTCGACCAGCTTCTTGGCGTTGTCCCAGGCACCACCCGAGTTGGCCAGGAACACCGCCATCAGCGCGCCGGCCGCGATAGCGCCGGCCAGGAAGGATCCGAGCGGCGCGTAGCCGAACGCGAAGCCGATCGCGATCGGGGTGAGCACCGCCAGCAGACCCGGCGTGGCCAGTTCCCGCAGCGAGTCCTTGGTGCAGATGTCCACCACACGCCCGTATTCGGGCTTCTCGGTGTAGTTCATGATGCCGGGATGGTCGCGGAACTGCTTCCGGACCTCGTAGACGACCTGGCCGGCCGCCCGGCCCACGGCCATGATCAGCAAGCCGGAGAAGAAGAACACCACCGAGGCGCCGATGATGATGCCGACCAGGACGTTAGGCCGGTCCACCGACAGGCTGAAGGTGCTCCCGGCCTTACCGAGCGCATCCACCACTGTGGTCCGGAACGAGCCGAACAGCGCGGTCGCGGCGAGGACCGCGGTGGCGATCGCGATGCCCTTGGTGATGGCCTTGGTGGTGTTGCCGACCGCGTCCAGCCGGGTCAGCACCTGGGCGCCGTCGCCCATCCACGTCGCCGGACATCTCGGCGATGCCCTGCGCATTGTCCGACACCGGCCCGAACGTGTCCATGGACACGATGACGCCCACCGTGGTGAGCAGGCCGGTCCCGGCCAGCGCCACCGCGAACAGCGCGATGGTCGCGTTGCCCGTGCCCAGCAGGAACGCCGCGTAGACGGCCCCGCCGATGAGCAGGGCCGAGTAGACCGCGGACTCCAGGCCAACCGAGATGCCGGACAGGATCACCGTGGCCGGGCCGGTCAGCGAGCTCTCCCCGATCTCCCGGACCGGCTTGCGGTTGGTCTCGGTGAAGTACCCGGTCAGCAACTGGATCGCGCTGGCCAGCACCAGCCCGATAACGACCGCGCCGATAGCCAGCCACTGCGGGCTGCCGCCGTGGGCCAGGATCGCGCGGGCACCATCGCCGGTCACGCCCTTGAGCTCGCTGAACTTGGACGGCAGGTAGAGGAACGAGGCCCCGATGACCAGCGCCAGGGAGATGACCGCGGAGATGAAGAAGCCGCGGTTGATCGCGGTCATCCCACTGCGGTCGCCCCGGCGCGGGGCGACCACGAAGATGCCCGCCACCGCGGTGATCACGCCGATCATCGGGACGATCAGCGGGAAGACCAGCCCATCGTTGCCGAACGCCGCCTTGCCCAGGATGAGCGACGCGACCAGCATGACCGCGTAGGACTCGAACAGATCCGCGGCCATCCCGGCGCAGTCACCGACGTTGTCACCGACGTTGTCGGCGATCGTGGCCGCGTTCCGCGGGTCGTCCTCCGGGATGCCTTTTTCGACCTTGCCGACCAGGTCGGCACCGACGTCGGCGGCCTTGGTGAAGATGCCGCCGCCGACCCGCATGAACATGGCCAGCAAGGCGGCGCCGAAGCCGAAGCCCTCCAGCACGTTGGGCGCGTTCCCCTTGTACAGGATCACCACCAGCGCGGCGCCGAACAGGCCCAGGCCGACGGTGAACATGCCCGCCACCCCGCCGGTGCGGAACGCGATCCGCATCGCGGGCCGTTCACCGGGGAAGCCAGCGCGGGCCGCGGCGGCCACCCGCACGTTGCCGCGCACCGCCAGGGACATCCCGGTGAACCCGGTCAGCGCCGAGAATAGCGCCCCCACCAGGAAGAACACGCTCCTGCCCCACCGCACCGAAGACCCATCGGCGGGCAGCAGCAAGAGCACAAAGAAGATCACGACAACGAAAACGCCCAGCGTCCGGAACTGCCGCCGCAGGTAGGCGGCGGCGCCTTCCTGGACCGCATGGGCGATCTCCTGCATGCGCTCGGTGCCCTGGCTGGCCGCGAGTACCTCGCGTACCAGCAGCCCGGCCACGGCGAGCGCGAGAAGCGCGACGACGGCGACAACGACTACCCAGGTCAGGTTCGAGCCGCTTACACCGACCGCCCCGCTCCCTGCGGCCAAGTTAAGCCCAGACATTTGTCCTCCTAGACAGTGGCACACGACCCTCCACGCGCGGCGTCGCTTCCCGGCCGCCGATGGGCGCACCCGGAGTTGACCAGTGCGGCAACCAGCCAGGCACGCACGGACAGGCACAGTGCCAAAAAAGCAGTGCCGGGAGTCTACGCACGCAGGCCGCCGGACGCGAAGCGGGGGTCAGGTCCAGGGAGTGCCGCTGCGCAGTTACACCCCCCGCACAGAGTAATCACATTAGTGCTGCCGTGCGGAATCGCGCCGGCATCCGCCGGACACCAGACAGGTCAGCTGACCCCACCGGACGGCCAGCTCATCCGGATGCTGAGCCCGCCGGGCGTGCGCGAGAACTGGACGTCGTCCGCCAGCCCGGCGATCACCGCCAGGCCCAGCCCATGCTGCGGGAGCGCGGCCGACCCGGCCGGGGCGCCGGCCCCGTTGGGCACGCCGTTCCCGTCGGACGGCCAGCCGGCCGGCGGGGCCGCTTCGCCGCCTGCGGTTTCGTCTTCCTCGGCTTCCGCGGCGTCCGTCACGACCACCTCGAAACGCCCGTTTCCCCCGGTCAGCTCGATGCGGACGGGCTCGGCCGGGCAGTGCGCCTGATGCGCTTCGACCGCGCGCGAGCAGGCCTCCCCGACCGCGAGGCGGACTTCGTCGAGGAGGGCTTCCTCAACGCCGCTCCGCCGGGCGACGGCAGTGGCAACCAGCCGTGCCGTGCGGACGTGCACGGGCAGCGGCGTGAAGCTCATCTCGACAGTGGCCATGACCGGACCGGGAGCGCAAGCAGCCGCTACTTCTCCGATTTCCGTGCGGTGATGGCCTCGTCCACCGTGTCGTGGATGCCGAAGACCTTGGTCAGCCCGGTAATCCGGAAGATCTTGAGGATGCGCTCCTGAGTGCACACCAGGTCGAGGGACCCGTCATGCGCGCGGACCCGCTTCAGCCCGCCGACCAGGACCCCCAGGCCAGTCGAGTCGAGGAACTCGACCTTCTCCATGTTCACCACGAGCTGGTAATGCCCGTTGTTCACCAGTTCGATAAGCAGTTCACGCAGCCGGGGGGCGGTGTAGACGTCGATCTCGCCCTCAACATCGACGACCTCGATGCCATCCCTGGTGTGGTGGTCAAGCTTTAGATCCACAAATCCTCCAGCCCATACAGCCTTGCCTGATCAGGCTTTGTCATATCGGGGCCGACCCGGGCGGCGGCACCGTGCTCCTCCCGGGGAAGTCAGCTGGCCCCGCCGCGCATTCAACCACGCTCTGACGTCATGTCTACACGAGTTCACGCTTCGAGGCACCCCGGGTACGGATGTCACACTGGGAGCCAATGACTGCGCTCACTCCGCTCCGGCCTGACGGCCCCGCAGCCACGCCCGGCCCCCGTGGGCACGGCCTGGTCACTGCCGACCTACCGGCACGGGGGGCACCCGCCCAGCTCACGGCGGTCTCCCCGGCCGACTTCGTGCTGCGCGCCGGCACGCAGACGGGACGGCTGACCCACGTAGAGTACATCCCGGCCCGGGAGGGCCACCGGGTGGCCTGGCCCAGCTGGGCGCCCGGGGAAATCACCGCGGCCGTGGGCCGCTGCGGCGTGCCCGCGCCCTGGGCCCACCAGGCGGCCATGGCCGAGCACGCCCGGGCCGGGCGCAACGTGATCATCGCCACCGGCACCGCGTCGGGCAAGTCGCTCGGTTACCTGCTGCCCGCGCTCACCTCGGTGCTGGACGGGGGTACCGCGCTCTACCTGGCGCCGACCCGCGCGCTGGCCGCTGACCAGCTGCGCGCGGTGGCCGAACTCGCCGTGCCGGGCGTCCGCCCGGCCGTGGTGGACGGGGATACGCCGGCCGCGCAGCGGGAGTGGGCCCGCTCGCATGCCAACTACCTGCTGACCACGCCCGACATGCTGCACCAGACGCTGCTCCCCCGGCATCCGAGGTGGAACGGCTTCTTCCGGCGGCTGAGCTACATCATCGTGGACGAGTGCCACACCTACCGCGGCGTGTTCGGCTCGCACGTCGCGCAGGTACTCCGGCGGCTGCACCGGATCGCTGAGCATCACGGCGCCGCCACGCCAGCCAGTAACGGGCCAGCCAGCACCGCACCAGCCAGCACCGCACCAGCCAGCACGGGGCCGGTCTTCCTGCTGGCCTCGGCCACCGTGAGCGACCCAGCCAGCTGCGCCCTGCTGCTGACCGGGCGGCCGGCCGAGGCGGTGGCCGAGAACGCGGCCCCGCGCGGGCCGGTCACCTTCGGCCTGTGGGAGCCGCCGCTGACCCGGGCCCGCGGCGAAGCGGGGGCGCCCGTCCGGCGGAGCGCGACCACGGAAGCGGCCGGGCTGCTCGCCGACCTGGTCGCCCAGGCCGTCCCGGCGCTCGCGTTCACCCGGTCCCGGCGCGGCGCCGAGGCCGTCGCCCTGGGTGCCCGGCGGGCGCTGCGTGAGTCCGGCGCGGCCGAGCAGAGCGAACGGGTGGCCGCCTACCGTTCTGGTTACCTCCGGGAGGACCGGCGGGCCCTGGAGGAGGCGCTGCGCAGCGGGGCCATCACCGGGCTGGCCACCACGACCGCACTGGAACTGGGCGTGGACATCAGCGGCCTGGACGCGGTGCTGATCGCTGGCTGGCCGGGAACGCGCGCCGCGCTGTGGCAGCAGGCCGGCCGGGCCGGGCGCAACGGCCGGGATGCTGTGGTCGTGCTGATCGCCCGGGACGACCCGCTGGACACCTATCTGGTACATCACCCGGCAGCGCTGCTGCGCAGCCCGGTCGAGGCGACCGTCCTCGATCCGGGAAACCCCTACGTCCTGGCCCCGCACCTGTGCGCGGCGGCCGCGGAGCTGCCGCTCACCGAGCAGGATCTGGCCAGCTTCGCGCCCGGCGCCAGCGAGATCGCGGACGCCCTGGTGCGCCGGGGCATCCTCCGCCGCCGGGGCAGCAGCCTGTACTGGACCACCCGCGGCCGGCCGCGGCGCACCGGCCTGCGCGGCACCGGGAACCGCCCGGTCAAGATCGTGGAGGCACCGACCGGCCGCCTGGTCGGCACGGTGGACGAGCCGTCCTCGCACCTGCTGGTGCACACGGGCGCGGTCTACCCGCACCAGGGCGAGATGTACCTGGTCGACGAGCTTGACCTGACCGAGGGGGTGGCCCTGGTCCGGGCCGCCGACCCTGGGTACAGCACGTCCGCCCGCCAGGTGACCACGATCGAGGTGGCCCGCGAGCTGCGCAGCGAGAGCTGGGGCCCGGCCGCGGTGCACTTCGGCGACGTCCGGGTGCGCCGGGAGGTGGTCGGCTTCGTCCGGCGCAGCTTGCGGACCGGCCGGCCCCTCGGCACCGACCCGCTCTCCCTGCCGCCGCAGACCCTGCGGACCCGGGCCATCTGGTGGACGATCTCGGCCGCCCAGCGCGGCCAGCTGGCCGGCCGCGGTGTCGATCTGCCCGGCGCGGCCCACGCCGCCGAGCACGCGTCCATCGGGCTGCTGCCGTTGTTCGCCGCCTGTGACCGGTGGGACATCGGCGGCGTGTCCGCCGACCTGCACCCGGCCACCGGGCAGCTGACGGTGTTCGTGTACGACGGGCATGACGGCGGCGCCGGCTTCGCCGAGCGCGGTTACGTGGCCGCCCGGGACTGGCTGGCCGCCACCGCGGACGCCATCCGCAGCTGCGAATGCCAGGCCGGCTGCCCGTCCTGCATCCAGTCACCCAAGTGCGGGAACGGCAACGAGCCGCTGTCCAAGCCGGGCGCGGTCTCCCTGCTGGAGTGCCTGCTGGCGGCGGACGGGGGCCCGGAGCCGGGCCGGAGCGGCCGCCCAGCCGGTGGGCAGTGACGCGGACCAGGCACGATATACGTTCCGGGACCGGAAAGGGGCGACCCCCGCCGGGGGGGAGAGCGGGGGTCGCCAAACGGCCCGGCTCCGGGGGGGCAGAGCCGGATCCGTTACCCTGCTCAGGCTACGCGTTTCCGGGTCAAGTTACCAACCGGTCACGGGTACGTGCGAGCGATTGCATCCCCTGCCTCCTAGGCTGCCCTACTGTGTCCGGACACATCGTGAGCGGGAAGCAGCAGGCTGCCGCCTTCTTCGACCTCGACAAGACGATCATCGCGAAGTCCAGCACTCTCGCTTACGGACCATCTTTTTACCAAAATGGCCTCATCACCCGGTCGGACGCGATCCGCAGCGTGGCGGCCCAGCTGCTTTTCACCCGGCACGGGGCCAGCCATCAGCGGATGGAGCGGATCAAGAACCAGGTCACCCAGGTGTGCCGGGGCTGGCCGGTGGACCGGGTCAGCGAGATCGTCACCCGCCACCTCGACGAGCTGATCCTGCCTTACATCTATGACGAGGCGCGGGTCCTGCTCAACCAGCACCGGCACGCCGGCCAGGACGTCATCATCGTGAGCACCTCAGGGCAGGAGATGGTGGGCCCGATCGGCGCCGTGCTCGGCGCGGCGCTGGTCATCGCCACCCGGATGGAGATCGCGGACGGCCGCTACACCGGGCAGATCGAGTTCTACGCGTACGGGGAGGCGAAAGCACAGCGGGTCCGCGAGCTGGCCGCGGAACGCGGCTACCGGCTGGCTGACTGCTTCGCCTACAGCGACTCGGTTACTGACGTGCCCATGCTGGAAGCTGTCGGCCGCCCGCACGCGGTCAACCCGGACCGTGCGCTGCGCCGGCTGGCCGTGCGGCGCGGCTGGCCGGTCCTGGCGTTCAGCGCGCTGCCCGCCGCCCGGCTGGCCACCGGGATCAGGCCCAGCCTGGCCCCCGGGTCAGGCACGGCACAGGAATGCGACAGGGGTGACCGATCGACATGAGTAATCGAACCGGCCCAGGGGGTTTCGCTGCCGCCCGATCCGCCGTAGAAAGGTGTCAAGGACAGACGTCCTGGCACGGCAGCCAGGTACCCACGCGACCAGCAGCCGCGGAAGGCGGCGGAGGCAGGCCCCAGGCCCAGCCCGCACACAGCACAGCTGCGGCGGGCCCGTGACCTGCCCGGGTAACGAGGTGCACGCTTGGTAGCCGGGCCTGCCGTGCCAGGCAACGGCGCCCCGTGGCCGCGGGGCGCCGTTTACTTTCCGGCATCCCTGACAACCCTGCGCACTCGCCGGAATGGGCCGGCCGCGGGCATTCTGGCCGCGCCACGCAATAGCGGGGCAGCCGCGCCACGCTATCGCCGGGTAATCCCGTAAGATCACGTCCCGGGGATGGCGTTCCCGGGATAAGGGGCAATTCCTGGACTTGCGCCCAGGCGGTTCCTTACGGCCCACCCCGTGCGCAGCCGAATCACGGGTGCGAAACACTGAACGGCAGGATCGCGCGCGAGGGGAGTGCATGAGATGGCCAGGTCCGCTGCACCGCAGCCGATGGGCAATAACAGTGAGCCATCAATCGGCGACCTCGTCGCCCAGGCCATTGGGGACGTCACCAAGCTGGTCAAGTTCGAGATCGACCTGGCCAAGAAGGAGCTGCGCGGCGACGTCCGGCGGGTGGGCCTGGCCGTGGTGCTGACTGGTATGGCGGCCTTCGCTGGCTGCCTCGTGATGGTGCTCCTCTCCTTTGCCCTTGTGTATGGCCTGATCAGGCTCGGCATCGTGCCGTGGGCGGCCTTCCTCATCGTGTCGGCCTTCCTCATCCTGCTGGCCGCTCTGGCCATCCTCATCGTGTACGTCAGGGTGCGCGGGATCAGCGGGCTGCGCAAGACGAGGGAGTCCGTGCAGGAAGACCTGGCCCTGCTCAAGCGGGACGAGGCGGCCACCACCCCTCCGGCGGTCGAGGCGGGCTGATCAGATGACCCTGCGGGGGGAGTCAGCCATCTACGTGGACGGCCCGTGGTCGCACCGGGCGGTCAGCGCCAACGGGACCCGGTTCCACATCGCCGAGCTAGGTGACGGCCCGCTGGTGCTGCTGCTGCACGGCTTCCCGCAGTTCTGGTGGACGTGGCGGGAGCAGCTGACCGCGCTGGCCAGCGCGGGGTACCGGGCGGTCGCTACCGACCTGCGCGGCTACGGCGGGAGTGACAAGCCGCCGCGCGGCTACGACCTGGTGACCGCGGCGTCGGACGCGGCCGGGCTGGTCCGGTCGCTGGGCGAGGCCAACGCCGTGGTCGTCGGGCACGACTGGGGCGGGCTGGTGGCCTGGACCATGGCCGCCTACTACCCCAAGGTGGTGCGGCGGCTCGGGGTCATCTCGATGGCGCACCCGCTGCGGATGCGGTCGGCCGTGGTCACCGACCCACTGGGCCAGGGCCGCCGCAGCGGCTACGCGTTCGGCTTCCAGCTGCCGGTGCTGCCCGAGCACTACCTGGTGCGGGATAACGCGGAGCGGGTCGGCCAGATGCTGCGGTCATGGTCCGGACCGGGCTGGCCCGACCCGGAGACGGAGCGCCGGTACCGGGCCGCGATGTGCATCCCGTCGGTGGCGCATTCGGCCCTGGAGTATCACCGGTGGTTCGCGCGGTCCAGGCTCCGGCCGGATGGACTGCGCTACGCCCAGCGGATGCGGGCCCCGATCCAGGCGCCCACGCTGCACCTGCAGGGGGCACTGGACACCTGCGTGCTGCCCGCAACGGCCCGCGGTTCCGGCCGCCGGGTGGACGGCCCGTACCGCTGGCGGCTGCTCGACGGCGCTGGTCACTTCCCGCATGAGGAGCAGCCCCAGCGGTTCGGCACCGAGCTTCTCGGCTGGCTGGCGGACCCCGAACCCGAACGATGAGCCGGGACCGGGACCCGGCCGGGCGGCCGCGGAACGCCCGGCCGCGGGACGAGCTTGGACGCCCGCTCGACCGCGGCGAGGCCGGCAGCGAGCGGGTGCCCGACGACCTGTCGCTGCCGCCCGCCGGGTCACTGGCCCTGGCCCAGCGGCTGCTCGACGAGGGGCGCCCGTTCCACGCCCACGAGGTACTGGAAGCGTCCTGGAAGCAGGCGCCGCCCGCAGAACGCGAGCTGTGGCGCGGGCTGGCTCAGGTGGCCGTGGGCCTGACCCATGTCCAGCGGGGCAACGGCCGGGGGGCGGTGGCCCTGCTGCGCCGGGCGGCGCTGCGGATCGGCGAATACTCCGCCACACCTCCGCACGGCATCGACGCCGCTGGTATCGCGGCGGCCTGCACCACGCTGGCCGACCGGATCGAGGCGGCCGGCCCGGCCGCGGTGAGCGGGCCGGAGCTGCACGTCAGGCTGACCACACGTCCTGGACCGCGCTAGTCCGGGCCCGTCAGTCCACGCCCGTCAGTCCAGGCCCGCCAGTGCTGATCCGCTAGTCGCAGGCCTGGGTGGACACCCGGGTGGTCCGGGCCGAGCCCGCGCTGACGTCGGACCGCACCTCGCCCGCGGTCAGCGCGTACCCGGTGTTCTTGACGCCCACCGCGGCCGCGAAGACCACCCCGTACACCTGGCCATTGGTGGCCAGCAGCGGGCCGCCGGAGTTGCCCGGCTCGACATCGGCCCGGATCGAGTAGATCTGCCGGGTGACCTCGTGGGACTGGTAGATGTCCGGCGCCTGGGCCAGCTGGTCGTCGCCGACCCGGGCGGGCACCGCGGTGAAGTTATGATCCAGCGGGTACCCGGCGACGATCGCGTTGGCGCCCAGGCTGGCCGGGCCGGTAAAGGCCAGCGACCTGGCGTTCAGGTGGGGGACGTAGAGGACCGCGACGTCCCGCTCCGGGTCGAACAGCACCACCCGGGCGCCCTTCTTGCCGCCCCCCGGGGTGGACACGGTCTGGTTCGTGGTGACCCCGGCCACCACGTGCGCGTTGGTCAGCACGTGGTTCGGGGAGATGACAAACCCGGAGCCCTCGATCCGGCGTGAGCAGCTCGGCGCGATGCCCATCACTTTCACGATGCTGTTGCGGGATCGGGCCAGGCCGGCCGAGTTGAGCACCGCCGGGTCTGGCGGGGCCACGGTCAGCTGAGGCTCGGCGCCCAGCGCGCCGAACACCTGCACGTACGGGCCGCTGGCCAGCAGGCTGCGGAAGTCAGAGAACATGGTCCGCGCGGCGGACGGCATGACCTTGTCCACCGCGTGCAGCACGGCGGACCGGTTGACCTGGTTGGTGACCATCGCGAACGGCGCGTTCACCACCGCCGACCCGATCAGCCAGGCGATGAGCAGCACGGACAGCACGCTCACCGCGGCACCGGCCACGGAGTCGACGAACGTGGCCGGGCGCCAGCTGACCCGGGACCGCACCGCGGCGCCGACGGCTGAGGCGAGCAGCTGGCCGATCATTGCGGCCACGAACACCGCGATGATAGCCACCAGAGCCTGCTGGGAGGTGCCCTGCACCAGATGACGGGCGAGCGCCGGTGCGAACGAGGCGCCCACCGCCGCCCCGCCCAGGAACCCGGCGAAGCTCAGGATCCCGACGATAAATCCCTGGCGGTAACCTGCCACGGCGAAGGCCGCGGCCAGCACAATCAAGATCAGGTCAAGCAGGTCACCCGACACCACCCCACCGTATAGCGCGCGGTCCGGTGGTTGGCTCAGTGAGCGCTATTCCACCGGCCTTCCCGCGCGCCGGGTGCGCGAAGTCACCGGGGGAGCCGGGTCAGCTCCCTGCGGCCAGCGCCTCGGGCGGCAGCTCCTCCACCTGGCCCCGGTCCCAGGGGACCTCCCAGCCCCCCAGCCGGAGCAGCCCATCGATGAGTGCCGCGGTGAATCCCCAGACCAGCATGCCGTGGACCCGGAACGCGGGCCCGGCGAACCCGGACGGATGCCGGATGGTCAGCCGCCGCGCCGGGTCGGCGAGCTCGGCCACGGGCACCCGGGCCACCGCGGTCACCTCGGGCGGGTCGGCCGCGGCGACCGGGACCGGCCGGCGCCACCAGGCCAGCACCGGGGTGACCGCGAACCCGCTGCGGGAGATGAACAGTTCCGGCAGGACGGCCAGGACCTGCACTCCGGAGGCGTCTACCCCTGCTTCTTCGGCCGCCTCGCGGAGGGCGGCGGGCACCGGGCCGCCGTCGGACGGGTCGATCGCCCCGCCCGGGAACGCGGGCTGGCCAGAGTGCCGCCGCAGCCCGGGCCCGCGCTGCACGAGCAGCAGGTCGGGGCCATCCGGCCCGGTGCCGAACAACACCAGCACGGCTGACGGGCGGCCACCCCCGGGAGGCGGGCGGAGCGGCGGCGGGACGGCGCTCTCGCCCGCCGCCCCGGCCAGGTCCCGCAGCCAGGCCGGCGGCTCGCCCTGGTCCGGCCCGGCCGGCACCGGGCCCGCTGGGCCGTCCGGCCCGGGCTGCCCGGCCGGGGCCCCGGGCGCGCCGTCCGGCCCGGGCTGCCCCGCCGGGGCCCCGGGTGGGCCGTCCGGCCGCACGGCGCCGTCATTCATGAGAACGGGCCTTCTTTCACCAGTGCCCGCGCAGTCTTCTCGTCGGTCGGGCCGATCCCGTAAGACGGGCAGAGACGGGCCAGCTCACACGCCCCGCAGGCTGGCTTGCGCGCGTGGCAGATCCGCCGGCCGTGCCAGATCAGCCGGTGCGACAGCATCGTCCACTCCCGGGGCGGAAAGAGCGCGCCGACCTCGCTCTCGATCTTGACCGGGTCGGTCTGCCGGGTCCAGCCGAACCGGCGGGACAGCCGGGCGAAGTGCGTGTCCACCGTGATGCCGGGGACCCCGAACGCGTTGCCCAGCACGACGTTCGCCGTCTTGCGTCCCACCCCGGGCAGGGTCACCAGCTCGGCCAGGCTGGCCGGTACCTCACCGCCGAACCGCTCGCACAGCGCCTGGCCCAGGCCGATCAGGCTGTTGGTCTTGGCCCGGAAGAACCCGGTGGACTGGATGATCTTTTCCATCTCGCCGCGGTCCGCGGCGGCGTAGTCAGCGGCCGTCCGGTACCGGGCGAACAGCACCGGGGTCACCAGGTTGACCCGCTTGTCGGTGGTCTGCGCGGACAGGATCGTGGCGACCAGCAGTTCCAGCGGGGTGCCGAAGTTGAGCTCAGTGTGCGCATCCGGGTACAGCTCGGCGAGTTCCCGGTTGATGCGGCGCGCCCGGCGGACGAGCGCGGTGTGCGACGGGGCGTCTGGGGTCACAGTGCCAGCCTATTGAGCCACCCCGGCGCGGTGCACGACGCAGTGCTCCAGGCGGAACCGCTGCCCGCCGGCGCTGCCCGGGCCGCCCGGGCTGAGGTGGCGGCCGAGTACCACGACCGCGACGTGCCGGGCACCCGCGGCCCGCAGCGCGACGGCCGCGCTCTGGGCGACCGTGGCCTTATGACGGTCCAGGCGTGCCCCGGGACCGACCGGCCACCGGCGAAACGTAACAGAGGAGAACTGGATGCTTCGCAGCATCGCTAGCAGGGCAGTCATCACCGAAGGGAGCCTGGTCACGGCGACCGGGCTGGCACTCGGCCTCGGGGCGGCCATCACGCCCGCGAGCGCCGCGACCATCAGCACGAAGGACACTGCCGGGTACCAGCTGTCCGGCGGGCAGTTCCGCTACGTGCAGACCACCGTCTACGCCCGCGCGATCGGCCAGTACGCCAACACCATGGGTGCCGGCCTGGGCCATGGCATCACGCTCAGCAGCGCGACGAAGTAGGTCTGCTGGCCGTCAGCTTGCGCGGATGCGAAGGCGCCGGGCCTGCCGTTTGGCTTTGCGCTCAAGGCGCCGGGCGTGCCGTTTCGTTCTACGCTCAAGGAGCTGGACCTGCCGTTGATTCCAGGCAGCCAGGCGCTCAACGCTACTGGCCCGGTTCTCCTGGCCCAGCGTTCGCAGTGCCGCCAGCACGATGGCGCCGACAGCCACCCGCTCGTAAAAGCGGCGGCTGCGCAACATATGAATCAGCGCAGCCAGCCCGAGCAGCCGCACTGCCGACTGATTGTCAGGACTTGATGTTCGTGGACGCCGGGCCGGCCCGCTGCTGCCTGCCGGAGACAGGGCTCCTGCCGACGTGCGGGCATCCTGCCCTGATGTTGTCATGTCGCCTCCCGATACCCCGGCCGGGCGTGAGCTTGGTTGACGCGCAGGCCCCAAGCTGCACAGGTCTGCCAACCTGGCCTAGGCGGCGTTTGGAGCCGGCATCAAGCCGGATCTCAGCGCCGATGAGCATCTATACAGTCCACCAGGGCAAAGGTCACGCCGACAGGGCCGTAAGTCCCGGTCGGCACGGGCGGAAGCCCGCAGGACCGGCATCGCCAGGATCGGGTCGCCCGCGACGGGTGTGTATGAGGCGAGGTGCTGATGGGGGTCGGACAGCGTCGCCGAGCCGTTCAGGAGCACCTGCAGGTCGCCCGAGGTATAGGCGGGGTCGATGACCGCGGGCAGGGCCATCAGCGGGAGCCCCGAGTCGATCCCGGAGGTGCGGGATTCGAGCTTGCGGACGCGGCGGGTCAGGTCGGCCAGGTGGCGGGCGAACCGCTCTGCTGGACTGGATGATCTTCTCCATCTCGCCGCGGTCCGCCGCTGCGTAGTCAGCGGCCGTCTGGTAGCGGGCGAACAGCACTGGCGTCACCATGTTGACCCGCTTGTCGGTGGTCTGCGCGGACAGGATCGTGGCGACCAGCAGCTCCAGCGGCGTGCTGAAGTTGAGCTCGGTATGCACATCGGGTACAGCTCGGTGAGTTCGCGGTTGATGCGCCGCGCCCGGCGGACGAGCGCGGTGTGCGACGGGGGATCTGGGGTCACGGTGCCAGCCTATTGAGCCCGCCCGCCGCGATGCACGACGCAGTGCTCCAGGCGGAACGGCTCGCCACCCGCGTGGCCCAGCCCGGCCGGGTTGAGATGACGGCCGAGCACCACCACCGCGACATGCCGGGCGCCAGCGGCATGCAGCGCCACGGCCGCGCTCTGCGCGGTCGACCCGGTGGTCCAGGTGTCATCGAGCAGCAGCACGGCCGCGCCGGGCAGCGGCTGGGTGGCACGGAACCGGCCCGGGTCCAGCTCCCGGCAGCCCAGGTCAGCTGGCCCGGCCGTGACCAGGGTGGCGGCCGGGAGGGCCAGGTACGGGGTGATCAGTGCGGCCAGCGGGTGCGGCCCGGGCCGCCCCCGGCCACTGGGCACCACGCTGACATGTGTGGGCGGCGGCATCCCGGCGCTGCGCCACACACAGGGCCCGTGATCGTGCAGGAAGACGAGGAGTAACGCGCGCAGCGCCCGCTGGGCCGGCCCGGCGCTGCCGCGCGCCGACTTGTACTGCCACAGGGCCTGCGCGAACCCGCTGCCCTTCACCGCGCAGGCGGCGGGCACTACGGTGTCCGCGAGCAGGCCGGGCGCGCTCTCCGCGTGCCGCCCGCACTGGAAGCAGCGGGCGTGGCCCGGCCGGGACGGCCCGTGGCAGGTGACGCACCGGCCCGGGCCCGGGCGCGGCGCCCCGGCCAGCCCCGGCTGCGCCCGGGCCAGAGCCCGGAGTAACTCCCACCCGGCCGGGCGGCCCACCCGGTGCGTAATTGTCCCCGGCATGGGGAGATGCTAAGAAGCGGGGCCGACAATCTCTCTATAACGCATCCTGCGCCCGACTGGCCGCCCGGCAGGCATGCGGTCTGGGTACGGAGAGTAACGCTAGACTACAGCGAGTGTGGTATCGGGGTTACGTCGCCCACACAGATGAGCTTCGGGGGGAGCATGCCAGCATTTGCGGCACGAGTCCGCGAACCGGGACCGGGCCACCCCACGTCCGGGGCCCCCGAGGCGGCCCGGCCAGCCGGCCTGCTCTCACCCGCCGGGCTGGCGGCGGCCCTGCGGCGGAACTGGCTGTTCGCCTGCCTGCTGGCCGCGGGCCTGGTGCTGCGGATCCTGACCCAGCTGGCCTACCGGCCCGCACTGCTGTACATCGACTCGGTCAAGTACCTGTTCGGCGCGTACGCCGGCAACGACCCGCCCGGCTACCAGCTAATGCTGAAGGTCTTTCTCGGCGTGGGCACGCTGCCCGTGGTCGCTGCCGTGCAGCACCTGCTCGGACTGGCCATGGCGGTGGCCCTGTACCTGATCCTGCGCCGCCGGGGGGTGGCCCGCTGGCTGGCCGCGCTGGCCACCGCGCCGATCCTGCTGGACGCCTACCAGCTGCAGATCGAGCAGTCGGTCATGCCCGACACCGCGTTCGAGACACTCATCGTGGCCGGCCTGGTCTTCCTGCTCTGGGCGCCGCGGCCGCGGACCTGGATGGTGCTGCTGGCCGGCCTCGCCCTGGGCACCTCCGCGACTGTCCGCCAGATCGGCGAGATCTTCATCCTGCCCGCGCTCGTGTTCCTGCTAGCCGTAGTGCCCGGCTGGCGGGTCAAGCTGACCCAGGCCGTCGCGCTGGTGGCGGCGTTCGCGCTGCCTATCGTGGTGGTCAGTTTCCGCAATTACGTGACCATCAAGCACTTCTCGCTGGCCCCGTACGCGGCTGGCACGGTCTACGGCCGGGCCGCCGCCGCGGCCGACTGTGCCACGCTGAAGGTGCCCAGCTACGAGCGCGAATTGTGCCCGCCGCGCCAGGTGCAGCTGCGCGGGCCGGACTGGCTCAACCACGGGGCCGGCTCGCCGATCAAGCACGTGGCCCCGCCGCCAGGCATGCGGCACATCTCGTTCGCGGCCGACTTCAGCCGGCGGGTGCTGCTCCAGCAGCCGCTGCGGATCGCGGCCGCGATCGGCACCGACTCGATCAAGCTGTTCTCGCTGCGCCGCCTCACCTACCCGGGCGACCCCTCGATCGCCCGGTGGCAGTTCCACCGGGACTACCCGGTCTACCGGCCCTACATCACGGTGCGGGACGGGCAGCTGCACTTCAACCGGCTCACCCCGGCCGGCCGGGTGAAGCTGATCGCCAAGGGGCAGCGCTTCGGCGGGGGCGAGCCCGCGGTCTCCCCCCGGCTGGCCGCGTTCCTGCGCGGCTACCAGCTGCACGGCGGCTATACGCCGGGCCCGCTGTTCCTGCTCACCGTGCTCGCTGGGCTGGTAGGCAGCCTTGGCATACTGCGCCGCCGGGCCAGCCCGGCCCAGCGGGCCACGGCCGCGGCCTGCCTGCTCACCTTCCTCAGCGCGGTCGCGGTGCTGCTCGCCTCGGACGCGTTCGAGTTCAGCTGGCGCTACCAGCTGCCCGCGCTGGTCACCTTGCCACCGGCGGGTGCGCTCGGCATCACCGTGATCGTCGGCTACCTGGCCGCCCGCCGCGCCCGGCGCCGGGCGCTGGCGGCCGCCGGGCTTGGCGGCCAGCAGGCCCCGGCCCAGCGGGATACGCAGGGCCAGCCGGACGGGCAGCCCAGGACCCAGCCGGACGGGCCTAGGACCCAGCCGGACGGGCAGCCCCCGGCCCAGCCGGACGGGCAGCCCCTGTCCCGGCCCGGCCCGGGCTCCGGCTGACCAGTCCTGGGCCCGGCTGGTAGCCCCGGCTCTGGTTCGCCCCGGCCCTAATGGCCCTGGTTTTGGTCCTGGCTCCGGTCCGGGCCGGGCCGGGGCCCGAACCGGGCCGACGCGAACCACACGACAAGGGCCAGCGGGACCAGGATCACCAGCGGCAGCAGGGCCGGCAGGTAGCTGGTCACTACGGCGGCGGCGAGCGCGCCGAGCACCACGGCGACGAAGATGCCCAGGCTGCGGCCCAGGTCCCGGGGGGCCCTGCCGACGGCCACCGAGGCGAGCAGCCCGGTGAGCGTGCCGGTCAGGTAGGTGGTGGATATCTCGCCCAGCTGGCGGATGGTGGCGCTCTGGATACCCATGCTCACGGCGGCGACGGCCAGCAGCAGATACTGCGCCACCCCGGCCGGGTGCCCGCCAGCCAGCTCCCAGCCCAGGGAGAACACCGCGAGTACGCAGAATTCGAGAGCCAGGGCCACAGTGAGCCAGCTGGGCCAGATTTCCCGCTGCTCATGCGGCTTAGGCCGCAGGCCGCGCAGCCGGCCCTCCAGCCACCGGCCCGTCCGGCGGGCCGCGAGTGGCGCGCCGACCAGCACGCCGATGACATAGCTGGCCAGGGCCACCCCGCAGTGGGCGGCCAGCGCGCCGTCGTGGGTACCCGCGGCGATGCCGAGCAGCACCAGGGTCCCGGTGATGACGCTGGAGAACACGTGCCCCAGGTGCAGGAAGCTGGTCGCGTCCACCCCGCCGGTGGTCACGGTGAGCACGACGACCAGGCCGTCCCGGGCCCGCGCGTGCCAGTCCCTGGCCACGGCCGCGCCTACGAGCCGCGCTGGCCGGCCAGCGCCCGCTGGACCTCGCGGATGGCCTCGGCCACGGGGTAGACGCCAGGGCTGTCCGGCAGGTCCGGCGGGTCCGGGACCCGGCCGGCCCGGGCACCGCTGGCCAGGCTGTGCAGCGCCGCCGTGAGCTGCCCGACATCGCTCTCGGACGGCCACTGGCCGGACTGGTCGCTGTGTACCGCCGTGCTGGTCACCGCGTCGGTGACCTGCTCCAGGGCGAGCATGGCCGGCCACAGCCGGGCGGCCCGCCTGCTCACTGCCGGTGGCTCTGACATGGTCCGCTGGAACTCCGTGCGAAGGTCGGATAGCGCTCGATAGGCCTGCCGGCGCAGCGCGGACCGTCCCGGGTCGCCGTGCAGCGCCTGCTCGGTGTAACGGGCCACACTATCGAGTGCCCGCACGAACTGTTCCGGCAGGTGAGCGTGCCAGCTCGACGGCCACGGGGCGTACCCGACCGTGAGCACGATGGCGCAGCCCAGCAGGGTGTCGATGAGCCGGTCCAGGGCCAGTACCCAGCCGCCCCGGGCCAGCAGGTCGATCAGGATGACGACCAGCGGCGTCAGCAATGTGCTGAACAGCCCCCAGTTCCGGTTCCGGCCGTAGGGCAGCAGCCCGGCGAACACGGCGCACGGCAGCAGCAGCAGTGGGCCCGGCGGTACCACGACAAGGATGACCGCGCCGAGGACGGCACCGACCACGGTACCGATACCCCGCTGCAGCGCCCGGGCGAAGACCGAGCCGAAGTCCGGGCGGAGCACGATGGCCACGGTCAGCACCACCCAGTAGGAGCGCTGCAGCGGAAGGGCCTGGCTGACCACCGCGGCCACCCCGACCGACGCCATCAGCCGCAGCGCGAAGATGTGGGTCAGGTGACCGCCTACGGTCTGATCGAGCACATCCCGCAGCCGCTCCCGGGCGCTCGGGCGGTGGGGCGCCGGGCTGGGTTCCGGCCGCCGCTTGCCGGACACCAGGTCGGCCGCCCCGGCCACCGCGTCGGCCAGCGCGTGGGCGCCTGGCGTCTGGCCCGGGTCGGGACGGGTGGCCGATACCGGGGTGCCGTATTGGATGGCGTCGGCGATCGCGTCGATCCGGTCGGTGATTCCCGGCGGTGGCGGCGCGCCCTCCTGGACCAGGGCGACCGCGGCTTCGGTCAGCGGGTGGGTCTGCCGGAGCAGCGCGGCCAGCCGGATCAGGTCGGGATCGCGGCCGCTGGCCCTTGCCCGGCGTGAGGCCAGGTCGTCCCAGGCCTGGTTGAGCGCGGTGACCACGGCCTGGTGGGCAGGCGGGAAGTCAGGCGTCCCCGCCGCGCGCAACGCGTTCGCGATCGCGCGGTAGGCGGCCGCCGTGCCGCGCTGCTCGGCCAGCAGCGGGACGGCCAGCCAGGCCGGGACCACCAGCAGCATGGCCCAGGCCACGCCGGCCAGCATCAGGGCGGGCGGCCACCACCAGGGCCGCAGCGCGCCGAGCGGCCCGCTGCCCAGCGTGGTGTAGACGAGCAACTGCAGCCCGGTGGTGGCCAGCGTGGCCCCTGCCGCGCTGAGCACCGCGGACAGGCCGGCCATCAGGACCAGCACGAGCACGGCGAGCCAGCCTTGGCCGTGCACCAGGCCACCGAGGATGAGCCCGGCCGCACCCCCGAAGATGCCGATCACGGCAACCCGGCGCAGCCGGGCCGGATAGCTACCTTCGCGGTCCGCTACCGCGGCCAGCAGGCCGCCGATGGCCACCAGGAGACCTGGTACGTGCTTGCCCAGCGCGAGCCCGACCGCCAGTGGTGCGCACACGGCCAGCGCGGACCGGATCATCTGGGCCCAGGGCAGCGGGGCCGGGACCGGGCGGACCACCTCGACCAGCCAGGGCGGCGGGAGCGGAGCGACTGGCCGCCCGCCGGGCCATTTCACCGCCGGTGCCCGCCGTGCCGGCACCCATCCGTTCATCAGGAAATAGTGTCAAAAGCCCGGGCTGACGGGCTGCGGCCCGCCCGGCGCCGGGCCGCAGGTGGCGGCGAGCCAGGCGGATTAGCCCCACCAGCCCCACTGGCCCTGCTAGCCCCATTAGCCAAGTTATCTCCCGGCCTGGCGAACGTGATCATGACGTTGGGTCTAATAGATTCGCCCTAATGTCATGATCACGAACAGGTGAGCGGTCACCAGCGGCAGGATCCCCACCCCAGTCGCACAGCCAGGTCGCGGCCAGCTCGTGCGGCACCATCCCAGCCGCACAGCCAGGCGGCTGGCGGCTAGCCGGGGGCGGGCGGGCGGCAGCGGATGACCTCGGCCGCGCCGGTGAGCGAGGCCGGCCCGTCCCCGTATGCGACGAGGACCGTCATCCCCTGGTGCAGTTCCAGGGCGCCGCCGTGCTCGGTGCGCAGGGCGCCCCGGCCGCTGGCCACGATCCAGACCGCATACCCGGCGTCCAGCCGCAGGCCGTCCCCGGGACGCAGCCAGTCGGCCCGGAAGAAGGAATCGGCCGCGGACGGCAGCAGCGCGGTGACGCTGCTGCCGGTCCCCGTGGCCGCGGCGCCGCGCCGCACGGCCGCGAGCCGCTGCGCGTCCCACGGGGTGCGGTCCACCGCCCCGAGGACCCGGTCATAGCCCAGCCCCAGCGTGCCGTCCTGCGCGCCATCGCCGACGAATCCCTGCCACTCCAGCAGGATCGACAGGTCGGTCGGTTCCTGCAGCTCGGTCACGAACACGCCGGGGCCGATCGCGTGCGGAGTGCCGGCCGGCACCAGGACGCTGTCGCCAGGCGCGACCGGCAGTTTGTGCAGCGAGCCGAGCAGCGCGGCCACATCCTGCTGGGCGACCCAGCCGGCCAGCACGCCGGCCGGTACCGCCTCGGCGAACCCGAGGTAGACACACGGGTCGGCGCCGTCGGCGGCCAGCACGATCCACGCCTCGGTCTTCCCATGCGCGCAGCCGAGGTGGGCCCGGCTGTAGGCGCGGCCTGGATGGCAGTGCACCGGCAGCCGCTCCCCCGCGTCCAGCAGCTTGACCAGCAGACTGCTGTCCGCGCCGTACGCGGCCAGGTGCGCGGGGCCGAGGAACCAGGCCGGGTCCTGGTCGATCGCGTCGGTGAGCAGGCGGCCGTCGGGCAGCCGGGTCAGGCCGGCCTGCGGCTCACCGGCTACGGTCGTGGTGGACGCCACCCAGTCCTCCGGGCCGTCCCCGGCCACGTCGAGCGCGCGGAATCTGGCGATCTCCGCTCCGCCCCGGTAGAACCGCTGGACCTGGTTGGGGCTCAGGACAAACAACAGCGCCTCCCTCTCTGCCGATCGCGCGCGAAGCACCAGTTACCGGGTCGCAGGACAAGATCCTCAAGGTGACCTACCCCGGTGACCCGGCGGTGCTCAGCGCGTGGAGCGGCGAACTCGGCCTGCCCATGGTCATCCTGGGCGGGCCGCCCAGCGGCACGGCGGACGACCTGTGCGCGCTGGTGAGCAAGGCGATCGCGGCGGGCGCCCGCGGGATCACCATCGGGCGCCGGGTCTGGCAGCGCCCAGCCGACGAGGCCATCGAGCTGCTGGGCCGCCCTGACCCGGATCGTGCATCCCGGTCAGGGCGGCCGGCCGGGGTAACCGGGTGTGCCCGCGGGGGCCCGCCGTGCTCAGGATCAGGCGGCGCGGCGCTCCCGCGCGCTGGCCCGGCTGGCGATGAGCTCGGTCACTTCGCCGACGGTGCTGCCCAGGCCGCCCTTGGCCGCCCGGCTGACCACCGCCTGGGTCACGCCGACCGCCTCGCCCACCATCCGCCGCAGTTCCGGCGAGGTCCGGATGGCTTCCAGCGACTTACGTGCCCGCTGCAAGCCGTCCCGGCCCTCGCTCACGCCGGTCAGGTAGCCGGCAATGAACCCGATGATCGTTTCCATAGTTGTGCCTGCCTTGTCGGTTGGGCCGGGTCAGTGCGCCTGGCGGCCGGGCCGGGCTACATCTCACGCAGTTCGAGATAGCGCTTGATGTCCGGAAGGGACTGGATGATCACCGCGAGTACCGCGGCGACCACCACTGCCTTGATGAGCCTGCTGATCATCTGAGTCCTCCTCTGGCGGGTGTGAGCTAGCTGGCCCCGATGGGCTCGACCTCATCGGGGGCGAAGTACAGGAACCGGCCGTGCGCAGCATGCAGCTCAGCGGCCGGGTCATCGTCGGGCCGCACGGCCAGGTGGACGTGGCCGTCCACGTCGAAGAGCACGGCCTCGACCAGCGCCGTCCGGCCGGCCAGGAACAGGTCCTGGGCATCGGCCCGGCGCTGGCCCGGGCGCATGCGCACCTTGCTGCCCCGGGCGACGCGAACCCCGGCGATGACCACGTGGTCGGTTTCCGGGGACACCGAGCGGTCCTGGCCCGGGTCCCACCAGGGCGCCTGCCCCGCGACCACCGGGTCGCCGGGGCCGGCCGGTTCGCGGAACTCCGGTACTTCATCGGGCCGGGCCGCACCCGCCCCGGGGACGCCGCCCGCCGGGCCACCGGCCGGGCGCAGGTAACGGATCGCGCCGTGCATCCGTTCCAGCATCTCCGGGGGCAGGTGGTCGAGCCGGTCCATCAGGTCCGCGGCCCGCGGGTCGGTGGACCGGGCCTCCTGCTTTTCGGCGTCGGTCAGCGTCAGCGTGCGCAGCGTGAGAATCTCGTCGATCTCGGTGGAGTCGAACAGCTGCCCGGCGCTCTCCGCGGCGATCTCCGGATGGTCGTACAGGATGACCGGCGAGGACAGCATCAGCTCGGTGCACCCCTCCGGGCCGCCCAGCACCGGCCAGGTGCCGGTGTTCACGCACGCGCCGACCTCGGCCGCTGCCCACTCCGGTGGCTCGGTCATGGACAGGAAGCGGCCGCCGGGCACGGTGATCAGCGAATGCGCGGCGACCAGCGCGAACGGCAGGCCGTCGGCCCGCCGGGCCAGCGGCCCGGGCGGCTGCGTCCGGTTCTCCAGCACCACCCGCAGCCGCAGCGCGCCGTACGGCCCGGGCAGCCGCTCCGCGCTCAGCCGCAGTACCCCGTGCAGTTCCTCGCGCCGGCGGACCAGCCGCCCCACGACCTGCCCGTCCGGGCCGGCCACATCCTCCTCGTCGGTGCCGCCCGGGATGGTGAACGGGGTTTCGGTGCCGCCGGACAGCAGTTCGCTGAGCGGGGCGGTGGCCCGGTAATTTCGTTCAGCTGCTTCGTCAAAAGGAGTGTGCGTCACGCCGCCGGCCTGGAGCGAGCCCACCGCCGTGAACGTGCCGTCCGCCGACCGGGCCTGCACACTGCGCCGCTGCAGCTGGAGGAACCGGGCCTCCGTGGTGAGCTGTGCGTCAGCCGGGCACTCCAGGATGCACTCGGTCTGGGTGCCGGACGGCTCGTGCTCGTCCACGCTCCGGTAGGCCGGCGGCATCAGCACGCCGAACTGGAAGCGCTCCTGGTTCTTCTGCGCGGATGCCCGGTAGGGATAGAGCAGGTAGCCCTCGAACAAGATCGCGTCCGCCACCTGGCGCGCGTGGCCGGTGCAGGCCGGGTCCACCTGGCCAGCCGGGGTCACGGCCCCTCCCCCGCCCTGGCCAGCAGCGCGGCCACGGTCGCGTCCCAGGTGGGCAGCGCGTGCCGGGTCTTGAACCGGATCAGGTCATCGAGGGTCTGGCGGCTCATCGTGATCCACGCGGCGTCCGGGAAGTGGGCGTCCACCGCCTCCCGCCACAGGCTCACCGGCAGGCGGAACGTGGTCTCCTTGCTCCACGGCACCTGCTGGACCTGGAGCCGCCCGTCGGCCTGGGCGAAGATAGTGCCGCTGAACAGCAGCAGCAGCGGGATCTCACCGTCGTCCAGTGAGCTGAAGTACCGGGTGGACGCGATCTGCAGGTCGTAGCTGAACGGCACCGGGAGGTCGGTCTCGATGCTGCCGGTGAACCCCGGCACCATGCTGGAGATCGTCGTGAACTGCATCGGCTTGACCGTGTCGGCCCAGCGCTGCTTGTCGCCGAACAGGTCGTGCAGCCGCCCGGCCTCGGTGTCGGAGTAGGCGCGGCGGAACGGCTCGATGCGGATCTGCGAGCGCAGCGCGATCGCGTCCACCTTTTGCCCGGTGGTCTCGCTGATCCGCAGGGTCAGCGTGAACGAGGGCACCACCGCGTACCGGTCCGGCCGCGCGCCGGTGCAGTCGAACACGAGCTCAGCCATCCCGGGCACCCTGCCGGGCGGTATCCCTGGCCCGGGCCTGCACGCCAGCCAGGAACTCCCCGATGCTCGCCCGGGCCTCGGTGCCGCCGTCGAAGCCGCGCCACAGCATCCGCATCCGGCCGGCCAGCTCGTAGCAGGCGTCGATCGGCACGATGAAGTAATCCATGGTGGCGGCGCCCCCGGGCTCGCTGGCGCCGGCCGCGCCAGCCTCGGCCGGGACGGCCGATCGGGGGGCTCCAGGGGGTCGTCCCCCCGGGCCAGCACCGGGACGGCAGATCAGCACGGCCTCCACGTCCGGCTCGGCCTCGGCCAGCAGCGGGTACTCGGCGGCCAGCCGCTGCCAGGCGGGCAGGTCCAGCGCGCACTCGGTGGCCCCGGCCGGGCTGGGGTAAAAGCAGCCCAGCTCACCAGGTTGCGAGCGGTACAGGAAGAAGGCCAGCCCGACCGGGATCTGCAGCTCGTCCCAGTCGGCCGCCGACATGACCCGGGACGAGTCACGCAGGTACCGGTCGGGCACCGCGTGGTACCGCCCGTGGGCTCCCGCCGCGGGCCGGCCCGCCGGGGCGTCCTGGCCGGCGGCCCGGGACAGCGACGAGGCGCCGGGGTGGGTGAACAACAGGTAGCAGGCCCGGCAGGCGCACGCCAGGCTGGACTGCTCCAGGTCGGCCACGTGCCCGTGGGCGGCCGGGATCGCGGCCGCGCAGAACTCGCAGTGTTCCTCGGCCGCCCCGGGTCCCCCGGCTGCCGGAGCGGCCGGCTCCCGGGCCGGGAGCGGGGCGGGGCCGGCCGCGCTGAGGGCGGGGGCGCCCCAGGCGCGCCCCGCGGTGGGCCCGGCGGGCCGGTGAACCTGCGCAGTCCCTGCGGCCGGGTCACGGGCTGACCGCCTCCTGGGCCGCCCCGACCGCGACCCGGACGCCCTGGCTGTCGGACAGCAGCGGCAGCGGGTCGAGGTGCCGGGCCGGGTCGTCTACGCCCCGGCCGGCCGAGCGCACGTCGTACCGGGTCTGGCAGCCCGCGCAGGCCAGCTCGCCGATGGTGAGCGTGCCATCGCCGAGGGAGCGCCCACAGGCCGCGCAGGCATCCCGGTAGGCGTACAGGGTGCCGCGCACGGCGCAGATGAGCACCGGGGTCCCGGCAATCATGGCGGTGACCGGCTTGCTGCTGGGCGGCCCGATGTCCGGCAGCGCGACCCAGCTGGCCTCACCCGCGGCCAGGGGCGCGGCCGGGCCGGGCTGGCGGCCGGGCCCCGGGCCGGGCCCGCCCGGGTCCGGCGGGCGGCTGCCGATCTGCAGCAGCTGCGGCCCGCTGGGCGGCGGCGCGGTCATCCCTTCCACCACGACCTCGGTGACCTCGGGGGCGGCGTCCTCGACCGCGCCCTTGAGCGCGAGCTGCACGGTCACCGTGGACGACGGGCAGCCATGGCAGCTGCCTTCCAGCCGCAGCCGCGCCACCCCGTCCTCGGTCACCCCGAGGTACTGCACCCCGCCGGCATGCGAGCCCAGATACGGGCGCACCTGGTCCAGGGCCCGCTGGATCCGCGCGTCCACGTCCAGCGGGTGCAGGTCGTGCAGCAGGAGCAGGCTTTCCACCAGCGGGTCGGCCAGCAGCCGGTCCAGCACCGCGGCGCCGGCCTCGCCTTCGGCGTGCAGCGCGGCCATGATGTGGCCCAGGCCCTCGCCGTACAGGCCGAGCAGCAGCCGGACCAGCTCTTCGGCGGCCCGGGCTGTCGCCTCGCCGCCCTCGGATTGCAGGACGCCGAGCAGTTCCTCCACCCGCGCCCCGACCTGCCGCGCGTCGGCCATCCGTGCCGCCTTTCCTGTGCTGGCTGCTGGGGGATCCCGGGGCGGTGCGGTTTCCGGGACGCAGCTGCCCTGGGGACCACGAGAACCCCGGAAACCCCGGGATCCCCCGTCAGGTGGCCAGTGTCGCGCTCATCGGCGAGTGCACCTTCTGCAGCGTCTTGCCGTTGCCGAGGTACATGTGGACGCCGCAGGGCAGGCAGGGGTCGAAGCTGCGGACCGCCCGCATGATGTCGATGCCCTTGAAGTTGTCCGGCGGGTTCTCCTCGAAGATCGGCGTGTTCTGCACCGCGTCCTCGTACGGGCCCGGGGTGCCGTAGCTGTCCCGGACGCTCGCGTTCCACGGGGTCGGCGGGTACGGGTGGTAGTTGGCGATCTTGCCCTCCCTGATCACCATGTGGTGGGACAGCACACCGCGGACGGCCTCGGTGAACCCGCAGCTGTTCGCCTCGTCCGGGACGTCGAACGGCTCCCAGGTCTTGGTGTGCCCGGCGCGCACCTCGGCCAGCGCCTTCTCCATGAAGTGCAGCGCGCAGGCGGCCGCGTAAGCCTGGAAGTAGGTCCGCGCCCGGTCCCGCTCGATGGCGTTGGACAGCGGCCGGCCTTCCTTGTCCTGCGGGATCTTCCACTCGAACGTGACCTCGGGCTTGGTCACCGTGCGCGGCAGGTTAATCAGCACGCTGTTCCCGGTGGACTTGACGTAGCCGAAGTCCACCAGGCGGCCCTGGGCGGTCGCCCACAGCCGGGCGATCGGGCCGCCGCCGGTGTCCGCGGCCAGGTGGTTCTCGCCGTCGAACCAGCGCGGCGACATGACCCAGCTGTACTGGCTGTCGAAGTCGCGCTTGGCCGGCCGCGGGATCGTGTGCTGGTTCCACGGGTGCCTGCGGTCCACCGGGTTGCCCAGCGGGTCCCGGGTGACGAACATCTCCTGGTCTTCCCAGTCCTCGTAGTAGGAACTGCCGAGCAGGATGCGGATGCCGAGGTTGATCTCGACCAGGTCGTTGGTGAGCAGCTGCCCGTCCCGGATCACGCCGGGGCTGACGAACATCTTGCGGCCCCAGTCGGTCATGTGGTCGTAGCGGAAGTCGCAGTGGTCCGGGTCGTTGAGGCTGCCCCAGCAGACCATGTCGGCGCGGCGCCGGCCGACCTCCTCGTAGCCGGGCAGCGCCTCGTAGAAGAAGTCGAACAGGTCGTCATGCATGGGCACGACGCGCTTCATGAACTCGACGTAGCGCATCAGCCGGGTCAGGTAGTCGGTGAACAGCTGGACCGTCGGGGTGGTGCCCACGCCGCCGGGGTACAGCGTGGACGGGTGCACGTGGCGCCCCTCCATCAGGCAGAACATCTCCCGGGTGGACCGGCTGACCTGGAGCGCCTCCCGGTAGAACTCGCCTTCCAGCGGGTTCAGCGAGCGCATGATGTCGCCGATGGTCCGGTACCCGTGGTCGGCCGCGTGCGGGGCCTCGGTGCTGTTGGCCTGCTCGAGCACGCCGGGGTTGGTCTCGCCGACCATCCTCGCGCAGAAGTCCACCCCGACCAGGTTCTCCTGGAAGATGTTGTGGTCGAACATGTACTCGGCGGCCTCGCCGAGGTTGATGATCCACTCGGCCAGATGCGGCGGGCGGACACCGTAGGCCATGTTCTGGTTGTAGACCGAGCACGTCGCGTGGTTGTCACCGCAGATGCCGCAGATACGGCTGGTGATGAAGTGCGCGTCGCGCGGGTCCTTGCCCTTCATGAAGATGCTGTAACCACGGAAGATCGACGACGTGCTGTGGCACTCGACGACCTTCTTCTGGCTGAAGTCGATCTTCGTGTAGATGCCCAGGCTGCCCACGATCCTGGTGATGGGATCCCAGTTCATCTCCACAATGCCGGTACCGGCGGCAGTACTCATGGCTCATCCCTCTCGCTGGTCTGCGGCGCCCCGGCCCGCGGCCTGGCGCTGGTCATGTCCCAGGTACTGCCGTCGTCACCAGGGCTTCTGGTAACCGGTGAGCAGGTCATTGCCCTTCTTGCGCCACCTCGGCTCCTCGTCGGCCGTCTTGGCCGTGAAGCCGCGGAGGGTGCGGATAACCGTGCCGTACAGCGTGGACGCGGCGGTGGACACCCGGGAGCCGGGCGGTTCGTCCATGAACGGCATGAACTTGTCCGGGAAGCCGGGCATCGTGCAGGCGATGCAGATACCGCCCACGTTGGGGCAGCCGCCGACCCCGTTGATCCAGCCCCGCTTGGGCACGTTGCACTTGACCACCGGGCCCCAGCAGCCCAGCTTGACCAGGCACTTGGGCGACCCGTAGTCGGTCGCGAAGTCGCCCTGCTCGTAGTACCCGGCCCGGTCGCAGCCTTCGTGCACGGTCGCGCCGAACAGCCACGTCGGCCGCAGGGCCTCGTCCAGCGGGATCATCGGCGCCTGCCCGGCCACCTGGAAGAGCAGGTAGAGGATGGTCTCGGACAGGTTGTCCGGGTGGGTCGGGCAGCCCGGCACGCAGACGATCGGCAGCCCGGCCTTGGACCGCCAGTCCCAGCCGAGGTAGTCGGGCACGCCCATGGCCCCGGTGGGGTTGCCCGCCATGGCGTGGATCCCGCCGTAGGTGGCGCAGGTGCCCGCGGCCAGGATGGCGGTGGCCTTGGGCGCCAGCCGGTCCAGCCATTCATTGGTCGTCATCGGCTGGCCGGTCGCCGGGTTGTTGCCGAAGCCGCACCAGTACCCCTCCGACTTGATCGCCTCGTTAGGGATGGAGCCCTCGACGACCAGCACGAACGGCTCGAGCTCACCCCGGTCCGCCTTGTGCCACCACTCGATGAAATTGTCCGCGCCCTGCTCGGGCCCGCACTCGAAGTCGATCAGCGGCCAGTGCACCGCGATCTTGGGCAGCCCGGGCAGCGCGCCCAGGGCGATCTCCTCGATGCTGGGCTGGGTGGCGGCGGTGAGCGCCACCGAGTCGCCGTCGCAGCCGAGTCCCCCATTCATCCAGAGGATGTGCACCACGGGCTCAGCCGATTGCGCCGATGTGTCGCTGGTCTCTGCGGCAGTGGCCATTGCTAGGCCACCTCCTCGCTGTGGTTGCGGCGGGATGGTGGGTACATGGCGAACGGCTCGCGACCCGCGCAGGCCAGCCGGGTGCGGAGGGTCACGAGATGAGGAGCCCGGCGCGGCGCACCGGGCGGTGGCAGGACGGCAGCAATATGGGTGCCAGCGGGCATCTGCCGCCTGGCGGGCCGCGCAGGTCCCCCGACGGCCCGAACCACGGGAAGCGCGCCAGCGCCAGCAAAATGGTTCATGAAGGGCCTGCCTGCATCATGCGCAGGTGCCGCCATGGTAAACCCGTCCACCATGCGCATCAAGACAGTCGCGTGATGTTGCCGGACATAACTGTCTGGCCCAACCGACAGAGTTGGCAGTTGCCGGGCCATGACCCGGCACGTTGGCTGGGATTGGGTAACCGTGACCGGCTGACCCCCGGCACACAATCGTGGCCGGACGCGTAGCCTGGGTCCGAGACCGGTCGGGTGCAGACCGTGACACGGCGAGGGAGACGCAGTGCCTGAGCTGGGCAACGGGCATGGGGACGGGCCAATCGAGGTCGTCCCTGTGGTGGTGCTGTCCCAGACCTTCCCGGCCCGGCCGTCCTGGATCCCGGAAATCCGCGACTTCGTCCGCCGCTGCCTGGGTGAGTCCCCGCTGACCGAAGAGGGCAACCGGGAGGTCGGCGAGACCGTGTTCCGAGCCCTGCTGGACGCGGCCGGGCCCACCGGGGCCATCCAGGTCTCGTTCCGGATCTTCCCCGAGCATGTCGAGGTGGACGTGCTGCACTCCAACCAGCAGCCGGACGAGCTGACCGGCCGGCAGCCGGTGGCCGCCCAGCCGCGGCCGGCGGCGGCCGCCAGCAGGCCCGCGGTGGAAGGCCGCCCGGCCACGTTCGCCGACTGGATGTCCACCGCGCTGCGCCGGGAAGGGCTCACCCAGGAAGCGGCCGCCCGGCAGCTCGGCGTGTCGGTCAAGACGGTCGGCCGCTGGGTGGGCGGCGAGACCGAGCCGCGGCTCCGGGACCTGCGCCGGATCCAGGAACTATTTGGCGATCTGCCGTTCCCCTAAGGGACCGCCGGACGATCGGCCAGGACTGTCTGGGGCAACCACTGGACGTCCCCCCACAACTGTCCTACGGTGCTCACATGGCTGTTCCTACGGGACGCTACCGGCTGGGTACTGAGAGCGGTGGCCGGATCACCCTGCATACCTACCGCGACGGCCTGGCCGCCACCGCCGGACATGACCTGCTCATCGACCTGCCCCGGTGGTCCGGCGAGCTCACCGTGGACGAGGCCGGGACGGTCCAGGCCCTGGCGGCACACATCGACGTCGGGGCGCTCGTCATCCGCGAGGGCACCGGCGGCATCAAGCCGCTGACCGACCGCGACCGGCGGGAAATCGCCAGCACCGCCCGGCGGCTGCTGGCCACCGACCGCTACCCGGAAGCGGTATTCACCGCGACGGGATTCGGCTCATCGGGTGACAGCGCGGCCATCGAGGGGAACTTCTCTCTGCGTGGGCAGACCCGGCCGCTCCGGCTGCAAGTCACGCAGAGCGCGGACGGCAGCTACGCCGCGACCGGGACGGTCGTACAGTCGGCCTATGGCATCAAGCCGTACACCGGGTTCTTCGGCGCGCTGAAGGTCCGGGACACGGTGGACATCGACGTGGCGGGCATCCGGCTGGGGGCGATGGTGCCGGCCGGGGGAAACGGGGAGTAACGGCCCGCCACGCGCCCGGGGCCGGGCATTGCCGGGCCCCACGAGCACGGGGCAGCACAGCTGAGCTGGAGGAAGTGACCCGGAGGAGATGACCACAGGGCCGCCGGCACCCATCGGGGACGACGAAGTCACCAGGTTGTTCGATCGCCGGGTAGCTCCGCTCGATGAGCTGGCCGAGCACGCGGGCACGGTGGCGGCCGCCTGTCACGACATGGCCGTCCGCTTCCATCAGGGCGGCAAGCTGGTCGTGTTCGGCACCGGGCCGTCCAGCGCGGACGCCCTGCACGTAGCGGTGGAGTTCGTGCACCCGGTGATCGTGGGCAAGCGGGCGCTGCCGGCCATCTCGCTGACCGCGGACGCGGCCACGGTGACCGGCATCGCCGAGCGGGACGGGATGGGCGCGATCTTCGCTCACCAGATCCGCTATCTGGCCGCCCCGGCCGACATCGCGCTGGGCATCTCGGCCGACGGGAACTCCGAGAGCGTGCTGAACGGGCTGCTCACCGCGCACGGCATGGGCATGCTGACGATCGCGCTGGCCGGCGCGGGTGGCGGTGCGATCGGCACCAGCCCGGCCGTGGACCACGTGATCGCCACGACCGCGTCCGATCCCCGGGTCGTCAAAGAGGTGCACGTGACCGCGTACCACGTGCTGTGGGAACTGGTTCACGTGTTCTTCGAGCAGCCCGGGGTGCTCGGCCCGGCGGTGGTCGGATGACCGGCGACGCGCCCCGCCAGCCGCCCGTCGTGGCCGAGTGCCTCGATGAGGTGTGCGTGACCTGCTCAGACACGGCCGTCCCGGTCACCGTCACCGAGCTGCGGCCGGACGGGCTGGCCCTGGTGGACACCGGCGCCGGCCTGGAAGAGGTCAGCGTCGCGCTGGTCAGCGCGGCGGTCGGCGACACGATCCTGGTCCACGCGGGCGAGGCCATCGCGGTGGTCGCCTCGTGACCGCCAGCGGCCGGCCGGGCCGGACCAGCAGCCGGAGCGGACCGGGCAGCGACGACAGCGCGGCCGCGATGGAGGCGCTCTACCCGTTCCTGTACTCCGGGTCCGAGTCGAACCTGGACAGCGTGCTGGCCGAGGTGCGCCAGTCCACGGTGGCCAAGGCCCGCGAGATCACCGAGCTGCGCCAGCGGATCGCGGGCCAGGACTCGGCCCGGCTGGTGTCCTGCGCCCAGCAGATGGCCAGCCGGTTCGCCGCGGGCGGGCGGCTGCTGGCCTTCGGCAACGGCGGCAGCGCCACCGACGCGCAGGAACTGGCCACCCTGTTCCTCAACCCGGGCGCGGGCAAGCGGCCACTGCCCGCGTTCTGCCTGGACAACGACACCGCGGTGCTGACCGCGCTGTGCAACGACATCGGCGTCGAGGTGGTGTTCGCCCGGCAGCTCGCGGCGTTCGGGCACCAGCAGGACATCGCGGTCGGGCTGTCCACCAGCGGCAATTCGGAGAACCTGCTGCGCGCGCTGGAGGAGGCCGCCCGCCGCGGCATGCTGACCGTGGGCATCGCCGGGTACGACGGCGGCAAGATGGCCGAACTCGACGCGCTCGACTACCTGTTCGTCGCGCCGTCCGCCTCGGTGCACCGCATCCAGGAAGCCCAGACCACGGTCTATCACCTGCTGTGGGAGCTGACGCTGATGACCCTGCCCGGTGGGCAGTGAGATGGCCCCCCGGACCCTGGTCGCCTGCCTGGGCAACATCTTCCTGAGCGATGACGGTTTCGGCGTCGAGGTGGCCCGGCGGCTGGCCCGCCAGGACCTGCCCGCCGGGGTGCGGGTCACCGACTACGGGATCCGCGGCATGCACCTGGCCTATGACCTGGCCGAGGGGTTCGACAACACGATCCTGGTGGACACCACCCAGCGCGGCGGCGAGCCCGGGACCATATACCTGATCGAGCCCGAGCAGGACCCAGAGCAGGACGCCGGCGGCGAGCCCGCGCCGGACGCCGCCCAGGCCAGCCTGCTCGCCGGGATGAGCCTGCTGAACGCGCACGGAATGCAGCCAGACGTGGTGCTCAGCCTGGCCGGGACACTCGGCGGCCAAGCCGGCCGGGTACTTGTGGTGGGCTGCGAGCCCGCCACTCTGGAGGAGGGGATCGGGCTGAGCACCCCAGTCACCGCGGCGGTCGATGAGGCCGTGCGGATGGTCACCCGGCTGGTGACCGGAGGCATGGCCGACGACCGCCCGGCCAACGAGGAAGAGTCCACGAAGAGGTGATGGTATGTGCCTTGGCATCCCAGGCGAGGTGATCGAGTTCCTGCCCGATCAGCCCGACCTGGCCAAAGTGGACGTCAGTGGGGTAAAGCGGGTGATCAACATCGGCCTGCTGGCCGACGACCCGCCCGAACCAGGCGAGTGGGTGCTCATCCACGTCGGCTTCGCGCTGTCCAAGATCGACGAGGCTGAGGCCGCCGCCGCTCTGCAGTTCCTGGAGGGAATCGGCCAGGCCTACGCGGACGAACTCGAAGCCCTCCAGGCCTCACAAATCGAATAGGGAGGGGGCGGCAGATGCGGTTCGTTGACGAATTCCGCGACGCCGACAAGGCGCACGCGCTGGCCGCGAAGATCGCCGGACTGTGCGAGCCCGGCCGTCAGTACAAGCTGATGGAGGTGTGCGGCGGGCACACGCACACGATCTACAAGCACGGCCTGGAGGACTACCTCCCGGAGTCGATCACCCTGGTGCACGGCCCCGGCTGCCCGGTCTGCGTGATCCCGATGGGCCGCGTCGATGACGCCATTCACCTGGCGTCCCAGCCGGACACCATCATGACCTCGTTCGGCGACATGATGCGGGTGCCCGGCAGCCACGGCTCGTTCTTCGACGCCAAGGCGGCCGGCACCGACATCCGGATGGTCTACTCGCCGCTCGACTCACTGAAGATCGCCCGGCAGAACCCGGACAAGCGGGTCGTGTTCATGGCCATCGGGTTCGAGACCACCACCCCGTCCACCGCGATGACCGTGCTCCGCGCGGCCGCCGAGGGCCTGGACAACTTCGCGATCTTCTGCAACCACGTCACGATCATCCCGGCCATCAAGGCCATCCTGGACTCCCCCGACCTGCGGCTGGATGGCTTCATCGGCCCCGGCCACGTGTCCACCGTGATCGGCTGCCGGCCGTATGAGTTCATCGCCCGCGACTACGGCAAGCCGGTAGTGGTGGCCGGCTTCGAGCCGCTGGACATCCTGCAGTCCATCTACATGCTGATGCTGCAGCTGGCCGAGGGCCGCTCCGAGGTGGAGAACCAGTACACCCGGGTCGTGCCGTGGGACGGCAACCTGGCCGCGCTCAAGGCCATCAACCAGGTACTGGAGCTGCGGCCGTACTTCGAATGGCGCGGGCTCGGCTTCATCTCGCACTCGGCCATGAAGGTCCGCCCGGAGTACGCGCAATACGACGCCGAGCTGCTGTTCGACGTGCCCGGGGTCCGGGTCGCCGACCCCAAGGCGTGCCAGTGCGGCGAGGTGCTCAAGGGCGTGCTCAAACCGTGGGAATGCAAGGTGTTCGGCACCGCGTGCACGCCGGAGACGCCGATCGGCACCTGCATGGTCTCCCCCGAGGGCGCCTGCGCGGCCTATTACAACTTCGGCCGGATGAACCGCCGCCGGGTGGTGGAAGTGAGCATCACATGACCGACCGGGCCGTCCCCGGCGAGGCGACCTGGGTCGAGGCGGCCCTGCGCGAGCACGAGGAGCACACCCGGCAGGCCGGGCGGCCGGCGGCCTCCGGGCCAGAACGCGAGCAGCAGGTTCTCGACCGCATCGACCGGGCCCGCAAGCGCCGGCCCAAGGTCCGCGAAGAGCGGATCACGATGTCGCACGGGGCCGGGGGGAAGGCCACCCGGACCCTGGTCGAGGCGGTGTTCCTGGACTCGTTCCGCAACGCGCTGCTCGAACCGCTGGAAGACGCCGCGCAGCTGCACCTGAACGGCTCGCGGGTCGCGCTGACCACCGACTCGTACGTGGTGTCCCCGCTGTTCTTCCCCGGCGGCGACATCGGCGACCTGGCCGTCAACGGCACCGTCAACGACCTGGCCGTGTCCGGCGCCACCCCGCTCTACCTGTCGGCCGGGTTCATCCTGGAGGAAGGCTTCCCGGTCGCCGACCTGACCCGGATCGTGGCGTCGATGAAGGCGGCCGCCGAGACAGCCGGGGTCCAGGTGGTCACCGGTGACACCAAGGTGGTGCAGAAGGGCAAGGCCGACGGCTGCTACATCAACACGGCCGGGATCGGCGTGATCGAGCACGAGGTGTCGCTGGGCGTGGCCAATGCCCAGCCCGGCGACGTGATCATCGTGTCCGGGCCGATTGGCGAGCACGGCGTGACGATCATGCTGGCCCGCGGCGAGCTTGATATCGAAGCTGACCTAACCTCAGACACCGCCCCGCTTAACGGCCTGATCGCCGAACTGCTGTCCGGAACACCCGGGGTCCGCGCACTTCGCGACGCGACGCGGGGTGGCGTGGCCACGATCCTCAACGAGGTGGCCACCGCGGCCGGGGTCGGTGTGCTGGTCAACGAGGACGCCATCCCGGTCTCCCCGGTCGTCCGCGGCGCTTCCGAACTGCTCGGCATCGATCCCATGTACGTCGCGTGCGAGGGCCGGCTGGTCGCCGTCGTGGCTGGTGACCAGGCCGACCAGGCGCTGGCCGCGCTGCGCGCCAACCCGCTCGGCGCGGGTGCCGCGGTCATCGGCCAGATCACCGGGGACCATCCGGGCGTGGTGCTGCTGCGGACCGCGTTCGGCGGGACCCGGATCGTGGACCTGCTGGTCGGTGACCCGCTGCCGAGGATCTGCTGACCGCGTGCACGAACTGGCGATCACCGAGAGCGTGGTGCAGGCCGTGACGGAGCGGCTGCCCGGCTCGGCCATCACGTGCGTGCACCTGGAGATCGGCCCGATGTCCGGCGTGGTGGCCGACTCGGTGCGGTTCTGTTTCGGGCTGGTCACCGAGGGCACCAGCCTGCAGGGCGCCCGGCTGGAGATCAGCCAGCCCGCGGCCCGGTGCCGGTGCCGGGACTGCGCCGCCGAATTCGAGCCGGACGGCATGATCCCGCTGTGCGATTGTGGCAGCGCCGACGTGGAGATCCTGGCCGGCAACGAGCTGCGGATCAGGTCGGTCGAGGTAGCGGAGGTGGCCTGAGGCGATGTGCGCGACGTGTGGCTGCGACGCGGAAGCCGGCGTCCGGGTCTTCGGCCCCGGCGAACTGACCCACGGCGATCCCGCCCCGGCCCACCCGGCTCACGACCACGCCAGCCACGAGCACACCCACGACCATCCCCACGGCACCCACCCCGCAGACCAGCCGCATCCCCCAGCCGGGGACGCCCACCCCCACCCGCCCGGCAGTCACCCCGTGGACCAGCCGCATCCCCCAGCCCGGGACGGCCACCCCCACCCACCTGGCAGTCACCCCGTGGACCAGCCGCACTCCCCAGCCCGGGACGGCCACCCTCACCCACCCGGCAGTTCCCCCCCGGACCGCGCGGATCGCGGGGGCAGTGCGGGGGAACGGACCGTTCTGCTGCAGGAAAAGGTGCTGGCCAAGAACGACAGCCTGGCCGCGGGCAACCGGGCCTGGCTGGCGGAGCGCGGCATCCTGGCCGTCAACCTGATGAGCTCGCCCGGGGCCGGGAAGACCACGCTGCTCGAACGGACCGCCCGGGACGTGGGCACTGAGCTGGGACTTTCGGTTATCGAGGGGGATCAGGAGACCACGCTGGACGCGGCGCGGATCGAGGCGGCCGGCTGCGCGGTGGCGCAGATCAACACCGGCGCGGGCTGCCACCTGGACGCGGACATGGTGGCCCGGGGCCTGCGCGCGCTCGATCCGCGCGCCGGGTCGGTGCTGGTCATCGAGAACGTCGGGAACCTGGTCTGCCCCGCCCTGTTCGACCTGGGTGAGGCGGCCCGGGTGGTGATCTCCTCGGTCACCGAGGGGGCGGACAAGCCGATCAAGTACCCGCAGATGTTCCGTGATGCCGACCTGGTCCTGCTGAGCAAGATCGACCTGCTGCCTTACCTGGACTTCGACGCCGAACGGCACGCCGCCGACCTGAAGCGGGTCAGCCCCCGCGCCGCGGTGCTGGCGGTCTCCGCCACCACCGGCGAGGGCCTCCCGGCCTGGTACGACTGGCTCCGCCAGCGCACCCGCGCGGCATAGGCCCCGCCGCCGGCCGCCCAGGCCCGACCTGGTGTGCTGGATCGCGTTGCTGGCCAGTTCGGAGACGCACAGCACCGCATCCTCGGCGGCCGGGCAGCCGTCCAGCGCCCGGGCCACGAACCGGCGCGGGCCCACGCCCTCGACCTGGGCTGACTTCAGCTGGGGCTATGCCACCCCGGCGACTCCGACCAGGTTGCCTTCGGGGTCGGTGAAGTGGCCGATCACCAGGCCGGTCGGGGCCCGGGACGGGCCCAGCTGGCGCGTCCCGCCCAGCCGCTCGGCCTTGGCCAGCGCGGCTTCGACATTGGGCACGCCGATATAGAAGATCACGTGGCTGGGGTAGCCCGCGCCACCCCCGACACCGCCCGGGATGCCGGTCCCGTCGCTGGTCGTGTTGCGCTCGACGAAACCGTAGCTGTCCGGTTCCGACACGTCCGCGGAGACCGGCGAGCTCGTGTCGAACTGCCAGCCGAACAGCTCGCCGTAGTAGCCCCGGAGCTGCTCCGGGTCCTTCCCGATGATCTCGAAGTGCACCACTGGGTCCGCCATGGTCAGTCCTTTCTGCGCCGGCCAGCGCCTGCGGAGACCTGACAGTACAGACGGAGCGGCGGCCGCAGACTCACCGGCCGGGCGGGGTGCCGCGCGGCTCGCCCTGGGCCTCGAAGTCCGCGACGAAGCCACCCCAGCCGCCCACCGCGTCCTCCTGGGCGGGCGCGGTCACCGCCAGCAGCCGGACTTCGCGGTCGCTGGTGATCTGGTAGCCGTGCTCGATGCCACGGGGCAGGAAGATGAAGCCACCGTCGGACAGGTCGAACCGGTCCGCGCCGCACCGGAAGGTCAGGTCACCCTGCAGCACATAGAAGATCTCGTCTTCGGTGCCGTGGGTGTGGTCGGGCGGCTCCTCGCCGCTGCGCGTGGTGTACTCGACGAACGCCAGCCGGCGGCCGCGGCCGAGTTCCCCGGCCTTGACGGTGAAGTCGATCCCGTAGTTGTAGGTCCAGCCCTCGCCCGCGTCCAGCGCATAGGGACGTCCTGGTTGGTTCGGCATGGCCCCGCCTCCGGTTGCTCCGGGCACGTCCCCGGTCACCGACCATGATTCCGCAACCCCGCCGGGTTGCTGCGGGCTGCACCGGCAGCGGGCAGACTGGGCGGGTGACCAGCACGGTCCGGGCCGCCATCCGGGTGGAGGGCGTGGTCCAGGGAGTCGGGTTCCGCCCGTTCGTCTACTCCCTGGCCACTCGCCTGGGCCTGGCCGGCTGGGTCGGCAACGACTCCGGCGGCGTGTTCGCCGAGGTGGAGGGGCCCGCCGAGTCGGTCCGGGATTTCCTGGAATCAGTGCGGCGGGACGCGCCGCCGCTGGCCCGGGTGGACCGGGTGACCGCGGAGCCGATGACCCCAGACGGTGCGGCCGGGTTCGCGATCGTGCCCAGCGACGGCACCGGCCGCCGCCGCGCGCTGGTCTCCGCCGACAGCGCCACCTGCGCGGACTGCTTGCGGGAACTGGCCGACCCGGCCGACCGGCGGTTCGGCTACCCGTTCATCAACTGCACCAACTGCGGGCCGCGGTTCACGATCGTGCGGGACGTGCCGTACGACCGGCCACTGACCACGATGGCCGGGTTCACCATGTGCAGGCAGTGCGCGGCGGAATACCACGACCCGGCGAACCGGCGGTTCCACGCTCAGCCGGTGTGCTGCCCGGCGTGCGGGCCACGGCTGCGGCTGCTCGACGCGCACGGCACCGACCTGGCCGGCCCTGGGTCGGGCAGCACCGGGCCGGGCAGTGCCGGGCCGGCCAGCACCAGCCGGCCAGCACTGAGCCGGGCAGCGCCGGGCCGGCTGGCGTCCCACTGGCCAAGGCGGTACAGGTGCTGCGGCAAGGTCACGTGCTCGCGGTCAAGGGACTCGGCGGCTACCACCTGGCGGTGGATGCCACCAGCCCGGCGGCCGCGGCCCGGCTGCGGGCCCGCAAGCACCGCGAGGACAAGCCGTTCGCGGTGCTGGTGCCAGATGTGGCCGCCGCCCGCATGCTGTGCGAACTGGACGAGCTGGCCGAGGAGATGCTGACCAGCAGCCGGCGGCCGATCGTGCTGCTCCCCCGGCGGGCGGCCGGTTCCCGTGGCGGCCACCCAGACGGGGATGGATGGACGGCCGGCCCAGCGGCGCGCCGCGCTCACTGGCCGGACCGATCGCGGACGCGGTCGCGCCGGGCAACCGGCAGCTGGGCCTGATGCTGCCCTACACCCCGCTGCATCATCTGCTGCTCCGCGAGTTCGCCCGGCCGATGGTGCTGACCAGCGGGAATGTCTCCGACGAGCCGATCGCCTACCAGGACGCCGACGCCCTGGACCGGCTCGGCGGCATCGCCGACGCGTTCCTCACCCACGACCGGCCGATCCACATCAGGACCGATGACTCGGTGGTCCGCCCGTTCCGCGGCCGGGCCACGCTGCTGCGCCGGTCCCGCGGGTACGTGCCGGAGCCGCTCCGGCTCCGCCGCCCGTTCCGCCGTACGGTGCTGGCCTGTGGCGCCGAGCTGAAGAACACGTTCTGCCTGGGCCACGAGGACCGGGCCTTCCTCTCCCAGCACATCGGCGACCTGGAGAACTACGAGACCCTGCGGTCGTTCACCGAGGGCATCACGCACTTCGGCCGGCTGTTCGACATCACCCCGGAACTGGTCGCGCACGATCTGCACCCGGAGTACCTGTCCACCAAGTACGCCCTGGACCTGGACGGCGCCGAACTGGTCGGCGTGCAGCACCATCACGCGCACATCGCCTCCTGCCTGGCCGACAACGATGAGGACGGGCCGGTCATCGGGGTGGCCTTCGACGGCACCGGGTACGGGACCGACGGCACGATCTGGGGCGGTGAGTTCCTGCTCGCCGACCTGGCCACGGCCGAGCGGGCCGGGCACCTGGCGGGTGTGCCGATGCCGGGTGGGGCGGCGGCGATCCGGCAGCCGTGGCGGATGGCCGCGGTGTACCTGGCCGCCGCGTTCCCGGATGGGCTGCCCGGCGGCCTGGCCGTGGCCGCGCGCAACCAGGCGGCCTGGCCTGATGTGCTGGCCATGGCCGAACGCGGGATCAACGCGCCGGTGACGTCCAGTTGCGGCCGGCTGTTCGACGCGGTCGCCGCGCTGCTGGGGGTGCGCGACTCGATCAACTACGAGGGCCAGGCGGCGGTGGAACTGGAGCAGCTGGCCGCCAGCACGCCCGAGGGCGGTTACCCGGCCCGGATCACCCCCGGCCCGCCGCTGACCGTGGCCGGTCCCGACCTGGTCCGGGCGGCCGCCGAGGACCTGCTGGAGGGGGTGCCGCCCGCGGTGGCCAGTGCCCGGTTCCACTACGGGGTGGCGGCCATGATCGGCCGGGTCTGCCAGCGGCTGCGGGAGTCGTCCGGGCTGGGCACGGTGGCGCTGTCCGGTGGCGTGTTCCAGAACCTGGTGCTCCTGGGGGCGACCGTGGACGTGCTGGAGCGCGCCGGGTTCCGGGTGCTCACCCACGCCCGCGTCCCGCCCAACGACGGCGGCATCAGCCTGGGCCAAGCGGCAGTGGCCGCCGCCCAGTCCTGAGCCGCCCCATCGGCGCGGTACATCGTGTGCGCCGCCATAGCCGAACCCATCGGCGCGGTACATCGGGTGCGCTGGGACGCCCCAAAGGCACCGCGCTGACCAAAGGCACCGCGTTAACGGAGCTGCCAGACGGTGGTTTGCTTCGTGTCGGCGTCTTCCAGGGTGCGGGGTACTGGGACCTGGTAGGTGGCGACCTCCTCGAAGCGGTCCCGGGGCAGGTAGGCGCGGCCTGGGTCGCCGACCAGCACCAGCGCGCCGGCCGCCCGGGCCCGGTCCAGGCAGCCCAGCAGGCGCCGGGCCAGC
Organism: uncultured Actinomycetes bacterium; assembly: GCA_963711705.1. GTDB lineage: Bacteria > Actinomycetota > Actinomycetes > Streptosporangiales > Streptosporangiaceae > RYN-230. The sequence goes on from CAVQFM010000010.1 coordinate 157,152, forward strand.
GCCCGCTCGTAGAAGGCGTCACCGGCCAGCACGACATCGGTAGCCGGGGCGCCGCCGTCCAGCACGTCGCCGAGCGCGGCGGCCAGCCGGATGCCGTTGGCCGCACCGTTCAGTCCAATGGCCGCGATGGCCAGCGGGTCGGTCTCGGTCGGCGTGACCGACTCCGCCCCGGCCCGGGCGGCGGCCAGCGCCACCAGCCCGGAGCCCGCCGCCACGTCGAGCACGGTCCGGCCGCGGACGAGCGCCGGGTGATCGAGCAGGTACCGGGCCAGCGCCTGGCCGCCCGCCCACGGGAACGCCCAGAACGGCGGGGGCAGCTGGGCCGGGCTGGCGTCCTGCTCGGTCTGCTCCCACAACTCGATCGCGTCGCTGGCCAGGTACAGCCGGATCTCCGGCACCAGCGGCGCGGTGCCCAGCGTGGTGTTGGCCAGGATGAATGATTCGGCTGGCGGGCGCGGGACGGCGGCGGCTTTCAGGGTGTCCCCGCCGGGGGTCTGTCCGCCGCGGTCGCCTGGCCCTCGATCAGGCCGTAACTGACCGCTTCGGACACGGTGAAGAACCGCCCGCGCCGGGCATCGGCCCGGAGGTCGTCAACCTCGCGGCCGGTCACCTCGGCCAGCCGGATGTACAGCGTGTCCATCATCGCCGCGACCTGCTCCTCCTGCGTGGACACCTCGGTCGCGGTACCGCCCAGGCTCAGCTTCGGCTCGGTGAGGGTGAGGATCGCGCTCGGGTAGGCCTGCCGGTGGGTGCAGGCGGCCAGTACGCCGAGCCCGGCCCCGGTCAGCTGCCCGGCCACAAACCCGGTGACCGGCACGCGGAGGACGTCGAGCACGCCCATCACGGTCAGCGCGGCAGGCAGTTCGGCGTCCAGGCCCTGGAGTTCGAGCCGGATCGGCTCGTCACCCTCGGCGTCCAGGGTGAGCAGCTGCGCGCACAGCACGGTGGCCGCCTCCCCGTCCAGGTGGCCGGCGGCCAGCACGATGCGCCGCTCCAGCAGCCGCTGGTAAATCCGGCCGGGCCAGTCCCCCGGCTCGGTCCACACCCGCGAGGGCGCGACCACCGGGTAAGACGGCGGGGTGGGCGGGCGCTGCGGCCCGGGCCAGCCCGGGACCCCGGGCAGCGGCGGCCGGGCCGGGGGCTCCCCCGGGCGCGGCCCGGGGAACGAGCCGGTCATGGGCACTGTCATCGGTTTCCTCCTGGTCGCTGATCCCGGGGTGGCCGGATGCGGAAGCCTGGCCCTGGTGCCTGGGGTGGCCGCGACGGCCCGTCCGGCGGCCCGGCTGGTTCTGGTGGGTCTGGCGGCTGGGTGGGCGCTGGTCCCGCTGATGCCACCGGGTCCAGCCGCGGGGGCATCGCGGACGGCCCAGCCGATGCCGCCGGGTCCAGCCGCGGGGGCGGGGCGGATGGCCCGGCCGATGCCGCCGGCGCCAGCCGCGATGGAACACCGGGGAACCCCGGCCGGGCCCCGGGGTAACCGGCTGGCCCCCCGGGCGCCCCAGGTGCGCCGGGCACGTCGAGCGGGGCGGCCTGTGGCCCACGCGGCACCGGCGGCGCCGACGGTGACTGCGCGGGCGGGCTGCCGGCCAGCTGCCAGCTGAGCTGGCTGCCGATGGCGGCCGCATACCGCTCCAGGGTGGACGCGCGGACATCCGCGTCGCCCGACTCGATCCGGGCCACCGCCGACTGCGAGGTACCCATCCGCGCCGCGACCTGGGTCTGCGACAGGCCCGCGGACTGCCGCTGGGCGGTCAGCTCGGACACCAGCCGGCGCCGCTCGGTGGCCATCCGGCGCAGCGCCATCTCGCGAAACCCGGGCAGCAGCGGCAGGCCCGGCTCATCCCTGGCCGCCTGCGCCCCTGGCCTGCCCGGCTCATCCCGAGCCGCCTGCCCGGCTGGCCTGCCCGGCTGATCCTCGCCCGTCATACCTGCAACGATATCTCGTTTTTGAGATAGCGGTCCCGGTTTCGCCGTGGGCGGAGCCGACCAGCTCAGCTCACCCAGCCATGGGTAGCCCGGTGTGGCTGGCCGAGCCATTCCCGTAGTGGTGCTCCCAGTGCACTTCAACTAACGGTTACCTCTGGGTAGCATGCGTGCGTGGGCGAGACCGCCGTCAGCCAGGCCGGACCGCTGCCCGGCCACGTGCGGGTCGCCATCATCGGCGCCGGCTTCGCTGGCATCGGGGCTGGCATCCGGCTGCTCCAGTCGGGCCGGACCGACTTCATCATCCTGGAGCGGGCCAGTTCGGTCGGCGGCACCTGGCGCGACAACAGCTACCCCGGCTGTATGTGCGACATCCCGTCGCACATCTACTCGTACTCGTTCGCGCCGAACCCCGGCTGGTCGCACAGCTTCTCGCGGCAGCCCGAAATTCTCGCGTACCTGAGTCAGGTGGCCGGCCGGTACCAGTTGCCCGGCCATATTCGTTTGGAAACTGAGGTGCGCGAAGCCCGGTGGGACGGGGCAGCCATGCGCTGGCGGGTGCGCACGACGCGCGGGGAACTGACCGCCGACGTGCTGATCGCGGCGGGCGGGCCGCTGTCCAACCCGGCCATCCCGGACCTGCCCGGCCTGGACACGTTTCCCGGTGAGGTCTTCCACTCGGCTCGCTGGGATCACGGCGCGGACCTGGCCGGGCGGCGGGTCGCGGTGGTGGGCACGGGCGCGTCGGCCATCCAGATCGTTCCGTCGATCCAGCCGGTGGTGCAGCGGCTGACGCTGTTCCAGCGCACCCCGGCCTGGGTGATGCCGCGGCGGGACCGGCAGATCACCAGGCCGGAGAAATGGCTCTACCGGCGCGTGCCACTGGCCCAGCGGGCGGTCCGGCTGGGCCTGGACCGCAGCCGGGAATCGCTGGTGGTCGGCTTCGTGCAGCGGCCCGCGCTGCTGCGGGCCGCGCAGCGGATCGCGCTGGCCCACCTGGCCAGGTCGGTGCGGGACCCGGAACTGCGGGCCAGGCTCACCCCCCGGTACGTGCTGGGCTGCAAGCGCGTGCTGCTGTCCAGCGATTACTACCCGGCGCTGGTCCAGCCCAACGCCGAGGTCATCGCGTCCGGGCTGGCCAAGGTGGATGGCCACACGCTGACCGCGCAGGACGGCACCGCCCGGGAGGCCGACGCGATCATCTTCGCCACCGGCTTCCACGTCACTGACATGCCGCTGGCCGAGCACCTGTACGGGGCCGGCGGGGTGAGCCTGGCCGGGGCGTGGGCCGGCGACATGCGCGCGCTGCGCGGCACGACCGTGGCCGGGTTCCCCAACCTGTGCCTGCTCATCGGGCCGAACACCGGGCTGGGGCACAACTCGCTGATCCACATCATCGAGGCCCAGCTCAGCTACGTGCTGGACTACCTCGATGCGCTGGACCGGACCGGGGCGGCGGCGCTGGACGCGCGGCCCGCGGCCGAGCAGCGCTGGAACGCTGAGGTCCAGCGGCGGATGCGGTCCACGGTGTGGATGACCGGCGGCTGTGTCAGCTGGTACCTGAATGCCGCCGGGCGCAACCCGACGCTGTGGCCCGGGTCGGTGGGGCGGTTCCGCCGCGCGACCCGGCGCTTGGACCTGGCCGAGTACCAGACGCTCCCGGCCGCTGAGGCGGGCTAGGCCCTGTCCCGTAGATCTTCGGCCTGCTGCGCGTCGCCCAGGACGCGTTCACTGGCGCCTATCCGGGCAGGCCTGGCCAGCCCGGCGATAACGTGGGTGCCATGCCGGACTACAGCCCAGACCCGCAGGTCGTTCCCTATCTCTTGTATGAGGACGCAGGCGCGGCGATGGACTGGCTGATCAGTGCGTTCGGTTTCACCGAGCGGGTCCGCGATCAGCTGAGCGACGGGACCGTACGGCACGGCGAGCTGCTGCTCGACAACGGCGGCGTGATCATGCTGGGCTCCCCGGGGGCGGACTTCCGGGGACCCGCCAAGCTTGGCGAGGTAACTCAGCTGCAGTGCATAACGATCAGCGACCTCCTGGCGCATCGGGAGCGCGCGCAGGCCGCGGGCGCCGATGTGTCGGAGATCTCGATCCGGGCGAACCGCGCGCGCAGCTACACAACGGATGACCCGGAAGGCCATCGCTGGTACTTCAGCGAGCCGCTGTAGCCGACGGCCCCCGCTGGCCCCGCCCCGGTACCGACGTTCACGGGGGCGAGCCGGAAGCCAGCACAAGATCACACCCTGGCACCCGGCCTAGGGGTGTCTAGGCGACCTGCGGGTGACCGCCGGTGGTGGCCGCCAGCGCGGCGGCCGAGGTGCGCAGCGAGGTGTCCAGCACCGGCGCCCGGCGCCGCGGGTCCATCAGGTTGACGCCCATCGCGGCCAGGTCCTCCGGACCCGGGGTCAGCAGCGTCACCTCGGTGCCCCGGGCGCGCAGCACCTGGGCGTCCCGCAGCAGCGCCCGGGTGATCCGCCGGCGCAGCCGCCGTTCCAGCCGCTCGGAGCGCCGCCCCGGGTGATCCGGCACGGTGCTGGCCATCGGCGCGAGCACGTACACCTCGCTGAGGCCGGCGCCGGCCAGGGCGGCGAGCGAGGTGGCCGACCAGATGCCGCCGTCCACGTAGCGGCGGCCGCCGATCGGCACCGGCGCGTACCACCCGGGAATGGAGCAGGAAGCCACCACCGCGTCGGGCAGTGAGGCAGCCGGGGCGCCCGCACGGCCGAAGATCACCCGCTGCCCGGTGTCGTAGTCGACCGCGACGATCCAGGTCCGGCCGTCGGCCCAGGCTGCGGCGGCCCGGGGGGACAACCCCCCGGCCCGCCGCTCCAGCGCCTCGACCGTAGCCCGCAGCGCCTCGTGCCGGGCCCGGCCGCGGGGCAGCCAGGCGCTGACCCCCACCCCGGGCTGCAGCCGGCGCGGGGTGAGCAGGCTGGCCAGCATCAGCCGCGGTGAGCCGGCTTTCAGCTGGGGGCGGGGCGGGAGGGGGCCGTCGTCGAGGTCGCGCACGCCTGCGGCGCGCAGTTCTGGCACGAGCAGGCCGCGTTGCAGGTCGATCATCTGGTCGATGCCCACGCCGCAGCGCAGGGCCGCGGCCAGCACGCTGCCCGCGCTGGTGCCGACGATCATGCTGACGTCGGCGAGCGGGCCGGCCAGCCGGTCCTGCACGGCCTGGAGCGCGCCGGTCATCCAGGCCGCACCGACCACGCCGCCCGCGCCGAGCACGAGCCCGACCCGGTGGCCGCTGGCCCGGTCCCGGCTGGCCCGCTGGCTGCTGAGCTGCGGGCACGTGTCCCCGGGTGCCTCATCAGGACGCATGGTCACCTCCTGGGCCCGGCCGCGCGCGGATCTCCGCTGGGGAAGCCGCGGCAGTTACTGCCGGGTAAATTCCAGGTATACCCCATTTGACCAGCGCATATCCATTGGGTATTCAGCCGGGCGGTGGAGTGGCCGCTGCGGCCGCGGGGCGGCCCGTGGTGCTCAGCCACTCGGTGATCAGCTTCGCGCAGTCCTGCGGCGCTTCCAGCTGCGGCACGTGGCCCACGCCGGGCAGCTCCACGAACGTCCAGGCCGGGTGGGCCCGCGCGGCTCCGCGGGCCGAGGCCACCGGCACCAGCCGGTCGGCAGTGCCGTGCAGCAGCAGGGCCGGGCGGCTGACCGAGCGGACCGCGCGCCGGTATCTCCGCCCGGTGACGTACGCCGACTCGGCCACGACCGAGCGCGAGGCGGTGAGGAAATCCCGTTCCCCGTCGGTGAAGGCGGCCCGCCGCCGGGCCATCTCGACGTGCTGCTCGATGGTGGCCCGGCTGACCCGGGTCACGTCCCCGCAGCACAGCTCCAGCACCCCGGCCACCATCTGTTCCGCGGACAGCCCGCGGCCGCGGCGGATCAGCCGCTGGCCCAGCCCGGGGATGGCATACACCACGAAGATCGCGGCGATCAGCAGGTTCGACCGTACTGGCACGAACGGCAGAGCCGGGTCGAGCAGGATGAGCCCGGCCACCGTGTCCGGGGCGGCGGCGGCCTCGCTCAGCGAGATCATCCCGCCCATCGAGTTGCCCATCAGGATCACCGGGGAGCCGGTCACCGTCTCGATGAACCGGTGCAGCAGCGCCCGGTTGGCCGGCACTTTGGCGCTCCGCCCCGAGGACCGGGTCATGCCGTGACCGACCAGGTCCGGGGCGAGCAGCCGGTAGCGGCTGGTCAGCAGGGGCGCGATCGCGGCCCAGTTGACCGCGGAGCCGTTGAGCCCGTGCACGCCCACGATGACCGGGCCGTCCGCCGGGCCGCCGAAGTCGAGGTAGTGCACGGGCCCGCCGATGTCCACCCAGCGGGATGCCCCGCCGAACCGCAGGCCGGGCGGCGGGGACGCGGGCTGGTCATCGGCGGTCTCAGGCCGGGCGCTCGCCCGGTCCGCGGTCTCGGGCACGGGCTATCCCTGCGCCGCGGCCATGGCCTCGACGCCGTGCACGAACAGGTCGATGCCGAACTGGTAGTGGAAGTCCGGGTCGTCGCACGCGGTCATCGGGACGGCCGCCTCGACCAGCCGCGGGTAACGGTCCGGCGGCAGCATGGCCAGGCTGACCATCTTGCGCCGCTGGTGCTCGGTGCGCTCGGCCTCGTCCATCGACGGGTCGCGGCCCGGCTCGGCCATGGCCAGCATCAGCCCGGTCCACAGCGCGCTGTGGGTGATCGCGCTGGCATGGCGCGGATCGAAGCCGGCCCGGTGCAGCACCTCCAGCGCGACCTCGTTGGCGTCCAGCGCCGCCACGCTCTGCTTCTCGCCGCTCATCAGGAGCTCGGACGCGGACGGGTGGGTCCGCAGCACGTGAATCAGGGATTCCATCAGCGCGCGCAGCTGCGCGGGCCAGGGGGCGGCCGGGTCCACATCGGTGTCGAGCTCGGCCCAGATCTGGTCGCCCAGCCCGGCCAGCAGCTCTTCCTTGTTCCGGAAGTGCCAGTACAGCGCCATCGGGGTGACGCCGAGTTCGGTGGCCAGCCGCCGGATGGTCAGCGCCTCCAGGCCCTCGGCGTCGGCGAGCGCCATCGCCCGCGCGACCACGGCGGCCTTGCTCAGCCGGGGCCGGTGTGCGTCGGCCGGAGCACTGTCCAGCGAAGGTGTCGGAGCCATCACTTGACAACTATACGCCGTACAAGTCATGCTGTCAGCACTACATGTACGACGTATAGGAACGCTGTACAAGATTGTGGTACAGGATCGGTGTACAGGACGGGCAGTCACCCGGGAGGAGAGGGCACGTGTCCAGACGCTGGTGGGCCCTGGTCGCAGTGGGCTTGGCCACTTTCATGACCTACTTGGACAACAACTACCGATCATAAACATAACTGGCCACCAGCGTTTCGGCAGGTCAGGACCAAGTTGTTGAGGTCACCAAGATGGTTCCCCAAGATCATGTTGAGCTGTTGCGGATGTTGCCCGGTTAGCGGCTGGGCCTGCGGGTAGGAGCACGTGCTCATCGCACCTCCGGGCGGTGAAGCGGCCCGCGCCGGTTCCGTGAGCGGCAGTTCGCAGCTCCCGGAATTCGGGGGGGGCGGGCCGCGCCTTCACGAGTACCCCAACCGGATCGGGCTATGCCTTCGGCACACCCGCACCGGTTCCGGCAGCGAGGGCAATCAAATTAACGACCAGTAAAGACACGGCGAAGACTAGGCACAACGGGGGTAGCGTGAGCCTCCCCCCGTTGGGACCTGAGGCCGGGGTGTCCCCCGTGCCCGGTCTCAGGCCAACGAGTGGTCTACTGCCGGACCGAGCGTTTGCCGACCTAGCCCGTACCGGCCACGGCACGAACCGGCCCTCTGACCCAAGGGGTCGCAGCCTGTGGGAACGGGAGCGGAATGCGATGGGTGTCGCCGTACTTCAGCCGCTTGCCAGATGCTGAAAGAACGAGACAACACCCGTAATCCAGCCGTGCACAGTGCTGCCCGCCCCCGCAGGGTTGGCCAGAACCCAGACGACGATCAGAATTACTATCCCCCAACCGAGGACCTTCTGAACCAAGTGATCTGCCTCTCCGCCTAGGCCGTCGAGCCTCCTTTGCCGCAGAGGCATCATCCACTCTTATCGAACGTCGCGTTTGGGGAAGGTGTCAAGGCGACCTGCCGGGCGGAGGGTTGCCGGTCGGCCTGGTACCGGCCACGACAGGAGCCAGACTGGCGGGCTTTACCGAAGTTTTACTGACTACCGCCCCCGGTGCCGGTCAGTCCAAGTTGGTCCGCTCAGTCCAAAGGGTCCGCTGAGTCCAGCCCCATTTGTGTCAAACCGGACATCTCTCTGTTTCGGAGGCTCGGGGCCATCACGACACACCCTGCGTGCTCGACCGAAACGAGGCGCTAACTCGTTACTGTGCTCTTGGCGGTACTCGTGACCCCGGTTCGGTCGATCTCATGAGGCGACCGGACAAGTCGTCTCCCCTCCCGTAGGGGGAACTACTACGGGATACACGAGGAAGGGGACTTAAAGTGCCCCGGAAGCCGCCTGGCAAGGCCCGTGAGTACGACTGGAGCAAGCTCATAGATAGAGCGCTATCTGTGGCCCTCCGCGTACTGGGCCAAGCCTTGCTGTACTGGCTGACCGGGAGGAACGGGCATCTCTAACGAGAGCTGAGCCCGCCCCGTCCCGACCAGTCCGCTAGGCAGATGGTCCCGGTCTTCGCTTCCCAGGCAGGGCCGGGGCCTCTGTCGCGCTACCGTCCGGCTAGTGTCGCGTTAGGTAGCGTTAGGCAGTGTTGTGCAAAGTTGTGCACAGTTCAGTTTCTACAGGCTCCGGTTACCTATGGCAACTTCCAAGCGCACGTGGCGCGCAACTCGCGCATTAAGCGCAATCCGCACCCGGTTTGACTGCGGAGCGTAACCAACGCCGGTTAGCTGTCCTTACCGCTCAGCTACGAACACACCCCAGCCCTGCCCGACGGCTGGGCACCGCAGCGCGCTCACCAGACCCGGCAGGCGGCCGACATGACGCCGGTCCCGGCCAGCATGCGCTTGAGCGCGGGGATGCCGCCGCTGCGCAGCGCCAGGTGCTGCCCGGCCAGCTCGCGCTGGGCCGTGGTGTCCCCGGCGAACGCCCGCACGCAGGCTTCCGGGGCCACGTTGGCCAGGGCCAGCAGGGCACCCGCCGCACCCAGCGGGCCGGCCAGCGCGAGCAGCCCCGACGAGCCGACGTAGCAGTGGCCGGCGTAGTGCTCCAGCTCGTCCAGCAGCCGGTCCGGGCTGCCGGAGGAATCCTTGACCGCGCTCACCGGCAGCCGGTCGAGGGCGCCCACCGGGATGTCCGCGCACGGGATGAACGGGTTGTGGTAGGCGAGCACCGGGCGGCCGCCCGCCGCGTCCGCGATGGCGGCGAAGTACCCGCCCAGCCCGTCCTGGGCCCCGCGGCCTGCTGGGCACCAGGTCAGCATGGCGTCCGCGCCCGCCGCGGCGGCCGCGCGGGTCAGCGTGACGGCCTGCCGGGTGGACGGGGCGCCGGTCCCGGCGATCACCGGCACCGCGGCGGGCAGCGCCGCCCGCACGCTCTCGATGAGCATGATCCGCTCCGGCTCGGTCAGCGTGGCGGCCTCCCCCGTGGTGCCGGCCACCAGCACGGCGCGCACGCCCCGCCCGGCCAGTTCGGCCGCGAGCTTCGCGGTGGCGCCCACGTCCAGCTCGCCGTCGGCGCCGAACGCCGTGACCAGGGCCACGCCCACACCGCTGAACAGTGCTGCCATTTCCGCCTCATTCCCGGGGGTCACCAGCACCGGCGGGATCACCAGCACCGGCAGTATCAGGCTACGGTGCACGCCCCAGCCCAGACGAGACCGGCCAGCGCCGTCTACGGTGGTGGGCACGACCCGGTCCAGACCCCCTGCCACACGGGCCCCACCGACCACCACCCGGGGCAGCGGCGCAGAACGAGGAGTGAGGCGGCATGCCAGCAACTGATCAGGTGCGCTGGGGCGTGATGGGCACGGCGGGCATCGCGTGGAAGTCCTTCCTGCCCGGGCTGCGCGAGGCGGGCGGCGTGCCCGCGGCGGTGGCCGGCCGCGACCTGGCCCGGGCCACCCGGTACGCCGCCGAGCACGGCATCGGGCGGGCCGTCGAGGGCTACCAGACCCTGATCGACGACCCGGACCTGGACGCGCTGTACATCCCGCTGCCCAACGCGCTGCACGCGGAGTGGACCACCCGGGCCCTGCGGGCCGGCAAGCCGGTGCTGTGCGAGAAGCCGCTGTGCGGCACGCTGGCCGAGACCGAGCAGGTGCTCGCGGTGGCCACCGAGACCGGGACGCTGCTCTGGGAGGCGTTCGTGTTCCCGTTCCAGGAGCAGCTGACCCGGATCCGCCACCTGCTCGCCGACGGCGTCATCGGGGAACTGCGCGAGATCCAGTCCAACTTCCACTTCCCGATGGACGACCCGGACCGCGACATCAGGATGCGCCGCAGCCTGGCCGGCGGTGCGCTCAACGACATCGGCTGCTACCCGGTCCGGCTGGCCCGGGAGCTGTTCACCGCGCCGCACGAGTCGGCCTGGGCGGTGTCGCAATGGGGCGGGGACGGGGTGGACGTGGAGACCCAGGGCAGCCTCGGCTACCCGGCGGGCCGGCGGCTGATGCTGTCCTGCGGGTTCCGCCGCGGCCTGGACCGGTTCTCCCGGCTGCTGGGCACCGGCGGGCAGATCAACATCACCAGCCCGTTCCACCCCCGGCCGCAGGACACCTACCAGGTGTGTGTGGCCGGGAAGGCCCCGGAGACCTACCCCGCGCCCGCGGCCGAGCAGCCGTTCACCGCGGCCCTGCGGCACATCCAGGCCGTGCTGCGCGGCGTGGAGGAGCCCCGGTCGCTGGCCATCGACACCTCGCTGCGCACCGCGCAGGCCCTGCACGACCTGCACCAGAGCGCGGGCCCGCCGGAAGCGGGCGGCGGCCGGCCGGGCTGAGCACGCCGGAGACACAGCATGACGGGATCCAGCGGTGGCCGGCTGACCGCGGCCCAGGCCGCGGCGATCCGCCGCGCGCTGGAGGCCGGGCGGGCCGGGACGCTGGACCAGATCGAGTCGCTGCGCCGCGATTTCGACGGGATCGTGGCGTCCGCCGCGCTGACCGGCGCGGACGACGAGCACGACCCCGAGGGGGCCACGATCGCCTTCGAGCGGGCCCAGCTGTCCGCTCTGCTGGAGCAGGCCCAGGGCCGCCTGGCCGAGCTGGACCAGGCCCTGGCCCGGCTGGCCGGAGGCAGCTACGGGAGCTGCGAGCGGTGCGGCCAGCCGATCGCCCCGGCCCGGCTGGCCGCCCGCCCGGCCGCCCGCACCTGCATCGCCTGCGCCGCCAGGGGTTAGCCTGCTCGGATGCAGCAGCAGCACCGGAATGCCCAGTGGTACGCCACCCCCGACCGGGGCTCCTACATTCACCGCGCCTGGATGCGCCGTGGGCTGCCCCGCGAGGCGTTCACCGGGCGGCCGCACATCGCGATCGCCAACACCGCCTCCGACCTCAGCCCGTGCAACAAGCACCTGAACGAGGTCTCCGCCAGCGTGCAGGCCGGCATCTGGGAAGCGGGCGGCATCCCGCTGGACATGCCGGTGATGTCGCTGGGCGAGACCCAGGTCCGGCCGACCGCGATGCTGTGGCGCAACCTGGCCGCGATGGCCGCCGAGGAGATGATCCGGGCCAACCCGGTGGACGGCGTGGTGCTGCTCGGCGGCTGCGACAAGACCATCCCGGCGCTGCTCATGGCGGCCGCCTCGGTCGACCTGCCCGCCGTGGTCGTGCCGGGCGGCCCGATGCTCACCGGCCACTTCCGCGGCGTCCCGCTCGGCTGCGGCACCGACGTGTGGCGGCTGTCCGAGGAGGTCCGGGCCGGCCAGCTGTCCGAGGACGACTTCCTGGCCTCGGAATCGGCGATGATCCGCAGCAAGGGGCACTGCAACACGATGGGCACCGCGTCCACCATGGCCTGCATGGCCGAGGCGCTGGGCATGACGCTGCCCGGCGTCGCGGGCACCCCGGCCCCGGACAGCCGGCTCCTCGAATCCGCGCACCAGGCCGGCCGGCACGCGGTGCAGCTGGTCGCCGAAGCCCGGCGGCCGTCCACCGTGCTGTCAAGATCTTCTTTTCATAACGCCATCGTGGCGCTGGCGGCGATCGGCGGCTCGACGAATGCCGTGGTGCATCTGCTGGCCATCGCCGGCCGGGCCGGGGTGGACCTGACCCTGGATGACTTCGACCGGATCGGCTCGGGGGTGCCGCTGCTGGTCGACCTGGCGCCGGCCGGCCGGTTCCTGATGGATGACTTCTTCCGGGCGGGCGGCCTGCTGGCCGTGCTCCGGGAGGTCGCCGACCTGCTCGACCCGGACGCGATCACGGTGACCGGCCAGCCACTCACCGACCACCTGGGCGAGGCGGCGATCTGGGACGAGTCGGTGATCCGGCCGCGCGGCAACCCGCTGCTGGACGAGGCCGGGATCGCGGTGCTGCGCGGCAGCCTGGCCCCGGGTGGTGCCGTCATCAAGCCCGCCGCCGCCACGGCGGGCCTGCTCCAGCACCGGGGACGGGCCGTTACGTTCGACAGTATTGAGGATCTGCATCACCGGCTGGACGATCCAGCGCTGGACGTGGATGAGTCGTCGGTCCTGGTGCTGCGGGGGTGCGGGCCGCGCGGCTACCCCGGGATGCCGGAAGTCGGCAACATGCCGCTGCCCGCCCGGCTGCTGGCCCGCGGCGTGCGGGACATGGTGCGGATCAGTGACGCGCGGATGAGCGGGACGGCGTACGGCACGGTCGTGCTGCACGTGGTGCCGGAGGGCGCGGCGGGCGGCCCGCTGGCCCTGGTCCGGGACGGCGACCCGATCGTGCTGGACGTGCCCGCGCGGCGGCTGGACATCGACCTGCCCGCGGCCGAGCTGGCCAGCCGGGAGCCGGCCGCCGCGATGACCGCGGCCCTGCCGGAGCGCTCCCGGGGCTGGGAACGGCTGTACATCGACCACGTGCTGCAGGCCGACCGCGGCGCCGACCTGGACTTCCTGGTCGGCTCCAGCGGCCACGAGGTAACCCGCGACTCCCACTAGCCGGGCGCGTGAGCCCGCCCGCCCGGCCCGCCGCCATGATCGTGGTCAGTTTGTGTTCGCTGGTGACACCTATTGACCGCGATCATGACCGGGACCCGGGTGGGTGGTACTGCGGGACCAGCTCGGGGGAGTCTGGTCCCGCAGCACCACGTCTGGAGGCGGCGCCTCAGAGGGCGCCGGCGGCTGCCTCCACCTCACCTTCCAGCAGCCCGACGGCCTGGTCCAGGGTGCGTGGCTTCAGCGCCCGCAACACGAGCATGTAGCCGATCCCGGCCGCGATCAAGGCCAGCGTCAGCCACGGCAGGTAACTGTACGGGGCGGGCTGGCCCGGGCGCAGGTCACCCCAGACCGGGATGGCCAGCACCAGCACGCCGATCACCGGGGTGACCACCCAGGCCCACACGTTCTTGTGCACGCCCTGGCGGCGGAACCGGGCCCACTGCACGATCAGCGCGACGTTGGCCATCAGGTACATGAGCACCAGGCCGAGAATGCCGTACGTGCTGAGCAGGCCGACGGCCGTGCCCGGGTCGGTGAACGCGGTGGAGATGACCCCGATCGCGATGCTGGGCGCGACGAACGCGATGGCCGCGGCCCACGGGGTGCGGAACCGCGGGCTGATCGCGGCCAGCGACCTGGGCCACAGGCCGCCGCGGGCGCCCGCGAAGATGACCCGCGAGGTCTGGGTGTTCGCGGCCACGTACGAGCTGGTCACGCTGGTCAGGAAGATCCAGGTGATGAGCGGGGCGAGCGGCGAGATGAACTGCTTGGCCGCGGTCTGGAACGGGTTCCCGTCTGCGGTGAGCGCCCCGATGTGACCGGGACCGAACGCGATGATCAGCGCGTACGAGCAGAACACGTACAGGATGCCGCTGATCACCACGGTGCCGATCACCGCGAGCGGCACGTTGCGCCGCGGGTTGCGGGTCTCCTCGGCCAGCGGGGCGGCCGCCTCGAACCCGCCGAAGGCCAGCACGGCGAGCGAGAACGCGATGAAGATGTCCTTGGTCCCGGACCCGCTGGGCCAGCTGAACGGGGTGCCGGACAGCCCCTGCGCGCCGCCCTGGGCCAGCACGGCAATGGCCAGCACCAGCAGCAGCACCACCTCGAACACGTAGAGCACCACGGTGGTGCGCACGCCGAACTTGAGCCCGACGATCACCGGAGCGACCACCAGGGCGCCGTACAGGATCGTGACGATCTGGGTGATGCCCCAGATGTGCGGGTCGTTCAGCACGTTCTGCACGATGTACTGGCCGACGAAGATGTAGATGCCGCCGAACGCGATGATGTACCCGAGCAGGGTCATCACCCCGACCACGACCGAGGTGCGGACGCCCATGGCCCGCGCGATGTAGGTCAGGAACGACCCGGCGCTCGGGAACACGCCGGAGAACAGGGCCAGGCTGGCCGCGGTGGCGATCAGCCCGACCATGCTGATCAGGAAGACCAGCGGGACCGAGGCGCCGGCGAACGCGGCCATCAGCCCCGTGGTGAAGAACAGGTTGAACGCGGGCGCGACCTGGGCCAGGCCGGGCATGAGCACGCCGAGCAGGCCGATCTCACCGCGCGGCAGGGTCGCGCGGCCCGCCTCATCGGCGGTCTGGGTGTTCGCGGCCATCTGTCATTCCTTTCCCTGGCTGCGGACGAAGTCGAGGACTGCGTGGTTGAAACTGCTGGGGTGCTCCCACAGGCAGGCGTGGCCGCCACGGACCGTCTGCCACTGCGCACCAGGGATGGCCTTGTGCAGCTCGCGGGACAGGGCGACCGGGATGAGGATGTCCTCCTCGCCGGCCAGCACCATGGTGGGCACGGCGATCCCGCCCAGCCGGGCGGTGGTGTCGTGCTGCTGGATCACGGCCAGCTGGGCCAGGTAGGCGGGGACCGGCTGGTCCATGTACTTCATGGCGGTCTCGAACTCGGCCAGCTCGTCGGGGCGGTCGCTGAAGAACTCGGTGGTGAACGCCCACAGCGTGACGTCCCGCATGACGAACGGGATGCCGAGCACCGGCGCGGCGTCGGCCCACATCGCGAACATCCGGGAGCAGAACGGCCCCGGCGCCGCGTACGTGCAGGCCATGGTCACTGACCGGAGATCTTCCGGGTAGGCCAGCGCGTACTCCTGGACGATCATCCCGCCCATCGACACACCGAGCAGGTGGAACCCGGTGATGCCCAGGTGGTCGACCAGCGCCTTGGCGTCGTCGGCCAGCAGCCGGGACGAGTAGGGGCCGGCGGCTTGCTGGTCTGGCCGATACCCCGGTTGTCGAACATCAGCAGCCGGTAGCCGGCCCCGGTCAGGTCGGCTTCCTGGAAGGCCCAGGTCTCCAGGTCGTCGGCGAGCCCGTTGACGCAGACGATGGTCTCCGGGCCGTCGCCCGCGATCCGGTAGTGCACGTCGATCCCGTTGACAGCGGCGAATGGCATGGCTACTCCTGTGGGTCCGGCGGTGGGGTGGCTGCCCGCAGGCTCACCCGCGCGTGCAGTTCGCGCAGCATGCCCTCGGTCAGCGAGAAGTGCTCAGCGGCCAGTGCGGCGGCCTGATCCGGGTCGCCGTCGACGACGGCCTGGGCCAGCACCGGGTGCTGCTGCAGCGCCCGGCCGCGCACCTCGGGGCTGTACGGCTCGGCCTCGAAGCCGAAGCTGATGTCGTGCCGGATGCTCAGGCTGAGGCTGGTCAGGTGCGGGTTGTGGGTGGCGTCGGCGATGGCCCGGTGCAGTGCGAGGTCGGCCATCCGGGAGGATTCCCGGTCCGCCCCGGCCCGCTCGTAGTCGGCCAGCGCGGCGCGGATCGCCTTGACGTCGGTGTCGGTGCGCCGCTGCGCCGCGACGCGGGCGATCTGCTGCTCGATGACCTGCCGGAAGTCGAGGACCAGCTCCAGTTCCTGCCACTCGGAGCCCAGCGTCCGGCGGATCGCCTCGGCCGACCCCGGGCCCCAGCCCGCCTCGACGAACGTGCCGCCCGACCGGCCGCGGCGCACGGTGACGTAGCCGGACTCGGCCAGCCGGGCGATGGCCTCGCGCACGGTGGCCCGGCTGACGCTGAGCATGGCGGCCAGCTCACGCTCGGTGGGCAGCCGCTGGCCGGGCACGAACTGGCCGAGGGCGATCGCGGTGACGAAGCGCTCGGCGATCCGTTCCCCGGTGCTGCGCATGGTCATCGGGGAGAGCAGGCCCGGCGGTGACCCGGTCACCGGGCGCCCCCGTTCTGGTTGCCCGGTCACCACGTCACCTCCCCACCGGCTGCGCCCGCGGCCCGCGCCGGGTGGGCTGCTGCGCCCGGCTCCGCCAGACCCGCTGTGGCTGGTGGCAACCCGCCGCCTGCGTAGTAGCTGGCCAGGAAGCGGGCCAGGGTCCGCGCCCCGGCCACGATGCTGTCCAGCTCGACCGCCTCATCGGTGCCGTGGATGTTGCGGGCCCGGGGCCCGTAGGCGACCGCGGGCACGCCGAACTGATTCAGGTAGATCCGCGCGTCGGTGGTGCTGCCCAGGGCGAACTTCCGCGGCGGCGAGCCGTGCGCGGACTGGTGGGCGGCGGCCAGCGCGCTGGCCAGCGGGTGCCCGCCGTCCAGCAGGTAGCCCTCGGCGCGGAACCCGCTGGCCCGCACCTGGGGTGGGTGCCCGGCCAGCCACGGGTCACCGGCCGCGGCCGACGCGACCGCGTCGGACACCCGCTTCAGCGCCTCGTCCGGGGTCCAGCTGGGCGGGAAGCCGACCCGCAGGCCGACCGTGGCCTGCCCGGGCACGCTGGACGGCCAGTCACCGGCCCGCACCACCCCGGCGTTCACCGCGCACGCCCGGTCCAGCTGGCGGAACGGATCGGCCAGCTGCAGCGCCATGCCGGCTTCCAGCGCGCGGACGCTGCCGATCAGCCGCAGCACGAAGTCCACCGGGTTCACCGCGCGGTGCGCGGACTCGGCGTGCGCGGGCAGGCCGCGCACGGTCAGCTCGGCCCACAGGATGCCCACGCCGCCCAGCAGCAGCCCCAGGTCGGTGGGCTCCAGCAGCACGGCCGCGTCGGCCAGCACGCCGTCCCGGGTGGTGGCCAGCGTCCCGTTGCCGGTGCATTCCTCCTCGATGACCGAGGCGAACGTGAGCCGCCCGCGCAGCCAGCCCGGGGCGGCCCGGTGCAGCGCGGCGATGGCCAGCGTGGCCAGCGCGAACCCGCCCTTCATGTCGCCCGCGCCGCGGCCCAGCAGCCAGCCGTCCTGCCGGACCGGGGTGAACGGTGGCACCGACCACAGCCCGGCTTCGGCCGGGACCACGTCGATGTGCCCGTTCAGGATCAGCGACGGCCCGGTCCCGTAGACCAGGTGGCCGATCACGTTGGGCCGCCCGGCGTAGGGCAGCTGCGGCACGCCCGCGACCGGGTCGGCCGCGATGTCCTCGCCGACCGGGGTGGCCGCGGTGGTGAAGCCGAGACGGTCCAGCTCGGCCCGGACTATCTGCTGGGCGGTCTCCTCCGCGCCGACCGGGCTGGGCGCGGCGACCAGCCGCTCCAGGAAGCCGAACGCGTCCTCGGCCAGGTCGTCGATGGCCCGGTCCAGGGCAGCGGCGTCGAGGGAGGCGGTGTCCGGGGCGGGCAGGTCGGGATTACCGGGGTGTGGCACAGTCCATCCAAAAGGCTAAAGGTTGAGACATTAGACCTTTTGGCGGCCAACGCTGTCAAGCCTCGGTTCCCCCGCCCGGTTCCCCCCGCCCGGTTCCGCCCGCCCGGGTTCCCCCCGCCCGGGTTCCCCCGCCCGGGTTCCCCCCGCCCGGGTTCCCCCCGCCCGGTTCCCCCCGCCGGGTTCCGCCCACCGGGTTCGTGATCATGAGATTGGTCCGAATCTATTCGTCCCTAAGTCATGATCACGAAGACGTGGCAGGCGCCGCGGTCCCGCCGTGCGCGCGGAGCGCGGCGATCAGCCATTCGAACACGGGCACATGAGGCTCGAACGGCGGGAAGCCATTGATGATGCACATCAGCTGCCAGTACCGCTCCATCCGGGCATCGATGGACACCTCCAGCCCTTCCAGCAACTCCGGGCGGTGCTGGTCCTCCTCGGTGCCCGCGAGGATCCGGTCCAGCATGGCAGCCCCTTCGGCTGAAGCAGGATCTACGGCCTGCCCGGCGGCGGTACCCGCATGCTCCATGATCCCCGCCAGCAGCTCGGGCCGGTCCTCGCTGTGCCGGGCCGTTGCCCCGGCCGGCGCTGGGTCCCCGGCCCCGGTCTGGGCCCCGTACTCGGCCATGGTGCGGACGCGGCGGCGGAACGCCGGGTCCTGGACCAGCTCAGCTAGCTCTAGCCAGGCGTCCACCTGCTCGGCAGACGGGTCATCGGGCAAGTCGGGGGTGGCCTGGCGCAGGCCGAGGGCCAGCCCCGGATCAGGTTCCAGGCCGTCGAAGATCTCCGTGACGAAGTCGTCGATGATCTGCCTGCGCTCCTGTGCGGACAGCTTGGCCAGCCTGCTCATCAGCGCCATCTCCTCGATAGTCGATCCGCGGCGGGCCACCGACGCGAGCACGGCCCGGTGCAGCCGCAAGGTCCGGATCTGCGTGTCCAGCGCAGCTACGTGGGTGGCGGCCACCTCGGCCACGGTGACGTTCCCGGCCAGCACGCGCCGCACGTCGGCCAAGCCCAGGCCCAGCCCGCGCAAGGTGGCGACCAGTTCCAGCCGGGCCGCGCAGCGCGCGTCATACAGTCGCCGGCCACCCCCGGTGCGCCCGGCCGGCGGGACTGCGCCAATGTCGGACCAGTACCGGATGGTGCGTACCGGCAGCCCGGTTCGCTGGGCCAGCTCGCCAATGGTGACCAGCCCGCCATCGTTCTCCATGCCAGCGAGTCTGGCTCCTCCAGCCGCTGGAGGTGCAACCCGTTTCCGGGCCCGGATCAGTGCCGCCCGGCGCGACCCGGATCATGGTGGGTAGCAGTGCCGCCGCGCCGCGGGGATGAGCCGGGCCCGGGCGGGGAAGGGACCTAACGGCAGAAATGGGGTGACGGCATGCCGGGACAGGACCCGATGCCGGAGTGGGTCGATCCGGAGCTGGCCACGCTGACCAAAGACCGGTTCAGCAGCCCGGACTGGATGTTCGAGCGGAAGCTGGACGGCGAGCGCTGCCTCACCTACCGCGACGGGTCCGGGGTGCGGCTGATGACCCGCAACCAGAAGGTGGTCACCAGCACCTACCCGGAACTGGAGGCGGCGCTGTCCGCCCAGCAGGCCAGCGGCTTCATCATCGACGGCGAGGTGGTCACGTTCGTCGACGGGCAGACCCGGTTCTCCCAGCTGCAGCAGCGGCTGGGGCTCGAGCACCCCTCCGCGGACCTGGTGAAGTCAACGCCGGTGGTGTACTTCATCTTCGACGTGATGTACGCCGGCGGGCGGGACCTGCGGCGGCGGCCGCTCACCGAGCGCAAGCAGGTACTCCACGACCTGCTCAGCTACGGCGACGAGCTGCGGTTCACCGAGCACCGGACGGGCGACGGCCAGGGCTACTTCGCGGAAGCCTGCCGCCTGGGCTGGGAGGGCCTGATCGCCAAGCAGGCCGATGCCCCGTACCGGGCCGGGCGGACCAAGGACTGGCTCAAGTTCAAGTGCGAGAGCGGCCAGGAGTTCGTGATCGGCGGGTACACCGACCCGCAGGGCACCCGGATCGGGCTGGGTGCGCTGCTGCTCGGCTACTACGACCCGGATGGGAAGCTGATCTACGCGGGCAAGGTGGGCACCGGCTTCAACGAGCGCACGCTGCGCCGGCTGCAGGCCGAGCTGTCCGCGATCGAGCAGGACAAGCCGCCCTTCGACCAGGGCGATCTGCCCCGGCACGGGGTGCACTGGACGCGGCCGGAACTGGTCGGCGAGGTTGGGTTCAGCGAGTGGACCACGGCGGGCCAGCTGCGCCACCCGCGGTTCCAGGGGCTGCGCCGGGACAAGTCCCCGCACGAGGTGATCAGGGAGGTTCCGCAACCACATGGCTGACGCCAAGGCTCACGAAGAGGTCAAGCTGGGGCGGTTCACGATTCCGCTGTCCAACACCGGCAAGGTGCTGTTCCCCGGCGACGGGATCACCAAGGGCGATCTCATCCGCTATTACCAGACCGTGGCCGGCCAGATGCTGCCGTACCTGAAGGCCCGGCCGGTGGCCATGGCCCGCTACCCGGACGGCATCACCGGCCAGCGCATCTTCCAGAAGAACGTCGGCCGGCACTTCCCGGACTGGATCCCGCGCACCGAGGTGGACAAGCAGGGCGGCGAACTGTGCCAGGTGATCTGCGAGAAACCGGCCGACCTGGTCTACCTGGCCAACCAGGCCTGCATCGAGCTGCACCCGTTCCTCAGCCAGGTCGGTGCGCTGCACCAGCCCGACCAGCTGATCTTCGATCTCGACCCGCCGGACGACGACCACTTCCCCCAGATCCGCGAGGTGGCACTGCGGCTGCGCGACATTCTCGAAGACGGCCTCGGACTGACCGCGTACGTCAAGACCACCGGCAGCAAGGGGCTGCACGTCCAGGTCGCGCTGACCCCCCAGGAAGATTTCGACGCCGTCCGCGAGTTCGCCCACCAGGTCGCCGAGCGGCTGGTCGCGGACCGGCCCGAGCTGGTCAGCATCGAGCAGCGCAAGGACGCCCGCGGCGGCCACATCTACGCGGACATCATGCGCAACGCCTACGCGCAGACCGCGGCCGCGCCCTACTCGGTACGGGCCCGGCCGGGCGCGCCGGTCGCCGCCCCACTGCACTGGGCCGAGGTCGAGGACGATACGCTCACCGCGCGCCGCTTCACCGTGCGCAACATCGATGCCCGCCTGGCCGACCTGGAGAAGTCCGGTGACCCGTGGGCCGGCATGTCCCGGCACCGGGCCGGGCTGGCCAAGGCCCGCCGCCTGCTGGCCCAGCAGGCCCGGTAACCGGGCCGCGGAGAGTGCGGAAGCGAGGAGTGGGATGACCATCGGTGATCTGCTGGCCGACGCGTTCAGCCGGATCCGCGGGGTGGTGCACGACGTCACCGGCGGACTGACCGAGGAGCAGCTGGCGTTCCGCCCGGCCGGGCAGGGCAACTCGATCGCCTGGCTGGTCTGGCACCTGACCCGGATCCAGGACGACCACGTCGCCCAGGTGGCCGGGACCGAGCAGGCCTGGACCGCGGACGGCTGGTCCGCCCGGTTCGCGCTGCCGTACCGGCCCGGGGATACCGGCTACGGGCACAGCAGTGAGCAGGTGGCCGCCTGCCGGGCCCCGGCCGGGCTGCTGACCGGATACCACGACGCGGTGTTCCGGCACACGGTCAGTTACGTGCAGGGCCTGACCGGGGACGAGCCTGGACCGGGTGGTGGACAGGGCCTGGGACCCGCCGGTCACCCTGGGCGTGCGGCTGGTCAGCGTGGTCTCCGACGACCTGCAGCACGCGGGCCAGGCGGCGTATCTGCACGGCCTGGTCGTCAAGGGCTGGGACGCGGCCGACATCTGAGCCCGCGCGCCGGGCCCGGCCCGGGATCAGGCAGGCCCGAACAGCGAGTCCAGGGCCGAGTCGATGGTCGAGGCGAGCGGCCCGATCTTGGGCACCACCGGCTGCGGCGGGGTGGCCTCCACCGTCTCGCACTGGGCCAGCGCAGCCGGGGTCAGGAAGCGGGTCAGCTGCCCGTAACCGTGCCGGTCATCCGCGGACATCCGGTGGTGGTGCATGCGCAGCGGCGCGTACAGGTACAGCTGGTCCCGGGCCCGGGTGACGGCCACGTAGAACAGCCGCCGTTCCTCGGCCAGCCCCTCCGGGCTGCCCAGCGCCATGTCGCTGGGCACCGCCCCGTCCACCAGGTGCAGCAAGTGCACCACCGGCCACTCCAGCCCCTTGGCCGAGTGGATGGTGGACAGCACCAGGAAATCCTCGTCCAGGCGGGGCGGCCCGGCCAGGTCCGAGGCCGAGACCGGCGGGTCCAGCGCCAGCTCGACCAGCGCGTCATGCAGCGACGGACGGCTGGCCGCCGCGTCGGCCAGCCTTTCAAGATCATTTAGCCTAACGCCAGCGTCGGGGTATCTGTCCCGCAGCGGTGCGTCCAGCGCCGCCAGAATCGCGGTGGCCCGGTCGCCGGTGCGCTCCAGGGCCGCCGCCCCGGCCAGCGCCTTGAGCGTGGCGGCCACCGCGTCCCGGGCCCGCGGCGGCACCGTGGCCGCCGCCTCCGGCCAGCGATCCAGTGAACTGGGCGGGCCCAGCCCGGTCCCAGGCTCACCGGGGCCGTCCGGGCCGGTGCCACCGGGCCCGGCGCCGTCCCCGCCCGGCTGCCCCAGGCCCAGGGCCTGGATGGCCCGGCCCGCGTGCACCGGGCCGATGCCCTCGTGCAGCCGGAGCACCCGGAACCAGGCGATGTCGTCGGCCGGGTTGGCCACGATCCGCGCCGCGGCCAGGAAGTCCTTGACGTGGGCGGCTTCGGTGAACCGCAGCCCGCCGTACTTGACGAACGGGATGCCGCGTACCGACAGCTCCACTTCCAGCAGGTCGCTGTGCCCGGCGGCGCGCATCAGCACGGCCTGGCCGCGCAGGTCCACGCCGGCTTCGTGGGCGGCCAGCACCCGGGTGCAGATCTCCCGGGCCTGGGTCGCCTCGTCGTGGCAGCGGACCAGCTGGGGCGTGGCCCCGGGACCGCGCTCGGCGTGCAGTTCCAGTTCCAGGCCGGGTGACTGCGGCCGGACCGCGTTGGCCAGCCGCAGCACCGCGTCCCTGGACCGGTAGTTGGCGGCCAGCCGGACCACGGTCAGCTCCGGGTAGTCGCCGGCCAGCGCGCGCAGGTGCGCCGGGTCCGCGCCGCGGAACGCGTAGATGGCCTGCGCGTCGTCGCCCACGCAGGTCAGGCCCTGGCCGTCCGGGCGCAGCAGCCGGACGATGTCCGCCTGCACCGCGTTGACGTCCTGGTACTCATCCACCAGCACGGCGTCGAACATGCCGCGCAGCACCGGCCCGGCGGCCGGGTCGGCCAGTGCCGCCCGCCACAGCAGCAGCAGGTCGTCGAAGTCGACCAGGCCGTGCTGGCGCTTGTGCGCCACGTAGCCGCGGAACAGCGAGCCGAGCTGGTCCGCGAAGTCCTCGCACCACGGGAACTGGGCCGCGATGACCTCGCTCACCTTGGCGTGCGTGTTCACGCACCGGGTGTAGATGTCCGCGCACACGCTGGCCCGTGGCGCGCGGCGCTGCGTGCCGACCAGGCCGTGCTCGGCCCGGGCGGCATCCATCAGGTCGGTCATGTCCGGCGGGTCGATGACGCTGAACGCCGGCGGCAGCGAGAACGACTCCGCGTGCGCCCGGATGATCTGGTGCGCCACCGCGTGGAACGTGCCGCCGCACACCCGGTCGGCCGGGCGGGTCCCCCGCGGCGTGACCCGGGCCAGCATGTCATCGGCCGCCCGCCGGGTGAACGTGAGCAGCAGGATCCGCGGCGCGGGCACGCCCTGGGTGCGCAGCCAGGCCGCCCGGGCGACCAGGGTCCGGGTCTTGCCGGTCCCCGCCCCGGCCAGTACCAGGAGCGGCCCGGGCTGGTGGGTGGCAGCACGGCGCTGGTTTTCGTTAAGGCCCGCAAGGACGTCGGCCGGTTCGAACATGTAGCCGAATGTAACGGGCCAGGGGGAACGGCGCGAGGGCCCACACCGGAAAGGGCCGCGACGCACGCCTTTCGTTTCGGGCCGGCACGGAAAGGGCACTTCTGGTCATAGTGCCGTAAGGCCAGCACCCGGGGGGACAGCTGGGCGTAACGACGGTCGGTACAGACCAGAAGATCGGCCGGGGGACGTGGCTGGCGCTCGTCGCCATGGGTCTCGGCGTCTTCGTCATCGCCAACGACTTCACCGCGCTGAGCGTGGCCATCCCGAAACTCGACGCGGACCTGCACACCACGCTGAACCATGCGCAGTGGGTGATCAACGGTTACGCGCTGGTGTTCGGCGTGCTGATCGTCACCGGCGGCCGCCTGGCCGACCTGCTCGGCCGCAAGCGGATCTTCTTGATCGGCGCGACGATCTTCGGCGTGTTCTCGCTGCTGTGCGGCTTGGCGCCGACCATCGATCTGCTGATCGCCAGCCGGGCCCTGATGGGTGTGGGCGGCGCGCTGATGTGGCCGGCCATCCTCGGCATGACCTACGCGCTGCTCCCCACGGCCAAGAAGGGCCTGGCCGGCGGTTTGATCATCGGGGTGGCCGGGTTCGGCAACACGGTCGGGCCACTGCTCGGCGGGTGGCTCACCGACGTGGCCTCGTGGCGGCTGGTGTTCTTCATCAACCTGCCGGTGACCGCGTTCGCGATGCTGGTCACCCAGCGGGTGGTCCCGGCCGGCCGCGGGGCGGGCGGCGAGCACGGCATCGACTATCCGGGCATCGCGCTGGTGTCGGCCGGCGCCGTGGCCGTGCTGATCGGGCTCGACCTGGCCCAGGAGGAGGGCTATGGCAGCCCGCTGATCCTGGTGCTGCTGTGCGGTGGCGTGGCCCTGCTCGGCGCGTTCTTCCTGGCCGAACGGCACCAGGGGGCCAGGGCGCTGGTGCCGCCGGATGTGCTGGGCAACCGGGTGTTCGCCGCGTGCTGCCTGGTGGTGCTGCTGATGTCGGCGATCTTCTTCACCGCGCTGCTGTACCTGCCGCAGTTCATGGAGGTGGTGCTGCACTATTCGGCGATCAGGGCCGGCGCCGGGCTGCTGCCGATGATGACGGTGTTCGCGGCCACCTCGTTCGTGGCCGGTGCCCTGTACGGGCACGTGGGGGCGAAGGCCGCCGTGTCGGCCGGGGCGGCCGCGCTGGCCATCGGCGTGTTCCTGCTGTCCTTCCTGCACGCCGATTCCGGGTACTGGTGGCTGGTGCCGGGCATGTGCGTGCTGGGCATCGGGGTCGGGCTGTTCTACTCGTCGGTGACCACCGCCGCGGTGACCACGCTCGACCCGGCCCGGGCCAGCCTGGCCGGCGGCATCGTGTACATGTGCCAGATAGCCGGGGGTGCGATCGGGCTGGGTATCAATACCGCGATCGTGCTCTCGGCGGGCTCGCTGAGCAGCGGGATCGCGCTCGCGTTCCGGGTGGATGCGGCGCTGGCGCTGCTCGGGTTCGTGCTGTCGGTCGCGTTCATCCACGGCCCGCGGCGCTCCCCCGCGCACCGGGCCGCCGCCCACCCTGGTCATCACCGGGTCCGCGCGTGATGGCGGTGCGGAAAATCATTCGCCCCGGCGCGGCTGAGCGGGTACGTGTAGCAGCATGACGGAGCGCATTTCGCTGCGGCCTATCGAGCCGGCTGAGTTCGAGGCCTACAACCAGGTGGCGGTCCAGGCGTTCAACGACACCGAGTGGCCGGCCGAGGCCGTCGAGCAGGAGCGCCTGGTGTTCGAGTTCGGCCGCAGCATCGCCGCGTTCGACGGGTCGGACATGGTCGGGTCGGCCGCCGCGTACACGTTCCAGCTCACGGTGCCCGGCGGGGTGGTGGGTGCAGGAGGTGTGACGTTCGTTGGCGTGCTGCCCAGCCACCGGCGGCGCGGCATCCTGTCCGCGATGATGCGCACGCAGCTGGCCGACATCGCCGCCCGTGGCGAGGCCGTCGCCGCGCTGTTCGCGTCCGAGTCGGGCATCTACGGGAGGTACGGCTACGGCTGCGCGTCCCAGCACCTCCGGCTGACCATCCGGCGCTACGAGGGTGCGCTGACCCCGGCCGCGGCTGGCCTGCTGGCGGCGGCCGGCCCGGCTGGGCCGGTGCGGCTGATGTCCGGGCTGCCCGCCGGGCAGCTCGGGGAGCTGGTCCGGGTGTACGACGTGGCGCGGTCGCACCGCCCCGGCATGATGGCCCGGGACGACCGCTGGTGGCAGGCCATCGTCAACGACCCGGAGCGCATCCGCCGGGGGATGGGCCCGCAGAAGTGCCTGCTGGCCGTGGATGACTCCGGGCCGCTGGGCTATGCCCTGTACCGGACAAAGCCGGACTGGGGCGACGACGGCCTGCCCTCGGGTCACCTGGCGGTGCGCGAGCTGTTCGCCACCGATCCCGCAGCCACCGCCGCGCTCTGGACCGACCTGCTGAACCGGGACCTGATCGGCGAGGTGACGGCGCGGATGCGGCCGGTCGACGAGCCGCTGCTGGACATGCTGGCCGACCGGCGCCGGGCCCGGGCCCAGGTGACCGACGGGCTGTGGGTCCGGCTGACCGACGTCCCGGCCGCGCTGCGCCAGCGCAGCTACTCGTCCGCCGCGGACCTGGTCATCGAGGTACGCGACGAGCTGCTGCCGGGCAACGCGGGCCGGTGGCGGCTGCAGTGCCCCGGGCCCGGCGAGGGCAGGCCCGGCCTGCTGTGAGCGCACCACGGCCGCGCCGGACATCACGCTGCCGGTGGCCGCGCTCGGCGCGGGTTACCTGGGTGGCACCCGGCTGACCGGGCTGGCCGCCGCGGGCGTGGTCAGCGAGCACACGAAGGGGGCGGTGGCCCGGCTGTCCGCCGCCCTGTACGCCGACCCGGCCCCGTGGTGCCCGTCGACGTTCTGAGCCTGCGGCTGGGACAGACCACACTTAACCGCCCATATAGTGACTAATCGTACCGATGGCCGGTGCGGTTCAGGCCGGCCTTTCCCCAGAGAGGCGATGATGACGGACCGGGCTGAGAAGGGGGAACCGGGAGTGCCAGCCCGCCGGGCTGGCCAGGGCTTTCTGCCGCCATTCTGCGGCCACGAGTACCCGCCGCTGAAGGGCTCCCCGGGCACGGTGATCTGCACCAAGCCGTGTCACCCCGAGACCGAGACCCACCTGAACGAAGAGACCGGCTGGGTGTGGCTGGCTGACTGACCCCCGGGGCCCGGGCCGGGTGACTCCCGGCCCGGGGCCGGGCTCTCCACCCTGGGCAGGAGGGCAGGTTCTACCCCTGGGCTGATGCGCGGCCAGGCCCGGCTGGCAACGATGGAAGGAGCCAGTACCCCGGAGATCAGGCGGAGGCGCGGGATGGATGCTCAGCTGAAGATGCGGGCCTCAGACCATGACCGGCAGCAGGTCGTGGACCGGCTGCGCAGCGCCGTGGCCGACGGCCGCCTGACGGTGGACGAGTACGTGGAGCGGATGGGCCGCGCCTATCAGGCGGTGACCTACGGTGATCTCGCGCCGCTGTACGCCGACCTGCCCGTGGATCACCCGGGCGGCCCGGCTGGCCGGGCTGGCTCGCTGGCCGGGAGCGGCACTCCCGCGCCCGCGGCCGGGCGGCCGGGCGGCGGCGCCCGGCCGGGCGGGCTGGCTGGCCTGCCGGCCGCGCTCAAGGTGCTGTGGACGATCTGGCTCACCGCCGTGTCGGTCAACGTGGTGGTCTGGGTGCTGGTCAGCGTGACCAGCGGGCACCTGGCCTACCCGTGGCCGCTCTGGGTGGCCGGTCCGTGGGGGGCGGTGCTGTTCGCGCAGTCCGTGGGGATCACCCAACTGCGGCGGGGCCGGGCGTCCAGGGCAGGGTGCCTGTCGCCGCGCAACGGCTGATCAAGCCTGCCCGGCGCCCCAGGCCTCCCTCGTCGCGCCGGGGCCCGAGCGGGCCACCCGCAGCACATCGCGGGTGGCCTGCCGTCCTGCGTTGTGCGGCCCGCTGCCCTCTACCCCAGGGCAGAGGGCAAGTTCTACTTCCGGGCTGATGCCCGGCCGGGCTGCCGCCGCGACGATGGTGGGTATGACGGAACGTGACGTAGTGACGGTGCGGGGCCTGCGCAAGGCCTACCGGTCCAGGGTCGTGGTGGATGGGCTGGATCTGGACGTCCCCGCGGGTGAGATCGTCGGCCTGGTCGGTGCCAACGGCGCCGGGAAAACGACAACCGTCGAGTGCATCCAGGGGCTCCGCAGGCCGGACGCTGGGATGCTGCGCGTGCTCGGTTTCGACCCGGTCACGCAGGCGGACCGGCTGCGCCCGCTGCTGGGCAGCCAGTTGCAGGACTCGGCGCTGCCGGATCGGCTGCGGGTGACTGAGGCACTGGACCTGTTCGCTACGTCCCGGGCCGGTGACCGGGGCGAACTGCTGGCCCAGTTCGGGCTGGCCGAGCGGCGCCGCTCGGTGTTCTCGTCGCTGAGCGGCGGCGAGCGGCAGCGCCTGTTCCTGGTGCTCGCGCTGCTGAATCGCCCCCGGCTGGTGATCCTGGACGAGCTGACCCAGGGCCTCGACCCGGCCGCCCGCCGCGGCGTGTGGGCCGCGGTGCGCCAGCTGCGGACCGCGGGCACGACCGTGCTGCTGGTCACCCACGAGATGGACGAAGCCGAGGCGCTCTGCGGGCGGATCGTCGTGATGCGGGCCGGCCGCGTCCTCGACACGGGCACGCCAGCCGAGCTGGTCGACCGGCATGCCAGCCGGGCCACGGTCGCGTTCAGCATGCCGGAGGCGCCCGCGGCGCTGCTGGACCAGCTTGGCCGGCTCGACGGCGTACGGGACGTGCAGCGGACGGGCACGCAGGTGGCGGTGCACGGCAACCGGCAGATCATCGCCCACGTCGGCGCCGCGCTGGTGGCGCACGGCCGGGTGCCAGCCGACCTGAGCGCTCACGTGCCGGACCTGGAAGACGCCTTGCTGCGGCTGCTGGAGCCGGGGCCGGGTGCGGCCGAACCGGGGCCGGCCGCGCCCGGCCCGGCTGCCTCGGGCCCGGCTGCCTCGGGCCCAGCCGCCTCGGGGTCAGCCGCGCCGGGGCCGACCGCGTCCGGCCCAGCCACGCCCGCGACCGCCAGCCACGACCTGATAGGAGGACGGCGATGAGCACCGCGATGGGCCGCCTCGTCCGCACCGAGCTGAAGCTGATGACCCGCGATCCGCTCGTGCTGACGTTCGTGTTCGCGTTCCCGATCGTGACGATGCTGATCATCGGCGGCGCGTTCGGCACCGATCCGGACCCGGCGTTCGACGGCGTCAACCCGGCGCACTGGTACGTGGCCTCCTACCTGACCGTGGTGATCGCCGCGACCGGCCTGGTCATGCTGCCCGTGCACCTGGCGTCCTACCGTGAGCGGGGTGTGCTGCGGCGCTTCGCCGCGGCGGGCTTCCCCCGGTGGTCATTCGCGGCCGCGCAGCTCATCGTGGGGCTGGTGACCACCGCGGTGGCGTGCGGGCTGCTGCTGGCCGTGGCCGCACCGGTGTACGGCATCCCGGCCATGCACGACTGGTGGCGGGTGGCGGTCGCGCTGCCACTCGGTGCGGTGGCGTTCGTGAGCCTGGGTGTGCTGCTTGGCTCGCTGCTGCCGTCGGCCCGGTCGGCCCAGGCCATCGGCCTGCTGCTGTTCTTCCCGTCGTTCCTGCTCGGCGCGGGTGGCCCGCCGCCGCATGTGATGGGCTCGGCGGTCCGCGCGGTGGCCGGGCCGCTGCCGCTGACCATGCTGACCAACGCGGTGCGGGTGCCGTGGCTGGGCCTGGGCTCGGCCACCGGGTCGCTGGCCGCGGTGGCGGTGCTGGCCGTGGCGGCCACCGCCCTGGCGGTCCGCCGGACGGCCTTGTGACCACCCCGCCGGTGATCCCGTGGACCGGCCGATGGCGACGCGGCGGTCGTAGCATCCGAGACATGAGTGAACCGGCCCGCTCGCCTCAGCCCGGGCAGTTGCTCCCGGGCTGGGCGCGGTGGGCTGCGCTCGCCGTGTTCGCCGCGTTCATCGCGGTCGGGGTGGCCCGGCTGAATCCTGACCCGGCCGCCGCGGCGGTGGCCGCGCTGGTGTCGGTGGCCGCCGCCGCCGCGCTGGTACTGCAGCGGGGGCCGCTGCTGGTGCTCGCGGCGATCGCCACCGCCGGCGTCGCGGTCCTCGGCCACGGTATGTCCAGCAACATCGGCTGGTTCGCGGTGTGCCTGCTCGCCGCGTGGTGCGTGCTGATCGGCGGCCGCCGCGACGGGCTGATCTACCTGGCCGGGGTGCTGGCGCTGTTCGCGGGCGAATGGCTGTGGGTCACGTCCGACCCTGGCTGGGGGGCCTGGATGGCCGGCAGTACCCTCACCGTGCTGGCTGGCCTGCTGATCCGCCACGAGATCGACCTGGTCTTCCAGCTCCGTGCCGCCCAGGCCGGGCTGGCCGAACGGGCCAGGGCCGAGGAACGCAACCGGATCGCCCGCGAACTGCATGACGTCATCGCGCACACGCTCACGGTCTCGTTGCTGCACGTCACCAGCGCGCGGCTGGCCGTCGAGCACGACCCGGCCGACGCGGCCCGGGCGCTGGCCGAGGCCGAGCGGCTCGGCCAGGAGAGCCTGGCCGAGGTGCGGCTGGCCGTGGGCATGCTGCGCCACCCCGGCGACAGCAGCCGGACGGCTCCGCTGCCCGGCGCGGATGGCCTGCCCGCGCTGGTTGAGCGGTTCCAGGCGGCAGGCGCCGACGTGTCGCTGACCGTGGCTGGTGAGACCAGCCGGCTGCCCGCCACCACTGGCCTGGCCGTCTACCGCATCCTCCAGGAAGCGCTGACCAACGCGGTCAGGCACGCGCCCGGTGCGCCCACCGAGGTCCGGCTGACGGTCGGCGCCGGCACGGTCGGGCTGACCGTGGACAGCTCGGGCGAGCCGGGTACCGGCTCCGGGGTGGGCGTGCTCAGCATGCGCGAGCGGGCCGAGTCGCTGGGCGGCAGCTGCCAGGCTGGACCGGGCGGCCGGGGCTGGCTGGTGCAGGCCACTCTGCCGCTTGGCGGCCGCCAGAGGGAGGATGCGACTTGATCCGGGTGCTGGTGGTCGACGATCAGGAACTGGTACGGGCCGGGCTGCGCGGCATCCTGCGCACCCAGTTCGGCTTCGACGTCGTCGGTGAATGCGCCGACGGCCGCGAGGTGCCCGCGGCCGTCGCGGCCTGCACGCCGGACGTGGTGCTGATGGACGTGCGGATGCCAGTGGTCGACGGCATGCAGGCCACCCGCGAACTGCGCCAGGCGGGCAGCCCGCCGGTGCTCGCGCTGACCACGTTCGACGACGATGAGGTGCTGGCGGGCATGCTCCGCGCGGGCGCGGCCGGGTTCGTGCTCAAGGGCGTGCCCGCCGAGGAACTGCACCGGGCGGTGCGGGTCGTCGCCGAGGGCGGGGCCTGGCTCGATCCGGCCGTGACCGGCCGGGTGCTGGCCACCTACCGCTCAGCCACCCCGCCTTCCCCGGGGCATGACCCTGGCCTGGACGCGCTGACCGGCCGGGAACGCGAGGTGCTGGCGCTGATCGGTCACGGCAAGACGAACGCCGAGATCGCCGCCCAGCTGTTCGTCGGCGAGGGCACAGTCAAGACGCACGTCAACCATGTCTTCGCCAAGCTGCAGTTGCGCGACCGGGCCGCCGCGGTGGTCTTCGCGTTCGACCATCAGCTCGTCACCCCGGCAGCAGGCAACGACCATCGCCCGTGACAGGGGCCGGCTGGCGGTCCTGCTGCGCGCTAGTGCCGCATCTCAGCGACGCCCTGCGCGACCGCGCAAGGGGCGCACAGCGGTACGTCCACCTGGTCGCCCAGGTCCGTCTTGAGCCGGCGGGTGATCACCGCGTGGTTATCACATATGCCGACGTCGTCGGGATGGGCCTTGGTGCACCGGCAGTCGCAGTCCCGCCGGGACCAGACCGGCGCGATGCGCCAGCTCTCTATCACCGCCCGGATGGCCGGATCGCTGGCGAGCTTGCGGAAGGACTCGGCGGTCACTTCCGCGGTCTTCTCCGCCCACTCGGCAGCCACCGCCGTGGCGGCCTCCCAGGCCGCCACGAACTGCCGGAACGGGTTGTCCCCGGCGCTGCTCACGGTCCCATCGTCTCACTCAGGGCCAGCAGTGACCAGTGCTCCTGCCCTACTGGCGCGGGAGCTGAGCTGACCGCCTGCCCGAGTTGACCTGCCCGGCCACTCCAGTTAACGGCCCGCTGAGGCAAGCTGGCGGCCGCCCGCGGCGTCACAGCCGCCCGGCAGGTGGAAACGGTGGCCCCGCCAGGATCCGGATCACTGCCCAGGCTGTCCCGTGCCGCCCGCCGCGCCTGATCTGCTGGAGCGGCTGGGCCGGGTCGGCCGGTGCCAGGCGCCCGGCTGGGCTCCGGCGGGCTCCCGGCGCCCGGGGGCCCCGGCGGTGAGTGCGTGGCCGAGTGCCTGGCCAGCCACGAGTGGAAGATCACCAGCCCGGCGGCGGGCACGGCCACGATGCCGGCGAACAGGATGATGTAGAGCAGGCGGGTAGCGACACTGAGCTCCGGCCGGGTCCCCGACTCCAGCAGCCCCACGCCAAACGCCGTGCTCGGCACGGCGACGAGGACGGCCGCGATCATCCTGACCGCTGCCTGTTCAGTCAGCCGCCAGGCGGGCGGGCGGCCCGGCTCCGGTATGGGCCCGGCGGCCGAGGCCCGGCCAGTCCGGGCGGGATGTCGGCCATCAGAACACGCAGTCCGGCGCAGGTCCGGGCGGCGAACGCCTCGCTGACCCGCAGGTCGAACTCGTCCTTGGTCAGCCGCCCTTGCACGAACGCGGCCTTGAGCACGCCGATCACCCACTCGCGGTCGGCGTGCGACGCCCGCAGACCGCCCTGGGCAGCGGGGCCTGGTGCCAGCTCGTCTCCGGGCTTGACCATGACGGCACCTCCGCGAACACGATGCACTGAAAGCGTAGCTCGGTGCCCCTCCGGGCGGCGATCCCCGGAGGACTGCTACACGCCGGTCAGGGCGGGCAGCCGGCCGGATTTGACGGCCGCGGCAAACGCCTCGTAGTCCCGGTCGTTCTGGTCGGCGTAGGCCACGGAGAAGTTCGCGATCGCACGGTCGAATGCTTCACCCTTGCCCAGGTAGGAGGCGATCGCGATCCGGTCGCCCCACCGGGCGTGCCCCCGCGCCAGAGTGGCCCCGCAGATTCGCGCGTACAGCGTTGCTCCCGGCACGAGCATGTTGTCCAGGTCCGCGCCGCCTTTCCAGTCGTGGAACTGGCGCACGTAGTAGTCCCGGGTCACGGCGTCACTGCCTTTGATGCGCACCC
Source organism: uncultured Actinomycetes bacterium (assembly GCA_963711705.1). Taxonomy (GTDB): domain Bacteria; phylum Actinomycetota; class Actinomycetes; order Streptosporangiales; family Streptosporangiaceae; genus RYN-230. Next base: position 190,023 of record CAVQFM010000010.1, read on the forward strand.
AGCCCAGGAAGATGTCGGTCGCCGCCTGCATCAGCCGCTGTCCCGCCACCACGCGCTGGCCGTGATGGGAGTAGGTGCTCTTGCCCACGAACGGTTCGAGCACCGAGGCTTGCGCTTCCTTCACCTGGAGGAACAGCGGGTCGTTGTTGTCGCGGCCCAGCATCAGCATGATGTAGCAGCGGGTGCCCACGCTGCCCACACCCACCATCTTGTAGGCCGCGTCCACGAAGCGGTATTCCTCGAGCGGGTGATGATGCTGCCCGAGCGTGCGCCGGTAGGAACTGATCAGTTTCTTGATCACCGGGATCGGGTCCTCCCACCCCTCTTCCGGCGTGATGAAGTCCTCGAACGGGATGATCACCGGCGGATCGGCGACGATCCGCAGCTCGCCGTCCACCTCGGCCGCGCGCTTGGTGAACACCCTGGTGTTGTCCCGGGTCTGCGCCTTGGCCACCATCTCCTCAGTCGCCCGGGCCTCTTTCTTGCTGACCCGCTTGACCTGGACTTCCTTGCGTACCAGCTTGAGCAGCATGCCGGCTTCGAGGTGGTCGTACCACGCGCCCAGGGCGCCCATCCCGGCCGCCTGGCGCATCCGGTCCCGGTACTCGGCGACCCCGGCCATGACGATGGCCCGCCGGTCGGCCGGGCTGAACCCGCGCTCGCGGCCCATCACCTCGAAACTGGCCGCCATCCGCTTGACGTCCCACTCCCATGGGCCGGGCAGGGTCTCGTCGAAGTCGTTGAGGTCGAAAATCATCTGCCGCTCAGGCGTGCCGAACAGGCCGAAGTTCGACAGGTGCGCGTCCCCGCACAGCTGCACGGTCACCCCGGACACGGGCGTGCCCGCCAGGTCCGCCGCCATGATCAGCGCGGCGCCCCGGTAGAAGGTGAACGGCGAGGCCAGCATCCGTCCATGCCGGATCGGGACCAGCTGGGGTACCCGGGCGGCCGCCTGCTCCGCGAGCAGCGCCACTGGATCGGGGCGATCCGGCGCCGGCTCCCACTTGGCGTGGCCCGACCGGGGCGACTGCGTGCGGGCCGTCCGGCCGCGGGCCATCCGCTGGTCGACCGACAGGTGCGAGCGCCGCCAGGCCGACGCGAACGGCGCTTCCCGCGCCCCGCTCTCCGCCGCCATGTGCATGTCGCCGGAGCTTGTCCCAGCCATGCCGCTCCCGTCCTGGTGTGTTATCGGCCGCAGGACAGCGATGTCCCTGTTCGGACGGTTCGCCGATATTGCCCGCGTGCCCACCGGCAGTCTCCATGCCTGGATCCCTTGTGGGCAAGAGCAGCCAGCGCGGCGCGAGCCTGGCCGTCAGTCCTCCGGGTCCGGGTCAGCTGACTCGTCGAGGGTCGGATTGTCGATGACGGGCACCGGGTCGAGGCCGATCTTCGCGGCGATCCGGGTCAGCAGCTCATCCTGGGCAGCCAGGTGGCCCTGCACGTGCGCTACCTCGTGCAGGGTCGCGCTCGCGTCATGAAAGGTCGCCTCCGCGCGCTTGTCCGCGGCGGCGGCCTGCACGTTCTGCCCGACCATGATGATCGACAGCAGCACCAGCTGCAGGAAGGTCTGCGCCACCCAGGAGACGAACGTCGGCAGGCCGCCGCGGATCGCGGCCGGAAGGCTAAGCAGGTCGAACAGCGCGAACACGTAGGCGCACCACATGCTGCCGACCACCTGCGTGATCACAATCGCGATCTTGGTGTTGAACCGGTTGACCGCTGAGTCCCGGCGGAGCAGGTCAGTCACCTTGACCGGACGGTCAGCCCGCCGCGCGGCGATGCGCGGATGGCGTATGTGCTGGTAGATCGCCATGACCTGGCCTTTCATCGACTGGCCGGGCGCCTGCTCAGGCGGGCCGGCCGTGGTGCGCCCCGGCACGATTCGCGGCGTGCAACTCTGACGCTCTCACGGGCACGCACGCGTGCCGGTCTCCATCATCGGCCCGTACCGGTGCCGTTGGCGGTAACCACACAGGCCCGTGACCTGGGTGTATCTAAGGCCACCCCGGGCCCAAAGGGCTGGTCGCGGTGTCAGCTCACACTTCCGGGGTATCTGCCCCGGTGTGAATCAGCAAGATCAGCAGGCCATCGACGACCTGTTTCAGCACCTCTACCAGTCCGCCGCCCAGGCGGGGCCGCCGGACCCGGGCGCCGAGGCCAGGATCCAGCAGCACATCCAGCAAGGGCCGCCTGGCCTGACCTATCAGATGGCGCAAACGCTGGTCGGGCAGCAGGCGGCACTCCGGCAGCTGCGTGCTCAGCTGGCCGACTGCCAGCAGCAGCTACGCCAAACCGGGTCACCACGCCAGCCGGGTTACCGAGGTTCCGGGCCGCCGTACCAGCAGCCATCCGGCTGGCAGCAGCCCGGAGGCCAGAGCTTCCTGGCAGGCGCAGGCCAGATCGCCCTCGGCGTCGGCGGCGGCATCCTGGCGGCCGAAGCGCTGAGCAACCTGTTCGCAGGCGGCGCGCTCTTCGGCGACGACCGTGACGACGGCGGCGGCCAGGACAACGACCGGGGCGACAACGACGGCAGCCAGGATGACGGCAGCCAGGACAACGGCGGCCAGGACAACGGCGGCGGATACGACGACGGCGGGTACGACACCGGCGGGTACGACGGCGGCGGCTTCGA
>CAVQFM010000011.1:0-246840 GCA_963711705.1 uncultured Actinomycetes bacterium
CTCGCGCGCCTGGTCGAGCCAGGCTGGCGCCGGGCCGTGCCCGGCCCAGGACACCGAGGCGATGCGCGCCCTCGGGTCCTCGCCGCGGAACGTCCCGGCGATCTGCGGCCCGGACCACCGCAGCAGATCGGTGACCAGCCGGGGGCTGCAGCCGGCGGCCGGCGCGGACCCATTCGGCCTGCAGCTCATCCAGCCAGCTTGTGAACTCAGCCTCCGTGGCGCGGTCAGGGCCCGGCGTGCCGTAGTAGCCGTCGCGGTGCCGGGCCAGCAGCCCGAGGTCGTCGCCGAGCAGGTGGCAGCACAGCCCCAGGACGCTCCAGCCAGGGCACGGCGAGGATAGCTCCCAGTCCGGGCCCGCCAGGCCGCTGAGCAGCTCGCTCAGCCGATCCCGCTCGATGACGAACAGGCTGGCATAGTCCCAGGGTGGCTCGGCGGGCGGGCCGGTCCTGCTCGTCCTCTGAGCGTGACCGGCCATCAGTGGCTGGTGATGGTCAGCCGTGGAGCAGCGCGCTCAGCCCGGACCTCGACCGTGCCGCCGATGGGGAACGTGACGATCGGGGTGGCATGCCCGAAGTCAACGTTGCCGACCACCGGCATGCCGGACAGCTCTGGCTTGGACGCCACGATCTGGGCCAGCAGGTCGCGGGTCATCCCGGTGGCCTTCTGGAACCTGCCGATGACCAGGCCGGTCACCCCGGCGAAGGCAGGCTGCTGCAGCAGCGATACCAGGTCCCGGTCGAAGTCCCACGGCTTCACCTGCGCGTCGTCTTCGGCGAAGATCACCGACCCGGACAGCGCCGGCATGAACGGCGTGCCTTGCAGCAGGTTGAAGCTGCACAGGTTGCCGCCCACGATCCGGCCCGCCGCCTCGCCCTCCTGCAGGATCCACCAGCCCTCCCCGGGTTCCAGGTGCCGGTTCTCCTGGTCCAGGAACCACGCATCATCGCTCCACTGCCGGGCCGGTGCCAGCTCGACCGGCGCGTCGTCCATCAGGCAGGCCCGGAATCCGGCCTCGGTGAACTCGAAGTGCCGCTTCATCCCGAAGCCGGAATAGTGCGGGCCGGAATAGCCGACCAGCCCGGCCCGGGCGTACAGGGCATTCGACAGCACCGTGATGTCGGAGAACCCGCACAGTGCCTTCGGATGCGCAGCCACCAGCCCGTAGTCGATCCCGGTCAGCAGTTGGTTGGAGTTGAACCCACCGATCACCGAAAGGATCCCATCCACCCCGGGATCAGCGAACGCCGCGTGCAGGTCCGCCAGCCGTGCCTGCACCGAAGACGAGGAAAAATCATCGCAATCACTCACGTGCTCGCCGAAGGACACCTTCAGCCCCAGCGCCGCCAGCTTCCGGTCCGCCTCAGCACGCACCTCTGACCCGATGATCGCCAGCGACCGCGACGGCGCGATCACCCGCACCACCGAGCCAGGCCGCAGTTTCAAGGGAACAGCTGGCATCCCCCCATCCTGGACGTCCCAACGGCGGCCCGCGACCAAATTACCGGGCAACACAGGACCGCCCGCTGCTCACCGGCCGCACATGCACACCCAAGCAGGGTGGCGCCGATGCGTGCGCCGTAGCGCCCGTCAGGATGGCGGGCCGGCGCGGCGGGTTCGTTCCCTGCTGGGTCCCTCGGCTCCTGCGCCGAGCAGCGAGCGGGTGAGCGCCTGGTGCTCGGAGTTCATCTCGGCGAGCACATCGGCGAAGTGCGGGCCTCGCAGTACCGGTGGGCGCTCGCCGGCCCGCAGCGACGCCAGCACGGTCCGCCTGATCATCTCCTTGATGAAGGAAGCGGTGACCCCTTCGGTATCTGCTGCCACCTGAGCGAGGTCGGCGTCCACGGTCAGGTCCCTGGCGTACAGGCGGAGCAGCCGCTCCCGGCAGCGTGCATCCGGGCGGGGGATCTCGACGGCCAGGTCCACCCGGCCCGGGCGGTCGGCCAGCGCGGATTCCAGGACGTCGGCCCGGTTGGTGGTCAGCACGAACGTGACATCGGCGTCGGCGCCAATCCCGTCCATCGCGTCGAGCAGCGAGAAGAGCAGCGGGTTCCCGCCCGGGGTGTAGTCCCGGTCGACGGCGACCAGATCGACGTCCTCGAGCACCACCATCGAGGGCTGCAACCGCCGGGCCAGGGCCGCGGCCTCGCCGATGAACCTGATGGACGGGCCGGTGAGCAAGATGACGGTGATGCCGACCAGACGGCCGGTCAGGTACCGGACGGTATGGGTCTTGCCTGTCCCCGGCGGGCCGTGCAGCAGCAGACCGCGCTTGAGGTGCTGGCCGGCGCCGAGCAGTTCGGCGGACCAGTCGGCGATGCCGATGATGTGCCGCTCGACGTGGTCGAGCATCCCGGCGGGCAAGACGACATCCCCCGCGGTGACCGCAGGCCGGGGCAGAAACGTGACCAGCTCGTTCCCGTGATGCTCGCTTTCCGCGAAGCTGAGCACCTGGCCGCGGAACACATCATGCGCCCGCATCAGCCGCTCGATCTCGTCGCGCGTCGCAGTGGCCACCTCCCGGTCGGCCGCGAGCACCTCCAGCGTGCACAACGGCGGGCCGAACCGGCTTTCGTCGCGGATGCCGACCACGACCGGGGCGCCGTCTGGCGCCGCCCCCGCGACCAGGCCGAGCGTCACTACCTCAGTGTTCTCCTCAGGGCCGACGGCGGCGGTACCGTAGCTGGCAGCGCCCACCACCGCATCGCCGCTGGCCGCGCTGCTGCTGGCCATGGCCCGTTCCCGGCCATACGGCCCCGCCCGGACAAAGCTGACGTGCGAGGGCATGCTGAGCAGCGTCAGCATGTCCTCGTGCGGGCGGTGACCGCCCCCGGGCGGGCCGAACCATTGCGCGCCTGCAGCGTGCGCGGCCAGGTACGCGTCAACCCCACGCTGGACGTTCACGTGCTCCCAGCTCGGGAACCTCTCCGAAACCAGCACCACCTCGGTCAGCTGGCAGCCCAGATGCCCGGTGACCCGCAGCGCCAGCGCGGAAGGACCCGCCTCCTCGCCCAGCGTCTCAGCCGCCAGCTTCAACAGCTGGCGCAGGCCACGCGCCAGCCCTCTCAGGTCATCACTGTCAGGAGCCGGCCGCCCGGGTGGGGATGGGGTACTCACAGGGTCAACAATGCTTGACGGGCGGCCGCAGTGCCAAGGCAACGCCGCCGGCTCCTGCGAGCCGGATTACCGTCCCGCGGTCACAGGCACGCATACACGGCATCGACCAGGGCCCGGGTACGCGGGTTCTGCCAGCGCGGGCCCATCTGGTTCATCACGTAACCGAAGGCAACCCCGCTGTCGGGGTCGCAGAATCCCAGCGACCCACCGGCGCCGAAGTGGCCGAATGCCGCATTGCCTGGGCCCAGCGGCCGTTCGGGCTGAGTAAGCTGAAAACCCAGGCCGAATCGGGACGGCCTGCCCAGCACCAGGTCCTGCCCATACACCTGCTCGGTCACGGCAGCGGCCAGGGCGGCGGCGGTGACGATGACGGTCCCATCCAGGGCCCCACCGGCGGCCAGCGACGCATAGACGCGGGCGACGCCGCGGGCGGTGCCGTGGGCGTTGGCGGACGGGACTTCCGCAGCCCGCCAGGCAGCAGAGTTGATCGCCCCGGCGCCGGACAGCCCAGCTGGATTGAAGTAGGCGTTGTACCCCATCAACTCGGCCGGCTCCAGCCCGGCCGGTTCTGTTTCCTCCGGCACCGGCCCCGTCCACGCGACCTGGGCGACCCGGGGGTGCTGGGATGCGGGCAGCCCGATGTGCACGTCGGCGCCGATCGGCCCGGCGATCTGTTCACGCAGCAGTGAGCCGACCGTGGAACCGGTACGGCGGCGGATTACCTCGCCGGCCAGGAAGCCGAAAGTATTGACGTGGTACCCGTGCCCGCTGCCTGGCTCCCACCAGGGCTCCTGGGCAGCCAGCGCAGCTGTCATCACCGGCCAGTCGAGCATGCTGCCGGGCGGGAGCCTCCGGCGTACCGCAGGAAGCCCGGCCTGGTGAGACAGTAGCTGCCGCACGGTGATCCCGTCCTTGCCCGCAGCGCCGAACTCAGGCCAATAGCAGGCAACCGCCGCATCCACGTTGAGCCTGCCCTGCCCGGCCAGCCGCGCCGCACAGATCGCGACAAGGCCCTTGCCGACGGAGAACATGTTCACCAGCGTGTCTGGCCGCCACCGGCGCGTGCACTCAAGATCAGCCCACCCGCCCCACAAGTCGGCCACCACGCGGCCGCCCACCATGACGCACACCGCCCCGCCGAGCTCACCCGGTGGCGGAAATTCTCCCCGAACGCTTCTCGCACCAGCGCGAACCGCGGATCGCAGCCACCCTCCACATCAGCAGCCGGCGCAGCTGCACTGCCGTTCTGGGGCCCGGGCATAGCTGCATTCTCGCTCAATCGCAGATTCGCCACTTCGGCGCGCGGGACACCCTCCCAAACTTGCCCGGGAACAACCAGTGACCGCAGACTGGAATCTCCACCTGTACGCCGGCCCGGCCTGTCCAAGCCGGGCTCGCCACGCCGTCCGGGCACTCCTGGCCAGCCATGCCACCGCGCTAACATGCGCGAGCCCGGCCGGCCGGACCGGCGGACCGGCAACAGCGCAGCAGGAGACCGGACGGCGCAGAGGAGCGGCAATGACGAGGCCTAGCGCAGACTCTCCCCCGTGGGCACTGGTGGACGAGGGCTGGGGCCGTAAGGTCGTGGATTTCGCGACCCTCAGCGAGCCGGCCAACTGCCGCGAGTACGTCGCTATGCACCATCGGCTTGGCGTCGATGCCGGGGACCGGCTGCTCGACGTGGCTTGCGGGTCCGGGCTCGCCGTCGAGCTGGCTCGCCTGCGCGGCGCTTCCTGCTCCGGTATCGACGCCTCGGCCAGGCTGGTGGCGGTGGCCCGGGACCGGAACCCTGACTGCGACATCAGGGTCGGCGATATGCACGCCCTGCCGTGGGACCCGGCGTCGTTCGACGTTGTCACCAGCTTCCGGGGGATCTGGGGCACCACCCCCGACGCGGTTGCCGAGATATACCGGGTCCTTCGCCCCGGCGGACGCGCCGGGATAACGGTCTGGGGTCACCTGAAGGTGTCCCCTGGAGCCTGGGCGCTGGCGCCGTTCCTCCTTGCTGCGGCGGAGAAGGTCGGCAACCAGGCTGTGATGGTGTCGCTCGGCCGGCCTGGCGCGGGCGAGCAACTCCTCGCGTCGCACGGATTCGTCGATGTCGAGCGCCTGGACGTTCCGTTCGCCTGGGAGTTCGCGGACCCAGAACTGTACGCGCGTGCGCTGGCGTCTACTGGGCCAGCTTATGAGGCCATCCAGAACGTCGGCGAGGCTGAGTTCCATCGCGTGGCCGTCGAGCAGGCTCAGGAGCAGCTGCGGGACGGCTTGCCGCTGCGGGCCGGCATCAACGTCGTGGGCTACCTGGCCCGCAAACCCGAAGGAGCGCAGCGCCCATGACCGGCAGCTTTCTCGAAGAACCCGCGGTGTCCGCCCAAGTGCGGGCGCTCTACGACGAAGACCTCGCAGACGGCGGCTACGTGTGGAACGTGTCCCGGCTATGGGCCCACCAGCCAGACACCCTAAACCAGCTGTTCGGGTTGATGTCTGAGGCATTCAAGCCGAGCGGTTTGACCTTCCGCCAGCGCGGGATCCTGGTGACCGCCGCCGCCTCGGCCCTCGGTGACTCTTACTGCTCGCTGGCGTGGGGCGGGAAGCTGGGCAAAGCGTGTGACGCCGCTATCGCCGCAGGGGTCCTGAATGGCAGCGATGCCGGGCTGACGGACCAGGAGAGGGCCATGGCCGCGTGGGCCCGGAAGGTAGCCAGGGACCCGAACGCGACGACGCCGTCCGACATCCAGGCGCTCCGCGATTCTGGGCTCGATGACGGGCAGATCTTCGCCATCACCGCCTTTGTGGCCCTTCGCCTGGCGTTTTCTACGGTCAACGACTCGCTCGGCGCTCAGCCCGACGGGCAACTCGCCCAGTCTCTGCCCCCGGAGGTGCGCGAGGCCGTCACCTACGGCCGGCCTGTCGCTCAAGGCCCAGGCTGAGAACACTCTCCCGGCTGCGCACGGATCTCGGCCTCACGATGCCATCCGGCGGCGGCCAGCGATTTTTCCCTCCCTGGCCGGGCTCTGCCGGGACGAGCCTGGGCAGTAGCCGAGCGGGCCGCCGTGGGCCGCGAAGTGACCCTGGCCGGACGCGCGGCCGGCGGCGCGGGAGGGACGCGTGTGCCCGACGTGGCGATCTGCCGGACCACGTGATGGCCGGTCGCTACCTCGTCGCTGGCCGCGGTGACGCCGGCGGCGTCGTGTAGCCGCTGAAGGTCGCGGACCTGGCTGCGCTCCACCAGCGCGATGACCATGCCGGTAGCCCCAGCCCGGGCGGTACGGCCCGAGCGGTGCAGGTAGTCCTTATGGTCATTCGGCGGGTCGAACTGCACGACCAGGTCAACGTCGTCCACATGGATGCCACGGGCCGCGACGTCGGTGGCGACCAGGACACGGGGATGCCCGGCGGCGAACGCGTCCAGGGCCCGCTGCCGCTGGTTCTGGTTGCGGTCGCCGTGGATGGCCGCGGCGGCGACTCCGGCCCGGGACAGCTGTTTCGCGAGCCGGTCCGCGCCGTGCTTGGTACGGACGAAGAACAGGGTGCGCCCCGGCCGGCCGGCGATCTCGGCCGCGACCGGCACTTTGTCCTGAGCGGACAGGACCAGCACCCGGTGCTCGGCGGGCCCGGAATCGGTCGAGGAGGTGACCGCATGCAGCGCGGGATCATGGATATAGGCGGTCACCAGCTGGCCGACGCCGCGGTCCAGAGTTGCGGAGAAGAACATCCGCTGGCCGGCCTGGGTCGTCTGGTCAAGGATGCGGGTGACTGCGGGCATGAAGCCCAGGTCGGCCATGTGGTCCGCCTCGTCGAGCACGGTGACCTGGACGCCGGACAGCGTGCAGGCCCGTCGCTCGAGCAGGTCGATGAGCCGGCCTGGCGTCGCCACCACGATGTCGGCGTGGCGGACGCGGGCGATCTGCCTGCTGATTGGCACGCCGCCGTAGACCGTGGTGATGCTCACGCCCACGCTGCGGCCCAGCGGCGCGAGCGCGTCCGCGACCTGCTGGGCGAGCTCGCGCGTCGGGACCAGGACTAGGCCGCGGGGCGCCTTCTCACGCCGCTCGCTCGTGGTGGCAGCGAGCCTGGTCAGCAGCGGGAGGCCGAAGGCCAGCGTCTTGCCCGACCCGGTCTGGGCTCGGCCGAGCACGTCGCGGCCGGCCAGCGCGTCGGGAAGCGCCCGGGCCTGGATGGCGAACGGCTCGTGGATGTCACGCGCCGCGAGCGCGCGGACCAGCCGGGCGTCCAGGCCAAGCTCAGCGAACGTGGCCGCCGTGGGCGGCGACGCCGCAGCGGCGGCGTCCAGGGCCCGGTCAAGCTCGGAATATGGTTCTGCCCGCCGCGGCCGCGGTACCTGCGGGCGCCTGGCCGCCGCCGGGCCACGGTGCCTGGTGGTACGGTCACCGCCCCGGCCGTAGCGATCAGAAGACGCGCGCGGGCGCCTGGAACTGCGGGGCATGCGGAACTCCATCGGTAGTTCGGGGATCGCATGCTCGGCAGACATCTACGACGACCGGCTCATTGCGCCGGACTGCTCACACTGCGACCGGCGGGCTGCTCGCCCGCGGAGCGGCGGCGAAGATCGCCGCCTGTGGTGCAAGGCTATCGGCAGGCGCTCTATTCCCCGTGCTCATAGCGTCCGGCGGACGCCGGGCGGCCGTTCGATGGCGCTCAGCTCAACAGCCAGGGTGCCATGGGTGGTATCCCGGGCCGCGCCCAGCCGCCCGATCGGCAGCACCTCGCGACCGCGGGAGTCCTCCAACAGCAGCGCAAACGCTGTGTACATCGCCACTGCGGCGAGGAGGAAGCCCAGCACGGCACCGGCCTGGGCGAGCACTTGGTTGCCGGTGAGCTCGGCGAGGCCAGCGATCAGGAACCGCGGCGCGGCGAGGGCGAATACCCCGGCGATGGCCTGCAAAAGGACGCGGGGAACACGATCAGCGCGACCGCCCGCCGTTCAGCGGATCGCCGCCAGCTTGCGGCTCAGGCCTTCCTGGCTCAGGCCTTCCTGGGGAATCCGTCATGAGGCGATCCTTCCTGTTCTGCAGCCGCCGCCTGCTTTCCGCGGCCCTGCGCACCAGGATCGGGCTGGGGCTCCTGCGCGCAAGGGTCAGCACGGAATCGGCGCCATGCGTGGTGGATTGACCGATTTGAGCCGACTCTGCCAGGGCATGGGGTCGATGAGTCAGGACATGAAGGAAGGAACGCGTAATAGGCTCGAACGAAAACCCGGCACCGCATCACGAGACCCCCACCTTCGGGAGTCCGGATCTGCCCCCGGAAGGCATGGAGACCACCACCGGGGATCCGGCCAGCACGAAGATGACGGGACCGCAGAACCCGGTGCTGGAGAGCCAGTTCCCCAACGTGATCAACGCGCCGGCGACCGACATCAGCACTCAGCCGTTCTTCTGGTCCTCGTTCAACATCTCGCCCCGGCGCCAGCAGCGCGGGGGCTGGGCGCGCGAGGTCACGCAGCCCGATTTCGCGATTTCCGACGAGATCGCCGGGGTGAACATGTACCTCGAGCCGGGTGGCATTCGTGAGCTGCACTGGCACCAGACCGCCGAGTGGGCGATCATGACCGAGGGCAAGTGCCGGGTCACGACCCTCAGCCGTGAAGGACTGCCGAGCGTCGAGGATGTCTTCAAGGAAGATCTGTGGTTCTTCCCGGCCGGGCTGCCGCACTCCCTGCAGGGACTCGGCCCGGACGGCGCGGAGTTCGTGCTCGCGTTCGACGACGGTGCCCAGTCCGAGAGCAACACGCTGCTGCTGACGGACTGGTTCGCGCACACCCCGCCGGACGTGCTGGCGAAGAACTTCCGGGTGGCCCAGGAGGTATTCGACGACATTCCCCTGCACAACCTCTGGATCTTCCCCGGTGACGAACCGGGCGATCTCGAGGCCGACCAGGTCGCGGCCGGCGTTGAATGGGGCGGGACGGAGCCGGTGATCTTCCGCATGTCGGAGCTGACGCCGGTGCATGAGAACAGCGGCGGCAGCATCCGTATCGCGGACAGCAAGAACTTCACCGCGTCCAAGACGATCGCGGCCGCCCTGGTCAAGGTTGAGCCGGGCAGCATGCGGGAGCTGCACTGGCACCCGAACGCCGACGAGTGGCAGTACTACATGCAAGGTTCCGCACGGATGACGGTGTTCAACACCGGCCCGCACGCCAACACCACCGACTTCCGCGCCGGTGATGTCGGCCTGGTCCGGCGCAACTGCGGCCATTACGTCGAGAACACCGGCGACGACACCCTGATCTTCATCGAAACGTTCCGCAGCGACCACTACGAGGAGGTCTCGCTGGCCAACTGGCTCAGCCACCTGCCGCCCAAGCTCGTTTCCGCGCACCTGAACATCCCCGAGGAGACCCTCGCGAAGTTCCCGCGCGGCGCGCAGGGAATCGTGCCGCTGCCATAGCCGAGTGCGGGCGCCGATTCCGGAAGCTCCCCCCTGCCGATGTTCCCCCGTTGACCCGCCGGAGCCCTGCCGAACCCCGGCCAGCCAGACAAGGAGGACTGAACGTCACCCGACTCGCGCCCAGAACCGGGCATTCGGCGGGCACCCACTCTGAATGTCACTGACCTAACGATGTGGGGCGGGTGTGCACCGGCCACCGGCCGATGACCACGTCGGCGAGGCAGGCGGCGGCTCCGAGGGCGAGCGCGTAGCGGGGTCCGGCGGCGTCGGAGACGGCGCCGATGACCGGGGAGCCGATCAGCGTGGTGCCGACCAGCGCCATCGACCACAAGGTGGTGACCCGGCCCCGGTAACCGGGTTCGGAGGCGAGCTGAATGGTTGAGTTTCCCGTGGTCAGGAAAGTGATAGTGGCCGCGCCGACCAGGACGCAGGCAGCCACCGCGGTCGGCAACGTGGGAGCGAACGCGAGCAGACCCACGGCGATCGCGTACGCGAGTGCAGCCCTGGTGAGTCTCGGCACTCCGGTACCCTCCGACCGCGCGGCGTACAAACCGCCCCCTACCGCCCCGGCGCCGAAGGCGCCGAGCAGCCAGCTGTACGTGGTACCAGTACCGTGGAATGTCTTGGTGGCCAGCAGCGGGAGGCTGACCTCGAACTCAAAGGTGAACGTGCCGATGAGCGCCATCATCAGCAGCGGCCGGGCGATCGCTGGCACGCGGGCCGCATAACGCAGCCCTTCCCGCAACTGGCCGCGGCGGCGGGGGGTGGGAGCAGGCAGGTTCCCTAGCAAGCACGGTCCCCAGACGACCCGAGACCATGGGAGTTCTGATCATGCGGAAGCTGATAGCGACAGTGTTCAACTACTCGCTCGACGGCTTTCTCGCCGACGAGGGCACCGAGTTTTGGACGTTCTGCTTCAGCCTGCCCGAAAACAGTGAGCCCGACGAGCCGGCGCACCTCGACTTTCTCCAGAGCGCGTAGGCGCACATCATGGGCCGCACCGCCTACGAGGCCATCGCCAGGTCCATGACAACAACGGCCACCGACCACCCGTTCGCCGGCATCCTGAACGCCGGGCGCAAGGTCGTCTTCTCCCGGACCCTGAAGACGGTCGACTGGGCCAACACCACCATCGCCGCTGGTGATACGGCCGAAGAGATCGACAAGCTCAGGCAAGGCGGCGACGGCTACATCGTGGTCTGGGGCGGCGTCAGCCTCTGGCGGTCGCTCATGCGGCTCGACCTGATCGACGAGCTCCACCTGAGCTTGTTCCCCTACGTTGCGGGTGAGGGCACCCGGCTGTTCGACGGCGTCCCCAAGTCCTACCAGCTCGACCTGATCTCCAGCACCGCCTCCAGCCACGGGATCCTCGAGCTGCAGTACCGCCGGCACCGCAGCCGGATGGGATGATCACTGGGTGTGTTCGTGCTGGTGGGCGCAGGTGGGTTCGAACCACCGGCCCCTCGCTTGTAAGGCGCGCATCCCTGGTCGCGGGACGGCGCTGGGCGTCGCCTGATGTGCCTTCTACCTGCGGTGATACTGGCTGGCCGTGGCCTGATGGCGTCCGGCGCCGGTTACCGTTGGCTCTTGGTTTTTTAGTTCCCGCTCCGGATCGGGGTGCACTGCTGGTCATCAGCGCGACGCACCGGCCGCTAGCGCGCAGAATTTCCCTGATCTGGCGCGTCGGCACACAGTCGAACGGCTAGTAAGGCGAGGCCGAGTACTCGGTGCCTTCGGTGACCTTCGCGCAGACGGTGACCGCCCCGGTCAGGCTCATGCCTGCTTGCGCGGAGCAGATGTCGGGAGGGAACGTCGCCATCGCCGCCACGCTTGGGGCGTTGGTGGCAGTACCGTTCTGCTCGCGCCACGCCGTTCTACTCACGCCGCGCTTTGATGAACCGCCTGCCCAGCCTCACCGCAGCCGACGAGCCGGCGAAGTTGGCCAGCGTGACCGCCGCGATCACCTCGGTTTTCAGTCCGGCGTGGTGACCCTGGAGCGCGGTCACGGTGATCGTGGTCGTGACCATCCCGGCCGGCCACATCAGGCAGTCCAGCAGCCCGGCTAGCAGCGCCCGGTTGCGGGCCTCAGCCTGGACCAGGAGCACGGCGAGGACGTTCTGCACCAGCATCGCGACGGCAGCCCAGACTGGAGACACGGCGGCCTCAGTGCGGCTCAGATCCGGGCGTCTGCTGGCGTCCGAGCGCGACGGCACTCGCCACCAGGCACGCGAACGCCGCCAGCTGCAGGACGGCTCGTATCCCGTGCGGCAGCCTCTCGCCGAACGGCACGAACCCGGCCGTGATCGGGACCGCGTTGGTCATGATCGTCGCGGCCCCGGCGGCGGTCAGCCCGTCGCCCCGCTGATACGCGGACTGCAGCACGCTGGTCCCGGCGGCGGAGGTCACGATGAGCGTGGCCAGCGCGGCCAGCCACAGTCCGCCGTAGCCAACCACCGCGGCGCCACCGGCGCCGGGTGATCCGGTGTCAGAGCCGATCGCCGCACACTCATCGGCTGATGCGGCGAAGGCTGGCCCCGGTCGCGGCCACCGCGGCCAGCGGCGGCAGCCACCACGCGGTCACGCCCGCGGTGTGCAGCAGCCAGGTCGCCACCAGCGCGGCCGCTACCGCGGCTGCGACGGTCCAGTCGTCGCCGATGATGAACTCGTACCAGAACTTTCCGAATGCCGCGAGCCCGCGAAGGCTCACGGTCCCTGCCCAGTTGAGCCAGGAAACGATCATGGTTCACCTCGCGCTTGCGTGAGCGAGCTGCCTGGCAGGCCGGGCATGCCGCCGCAGCCGGCCGATGTAGGCGGCGGCGGTGAGGGCGTACCAGGCGGCCAGGGCGATGATGGCCGGGTCTGCGCCGGGCCAGGTGATGCCAAGCCCCTCGGTCGCCCAGAAGGTGCCGAAGGCGGACAGCAGCGTGCCGACCAGGAGTTGCAGGGCGCTGCGCGGGATGCGTTCCACGGCCCGGCGGGCCAGCGCGCCGGCGCCGCCGATGACCACGAGGGCGGCGGCCGCGGCGAGGACCGCGGAGGGGAACGCCCGCACGGCCGCGCCGAAGGTGACGACGATGATCGCGACTTCGAGGCCCTCGAGCAGGACACCCTTGAACGCCAAGAGCCACGCCGTCCAGTCCATGCCGTGGCTGGGGATGTCGTCGTCGGTTGCGGCCCGCGCGCCCATACCGCGGAAACCGTTGGCGGCGACCCGGCGGATCCCCTTTCGGAGCCACTGCAGGCCGAACACGAACAGCAGCGAGCCGACCACCAGCCGCAGCACGCCGATGGGCACGAGCGTCAGCGTCACGCCGAGCGCCAGGATGAGCGTCGCGAGGATGACCAGGCCGGAGGCGGCGCCAATCAAGGTTGACCGCCAGCCGCGGATGGTGCCGACGCCGACCACGATGATCACCATCTCGATGATCTCGACGGCCGCGGCGAGGAACGTGGTGGTGAAGACCGCGGGATTGATCATGACGACGTCTCTCCTTTCCTGACACCCCTGGGGCCCGGGCGGCCGGATGTCGTCACGGCCACCACCCGTACAGGCGCCCCGCTGGCTGCCGGCGCGGATACCGGCTCGGCAGCGGGATGAAAACCGGGGACAGAGCGACCCACGGCCCGGTCACTGTGCCGAGTGCCGCGGCCGCCTGCGCGGCGGTGCCGCGCCCGATGGCCGGTAGCAGATATCTGGCCGTGGCCGGGCCGGCCTGGACGGCGGAGGGAGACCCGCCGCCGGCCTCTGGGCGGTAGGCGAGCGAAGTGGTCATGGTATGTGCGTCCTTTACGTGGACGGGCGATGACGGTCACCCGTGACTTGGTGGGCGGGCCTGCCCGCGAGGCAGGCGTTTGGCTGGTCTCGGCCTGACAGGCTCGCTTGCGTCCTTGCCTGTGAGCCTCGGTCACGGCAAGGTGAGCCGGTGTACGCAAATCGGGGTGATTGGGCGCGCCGTCGCCCGTGTCCCGCCGCTTGCCGCCTGCATGCACCGGCTCAGGTGGTCGCACGAGAGATTCGCAGGCGCGGCGCGGCCGTGGCTCTGGCTGGTCCGGTCATCGGGTACCCGTACATGCGGGTCCAGCTGGCCGTTCAGTCCCGGCGAATTGCTCGTGGAGCACCTGATACGCCGGGCGTTCTGATCCGGTTCACCGCGGTGCAGGCGGGCCGGGTGTGGGTCAGCGTCGGCGTGGGGAGGGTGCGAGCAGGCCGAGGGCGCGGGGGCGCTCGACGGCCTCGCCGCGGCGGTGCGTGCCGAGCTTTGCGTAGAGCCTTTGCATATGCGTCTTGACGGTGTTCCTTGAGACGTACAGTTCGCTCGCGATTTCCGGCACCGACAGGTTGGTCGGCAGGTAGCGCAGCACCCGGATCTCGCTGTTGCTGAGCGGCTCGAGCGGCGGCTGCGCTGTGACGGGAGAGGGCTCGGGTATCCGTCCGGCGAGCACGCTGCGAATCTCGGCGATCAGGGATGCGTGGGCGGTGCGGTGCCGGGCATGACGCTCGAGCAGCCCTGGCGCGGGGTGCAACAGGAACGGCAAGAGGATGCCGTCGGGTTCGGCCAGATCGAGCGCGCGCTCCAGGGCGTGTTCGGCGGCGCCGACGTCACCGAGCGCGTCCCGGGCGATCGCCTCCAGCAGGTAAGACTGAACGTGCAAGGTGGGAGAGGTTACCGGAGTGGAACCGTCCAGGGCCGGCGCGAGCACGGTGGTCGCCGCGCGCGGGTCGTCTTGGGCGAGTCGCAGCGCTGCCACGGCAGTGCGGATTTCCCGGCGGTCGCGGTCCTGTTCGCCGAGGCCGGCGAGGGTCTGCTCGGCCTGCTCGGTCTCGCCGAGGCGCACCAGGGCCAGCAGCTGCCACGCTCGCGCCGCTGTAAGGAGGTATTGCGGTGCGGCGAGAAACCCGCCCAGCCGCTCGGCGGCCCGGAAGGCGGCCAGCGCGTCGGCGTCACGTCCGCGTGCCAGCTGGAGCAGCCCGCGGACGGAGTGGACCCTCACGCCCGCTGCGGGCTCGGCGTCCGGTCTGACGGTGCGCTCGGCGCGCTGGACCCAGGGCTCTGCCTCCTCCGGTCGCCCTTGCCCGGCCACCGCGCCTCCGAGTGTCTGGTAGGCGATGCTGGCGGCCGGCTCCTCGGTCCAGCCGTGCCGTTCGGCCAGCTCGACCGCCTGCCTGCCGCGCTCCGCCCCCCGCGTAAACGACCGCGAGACCTCAATCGCTGCTTGATACGTCAGGCCGGTGAACTCCAGATAGGGCCGCCCCGTCCGGCGCGCCAGCATGACGCCATGGTCGAGGTGCGGCTCGGCCTCCTCGAACCGGGCCGTCCCGTACTCGGTGATGCCCAAGTTGATCAGCGCCAGCGCGCGCAGGTCCTCGCTCAGGCCGGTCGCGTCCGGGGCCTCGGATGCGGCCCGCAGCCGCCGCGCCTCCTCCGCCACCGCCGGGAGGTTGCCGCGTTGCCGGGCCAGCAACAGCCCGACGACCTCGAGCAGGACCTGCACCCGCCCGCGCCGGTGAGTCGGCACCGATACCGACCCCAGTGCCGCCAGCCTCAGGTACCGCTCCGCCTCCTCCAACGATCCCTGCGCCAGCTGGTCGGCTGCGGTCAGCGCCGCCAGCTCCGCATCTCCTGCCGGGGCTTCGGCGGGAAACCCGGCCAGAATCGCGTGCATGGTCGCGGCCTGCCCGTCCAGGTAAAGGCCCGGCCAGTGGTCGGCGAGGAGGCGGGCGGCCAGCTCCCAGTCCCGGGCGGCCTGAGCGTGGCGGACCGCCTCGACCGGGAACCCGTGCCCGGCGTACCACGCTGCGGCTGCCGTGTGCAGGGCGGGGACCTCGCCCGGGGCGGTGCGGCGCAGCTCCCGTTGCAGCAGGCCGGCGAACAGCCGGTGGTAGCGGAACCAGGAGCGCGGCGCGTCCAATGCCACCACGAACGTGTTCGCCTCCTCCAGATCCTCCAAGACCCGCTCCCCGCCCGACCCTCGCGTCAACGCATTGGCCAGTGGGCCCGACACCCGCTCCAAGATCGAGGTCCGCAGCAGCAGCAGCCGCACCTCCTCGGTCTGCTGCTCCAGCACCTCGGCCAGGAGGTACTCCGCCACCGTCCGCTCGCTGCCGGAGAATTCCGCCGCGAACCGGTCCGGATCGTCGTGCCCGGCCAGCGACAGCGCCGCCAGCCGCAGCCCGGCCGCCCACCCGTCGGTCCGCTCGTACAACAAGGCCAGCGCGGGCTCGCCCAGCTCCACCCCCGCGGCCGCCAGCAGTTCCCGCGCCTCGGCCAGACTGAACCGCAGGTCGGCCGCGCGGAGTTCGGTCAGCTCCCCTTCCAGCCGCAGCCGGTGCAGCCCCAGCCGCAGGTCGTGCCGGGTCACCAGCACCACCCGCAGCTCTGGCGGGACGCGCATCAGCAGGAGCTCGAGCTGGCGCAGCGTCTCTTCCGACCCCAGCTCATGCGCGTCGTCGAGCACCAGCCACACAGGGTCCGCCAGCGGAGCCA
Organism: uncultured Actinomycetes bacterium; assembly: GCA_963711705.1. Classification (GTDB taxonomy): domain Bacteria; phylum Actinomycetota; class Actinomycetes; order Streptosporangiales; family Streptosporangiaceae; genus RYN-230. Next base: position 16,014 of record CAVQFM010000011.1, read on the forward strand.
GGTCCTTCAGCAGCCGCTCGGTGATCGCCCACCCGTCCAGGTCCGGCGCCGCCGTCACCGGCCGTACCAGCGTCGACCCCGCCGACGTCTGGCGCAGCGCGCCGAGCACCGACAGCCAGAACCGCTGCGGATCCCGCTCGCCACGCCCCACGAGCACCCATGCCGTGCGGTCCCCAAGGCCCGCCGCGCCGATCCACGACCGCAGCAGCACCGTCTTCCCGCTGCCCGGCGGCGCCGACACTACGGTCACCCGGGCCGACGCCGCCAGCCGCTCGAACAGCCCGGGACGGGAAACGACACCTCCCGCACTGGGACGGGCAAGGCGGCCGGCGCCGAAGCCCGATCCCTCGGCAGGCCCCATGGCCAGATCATCGCACGACCCCAGCCGGCAAGCACGGCGACGTCGGAAGCGTAGGCGAAGCTGCCCGATCAGGCCAGCCACTCCAGCGTCGCCCGCGCCGCACCAGCAGATCTCGGCTCCACCCGCAGCGGCAGTCAGCAAGTGCGAACTCGGCCACTTGGCCCGCCACTCGCCGGTGCCGCTCATTATCGTGCCCTAGACGTAGCCGAGCCCACAGACGCCGGATCCGCAGCGGGCTATCCCAGACCGAGCCTCGCCACCGCTCTGCGACGGGGCTGGACTGGTATGGCCAGCGCCCAAGGAATGCCCGTCGCGACGAGAGCCTTCAGGCGCGCCGCGAGGCGCCCGCCGGAGTCCGGATGAGCCCGCTACGGCGGAGAGTCGTTCGTGCTGCTGGCTCCCAGCCGCGAGCCGATAAGCATCTGGCTGGAAAGTGCCGTTATCGGCGGGGGTGTACCTTCGGGTTCCCGCTCTGTGGGCCAGCGCCTCCTGCTTGGCTACAGGCCTTGGTCCTGGGGCCGGTCAGGCCATGAATGGCATGAGCTCGGCGGGCATGGTGACGAAGGGGCGCATCATGTCGCGGTCTTCGTGTTCGAGGATGTGGCAGTGGTACATGTACCGGCCGGCATAGGTGGTGAAGCGGACGGCGATTTCGGCGATCTCGCCGGGGTTGACGCGGACGGTGTCCTTGAGGCCGCGTTCGTTGTCGTCGATGGTGTGGCCTAGCTCGTCGCCGGGGTCGCGTTCGAGCGTGACGGTGGCGGTGATGGCGCGGTCTTCGATGCCGTGTTCGGGGATCTCATAGCGGATGGGGCGCCGGGAGAGGACCTGGAACGGGTCGAGGTGGATGTGGATGGGGTGCGTGTCGCTGGTGAGGTTGATCAGCTGCCAGACCTCGTACCGGCCGAGTACCGGGAAGAAGGTCGTGGCGTCCTCGAAGTGGGCGGCGACGGCGCGGTAGCGGGTGGTCTGCTCGCCGTCGGTGACGGTGACGGCGGGCCCGGTGTAGTGGTCGCCGGCGGTCACGAGCTCACGCATGGTGAGCATGTTGGGTTGGCCGTTGAGTTCGCGCTCGACGAGCGCGATCGTGCGCCGTGGCGCGCTGGCCAGCACGTCCGGTTCCGGCGGGCGGTAGTCGGTGGCGAGCTCGCCCGGGATCGTCTGGCGGGTGGCGGGGCCCGGAACGACGCGGAAGCGCATGACGTGCGGATAGGGCAGCATCCGGCCGGGATCGGCGGCGCCCTGGGCGCTGGCGGCGGGGAAGGGGGCGCCGTCGAAGGGCGCGGCGGCGGTGTTGACCAGCGTGAGCTCGCTGCCCGGCTCCAGGCCGGAGAAGTTGACGAGCAGGTCGGCGCGCTCGGCCGATGCGAGCACGAGCCCGTCGCCCGGCACGCGCGCGGGGGGTGCGGAGCAGCCCGTGGTCGGTGCCGATCTGGGTGATCCGGTGGAGTTCGGGTGCACCGTCGCGGAGCAGCACCAGCCGGTAGGTGCGGGCGTTGCAGCCGTTAAGGACGCGCAAGCGGTAGGTGGCCGGCTGCACCTGCAGCAGCGGCCAGACCTTGCCGTTGACCACGGTGAACGGCGGGAAGGCCTCCATCACCTCCGGGTCGGTCTTATGGACCAGCTGGCCGGTCAGCCGCCCGTCCTCGTCGACGCCGAAGTTGCGGTCCTGGATCAGCAGCGGCACCTCGAACGGCGGCCCCTCGGGCAGGCCCAGTTCGCGCTCGCGCTGGTCGCGGATGATCCACAGCCCGGCCAGCCCAGCGTAGACGCCGAACCTGGTGACGCCCATCACGTGGTCGTGGTACCACAGCAGCGCCGCCCGCTGGCCCATCGGGTAGCAGAAGACGGCGTCCTGGCCGGGCGCGACGAGGTTTTCGGCCCAGCCGTCATAGGACGCCGGGGTGAGCCCGCCGTGCAGGTGCACGACGGCGTGACCGGCCAGTGCGGCCGCGTTCTGGTCGGGCGTGCCGCCGCTCAGACCCGGGACACACTGCACCGGCACGCCGCTGGTATCGGCTGCCTCCGGAGCGGTCGTCACGACCACCGGCAGTGTGCCATCCAGCTGGTTGCGCCACTGCACTACAACTGGCTGGCCGCGCTCGGCCTCGATCGTCGGGCCCGGGACCGTCCCGTCGTAACCCCAGATCGCCGACTCAGGCAGGTCCCGGTGAAAACGGTGCGCACCAGCGCGAATCGGCACGGTCAGCTGGCCGTCCTGCCGGGCCGCGACCAGCCGCCGCGGCACCGGGAGGGCGTCGGCGAACGGGGCCAGCGGCGCGGCCAGGGTCGGGTTCATGCCCTGGCCCTACCCACTTTTGGCCGCGCTCTCTGGCCGCGAGGGCAGCAAGGCGGTGGTGGCGTCACAAGCGCGACGATCGCGGCGACCAGGAAAGCGGTCCGGCAGGCGCCAATCGGCTCTATGCGCTGAATGTGCCTGACATGCCCGGCATGACCACGCCGAGCGCCAGCGCGTATGGGTTCGCCGCCCATTGCACCGCGGGCGGCCATATCAGAGTCAGAGTCGCGCCCGCCCGACGGCAAAGAGAAGATTCCGCAGGCATAGTTGCCCGGGCAACCTGGGCCAGCCCCTCCCCGTCATGCCGGGTTATCCTGGCCCGCAAGCAGCGCACAGATCAACCAGCACTGCATCCTTGCAGCCCGTCGCACCAAGAAAAGCATCAACGCCAGAACGGCGGCTCGGCGCGCGGTTATCAAGAACTCGTCTTCCCGCTGGCAGACCCCAACGGCAGCCGACCAGGCAAGCGGTCGGACCGCATATTTATGCGTCACTAGTGCCGGAGGCGAACGCCGCAATTGCCGCTCTTCGCGCGCCGCAGGTCCGCTGGCTGTGTCCAGGCGACAGGCTGTCATGTTGGACCCGCATTGGGCGTGTGCCTGGCTGGCCTGTGTCGCCTTGGCTGGGGTCCACTGCCTATGGCGCGTCGTTTACCGGCGCAGCAGCCCGATCGTGCGTGCCCGGTTGACCGCCTCTTCCCGGCTGTGCACCCCGAGCCGCTGGTACAAGCGCTCAGCTCGCTCCTTCGCCGCAGACCGGGAGATGCCCAACTTATCGGCGATGACTGAGAAGGGCACCGGCTGTGGCAGGTAACGCAGAACCTGGGCTTCCGATCGGGTGATCGACGCGGCCCGCATCCTGGCGCCGGCTTCCTCCGCAGCCTCGGCGGCCACCTCATCGGCTGCGCCTATCAGCGCAAGGTCCTCGGCGACGGCATCGCCGGCGGCCCGGTCCGCCGCATCCGTGATCAAACCGGCCGCTGTCAGTGCGGTGACCGCCTCATGTGCGGCCGCCTCCTCGACCAGGCCGGCAGCGATCAGAGCGCTGACCGCTGCCGCAGCGGCTGCTTCCTGAACCCGTTCGGAGGCGGCTTCTGCCTCGGCGGCCTCGGCGCTGGCCGCGGCGGCCCGCAGCACCGCGGCAGCCTCGGCGGCCTGCGCCCCGGCGATCACCACGCAGGCCTCCTCCACCGCGGCGACCTCGGCTGCGATAGCCAGGCTGGCATCGCCGGCCAGGAAGTCGTCACTGACCAGCGCACCGCCCGCGGCGGAGACGGCATCGACAAGCGGCCCAGCCCACAGATGCTCGACCAGCAAGAAGGCAACCGCGGTGCCCGGGTCAACGGAGTTCGCCAAGGCTTGGACACCAGCCATGCCAGAGCCTGCCGGCTCGCTGGCCACCCCATTACCGGCAGCAGACCGGCCTTCGTGCTGTGATCCGGAAGGGGCGATGCTGGCCAGCAGCGAGCCGAAATCTTCGTTATCGCCGACCTCCAGCCCCTGCACCGTGCCGTCCTGTCCCTTGGCCAGCAACAGCACGTCCAAGACACGCAGCGCGCCGCGGCCCTCGATTCGGTCAACCTCCGCCAGCAGGCGGCTCTCAGCATCAGCGCCGAGGCGGAAGGTCAGCGCGATCAGCTGCAACGGTGCGGTCATTCTTGCCCTCCTCGAGCCGGTCTGGCCTGTCAACTCCCCCGGCGCATCTGCAGTGCTGCCTGTCCGACAAGGACTGGTTACCCCGCCCGCCCCCGTGTCGCTCTGCCGGTGATAGTAACCCCGGCTCGCAGCCCGCACCCGGCGGCCCGGTTACAGAGCCGATCCAAAGAGGCAAGCCGAAGCCCGCGCAGGTACCTATCTGGGTTCGCGCAAACGCGACGGTCTGAGGTTCCTCCCCGGAGGCGCCCTGGTTCAGCCGGCCTAAGTGGATAACGATGCAGGCGCATGCGGAATCCCATGCTTCCGCATCAGCTGCTGCGGGCGCGGTCTGAGCGTCTGCCCTGCGACGTTACGGCTGGGAGTTGCCGGGTGGCGCCGGCGGGGTCGTGGCCGCTTCGGCGAGCCGCGCGTGCAGCCGCGCCCGGATCTCCTCTGGGGTGTAGGCGCGGCGGCGGCGTTCTGCCCGTGCGATCACGACCCCGGTGGCCGCGACGCCCGCGAAGGCGGCCAGGCCGAGTATTTTCCACCAGCGCATCTGCCTAGGCTACGACCATGCCTGGCACGCGCATCGGCCTGGATGAGGCCCTCGAAGTGACCCGCACGGGTGATGTGTGGCTGTTTCGCGGGCATACGGCGGCCGACCGGGCTATCCAGCTGACAACCAACAGCCCGGTCAACCACGTTGGCATGTCCGTCGTGTTCGATGACCTGCCCGCGTTGATGTGGCATGCCGAGCTGGGCAGGTCGCTGCCCGATGTGTGGTCGGGCAGCCGCCATCGCGGCGCGCAGCTGCATGACCTGCGCGCAGCGGTCACGGTCTGGGCCACCAGGTACGGGCAGCGGGCGTGGCTACGCCAGCTGGAGCCGCCGCCCACGCGCGAGATGGAAGATGCGCTGCTGCGCACCATCGCGCGGCTGGATGGCACGCCGTTTCCGTCGGTGGCCCGGCTCGCCTCCCGGTGGCTGCGCGGGCGGGTGCCGCCGGTGCCACACAGGGAGCGGGACGCCCAACTGGAAACCGCCTACTGCGCAGAAATCGCCGCCGTCACCTACCAGGCCATGGGCCTGCTCCCGGACGGCCAGGCAGCCCAGCTGGTATGACGCCGGCCGGTTCTGGAGCGGCGACAACCTGCACCTGACCGCAGGAGCCCGGCTCGGCGGGGAGATCGCCGTGCAGATCCCTGCGGCACAACTGCCTGCCACCAGGGACTGACATCCGCTGCTGTCCGCCGGCGCGACGGCCAGCCTTGATCACAACCCGGTCATCGCCGCGCTGCCGCCTCGTGCTCCGTAGCCAGGCACGCCTATCGCCGAATCCGTATTCGGCTGGTCATGGATCTGGAAGAAGGCGGTGGGACGCAGAACGTCCCGATCTGGGAGCGCGAACCCTTAGTCGATTCGAAGCGAGCTCCGCGGCGCGGCCAGTGCGAGGACGGTCTGCATTTGACCTTCAGGATTGCGTTGTCGCACGCCGGTATGTCGGCTCTCAGGCCCAGGCCTGGCCGCTGTCGATGCGGCTGATCTTGTCCCCGGTCACATGGAAACGCCAGAAGGTGGGCATCCCTCCCCAGGTGTCGTTGCGGTACCGGGCGAGGAGATAGAGCCCGTCTTCTTCTTCATGCTCGACGTTCATGTGACCGTGCGCGGGGAAGATCTCGCGGTCGATCCAGTCGCGGAGTGACCGCGGGTTGCCGTCGTCGGTCACGTGGCGTGCGGTGTGAGCGTGGCGGGGAACGCGTCCGGGTCGCCATCGTTGATGGCGGCGATGAGCCTGTGCGTTACGGGGTTTGAGGGTTCCGGGAAGTCATGGGTTCTCCTGCATGGTCTTGCGGGCGAATGGCCAACGGAGCCCGACGCCGACGTGGAGGATGATGCCGGCTCCGATGAAGCTGAGAGCGGCGGTGGTGAGCCACTCGTCGGGGGTGGCCCGTGTCCAGCGGACGCTGCCGGCGTAAGCGGCCAGGGCGCGGTCGAGCGCGAGCGCGACCAGGGCGGTGAGGGCGAGGGTGACGACGCGACCCGGTGCCGGGCGGAGCCGTGCCGCGGGCCAGCCTTCGAACAGCATGGCCACGATGAGCGCGGCGCTGATGACGCACCCGCAGGCGGCGCTGATGGCGTCTGGCTGCCAATGCCCCAGGTTGCGGAGGACCAGGTAGGTCAGCGCGCCCAGGCCGACGACGAGCCCGTTGCCCGCGAGCAGGCGATGCAGGCGCCGGCTGATCGTGTTGACGGGCCAGCCGCGCAGGGCGATGAAGAACACGGCCTGCCAGACCCCGACGGCGATGAGCGCTGAGCCGAAGTCGGGTCCGGCGATGGGGCCGCCGGGGTTGCGCAGCCCATCGGCGGCGCGTTCGGCGGCTGGCACCGCGTCGAGGTTGACGAACAGGAAGTAGGCGCCGGTCCCGATGGCCCAGGACAGGGCGAGCGCGGCGATCCCGGAGCGCAGGCGCCCGATGCCGACCAGCGGCCAGCGTTCGCAGACCAGGGACAGCTGGAGCATGGCGGTGAACGCCGCGCCGGCCAGGGCCAAGGTAGCCGGAAACGTGGTGGGCACGCCCGGTCCGGGGCTGGCTTCGAAGACTCCACGCAGGTCAGCCCGTTCGACGACGGCCTGGCCCGCGATGGTCAGCACGACCGAGGCGGCGGCGACCAGGAGGGTGTCGATCAGGCCGGCCCAGGGCGTGGTGAGCGTTGAGCCGGGCCAGTCGTTCCACCAGAACGCGACCATGGCGACGGCGGGCAGCGCGAACGTCGAGATCGGGCCGAGGATCAGCAGCGATGTCTGGGTGCTGCCGGTGCCCAGGGCGAGGGCGAAGAAGACGGCCGCGCCGAGCAGCAGCCCGCCCACGCCGAGCCAGGGCTGCGCGGCGAGGCGCTGGCGCTGCCGACCCGCGAACGCCTGGTGCTGCAGGTGGGGAGGAGTGGTCAGCAGCGGCCGGACGGGAAGCGGCTCCGTGCCGCCGCGGCTTGGCGTACCAGCTACCGACCGCGCCGCGACGATCACGACCACCGCTTCGGCCTCAAGCCGCCTCGCGGCGAACGCTAGCGCCACCGCCGACTCATAATCTAGCCATCCCGCGTCGTCCACCAGGCACAGCAGCGGGCGGTCACCCGCCGCCGCAGACAGCACGCTAAGCACCGCAGCGCCGATCAGAAACCGGTTCGCGGGCCGGCCGGGGTCCACGCCCAGCGCGGCTCCCAACGCCGCCGATTGAGGCGGCGGCAGTGAGCCCACCCCATCCAGCGCAGGACGCAGCAACTGGTACAGCGCCGCGAACTCGATCTCAGCCTCGGATTGCACGCCGGCCGTCTGCAGGACGCCCATCCCGTCAGCTCTCGTCCGCGCATACGCCAGCAGGGCAGACTTCCCCACCCCCGCTTCACCTGTCAGGACCAGGACACCGCTCCGGCCCGAGAAGGCATCACCCAGAAGCCGGTCGATGATCTCGGTCTCAGCCGCTCTGCCTATGAGCGCCAACTCGCCCAACGGATCCGCCCATCCGTCTCCGTAAGACCGCAAAAGCAGGCAGCCTGAGGCCACCGGCAGTCGGAGGCTCCGCGTGCATGCCAGCTTAATCCAGCACTAACAAGCCTGCCGTACGACGATGCCGCTGAGTTGATAGCCAGGCCGCACCGGGCAAGTGAACCTTACCGACTGCGAGGTGCTGAGCCCCGACAGGCGCCCCCAGAACCCATGGCACACCCGCAGCAAACGCTCAGCTCCGCCGGGCACGCAGCAGCAACCCGACACAGAGGCCGTGTCCCGCCGTCCGTCGCCAACGGTCCACTAGCCTGCGGATTCCCTGCCATAGCAGCCAAGCCCCATGCAGGGACCGGTGGCTTCTTCGCCCAATCCCGGCCACCAAGCCACGACGGCGCCGACAGCGGCCTCGACGGCGAGCCCGAGTCCGGCTCCGCCCGCAACGTCGTACGGGAGGTGGGCGCCTACGTAAATGCGAGAGAGGCCGACGATCGGCATGGCTGCAGCGACGAGAGCGCGCCCGGACGGGCTCAGTCGCGGGAGTGCAGCCGCGCCCATGGCCACCGCCACGCCCGCGTGGCCCGACAGGTAACCGAGGCCAGAAGCATCGCGGCCGCGGGTGCGGGCGCCGCTGACCAGCGCCGCTGGCCGGGATCGGCGCACCACCTGCTTGACCAACTTGGACAAGGCCCAGGTACCCGTGCCGCCCGCGAGCAGGCGGCCGGCAAGCTCACGGTCGTGGGCGAGCAGCGCTGCGGCAGCTGCCGCGGGCACGGCGCCGAGCGCGCCCAGCTGCATGACGACCCAAACTGGACCGTAGAGGGGGTCGGGCAGGCCGTTGATGGCCCGGAATATCTGAGCTTCACCGTGGCCTACCCGGTCCCGGCGCGCTGGCAGCGCGGTGACCAGTACCGCTGCTGCGCCCAGGCCGAGTCTGACGCGGGTATCGGTCAGCCAGCGCATGGGAGAACTGTTCTGGGTCTTCCCGGCCGGATGCGGCGATGCTGGCACGGTGGACCGCTGCGGATCCCGGTACCGGTGAGTCGGATCAGCGGTAGTGCTCGAGGCCAAGCTTCTCCTGCCCGGTACAAGAGTCAACTGCGGGCCTCGGGACCTAGTGGAATTGCTGTCTTCAAGAAAGTTGCCTCAGCCAGATGCCAGAGCCCGGGGACCAAGCGCACCCAGCCGTCGCCCGGCTGCGAGCCGCGCGCAGATCCGGCAGCTTGACGGCCAGGAACCGGTGGAGCACCGGGCCGATCTTAACCATCGTGGAACTCTTCAAGCCGCCCCCACTGTAACCGGAGCCCTTGATCTGGCCAGAACCGTCGACATTGATCCACCGGGCCGTGGACTTCCGCGACTTCCTCGGCGACATCGACCGCCAGACCGAGCCGGGCCTGGCGATCCACGTCATCTGCGACAACCTATTCCGTTCTCACCAGGCTGCCTGGCGACGCGCGACTAGCACCCGCCGACGCCGCCCGGCTGCTGAATGCCCGCTTCCCGTCCCCGCTTGTGCTCAGCAGCTCGCGCACCCGTAGGCGGCCGGACACGCTGAGCCGCCTGGGCATCGCGGGCGGCGCCGTTTATGACGCGCTGGTGGCGCTGGCCGCCAAGGAGCACGGGGCAGCCTTCGCGATCCGGGACGCGCGGGCACGCGGCACCTATGACGCAGTCGGCGTCGAGGTGATCGTCGTCACCTGACCGGACCGACGGTCAGTCGCAGGAACGCCTTCCGGATCTCGGTGACCACGATGATCGACAGTGCCACGGCTGCGCAGAGGAGCCACTGATCTACGTCCAGCGCGGTGGTCTTCAGGATCGCCTGGCACGGCGCCAGGATGGTTGCCATGACGAGCAGGAAGAGGGACGCCCCGGTCGTCACGATGCACGTCCGGTCGGCGAACGTGCTGAGGGAGAACATCGACTTCCGCCTGTCCCTCGACTCGAGCGAGAAGAACAGGTTAAACAGCGAGAACACGACCACGCCCATGGTCCGCGCGATGGCGAGCGTGTGCGCCTGTTCCGCCCAGCTGACCACGCTCAGCGTGCCGATCGCCATCACCAGCCCGACCGAGACGAGCCAGCTGAGGACCCCCCTGGTCAGGATCGGCTGGGTGGGCGGCCGGGGTCGGCGTTCCATCAGCCCCTCGACAGGCCTGCTGTACCCGAGCCCGATGGACTGGATCGTCACGGTGGTGAAGGCCACCCACAAGACCTGCAGTGGAAGGAGCGGCTCGCCGTGGGCGATGTCGAAGATGCTGGCGCCGAGGAAGGTGATGATGAAGCCGAACATGCATCCCATCTCGAACCGGATGTACCGGACGAGGTTGTCATACAGCCCGCGGCCAATTTCCACCGCTTTAGTGATCGTGGAGAAGTTGTCGTCGGTCAGAACCATCACCGCGGCTTGCTTGGCCACCTCGGTCCCGGTCTCGCCCATCGCGATCCCGATGTCGGCCTTCTTCAGCGCGGGCGCGTCGTTGACGCCGTCGCCGGTCATGGCGACGATCTGGCCTTCGCGCTTGAGCACGTCCACCAGGCGGACCTTGTGCTCGGGGGTGACGCGGGCGATCACGCCGACATCGGCGATCGCCTCCATCGCCTCGTCATCGGTCAGCGCGCCGAACTCCGCCCCGCTGATGACCTTGCCGTCGATGCCGAGCTGGCGGGCGATCGCGGCCGCCGTATCCGCGTGATCACCGGTGATCATGCGGACCTCGATCCCGGCGGACTTCGCCTGCCCGACCGATGCCCTGGCACCGGGCCGCGGCGGGTCAACGATCCCGACGAGAGCCAGCAGTTCCAGATCGGTCACGAGCGGGAGTAGCTCAGCCCCCGGATCGAAGGCCGCCGGGTCGAAATCCCTGCGTGCGGTGGCCATGACCCGCAGGCCCTCTTCCGCGAACCGGTGGTTATCGGCCAGGTACCGCTCGCGGAGACGGCCGTCGAGCGGAACCGGCCCGGTGCCTGGATCCAGCACAGTGGCGGCCCGGGCCAGGAGCTGATCGGGCGCCCCCTTCACGAAGCAGCGAATCACCGCCTTCCCCGATACATCGGTCATCTTGTGGAACGTCGCCATGAGCTTGTACTCGGCGTCGAAGGGGAGTTCGGCGATTCTCGGATATACCTGCCTGGTCGAGATGGCGTCGATGCCGCCCTTCGCGGCCAGCGCGACCAGGGCTCCCTCGGTGGGGTCGCCGATCAGCTCGCCATCGCTCAGTACCGCGTCCGAGGCAAGGACCATCGGCATCAGGAACTGGTCCAGCGGGATCTCCGCCTGTCCGGCGGGTCGGTTGATGCGCCCGTGGGTCGAGTAACCCTTCCCCTCCACCGCATAGCGGTGCCCGGCGACGGTCATCTGGACCGCGGTCATCTGGTTCAGCGTGAGCGTCCCGGTCTTGTCCGTGTTGATCGCGGACGTGGACCCCAAGGTCTCGGTCGAAGGGAGCTGCTTCATGATGGCGCCGACCTTGACCAGAGCCCGGGTGCCCCACGCCAGGATCGTCGTCACCACCAGAGGCAACTGCACCGGGACCGCTGCGATGGCGAAGGCGACCGCGGCGGGCAACACCGCGTTGAAGGTATAGCCGCGAGACAGGTTCACGGCCATCGACGCGATCAGCGCGACACCCGCGACCAGCAGGAGCTGCTTTGAGAGCCGGTCGAGCTGGCGGGTGAGCGGGGTCTTGACCGTCGGCTGCGCCTGGAGCATTCCCGAGATATGGCCGACCTCGGTCGCCATCCCGGTCGCGGTGACCACGAACACGCCCGTCCCGCGGGTGACCGAGGTGTTCATGTACACCATGTCGGTCCGGTCGCCCAGCGGCATGTCGGCTTCCCCGACCGGGGCCGTGCCCTTCGAGACCGGCAGGCTCTCCCCGGTCAGCTCGGACTCGGCGACCTCCAGCATGGCCGCCCGGAGCAGCCTGCCGTCAGCCGGAACGACGTCACCCGCCTCAATCGAGACGACATCGCCGGGGACCAGCTGCTCAGCGGGGATCTCCGCCTCCTGGTCATCGCGCCGCACCCGGGCGGTCACGATCAACCTCCGCTGCAGCGCGGCCACGGCGCTCTCGGCCTCGCCCTCCTGCTGCAGGCCGAGCACCGCGTTAGCCAGCGTCAGCAGAATCAGCAGAAGGCCGGTTCCCAGCTGCCTGAGCGGGAAGAGGCTGAGGACGCCGGCCACTAGCAAGACGATCTGCATGGGGTCGGAGTACTGGCGGATGAACGCGCGCCAGCGAGGCTCTGCCCTGCCTGCGGCGAGCGTGTTGGGGCCGAACCGGCCGGCCCGCGACGCCGCTTCCGCCGAGCTCAGGCCATGCCGCGGGTCTGCCCCCTCGGCTCGCAGCACCTCCTCGGCGCTAAGCGTGTGCCACGCGGCCTCTGGGGCCAGCGCCTGGCGCTCCGCCCCGGGCACATCGCCCAGTCTGGTCTGCACGGGACACCCCCTTCCCGGCGAGCTACGACCGAGACAACCCGAACCCCCGCCGCCAGCCAGCATCCCCCCCGTTGAGTGACGGGTGCGGATAGCGGTGCCACCGAACCTCAAAGAAGCCGGCGGAATACACCCGTCCATTCTGCCGCTCGGGCCCTGGCTCGGCCAGGTTCCGATACTTGCAGCCTGCGATACGCGTGAGGCAGTCCGTAGACGCTTGCTGACAGCTAGCTGTTCTGCCCACCGAGATGGCAACGGAAGATGCATGACGCGCTCCGCCTGCACAATCCCCGACTTGCACCTATGACCAGCAGCGACCTCTATACAACTCGTTCACACCGAGAAGGTCGCTGGCCCGATGCCAGTGTCACCCGCAGACTTAGTACTGTGCTGCCAGCTGACCTGTCGGCAACGCTCGAAAACGTGGCCCACCTCCGTGATCAAGGTGTTGCGACGACCAGTTGAATCCACCCTGCTGGCCAGCTGGGTCACCAGCCCAGCGCACGACGGCGAGGCGAGCCCACACGACAACGACCAGCAGTCCCCGCGCCAAGACCAGGGTTACGACTCGCGCAGCGGATCCGCCACATGGCCCAACGAACCTGAGGGTCTCAAACTTTTGGGGCAGTCCTTCTCGCGTGCGCGAGAGAGGACTCGCCCTCACAGACGCGAGTCTTCTCGTTCCGGGGTTTGGCTCTCTCTGACCTACCAAGATCGTGAAGCAGCGACGCTAAACAGCCATCTGCCTGCGGAAACTTGGTGGGTGCAGGTGGGTTCGAACCACCGGCCCCTGGCTTGTAAGGCGCGCATCCCCAGTCGCGGGACAGCGCTGGGCGTCGCCTGATGTTCCCTCTGCCTGCGGTGATCCTGGCTGGCCGTGGCCTGATGGCGTCCGGCGCCGGTGACCGTTGGCTCTTGGTTTGGCTCTTCACACCCGGTCCCAAAGCAGACTGGCGCTCCGCCCGCAGCACAGCTATCCGCAGGGCGCACGCTGCTACCCCTAGGGTGCCTGAGGAGCGCAACGCAGGCACAAGCGTGGAGATGCGAGGCAGCAAGATCCCGGCCGTGCGGCTGGGAGGTCACAGGACCGCTGGCCCCAGAATGTGTAGTTCGGCCGCGGGCACTGGTGGCACGAAGAACGGACGGGTGCCATCCACAGCACCGAATGGTGGGAATCGGTGACGGTGACCTGATCTGCGCCGGCCACTCCCCCGCGCCGTTCCCCTTGCTGCACCGGCGCTGGTCACCGCCTTGGACGCAATCGGCCCCCCGGGCCGCCGAACTCCTGGCGGCAACCGCGTGGCGCCTGCTTGACCGCCGGCACCGCACACGCATTGTCGTGCCATCGCCGCACCGACGGAAACTGCCCAGCGCCGCCAGGGCGCTCCCCCGGCCAAACCAGGCGCCCTAACAGGCATGCCATCGGTCCACAGCGAAGCCACCCCAGCAGATCGGCCACGCTGAGTGATACCCAAGCTCAGCAAGAACGCGCGCCGACCCGCCGATATGGACGCCAGCCTCGTTGTTGGCCTCGCAGTCCGCTCCGCTCCCTAGTGGGTGATCTGCGCGGCCAGGCATGCCGCCGACATGGCCTGATGTCGCTCGGTCGTGCCGGAAGTTGCGCGTTCACTGTGGGTCGGCAAACCGCACTTCACCGGGGATTATTGGCGGGGCACGATCCGCCGGGCGGAAGTCGCGAGCCGGCTGGCGAGGGCGGCGATGAGGTCGCGGAGCTCGTCTGGTCGCTCGACGGCGAACGGGCGGTCGAGGGAGGCGAGCAGGGGGGGCAGCCAGTCGAGCCGCTCGGCGTGCAGCTCGACGCGGAACCAGCGTTCGGTCTGCGGGTCTGCGCCGGCCGCGGCCGGCAGTTCCTCCAGGATGGCGATGCTGGCGGGGAGCCGGGCGCGGATCTGCTCGATCGTGCCCTGGATGCTCAGGACCACTTCGTGCCGGTAGGGGGTTCTGGCGAGTCCGGACAGGACGTGCTGGGCCGGGTCGAATCCGACGGGTGGCTCGAACGAGCCGGGCAGGGTTCTGGCGTCTGCGATGCGGTCGAGCCGGAACGTCCGGTCCTCGCCGATGCCGGGATCGGCGCCTGTGACGTACCAGCGGCCGGAGTGGGCGATGAGCCCGTACGGGTGCAAGGTGCGTTCGCTGCGCCGTCCGTCGCCGGCGGTGTACCGGATCGAGACCGGCCGGTGATGGCGCACGGCATCGGAGATCGAGAGCAGGACCGCGGTGTCCGGGGCGGGTGCCTGGCCGGGCAGGGTGGTGAAGGAGAGGGAGTCGAGCACGGCGTCGAGCCTGCGGGCGAGCCGCTCGGGCAGTACCCGGCGGATCTTGGCCGCCGCTGTGTCGCTGGCCGTGCCCGTGGTCGTGACCAGCCCGGTCCGGCGGCCCGCGATCAGGCCGAGCATGACGGCGACTGCCTCGTCGTCGGTGAGCATGAGCGGGGGCATGCGGTAGCCGGAGCCGAGCCGGTATCCGCCGTAGCGGCCGCGTACCGACTCGACCGGCACGTCGAGGTCGAGCAGGTGGTCCACGTACCGCCGCACGGTGCGCTCATCAACGTCGAGCCGGCCGGCAAGCTCGGCCACCGTCCGGACGCCGCCTGACTGCAGAAGCTCCAGCAGGGACAGGACGCGTGCGGTCGGCCGGGCCATAGTCACAAGTATCTCACCGATACCGGGCGGATTATGTCCGGTATTAGTTCTAGCGTGGGGTCAGGATGTTCCAGCTGACAAGGAGATCACCATGGATTTCGTCTCGATCCGTATCATCACCGACGACGTCGCCCGCCTGGCCGGGTTCTACGAGCGCGCCACCGGCGTGCAGGCGAGCTGGTCGAATGAGAACTTCGCCGAGCTCACTACCAGCTCCGCCACCCTCGCGATCGCCAGCACGCGCACCGTTCCGCTGTTCGGGCCGGGCGCCGCCCGGCCGGCTGACAACCACACCGTGATCATCGAGTTCCTCGTCGACGACGTGGACGGGGTGCACCAGAACCTGGCCGGCTTCGTCGAGGACTTCGTCAACGAGCCCACGACGATGCCGTGGGGCAACCGGTCGCTGCTGTTCCGCGATCCCGACGGCAACCTCGTCAACTTCTTCACCCCCGTCACCCAGGCCGCCATCGACAAGTTCGCCCGCTGAGGACGCCGCGGCTGGCCCTGACCCGGGTACGTTTGCTGCCCGCAGCCTGCGCACGGCACCAGCGTCCGCGCGTGAGATTGCGCTTGCGCTTCCATGCGCGAACACGATGTCCGCTGTGCCGACAACTGCGCGTTGGCCGGCGAGTGTTACGGTACTGGACGGCTTGTGTCACCCAAGCGACTTGGGCCGGAGGGTGCTGCCAGGGCGGAGGGTGCCGTCCTCGTCAAGGTCATCGAGCACGGGCGGCAGGCCCACACGGAGCATCCTCCTGCGGACGTGGCCCAGCAGCTTGGCCATGAAGACTCCCCCGACGCCGGTGAAGCCGGTGTGGTCGTAGGTGAAGCGGGTGCCCCCGGCGTGGGGTTCGAGCCGGTAGACGACCTCGGTCACGTCGCCGGCCTCGTCGCCCGTCCACGAGTAGCGCAGCAGCGACGGCTCGTTCACCTCCAGCACCTCGCAGTCGACGACGCCGTTCCAGCCGGGCTTGGGCCGGGCGAGGAGCCGGAACTTCGTCCCGACGACGGGGGCGAACCCTTCGAGCCGGCCGCCGGCGCCGGTCACGGTCCATAGCGGAACGAGCGCCGGGTCAGTCACCGCACGCCAGACCTTCGCGGGGGGATGGGGGTAATCACGGACGATGTGGATCTCACTCACGGGATCTCCTCAGGTGGAACGCGTGACAGTGAGTAGCTTTTTTTTGGGTAGCTATAAATTTACTGTAACGGTAAAAACTCTGCAACTGCACTATGCTGAGGACATGAGCATGCGCACGGTGGACTGGACGACACCGCGCACCCCGGGGACGGGAGTGGCAGAGGCCGAGGGGCTGCGGGAGCGCAAGAAGCGGCTGATGCGCCAACAGTTGTCCGACACGGCGACGCAGATGTTCATGGAGCGGGGCTTCGACGCGGTCCGCGTGGCGGAGATCGCCGAGGCGTGCGGGGTGTCGGAGAAGACGGTCTTCAACTACTTCCCAATTAAGGAGTCGCTGATCCTGGACCGCCTGGAGTCCACGATGGCCTCCCTGAAGAGCGGCCTGACCCAGTCCGGAGTCGAGCCGACCGAGGCGGCGCTGCGGATTCTGGACGACGAGCTGAGCGCTATGACGTCCTGGCTCGCGAAGCAGGACGACCTGGCCCGGGCTAGCGCCGCGATCCGGCGCTTCGGCACCCTGATCCAGGCCTCACCATCGCTGCGGGCCCATCAGAGCGACATGATGGACCAGTTCGTCGCAGTCGCCGCCGAGATCCTGGCCGGGCAGGCCGACATGAGCCCGGACGACCCAGAACCGCAAATCGCGGCCACCGCCTTGCTCGGCCTGTGGCGCATTCAGTTCCAGGCCCTGTCGAAATACCTGGACGGCACCCGGACCCCAGCGCAGGTCCACCAGGCCGTGAGCGCCGAGGTCAACCGCGCCGCCCAGTTGATCGACACTGGACTACGGTCGTTCCTATCCGTCACGCCTGATACCAGCAACCGCGACGCGCCGGCCACCAGCTAGTACTCCAGCGTCACTTCGTGACGGTGGGCGTGGCGGTGCCGGAGATGGGGCGGCCACCGCCTGGTCATCCTTGCAAACCGGGTTGTTCACACACGGGCGGAAACAGTCGGCCAGTTGGCCGATGGCCGGGATCGACTGGGTCTGTGATGTCTCGGCGTCCAGGCTGAACGGCCAGGTTAAATAACAAGTTAAGGCAGGTCAGGAGGGGAGAATCACGGTCAGCGTGAACGGCTTGCCGCCGGCCGCGTGCGCGACGGCGTCGTTCACGTCGTTCCTGAAGATCGCCGCCTCATTCGCCGCGGGCCGCCCTGTTGACCTGTCCGCCGTGGTCACCAACTCACTCGGCTGGGCGCACGCCCGGCGGGTCGCCGGGGCGGTCACGACGACTGACGGGCCGTCCCGCTCGTTTTCTCAGCCTTGCCGGCTACGCGTCAGATGAAAAACACGCAACTGTGCGGCTGCTTGGGAGGCGGCCCCGGCCGCACCCTGGCGGCTGGCCTGCCGCTGTGAGAAGCCCGCTCAGGGCGCCTGCCGCGCCGAAGACCAGGACGCCTGGTTCAGCCGCGGTCGTGGAGGGTCACCTGGTAGCCGTCGGGGTCGGCGAACGTGAAAGTGCGGCCGAACGGCCCGTCGGCGGGCGCTGAGATGATCGCCGTGCCGGCGGCGGCGAGGGCGTCGTGGATGTCCTGCGCGTCGGGGGCGTGCAGCCACAGCGCCATTCCCTGGCCCGGCTGCGCGATCGCATCCAGGTCGGTGCCCGCGACGACGTCGCGGACGGCGAACGCGATCGGCGTGGTGTCGAACACGACGGCGTGCGGCGGTCCCGCGCCGGAGCGCTTCAGCCCCAGGTACTGCTCGTAGAAAGCGGCGGAACGCTCCAGGTCGCGCACCTGCAGTGAAATGAAGTCGGGTCCGGTGACGGCCACGATTCCTGCCTCCTCATGGTATGTCAGTCTTCTGACACACCCCACTGTATGTCAGACTACTGACATGAGTCAAGGCGAGCCCGGAATCGAGCTGGACACATCACTGGGGTACATGCTGAAGGCGGCCGCGAGCGCCCTGCACTCTGCCCTGGAGGCCGTGCTGAGGCCGCTGGGCATGACGATCACCCACTACGCCTGCCTGGAGCTGCTCGCCCAGCGACCGGGCCTGTCCAACTCCGAGCTTGCCCGCGGCGCCTTCGTCACCCGGCAGTCGATGAATGTGCTCCTGCAGGCCCTCGAACACCAGGGACTCGTCGTCCGCCCGGCACAGGCACCCGTCGGCCGGGCCCTGCCGACCGAGCTGACCGCCCGCGGGCGCCGCCAGCTCAAGGTGGCCAGCGCCGCGGTTCGCCGCGTCGAGCAAGACATGCTCGCCAACCTGGATACCAGCGAACAAGATCAGATGCGGCGCCTGCTCACCGCCTGCATCGCCTCACTGACCCAACCGCCCGCACCGGCGACGTAACTCCTCCGGACCGGCCGCCGCATCAGGGCACCCGGCGCAGGCAGCAACGGGCCTGGTAGCACGCGGGTGCCAGGCGCCAGGCTTGCATCTTCGCCGCTTTCACCTGATTGCCCATGGGGCTAGCTGATGGCCGCTGGAAGGAGGGGCCCTGCTCCAAGGTAATCGTGGTTTATGAAGACTCATGACGATCATGCGGTGGCCGCCGGGGCCAGCGCAGACCTGGACCGGTGGCAGCGCGGGCTCGACGAGCTGATGCTCACGATCGGGGCCCGGTTCGGCCGGGTGGAGCCCCGGCGGCGGGCCAGGGCGTTCGTGGTCGGCCTGCTCGCGGGGCTGCCGCGAGCGAACTGCTGGACGATCGCCGAGCACGCGGGCGAGCAGAGCCCGCGGGGGATGCAGCGGCTCCTGAAGTCCGCCGTGGCGGACGACGGCGGACTGCGCGATGACCTGCGCGGTTACGTGACAGAGCGCCTGGGGCGACCCGGGTGCGGTGCTGGTCGTCAACGAGACGGGCGACGTGAAGAAGGGCACTGCGACCGTCGGAGTCCAGCGCCAGTACACCGGGACGGCCGGGCGGATCGAGAACGCCCAGGTCGCGGTCTACCTGGCCTACGCGGCAGCGCAGGGATACGCATTCATCGACCGGGCGCTCTACCTGCCCCGGTCCTGGACCGGCGACCCGGGCCGGTGCCAGGCTGCGGGCGTGCCCGCGGGCACGGAGTTCGCGACGAAGCCGGCCCTGGCCCAGGTGATGATCACCCGCGCGGCGTTCCTGCCCTGGCCGGCGCGTCACGGGGCTGGTCACCGGGGTTGGGGGTCAGGCGGCGGTGAGCGCGTCGTCGCCGAGCTCAGCGATCGCGCCGGGCCGGTCGGCCTCGCCCTCGGCCAGCGATCCATCTAGCCCCAGGCTTTACCACGCAGGACATAAACGCTTGGCCGGCCATGCAGCTCGGTCCTCGCGACGACCTCCTGCAGTCCGAACCGG
Source organism: uncultured Actinomycetes bacterium (assembly GCA_963711705.1). GTDB lineage: Bacteria > Actinomycetota > Actinomycetes > Streptosporangiales > Streptosporangiaceae > RYN-230. The sequence goes on from CAVQFM010000011.1 coordinate 35,339, forward strand.
GTGATCTGGATGCGGCAGCGCTCGCGTCTGACTTTGCCGCCGCCTGCGCCGATTCGGCAGGGGACGGTGAGAAACGTGTCACCAGCCCCATATGAGCATGGCCGTGATTGGGCCAGGGTTTTGAGCAGATCCGCGCGGGAAGCGGTAAGCGTGAGACCGGATGTGCTGTCGTAGTGATCGGCCACCAGCGCGGGCGATCTTCAGTACCTGGGCAATGGAACGTCGTAGCGGCGTCCTCATTGCTCTGGTCTCCTTCTTGCCACCTGCTCATCAGGCGCTCTCCCGGATGCCTGTACCTGGGGAGAGTGCCTGCGAGCATTTCGGAACGCTAGCCGCCGTCTGACGCCGCTAGGCGTCCGGGACAGATTGGTAGGTGAGGTAGGCGATGCCGCCCTCGAGGGTCTGGGTGTCGAGGAGGCGCATGGGTTTCTTGTCGCTGGTCTCGCCGAACGGGCGCTCGCCGGCCCCGAGGGCGACTGGGAAGATCTTCAGCCGCAGCTCGTCGACCAGGTCGTGCTCGATCAGCGTGCGTACGAGCTGGAAGCTGCCGGCGATGACAATGTCCCCGTCTATGTGCTGCTTCAGCGTCGAGACCTCGTTAAGCACGTCGCCCTTGAGGACTGTCGAGTTGTTCCAGGCGGGATTGGCGAGGGTCGCGGACACGACGTACTTGGGCAGGCTGTTCAGCCTGTCCGCCAGCTCGCCGCTGCGGGATGGCCACCGCGCGGCGAGCCACTCGTAGCTTCGTCGGCCCAGCAGGAGGGCCCCGGCGGCCAGCGCCTCGTCGAGCGCGAGCTTGGCAAGCTGCGGGCTATATCCGATCAGGCCGACCCAGCCGTGGGCCCTGAAGCCCTCGCCACCGGCCGGGTCTTGGATGACTCCGTCGAGCGTGACGTTCTCGCTCACGACGATCTTTCCCATTTCGGTTCGGCGCCTTGCTGGAGCAGCGGGAACCAGACGCTGGCGGCGCGCCCTGCGAGCCCGCCGTGCCTCGCGGAGCAGCCGGTCTCGTTCGTCGGCCCGCCGGGCGTCATCCTGGACGGCTTTCATGAGGTACTCGTGGATGGTCATGGTCTGCTCCTCCTGATTGGTGTTGTCAGCTATCGCCGCCGCAGGCGGCGTGAGTGGTAAGAATCGGTGCGCTGTTCGCTCATTTCGTTCCTGACCTGATCACCACGTCTCCTGCGGCAGCGGCATCGGCCGCCGGGTCCGGCTCTGGCAGCTCGTGCGCTGGCTTCCGCGGCCGGCCGGGGAGCAGGAACGCCAGCGCCAGGCCGATCCCGGCCAGCACGGCGCAGGCCAGGAAGGCGGACTGGTAGCCCTCGGTCAGCGCGGCGCGGATCCAGAACGGCGGACGCCACGCGCCCGGCCGATGCGGACGATTCCATCGTCAACCTCCAGGGTCGTTCCCAGCTGCCGCGGCACGATCCGGCGCTCGGATCGTTCGGGCGGTCGGTGATGCATACACCGCGGCGCCGGGAAACTGGGCGCCCGCGAGCCGCCCAGTTCGCCCCCCGGGCGGTGTATATACCGGGTGGAAGCGCCACGTGATGCGGAAGGAAGGCGCACAGGATGGTGACAGCCGATCTGCTCTCACGGGCACGGGCCGGAGATGGCGAGGCGTTCCGGGAGCTGACCGGGCCGCACCGGCGGGAGCTGCAGGTGCACTGCTACCGGATGCTCGGATCCTTCGCCGACGCCGAGGACGCCGTCCAGGAGACGATGCTGGCCGCCTGGCAAGGCATCGGCGGGTTCACTGAGGAACGCGCCTCGCTGCGCACCTGGCTGTACAAGATCGCCACCAACCGGTGCCTCAACGCGCGCCGCGCAGCGAGCCGGCGCCCGGCCAGGGAGTGGGACGTGTCTCAGTACGAACCGCTCGTGCCGACCCCGCGCGACGAGGCCGTCTGGCTGCAGCCGTTTCCTGACGCCCTCCTCGAGAGTGCCGCCGGCGTGCCGCCCGGGCCGGAGGCCCGCTACGAGCAGACCGAAGCCATCTCGCTGGCCTTCGTGACCGCCCTGCAGCTGCTGCCGCCACGCCAGGTCGCCGTCCTCATCTTGCGCGACGTCCTTGGATTCCACGCCAGCGAGGTGGCCGGCATGCTGGAGGTGACCCTCGAATCGGCCAACAGTACCCTCAAACGAGCCCGCGCCAGCCTCCAGCGCCGGCAGCAGCCAGCTGCCGGCCGACCAACCGCCGCCGGCCGCTGGCTCACCCGCCGAGGACGCGATCGTGGCCAAGTTCGCCCGCGCGTGGGAGTCGGCCGACCTCGACGCGCTGGTGGCCCTGCTGACCGGCGACGTCTTCATCGCGATGCCGCCGATACCCTTCGGATACGAGGGCCGAGACGTCGTGACCCGCTACTGCGCCAGCCTGTTCGCCGCGGGCCGCAGGTTCGACCTCGTCCCGGTACGAGCCAACGGCCAGCCGGCGTTCGGAGCCTACCTGCGCGGCCCGGCCGGCATCCGCCACGCGACCGCCTTCTACGTGCTCACCCTGGCCGGCGGCCAGATCTGCGCCATCACCCGCTTCGAGGCCAGCGTGCTGCCGTGGTTCGGGCTGCCGCGCTCACTCCCGAGCCGGTAGCGGGCCTCCCGGGCGGCTTTTGCTCGTAGCCGATACATGTTCCCCGCCATCCGCGGCGCCGCCGACTGCCAGAAGGCGCCCGAATCCGACCGAAAGTTGCCCGGCCAAGTGCACAGAATCAGCACATCTGGGTAAGCCGGACAAGGCTAACCGATCCCCTGACTGCCCGCGCCGATTCGGCAGGTTCGTCGGCGCTCTGGAGCGCCAGTCGCGCAGCGTGAGGGTCGCTGGCAGCAACCGTTGCCTGTTAACTGAACGACTCAGACGTTGCCGCAGCTCAGAGACCTGTATGACCGCCAGGATGATGCCACGACAATGACCGAAATGTCCCGATCGGCGAGTCGCGGCAGGTCTGGCCTCTAGCTCGGCACTGCAGAAAGCGGGCATACGGTGCCGAAGGGGTCGCCCACCTCTCCTCGCTGCTGCTTTTTGATGCCCAGCCCCCCCATTGGCCTTGAGCGTCAACGAAAGAGTGCTGACCTGCGGCAATGCCCCAACTCTAGAGTTCACATTGATTGTTCAGAGAACGCGCGAGATCCGCCGTTCTGTACTGGAACGATTGGTTCGGTATGGTCAACTCGAGGCGCGCATAATGCTTGTTCTGCGCGCCGCCCGCGATGGGCCTGGTGCAGCGCCGGGCGATGCCGCCTTTCGAGGAACTGTGGGCAACGTCCATGCTGCTTGGTTCTGCGGTCCTTCACGGCGGGAAAGCTGCGGCTGCGGGGCGCTGGAGAGTGCCCAGCCGTACTGTTGCCGGGCACTCTCAGGCGGGTCTGCCTCGGCGTGAGGCGTGCCCGTTCTCAGATGCCTGCCTGGATCGAGAGCACGTCCATGGCCTTCGGGCCATTGCCGGTGTAGAGCATCTGGGCCTTGCTGTTGGTGGACTCCACCGCGATGTAGTCACCCAGGAAGAACACGCCGCAGTTCGAGGGCTGGACGAACGCCGGGCAGACCTGGAACTTGTCGCCGTTGAAACCTTCGATGGTGACCGGGGTGTTCGTCCAGCTGGCCCCGTCGTTGAACGACGGGGACAGCTGGACGCAGTTCAGCGTGTTCGCGGGATCGCAGCTGCGGTCGTAGTAGATCAGGTCCACGCGCCCGTCGGGCGCGGACGACATCCAGCGGAAGAATTGCTCGTTTGGGCTGGGCTTCAGGCGAACCGGCGTGGTAAACGACGAGATCGACCCGCCAGCACCGGCGCGAGTGGCCCAGACGTTCGACGCGCCGCTGCGCTGATCAGTGTAGGCAACGACCAGGTGACGTCGGTGAAGACTCGGTAGTTGGAGTTGGGCGGCAGTCCCGGGGTCGGCCGAGAACGGGCGCGACCGTGGCGCTGGCACTCCAGGTGAGCCCGCCGTCGGCCGACTTCGCAAACCCATGGCCTGGTTGTTCTTCAGGCTCTTCTCGTTGGGCGAGTTGATCCGGGTGTCATACACCGTGCCGTCCGAGCCGATGTTGACGCGGGCGTCTTGGTCAAACTGGTGGCTATTGTCGCTGACCGCGACCGGCCCGGTCCAGTGAACGTTTTTCATCCGGTGGTTTCGCGGGTTTGAAGGACATGGATGGCTTTGGCGAGTTGCCCGGCGCGCCAGGGGCAGCAGCGGAGCTTGCGGAGGATCCACCAGGCTTTGAGCTGGGCGTTGGCGCGTTCGCCGGGGGCGCGGAGCCGGGCATGGGCGCGGTTGGCGTCCTTCTGCGAGGCTGGCTTGCCGCGGCCGCGGTAGGGGGTGCGCACCGGGTGGCCGGCGCCGGTGTAGCCCTTGTCGGCCAGGGTGATTAACCCGGCGGCCGCCAGGTGGCGCAGGATGCCCCAGATCCGGGCGGCGGTCAGGTCGTGGACGGCGCCGGGCAGGGTGCCGGACACCCACAGGATGTCGCCGTCTGGGCTGGCGATGACCTGCAGGTTCATCCCGTGGCGGCGGTGTTTGCCGGAGTAGAACGGCCGGTCGGCGGCAAGGCGGTCGATGGGGATGAGGGTGCCATCCAGCACCACGTAGGCGTGCTTCTTCGCTGTCTGCAGCGCCCGGCGCAGCTTCGGCGCCCGGGCCGCCAGCAGCGCCACCGCCTCGGTGACATACCTCCAGGCCGTGGCCGTGCTGACGCCGAACCCGGCTGCCAGCTGGGCGAATGTCTCGCCCTTGCGCAGGTGCGCCAGGACCAGCAGCGCCTGCTGCCCGGAATTGCACCTCCGCCAGCACGAGCCGATCTGCCTGCGGTGACGGCGGATCACCCCAGCGACATACGCGAAGGTCGAACGCGACAACGGCAGCGCGGCACGGTAGAACAGCATGGAAGCCCCTGGGCAGATGAGGGATTGTGGTGATCGATTCATCTACCAGGGGCTTCGCCGTATCCGAAGCCGACACGCCCGCCCTGATCAGCCCATCTGCGCCACCCTCCCAAGATCAGGATGAAAAGGGCTCAGTGCTGGCCGTTGTCGTCGGAGAATGCGGCCTGGATCGGCGAGCGGCCAGACCCGTTGAACTTGGCCCAGGTCACGTAGATCCGGCCGAAATGATGCCGGGCCGCAGTGCTGGTGTCAACCATGATCGACTCATGGTCGGAGAACTGGCCTTTGCTGCCCTTCTGGGTACCGGTGGAGGTCTCTGTCCCCACCGGCACCGGGTGCGGCCAGGCCGCCGCCCCGTAGCTTTGGTCCTCACCCGCGTTCGGATTGGCCTTCACGGATCAAAGGTCGTCGCCAGGAGCTGGATCGGGAACGGCGGGCTCACGTCGAAGGCCTGGCAGACCAGATCGAAGGTGTCAAACTTCGGGTTCCACGCAACCGATGGGTCGACCGCGGCCGGATACGGGTGCTCGGCGGCGAGCCGGTAGTCCACCGAGATGACCCGAGCGCGGTCCGCAGGCCGACCTGCGCGGCCAGGCCGGCGGCCTGGAAGGCGTCGTCCAGGACGTACACGCCGCCGTGGAAGTGCGGGACGACATGGCGGGGTTCGATTCCGGCGACGGTGATCTCGGCGGCCGGGACGCCGCCGAGTGCGGCGGCGGTCACGGTCACGTCGGCAGGCAGCGGCTGCGCCAATGTCAGCTCGCACTATCGGGGAACTGCGGCTGTCAGAGGGCTCGCCGACATCGCAGGTTTCCACACCGTCTTTACGGCGCTAATCAGGATTCGGTAGCGGTAGGTGTGCGAACCGCTGGCCACACCGGCGATGTCAACCGGCAGGCCATCACCTCGCCTGCCGGTCGATCTACGCCTCCGAAGGCGGCTGTGAGCTGAGCGACTGCCGGCTCACCGCCGGGTTCGGCGGCTTGTTCTCCACTGATCAGGCCGGAGTGGGCTGGCTCTGCAGGCCGACGGCGCTAGCCGGCGCGAGGCCGCGCGCGTCGCGTGGTTGCCCGCCGCTCAGGTGCGGGCTGCGCGGGCGGTGATCTCCATGTCCAGGTGGCGTCCGGCCAATCCCTTGGCCTTGGTCAGGCCGTGCGCATACCGGTCGACCCGGGTGGTGGCGCGGATCTGCAGGACGTCTTCGCTGGCGGCGGCCTCGGTGATGGTCAGCTCGGCCGGGGCGCTGGTGTCGCGAGCAGTGATCTGCCCGCGCAGCCGCCATGCGGCACCGTCTTGGACCAGCTCGGTGGACCGGAAGGTGATCTGCGGGTGGTCGTTGACGTGCAGGAGTCTGGCCGACTTGACGTCCTGGTCACGCCGCGGATTACCGGTGGCGAAGCTGGCCGCGTCGATCACCGCCGACGCGGTCGAGGACGTGACCGGGTCGGCGATGGTGACCTGACCCGAGATCAGCCGGAAGGTGCCCTTCACTGCGGCAAGGCCGAACAAGTGCCGGGTAGCGAACTTGACCGTCGAGGCGGCCGGGTCGAGCTGGTAGGTGCCGACCGCCGGTATCTGAACGGCTGCGGCAGACGTGGTATCGGGCATGACGGGTCCTCTCCGCGGCGAGGCGCGATCCGGTCTCTGGTTGTCCGCTAGCAAACTCAGTCTGTGACCGCGCGGGATGGCAGTGGTGCTCACCGCTGGTCCTCCTTGATGCGGATCGCCCGGGAACCCAGCGTCCCCGGCAGCTAACTGGCTGATTGAATGCGCCCGAAGTTAGTGGCCATCAAGGTGAGCGGCGGTCACCTGGTCCCGGTGATTATGCGAGCCAGCAGCCGCGGCCGCCGACGCCGCGATTTCGAGGCGTCCATCATCAGCCGCGCAACAACACCAGCGCGGGCCCGTCACCAGCGATGCTGGTGTAGTCGGTCGTCCCAGCCGACAACTCGATCGTCTGTGCGCCGGTGAGCCTTATGGGTACCCCTAGATAGCCGGTGAGTGCCTGGTGCTGGTCTTCTGGGCTGCCGTTCTGATCGTGGTGCCGGTGAGGTCAGCGCCATAGCGGCCGTCAGGGTGAGCGACGGTGATCTGGTTCTGGTGATGTGCAGTCCGGGATGAGCTTTCGGATCTCGAGCAGAGGGATCACCGGAATCCGGTGACGACCTCTCACCTTCCCGGCGGTGAGCCTGAACACGCGAGGCGACGCCTGTAACAACAGAAAAAGAAGAATGGTGAGTCTCATGCCTGATGCCACTTCCATCAGCAGCGTCCGGGATCGGCGCTGGTGGATTCTCGGCGTGGTCGGGCTGGCGCAGCTGATGGTGGTGCTGGACGCCACGATCGTGAACATCGCGCTGCCCTCGGCCCAGCGTGCGCTGGGGTTCTCCAACACCGACCGGCAGTGGGTGGTGACCGCGTACGCGCTGGCCTTCGGCGGGCTGCTGCTGCTCGGCGGGCGGCTGTCGGACCTGGTCGGCCGGCGGACGATGCTGATCATCGGCCTGGTGGGCTTCGCCGCGGCCTCCGCGCTGGGCGGCGCGGCGACCAGTTTCGCGGTGCTGGTCATCGGCCGCGGACTTCAGGGGGCGTTCGGCGCGCTGCTGGCCCCGGCCGCGCTGTCCACCCTGACCGTCACGTTCACCGACCCGGCCGACCGCGGCAAGGCGTTCGGCGTCTACGGCGCGATCGCCGGGGCGGGCGGGGCGGTCGGGCTGCTGCTCGGCGGGGTGCTGACCGAGTACCTGTCCTGGCGGTGGTGCCTGTACGTCAACGTCATCCTGGCCGCGATCGCGGTTGCGGGCGCGGTGCGGCTTCTGGCCAGCCAACCCCGTGATCCGGGCGTGCGCATCGACTGGCCGGGAACGGTGCTGTCGGTGGCCGGGCTGGTGGCGGTGGTCTACGGGCTGTCCGAGGCCGCGACCAAGAGCTGGAGCGCGCCGGAGACCATCGTGCTGCTGGTGGCCGGGGTGGTTTTGCTGGCCGCGTTCGTCCTGGTCGAGCAGCGGGTCGCGCATCCGCTGCTGCCGCTGCGGATCGTGCTGAACCGGTTCCGCGGCGGCGCGTACCTGGCCATCGGGCTGGCCGCGATAGGCGTGTTCGGGATCTTCTTGTTCCTGACCTACTACGTGCAGCTGACCCTGGGCTACTCCCCGGTCAAGTCCGGGCTGGCCTTCCTGCCGATGATCGCGGCGATCCTCGCGACCTCCACGATCTCCAGCGGGGTGCTGATGCCGCGGACCGGGCCCCGGCCCCTGATCCCGGCCGGCCTGCTCGTCATGGCCGGCGGCCTGGCCCTGCTGGCCGCGCGGCTGGGCCTGCGCACCAGCTACCTGGACTGGATCCTGCCCGGCCTGCTCGTGGTCGGGGCCGGCCTGGGCGTGGTGTTCGGCGTTGCGCTGAACACCGCGACCTACGGCACCGGCGCCGCCGACGCCGGCGTCGCCTCGGCCCTGGTCAACACCAACCAGCAGATCGGCGGCTCCATCGGCACCGCGCTGCTGAACACCCTCGCCGCCAGCGCCCTGGCCAGCTACGTGCTGGCCCACGGCCACAGCCCGCTGGTCCTGGCCCAGGCGGCGGTGCACAGCTACGTCGTCGCGTTCTGGGTCTCAGCCGCGATCCTGGCCGGCTCCGCGGTCGTGTGCGCGCTGGTGCTGCCGTCCGGCACGGCGGCGCCCGCCGCCGACCCAGTCGCCGTGCCCGCCGCGGTGACCAGGGAGGAGATGACCGTCCGTGATGCCTGAGCCCGCCCCCGCCCCGCCCCGCCCCGATGTGCGGCTGATCACCGTGTCGGCATCCTACGGCGCCGGCGGCAGCGTCGTCGCCCCGGCCCTGGCCGGCCGGGCCCACCCAGTCGCCGCCGTCCACCCACCACCAGGACGAGCACCTGCGCACCCGCGGCGAAGCCGGGATCCACCGCCTGCTCGCCGCCGCCGGCGGCGGCGTGATCCTGGGCCGGGCCGCGGCGGTCGTGCTCGGCAAGGACCGCGGCTTCCACGTCCGCCTCGACGGCCCGGCCGACCGCCGCGCGGCCCAGGGCGCCGCGGTCGAAGGCATCAGCCAGGACCAGGCCCGACAGCGGCTGCGCGCGGCCGACAAGGCCCGCACCGCCTACGTCCGCCGCCTGTATCGCTGCGACCCAGCCGACGCGTCCCTATACCACCTGGTGATCGACTCCACCGCGATACCGCTGGATACCGTCACCGAGCTCATCCTCACCGCCGCCCGCGCCCACGAGGCATCCGTCCCCGAGCAGGGCGAGACTCACTCTGCACGATGGTGACCGCCACCGGTGAGTGGGGGCCAGGGTGACCGCGACCGAGCCGATCATGCCCCATCCTGGCGCCCGGTTATGCCATCGGCCCGTCGCGGCCGCTGCCGGGTAGCGCTTGGCGGAGCTGGCGGCGGGAGGTGATCTCGAGCAAGCAATGGCCTCTGAGGCAATTTCCAGCCAGCTGAGGCGGCTGACGCAGAATTGGACCATCTGCGTGCAGGCGCGAGAGCCGCCGGCGCGGAAGTCAGCCGCACGGATTCGGCGATCCGCGCGGCGCTGGTCCAGGAGCCGAATCACATTCTGTAACTAGCGCTGGTCAACGTCACCGCGCAAGTATCCGCCGTTATGCGCGGACGGTATGGTCAGGATTCGCTGGATGTGCGGCGTGCAGATGAGCCTGTTATGTATCCCGGCTGAGCATTGTGACTGGGGGACAAGATCGCGGCTTCTTTGTTCAGGTGAGGCTATTCACTTGGTGGACGTCGCCGCAGGAGACTCCCAGTGTGGCGTGGTGCTGGCGGATTGCTTCCTCGTCCGGACCTTCATGCAGGCAATACGCTTTCCCTTCAGGATTGTGGTACAGCTCGATCTGGCGTACGCCGAATTGGTCGGCCTTCGCGTTGCGGTGTTCTCGGCGATCTGCGCGATGGCCTCGGCGGGGCAGCATCAGGTCCTCGTGAAAGTCCATGAATCGTGACATGTCATGCTCCTGTTGCCTGATGAATTGATGCATTGCCTGCTGGCCGGGGAGTGATGCCGCCCGGCCGGGTCGTCAATCCGTCCCAGGTGGCAGCCGCGGGCGTGAGCCCGGCCCTGGGCTGGCCGCAGCGGCTGATCCAGCAGCCGGACTGCCCGGTCTGGGTGGGTCCTGGTGCACGTGCGGCTGGGTTGGGGTGAGGCAGCCGCGACGCTGGGCCGGCGTGTGCTGCAGCAGTGAGTGGGTTACTGAGTCCAGCAAGAGGTGGCCGGATCGGAAGTAGGCTGCGGTGGGCCGGACGCGCTGGCAAGGGATAAGTTCGAAGGTGGTCTTTGAGGGCCACGGGGACCAGCGGTCGATGTCCAGCCTCATGCGAAGCAGCGGGCGCAGCGGTCCCCGGGCCAGGCCAACCTCGATCCGGCAGGTACAGCAGTCGCGACCGTGCTCGATCGGCCAGCGCAACCGGCTTTGGCCGATGCGCTGTTCGCCGTCTTGTCCCGTCCGCTGCCAGTCCTCCAGTGCGGCCACGCATGTCTCGAACGGGATGTCAATGATCCGCCGGAACGACAGCCAGCTCACAGCCGAGCACATGCCCGCGCTCATGCTGGCCCCACCGCCCGGCAGGCCAGTGCGGCGGGTGCAGCGGCGCCGGCCGCCAGCAGCACGCTGGCCAGGGCCGCCAGGTTCCCGGGCGGGCGGCGGATCCGCGGGATGCGGCTCATGACGGGCTCATGCGCCCGGGCGGGCAGGTTCACGTCCGTGCGGAAGTTCATCGAGCTTGCCGTGTCGTGCTCGGGTTGGTTGATGTACTGAGGCCGTGCGGGGCCAGGCGGGGACGGTGCTGCCGAGGCATGGCCGGCTGGCGGCATCGGGTTGCTTGCGTGCATGGTTCAGGCAGCCGCGGTGATCGTCTTGCGGCGGCTGGCTCGCGCCCGGTCTGCCAGCACCGCCGCCGTGGCTGCGAGCAGGGCGGCCCCGACGGCGATCAGGGTGATCTGCCAGCCAGGCATCCCGCCCACGACCACGGTGTGGAAATGGGCCGGGAGCGGCGGGTGCTTGTTCCAGCCCGGCGGCACCGGCCGCGGGCCTGAGGCAAGGGCCGCTGGCGCGGCCGCGGCGAACGCCAGCACGGCACCAGCCAGCCCGGCCAGGACTTCAGCCACACGGCGGATGGGGTTCATGGCGATCTCCTTTGGCTCAGAGCGCGATCTATCAACTGCGAGTGTGGGCAGGCCTTCGGCGCGTCCGCTATCCGACGTTCTGCGGATGCCCTCACCAGTGACACCTGACGTAACGTCAGACCCGTAGGGGAGGAGAGGGGACCGCGATGAGGGCTCCAGTGACTGCCAGCGAACCGGATCTGCGCACCCTGGCCGCGATCCTCGGTGAGGACCGTCCCGATCTGCCCGAAGAAGGGCTGCCGGAATCGCTGCTGACTGACCTGATCGGCCAGATCCGCTGTGACGAAGTGTGTTTCGTCGGCATGGACAGCGGCCAGCGGGCGCAGTGGTTCGGGCAGGAAGTCCCGTTCACCGATACACCTGGGTGGGAAGACCTGGAACGGGTGCACTGGCAGCAGTACTGGGACTGCCTGCCCTGCAGCTACCCTGACCGGACCGGCGACCTGCGCAGTATCGTGAAGATCGCGGACTTCTACACGGCCCGGCAATTCCATTCCACCGGCATGTACTGCGACTACTACCGGCCGCTGGGGATTGAGCACGAGCTGCAGCTGTGCCTGCCCGGGGGATCACCGCGGACCATCGGGCCGGGCCGGACCGTGCGGCTGTTCTTTTTCCGCGGCCCCGGCCCGGATTTCTCCGAGCGCGACCGGGCGGTGCTCACGCTGCTGCGCCCGCACTTGGAACAGGCCTACCTGGACGCCGAACGCCGCCGCCACCCCGCCCGCCGGCTCACCCCCCGTCAGACCGGCCTGCTGCACCTGGTGGCGGCTGGGCACACCAACGCCCAGATCGCCCGGCGGCTCGGCCTGTCCGAGGGAACTGTGCGCACCCACCTGGAGAACATCTACGAAAGGCTGCAGGTCTCCAGCCGCACCGCCGCCGTCACCCGCGCGTTCGCGGACCTGGCAGCCATCTAACACACCCTCAGCAGGCCCACCAGGCTCCACGCGAACAGGCAGGCCGAAGGTCAACCAGCGCCGACACGGCCGCCCTTGATCCTTCGCGCAACAAGCAAAACCAATCGTCCCTGTGCCTCCGCGAAAAGCACATCGCCGGGTCCTCGAATACCACGGGCCCGCGGCCGGGAGCCGCCGCCATGTCTTCACCGGCAGCCACCCAGCGGGTCGATGCCACTCCCGTGAACAGAACTGGCGAATCTGCAGGTACGCAGGTAGCCAAACGGCCCAGTCATGCCCGCTCGTAATTGGCGTTATGCGGCTATGAAAGGAATATGCGATCTCGGTCCTAGGGTCACGCTCAGTGATATCAGCGGCAGGCCTCACCCATCTGCCCTGCATAGGCAGGCGATCGGGCGTCAGCGTCGCCCTCCTCTCCCGTCCCGAGTCCGGTTCGGTGCGGGCCGAAACTGCCCGAAGATCCTCGATTGGCTCTTCTTTAACCTGAGCCAATAAGCCTCGCTAAATTCAGAGAGGCCGCTGACCTGCATAAACCGGTGGGCGCAGGTGGGTTCGAACCACCGGCCCCTCGCTTGTAAGGTACATCCACATTGTCGGAATTGGTCTGCTAGCTGGACTTCTCCGGTTGGGCTTGTCCATGCCGACCGGGTCGTGTCGGCAGTCGTTGTGGTCAGACTTGGTGGTCAAGCCGCTGAGGACTCGGCGATCACCGCTCGGGCGGCGGCAGGCTGGGAGTGGTCGGTGTGTTAACCTGCTGGTTGTCCGGTCGGGTGCATGCCCTGGCAAGGTCTCTCTCCGGAGTCCCCATGGGACGGCTGCGGGCCGAGCACGTTGGTGTCGGCCTCGGCTGTCAGCAAGCTGCGACATGCGCCCGCCGGTGCTATGGACTCTGTCCCGCCGGTCAATGCATCTGGTCAACGAGCGGAACGTGTCATACCTGCATGGTGACATGCGCGCCTGTCCTGCCACGCGGGTTATCAAGGCGCTGACAAGTTATGAGCGCTTTTCGTCTGGATGAGGGTGCACATCAGTATCTAGCTCAGGTTCTAGTTCTGTCCAAAACAGACCAGGCGTACTATCGCTTCGGGTCACCTCAGGAGTAACCGGCGCTCTCACATGTATCCGGATTTTATGCGATCTTCTGTAAACAGGAAATCCGGCCACGGGTCCATATACTAGAGAATAGCTAATTTCGCCGCTAGTGTTTCCATGAGGTATGTTATCGAGACGATCAGACATAAACCGCTTACGTTGGTTGGGCAGCAAACGCATCGGAAGATAATTCTTGCTAGTTGGAGATGTGACTCCATTAAGCTCGACTTCCAAGCGTTCGACCTCGACAACGATGGGAACTTCACGCCCGCCGTTACTAATCCAGAGTCCCATCTGAGCATATAGCGTATCTGGCTCGTTTGAGTAGTTGTACCATTCAATGACTGCTTCTTGAAACCAAAGGCTGTACCTCGAGCTGTGATCTGGCTTCTCGTACTCACGGCCTGGGATCGGAATCCATGCATTGTCCGCGGCCGCGAAGATATAACCGCCCAGAAGTATTCCTGCGACACAAATATACAGAGGCCAGCTTAGGGATGACGGATGAATTAGTTTGTTGCCGCTTAGTACGATGAAGGTTTGGCTTACAGTAATCCATCCGAGAAGGGCAACAATCCATCCGAGAAGGGCAACCAAGAAGAGCGATGTTTACTGCTGCACCATTGCGTCTACGATCTCTTTTCCATTCTGACGAGACCGGCGGGTCCCATTTCGCAGGTGCCGGTGTAGGCGGCTCAGGTTTCGCGATATCTGCATCCTTCGGAGGCCCATCTGCGGAATTAGCCGGATTACTCATTTCACAACCCTAGCTGTTGGCTCGTCCTCTAACCATATCTTGCCATCCTTCCGATAGGCGCCGAACGAGCCGGGGAAGATCAGTGTCAAGAGTGGCGCTTGCGCCATCGCGTGCGACGCGCGTAGCGCGCTCTTGACGGTGATCTTGCGCGGTTCAATGCTGGATCGCCGGGAGGATGGCAGCCTTGTTCGCGGCGCGCCGTTGCGCTGGCTCGTGGCGACCTCCAGCTGCGCGGCCGGTGCCGGGGGCCTGGAGCGCGCCGACGCCGCCGTGGCCCGAAGGGCCTAAGAGCGGCACGAGGCGCCCAGTGCATGACGTCCGCCGGGTTAACGGCGGCCCCGTGCCGAGCTGGAACTGCGCCGCGCTTGACCCAACGCAACTTCGCGTGCCGCTGACCCAAGGCCAGCTGACGGCCCGGGTCCGGCGCGCTCCGCGCGCCCTTGAAACCGTAGAGAAACTACTCACCGGCACGGTTGGCATGCCTCTGCTGTGCCCGCAAGCGAGCGTTTCCCGGGTCTATTCTCGGCGGTGTGGTGGTGGCTTATCCGCTGATGCCGTGGGCCACGTGCCCGTGGTGCGCTGACTCGTGCAGCGCCTGGTCGTCGTCGGCGCTCAGGTGCGGCTTGATGTCGAAGACAACTTTCTTCACGGTTCCGGTGAACGCGAACGGCGCTTTGTCCGCGTACGCGCGGTCGACCACGCCGCCGTTGTCGCGGCCGATGTCCATGCCCGCGTAGCCGGAGAACCGCAAGGGCACGCTGTGGTCCATCCGTCCCTTGCCGATCTCCTGGCCATTGGCGAACAGCCGCACGTCGCCGCCGGTACCCGGCTGGGCCGCGTCGGCGTGGAACTCCATCCGGACGGTGACCTCACCGGCCGGCAGTGGCGAGTCGGATTCCTGCCGGTAGACCTGTACGCCCATCATCGAGTAGGTGTGCCTGAGCTTGCCGTCGGCGACGAATAGCGAGAAGCCGCCCAGGTGGTCAGCCTCGGCCACGATCACGCCCTCGGCGCCGCTGTCGGGGATGGCCAGGTCGGCGGTGATGGTATAGGAGTGGCCGTAGATCCGGGGGATCATGCCGGACGCGAGGTTCTGCACGTCCCCGTAGTAGGTGTGGGTCGTCTCGGCAGGCAGCGGCGGGAGCATGCCGAAGAATGCGCTCAGCCCGGCCAGCATCGGCAGGACCTTGTATTTTTCTGCTTCCTGCCAGAACAGTTCCCGCAGTTCGCTGACTTTCTCCGGATGCCGGTCAGCGAGGTTGTCCGCCTGGGTGAAGTCATCGGGCAGGTAGTACAGCTCGGTCTGGTCGTTGTCGGGCTGCCACACCCCGGGCGCGAATTTCCTGATCGTGTCTGGGGTCAGGTCCCAGGGGATCCGGTCGATCTGCTGCGCGAGCCACCAGCCGTCTTTGTACATCGCCCGGTAGCCGTAGATCTCGAAGTACTGCTGGGTGTGCCTCTCCTCGGCGGCCGGTCCAGCAAAAGTGTGCAGGAAGCTGGTGCCGTGCATCGGTGTCTGCGCGATCCCTTCCACGTGCGTGGGCTGCGGCAGGCCCGCCAGTTCCAGGATGGTGGGGCCAATGTCGATGCAGTGGGTGAACTGGCTGCGTAGCCCCCCAGTGTCGGTGATCAGCCGGGGGTAGCGGATCGCCATGCCCTGCCGGGTGCCACCCAGGTGGGAGGCGACCTGCTTTCCCCACTGGAACGGGCAGTTCCCGGCCCAGGCCCACGCCGCGGAGTAGTGCGGGGCGACCAGGTCGCTGCCCCATACGTCCAGCCCGCCGTACTGCTGGATCAGTGCGAGCTGCTGGTCCGGGGTGAGCGGGATGCCGTTTTGCATGGTCAGCTCGTTGAAGGCGCCGGTCAGGGTGCCTTCCATGCTGGCGCCGTTGTCGCCGTAGATGTAGATCACCAGTGTGTTGTCGAGTTCGCCCATCTCCTCGACCGCGGCGATCACCCGTCCGGCGTTCCAGTCGGCGTTCTCGCAGTACCCGGCGTAGACCTCCATCTGCCGCGCGTACAGGGCCTTCTGGTCCTCGGGCAGGGAATCCCAGGCCGGGAACGCCTCATTCCGGGGCGTCAGCGTGGCGTCAGCTGGGACCACGCCCAGCCGCTTCTGCCGCTCGAACGTCTCCTCCCGCATGGCGTCCCAGCCGCCGTCGAACTGTCCCTTGTATTTGGCGGCCCACTCTTCCGGGACATGGTGCGGGGCGTGCGCGCACCCAGTGGAGAAGTACACGAACCACGGCTTGCTCGCGTCCTGGGCGCGTACCGCGTGCAGCCACTCGATCGTCTTGCCGGCCATGTCGTCGGGGAAGTAGTACTTCTCGCCGTCCTGGCCGTGCGGCACCCCGATCGTCTTGTTGTTCTCGGTGATGACCGGGTCCCACTGGCCGGACTCACCGCCCAGGAAGCCCCAGAAATGGTCGAAGCCCCACGCGTTCGGCCACCGGTTGAACGGGCCCGCGGCGCCCTGCTGGCCGTCGGGTGTCATATGCCACTTGCCGAACGCCGCCGTGCTGTAACCGTTCTGCTGCAGCACCTTCGGGAACGGCGCGCTGTCTTCGGGGACGAACGCCGTGTACCCGGGAAAGCCGCTGGAAAATTCACCGATCGACCCGAAGCCGACCGCGTGGTGGTTGCGGCCAGTCAGCAGCGCCGCCCGGGTCGGCGAGCACAGCGCCGTCACATGGAACCGGTTATAGCGCACACCCTCGTCACAGACACGGGTCATGCTCGGAGCGGCGATCGGGCCGCCGAACGCGCTCGGCTGACCGAAACCCGCATCGTCGATCAGCACAAGCAGGATGTTCGGCGCGCCCTCGGGCGGCGCGACGTGCCCGATCAGGCCCCAGTCAGGCCGCGCCCCCTCCAGAGTCCGGTTCGCCACACCCGCGAACGTCGGGTCCGCGATCGGCAGCTTGGTCCGGTCGATCGGGTCATCTGCCATGGCGTGCCTGCCCTCTCCCATGTCTGCCTCGCCCCAGCGCACGCGGGACCCAGACTCGGACCTTATTGTCTGGGGCCCGGCTTCGGATCATCCCCCACGGGTGACTGCGACCAACACGCCACTGCCACAGCAGCTAACACCTAGCGCAAGGCGGTAGGCACTTGGCTTCGCCAGCTAGCTCTAGGCATGGCCTTGGATGATCCCCCGCAGTGCTCCATGGCTAGCTACCACGGCGCCCTAACTCGGCCGCGTGGCCGACTGCTTGAAGTTGGTCCAGAAACGACTTGGTGGCCGGTTCCGAGGGGTAACGCTGTCTGAGGACGCGGGTCAGGTCACGGCTGACCATAGCGAGCGACGGCAACGACTTGCGGTGTCCGCCAAGGGCGCGCTCGCCGTGGTGGATGGCTTGCTCGACGTCGCCCTGGCGGGCCGCGATAACTCCGAGGGTGACCCTGGCTTCGGCGAGTCGCATGGGTGCACGTTCGGTGCCGTCGAAGTCGGTGGCGCTGCGGATGACTTCGTCGGCCAGGGTTTCGGCCATCCGGTCTTCGGCCAGGTGGCGGTAGCAGTCCATGGCGTAGAAGTCGAACTTGGTGGGATCGACCACAAAGTGGTGATCGAGGTTCTCCGGGTATGGCATCGAGTCCAGCAGGCGGCGGCCGCGGTCGAGCGCGACCTCGGTCTGCCGCCGGTCCCCGATCCGTGCCCACGCCTTGGCCTCCTGGGCGGCCAGCTGCACGGTGACACCGTGGATGGAGGCGACCTCGGTGCCGCTGCGGGCGGCGGCGATGACGCCGTGGTAGTCCCCGGTGGTCAGGTTCATCCAGGCGCGGATCTCCTGGGCCCAGCCCTGGATCTCCGCGTGCTCCGCCTCAGCGCCCAGCGAGAGCGCGGCCTGGCGGGTGGTCTCGGCGGCTTGCCGGTTGCCGGTGTCGTACTCGACACAGGCCAGCAGCAGGGTGACCCACCCGGCCAGGACCAGGATCTCGCGGTGCTGCTTGAGGGTGACCCGCTGGCCCTGGAACTGCGGTGATCCGCCGCAGCCACGCCCGGCCTTCGGTGAGCAGCTGGTCGGCGGGCATGAACGGGTACTCCGAGCACAAGCCGTCCGCCATCACGCGCAGGCCGTTCACGGTGGCGTCGTCAAGGTCGGAGCGCTGCAACCGGCTGACCAGCTCCAGCGTGTCCATCCCCGTGATGGCCAGCACCTCGCCGTCCGCGTCGTCGGCGGGGCGGCACGGGGAACATCGCGTGGGTGACCGTGCCGAACGTCCGGGCGATGATCGTCTTGTAGAAGTCGCTGGGCGTGACCTCGCCCGCTTCCCAGCGCTTCCACTGGCGCAGCAGGCTCACGCCGTCCGGGAGTTTCTCGCCTGGCGCCGCGTGGGCGTGCATCGCCCGGACGGCGTCGGTCTGGCTCCAGGTGCGTGCCTCGCGCTCGTTGGTCATCCGGCGAGCCCACGCTGGCCGGTCCTCGATCATCGCGCTCACCCCTCGGCTTTCGGGCCTCCTCCGAGTGTCGCAGACGCCGGGCGTGGTGACACGCATGGTGACACCAGGGTGTCACCCCGCTGTCCGCCTCTGGCACCGGGCCTGTCACTAGCCGTGTGCACGTCATTACGCGACTCTCGGGCCATGGCCAATCCCGGTCATTCCCCACAAAGCAGCCCGCCGAGGCTGTGGAAGGAAGTGGTTGTCATGCGTCTGATGCTCGACACGTCGGCGGTGAGTTTCCAGGTCACCAGGGCCGCGGAGGCGCGCAAGGACTTCGGCAAGGACGTGCAGAAGGTGGACCGCGACGTCGGGCCGCCCGCAGTGGGTGGTGGAGGTGCTCGCCCAGGACGCCGAGCGTGGGGAGGTGCTCCGGGTCACGGTGACTGGTGACCAGCCCAAGGTGAACCCGGGTCAGTCTGTCCGGTTCGAGCAGCTGGAAGCGATCGCCTGGAACAACAACGGCAAGGCAGGCGTGGCCTACCGTGCCGCCGCGATCGCACCTGCACAGCCGTCCCGCGCCGCCTGATTCCTCGCGGCTGCCTGCGGTCTCCTGGCTGACCGCCGGGAATCCGCCCCCTATCCCTGTCGTGTGCATGACCACGCAGAAAGGACACCTGCTGCCATGACCAGCAGCACCACCAAGATTCAGGCCGTCCCTGACGGCACCACCAACGGCGGAATGCCACCCCGCGAGCACGGCCTGGCTGTGCTGCGTTCCATGGAGTCCAAGGCGCTGATCAGCCTGGCCCAGGACGCGCTGACCGAGACCCACGATGTGGGCTACCAGCTGCACGAGGCCATCTACGGCCGCGAGTCCAAGCCCACCGGCGCGCAGCTGGAGCAGCTGCTGTGCGAGGCGCTGGCCTGCCTGGAAACCGCAGATCACTACCTGCGGATGCTCGGCAGCGTCCTCGACGAACTCACGGCCCAGAACAGCAGCCCTGCTGGTTCTGGCGCCGGCCGGTGACAAGAGTGCCGGGCCTGGAGGACTCCCATCCTCCGGCCCGGCCAGCCACCGCCCCCACCTGCCCGATCAAAGGAAGTTAGGAGTTCGTGGCATGTTCCACGCTATCAAGGGCCGCCTGGCCCGCCTAGCCCAGCGGATCAACGACCGCCAGGCGCTGCCGTTCGAGTACGCCGCCTGGCACGGCTGGGAAACCCGCCAGGTGGGTCGCGGGCACCTACCAGTTCCGTGACCCGCGGTTCACCCAGCTCGCCGCCCCGCGCACTACGCCGGCCCGCCGGCTCGCGTACCTGGGCGCAGGCCGCTACTGGTCAGCCGCATCCGCGCCCTTGGCGCTGACCCGATGCTCGCGACCATTTCGGGAGGGGTGCGTGAATGCCCGCCAAGACCAACTCGCGTAATCACCGCAACAACCCCTACACGATGGACCGCCTGGCCGTGTCCGTGCATCACAGCGCGGCCGGGACCTGTCTGGCGGTTCCGCACCGAACTGGCCATCCTGGCGTCAGGCAGTGCCACCACCTGGGCGCTGGCCTATACCGCGTCCCTGATCTGGGCGCTGGTCATCCTCGCTGGCCTGGTCCTGGCCATCTTCGCGCTGCCGCGGACCCGCCGGTATCGTGTCCGCCGGGCCTGGTGCGTGATCACCCGGCACCGGCTGCAGCGGGTGTTCTTCGAGACCCGCATGCACACCCGGTCGGGCCGCCTGTCGCTGATTTTGTGGATCCGGCCGACCCCGGTGGGTGAGCGGGCCTGGGTGTGGTGCCGCGCTGGCATCTGCGCCGAGGACCTCGAAGCCCACACCGCCGAGATGGCCGCCGCCTGCTACGCCCGCGAAGCCCGTGTCACCGGCTCCAAACAGTGGGCGCAGCTCGTGGTCGTCAACATCGTGCGCCGCGACACCCTCGCCAAGCACGTCACCGTCGCCTCCGGCCTCGCACCCACGGTGCACCCGGCCAGCGACACCACCACCGCCGCCTAAGCAGCGGCAGCACGGGATGCCCCGGGCCACCCGCGACCCGGCCCGGGGGCTCTCCCGGCTCCTGTCCTGGCTACCGCAAACGAAGGGAGTGATCAGCCATGACAACCCCAGCGCCGCCCGCCCAGCCGCTGTCGATCTGGCAGCCGGTGCACCTGGGCACCGACGAACTCGGCCAGCAGCGTCGATGTCACCCTGGCCGAGCGGAACATGCTCATCGGCGGGGAACCCGGCGGCGGCAAGTCCGTCGCCCTGCAGCTCATCGTCGCCCACGGCGCCCTGTCCCCTGATTGCCGCCTGGTCCTGGTCGACGGCAAACGCGTCGAGCTCGGCCTGTGGCGGCACGCGCGCGGAGCGGTTCATCGGCCCGTCGATCGATGACGCGATCGACACCCTGGGCTGGCTGCAAACCATGATCGATGAGCGGACCGAATGGCTGCTCGACCACCGCAAACGCAAGATCACCCCGGACATGGGGTTCCCGGTCTACCTGGTCGCCGTCGATGAGATCGCCTACTACTCGGCCACCGCCGGAACCCGCCCCAAGCAGAAGGAGTTCAACGCGCTCAACCGCGACATTGTGGCCCGCGGCCGCGCCCCGGGCATCATCGCCATCGAAGCCACCCAGCGGCCGTCCGCGGACATCATCCCGACCAGCTTGCGGGACCTGTTCGGCTACCGGTGGGCGTTCCGCTGCTCCACCGAAGCGTCCTCCGACACCATCCTGGGCCACGGGTGGGCGTCCAAGGGCTACACCGCCGAAGACATCGACCCCCAGGCCCGCGGGGTGTCCTGGCTGCGCGCCGAGGACGGCATCCCCCGCCGGGTCAAGGCCGCCTACCTGTCCGATGACCACATCATCGGCCTGGCCGCCCAGGCCGCCGCCATGCGCACCACCGCGAAGCCACCTGCCAGCGGCGGCACGGTCATCCCGTTCCGTGAGGGTGATGCCGCATGACCCCCACCGCCACCACGCGGCGGGCTGTACGGCACGCGGAAACGAGCACCCGCCCGGCCAACGGCGCACATCGAATACCAGCCCGCCGGGCTGGACCTGCACGGCCGCCGCGCCCGGGAGGCCTACCACGCCATCACCGACCAGAAACTCAAGATCGGCTACCGCACCCGCTACACCGGCGATGCCCTGTGCGGCGCACCCGGGCCGTGGGCTGACATCCCGGATGGGCTGTTCCCGCCGCTGGTCACCTGCCGGGCCTGCCAGCACATCACCACCCGCCTGCACATCACCATCACCGGCGGCATGCCATGACCGCCCCCGGCCGCGAGGACCGCTGCCCAGCCTGCGGGGACAACGAAGTCCAGCCGTTCGCGGTGATCATCGGCGCGGCCGAAACCTACGGCTACCAGTGCCTGGCCTGCACCGTCACCTGGATCGTCATGCAGACCGCCACCCCACCCGACGCCCATGCCCTTCGCGGCGTGATGGGCAAGCCGCGATGAGTGTCCCGGCGCTGGCCCTGGCCCCCGTGCTCGTCACGCCGGGGACCGGAGCGAACACCCGGCCGCTCAACGACCAGCTGCTCGACCGCGCCACCCGCGCCCGACTACCACGCCTGGCTGGCCGGCACCGCCGCCGCCAACGGCTGCGCCCGCCCGGTCCGGCTGCACGGCACCATCCGCGACCTCGACGCCGCTACCGGCGAGATCGTCCGCACCCTCGACACCGACACCCTGCCCGACAAGGTGCTCTACATCCCGTGCGGGGACCGCCGCGCCTCGGTCTGCCCGGCCTGCGCCGAGACCTACCGCCGCGACACCTACCAGCTCATCCGCGCCGGGCTGACCGGCGGCAAAGGCATCCCCGACACCGTCGCCGCGCACCCGTGCGTGTTCGCCACCTTCACCGCCCCCTCCTTCGGCCCCGTGCACACCCGCCGCCAGCTGCCCGGCGGCCGGGCCGCCCGCTGCCGTCCCCGCCGCAAAACCGTCACTCTGCCGGCACGGCCGCCGCCTGTCCTGCGGCCAGCGCCACAAGCACACCGACCCTGCCCTGGGCACGGCCGCTGTGCCCCGACTGCTACGACTACAACGCCGCCGTCGTCTGGAACGCCCACGCCCCGGAACTGTGGCGGCGCACCACCATCGCCATCCGCCGCCACCTCGCCAAAACCGCCAAAGCTGCCGGGGCCGGGAAGGTCCAGCTGTCCTACGCCAAGGTGGCCGAGTTCCAGGCCCGCGGCCTGGTCCACTTCCACGCCATCTTCCGCCTCGACGCCACCACCCACAGACGGCCAGCTGGCCCCGCCCGCGCCTCGGCGCCGAGCAGCTGCTCGCCGCCATCCAGCGCCGCCGCCGCCTCGACCTGGTTCGCCACCGTCGCCCACCCGGCCCGGCCGCAGCGGCTGGGACATCCGCTGGGGCGCCCAGCTCGACACCCGCACCATCCAGCCTCCCCGCCACCGGCGGCCAGGACGCCAACATCGCGGTCGCCGCCTACCTGGCCAAGTACGCCACCAAGTCGACCGAGGCGGTCGGCACCGTCTCCTGCCGGATCACCGCTGCTAACGTCACCTTCTACGGCAACCCGGCCAGTCACCGGGGCAGGCTGATCCGCGCCGCCTGGCACCTCGGCAGCCACACCGCCCCCGACTTCCAAGCGCTCCGCCGCTGGGCCCACATGCTCGGCTACCGCGGCCACTTCGCCACCAAATCCCGCCGCTACTCCACCACCCTCAAAGCCCTCGCGCCAGGCCCGCGCCAACTACCGCCGCCGCCAGCACCCGGCTGCCACCAACGGCGAGCCCGGCGACCAGGCCGTCATCACCGTCACCACCCTGGAATGGGCCGGGATGGGCTGGCGCACCACCGGCGACGCCCTCCTGGCCCTGTCTGCCGCCGCCCGCGCCCGCGACCACGACCAGGCCGCCCGCGACGCAGCCCAAGCCGCCTGACCCCTGACCGTGAAGGACATCCGCGATGGAAAAGCTGCTGTACCGCCCGAAAGAGGCGGCAAGTGCGCTCGGGATCGGGCGCGACAAGCTGTATGACCTGATGCGTTCCGGTCGGCTTCGCTCAGTCAAGGATGGTGGTGCCCGGTTCATCACGGCCGATGCCCTGGCTGACTATGTGGCCATGCTGGAAGCCGAAGCCTCTGAGGCGGCCTGATGCCCGCGAAGGGTCGGCGTGTCCACGGCCGCCAGCGGCCGAACGGGGAAGGCACGATTTCTGGGCCACGCAAAGACGGCCGCTACGTCGGCGCCTTCTACGCGCTCACCACTGCTGGCACCCGCAAGCGCGTCTACGTATACGGCCGCACCCGCGAGGAAGCCCACGAGCGCCTGGTCGAGGAGCAGGCCAAAGCAGGACGGGGAATCCCGGTCCCGGCGCAGTCCTGGAGACTTGGCCCCTACCTCGATTACTGGCTCGAGAACGTAGTGAAGCCCACCAGGCGGCCCGCCACCTATGCGCTGTATGAGATCAATGTTCGGCTGCATTTGAAGCCCGGCCTCGGCAAATACGGGCTCAAGCGGCTTTCGGTGCCGATCGTGCAGACCTTCCTGAACGCCAAAATCAAAGACGGCCAGTCGGTCCGGAACGTGCAGATCCTGCGGCAGATCCTGAGCGCCGCCTTGTCCCGCGCCGTCCGTGAGGAGCTGGTCGCCCGCAATGTCGCCCGACTGGTCGAACTACCAACCTGGGAGCCTAGCCTGATCGTGCCCTGGTCCCCCACCGAAGCGCTCGCCTTTCTCCAGGCGGCTGCCGCCGACCCGCTCGGCCCGGCGTTCGTCCTCCTGGTGCTGTACGGGATGCGCCGCGGTGAGGTCCTCGGCTTGCGCTGGGAAGACATAGATTCCGAGGCCGGGCTGGTCCGCGTACGCCAGCAGATCCAGCGCATTCAGGGACAACTGCACATCGGGCCGGTCAAGACCCGCGCTGGCAGCCGTGATCTCCCGCTGATCGGATTGGCCAAAGACGCGCTCGCCGCCCGCCGCCAGGTCCAGGACGCCGATCGCGCCAGCCTTGGTCGCTGCTGGATCGACACGGGCCTGGTGTTCACGACTAGGACGGGCAGACCCATCGAACCGCGCAACCTGGTGCGTTCGTTCGCGCGCATCTGTCAGGCCAACAAGATCCGCCGCATAAGGGTGCACGCACTCCGGCACACCACCGCGTCACTGCTTAAGGATCTCGGCGTCCCGGCCCGTGATGCCCAGGTCATCCTCGGCCACGCGCACATCACGACCACGCAGCAGATCTACACCCACGTCGATGAGGTCGCCCGCCTCGACGCTCTGACCAAGCTCAACCAGCTGCTCGGCGGCGGGAAATGACCCCGGCACTGTGGTCAACCTTGGTGGTCAACATCGCTTTCCAAGATCACCCCGAAGGTGTTTTGGCTGGTGGGCGCAACTGGGATCGAACCAGTGACCCCTCGCTTGTAAGGCGAGTGCTCTACCCCTGAGCTATGCGCCCGTGCCTGCCACGGCAGGCGACCGGCTCAGCGTACCGTTTCCGCGTCCTGAGCGCCGGTGGGAAGATGCCGCGCGGCCAGCCGGGCGACGGCCTCGCTGACCGCGAGCCGGTTGCGCAGCCGGTCCAGCCGCGCGTCCATGGCTGGCCCGCGCACTCCCCCGGCCAGCGCCTGCTCGAAGTGGATGGCCCCGACGTACGCCGCGCCGAACCGGATCGCGGGCAGCAGCAGCGCGTGCTCATCAGGGGTCAGCACCCGCCAGGCCGTGTAACCCGCGGCCACCGCCGCGATCCGGGACTCATCCGGCTGGACGCGCCATACCGCCGGGTCCCACGCCTCCGGCTCCCACACCTCAGCCGCCTCAGCCGCCGCCGAAGCACCACCCGGGCCCGAGCCGGCCGGACCACCAGCACCAGCACCGGCCCGCGTCACGTCGAGCAAGCACTCCAGCAGGCACTGCCCGAGATCGAGGATCGGCAGGCCCAGGCCGCCGGTCTCCCAGTCGATGAGGGTAACCGCGTCCGGCCTGGTCTGCACCGCGTTGGCCGGCCAGGCGTCACCATGCACCAGGCCGCGGGGCAGCGTATCGAGCCGCGCCTGCACGGCCAGTATCGCCTGCCGGAACTGCTCGAACATTCCCAGCCAGTCGTCGGGCACCAGGTCGGCCACTGCGTCCAGCCGGGCCTGGGTGACCGGGATGGCCGCCTCCGGGTACCAGGCGGCCCGCCCGGGCCCGGCCCCCTCCCCCGCGTCGGCCACCGCCCCGAACGCCCCGAACGCCGCCGTCGGCCCGCCAGCCACCACCCGCCCCACCCGCACCAGCCGCACCAGCCGCCCCGGGGCCGCCAGTACACCGGGATCCATCGCATGCAGCCGCCCCACCGCACCGCCCAGCATGCCCAACTGATCCAGGGTCGGCTGCAGCACCGTCCCGGGAATGTACGTGCTGGCCAGGGTGAGCCACACCCCGTCCACCCCGACCGGATCGCCGGCCCGGGTGCGGATCAGCCGCGGCGCGGGGTAGCCACCGCGCTCCAGGCAGGTGAGCGTGGCGGCCCGGGTGACCAGCCAGTCGAGCATCGTAAGGCTGCCCGGGGCGCGGAACTGGACCTGGACGGGCGCGTCGGCCCGGCTGGCCCGCACCATCAGGCGGTCACCGTCGCCCGGATCGACCAGGTAGGTCACGCTGTCGCCGTGCACAGAACCGCTGACCCGGTGAACGGCCGCTGGGCCCGGGCCGCGGTGGTGGTATTCACGCAGGATCCGGCCCACGAGCGCGGCATCGTTCACAGCCAGGCCGGCCCCCTCACCCAGTGACCGCGCGCGGCCGCGCCGGGACCTTCGGCTCGGCGCCGCCGGCGGGCCGGACACTCTGGCTGACCAGGCTCCGGCCGAGCACCCGCTCCAGCGCCTTGGCCACCTCCTCGGACAGGTCCGGGCTGGCCCCAGCCTGGCCCGGCCTGGCCCGGCGCCCCGGCCTGGCCCGCGGGTTCCGCGCCGGACAGCGGGCCATCGTCCCCCAGCGACCCCGCCTCACCCAGACCGCCACCCACCAGGTCGTCAATCACTGGCGGCACGATGGCTCCACAGTCGCGGCACTCGACCTCACCCAGCCGCCGGACCAGATGCACGCTGGAGCACTGGCCGCACCGGTCCAGGTCGGCCGTCCAGTCGTGGCTGGCCTGGCAGGCGGGGCAGATGAGAATCTGGCTGTCCCGACGGACCCCGCGTTTCCACGGGCTCTGCCCGCGGCCGGGGTCGGTCTGCCGCACGCCACATCGATAGCAGGGCATTCTTGGCTGCTTCGATCCTCTCCGCGGGCTGGCTCGCCATCCATCCGGGCGCGCCCGGGACACGCCTCAGCTTAGTTCGGCGAGCGCTTTCTTATACTCGGCGGCATCACGCGCCTGGGGAATAGGGTTCACCACTTTCCACCGGACCACACCGGCTTTGTCAATGATGAACGTGCCGCGTGTTGCCACGCCCCGGTCCTCGCTGAATACACCGTAAAGCTTCGCCACCCCGCCGTGCGGCCAGAAATCTGACAGCAGGCTGAATGTGAAGTTATCCCGGTCCGCCCACGTCCGCAGCGCGAACGTGGAGTCCACCGAGACGGCGAGCAGGGCCACATCATCATCCCCGGTCACCTCGGGGAAGTCATCGCGCAGCGTGCACAGCTCACCCGTGCACACCCCGCTGAACGCGAGCGGGTAGAACAGCAGCACCACGTTCTTCTGGCCCCGGAAGTCCGACAGCCGGACCGGGGTCCCGTGCTGATCTTTCAGCTCGAAATCGGGAGCCTGCTCGCCAACCTCAACCGCCATTGACTGGATCCTTTCCGCAGCGAACGGGTCCCAGTCTGCCACCTGAGCCGGGCACACCGGCACAGTAACCCCGGATCGGCACCAGCCCGGCAGGCGGCCACCCGGCCGCCGGCCATTATCCGCACGCCACGGGGCGAGCGGCCCGCCCCGCGCGTCATGAACCCCTACGTCACCTGCGTGCCTTGGGCGAGACGAGGCGGGTACCCAGCCAGTCCCGGGCGGCACTCACGCTCGAGGTCTGGGACAGGCCAGCGGTGGGCGCGGACTCGCCAATGTCACTCGGCTCGACGTGCCCGTCCCGGCCTGCCTTCGGCGTGAGCAGCCAGATGTACCCCCCATCGGCGAGCGGAGTGAGCGCGTCCAGCAGGGCCTCGACGAGATCACCGTCGCCGTCCCGCCACCACATCAGGACAACGTCCACCACGTCGTCGTAGTCCTCATCGACCAGCTCAACATCTTTCAGCCCGGCGATTTCCTCACGCAACTGCTCATCGCAGTCGTCGTCATAGCCGAGTTCCTGCACCACCTGACCCGGCTTGATACCGAGTCGATCGGCCAGGCGCGGCTGTTCCTGCGCCTGGCGCGCGGTCGCGCTCACTGAGCTCCTCCTCATATCCCTTCCCGCGGTCCCCGCATCCGCATTGGCCCGCTACGGCATGCCGCCGCAGCTTCGCGCCAAGCGCCGCGCTGGCCGCGTAGGCACCACTTGCTGGGACAGTTCACACTGGGTCGGCCCCCCGCGCAAGTGCCAAATGGCCCTGGAAGCGAAAACCATGTCACAGTTTGATCTTCCCCGTCTCCCGGGATGGCTACCCGAGGAACGAAAGCCTTATCTGCCTGTCCGGATTATCCACATTCAGATCAATTAGGGCGATTGACTGCCAGGTTCCCAGGGCCAGCCGCCCGCCGAGCACCGGCACGACCAGGAACGGGGCCACCAGCGCGGGCAGCACGTGTGACCGCCCGTGCCCGCGTGACCCGTGCGCGTGCCGCCACCGGTCATCGGCGGGCAGCAGCTCAGCCAGGGTGGCCAGCAGGTCCGCGTCGCTGCCCGAGCCCAGCTCCATCAGCGCCAGGCCGGCCGTGGCGTGCGGCACGAACACATGCAGCAGCCCATCGCCCCCGTCCGCTGCGCCGGAGGCGAATTCCGCGCACTCTCCGGTGATATCGCGCACGGTCTCCCGCGCGCCGGTATGCACCCGCACAATCAAGCTCTTCATACCGAACGACTGTCCCGGGGCCACTGCCCCCGCGCAACCCGGCTGACTCGCATGCGGCGCTATTTCTTCCGCGCGGACCCCGCCCCGGTCTTGCGCCCGCCACCACTGGCTCTTCGCCCCGTGGCCGGTGCCTTCTTGGCCGCCTTGGCCGGGCGCTCCACCACGGCGTCCGGCCCCGGGAAGCAGAGCCTGGTGTGCCCGTCGTCGTACCGCACCAGGTAGGGCGGGGCACCAGCCACGCCGTGTACCTCGACGATGACGCCGATCTTGTCCGGCTGGCCCACGGCGTTGGCGCGAACGTGCAGCCGGTCACCTACCGCTGCCTGCATCTAGCACCTCCTCGTGCCAAGTCGCCCCGACCCAGCCGAGCGCATACGCTTGAGTCGCATCGGAGCGTGCCTACGCTCACCGTGTACCCAGACTGGCACCGGGGTCAGCAGCGCGGATAGGGGCGGACGTCCCATCCGGCCCGGGGACACCCCCCGGCGGCACTGGTTACCCCGAGGTAGCCGGGTGCGTTTCCGGGGCACAGGGACCAGAATTGGTCTGGACAACTTGCAAGCTAACTGGGCGGTCACCGCCGCCCGTGCTCCGCGGACGGGGCGGCCACCGCCGCCTAACGTCTGGAAGGCGAGGACATCCCGTGGCTGCCGGACGCCAGCGTTTCTCCGTCATCAGCGATGGACTGCCCACGCAGCTGCCGGACATCGACCCCGACGAGACCAGGGACTGGGTCGACTCGTTCGACAGCGTGGTGCGCACCCGGGGCCGGGCCCGGGCCCGGTACGTGATGCTGCGGCTGCTGGAGCGGGCCCGCGAGCAGCAGGTCGGCGTGCCCGGCCTGCGCAGCACCGACTTCATCAACACGATCCCGCCCGAGCGCGAGCCGTGGTTCCCCGGCGACGAGTACGTCGAGCGGCGGATCCGGGCCTACATCCGGTGGAACGCCGCGGTCATGGTGTCCCGGGCCAACCGGCCGGGCCTGGGCGTGGGCGGGCACATCGCCACCTACGCCTCCGCCGCCAGCCTGTACGAGGTCGGCTTCAACCACTTCTTCCACGGCAAGGACCACGGCGAGTCCGGTGACCAGGTCTTCTTCCAGGGTCACGCCGCCCCGGGCATCTACGCCCGGGCGTTCCTGGAGGGCCGGCTCAGCCAGCACCAGCTGGACGGCTTCCGCCAGGAACTGTCCCACCCGGGCGGCGGCCTGCCGTCCTACCCGCACCCCCGGCTGATGCCGGACTTCTGGGAGTTCCCGACCGTGTCCATGGGCCTCGGCCCGATCAACGCGATCTACCAGGCCCGGTTCAACCAGTACCTGCTGGCCCGGGAGATCAAGGACACCAGCCGCTCGCACGTGTGGGCGTTCCTCGGCGACGGCGAGATGGACGAGCCGGAGGCGCTCGGCGCGATCGGCCTGGCCGCCCGCGAGGAACTGGACAACCTCACCTTCGTGATCAACTGCAACCTGCAGCGGCTGGACGGCCCGGTGCGCGGCAACGGGAAGATCATCCAGGAGCTGGAGGCCTTCTTCCGCGGTGCGGGCTGGAACGTGATCAAGGTCATCTGGGGGCGGGACTGGGACCCGCTGCTGGCCAAGGACACCGACGGCGTCCTGGTCAACAAGATGAACACCACGCCGGACGGCCAGTTCCAGACCTACTCGGTGGAACCCGGCGCGTATACCAGGGAGCACTTCTTCGGCACCGACCCGCGGCTGCGGGCCCTGGTCGAGCACCTGTCCGACGACGAGGTGCGCAACCTGTCCCGCGGCGGGCACGACTACCGCAAGGTGTACGCGGCGTTCAAGGCGGCCACCGAGCACGTCGGCCAGCCCACGGTGATCCTGGCCCACACGATCAAGGGCTGGACGCTGGGCCCGGACTTCGAGGCGCGCAACGCCACGCACCAGATGAAGAAGCTGACCGTGGCCGAGCTCAAGGAGTTCCGCGACCGGCTGTACCTGCCCATCCCGGACGCCGCGCTGGAAGCCGACCTGCCGCCGTACTATCACCCGGGCGCGGAGTCCGAGGAGATCCAGTACATGCAGGAGCGCCGCGCCGCGCTCGGCGGCTACCTGCCCAAGCGGGTGGTCCGCGGCAAGCCGCTCAAGCTGCCCGGCGACGCGGCCTACGCGGAGCTGAAGAAGGGGTCGGGCAAGCAGGCGGTGGCCACCACGATGGCGTTCGTCCGGCTGCTCAAGGACCTGATGAAGGACCCCGGGATCGGCGCCCGGTTCGTGCCGATCATCCCGGACGAGGCGCGCACGTTCGGCATGGACTCGCTGTTCCCGACGGCGAAGATCTACTCGCCGCACGGCCAGACCTACGAGGCCGTGGACCGGGCGCTGCTGCTGTCCTACAAGGAGTCCGAGCGGGGCCAGATCCTGCACGAGGGGATCAGCGAGGCGGGCGCGATGGGCTCGGTGATCGCCGCCGGCACGTCCTACGCCACGCACGGCGCGCCGATGATCCCGGTGTACGTGTTCTACTCGATGTTCGGCTGGCAGCGGACCGGCGACGAGATGTGGGCGCTCGGTGACCAGCTGGGCCGCGGCTTCCTGCTCGGCGCCACGGCCGGCCGCACCACGCTGACCGGAGAGGGCCTGCAGCACAACGACGGGCACTCGGTGCTGCTGGCCTCGGTCAGCCCGGCCTGCGTGGCCTACGACGCGGCCTGGGCCTACGAGCTGTCCTACATCGTCAAGGACGGGCTGCGCCGGATGTACGGGCCGACCGAGGGACACCCGGACGGCGAGGACATCTTCTACTACCTGACCCTGTACAACGAGCCCTACGTCCAGCCCGCCGAGCCCGCCGGCTACCCGGGCGGCAGCGCCGAGCTGGAGCAGGGCGTGCTGCGCGGGCTGTACCGGTATGCGCCCGCGCCCGAGCTGCCCGGCGGGGACGGCGCCGGGAACGGCGATCACCCACACGCGCAGATCCTGGCGTCCGGGGTGGCCATGCGCTGGGCGCTGGACGCGCAGCGGCTGCTGGCCGAGGACTGGGGGGTCGCGGCCGACGTCTGGTCGGCGACGTCCTGGACGCAGCTGCGGCGCAACGCGCTGAGCTGCGAGGAGTGGAACATGCTGCACCCGGACGCGGAGCCGCAGGTGCCCTACGTCACCCAGGTGCTGGAGGGGCAGCCCGGGCCGGTGGTCGGGGTCAGCGACTGGATCCGCGCCGTCCCGGACCAGATCTCCCGGTGGGTGCCGGCCCCGTTCAGCTCGCTGGGCACCGACGGGTACGGCTTCTCTGACACCCGCGCCGCCGCGCGCCGGTTCTTCCACGTGGACGCCGAGTCGATCACGCTGGCCGTGCTCAGCCAGCTGGCCCGGCGCGGCGAGGTGAAGCCGGAAGCCCTGGGCCAGGCGATCGACAAGTACGGCCTGGACATCCCGGTCAGCACCGCGCTGGCCAAGCACAGCTGACCTGGCCGCCGACGAGGCCGCAGCCGGCGTTCGCGCTGGCTGCGGCCTTGTTACGCGCGCCTTATCACGGTCAGGTCACAACCGCAGCCCTTCCGTCAATCTCGTAATACATCCATAAGGATTGGCGACAAGCCGCATATTGCTTAACACATGCGGTGTACCATCCCGCCTGACTACCAGACTGTGACAGCGGCGTCCGGAACCCCCTTACGGCCCATCACAGTTACATCTCACTTCGTAGCCGCCCAGCTCGGGACGGGTCGGCCAGGCTTGACATCCGCGCTGGCCAGAGCCGTGTGACCGGCAGAATCTCGAACAGATCAACTTTCGTTCCGGTTTTCCTGAATTTTGGTTCCCATCGGGTCTAACGTGACCGACCGAAGGCATTTGGGGCGGGGCTGAACATGGAGGCGGACACGAATGCAGGTCTGGCGTACTTCCACGTGGCGGCGAACATCCAGGACCCGCCCAGCGCTCATCGCCACGCTGATCGCCGTTCCGCTGGCGGCGGGGATCGTCGTCGGCATCAAGGTCGTTGACCACCAGGGCCAGGCCGGGCTGAACCTCGCCGCGCACGGGTCCGGGTTCCGGCACCATGGCACCGGGGGCCAGGTCACCGGTCCCGACGGGTCGGCGATGAACCTCAACCAGACGGCCGCCGAGGCGGCCGACTCGACCAACTGCACGCTCCAGGTGCCCGCCCACCCGCTCAGCGCCCGCGGCCTGGCCAGCCCCTACGTCCTGGGTGACGGCTGCGAGATGTCCAACCCGGACCTGCAGGCCTTCGTCGAGGCGGACATCCTCAACCCGCGGACCGGCGCCATCAAGGTCTACAACCCGCTGGTCATCACCCAGGGCACCACGCCCGCGGCCAACCCGGTGCCGCCCCGGATCCCGCGCGGCGGCGTGGTCGGCATCATGTTCGGCTTCAACGGCACCAACCTGCTGCTCACCGGCACCGGGAACTCGCTGCAGCAGGGGAACTGCGTCAACGGCCTCGGCGAGTCCCTGTTCAGCCAGGTCGCCTACTGCAACAGCCCAGCCTTCTACCGGGCGGCCAACCGGGCCATCGCCCGCGGCGTGCTGAAGATCCCCGCGCTGGCCACCGGCAACGACGGGCAGCTCTGCCCGACCGTGCGTGACTTCGCCGTGGTGGACCAGGACCAGAGCGACAACGTGGTCACCACGTACCTGATGACCGCGGACGGCCGGACCGCGCAGGACTCGGCCCAGAACGCGGCCGCGCTGAACGGGGCCACCCCGGTCAACAACGGCAGCGACAACGCGCTGGTCAACAAGTTCATGGACCCGGCGCTGGGCTGCACCCCGTACCAGTTCCGCGACAAGACCGCGCAGACCGGCATGTCCGGCTCGCAGATCACCGACGAGCTGATGGCCGCGGCCGACCAGCGGCCGCCGATCGCGGTGATCCCGCTGAATGACCCGATGACCCTGGTCAACAACGAGTACAGCACGGCCAAGACCAACGCGTTCCGGATCGGCGTGGACCAGCCCCTGCTGGGCAGCGGCCGGGACCCGAACGCGTCCACCCCGGCGAACTACTGCAAGCACATGATGCGCGTCGGCATGGCGCGGATCCAGCAGGACGAGCAGCAGTTCACCAACTTCGCGACGCCCGTCCCGGACACCGGCAACAACCTGTTCACGTTCATGGCCGCGCGGCTGGCCGGCTCGTTCGACAACATGGGCTGCGGGGCGCTGCTGAACGCGCCCAACCCGGTCAACCTGACCCTGGACGACAACGGCGTGGCCACCGCGGCCACGTTCAGCAAGCTGGCCATCGGCACCCTGCCGGGCGGGGTGGAGCCCAGCGCGACGCCGACGGACAGCGCAACCGCCGCCCCGACGGACAGCGCGACCGCCGCCCCGACGGACAGCGCGACCGCGACCACCCCGGCCCCGGCGGATCCCACCGTCACGCCGACGGACACCGCGACCGCGACCGCCCCGGCTGACCCCGACGCGACGGCGACGGCCACCCCGACGCCGCCGGATCAGGGCATGGGCAACGGCTAACCGCCGTCGCCCGACAGGCCGGCTGCCCGCCACCCCAGTGGCTGGGCAGCCGGCCTGTTTTCGTGCCGCCGGGCATGACGGAGTGCGTGGCTGCAGCATCCATGCGGTGCGGCCTGGGCCGGCCCAGGCGAGCCCAGTATGCTCGGGTACTGAATTCAACGCCGAGTGCTGGCCGGGCGGATGCCAGCCGGTCGCGGCCCGGAGGCCGACATGAGCTACCTGATCCAGCTGGTCCCCGAATTACGAGCCTGGCTGGCTGAGCTGCGCTTGCGCGACCCGGCCCGGGCACAGCGGGCCGGTGCGGCGATCACCGTGCTGCTCACCGAGGGCGGCCGGGCCGGCCCGCCGCTGGTCGTGCCCGCCCAGGCCGCCGCGGAGCCGGACCCCCGCACCGCCCTCGAGGGCAGCTACCAGCGCCTGCTCGGCCAGCTGAGCGAGGTTCGCCGGGCGGTGGCCGAGGTGACCGCCGCGCGGAAACGGCTGGAATTGCAGATCAGCCAGCTCGCCTCGGCCGGGGGCAGCGCGCAGCGGACCCAGCCGCTGCACGAGCTGCGCGACCAGCACGCCCGGCTGGGCATGGAGGAGGCCCGGCTCAGCGCGGGCGCGCGGCAGCTGCAGACCTGGGTGTCTGAATTCCGCTCCCGCAAGGAGGCGCTGAAGGCCAGCTATACGGTCGCCCAGGCGCAGCGGGTGATCAACCACGCGTACGCCGAGTTTGGTGATGAGGCGGGGGGTGCCGACGCGCCCTATCCGGGGGCCGACGACACCGCACAGTCCCTGGCCGGCAGCATCGCCGCCATCGGCACCACGCTGGGCCAGGAAGCGCAGCGGGGCGGGTCCGTGGCCGCGGGAGACACCGCGCCGGACCACCCCGGCCCGCCGGAAGCCGCGCTGATGGAGCTGAGATGCGGATGGCCGGCCCGGCAGGCCCAGCGCATTCTGTTCGCCGTACCGGACGGTGACCCGCCAGGTGGCGAGCCCCCGGTGGCGGTGCTGCTGGCCGCCGGGCCCGCGGTGCGGCCACTGCGCGGCGAGGCCGATGAGCTGATCCCGGTTGCGCTGGCCCGCTACCAGGCGCTGCGGGACCAGTCCCGGCGCGGCCCAGCCGGCGCCCGGCGCAGTCGACCGGGTCATTCCTCAATGAGTTCTTCCCCGGCAAGGCCGAGAACATCCAGGTGGCCGCCCTCGACCTGGCCGCCCGGGTGCTGCCGCAGCCACCCGGCCAGCTGCGCCGCCAGGCCGGGATAACCCAGGCCGAGCTGGCCGAGCGGCTGGGCGTCCGCCAGGAGCGGGTATCGGCGATCGAGCGTGCCGACCCCAGTGCCGCCGAGGTGCGCACGCTGGCCGGCTACGTGCAGGCGCTGGGCGGCCGTCTGGTGCTGGTCGCCGACTTCGGCGCCGACCAGGTCATCCTGGGCTGACCCGGGCCAGCCCGGCCGCCGGGGCCAGCCCGGCCCACCGTCCCCCGGGCCAGGCTGGGCGCGGCACCAGGGCGTGCGCCCTTGCCAGGTCATGGCACGCTGGGAGCATGACGGCAGCGGGCCGGACGGCCAGCGGGGACGGCACAGCGGCCGGGCCGGGGCGGGTCCGGGCGGAGACCGTGCAGCGGCTGGAGCGCGCCATGGGCTCACTCGGCACGGCCGCGATGGCGTCAATGGACCAGCGGCTGCCCTGGTTCCGCGCGATGTCCGCGGAGAACCGGTCCTGGATCGGCCTGGTCGCCCAGGCCGGCATCGCCGCGTTCGTGGACTGGGTGAAGCGCCCGCCGCGCGGCCGCCCGTCGGTCGCCGTGGAGGTGTTCGGCACCGCCCCCCGCGAGCTGGCCCGCGCGGTCACCTTGCAGCAGGCCGTGGAGATGGTGCGGGTCATCATCGACGTGGTGGAAGCCCGGGTCAACGAGCTGGCCGCGCCCGGCGGTGAGGCGGAACTGCGCGAGGAGGTGCTCCGCTACACCCGGGAGATCGCGTTCGGGGCGGCCCAGGTCTACGCGCGGACCGCGGAGGCCCGCGGCGCCTGGGATGCCCGGCTGGAAGCACTCGTGGTCGACTCGCTGGTCCGCGGCGAGATGGGCGAGGGCCTGCAATCCTGGGCGTCGGCGCTGAACTGGTCGCACACCCCGGTCGCGGTGATCGTCGGGCAGGCCGACGGCAGCGAACCCGAGGGAATGATCGAGGAACTGCGGGCCATGGTCCGGCGGTCCCGGCTGGACCTGCTGGCCGGAGTGCACGGCACCCGGCTGGTGGTGGTGCTGGGTGGCGCCGCCGACCCGCTGGCCGTGGCCGAGCAGCTGGCCGGGCGGTTCGGCGCCGGCCCGGTAGTGGTCGGCCCGCCCGTCGCCGATCTGCAGGCCGCGGCCAGCTCGGCCGCGGCCGCGCTGGCCGGGCTGCGCGCGGCGCCGGGCTGGCCGGACTCGCCCCGCCCGGTGCTGGCCACCGAGCTGCTGCCGGAACGCGCCCTCGACGGCGACGAGGCGGCCCGGGCCGAGCTGGTCAGCCGGCTGTACGAGCCGCTGCGCCACGGTGGCACCGCGCTGCTCGACACGCTGAGCACCTACCTGGAGCAGGGCTCCTCACTGGAGGCCACCGCCCGCCTGCTGTTCGTGCATCCCAACACGGTGCGTTACCGGTTGCGCCGGGTCAGCGAGCTGACCGGGCTCACTCCGTCGGATGGGCGGGCCGGATTCACCCTCTGGGTGGCCATCGTGCTCGGTCACCTGATGCACAAACGCACATAGTTTGGCTCAAACCTACAAACTCTCCCCGCCAAACTTCGTGCTCTTCTTCACCCATGTAGCGGACTTCTACAGTGCAGGGTTAAATGCATGCTCGTCATTGCTGCCCCCGGCCAGGGGGCCCAGGCCCCTGGCTTCCTGTCCCCCTGGCTCGAGCTTCCCGGCTTCGCTGACCGGCTCGCGGCCTGGTCCGGCCTGATCGACCTCGACCTGATCACGATGGGGACCACGGCCAGCGCCGACGAAATCAGGGACACCGCGGTCGCCCAGCCGCTGCTGGTGGCGTCCGCGATAGCCGCGGCCGAGACGCTGTTCGGCTCGCTGGAAGCGGCCCGCGGGCACAGCATCGCCGCGGCCGGGCACAGCGTGGGCGAGCTGGCGGCCGGCGTCATCGCCGGCGTGCTCAGCGCGGACGACGCCATGCGCCTGGTCCGGGTCCGCGGGCAGGCCATGGCCCGCGCCGCCGCCGAGCGGCCCACCGGGATGACCGCGGTGCTCGGCGGGGACGAGGCGGGCGTGCTCGACTCGATCGCGGCGCACGGCCTCACCCCGGCCAACATCAACGGCGCGGGCCAGGTGGTGGCGGCTGGCACCATGGACCAGCTGGCCGCGCTGGCCGCCGACCCGCCCGCAGGCGCGCGGCTGCGCCCGCTCCAGGTGGCCGGCGCGTTCCACACCGAGCACATGGCCCCGGCCGTGGGCGCACTGCGCGAGGCGGCCGCCGGGATCGCGGTGCACGACCCGGCCGTGCCGCTGCTGTCCAACCGGGACGGGGCCGTCGTGACTTCCGGACCGGACTGGCTGGAGCGGATCATCACCCAGGTCAGCGCGCCGGTCCGGTGGAACCTGTGCATGCGCGAGATGACCGGGCTCGGGGCCAGCGGGTTCCTTGAGCTGCCGCCCGCCGGCACGCTGACCGGGCTGGCCCGCCGGGGGCTGCCCGGCCTGGCGCTGGCCGCGGTCAAGACCCCGGACGACCTGACCGCGGCCAAGTCGCTGATCGGCGAGCACGCCCTGGGTTACCCGCACGCCGACGGGCAGGAGGCGCCCGAGTGGCGGCTGCTCGTCGCGCCACTGTCTGGCACCTTCCATACGGCGGCGGGCGACCCGCCGCCCGCCGCGGCCGGGGCGGCGCTCACGCCCGGCGCCGAGATCGGGCACGTCGAGCAGCGCGGCGGGCGGCACGCGATCACCCCGCCGTTCCCGGCCCGGGTCATCGAGTGGCTGGTCGAGGACGGCGATCCGGTCAGCGCGGGCCAGCCCCTGGTCCGGCTGCAACCGGAGCCGAGCTGACCCAGCCGCGCCCCCGGCCGCGGACCGGGCCCGCCGGGGCATGACCCACCACCGACTGGACGACCACAGCAAGCCGAACGGGAAGGGACCACTTCAGATGCGACTCGCCGAGGGCAGAGCCGGTGCGCGGATCCTGGCGCTGGGTGGGTACCAGCCCACCCGGGTGGTCACCAACGACGAGCTGGCCGCCGCGGTGCAGACCAGCGACGAGTGGATCCGCAGCCGGGTGGGCATCGCCAGCCGCCGGATCGCCGGGCCGGACGAGACCGTGGCCGACATGGCGACGGCCGCGGGCGGCAAGGCGCTGGCCGCCAGCGGCCTGTCCCCGGCCGACATCGACCTGGTGATCGTGGCCACCTGCACGCCCGAGGCGCCGATCCCGAATACCGCGGCCACGGTGGCCACCCGGCTCGGCATCGTGGCCCCGGGCGCGTACGACCTCAACGCCGCGTGCGCCGGGTTCTGCTACGCGCTGGGCACGGCCAGCGACGCGGTACGCGCGGGCACCTCTGAGCACGTGCTGGTGATTGGCGCGGAGAAGCTGTCCCAGTGGGTGGACTGGACCGACCGGTTGACCTGCA
Source organism: uncultured Actinomycetes bacterium (assembly GCA_963711705.1). GTDB lineage: Bacteria > Actinomycetota > Actinomycetes > Streptosporangiales > Streptosporangiaceae > RYN-230. Next base: position 73,574 of record CAVQFM010000011.1, read on the forward strand.
TCATCTTCGCCGACGGCGCGGGAGCGGCCGTGGTCGGGCCGGTCAGCGACGACGCTGACGGCCCCGGCATAGGCCCGGTCGTCTGGGGTAGCGACGGGAACATGGCGGACAAGATCTACATCAAGGACCGCCAGTCGTTCATCTTCCAGGAAGGCCAGGCCGTGTTCCGCTGGGCGACCACGGCCCTGCACCCGGTGGCCAGGGAAGCCTGTGCGCAAGCCGGGGTTGATCCGGGCGAGCTGGCGGCGTTCGTGCCGCACCAGGCGAACCTGCGGATCATCGAGGCCATCGCCAGGAAGATCGGCGCGCCCCAGGCCAAGGTGGCCACGGACATCGTGCACTCCGGCAACACGTCCTCCGCATCGATCCCGCTGGCCCTGTCGGCGATGATCGAGCGCGGCGAACTCGGTTCCGGGGCGCCGGTCCTGCTGCTCGGCTTCGGGGCGGGCATCAGCTACGCGGCGCAGGTGGTCAAGGTACCCTGACCGCGCCGTGGCCCTGGGCAAGCCGCCCAGGGCCAACCACACCCTCACAGGAAAGAGAGAACGCATCCCATGGCCATGACTGAGCAGGAGATCCTTGCCGGCCTCGGCGAGATCGTTGACGAGGTCGCCGGCGTCCCCGCGGACCAGGTCACCCCGGACAAGAGCTTCGTCGATGACCTCGACATCGACTCGCTGTCCATGGTGGAGATCGCGGTGGCGGCGCAGGACAAGTTCGGCGTGGAGATCCCGGACGACCAGCTCAAGAACCTCAAGACCGTGCGGGACGTCGTGACCTACGTGCAGAACGCCGAAGTGTCGGCCTGAGCCACCGCGGCCGCCTACCGGCACGCCACCGGTGCGCCTTCGCCTCCGCGACGCAGGCGCACCTCGTACGCAAGAGGAGCGATTCACAGTGCGGGCAGATCAACCACGCGTCGTCGTCACCGGGCTCGGCGCGACCACGCCGCTGGGCGGGAACGTGACCGACACCTGGGAATCGCTGCTGGCCGGTCGGAGCGGGGCGCGCAAGCTCCCCGCCGACTGGTCCCCGGTGCCGCTGCCGGTGCAGATCGCGGCCCCGGCCGCGATCGACCCGGCGACGGCGCTGGACCGGGTGCAGGCCCGGCGGCTGGACCGCTGCGAGCAGCTGGCGCTGGTCGCCGCGCGTGAGGCCTGGGCCAACGCGGGAGCGCCCGAGGTGGACCCGTTCCGGCTCGGCGTGGTGGTATCCAGCGGTATCGGCGGGGTGGCGTCCACCATCGCCGCCTACGACACGATGAACGACAAGGGCTGGCAGCGGCTGTCCCCGTTCACCGTGCCGATGCTCATGCCCAACGGCTCGGCCGGCTGGCTCAGCCTGGAACTGAACGCGCGGGCCGGGGTGCACACCACGGTCAGCGCGTGCGCGTCCGGCGCCGAGGCCATCGGCTACGCCATCGAGATGATCCGCTCCGGCCGGGCCGATGTGGTGCTGGCCGGCGGGACCGAGGCCGCGATCATCCCGCTGAACGTCGCGGCGTTCGCGGCCATGCGGGCCCTGTCCACCCGCAACGACGAGCCGGAGCGGGCCTCCCGGCCGTTCGACCGGGGCCGGGACGGCTTCCTGCTCGGCGAGGGCGCGGGCATGGTGGTGCTGGAGTCCGCCGAGCACGCGGCCAGCCGCGGCGCCACCGTGCACGCGGTCGCGGCCGGGGCCGGCTACTCCGCCGACGCGCACCACATCGCGCAGCCCGACCCGGACGGCACCGGGATCCTGCGCGCCATCCAGCACAGCATCGCCGACGCCCAGCTGGACCCGGAGCAGATCGTGCACGTCAACGCGCACGCCACATCCACCCCGGCCGGGGACGTGGTCGAAGGGCAGACCATCGCCCGGGCCCTCGGCGCTGCCGCCAGCGGGGTCGTGGTCTCGGCCACCAAGTCGATGACCGGGCACCTGCTCGGCGGGGCCGGCGCGGTGGAGGCGGTGGCCACGATCCTGGCCCTGCGCGAGCACGTCGCGCCGCCCACGATCAACCTGGACGACCCGGAAGACGCCGGGGTCGACATCGCCACCGAGCCACGGAAGCTGACCCCGCACACCAGTGCCCCGATGGCGGCACTGAACAACTCGTTCGGCTTCGGCGGCGCCAACGTCACGCTCGCCTTCACCACTGCCTAGGGTCCCATCCCGCCACCAGCAAGGAGACCCCCCGTGACCGTTACCGAGAGCCGCACCCCCGCTGCTGCGGGCCAGCCAGCCACCGGCCAGGGCCGGGCCGCGGCCGCGACACCGGTCATCTCGCGGGATCCGGAAATCCGGCTCGAGTCGCTGTTCGACGCCCGGTCGGTCGACCTGCTGACCCCGCACGACGACAGCGGCGCGGTCGCCGCCACCGGGACCATCGATGGCATGCCCGCGGTCGCGTTCGCCAGTGACCCCCGGGTCCAGGGCGGCGCCATGGGCAGCGCGGGCTGCGCCGCGATCGTGGCCGCTTATGACGAGGCCATCGCGCAGGGCGTGCCGGTGATCGGGCTGTGGCACTCCGGCGGCGCCCGGCTGCGCGAGGGGGCGGAGAGCCTGCACGCGGTGGGCACCGTGTTCGCCGCGATGACCCGGGCATCCGGGGTAGTCCCGCAGATCTCGGTGGTGCTCGGCGCGGCGGCGGGCGGGGCGGCCTACGGGCCCGCGCTGACCGACGTGGTGATCCTGTCCAACCACGGCCGGATCTTCGTCACCGGCCCGGACGTGGTGCGCAGCGTGACCGGTGAGGACGTGGACATGGCCCGGCTGGGTGGGCCGGAGCCGCACAGCCGCCGGTCCGGCCTGGTGCACCTGGTCGCGGCCACTGACGCCGAAGCGCTCAGCCGGGCCCGGCAGCTCGCGCTGCTGCTGGGCCGGCCGCAGGAGGTGGACCTCGGCCTGGTGGCCCGGCAGGCCGACGGGCCCGCCCTGGACACGCTGCTGCCCGAGTCGGTGCGCCGGGCCTATGACGTGCACCCGCTGCTGGCCGGGCTGCTCGACGAGCCCGGGATCGAACTGCATCCCCGGTGGGCGCCGAACCTGGTCACCACGCTGAGCCGGCTGGCCGGCCGGACGGTCGGGGTGATAGCCAACAACCCGCTGCGGCTCGGCGGCTGCCTGGACATCCCCTCGGCCGAGAAGGCGGCCCGGTTCGTCCGGATGTGCGACGCGTTCGGCATCCCGCTGGTGGTGATCGTGGACGTGCCCGGCTACCTGCCCGGGGTCGGCCAGGAATGGGACGGCGTGGTGCGCCGCGGCGCGAAGCTGCTGCACGCGTTCGCCGAGGCCAAGGTGCCGCGGGTGACCCTGATCACCCGCAAGGCCTACGGCGGTGCCTACATCGCGATGAACTCCCGCGCCCTCGGCGCGACCCGGGTGTTCGCCTGGCCCGGCGCTGAGATAGCGGTGATGGGCCCGGTCGCGGCCGTGCGCATCCTGAACCGGCGCGTCCTGGCCGACGTGCCCGCCGACCAGCTGCAGGAGGCCGAGGCCAAGCTGGCCGCCGAGCACGAACGGGAGTCGGGCGGGCTGGCCCGGGCCCGGGAGCTGGGCGTGATCGACGAGGTCATCGACCCGGCCGCGACCCGGACCGCGATCGCCCGGGCCATCGCCGCCGCCCCGCAGGTGCGCGGCAGTCACGGCAACATCCCGCTCTGACCGCGGATGGACGCGGCTGACCGGCTGCTCGTCGTCGAGCACGAGCGGACCGCCCCGGCCGGGCTGCTCGGCCTGTGGGCCCGGCGCCGCGGGCTCGCCCTGGACACGGCGCGGCCCGCGGAAGGGGACGTGCTGCCGGCCAGCCTGCCCGGGTATGCGGGCGTGGTCGTGCTCGGCTCGGAGCAGACCGCGTTCGACGACACCCTGCCCTGGCTGGCCGATGAGCTGGCCCTGGTCGCCCGGGCCGTGGCGGACGGCGTCCCGGTGCTCGGCATCTGCTTCGGCGGCCAGGTGCTGGCCCGGGTGCTCGGCGCCCGGGTCTACCGGCTCAGCCAGCCGGAGATCGGCTGGGTGCGGCTGGCCAGCCAGCGCCCGGGCCTGGCCAGCGGGCCGTGGCTGTCCTGGCATCAGGACGGGTTCGACCGGCCGGCGGGCGCGGCCGAACTGGCCACCGGCGGCGCCTCGGTACAGGCGTTCGCGGTAGGCCCGCATGCCGGGCTGCAGTTCCACCCGGAGGCGACCGAGCCGATCACCGCGGACTGGCTGCGGGCCACCCATCCGCCGCTCAGCCCGGAGCACGCGGCCCGGCTCAGCCAGGGCTGGGCGGAGGCCGCCGGCCGGGTTCGCCGCGAGGCCGCCACGCTGTTTTCCGCGTGGCTTGATGGGGGCCTCGCCGGCCCGGCTACCGGGGCATGGAATACTCAGCGGTTGCGCGGGTAAAGGGCAGTCCTGCCCAAACCCATGGACCGGCCACAAAACGGTCGTCCAATTGTGTCCGAGTGCCCAGCTGGCGGTGCCGCCGCCACCTACGATCGATGGTCTATGCCTCCTAACGAACGCTCCGAAAGCCTCGCCGAGCAGACCGAAACGCCCCCGCTGGACACGCCGGCCGGGCCAGCGCCGAACGGGCACCCGCCCGCCGCGGCTGACCAGGAGGCCGCGAACGCCGCCGCTTCCGGCCGCACTCCGCCCAGCAGCCCGGTCATGCTGGGCTTCGCCAGCTTCCTCATGCTGTTCGTGGAGCTGGCGCTGATCCGGTGGACGGCGGCGAACAATGTCTACGTCACCAACGCGACCAACTTCGTGCTGCTGGCCAGCTTCCTGGGCATCGGCATCGGCTTCCTGAACGCGAAGTCCAATCGCGACTTCGTGCGCTGGGCACCGCTCGCGCTGGTCGCCCTGGTCGCCTTCGTGCTGGCCTTCCCGGTCATCCTGGCCTCGCTGTCCGGCTCACACCCCTACCGCGGGCAGTTCGGCATGGCCGCGCTCCCCCGCCCGCTCAGCCTGGCCGTCATCTTCGTGCTGAGCACCGCGGTGATGGCCGGCTTCGGCCAGGCGGTGGCCCGGATGTTCGTGACGTTCCAGCCGCTGAAGGCCTACCGGCTGGACATCTTCGGCAGCATTCTCGGCATCGCGGTGTTCACCCTTGCTGTCGTTCCTGCAGCTCCCGCCGGTCGTGTGGGGCGTGATCGCCGCGGGCGGCCTGGTGGTGCTGCTCGGCTGGCGGCACGCCAAGTGGTGGCAGTACGCGGCGTGCGCGGCCGCGGTGATCATCCTGGCCGTGGAGTCGGCCGTGCCGAACCAGCACTGGTCGCCGTACTACAAGATTTCCGCGAACCTCGTCGGCGGCAGCCATCCCGCGCTCTACGTGTCCGCGAACAACATCCCGTACCAGGCGGCCCGCTCGCTGACCGTGCTGCACGAGCAGAAGAAGTTCTACTTCTACCCCTACCAGCACGTCACCCGGTCCTCGCTGAAGAACGTGCTGATCATCGGGGCGGGCACCGGCAACGACGTGGCCGTCGCCCTCTCCCAGGGCGCGCAGCACGTGGACGCGGTCGAGATCGATCCGGTGCTGGCCAAGATCGGCCGGAGCGAGCACCCCAACCACCCGTATGACAGCCCGCGGGTGACCACGCACATCGCCGACGGCCGGGAGTACCTGCAGAACACCAAGAAGCACTACAACCTGATCCTGTTCGCCCTGCCCGACTCGCTGACGGCGGTCAGCGGCCAGTCCAACCTGCGGCTGGAGAGCTACCTGCTCACCCTCCAGTCGGTCCAGGCGGCCCGGGCCCGGCTGGCCCCCGGCGGCACCATGGCCATGTACAACTACTACGCGCTGCACCTGTTCAACCGGTACGCGACCACCATGGACGAGGCCTTCGGCCGGCCGCCGTGCGCCCAGGTGGGCCCGCCGCTCGGCGGCCGGCGGCTGGCCGTGCTCAGCGACCGGCCGGACGCGCCGGTGGCGAACTGCGCCGACGTGTGGCACGGCACCCGGGTCGCGCCCGCCACCGACGACCACCCGTTCCCGTACCTGCTGAACAACACGATCCCGACCAACTACATCTGGATGCTGGCGCTGATCCTGGCCGCCTCGGTGCTGTTCGTCCGGATCGGCGGCGGCTCATTCCGCCGGATGAGCGGGTACATCGACCTGGCCTTCATGGGCGCGGCGTTCCTGCTGCTGGAAACCAAGAACATCGTCCAGTTCGCGCTGCTGTTCGGCAGTACCTGGCTGGTCAACGCGCTGGTCACCGGGGCCATCCTGGTCGCGGTGTACCTGGCCGTGGAAACCGCCCGGCATATCAAGCTGCCCCCGCCGTGGGTGCTGTACGCGGCGCTGATCGCCTCGCTGGTGCTGACCTGGCTGATCCCGCAGGGGGATCTGGTCACCCTGCCCATCGTGGGCCGGTTCCTGGCCGGCGGGGCCCTGGCCTTCGCCCCGGTCTACGTCGCGAACCTGATCTTCGCGCAGCGGTTCAACGACGTGGAGACCACGACGACCGCGTTCGCCGCGAACCTGCTGGGCGCGATGGTCGGCGGCGCGCTGGAGTACCTGGCCCTGATCACCGGCTACCGCTTCCTGCTGATCCTGGTCGGCGTGCTGTACGCGCTGGCGTTCCTGTTCACCCGGATCAGGCGCCGGCCCGCCGCCGGCGTGACCTGACCGCAGGCGGGTAAGGCCCGGAAGGTAGCGCGCAGCTGACTTCCGGGAGGAACCGTGGCGTCTCCGGCTGGCCCGACCCGACTCGTCAAGCCGCTGTACACGGCCCGGGCGCTGGCCACCGGGGGCCGGTCGGGTCATGCGGTGACCGACGACGGCCTGCTCGATGTGCACCTGCGGCCGCCTAAGGAGATGGGCGGGCCGGGCGGCGGCACCAACCCCGAGCAGCTGTTCGCCGCCGGGTACGCCGCCTGCTTCCAGAGCGCGCTCGTCTCGGCGGGCCGCCGCGCGGGCGTGGACACGTCCGACTCGCTGGTCGAGGCGGACGTGTCCATCGGCACCGCGGCGGGCGGCGGGTACGGCCTGGCCGTCACGCTGAAGGTGTCGATCCCCGGCGTGGACGCGGGCACGACGGCGCAGGTGGCCGAGGCGGCGCATCAGATCTGCCCCTACTCGCGGGCCACCCGCGGCAACATCGAGGTGACCCTGGAGCCCAGCTGAGCTGGGCCGCCCGGCTCAGCCGGGCTCGTGCGCCGCGGGGATCCGCTGGTAGGCGCCGAGTACCAGGTCCCAGAAGGCCGGCCCGTCCACCGCGGTCACGACCAGCGCGTTGCGGGACGCCTCCGGCGCCGCGAAGTCGGTCACCGTCATCCCGGCCGTCCACCGGCCCGCGGTCTCCACCTCCACCCGGGCGGGTACGCAGCTGAACAGCCCCGGCGCGGCCACCAGGGCCACCGCGCACACGTCGTGCACCGGCGGCCCGCCCGCCGCCGCGTCGCCCTGATCGGGCTCGCCGCGGTAACCGAGCAGCCCGGGCAGCAGCAGGCTGGCGCCCAGCCGGCCCAGGCCGCGCATCCGGTCCTGGATGTCCGGGGTCGCCCGGGCCTGCAAGGTCACGTCCAGCCCGACCATGGTGACCCGCCACCCGGCGCCGAACACGATGGCCGCGGCCTCGGGATCGACCGCGATGTTGAACTCCGCGGCCGGGGTGACGTTGCCCCGGCCCGCCGACCCGCCCATGATGACGAAATCGCGCACCCAGCCGGCCAGCCGCGGCTCACGGCGCAGCGCGAGCGCGATATTCGTCAGCGGGCCCACCGCGACCAGGGTGATCTCGCCCGGGGCCGCGCCGATCGTGTCGATCAGGAAGTCCACCGCGTGGCCGCTGGCCGCCGCGGCCCGGGCGGTGGGCAGCTGGGCCGCGCCGAGCCCGGACTCCCCGTGCACGCCGCGGGCATCCAGCGGCGGGCGCAGCAGCGGCTGCCCGCTCCCGGCCACCACCGGCAGGTCCGGGCAGCCGGCCAGTTCCAGCACGCTGAGCGCGTTGCGGGTGACCTTGGCCAGGTCCACGTTGCCGCTCACCGTGGTCAGCCCGGCCAGGTCCAGGCCGGGGTGGGCACAGGCGAAGGCGATCGCCAGCGCGTCGTCGATGCCCGGGTCGCAGTCCAGGATCACCCGCTGCCGGTCCGGTGGGGCTGGCTGTGTCACCCGCCTGAGTCTAGGCGGGCCCTGGGCCGCGCGGTGGCCGCGGGATCAGCCGGTGGCGTGCAGCCAGCGGACCGGCGCGCCCTCGGCGGCGCACCGGAACGGCTCCAGTTCCGCGTCCCAGGCCCGGCCGAGCAGCCGGTCGAGTTCCTCTTCCAGCAATGTCGCGTTGACGGCCGGCACCCCGGACCGCACCCCGGCGGCCACCGTCATGGCCGCCAGCAGCCGGTTCTCCGGGATCATGATGTCACCGTTAGCGCTGGTCACCGCCGAGAACATGCCCAGAGCCGGGGTGTAGCTGTACCGGACGGCGTCACACCCCGGGCTGGCTTCCTCGGTGACCTCGAAGCGCAGCCGGTTCCAGCCGGCCAGCGCGGACATCATCTCCCCCGCCGTGCCCGGCCGCGCCGACCAGGCCAGTTCGCCGCGCACCGACCCGGGTGCGGCGGGCTGGCCGACCCAGGACAGATTTACCGGCACGCCAACAATCCCGGCGACCGCCCACTCGATATGCGGGCACAGCGCCGGGGGTGCGGAATGGACCTGCAGCACTCCGTTAACTGACACCAGACCTCCCTGCGAGCGACCGAGGTGCGTCTTCCCCAACGACCTCGGCGCGCCGTACCGGGCGATCTGCGCCAGTGGACAGCTTACGTGTCACTGCCCATCAGTGAACTGGTGGGTCCACTTAAATTTCCGCGTTCCCGCGATGAATTCTGCCTTACCTTGCACGTCAACGCCAGGGCATGTGGCGTTTTCCGGCCACTGGATGCGCCGGCTGGGCCGGAAACCACCCCAGAAGCCCGCTAACCGTATATCGCGCGGCGTGATGTAGTGGGACTGTGAGCGAGCGGGACATCACCGGCCTGTTATTCGCGGCCGAGATGTATGGCGTGCAACTCGACCAGTTAGCCGCCTGCCTCGGGATCAGCGAAACGGGCGCCCGGGCTATCGCGGCGCGCTGGCGCCAGCAGGGCTATGCGGAATCGGCGCGGCTCGGGCCGGGCCGCGCCTGGGTCTGGCTGACCCGGGCCGGGCTGGCCGCCTGCGGGCTGCCCTATCAGCCGGTGGCGCCCGCGCTGTCGCGGCTCGCGCATCTGCGCGCGGTCACCGCCGTCCGGCTGGCCCTGGAGTCCACCGGCGGCTACGCGTCGGCCGGGGCCTACTGGCGCAGTGAGCGGCGGTTGCGCGCCCGGGCGGGCCGCCGGGTGCCCGTGCGTGAGCACCTGCCCGATGGGGAGGTGCACTGGCCGGACGCCGGGCCGCGGCCGGCCAGTGTCGGCTGGGCCGGCGAATGCTGGGCCATCGAGGCGGAACTCACCCGCAAGACGATCCGGCGGACCGCGGCCATCATGACCGAGATCCTCACCCGGACCGGCGACTACGGCTGCCCGGCGGCTGAGGTCCGGGTCCCGGGCCAGCCGCCCCGGCACGCCCGGGTGCTGTACGTGTGCTCGGCCGCGGCCCGGCCGGTGGCGCTGCGCGCCCGGGACACCCTCGGCGCCAGCCTGGCCGGCCGGGTCGAGGTGCGCCGCCTGCCGCCCGGGACCGGGCTGGCCGCCCTGGTGCCCGGCACCGCGCCCAGCGCGGCTGGGGAGCCCGGCTCATGATCGGCCGGCATGCCGGGCTGCTCGCACTGCGCGGGGTCATCCGGCTGCTCGGACGCCTGCTCAGGGTGGCGGTTCTCGTTGTGCTGCTGGTTCTCGCGTGGCCGGTGACCCTGGTCGGCGCGTATGCGGCCACGCTCGCCTGGTTCCTGGGCTGGCCGCCGCGGCAGCTGTACCGGGCGGCCGCGTGGTGCCTGCCGATGGTGGCCGCCTGGCTGGCCGCGCTCGCGGTGGCCGGCCAGCCGTGGCCGCGGGTCGCGGGCGCGCCGTATTTCGCCTGGCTGGCCATGTGGCACGGCGTGCGGGCCGGCCGCTATCTGCTGGCCGCGGTCACCATCGCACCCGCCGCCATCCCGCTCGGCCTGCTGGCCGGCGGCCTGGCCTGGGCCGGGCGGATCTACTCACTGGAAACGGGCAGCGGCGGCCTGACACCCAGCGCACCAGCCGCCTTCGACCGGCGGCAGTGGCGGCACCAGGCCCGCACCGCCCGGGCCCGGATCGCCGCACCCGGCGCCGTCCCCCTGCTGTTGCCTAACGGCTCGATCGTGGCCGGTGCCACCATCCGGGCGGTCCGGCACCCGGCGCGGGCGCTGGCGGTGCTCCCCTACCCCCGGGTGCGCTCGCACCAGGTGGTGATCGGCACGACTGGCACCGGGAAGACGACCCTGCTGCTGCGGCTGTGGGCAGGCTTCATCCGGCGCGGGCTGCAACTGCACGCGGCCGGGGCCGGGCACCGGCCGCTGCTGGTCGTGCTGGACTGCAAGGGCGGCGCCGATTCGCGGCGGATCGCCGACCGGGCCCGCCGGGTGCTGCGCGAGGCAGGCGCCGCGGCCACCGCGATCTGGCCGGACGAGGCCACCCTGTCCCTGTGGGCGCTGCCCCCGCATCAGCTGACCAGCACGCTGGTGGACATGATCGAGCACGGTACCGGGTCCGCGGCCTACTACCAGGACGTGCTGGAGGAGGTCGTCCGGCTGGCGGTGGCGGCGCCGGGCGGGCCGCCGGCCTCGGCCGCCGATTTCCTCGGCCGGCTGGATGTCAGCTGGCTCACGATGGCGTACGCCGGCGTCCCTGGTGACCTGGGCCTGCTGCCCGCGGCGGCGCGGCAGGTCAGTGACGTGGCGCTGCGGTTCCGGACGCTGCTGCGCCGGCTGGGCGGTGGGCTGGACGGGCCGGGCGGGTTCGGCGACGCCGACGCCTGGTACTGCATCCTGGAGGGCACCGCCGAGATCGCGGTGGCCGAAGCGCAGGCGCGCGCCCTGGTCGATCTGCTGGCCTGGTACGCCACCGGCGGGTCAGCCGGCCGCCGGGAGATCCTGCTGGCGGTGGACGAGTTCAGCGCGGTGTCCCGGCGGCTGCCGATCTGGCAGCTGTACGAGCGGGCCCGGTCGCTCGGCCTGGCCGTCCAGGTGTCGGCCCAGTCGTGGCAGGGACTGGCCGCCGACGAGGACGAACGGTACCGGGTGGCCAGCACCGCGGACGGCGGGATCTGGCTGCTGCGCACCCCGTACCCGGAACCGGTGGCCGCGCTGGCGGGCTCGCGCCGGGTGGTGGACACCACGCGGCGGCTGCTCGGCGTGCCGCTGTGGGCGCACGAGGGACTGTCCCGGGCGGGCGGCACGCCGGTAGTCAACGGCGAGATCATCCGCGCACTGGCCGTCGGCCAGGCCGCCTACATCTACCGGGGCGGCGTCACCTACGTCCAGGTCAAGCGGCTGGTGGCCGGCCCCGCCGAGCTGGCCCGCCCCGTGCGCCCGGTGCGCCCGGCCGGTGGCCCAGCGGGCGGCCCGGAGCTGGCCGGGGCGGCGGGCGGCACCGCTGGTGACGCCGGGGCGCTCGATGCCACCGGGATACCCGGTGTGCGGCCGCATGCGGACCCGCTGCCGGACGTCAGCCCGGTGCTGGACGAGGCGTTCGGGGCGGAGGACCGGTGAGCGCGGCCGGTGGCGGCGACCCGTTCGCGGTGCTGGGCCTGCCCGCGCGGGCCGGCCTGACCGACGACGACGTGCGCGCCGCGTGGCGGCGGCTGGCCACCGCCACCCACCCGGACCGGGCCGACGGCGGCGACCCGGACCGGTTCGCCGCGGCCGCCGCCGCCTACACCGTGCTGCGCACCCGGTCGGGCCGCGGTGAGGCCCTGGCCGACCTGGCACCCGCCGGCCCTCCGGCCCGCACTGAGCGGCGGCCCAGCCCGGGCCGCGCCAGCACCCGCCGGCCGCCCCTCCCGCACTGAGCGGCGGGCCACCCGGGCCGCCGGGCCGCGCCGGCTGATGACTGCCCGCCTCGTCCAGCGGGTCCGGCGTGGCCGCCCGGCCCGGCTGGCGCTGCGGGTGCTGCTGGCCGTCGCGATCGGCATCGGCGTGGCCGCCGTGGCCGGCCTCCAGCCGGCCACCCCCGCCCTCTGGACCGGGATCCTGACTTGGTTCCTCCTCACCGCGAGGCACGATCTGGCCCCGCCCACCTGACCCACCCGCCTCACCAGCCACACTCGCCCCGCTGCCCCTCTCGGCCCAGCTCGTGATCATGAGTTCGGTCCGAATAGATTCGCCCCAATGTCATGATCACGAACCGCGCAGGGTCCCAGGGCCCGGTGATTCCGGTTGACTGGTAAGAGATTGCTTACCTATTATCGGGGGCCATGGCTATCACTCATGTGCAGCTGTTCTCGCTGCCGGTCACCGACCAGGACCGGGCCCGCGACTTCTATGTGGACACGCTCGGTTTCGAGCTCGTCGCGGACACCGCGATGGGCCCGGACATGCGCTGGGTGCAGGTCCGGCCGCCTGGGTCGCAGGCCTCGATCACCCTGGTCACCTGGTTCCCGACCATGCCCGCGGGCGCGGTCAAGGGCACCGTGCTGGAAACCGACGACCTGGACGCGGACGTGACCGCGCTGCGGGCCCGCGGGGTCAGCATCGAGGGCGGTATCCAGGACGCGCCGTGGGGCCGCTTCGTCACGTTCGACGACCCGGATGGGAACGGGCTGGTCCTGCAGTCCTCGGCGGCTGGCTGACCGGTGCCCGCCGCCGCTGACGTGTTCGACGCGATCGCCAGCCCGGTGCGCCGCGACATCCTGGATCTGCTCCGCCAGGGCGGCCGCCCGGTGCACGACCTCGCGGCGTCGTTCGCGATGAGCCGCCCGGCGGTCTCGCAGCATCTGCGGGTGCTGCGCGAGGCCGGGCTGGTCACCGAGGAGCGGGTGGGCCGGGAACGGCACTACCGGCTGGACGCCCGGCCGCTGCGCACGGTGCTGGACTGGGCCGGGCACTACCCGCAGTTGTGGCAGCACCATGCCCGGCTGCTCAGCGAACTGCTGGCCGAGGACGGCTGATTAGCCGGGCTCGGGGCCGGTGGCCACCGGCCGGGCCGGGTCGGTGATCCAGTCCGACCACGACCCCAGGTACAGCGCGGCCGGCAGGCCGGCCAGCCGCATGGCCAGCACCTCGTGGGCCGCGGTCACTCCCGAGCCGCAGTACACCCCGGCCACGGCGCCGCGGCCGGCCACTCCCCCGCCGGGCCCGCCCGCTTCCCCGCCCGGCCCGGCCGGTGCCCCGCCGGCCCTTCCGCTTCCTGCCCGGACCCGGTGCTGACGCCCAGCCCGGCGAACCGGGCGCGCAGCGCGGCCGGGTCCAGGAAACGGCCATCCGGGGCCACGTTGGCCGCGGTGGGCGCGCTCACCGCGCCGGGAATGTGCCCGGCCACCGGATCGGCCGGCTCCACCTCGCCTCGGTAGCGCTCGGCCGCCCGGGCATCCAGCAGCAGGCCGTCGCGGGCCAGCCGGGCCGCGCCCGCGGCGTCGAGCAGCGGCAGGTGACCGGGCCGGGCGGTGAAGTCGCCCGGGCGGGCCGCGGCCGTCTGCTGCTCGGCCGGCTGGCCCGCGGCCAGCCAGGCCCGGTAGCCACCGTCCAGCACCCGCACCTGGTCATGCCCGAAGTAGCGGAGCAGCCACCAGCCCCGCGCCGCGGCCGTCGAGTCGCCGTCGTCATACAGCACGACGGGCCGCCCGGCCCTGACCCCGGCCCGTCGCATCGCGGCCTGGAAGTCAGCGGCGGCCGGCAGCGGATGCCGCCCGCCCGGCCCGGGTGGGGCCGCCAGGTCGCGGTCCAGGTCGACGAACTGCGCCCCGGGCAGGTGGCCGGCCCGGTAGCTGTCGATCCCGGGCGGCCCGGCCAGCCGCCACCGGACGTCGAGCAGGACCGGTGGCTGCGGCCCGGCCAGGGCGCTGGCCAGCGAGCCGGCGTCGGTCAGCGAGTCCACCGTGGCTCCTCTCCGTCACCAGCGAGGCGGAGCGCGCCGAATCGTCCGGGGTGATCCGGACTCGCCCGGTTCGTCCTGTGGATAACTAGCCACCTAGCTGTGGATGAACCCTCATGCGCTCTTGGATTCCCCCGGCCGGGCTGTGGATAACCCGGCTCCCGCGGCACTGGAGGCCACCCGGTTCACAGGCTGCTCACGCTGAGCAGGGGGACAAACTGGTCACCAGGAGTAAGCGAACCGTGCATGCCGATCAGTGACGACTCCAGCCGCTCCGCCTTGGTCGCCACGATCGCCCACGGTCCGGCCGGCGCGGCCACCACGTCACCGATCCGGGCGGTGAACCTGGGGTCGACCGGGCCGAACCAGCCCGATTCGATGGCCTCCCGCCGGGACGACACCCAGGCCCGCGGGCCGAGTACCTCCCGCCAGGCGGCCAGCACGTCAGCCGCGGCCCCGGGCCTGGCGTACACGTGCCGGGCCCGCGGCTCCCCGCCGAGCAGCGCCACACCCTCGCGCAGCTCGGGCGTCGTGTCCACGTCGATCCGCTCGTCCGCGGACGCGTCCACCATCCCGTGGTCGGCCGTGACATACATGGTGGTGTTGGCGGGCAGCGCCGAGGCCAGCTGCTCGGCCAGCTTGTCCACGTGGGCCAGCTGGTAGAACCAGGCCTCGGACTGAGCGCCGAAGCCATGGCCGGTGCCGTCGAGTTCGGCGTGATAGACGGTGACCAGGCTGCGGTCGGACCCGCCCAGCGCGCCTGCCGCCTGGGCGACCAGCGCGCCCAGGCTGTCCGCCGCCCGGTAGGTGGCGCCGCGCATCGCGGCGATCGAGAACCCGGTCTTCTCCAGCCCGCGGGCGGCCACCCGGTACGCGTCGACGCCCGCCGCGGTAGCGCGCTGGTAGATCGACGGGGATGGCTGCCAGCTCAGCGGATCCACCCGGTCGTCCCAGCGCAGGCCGTTCAGCAGCCGCCCGGTGCCGGGCACCGCCACCTGGTAGCCGAGCATCCCGTGCTGGCCGGGCGGCAGCCCGGTACCGAGCGAGCTCAGGCTGGTCACCGTGGTGGCCGGGAATCCCGCGGTCAGCGCGCGGCCGGTCATGGTGAGCTCGGACAGGAACGGCGCGGCGGCGGGATGATCACGCAGGAGCTCCCAGCCCAGGCCGTCCACGATCAGCAGGCAGGCCCGGCGGGTGGCGGGCAGGTCCAGCGGGTTGGGCTCACCGCCCACCCCCAGCGAGGCGAGCAGCGACGTGGCGAGGTCAGGCAGGGTTCCCTCACCGTAGTTGGGCACAGTGGGCGCAATTACTGGCTCAGCAGTCATGCGTGCGCCCGTCAGCGGCCAGGATGGGTGGTCGCCTCGGTCAGCGCGGCCGCGAAGTCGAGCACCTGCCGCACGGCCTCGTCGCCGTCTGCGGCTTCGCTCATCCGCAGCGACAGGTCATCAGCGGTGATCGTGCCGGTGTAGCCGTGATCGGCTTCACAGTTCTCGTCCCCGCAGTGGGCTGGCTCCAGCTCCACGTGGGACAGCACGTTCCAGCCAATGGTGAGGACCACCTCGGTCGGCATGGTCACGCCGGGGACGTACGAGGCCGGGTCGGGAACGACACGGGTCACTGCGACCGACGAGATCCGGGAGAAGCGCACGGCTTCCGTGCTGGTCTCCGCCTGCGGACGGGCCCCGGGCTCATCGGCCGGGTTCTCGTCGGTATGCGAGTAGACCAGCCGGGTCGGGGTCAGCACCAGCACGGTCATGTGCCGGCGCACTTCCATGGCCGGGTCGAAGAGCGCATCGGCCTGGACCACGTATGACACGACGGCTTCCGCGCCCAGGGCGGAAAACACCGCATCCGCCACCAGCCCCGGGTAGTAGCCGCTTCGCTCGATAGCTGACCGCAGCCCGATGGCTGTGGTTCGGATATCCCTCATGACTCCATCCTGCACTGCCGGCGGACCAGAGCTCACAGAACGGCCTATCAATCGGCGTAGTGAGGCTTTGCGGGCCCCGCGCAAGCTGCTCACCTGGCAGCGAGGCTGGGTTGGGGCGGTCCCGCCGCCGCGTCGCTGAGCCCGGACCGGGTCAGGTCGATGACTGGCTCGTCACCCGGCTCGGGCAGGGCCATCATGCCCGCTCCCGAGGCCGGCCGTGGCCTGCGCGGCGCGGTGGCACCCGCGCCGCCGCCCCGGCCACGGTAGATGAGCAGCCCGTTCACCGGGTCGGGGACCGCGTCCAGGGCGGCCCGGACCCCTGGCAGCGCACGGAACGCCGCCCACTGCGCCTCCTCGGGGAAGGCCACTTCGAACACCACGCCCCACCGGTGGATGTGCCACTCCCAGTCCGCCGCGCCGTGCGCCACCGCGGATTCGATCAGCTGGGAGCTGTAACTGTCCCGCCACTGAGTGGCAGAGAACTCCGCGTCGAAGACCTCGATTGACCACCACTCGGCCATAACGCGACCATATGCCCTCGTAAAGATGGATGGCACCCCTCAGCGTCACCGTACCTAAGGGATGGGCTATCCGTCCGGTGCCATTTGCGGCATACCGTCGGTAACCAGCCCCGGCGGCGCTCAGCCGCCTGCCGGCGGCGGCCGGGCGGATCACGGTTCCTGGGTCCACCACAGGTCCTCCTGGCGGGAGCACCAGGCTGGGTCGTTCAGCCGTCCCAGGTCAGCCGAGGTGATGATGCCGTGCTCGATGAGCACCCGGACCACTACCTCGTCGGACAGCCGCAGGTCCGCGCGGACCAGCCCGCGGTCGGAGATCTTGCGGCGGAGCACCTTGATGTGCTCGGCCACCCGGGCCGACAGCCGGTCCCGGAACGCCGGGTCGGTGTCGAACCGCTCGAGTTCGTGATAGGCGCCGGTCGCCTCGAGCGCGGCCTTGGCGATCTCCGGGGTGCGCGGCAGCGGTGTGGCGCCGGCCGGGTCCAGCAGCCAGGGCCGGCACCACATGAGCGCGACCAGGAAGATCTTGGTCATCGGGTCCAGGTACAGCGGCAGCAGCGTGGCGTCGCCGTCCTGCCAGATCCGGGTGCCGTCCGGCCCGTCACCCCAGCCAGCGGACTGCCCGGCGATCATCACGCACAGCGCCTGGCCCTCATCCAGCATGGCGCGGGAGCCGACCAGGGTGCTGCCGGCCCGCAGGAACCAGCCGGCCGACGGCTCGCCCTGCTCCTCCATCCGGGGCAGCCGGACCCGGTATCCGTCGCCCTCGGTGTAGAGGGCATGGGTACGGCTGATGTTGGCGATCCAGAGGCCGTCCCCGAGCGTGCTGATCACCCCGGCGCGGCGGGACAGCCCACGGCCGGCCGCAATCGTCAGGTCCACGTCCGGGCCCCGGCCGAACACCAGGCGGCTGCTTTCCGGGATGCCGACGACCAGCCCCGACGGCGTGCTGACACGCGCCACCGCCGTCGCGCCGGGCTCGACCGCCATCGCCTTCCTGCCTGCCCGTAATGATGGGTGCACCGCACCCCGCTGTCCGTCTTCAGGGAGGCCCATTCTAGGGCGCGCCCGGCCGGCGCCCTGATCCCCCAGTCCGGGGATAGCGGCGGCGGCCCGGGACGGGTTAGCTGGGCAGAGCCTGAGGCGAGCGCGGACTGCGCTGGCCGGAGAGCCCGCCGGCAGGCCGGCGGGCGGGCCCGTGCCGCGGCGGTTACGGCACGGGAAGCGATGCCCGGCAGACTCGCCGCAGCGTGGTTGCCGGGCATCGCGGGGGGACTCCGGGAACCGCGGTGCGCGCCGCCTCAGGCCGGGGGCGGGGAGAGCCCTGGGCGGGGCCAAGGGGAGGTCCCGCTGGGGGAGGCCCGTGGGCAGGGGAGGCTCACGGGCCGTACCGGGGGGCGGAAGGCCGGCCCGGCTGGGCCCGCAGGGCCCGGCCGGTCGACCGTCCGTCGCAAGGATGAGGCCAGGCCCGCCTCCAGGATGACGCCGGCCGCGGCGCCCGCCCGTACTCTTGTCCAGTGGCCGCCTTCTACGTCTGGCTGCGCTGCCACCCCCGGCTGGTGGACGGCGTGCTCGCCGCCGCGCTCGCGTTCCTCGGCCTGGTCCAGGCCTTCGCCACGGACCGGTATCAGCTCATCCCGTTCGTGCTGGTGGTGTGCGCGCCGGTGACCTTCCGCCGGGCTTACCCGACCGGGGCCTTCCTGATCAGCGTCACGGCCGGCGCGCTCCAGGTGGTGCTGGACGTCCGGGCCGGCACGGCCGACCTGGCCATCGTCATCCTGCTCTACACCCTGGCCGCTTACCGTCCACGCCGGATCTCCATTGCCGGGCTGGGCATCTGCCTGATCGGCTCGGCGGTGGCCGTCGCATTCTGGGCCCCCCGGGGGCTCAGCGTGCTGAACTGGATCATGGTGGGGTCGATAACGTTCGCCGGGCCGGTGCTGGTCGCCTGGGTCCTCGGCGACTCGATGCGCTACCGCCGCGCCTACTACACCTCGCTGGAGGACCGGGCCGCCCGGCTGGAACGGGAACGGGACGCGCAGGCGCAGATCGCCGCGGCGGCCGAGCGGGCCCGGATCGCCCGCGAACTGCACGACGTGATCGCGCACAACGTCAGCGTGATGGTCGTGCAGGCCGATGGGGCGTCCTACGCCCTGGACAGCTCGCCGGAACGGGCCCGGCAGGCGCTGGGCAACATCGCCAGCACCGGGCGGCAGGCGCTGGCCGAGATGCGCCGCATGCTCGGCGTGCTGCGCAGCGATGACCGCAGTACCGGCGTGGTCCCGCTGCCGGGGATCAGCCAGCTCGGCGAGCTGCTGGAGCAGGCCCGGGCCACCGGGCTGCCGGTCTCGTTCACCGTGCAGGGGGTGCCCGCACCGCTGCCCGGCGGGCTGGCCCTGGCCGCCTACCGCATCGTGCAGGAGTCGCTGACCAACACCCGCAAGCATGGCGGCGCGGGCGCCCGCGCCGAGGTGCTGCTGCGGTACTGCGAGGACGTGCTGGAGCTGCGGATCACTGACGACGGCCACGGCGCGGCGGCCGCCGCGGACGGGGCCGGGCACGGGCTGACCGGCATGCGCGAGCGGGTCGCGCTGTACAACGGGACGCTGCAGGCCGGCCCACGGCCCGGCGGCGGCTACCAGGTCACCGCCACGCTTCCGGTCCGCGCTGGCCCGGGCACCGCCACCGGCCCGGCCGGCCAGCCCGCGGCCGGCGGCGCCGCGCACCGGGCCGGGGTGGCATGAGCATCCGGATCCTCCTGGTCGACGACCAGGAGCTGGTGCGTACCGGCTTCCGGATGGTGCTCGACGCCCAGGACGACATGTCGGTGGTGGGCGAGGCGGGCGACGGCCTGGCCGCCACCCAGCTGCTGCGGACCCGGCCCGCCGACGTGGTGGTGATGGACGTGCGGATGCCGGAACTGGACGGGATCGAGGCGACGCGGCGGATCTGCCGGGCCGGGGACCGGCCCCGGGTGCTCATGCTCACCACGTTCGACCTCGACGAGTACGCCTACGCCGCGCTCAAGGCCGGGGCCAGCGGTTTCCTGCTCAAGGACGTCCCGCCCGAGGAGCTGCTGTTCGCCATCCGCGCGGTGCACTCCGGGGACGCGGTGGTCGCGCCGTCCACCACGCGCCGCCTGATCGACCGGTTCGCGCCGCTGTTCCCGGCGGGCGACTCCCCCGCGGTGCCCGGGCTGGTCCTGCTCACCACCCGGGAGCGCGAGGTTCTCGCGCACGTCGCGCAGGGGCTGTCCAACGCGGAGATCGCGCAGCGGCTGTACGTGTCCGAGGCCACGGTCAAGACGCACGTCGGCCGGGTGCTGGCCAAGCTCGGGCTGCGGGACCGGGTGCAGGCCGTGGTGTTCGCCTACGAGACCGGCCTGGTCCGGGCGGGCGGCACGGGCTGACCCGGGTCAGCCCTTCCCGGCCGTGGCCCGGCGCAGCGACCAGCCGAGCGCGGCGATCACGCACACCGGCAGCAGCCACCAGGGGTTCAGCCCGGCCGCGTGGACCAGCAGCGCGGTGCCGCCCAGCGCCACCGCCACCACGGCCGCGCCCCGCCAGTCGTCGCCGACGATGAAGTCGTACCAGAAGATCCCGAACGAACGGAGCCAGCGGCTCATGACCCCTCCCCCGAGGTGACCGGGCTGGTGCCAGCGGCGGCCCGCGGCGGGCTGCCCGGCACGGCCGGCCCCGCCGCGTGGGCCCGCCGCAGCAGCAGGGTGTAGCCCGCGGCGACCAGCACGATGACCGGGACCAGCACGAGCAGCGCGGCGTCATGCCCGGGCCAGCTGACCCCGGCGCCCTCGGCCCCCCAGAACACGCCGAACGAGGTCAGCATGACGCCCACCGCGAACTTCATCGTGTTCTCCGGCACCCGGGCCAGCGGCGCCCGGGCGGCCACCCCGACCGCGGCGACCACCAGCACGGCCGCCACCGCGCCCAGCGCGGCCAGCCCGATGCTGCCCTGATTGCTGCCGAACGTGATCGCGATGAACACCACCTCCAGGCCTTCGAGCAGGACACCCTTGAACGACAGGGTGAACGCGTACCAGTCGTGCACGCCGTGCCGGCCGCCGGCCGCGGCCGCCCGCGCCGCCGTCACCTGCCGCTGGTAGATGCCGGATTCGTCGTGCAGGTCCTGATAGCCGGAGGCGCGCAGGATCGCCTTGCGCAGCCACTGCAAGCCGAACACAGCCAGCAGCGCACCTACCACCAGCCGCAGCACGCCCAGCGGGAACAAGGTGAGCGCCGGGCCGACCACGGCCACCACCACGGCCAGCACGGCCAGCGCGACGGCCATGCCCTGGAAGGTGGACCGCCATTCCCGGGTCAGGCCGGCCGCCAGCACGATCGTCAGGGCCTCGACCGCCTCCACGGCGCAGGCCACGAAGACGGTCAGGACAAGCGCGACGGCATTCACGTAGCCTCCAGTGGTGCCGGTGACGGCACGGTAGTGCCGCGCCGTGGCGTGGCAGGTGGCCCGGCGTCTGCGAGGATGGCGGCATGGCTGACGGCGGCAGTGGTCCGGGTGAGGGCTGGCTGGTCCTCATTTACCGGGTACCGTCCGAGCCCAGCCGCCTGCGTTCGGCGGTGTGGCGCCGGCTCAAGAGCCTGGGCGCGATCTACCTGCAGAACTCCGCGGCGGCGCTGCCCGCGGG
This sequence comes from uncultured Actinomycetes bacterium, assembly GCA_963711705.1. GTDB lineage: Bacteria > Actinomycetota > Actinomycetes > Streptosporangiales > Streptosporangiaceae > RYN-230. The sequence goes on from CAVQFM010000011.1 coordinate 94,626, forward strand.
CCCCAGCACGGAACGGGCCATGCGCAAGCTGCGCAGCCAGATCCTGGACATGGGCGGGACGGCGGCGCTGCTGTCCTCCCGTGTGCTGGCCGGTGAGCCCGAGGTACGCGCTGCGTTCCAGGCCGCGCGGAACGACGAATACGAAGAGATCGTGGACCGCTGCGAGGATTTCCTGGCCCAGGTGAAAAAGGAATACCTGGCGGATCACTTCACCTACGCGGAGCTTGAGGAGAACGAGGTCGATCTCGTCAAGCTGCGGAACTGGTTCGCCCGGGTGCGCCAGCGCGATGCGTTCGGCGCCAGCGGGCGCCCGGAGGCGGAGAAGGCGCTGGAGACCTGCCAGCAGTCGCTGGACGACTACGCCGCCCGCGTGTACGCGGCCGACGAGGAAGGCCACTGAGCGTCCCGCCCAGGGACCACCGGCCAAGCTCCACCTCTTTCCTGGCTGGCACCCCGGCCCCCGGGGCGCCCCGGGGGCATCTCGATGAGGGTAACACCCGTGAGCAACTGAAAGTAACAGCTGTTAGATTTCCATTGTATCAACCGCTTAACCTCCGGCTACCGCGTGTATACCAGGGTACGAACGGCCGGGGCACGCTGCGGCTCATGAAGCGCACTCCACGCCGCCCCTGCCCGTCCTGATCACCGGAATGTCCAGCGCCGGTCCCGGCCCGCTCCGCCGGCCCCGGCGCACAGCGGCGGCCGGGAGGTCCCGGGGGCCGCCCCGCAGGCCAACACTGTGATCGGCGGGACCGGTCAGGGACTAGCATCGGAGCCGTGACCACGACCCTCGGCTTCAGTAACTCCCTGCCCCGCTCAGCCGACGCAGACGCCGTCGTCATCGGGGTGCTCAAGGGCCCGGACGGGCCGCTGCTCGCGCCCGGCGCGGCCGACATCGATGACGCGCTGGGCGGGGACCTCGCCGCCACCCTGGCCACGCTGGGCGCCACCGGGCAGGCCGAGGAGATCACCCGGCTGCCGGGCGGCGGGCGGCTCGCCGCCCCGCTGATTGTCGCGGTGGGTCTCGGCCCGGCGCCGCTGCGCGCGGAAGACCTGCGCCGGGCGGCCGGCGCCGCGGCCCGGGCGATCACCGCGTCGGCCGCGGCCAGCCAGCCGGACGCCGGCCGGGAGACCCCCGGGCCCAGGATCGCGCTGGCCCTGCCCGCCGAGGACCCGGCGCAGGCCGAGGCGGCCGCGCTCGGCGCGCTGCTCGGCGGCTATTCGTTCCGCCGCTACCGGCGGGCGGCCGCTCCCCCGGCCTCGGTCACCGTGCTGACCGGCAGCGGCGACACGGGCGACGCCAGCAAGCGCGCCCAGGTCCTCGCGGACGCCGTGTCGCTCGCCCGTGACCTGGTCAACACCGCCCCGTCCGACCTGTACCCGGCGACGCTGGCGGCCGAGGCCGAGCGGGTCGCCGCCGCGTCCGGGCTGGATGCCGAGGTGCTGGACGAGAAGGCGCTGGCGGAGAACGGCTACGGCGGCATCCTGGGCGTCGGCCAGGGCTCGGTGCACCCGCCGCGGCTGGTCCGGCTGGAGTACACCCCGCCGCCGGGCGCGCATCCCCCGGCCACCGTGGTGTTCATCGGCAAGGGCATCACGTTCGACTCGGGCGGGCTGTCCCTCAAGCCGGCGAAATCCATGGAGGCCATGAAGTCAGACATGGGCGGCGCGGCGGCGATCATCGGAGCGATGCAGGCCATCGCGGCGCTCAGCCCGGCGGTGCACGTGGTGGGCTACCTGCCGCTGGCCGAGAACATGCCGAGCGGCAGCGCGCAGCGCCCCTCTGACGTGCTGACCATCTACGGCGGCAAGACCGTCGAGGTGCTCAACACCGACGCCGAAGGCCGGCTCGTGCTGGCCGACGCGCTGGCCCGGTCCGCCGCTGACTCCCCCGACGTGCTGGTGGATGTCGCGACGCTGACCGGTGCGCAGGTGGTGGCGCTGGGCCCGCGGATTGCCGCGGTGATGGCCAACGATGACGAACTGCGCGACGCGCTGGTGGCGGCCGCGGACCAGGCCGGCGAGGCCATGTGGCCCATGCCGCTGCCCGGCGAGCTGCGCAAGGGACTGGACTCCGCCGTGGCCGACCTGGCTAACGTGGCACCGGACCGCTACGGCGGGATGCTGGTCGCCGGGCTGTTCCTGCGCGAGTTCGTGCCGGCCGGGGTGCGCTGGGCGCACCTGGACATCGCCGGCCCAGCTTTCAATGACAGCGCGCCGCACGGGTATACCCCCAAGGGCGGGACAGGCGCGGCGACCAGGGCGCTGGTGCAGATTGCCCTGGATGTGGCAGACGGAAGGCTCTAACCGGGGCCGGTGTTAGACGGTCGGGCATAACTGATCGGAGCAAGGAGCTTGTGGTGGCGGACAGCAACGGGACCTACGACCTTGTCATCCTCGGCGGGGGCAGCGGCGGCTACGCCTGCGCGCTGCGCGCCGCGGAACTCGGCAAGCGGGTCGCGCTGATCGAGAAGGACAAAGTCGGCGGCACCTGCCTGCACCGTGGCTGTATCCCGACCAAGGCGCTGCTGCATGCCGCGGAAATAGCGGACCACGCCCGGGACGGCGCCGCGTTCGGCGTCCGGTCCACGTTCGACGGCGTGGACATGCCCGGGGTGAACGGCTACAAGGACAAGGTCGTCGACCGGCTCTGGAAGGGCCTGCAGAGCACGCTGGCCAGCCGCAAGGTGGAGATGATCTACGGCGATGGGCGGCTGGTCTCGCCGACCCAGGTCCAGGTGGGCGACACCGTCTACGACGCGGGCCACGTGGTGCTGTCTACCGGCTCGGAGCCGAAGAGCCTGCCCGGCCTGGACATCGACGGGGAGCGGGTGATCACCAGTGATCACGCGCTGCGGCTGGACCGGGTGCCGCAGTCCGCGGTGATCCTCGGCGGCGGGGTCATCGGGGTGGAGTTCGCCAGCGTGTGGCGGTCGTTCGGCGCCGAAGTCACGATCGTCGAGATGCTCCCGCACCTGCTGCCGCCCGAGGAGGAGTCGAGCTCGAAGCTGCTGGAGCGGGCGTTCCGCCGCCGCGGCATCAAGTTCGAGCTGGGTACCCGCTTCGAAGGAGTCAAGGAGTCCGGCGGCGGTGTCGCGGTCTCCCTGGACGGCGGCCGGGTGCTGGAGGCCGAGCTGCTGCTGGTCGCGGTGGGCCGGGGCCCGGTGTCCGCGGGCCTGGGCTACGAAGCGGCCGGGATCGCCGTGGAGCGCGGGTACGTCAAGGTCAACGAGTACTGCCGCACGAACGTGCCGACGATCTCCGCGGTGGGTGACCTCATCCCCGGGCCGCAGCTGGCCCACGTCGGGTTCGCCGAGGGCATCCTGGTCGCCGAGCGGCTGGCCGGGCTGGAGGTCACGCCGATCGACTACGACGGCGTGCCCCGGATCACCTACAGCGAGCCCGAGGTCGCGTCGGTCGGCATCACCTCCGCGACCGCCGCCGAGCGCGGCATCGAGATCACCGAGTTCACCTACAACCTCGGCGGAAACGGCAAGAGCGTCATCCTGCAGACGCAGGGGGCGGCGAAGGTGATCGCCGCCGCCAGCGGCGGCCCGGACGGCCAGCCCGGCCCGGTGCTCGGCGTCCACCTGGTCGGCAGCCGGGTCGGCGAGCTGATCGCCGAAGGCCAGCTGATCTACAACTGGGAAGCGCTGCCGTTCGACGTCGCTCAGCTCATCCACCCGCACCCGACCCAGTCGGAGGCGATCGGCGAAGCGCACCTCGCGCTGGCCGGGAAGCCACTGCACGTGCACGCGTAGTCCAGGCGGCGCGAGCGCGCCCCCCACACCACAGCCGCAACTGTGGCGTCGAACAGCGAAGGAGTCACGGGAAGCCATGTCGGTCTCCGTATCCATGCCCCAGCTCGGTGAGAGCGTGACCGAGGGCACTGTCACGCGCTGGCTCAAGAAGGAGGGCGAGCGGGTGGAGGCGGACGAGCCGCTGCTCGAGGTCTCCACCGACAAAGTCGACACCGAGATCCCCTCCCCGGTCGGCGGGATCCTGCGCGGGATCGTCGTCGCCGAGGACGAGACGGTGGCGGTGGGCGCTGAGCTCGCGGTCATCGACGAGACCGGCGCCGAGGGAGCGCCGGCCGACGGCGGCGCCCCGGCCCCGGCTGGCCAGGCCGACCAGGCCCCGGCGGCCCAGGCCGGGGACAGCCAGCCGGCTCCGCACCGGCTGAGGCCCCGGCCCAGGACGGCTACCCCTACCCCGGTGGCGGCCAGACCGATGGTGGCTACCAGCAGCCCGCCGCCTACCAGCCAGGCCAGTACGAAGCGCCCGCCGGATACCAGCCGCAGGCCCCGGCGGCCGCCCCGGACCAGGGCAGCCAGCCAGCGCCGCCGGACAGCGCACCGGCCGGCGACGCGTGGCAGCGGGCCCAGCCCGCGCCGCCACCCGCTCCCCCGGCGGCGCCACCGGCCCAGCCGGAACAGCAGCAGCCCGCACCGCCCCCGCCCGCACCGGCCCAGGCCGAACCGCAGCCACCAGCCCCGCCCGCGCCGGCCAGCCCGCAATCGCCGGTGGCCCAGGCGCTGTCCGGGCAGCCGCCGGCCCAGGCGCCCGCACCGCCACCGCCGCCGCCCGCGCCAGCGGCTGAGGCAGCGGTGGGCAGCGGCCCCGGCCGCACGGCGTCCCCACTGGGCACGTCGGATGGGCCCTACGTGACCCCGCTGGTCCGCAAGCTGGCCGCGGAGCACGGCGTCGATCTCGCCACCGTCGCGGGCACCGGGGTCGGCGGGCGGATCCGCAAGCAGGACGTCATCGACGCGGCCCGGGTCCGCCGGGAGGCCGTGGCCGCGGCCCAGGCGGCCGCGGCACCAGACACCCAGCCAGCGCCCGCCCCGGCCGCCGGGCAGGCGCCCGCCAGCCCGCAGCCGGGCTGCGCCCGCCCGCGCGGCGATCGAGCCGTCCAGCCTGCGCGGCACCACCGAGCGGATGTCCCGGGCCCGCCAGGTGATCGCCCGCCGGATGGTCGAGTCCCTGCAGACCTCGGCTCAGCTGACCACCGTGGTCGAGGTGGACATCACCGAGATCGCCCGGCTCCGGGACCGGGCCAAGGCCGACTTCGAGTCGCGTGAGGGCGTCAAGCTGTCTTTCCTGCCGTTCTTCGCGCTGGCCGCCGTGGAGGCGCTCAAGGTGCATCCGCGGCTGAACGCCAGCATCGACCCGGACGGCACCCAGGTCACCTACCACGACGCCGAGCACCTGGGCATCGCGGTGGACACCGAGCGCGGGCTGATGGTCCCGGTCATCCGGAACGCCGGCGACCTGAACGTGGGCGGGCTGGCCCGCAAGATCGCCGACCTGGCGGCGCGCACCCGGGCCGGCCAGGTGAGCCCGGACGATCTGGCCGGCGGCACGTTCACGCTGACCAACACGGGCAGCCGCGGCGCGCTGTTCGACACGCCGATCATCAACCAGCCGCAGGTCGGCATCCTGGGCACGGGCGCGGTCGTCCGCCGGCCCGTGGTCGTGCCGGACCCGGCGCTGGGCGAGGTCATCGCGGTCCGGTCGATGGTGTACCTGGCGCTCAGCTACGACCACCGGCTGGTGGACGGCGCCGACGCGGCCCGGTTCCTGGTCACCGTGAAGCAGCGCCTGGAAGAGGGGGCATTCGAGGCCGAGCTTGGGCTGTGACGGGGCGGCCGGCGCACCATCGGGCCCGGCCCTGAGGTCACCTGCACGGGGGCAGCATGAAGGTCGTGGTAACCGGGGCGTCGGGGCTCATCGGCCGGCCCCTGACGGGCGCGCTGCGGGCGGATGGCGACCAGGTCGTCACGCTGGTGCGCCGCACGCCGGCCGCGGGCGGCGAGATCGCCTGGGATCCGCTGGCGGACGACGGCGGCCTGGCGCCTGACGCCCTGCACGGCGCGGACGCGGTGGTGCACCTGGCCGGTGCGGGGGTCGCCGACCGCCGGTGGACCAGTTCCTACAAGACGGAGATCCGGGCCAGCCGGGTCCTGGGCACCCGGGCCATCGCGAGCCGGATGGCCGGGATGACCCGGCCGCCGGCCGTGCTGCTGTGCGGGTCCGCGATCGGCTGGTACGGGGACACCGGCGGCCAGCAGGTGGACGAGTCCGGGCCGGCCGGCCGGGGGTTCCTGGCCGGGGTCGTCCGGGACTGGGAAGCGGCCGCGGACCCGGCCCGGGACGCGGGCATCCGGGTCGCCTACCTGCGCTCCGGCGTGGTGCTGTCCCGCCGCGGCGGGGTGCTGGGCCGGCTCCTGCCACCGTTCCGGCTGGGGCTGGGGGCCCGGGTTGGCCCGGGCACGCAGTACATGAGCTGGGTGGCACTGAGCGACTGGATCCGGGTCGCGAGGTTCCTGCTCGGGCACGCCGGGGTGTCCGGGCCAGTCAACATCACCACGCCGAACCCGGTGACGAACGCCGAGTTCACCGCGGCCCTGGCAGGCGCGCTGCACCGGCCGGCGCTGCTCAGCATCCCCTCCCCGGTGCTGTCGGCCGCGCTCGGCGGGGTCACCGCCGACCTGCTGACCAGTGCCCGGGTCATGCCCCGGCGGCTGCAGGAAGCCGGCTTCCAGTTCACCTACCCGGAGCTGGCTGGGGCGCTGGCCGCGGAACTGCGCCCCACGGGCTCCGCCGCCTGATCCGGCCGTAGGCGCGGGTCAGCCCGGCGGGTCGTCCAGGAACGCGGTCACCGCGGCGGTGAACCAGGCCGGGTCGTCCAGCCAGGGAAAATGGCCCGCTCCCGGCTGCACCGCGAGCGACCAGCCGGGAAACAGCCGGACCGCTTCGGCGGCGAACTCGGGGGTCGGGCCGATGTCCGCCTCGCCCGCGAACACCAGGACCGGGGCGGCCAGGCCAGCCAGCGCCGCCCGGGTGGCGGGCGGATCGAACGCGCCGTCGCAGTACATGCCGGCCCGCACCGGCCGGGCCCGCTCGCTCATCCCGACGAAGGCGTGCGCCCGGGCGGCCTCGTCCCACCGCCCGTAGAAGAACGGCAGGTAGGCCAGGCGGGTCTGGTCGCTGTCGTCGCCCGCCTCGGCCGCCTGCACGGCCGCGGCCGCGGCCGGGTACCACGGCTCGGCCGACCGCCGCCGCATCGCGGCCTGCTGCTCCTCGCCGGTCAGCTCGAGGCCCAGCGCGCGCAGGCCCGGGGTGACCAGCACCAGGTGGTCGATGCGCCCGGGGTGGGCGGCCGCGTACAGCAGCGCCACGCTGCCAGCGGCCGAGTGGGCGAGCAGGTCCATCCGGGCCAGCCCGAGCTCGGCCCGCAGCGCCTCGACGTCCTGGGCCAGCCGGTCGCACCGGAACGTGCCCGGGTCGGCCGGCACCTCGGACGCCCCGGTGCCCCGGGTATCGGGCAGGATCAGTTCCCGGGTACCGGCCAGGCCGCCCAGATCGCCCAGGTAGTCGGGGGTCCGGCCCGGACCGCCGGGCAGGCAGACCAGCGGCCGGCCGCGGCCGGCCCGCCGGTAGCCGAGCCTGGTGCCATCCCAGGACGTGAGGTGGGCCATGCCTGCATCCTTTCCCGGGCCGCGCCGCGTGGCGAGCGTGGTTCGCTGACGGCGCACGCGCCGGCGCCCGCCACGGGTCCGGGGACCCGCCCTAATCGTGGGCCAGCCGGGCCGGCTTCTGCGGGCGCCCGCCATCGCCGTCCTGGCCGGGCGGGGTGGCGGCGCCGCCGAGCCCGGCCAGCGCGTCCTGCGGCGCCGGGTAGCACGGCTCGGCCGGGATGAGGTTGCGGAACCCGCGGCTCTCCAGCCCGTACAGCGGCACCTTCCACAACGGCGGTACCGGCCCGGGCAGGCCGCGGAACCGGCCGAACGCGCGGATGTTCAGCCGCATCAGGCGGCGCGCCCCGATGATCGCCAGCGCGGCCAGCGGCAGTTCGATGCACAGCGCCATCAGCAGGCTGAGCAGGAACCCGCTGGTGCGCAGGTCCAGCGTGACGTCGAACCAGGCGTCGCAGCACAGCAGCGTGGCCAGCACGACCAGGCAGATGATGACCAGCTGGCGGTGCCGCCAGCCGGCCCAGGCGGTGAACGCGAACGCGACAAGCAGCAGCACGTCAAAGCCGACCCAGGCCCCCCGCCAGCCACCGGTGTGGTAGTACCGCGGCAGCGTCACGGCGAGCACGCCGGTCCACGCGGCCAGCGCCGCGCAGCAGGCGATGATCGCGGCCAGCGCGATGGCCCGGCGGAACGGCCCGGCCGGCAGGTCGGACTCGGCAGACGGGACGGGCCCGTCCAGCGCGGCGAGGGCGCGGGCCAGTTCCGCCCGCTCGCCTGGGCTCATCCGGCGCAGCTCGTCCACATTCATCACGCGAGGTACCTCCTTAGGCGGTAACTACCCCACGCGGCCGGTTGCTTCCCCTAACGGCACTGAGGTTTGGCTGGGAAATCTGTGTGCCACCGGGCATCCGGCCGGAGGCGGCCCCGCCCGGGCAGCGGATTAGGCTGGCAGCATGAGCGGTGAGCTGGTTTACCTGCACGCGGGTCTGGGCGAGCGGTACATCCCCTACCTGGACGGGTGGGAGCTGCAGCGGCAGCTGCACGATCAGCGGGTGGCCGGCACGATCCCGGACACCTGCCTGCTGCTCGAGCACGAGGCGGTGTTCACCGCGGGCAAGCGGACCAGCCCGCTGGACCGGCCGCCCGGCGACGCGGGCGCCCCGGTCATCGACGTGGACCGGGGCGGCAAGATCACCTGGCACGGGCCCGGCCAGCTGGTCGGCTACCCGATCATCAAGCTGAGCGACCCGGTGGACGTGATCGCGTACGTGCGGGCCATCGAGGAAGCCCTGATGCGCGCGTGCGCGGACGTGGGCCTGGCCACGGTCCGGGTCGAGGGCCGCAGCGGCGTGTGGGTCGCGGGCCAGGCGGGGCGGCCCGACCGCAAGGTCGGCGCGATCGGCATCCGGGTGTCCCGCGGTGTGACCATGCACGGCTTCGCGCTGAACTGCGACTGCGACCTGGCCGCCTACGACCGGTTCGTGCCGTGCGGCATCCGGGACGCCGGGGTGACCAGCCTGGCCGCGGAACTCGGCCGGCCGGTGGGCGTCCAGGACATGACCGGCCCGGTGGAGCAGCGCCTCGCCGAGGTGCTCGGCGCGACGGCCTGGCACCGGTCAGCCGCGCTGCCCGATCCGCTGTCCGCGGCGGCGTCCTAACGACCGCCCGGGCATCCCGTTAGCCGCCGGCCTGGTCGGCCAGGTAGCTGGGCAGCTCGGCGGCTGGCACCGCGGTCTGCTCCCCGCTGTCCATGTCCCGCACGGTGACGGTGCCGGCCTCCTGCTCGCTGCGGCCGTAGATCAGCGCCCACCGGGCGCCCTGGTCGCTGGCCCACTTGAGCTGCCGGCCGAGCTTGTGTGAGGCGCCCAGGTAGAAGCTGGACCGCAGCCCGGCCCCCCGGGCCTCGGCGGCCAGCTCGAACGCACGCCTGGCGAACTCCTCGCCCATGATGGTGACGGCCACATCCAGCCGCCTGATGCCGGCCGCGGCGGCGGCCCCGGGCAGCAGCAGCAGGATCCGCTCGATGCCCAGCGACCCGCCGGTGCCCGGCGTGTCCGGCCCGCCGAGCTGCCCGATCAGGTGGTCGTAGCGGCCGCCGGAGGAGATCGACCCGGGCACCCCGTCCGCGACCACCTCCCAGATCGGGCCGGTGTAGTAGCTCAGCCCGCGGACCATGCGCGGGGTGAACTCGACCCGGCCGGGCGGGATGGTGGTGCCGAGCAGGCTGAGCACCTCGTCCACCTCGTCCAGCCCGGCCGCGCCCTCGTCGCTCGGCTTGAGCGCGGCGCGGATCCGGTCGGCCGCGTCCGGCGCGGTCATCACGGAGACCAGGTCGGCCGCCTTGTCCGGGCCCAGTCCCCGGCCGGACAGTTCCCCGGTGACGTCGGCGGGCGACAGCTTGTCCAGCTTGTCCAGCGTGATGAGCACGCCCGGGCCCAGCTCGGCAGGTACGCCGAACGCGTCCAGCAGGCCGGCCAGCACGTGCCGCGAGTTGAGCAGGAACCGGAAGTCCCCGATGCCCAGCCCGGCGAGCACGTCGTGCACGGCGCAGATCACTTCCGCGTCGGCCAGCACCGAGGTGGTGCCCAGCGTGTCCAGGTCGCACTGGGTGAACTCGCGGAAGCGGCCGCGCCCGGGCCGGTCGGCCCGCCACACCGGGCCGATCACGTACCGCTTGTACGGGGTGGGCAGCTGGCTGCCGTAGGCGGCGGCCACCCGGGCCAGCGGGACCGTCATGTCATACCGCAGCGCCAGGTCGGCTTCGCCGCTGGCTTCGTGCTCACCCCGCCGCAAGATCTTGAAGATGAGCTTGTCGCCCTCTTCGCCGTACTTGCCCAGCAGCACGTCCAGCCGCTCGAAGGCCGGCGTCTGCAGCGGCTCGAACCCGTACCGCGAGAAGACCGAACGGATGACCGCGAACGCGCGCTCCCGCGCGTCCAGCTCGGCGGCGAGGAAATCACGTGTCCCCGAGGGGGGATCGAACTGCGTTGGCATGCGCCTATGCTCCCCGACAATGCCGCCCCGCGTCACATCGATACCCCGGGCCGGCGCCGCCCGGTGCCTGATGGGCCTCGCGGGAGCCCGTTAGGCAGGAAAAAACTCAGGCGCGGCCAGTGCAGCGGGCATGCTAGCGTGAAATCATGGGTTACTAGGACCAGCGGCCTGTTAGCTGCGCAATCACGCCTTCGCCCGCCCCCGTCCTAGGAGTTTCCCGGTGTCCGCCCCGCAGGTCACTGACGCCCTCGCCCGCCCGCAGCCAGGCCAGCTGAGCACGCCTGCGCCGTCGGCCAGGCCCCAGCGGACGCTGACCCTGGCCATCGTGCTCCAGGTGCTGATCTCGGCCGGGGACGGGCTGGCCATGGTCGCCCTGGCCAGCCGGGTCTACCAGAGCTCGCACGCATCCTGGGCGGTCGCCTCGGTCTTCCTCGCGGTGACCGTGCCGATCACCGCGCTGGCGCCACTGGCCGGGCTGCTGCTCGACCGGCTCCCGGCCCGGCCGGTGCTGGTCGCCGCGGCCGCGGCGCAGACCCTCGTCGCCCTGGCCCTGATCCGGCTGACCGGGACCGGGGCCACGATCGGCCTGTCGGTCGGCTTCGGCCTGTGCGCTGCCGTGCTGCAGCCCGGGCTGGGCGCGATCGTCCCCCAGCTGGCTGGGGATACCGGGGTCACCCGGGCCAACGGCTACCTGCAGGCGGCCACCTGGGCCGGGTTCACCGCGGGCCCGCTGGTGGCGGGCGTGCTGACCGCCGCGGGCGGGACCGCCCTGGCCCTGGGCGGGGTGGCGGTCGTGTACGGCCTGGGCACGGCCGGCCTGCGGGCGCTGCGGCTGGCACCGGTCCCGGTGGGCGCCGCGTCCGGCGCCGAGCCCAGCGTGGGTGCCGCCCACGAGAGCATCGGCCGCCAGGTCAGCGCCGGGCTGCGGTTCCTGCGCGCCGACACCGAGGCGGGCCTGCTGGTGCTCGTGGTCAGCATCATGGTGGCGTTCGGGAACATGGCCAGCGTGGCCGAGGTGGCGTTCGCCGAGAGCGTGCTCAGGTCCGGTGCCACCGGCTATGCGGTGCTGGTGGCCGCGTGGACCGGGGGCATGCTGGCCGGGACGCTGATCGGCGGCCGGCTGCCGGGCCGCCGGCTGGCCCTGGCCACGCTGGCGGGCACGCTGGCCGCGGGTACCGGGGTGGCCCTGGCGGCCGGCGCGATGACGCTGTGGCAGGCGGCCCTGGCCTACGGGATAGGCGGGACCGCGAACGGCATCGAGGTCGTGGCCACCCGCAGCTTCCTCAACCACCGGGTGCCCCCGGCCATCGCCGGGCGGGTGTTCGCCCTGTACACCGGGTTGCTGTTCGGTGCGGCCTCGGTGGGCATGGCCGCGGCCGGCCTGCTGGGCTCGCTCGGCCCCCGGGTGCTGCTGCTGGCCGCGGGGAGCGGCGGGATCGTGGCCGGTGCGGCCGGCTGGGCCTGGTACGCCCGGCTCCGCCGCCAGCACCGGGCAGCTGCGGGGACGGCCCCGCCGCCCGGGACGTAGGCTGAAAGCGTGGTACTCGCACCTGACGGCCGGAAGCTGCTCCGCCTGGAAGCACGCAACCGCCAGACCCCCATCGAGAAGAAGCCCCCGTGGATCAAGACCCGGCTGCGCACCGGCCCGGAATACACCGCCCTGAAAGGGCTGGTCCGGCGGGAAGGGCTGCACACGGTCTGTGAAGAAGCCGGCTGCCCGAACATCTTCGAGTGCTGGGAAGACCGCGAGGCCACCTTCCTGATCGGCGGCGACCAGTGCACCAGGCGCTGCGACTTCTGCCAGATCGCCACCGGGAAGCCGGAGCCGCTGGATACCGACGAGCCGCGCCGGGTGGCGGAATCGGTGGCCACCATGGGACTGCGCTACGCCACCGTGACCGGGGTGGCCCGCGATGACCTGGCCGACGGCGGCGCCTGGCTGTACGCGCAGACCGCCCACGAGATTCACGCGGCAGTGCCCGGCTGCGGGGTCGAGCTGCTCATCCCGGATTTCAGCGCCCACGACGACAAGCTGGCCCCGGTGTTCGCCGCGCGCCCGGAGGTGCTGGCGCACAACATCGAGACCGTGCCCCGGATCTTCAAGCGGATCAGGCCGGGCTTCCGCTACGAGCGGTCGCTCCAGGTGCTGGCCAAGGCGCGGGCGGCCGGGCTGGTCACCAAGTCCAACCTGATCCTCGGGCTCGGCGAGGAACCGCACGAGGTCAGCGAGGCCATGGCCGACCTGCGCGCGGCCGGCTGTGAGCTGCTCACGATTACCCAGTACCTGCGCCCATCCCCGCTGCACCACCCGGTGGAGCGGTGGGTCCCGCCCGCCGAATTCGAGCGGCTTGGTGACGAGGCGCTCGGGCTGGGTTTCTCCGGCGTCATGTCCGGGCCGCTGGTCCGGTCCTCCTACCGGGCCGGGCGGCTGTACCGGGAAGCCATGGCCCGCCGGGCCGAACCGGCCGCCGCAGTTTCCCACCCGGCCCGCTGACTCGTATCCTGCCCTCCATGGCGAACAAGGCCGCAGGCCCGGCGAACCGGAAAGACGGCGCGGATGGCGTCCCATCCGGCCGCATCAAGCAGATCCGTATGGTCGCGGGCATCGTCCGCGAGCAGAACCCGAGGGCGCTGCCGCTCGTCGCGCTAGCTGGCGTCGGCGTCATCGCCATCTTCGTCATCGTCGGGCTGCTCACCGGCCTGGCCGGGGTGCTGATCCCGTTCGGCGTCGTCGCCGGGCTGGCCACCGCCATGATCCTGTTCGGGCGGTTCGCACAGTCGGCGCAGTACTCCGCGGTCGAGGGGCGGCCGGGTGCCGCCGCCGCGATCCTGCAGAGCATGCGGGGCAACTGGACCGTCACCCCGGCGGTCGCGGGCAACCGGAACTTGGACGTGGTGCACCGGGCCGTGGGCCGGCCCGGGGTGGTACTGGTCGGTGAGGGCTCGCCGAACCGGCTGCCCAGCCTGCTGGCCGCGGAGAAGAAGCGGATCTCCCGGGTCGCCCACGAGACGCCCATCTACGACTTCCAGGTCGGCAACGAAGAAGGCCAGGTGCCGATCCGCAAGCTGCAGCGGAAGATCATGCGGCTGCCGCGCAACCTGCGGAGCGCCGAGGTCAGCGAGCTCAACTACCGGCTCAAGGCGCTGCCGCAGTCGCTGCAGGCGCCGAAGGGGCCGATGCCCAAGACCGGCCGGATGCCCCGGCCGCCGCGCCCCCGGACGCGCTGACCGCCCGGGCTGACGGCCCGCACTGACCACCCGCGCTGGCGGCCGGGCGGGCGCCCGCGCTAGGCCCGGATGACGATGGTGTTGGCCGCCCGGTCGTGCAGGCCGCGCAGGTCACGGTCGGTGACCAGGGCCGGCACCACGGCCAGCAGCAGCAGCGTGCGGACCAGGGCCCAGCCCAGCCCGACCGGCTTGCCGTCCAGCCGGGCCACCCGCAGGCCGCACACCCGCTTGCCCACGGTGTAGCCGGTCAGCGCGGTGAGCAGGTAGACCTCGGCGGCGAAGATCAGCAGCGTGATCACCGTCACGTCGCTGTGGCCGAAGAACGTCCGGGCGATGAGCAGGCTCAGCAGCCAGTCGATCAGCAGCGCGAGCAGCCGCCGGCCCATGCTCGCCACCGACCTGGGTCCCTCCTCGGGCAGCCCGAACCGCTCACCGGGATAGCGTTCCTCCTCGCCCGGGGTGTGCGTGCCCGGCAGCAGCAGCCCGGACCACCATCGCTGTGTCACCCCACCACGGTACCGCTGGCACCGGCCGCCGGATCCGGCGCCTGCTCGGGACTCCGGCCCAGCCCGGCCGCCCACCGGAGCAGGCGTAACACGTGTGAAACACTAGAGACACGGGTCGGTAATGGCCGGGAACTACCGTCCGAATCGTTCCTGCCGCACACCGTCCTCCCGATGCGGCCAGCTGGGCGTGGCCGCCTTCCCGCGGCTGTCCGCCGCGCGGCCCGGGAGGCCATACCAGCGCCAGCTCCGTTCAGGGAGGCTTGATGTTTACCAGCGCCGACGAGGTCCTGAAGTTCATCGGCGATAAGAAGATCGAATTCGTCAACGTCAGGTTCTGTGATCTGCCTGGGACGATGCAGCACTTCACGGTCCCCGTCCAGTCGTTCGACGAGAAGGTCTTCACCGAGGGCCGGATGTTCGACGGCTCCTCGATCCGCGGGTTCCAGCAGATCCACGAATCGGACATGCTGCTGCTGCCGGATCCCAGCACGGCGCACGTGGACCCGTTCCGCCAGCACCCCACCCTGAACCTCACGTTCTTCGTGCACGACCCGCTGACCGGCGAGCCGTACAGCCGCGATCCGCGCAACATCGCCCGCAAGGCCGAGACGTTCCTCAAGGGCACCGGGATCGCGGACACCGCGTTCTTCGGCCCGGAGGCCGAGTTCTACATCTTCGACTCGGTGCGCTACGACACCGGGGCCAACTCCGGCTACTACTACATCGACTCGGTCGAGGGCGCGTGGAACACCGGCCGTGACGAAGAGGGCGGCAACCTCGGCTCCAAGCCCCCGTACAAGGGCGGCTACTTCCCGACCCCGCCGGTCGACCACTACACCGACCTGCGCTCGGCCATGGTCAAGGCGCTGATCGAGGTCGGCATCTCCGTCGAGATGCAGCACCACGAGGTCGGCACGGCCGGGCAGGCGGAGATCGACATCCTGTTCGGCCCGCTGCTCCAGCAGGCCGACAACCTGATGCTCTACAAGTACGTGATCAAGAACGTGGCGCGCGCGGCGGGCAAGACGGTTACGTTCATGCCCAAGCCGATCTTCGGTGACAACGGCTCCGGCATGCACTGCCACCAGAGCCTGTGGAAGGACGGCTCGCCGCTGTTCTACGACGAGGTCGGCTACGCCGGGCTGTCCGACACCGGCCGGTATTACGTGGGCGGCCTGCTCAAGCACGCGCCCTCGCTGCTCGCTTTCACCAACCCGACAACGAACTCCTACCACCGCCTGGTGCCCGGCTTCGAGGCCCCGGTCAACCTGGTCTACTCGCAGCGGAACCGGTCGGCCTGTGTCCGCATCCCGATCACCGGCTCGAACCCCAAGGCCAAGCGCCTGGAGTTCCGGGTGCCCGACCCGTCGGCCAACCCGTACCTGGCGTTCCCGGCGATGCTGATGGCCGGCATCGACGGCATCAAGAACAAGATCGAGCCGCACGAGCCGGTGGACAAGGACCTGTACGAACTGCCGCCGGACGAGGCCCAGGCCATCCCGCAGGTCCCCGGCTCGCTGGAGAGCGTGCTGGACGCGCTGGAGGCCGACCACGAGTACCTGCTCGAAGGCGGCGTGTTCACCGAGGACCTCATCGAGACCTGGCTGGACTACAAGCGGACCAACGAGCTGGACCCGATCCGGCTGCGCCCCTCGCCGCACGAGTTCGCGATGTACTTCGACGTGTAGCCACGGCACCCGGGCTGGCCTGCGGGTACGTCACCGCGGGCCAGCCGCAGTCCGCAGGGAGTCCGCACGATCGGCCAGTACCGCGTCGACGGCTGCGCGGGTGGACTCGTCCCGGTCGGGCCACAGGTGCCCGTAGGTGTCGAGCGTGGTCCCGGCGCTAGCGTGCCGCAGTCGTGCCTGGACCGTCTTCACAGCGCAGCCATCGGCGATCAGCAGCGATGCGAAGTAGTGCCGCAGGTCGTGGGGAGGGGGAGAACAAGCGAGTCGCCGAACCCGTCGCCGACCTCATCAAATGGACCTGACAGCCGTGGCGGCCACCAGGCCGGCGTCTGGTGGTATTAGCGGACCAGCCCGGAGATGAGGTTGACCGAACCGGCCACGATGACCACGCCGAACAGATAGGACAAGATCGCGTGGGCGAGCGCGGTGCGCCGGATCCGGGGATCGCGCAGCGTGGTGTCGGACACCTGGTAGCACATGCCGATGGTGAAGGCGACGTAGGCGAAGTCGCGGTAGCTGGGCTGTTCCTGCCCGTTCTCGCCGAACGCAATGCCCCCGGGCCTCGACCGGAAGTCCTGGTCGGCGTAGCGCAAGGTGTAGACGGTGTTGATCACGGTCCACGACAGCATGACGGTCAGCACGGCGCCACCGATCAGCAGCACCCGCTGCGTGCCGCTGTCGCGCCCCGCCAGAATAAGCGTGTAACCCACCCCCACAAGGCTGGCGACGCTGGCCCCGAGCAGCAGCGCCCTCGCGGTGCCCTCCGTTTGGTCTTCGCGGGCAGCGAGCTGCGGCGCGCGTGAGCTGTCGGCCCGGATGATGATCGGCCAGGTGGTCAGCAGAAAGGCAACCGCGGTGGCGTCCCAGCCTGCGACCAGTGCCAGCCCCCACGTCACGAACGGCACAAGAACAACAGCAACGATCAGCCCGACGATGAGCACTGTGACCGCCCGCCGCATAGCGGGGGCGCGCCAGCCCAGCCATCGATGGTACAAGGTGTCTGCCGGCACTCCGGTCATCGTCTGAGTGTTGCCTATTGCCCCCCAACGTGTCATTCGCTGGGCACCATGGCGGCGGCGGTGACCGGTGGACCACCCGCCCATCCGGAGGCGCGATGCACCCGGTGGCCTCCGTTTTGCCCGGCTGGCCCGCCGCGGCGCCCCGGCACGGCCGGGGACCCGGCAGGATGGAGTGGTGCCTGGATCGACGAGCAGCATCACCCTCGCCAGCCTGAACCTGCACGCCGGGCTGACCAGCCGCGGCGAGCCGTTCGACGTGGCCGGGGCGTGCCGCCGGGTCAAGGCCGACATCCTCACCCTGCAGGAGGTGTGGCGGCCAGACGGGCACCAGGACGGCGTGACCCAGGTCGCGGCCGAACTCGGGGCCACGGTGCGCCACCGGGGGCTGGCCATCAGGACCAGCCGGGCCCGGCTCGGGGTGGGCGCCGACAGCGGGCCGGGCAGCTGGGGCCTGGCCGTGCTGAGCCTGCTGCCCATCACCGGCTACCAGGAGATCGGCCTGGGCCGGGCCCCCGGGGACCGGATCACCCGCGCGGCCCAGGTGCTCACGGTGACCACCCCGGGTGGTACGCCGCTGCGCGTGGTGAACACCCACCTGACCCACCGGTTGACCAGCCCGGCCCAGCTGGCCGCGCTGGCCTGGCAGCTGGCCGCCAGCCGCCAGCCGACGGTGATCGCCGGGGACCTGAACATGCCCCGGCTGGCCACCCGGGCCGCGCTGGGCTACCACTCGGTGCTCAGCGGCCGGACGTTCCCCGCCGACCTGCCGCTGATCCAGCTCGATCACCTGCTGGTCCGCGGCCGGGTCGCGGCGTCCGGGGGCGAGGTGCTGGACCCGGTCGGCTCGGATCACCTGCCGATCCGGGCCCAGCTCAGCGTGGGCTAGACCCCACCGCGATCCGGGCCAGCCCGGCGAACGTGGAGACCGACAGCACGTGCACGGCCCGGGCCGACGGCGAGACGCGCAGCGCGTGCCGGGGCAGCCGGACCCGCAGTGCACCCGGCCGCGACTCGAAGACCAGCGGCGAGTCCATGACCAGCGCCTCCCCGTCCACGCCGATCTCCACCTGGGCCACCGAGGTGATCTCGAAGCGCGGCGCGGTCCACTCCATCCAGCCCCCGAACCGGCTGGCCTGGCCGATCGCCTGCAGCGCCAGGAACTGGTTGGCGGCGCCCGCGTCGCTGATGGCCACCGCGACCAGGCCGAGCACCCCCTCGTCCATCCGCTCCCGGGTGCCCATCCCGCCCCCGAACGGCACCAGCTGGTAGGGGTTGTTGGACACCAGGATGAGATGCGTGCTGTCGTGCTGCGCGCCATCCGGGCCGGTGAAGTCCAGGCCGAGCGGCTGCGCGTCCGGGCCGATCAGGTCGGGCAGCATGGCCGCGGCCGTGCGCAGCTTCGCGTCCCGGTACTCAGGCGACTGGACCACCTTGGCGTACAGCCCCAGCGAGGCGTTGTTCACGAACGTCCGCCCGTTCACCTCGGCCAGGTCGACCTGCCGGTCCACCCCGTCGGTGTAGGCATCCAGCGCGCCCACCACGTCCTCGCGGTTCAGCCCCAGGTCGAGCGCGAAATGGTTGCGGGTGCCCGCGGGCACGCACACGTACGGCAGGCCGGCCCGGGCCGCGACCGAGGCGACCAGCGCCTGCGAGCCGTCCCCGCCCGCCATGCCGATCATGTCCGCGCCCCGCGCCACTGCGTCCTCGGCCAGCTGCAGCAGGTCGTCCCCGGGCCGCAGCAGAACTGGCTCGACCCCCCGCTTCCGGCATTCCGCGGCCAGCTGGAAGCGTTCCGCCTTCCCGCCCCCGCTCTTGGGATTCATTATCAGAACGGCCTGTTCCGGCCGCTGGGCCCGGTGCGCCTTGACTGACTTGCTGCGCAAATCCCGGACCGTGCGGTGCAGTGCGTGCCGCGCGAGGGCCACCGACAGCGCGGCCAGCGCCACGATGGCCAGCAGCAGCAGCCAGTAGATGTGCGCGAAGACCAGGCCGGCGATCATGCCGGCCAGCGCCGCGGCCGCCACGCACAGCGCGATGATCCGCCGCGCGCCCCGCCGGGATACCACGTACCAGCTGCTGGTCACGCAGATCAGCAGGCCCGCGGTGACGATGAGGATGGCCAGCAGATGCAGGGCGATGCCGATCAGGGCCAGCCCGGCCGAGACGATCAGCGATCCCAGGGCCCCCAGCGCCGACAGCCGCTGTCCCACGGTTGGCCGCTGCGCCTCACGATCCGCCACAGCCCCCCCGTCGTGCGCCTGCCCGCGTGACCGCCTCACTCGGGTTTACCCAGCTGGGCCGGCGCCCACCCGGAGCGACCGTAGTGCTGTGTTGTCTGGGTGTAGCATACGCGGCGTGACGGGACAGGGGGCAGGCGACGAACCCGCCGCAGACCCGGAGACCATCGCGGACTGGCTGGTCAGCCGGGTAGACAAGCGGACCGGCCCGGCCCGCGACCGGATCACCGAGGCCATCCAGCAGCTCGGCGCGGTGGACCGGGCCGTGTACCAGGCCATCGCGACCACCCCGACCCCTGCGCTGGACGAGCCGCTGCGCCGGCTGTCCCGGGCCGCGGACAAGTCTAAGATCTGGTTCGGCGTCATCGGCCTGCTCGCGGTCGCGGGCGGCCAGCCGGGCCGGCGCGCCGCGGTGCGCGGCTCGCTGGCCATCGGGGCCACGTCGGCCCTGGTCAATCTGGGCATCAAGCCCATGCTGGAGCGGGCCCGGCCGGACCGCGCCGGGGCGGGCGTGCCCGGGGTGCGGCAGGTGCGGATGCCGGAGTCCACCTCGTTCCCGTCCGGTCATTCGGCGTCCGCGTTCGCGTTCGCCACCGCCATCAGCCGGGACCGCCCGTGGCTGGCGCTGGCCTCCGGGTTCACCGCGGCCGCGGTGGCCTACTCCCGGGTGCATACCGGCGTGCACTACCCCGGCGACACGGTGGTCGGCTCGCTGATCGGCGCGAGCACCGGCCTGGCCGTGGCCGGCCTGCTGGACAGCCTGCCCACCGACCACTGAGCCGGCGTGGCAACGCGCACCCCGGCCGTCAGGTGGTGGGCTGGTCCTCGTCTTCGGCCAGGTCGAACTCGCCGTCCTGGACGCCCAGGGTGAACGCGCGCCACTCGTCGGGGGTGAAGGTCAGCACCGGGCCGTCGGGGTCCTTGGAGTCGCGCATGGTGATCACGTAGTCGCTGCCCTCTTTGGCGCCGGGCACGACCCTGACCTCCACACATGTACCGCCGTTCCGGCCGCTGTAAGAGGACTTGCGCCAGGTGGCGCCAGTCAGGTCCATTTTCGATCGCCTTCCTCGCCAGGCCTGCCGAGGCGCGGGGCCAGCGCCTCCGCATTCAGTATGTCGTAGCGGAACGTCACCCGGGCGACCCGCTCGGACCGCTCGGTCACCTGCCCCGCCAGCGCGGTGCGTGCTGGTCTGGTTCCAGAGCGCAGGCCCTGCTGGGCGGGCGGGCAGGCTATTTCCGGGACGGATCCGGACCCGGCTCGTCCCCGCAGCTGCGCCGCAGGTCCTCGGCGAGCGCGTCGATCCGCGCGGTTTCCTCGGCCACCCGGCGCAGGATGCGGTCCTGCTCACCGGCGGTCAGCGCACCCTGGTGCCGGTAGTGCTCGGCCAGCCCGCGCAGCACGCCGATCGGCCGGCGCAGCTCCTGGGTGATCTCGGCCGCGGTCCGGGGCCGCCACCCGGCCCGGTCCCGGGCCCGCGCCGCGGCCGCCTGGGCTCCAGGCCCGGGCTCCGCCAGCTGGGCCAGCGCCTCGTTCAGCGGCGCCGCGAGGCGGCCGGGATCGTCACCGGCCGGCCCGGCCACGATGGGCGCGGGCGGGCATCCCGCGGCGATGGCCGCCGCCGTGGTCTCCAGCCGGGTGAGCGGGCGGAGCGTGGCCGCCGCGGCGGCGGCGCCCAGGCCGGCCACGGCCAGCAGGGCGAGCCCGCTGGTGACCAGGCTGACGATGGTGAGCCTGCTGGTCAGCTGGTCGATGCTGGCCAGGTCCAGGCCCACGATCAGGGTGCCGTCCAGGCCGGGGCCGGCCCGGCTGGTGACGACGAGGGAGAAATCGGCCGCGCTGTAGGCGTACGGGATGCGCCGGGCCGAGTAGCGGATCGGCTCGGCCACCGCCAGGTAGCTGCCGCCGGAGGCCCCGGCCAGCGTGGTCAGCTGCCCCAGCCGGGGGGCGGCGGCCCGGGCCGCCAGGCCGGGGTGACTGGCCGGCCCGGAGCGCAGCACCAGCTGGCCGTGCGACCCGCGCACCTCGATGCTGTACTCCCCCGGGCTCGCCCCCACCGGGGCGATCGGCGTGGCCCGGAACGGCTGGCTGGTCAGCCGGTCGGCGTAGGCGAGCAGCTGCCGGTCCGCCTGCGCCATCAGGTAGCCACGGGCGACCCGGCCGCCCGCCACCGTGATGACCGCGGCCCCGGCGGCCAGCAGGCACAGCGCCACGGCGACCAGCCGCACCCGCAGCGAAACCGGGCGCGGCAGCCAGGCCAGGGCTGGGCTCAGCGGCCAGCCCATGGCCGGCCTGCGGCGCCACCCGTCCTGCCTCACGGTTCCAGTGTGCCTGCCGGTGCTACGTTGCCTGGGTGCGGATCGGCGTCTACGTGGACGGGTTCAACCTCTACTACGGCGGCCGCGGGCTGTGCGGGCGGGGCACGCCGGGCTGGCGCTGGCTGGACCTGCGCGCGCTGGCCAGCGCGCTCATCAGCAAGCGCACCAACTGGCCGGACGCCAGGGTCAGCCGGCTCGTCTACTGCACGGCCCGGATCGACGGGCCCAGCAACCCGTCCGGCCAGGCCGACCAGGACGTGTACCTGAAGGCGCTGCGCGCGGCCAGCAGCGTGGACCACATCGAGTACGGCAGCTACGTCGCCCGGGTCAAGACGGCGCCGCTGGCGGTGAAGGACCGCGACGGGCGGCCGCAGCTGGTGGTGCCGTCCTGGCCGGTCATGATCCAGGACGGCCAGGGCGGCGAGGTGGACAGCGCGGTGTTCATGGTGTCCTACGCCAACCGGGAGGAGAAAGGCACCGACGTGAACGTCGCCTCGCACCTGCTGATGGACGTGCTGACCGGCGCGGTGGACGGGGCCATGATCATCTCCAACGACAGCGACCTGCGCTTCCCGATCGAGCAGGCCCGCGAGCGGGTGCCGGTCGGGGTGGTCAACCCGTCGCCGAACCACCTGGCCGGCGCGCTGCGCAGCGAGCCGGGGGTCGGGGCCGGGCGGCACTGGTGGGCCCGGCTCACCGCGGCCGACCTGAAAACCCACCAGCTGCCCGACCCGGCTGGCCGGTATCACCGTCCCGAGGGCTGGTGAGCTGAGCGGGTGCACCGGGCCGGTCAGCCGGGAAGCCCGGCCGGGCTGGTGCTGTTACACTGGTGCGCATATACCACCCGGCTCCTCGTGGGCCGGGTTTTCTTTTGCGGCGGCGGCCGCTGGACCTGGGCAGTCGTCCTCATGGCTCCTAGGGTTCCGGGTCGATGCCGTGCCAGGGCGGTACCTTCACTGTGCGGTGGCCTGAGGTGCCGCCGAGGATGAGCCTGCGCAAGGAGATGTCATTGCCAGTGGTGGTCTCAGACAGGGCCCTCTCGGGATTGGCGATCACCTCGATGTAGTAAGTGCCGTTTGGCACGTGAGTGATGTTGAACGACTGGCCGGCGATGGACTGGATGTAGGTATCACCCCAGCCGACAGGAAGTTCCTCGGCCACCCACAGGGCCGTCGGCGACCCGCATTCTCCTTGCAGGCCCACAAACGGGGGTTGCCAGACCGCGTGCGGCAGCAGCAGATCGACTTCGTCGGAGGGGGCGATGCAAAATCCTTGCTTGTGGCTGCGCACCACCAGCGACTTAGCCGCATTGACCAGCGCGTATCGGGCGAACTGCTCAAAGTGCCAGTGGTTGTGGCCCCGCCGGTTGTCAAAGCCCATGGTCCCGGCTCTGGCCCGGCCAATGACGTGACCGCCGCGCCAGAAGTACTGGTAGGCCTTCATGACCGGCGAAGCGTGAGACCGGAAGCCCTCGACATCGAGAGGGCCGTTGCCGCCGATCCACACGGTCGCCGCGAAGTCAAGAAAATCACCCTTGCTCGAATGGCTGGACCTGATCTGCCATGCTGGCAGCGCCACCAGATCAGGCAGCGCGGCCGGGGGCGGCTGCTTGAGATAGGGAACGGCTGGAGCGCTGGGCAGTGATCCCGGTGTGCGAGCAGGATATGCGGTGGCCGACCTGGCTCGCCCCTTGACCACCTTGACGGTGACGGTGGCGGTGGCGTCGCGGGCGGAGATGCCGAACAGCCGCCTGTATACCGAACTGATCGTTTCTGTCAGCCGATAGACGCCCAGGGGAAGTTTGACCGGGCCCGGGCCGAAGAAGTCGGTCTGAATCGGGTCGATGGCCCAGCCTTTCTGCACTCCCCACACCATCCCCCTCGCGAACGGGACGGTGGGGCACTGCTGTGGGTAGGGCGAGGTGGGCGGACTGGCCGGGCGCACCCGGGCAGGCTGGTAGCTGTCGGGGCAGAACGTGACCTGGTGGGAGACGACCACCTGGCCGGCGGCGTTCCGCGCGGTCAGCCGGATGAAGCGACGCAGGCCGTTCCAGCCGTCCAGGATGCTCGTAGGCAGGGGCCTGCGCACGATCCCGCCGGACGGCGCGTGGATGATCTGGGTGATCGTGATTGGGCTGGTGTATGGCATCCGCCGCACATCGAACTGCAACGGCGAGCCGAGTGCCGCTACCCAGATGCCGGGGTCCAGGAGCACCTTTCCGCCGACGCGCTCCAGCGTGATGCTGCGCTGCGCAGCTTCCAGCCGCAGCACCGGCCCAGGCACCGTGGCCGCGCTGGCCACCGGTATACCCGGCGCAGTGCTCAGCGCGGCGGCAACCCCGGCCACCACCAGGACGCCACGCTGCAGATGCCATCGAGTGACGCGCATAAAGCCTCCTAGACACGCCCGCCCAGTCCAGCCGATCCTGGCCGCCTCGTCTGTGTCACCCGAAGTAGGGGAACACGGGGCCGCCGAAGGAGCCGTCGGGAACGCTGCGGAACCCGGCGGGAACGGTCACGCTCGCCCTGGCGACGTTGCGCGGGGTCGGCGGCAGGATTCGGATGTCCTGCGTGACGGTGCCGTGCAAGGGCTTGCCGCCGGCCGTCCGGCTCGAGTTGTTCCAGATCACCCGGACTGGAAGGTATGTGGACAGGTCCACGTACAAAGTCGCGTCGGCGTGCAGCGTTTGGCGCTCGCCATGCGGGCCAGCCCAGAAGCCGGGCTCCGTCATCGAGCCCGTTATCTTGATGGTCTTGGTGCCGTTGACCCGGGCGTGCCCGGCGATCGTGAACTTCCCGCAGGAAAGCGCGTGCCGGATGTAGGCCGCCCAGTTCCCGGGGCCACCGTCTTCGGCCCAGGACGGGGCGCTAGCGCATCCGTTCGGCGCGAACCCGAGAGCCGACGTGGCGTACCACTCATGACGGCGGTAGTCAACCTGGACCCAGGTCCGCTTTCCGTTGATCGTCGAGGTGCCGACGCCCCAGCTTTCCTGCCCCTGCGCCCACGGGGACCCTGGCATAGCGGCGGGCGGAATAAATCCCGACTGAACCATTCTCACATTTTTGTGGTAGTTCCACTGCATGATTTTAGGAAAGGCTGGGCTAAAGGTAGTGTCCGTCTGCATAACCATGTTGGTGCTAGCGACAGCATTTCCCACCCGCTGGATTACGTAGGCGGCGGTGTGCGCCTGAACCGGCCCCCCGGCTCCTGACCCGGGTCCGGTCGCGGCGATGACGGCAGCGGCGGTAACCGCTGCGGTCCCGCAGGCCAGCGCGGTCCTGGTCACGATCCGCCGCCGGCGCCGCCGCGCGCGCGCCCGGCCCGCCACGCCCGCCGGAACCTGCACTTCTGCGGTGAGCCGGTCCAGTCCCTGGCGAAGCAGCTCCTCGATTTCCCCGTTCATGGTCTTCCCTTCGCCAGCCCGATCGTGGTTCTTAGCTCCGTTTTCGTGCCCTGCGCTGGACCACCGCCTGGCTCCTGCCACGTGGTGGCCAGCTCCCGCAGCCGCCGCAGCCCCCGTGACGCGGCGGACTTGACCGTGCCCTCTGAGCAGCCGAGCAGCGCCGCGGTCTCGGCCTCGGTGCGCTGCTCCCAGTACCGCAGCACGATCACCGCCCGCTGCCGCGCCGGCAGCTGGTACAGCAGGCGCACAAGCGCGTCGCGCAGGTCCACCGCGGCGACATCCTCCCTACCGGTCCTTGCGGGGGCCTGCGCGCGGAACTCGGCGAGCCTGCCGCGCCACCGGCTCCGGCTGCGCCAGCCATCGGCGGCCAGGTTGTACATGGTGCGTCGCAGGTACCCCTCAGGATCGGTGTCGACGCGGCGCCAGTTCCGCAGCAGCCGTTCCAGGGCGGCCTGCAGCAGGTCCTCGCCGTCAGCGCAGCTGCCGGTCAGCGCGACCGCGGCGCGCATGAGGTCTTGCCCGCGCTCGTCTAGCAGCTGCTCCAGATTTCCCCGGTCCGCATCGCGCTCCACGTAACCACCTCCCGCCGTCGCCAGCCAAGGACGACTGAGAGTGCGCCGGGGTTCCCCCCCAGCCACCTTCATTCATCTGCCTGCCCGTCAGCAGGGGCGGCAACGGTGATTCACGGTCGCTCGCCGGATCACCGGCAGTGCAGTTGACCACCCCGGCACGAATGACCCACGACTACGTGCGGCCCGGCACGACCAGCTAGTTCGCCGCGATGGATATCGCCAGCGGGACGACTCAGGACGCCTGCCGCCGGGCGCGGATCAGGGCGGCCGGCGCCAGCCCGGCGAGTTCGGCGCTGTCCCGGGTCAGGTGCGCCTGGTCGGCGTAACCAGCGTCCGCGGCCACCTGGGCCAGATCGGCCGGGCGGCCACTGTCGATGCGGGACACGAAGCGGCGGAACCGCAGCACCCGGCGCAGCAGCACCGGACCGTAACCGACCGCGGCGCAGCAGCGCCGGTGCAGCTGCCGTTCGCTGATCCCGAGATCAGCGGCGACCTGCCCGACGCGCGACCCGGGCTGGTCCAGCCGCCGCGCGGCCTCGGCCACCAGCGCATCCGGCGGCCCGGCCGCGGCCAGCCGGCCCACGGCCCGGGCCAGCCGGTGCAGCGCCACCCCGGGCGGCAGCGATCCGGGCAGCCCCGCGCCGAGTTCGGTAACCAGGCCGGCTGGCAGCTCACCGCGCAGGTCACGGGCGTCGGCACGCTGGTTGAGCAGCACACTGGGCGGCACGCCGAGCGCCGCCCCGGCCGCGCCGGGCCGCAGCCGGATCGCGGCCAGCACCGTGCCGGGCGGCATCATCTCGAACACCGGCCCGGTGTCCGGTCCGGCGATGAACACGCCCCGGCCCTGCTGCCAGATCAGATCGACGCAGGCGTCCGGGAGCACCCGGGTCGGCGGCGCGCCCGCAGGGGGCGTCACCCCGATCCAGACGCAGGACACCGCCGCCGCCAGCCCGGCAGGCGGCGGGTACTCCCGGTATCCGGCCGACCAGTCCACGCCTTCGAGTCTGGCACGTGTCCGATTCGTTCAAGAGACCACGCGCCCACCGGGCCAGGATGGACGGCATGATCACACCTGACATCGACGCGGCCGCCCGCTTCCTGGCGGCCAGCGGCCGGGTGCTGGAGCGCCGCCGGTTCGACCGGCTCTTCGGCACTGGCGGCCCCGAGCCGGTCCGCGACGCGGTCGCCGCCTACCGCAACCCCGACGGCGGCTTCGGCCACGCGCTCGAACCAGACGGCCGGTGCCCGGGCAGCCAGCCGCTGGCCATCGAGTTCGGCTTGCACGCCCTGCACGACTCGGATGCCTGGGATGATGCGCTGGCCCAGGGCGCATGCGAATGGCTGGACGCGCACGCCCCGGCCGCGGGCGGGGCCGTGTTCGTCGACCCGGCCATGGCGGGCTGGCCGCACGCCCCGTGGCTGGTGCCCGAGGACGGGCAGCCCGCCTCGCTGATCACCACCGGCCTGCTGGCCGGCACGCTGCACGCCCGCGGGGTGCGCCACCCGTGGCTGGACCGGGCCACCGAGCTGCTCTGGGCCCGGATCGGGGAGCTGACCGCGGCCGGCCCGTACGACATGCGGGCCGTGTGCTACTTCCTCGACCACGTGCCCGACCGGGACCGGGCGGCCAAGGCCTTCGCCCAGGCCGGCTCCCTCATCCTCGACCAGGGCCTGGTCACCCTGGACCCGGACGCGCCGGGCGAGGTGCACGGCCCGCTGGACTTCGCACCGCTGCCCGGGTCGCTGAGCCGCGGCCTGTTCGAGCCCGCGGTCATCGACGCGCACCTCGATCGCCTGGCCGCGGCGCAGCGCGACGACGGCGGCTGGATGTTCAACTGGCAGGTCTGGTCGCCAGCCGCCGAACTGGAGTGGCGCGGGGCGGTCACCGTCAACGCGCTGCACGTGCTTCGCCGCAACGGCCGGGGGTGACGCCGGCGGGCCCGGCTTCGGCCCCCGATGGGCCGCGCCGGTCAGCCGTAGAACAGGCGCTCCATCACCGCGCGGGCCCGGCGGGCGGTGCGCCGGTAGTCCTCGACCAGGTCCTGGCTGGCGTCCGGCGAGTAGCCCAGGATGCGGGCCACCGCGGCCAGCTCAGCCTGCTTGGCGGGCAGCACATCGGACGCCCGGCCGCGCAGCAGGACGACCGCGTTGCGGATCCGGGTGGCCAGCCGCCACGACGCGGCCAGCGCGGCCGCGTCATCCGCACCGATCAGCCTGGCCTGCTCGGCCGCGGCCAGCGCGGCCAGGGTGCGGGTGGTGCGCAGCTCCTCCAGCTGGCCGGCGTGGGTCAGCTGGAGGAGCTGCACCACCCATTCCACGTCGGACAGCCCGCCCGGGCCGAGCTTCAGGTGCATCGCCGGGTCAGTGCCCCGGGGCATCCGCTCGGCTTCCATCCGGGCCTTCAGCCGCCGGATCTCGCGCACGGACGCCTCGCTGATGCCGCCCGCCGGGTAGCGGAACTCGTCGGCCAGCGCCCTGAACCGCTGGCCGAGCTCGCGGTCACCGGCGGCGGGCTCGGCCCGCAGCAGCGCCTGCGCCTCCCAGGCCAGTGACCAGCGCTCGTAGTACCCGCGGTAGGAGGCCAGCGTGCGGACCAGCGGACCCTGGCGGCCTTCCGGGCGCAGGCCGGGATCGACCACCAGCGGCGGATCGGGCGCGGGCTGGGCCAGCAGGCTGCGCAGCTCCTCAGCCACCGCGTGCGCGGCCCGGGCCGCGCCCTGCTCGTCCGCGCCGGGCAGCGGGTCATGCACGAACATCACGTCGGCGTCGCTGCCGTACCCGGTCTCCCGGCCACCGAACCGGCCCATCGCCACCACGCATACCCGGGTAGGCAGCGGGCCGTGCTCCTGCTCGGCCCGGCTGATCGCCGCGTCCAGCGCGCCGCCGATGGTGACCGCGGTGATCACGGTCAGCGCCTCGCTGGTCTCCTCGATCGTGGCCCGGCCGAGCAGGTCGGCCGCGGCGGTGCGGAGCAGCTCGCGGCGGCGCAGCGCGCGGACCACCTGCACGGCCCGGTCGGCGGCGGCGTGCCGGCGCACGACCGCGGTGGCCTCGGCGTGCAGCGCGGCGGCGGGCCGGGGCACCAGCTGGTCATCCGAGCCGAGCAGGGCGACCGTCTCCGGGGCGCGCATCAGCAGGTCGGTGGCATACCGGCTGGACGCCAGCAGCCGGGCCATCCGCCGGGCCACGTTGGTGTCGTCCCGTAGTAGCCGCAGGTACCACGGTGAATCGCCGAGCGCGTCACTGACCTGGCGGAAGGCCAGCAGCCCAGCGTCCGGCTGGGCGGCATCCGCGAACCAGCCGAGCAGCACCGGCAGCAGGGTGCGCTGAATGGCCGACCGCCGGGACACCCCGGAGGTCAGCGCCTCGATGTGGCGCAGCGCGCCCTCCGGATCGGCGTAGCCCAGGGCCTCCAGCCGGACCCGCGCCTCCTCCCGGGTCAGCCGGACCGCGTCGCTGGGCAGCCGGGCCACCGCGTCCAGCAGCGGGCGGTAGAACAGCTTCTCGTGCAGCCGCCTGGCTTCCCGGGCGTGCTGCCGCCACTGGGCCATCAGGTCGGCGGCCGGGTCGGAGCGCCGCGGCGGGGCAGGGGTGACGGCACCGTCACGGGTCTGCGCCCGGCGCAGCGCCCGGCCGAGCCGGCGCAATGCGCCCGGGTCGGCCGGCAGTGTGTGGGTGCGCCGGAGCTGGCGGAGCTGGAGCAGGTGCTCGACGGTGCGCAGGAACCGGTAGGCGGCGGCCATCGTGGCCGCGTCCTCCCGGCCCACGTAGCCGCCCCGGGCCAGCGCGTCCAGCGCGGGCAGGGTGCCCGTCTCGCGCAGTGTCTCGTCGGTGCGGCCGTGCACCAGCTGCAGCAGCTGCACGGCGAACTCGATGTCCCGCAGCCCGCCGGGGCCGAGCTTGAGCTGGCGGTCGGCCTCGCTGGGCGGGAGGTTCCCGATCACCCGGCGGCGCATGGCCTGCACGTCGGCGACGAAGTTGGCCCGCTGCGACGCCTGCCAGAGCAGCGGGCTGAGCATCTCGGTGTAGCTGCGGCCCAGCTCCAGGTCGCCGGCCACCGGCCGGGCTTTCAGCAGGGCCTGGAATTCCCAGGTCTTGGCCCACCGGTCGTAGTAGGCCCGGTGACTGGCCAGGGTGCGCACCAGCGGGCCGTCCCGGCCTTCTGGCCGCAGGTTCGGGTCAACCGGGAACAGCGCGCCCTCGGCGGTGCTCTGCGAGCACACCCGGACCAGGCCCGCGGCCAGCTGGGTCGCGGTGCGCAGCGCCGCCGTCTCGTCCCCGTTCCCGGCCGCGGCCCCCGGCGCGGCGACGAAGATCACGTCGACGTCGCTGGCGTAGTTGAGCTCGCGGCCGCCGCACTTGCCCATGGCGATGACGGCCAGCCGGGCCGGGGCCGAGCCGGGCGGCAGCTGCGACCGGGCGATGGCCAGCGCCGCCTCCAGCGCCGCGGCGGCCAGATCAGCCAGCTCGGCCGCGGTCTCGTCCACCGTCACCGCGCCGGTCAGATCGCGCGCCGCCAGGTGCAGCAGGCGCCGCCGGTAGGCGGCGGGCAGCGCGGTGGCCGGGTCCCCGCCGTCCGCAGCGGCCGGGCTGGCCACCGGCTCCGCGTCCTCGGGCTGGGCCCCCACGGCCGTCAGCAGTCCGGCCCGCAGCTCGGCGGCCCCGGTGCCGTGCAGCGCGTCCGCCCCGGACAGCACCTGCCAGTCGCCGGGATGGCGGGCCAGGTAGTCACCGAGGGCGGCGCTGGCCCCCAGCACCGCGGTCAGCCGGGCCCGCAGCCCGGGGTCGCTGCGCAGGGCGGCGGCCAGTTCCGCGTCCCGGGGCATCCGGGCCAGCGCGGCCAGCGCCAGGTCGGGGTCGGCCGCGGCGGCCAGCGCGGCCAGCAGGTCGGCGTCGCCGCCGTCCGCGTCCAGCGACAGATCGTCACTGACCAGCCGCTCGGCCCGGGCCGCATCGGCGAACCCCATCCGGGCCAGCTGCCCGGCTGGTGTCGTCCTGCGGCGCACGTTCACCCATGAACCGTAACGGCCTGCGGCCGGGCTGGCTCTCCCCGGGAGGGATCAGTGTCCCGCCCGGCCGGCGCCCGTGAACCGGCCCAGCAGCCAGGCGCCGCCCGGAGCAGGCGGTAGGCCGCGGAGGCCATCGTCAAGCGGACCCCCCGGGAGGCAGCAGCGGACCGGGCCTAGGGGGGGAAGGCCCGGTCACTACCCGCTGGCGATTCGCGCGACGAGGCGCTGAGACCACTTACACGGGCGCTTGCTGCCTGGCCTGGGCAGTCGAGCGGGGAGATTTCCCAGGCCCTCTCGGATACTCCGGCTCCCAGACCAACAGTCGGAGATCCGGCGCCGGGGCCGTCCGTGGACGGCCCCGGCAGGGGGGTGCACCGGGGGGGGTAGGTGCACAAGTAGAGTCTGCGCCCGGCCGGTAACGTCCCGGTAGCGCCGAATAGCTTTCGGTTTCTCAGGCGCCGACGGCGTGATCTTCATGCCGCTGGCCGCCCAGCGCGGTCCCGCTGGCGGCCCCGGGCACGCTGCCCGGGGTGGGTGGGGGCACGCCGTCGAGCCGGGCCCGGACCTGCGGCGCATCGGTGTGCTTCAGGTCCTCCAGGATGTCCAGGGCTTCCTGCCAGGCGTGCCGGGCCCGCCCCGGCTCACCGGCCGCGTGGTAGGCATCGCCCAGATGGACCAGCATGGTGGTCTTGTAGTAGCCCGGCTGCAGGCCCTCGATCAGCCCCAGCCCGGTGCGCAGGCAGCTGATGGCCTCGTCGTAGCGGCCCAGGTTGAGCAGCACATAGCCAACGCTGTCCCAGGTGACGCCGGCGTTCAGCGGGTCACCCAGGCTGCGGTACATGTCCAGCGCCTGCTGGCAGTACTCCAGGGCCTGCTCGTAGTCGCCCAGCTGGGCGTGCAGGTAGCCGACGCCGTTGAGCATCTTGGCCAGGCCGGGGGTGTGCCCCGCGTCGCGGAACAGGGCGAGCGACAGCTGCGCGTGGCCGAGCGCCTCGGCCAGCCGGCCCTGCTTCTGGGCCAGCGTGGCGATCTCGTTGTGCGCCCGGGCCTCGCCGAGCCGGTCGCCCACCGCCCGGTGCAGCTCCAGCGCCTGGGTGCAGTACACGCGTGCCTCGGCGAGTGCACCCAGCCGGCCGTAGGTGGCGCCGAGATCGCGGTGGGCGTTGCCCTGCCCGGCGAGGTCACCCAGGCGCTGCGCGGCCAGGATCGCCGTGTTCTGGATGGTGACCTGGTCGTGCCAGGAACCTTCGCGGTCGAAGAGCAGCCACAAGGCCCACGGCAGCTGCCAGGCGTGCCGGTCGAAGCCCAGGTCGGCCGCTTGGGTGATGGTGGCCAGCAGCACCAGCCGCTCGGCCTCGAACCAGGCCCGCGCGTCGCTGCTGCTGCCCAGCGGCTCGGGGGTGACCCCCGGCACGGGCGGGTCGAGGGTCACGTAGTCCCGCGACGGGTTGAGCACCAGGCTGCCGGCGTACGCGGTGTGCAGGTAGTGGTCCAGCACCCGGTGCACGGCCTGGCGCCGGTCCGGCTCGCTGTCCATCGCGCCGGCCAGGTCGGCGGCGTACGCGCGGAGCAGGTCGTGGAAGGCGTACCGGCCGGGCGGGTGCTCGGCGATCAGGTGCCCGTCGGCCAGCTCGGCCACGGCCGCGGCGGCCTGGGCCGGTTCCAGGCCCGCCAGGCTGGCCGCGGCCGGGATGCTGACATCCGGCCCGGCGTGCAGGCCGAGCACCCGGAACAGGCGGCCCGCTGGCTCGCTCAGCTGCTTGCACGACCAGGAGAACACGGCCCGGACACTGGCCACCGGGTCGCCGGCATCCAGCGCGTCCAGCAGGCCCGCCACGTCGGCCAGCTCACGGGCCAGGCCGGCCAGCGGCAGGTACGGCCGGGCCGCGGCCCGCGCGGCCACGATGCTCAGCGCCAGCGGCAGCCGGGAACACGCCTCGGTCAGCTGCCGGACCGCCTCCGGCTCGGCGCGGGCCCGCTCCCCCAGCCGGCTGGCCAGCAGCTCGCTGGCCTCGGGGGCGGTCAGCACGTCGAGCTGGACCAGCCGCGCGCCCTCGGTGGCGGCCAGCCCGGGCAGCCGGGCCCGGCTGGTCACCAGGGCCAGGCAGCTCGGGCTGCCCGGCAGCAGCGGCCGCACCTGGGCGGCATCGCGCGCGTTGTCCAGGATGACCAGCACCCGCTTGCCCGCCAGCACGCTGCGGTACAGGGCTTCCTGGGCCTCTATGCTGTCCGGGATCTGCTCCTCGGTCACCCCGAACGCACCCAGGAACCAGCGCAGCGCATCCGCGGGCTGGACCGGCGTGCCGGATGGGTCGAACCCGCGCAGGTTGACGTACAGCTGGCCATCGGGGAACTCGCCGGCCGACTGATGAGCCCAGTGCACGGCCAGGGCTGTCTTGCCCGCGCCCGCCGTGCCCCCGATGACCAGGACCTTGACCGACTCCTCGGCCGAGGTGGCCTCGTCCAGCCAGGCCCGCAGCTCGGCCAGCTCGGCGGTGCGCCCGGCGAAGTGCGCCACGCCCGCGGGCAGCTGCCGCGGCACGACCGCGGCCTGGCCGCCTTTCGGCGCGGCCGCCCGGGCCCGGCCGCCCGGCGCGCCGCTGCCCGGTGTCCCGCTGCCACCCGGCCCAGTGCCACCAGGCACCGGGGCGCCGCGCACCCGGGCGGGCACCGGCCGGACCACGGCCGGGGCAGGCTGGCTGGCGCCCTGCCCGCCGGGCCCGGGCTGGCCCGGGCCCGGGGCACCGGTGGCCGGCGTGTCCGGCCCCAGGTAACCCCGGGTCCACGAGCCGGGCGTGGTCAGCCGCGGATCGGCGGCCAGGATGCCGGCCTGCAGGTCCCGCAGCTCCCGGCCCGGCTCCACGCCGAGCTCGTCCACCAGCAGGCGCCGGGTCCGCTGGTAGGCGGCCAGCGCCTCGGCTTGCCGGCCGCAGCGGTACAGCGCCAGCATCAGCTGGGCGTGGAACCGCTCGCGCCACGGGTGATCGCGGGCCAGCTGGGTCAGCTCGCTGACGAGTTCGGAGTGCCGGCCCTGGGCCAGGCCGGCGTCCATCCGCCATTCCTGGGCCTGCATGCGCAGCGCGTCCAGCCGCGGCACCTCGGCGGTGATCAGCACGTTGGACGGCACATCGACCAGCGGGTTGCCGCGCCACAGGCCGAGCGCCTCGGTAAGCACGTCCCAGGCCTGGCCGGCGCCGTCCGGGTCACCACCCCGGATGGCCTCACCGCCGGCCGCGCACAGCGCGGTGAACCGGAGCGCGTCGACCTCGCCGGGGGCCGCTTCGAGGGCATAGCCGGGGTCGCGGGTGACGATCCGCCGCCCGGCGACCGGCCCCATGATCTGCCGCAGCCGCTTCACGTAGTTGCGGATGGCGACCCGGGCGCCGGCGGCGGCGCCCCGTCCCAGATGGTCTCGGCGAGCTCGTCGTAGGAGACGACCTGGCCCGCCCGCAGCGCCAGCGCAGCCAGGATGACCCGCTGCTTGGGCGCGGGGACGAGCACCTCCGCCCCCTCGGACCTGATCATTAATGGCCCGAGCACTCCGACCCAGAACACCGCGCCGTAACCCCGTTCCCTGACCCAGTTCGCTGCCTCAGCCCCGCTCGCCCCGGCCCCGGTCATCGCCACCGCTTTGACTCACTGTCACAGCACCGGTAGGTAGCGGTCCAGCTCGAACTGGGTGACCTGGTGCCGGTACTCCCGCCACTCGGCCCGCTTGTTGCGCAGGAAGAAGTCGAAGACCTGCTCACCGAGCGCCGCTGCCACCAGCTCGCTGTCCTGCATCGCCGTGATCGCCTCATCCAGGCTCTGCGGAAGCGGCGATATGCCAAGCGCCCGCCGCTCGGCCGAGGTCAGCGCCCACACGTCGTCCTCCGCGCCGGGCGGCAGCTCGTAGCCGGCCTCTATCCCCTTCAGACCCGCTTCCAGGATCACCGCAAACGCAAGGTAAGGGTTGCACGCGGAGTCTACCGAGCGGAACTCGACACGCGTGGCATTTCCCTTGTGCGGCTTGTACATGGGCACCCGGATCAGGGCGGACCGGTTGTTGTGCCCCCAGCAGATGTACGCGGGCGCTTCACCGCCGGCCCCGGCGGTGCGTTCCGCCGCGCCCCACAGCCGCTTGTAGGAGTTGACCCACTGGTTGCAGACCGCGGTGATCTCCGCGGCGTGCCGGAGCAGCCCGGCAATGAACGCGCGGCCCAGCTTGGACAGCTGGAATTCCGCCCCCGGCTCGTAGAACACGTTCCGGTCGCCCTCGAACAGCGACATGTGGGTGTGCATGCCCGAGCCCGGGTGCTCGGTGAACGGCTTGGGCATGAACGTGGCGTACACCCCTTGCTGGAGTGCCACTTCCTTCATGACCAGCCGGAACGACATGATGTTGTCGGCCGTGGTGAGGGCGTCGGCGTAGCGCAGGTCGATCTCCTGCTGGCCCGGCGCTCCCTCGTGGTGGCTGAACTCCACCGAGATGCCCATGTTCTCCAGCATCTGGATGGACGCGTGCCGGAAGTCGTGCGCGATGCTGTGCGGGGTGTGATCGAAGTAACCCCCGGTGTCGATGGGCTGCGGCGCGCTGCCCGCGGCAGGCTTCTCCTTGAGCAGGAAGAACTCCACCTCGGGGTGGGTGTAGAAGGTGAAGCCGAGGTCGGCCGCGTGGCCCAGCGCCCGCTTCAGCACGTACCGCGGGTCCGCGTACGAGGGCGTGCCGTCGGGCATCCGGATGTCACAGAACATCCGGCCGACCCCGGACGCCTCGCCCCGCCACGGCAGCAGCTGGAAGGTGGACGCGTCCGGCCGGGCCAGCATGTCCGCCTCGTAGACCCGGGCGAAACCCTCGATCGCGGAGCCGTCGAAGCCGATTCCCTCGGCGAACGCGCCCTCGAGCTCGGCGGGCGCGACCGCCACGGATTTCAGGTAACCAAGGACGTCGGTGAACCACAACCGGACAAAACGGATATCCCGTTCCTCCAGCGTACGGAGGACGAATTCTTCCTGCCTGTCCATGACGGCCTGTCCTTGCTGGTCAGCGGCATATACCTGCGATCTACGCGGGCAGCACAGCATATCGGCTGACCGAGCCTGCCCTGGCGACCAGTGTCCCGCCACCGTATTACCAGGACGTTACGTAGCCCCGATTTTATCTGGCGAACTGGCCGGGCCCGGGGGCGCGCGGGTGGCTGGGCCCGTGCCCGGGCGGCTGGCGGCCGGCGCATACAGTGACATTGTGACCAGGCTCCGGATCGCCCTTGCCCAGGCAAATTCGACCGTCGGTGACCTGACCGGGAACGCCGCCGCCATCGTGGACTGGACCCGCCGCGCGGCCGGCCGCGGCGCCGGCCTCGTGGTGTTCCCGGAGATGATGCTGACCGGCTACCCGGTGGAAGACCTCGCGCTGCGGGCCTCGTTCGTGCACGCCTCGGTCGCGACGCTGGAGGCCACCGCGCAGCGGCTGGCCGAGGAGGGCCTGGGCGGCATCGCCGTGGTCACCGGTTACCTGGGCCGCCGGCCGGGGCTGGCCCCCCGGGTCGGGCTGCCCGCAGGCGCCCCGCTGGACGCCGCGGCGCTGCTCTACGGCGGCCAGGTCGTGGTCCGGACGGCCAAGCATCACCTGCCGAACTACGGGGTGTTCGACGAATACCGGTACTTCGTGCCCGGGAACTGCCTGCCGGTGGTCCGGGTGCCGGCCCGCCGGGCCGGGACCGAAGCCGTGGACGTGGCCATCGCCATCTGCGAGGACCTGTGGCAGGACGGTGGCCCGGTCGCGGTCACCCGGCAGGCGGGCGCCGGGCTGCTGGTGGTGCCCAACGCGTCCCCCTACGAGCGGGGCAAGAGTGAGGCCCGGCTGCAGCTGTGCGTGCGCCGGGCCCGCGAGGCCGGGGCCGCGCTGGCCTACGTGAACATGATGGGCGGCCAGGACGAGCTGGTCTTCGACGGGGACTCGATCATCGTTGACGCCGAGGGCAACCTGATCGCCCGTGGGCCGCAGTTCGAGGAGACACTGCTGGTCACCGACCTGGACCTGCCCCCGGCCCTGGAGCTGCCGGCCGGGGAGAGCCCGGCCGACGCCCAGGACGGCACGGTGATGACCATGCACCGGGCCACGCTGCCCCCCTGGCCAGCCCCGGTGGCACCGGCCGCGCAGCCCCCGCCCGCGCCGCGCCAGCCAGCGCTCGGCGCGCCCGCCTGGGACCAGCCCGGCGAGCCGGCCGTCTGGCCGCGGCTGCCGCCGCTGGCCGAGGTGTACGCCGCGCTCATCACCGGCGTCCGGGACTACGTGCACAAGAACGGGTTCCGTTCAGTAATTTTGGGCCTTTCCGGCGGGATCGATTCCGCGCTGGTCGCCACGGTGGCCACCGACGCGCTCGGCCCGGACGCGGTGCGCGTGGTGCTGATGCCCAGCCGGTACTCGTCCGGGCACTCGGTGAGCGACGCCGAGGAACTGGCCAAGCGCCAGGGACTGCAGGCCCGGACGGTCCCGATCGCGGGCATGGTGGACAGCTTCGAGGGCGAGCTGGACCTGACCGGGCTGGCCGCGGAGAACCTCCAGTCCCGGGTCCGCGGGGTGATCCTGATGGGGCTGAGCAACGCCGAAGGGCACCTGGTGCTCACCACGGGCAACAAGAGCGAGCTCGCCACCGGGTACTCCACGCTGTACGGCGACTCGGCGGGCGGGTTCGGCCCGATCAAGGACGTGCTCAAGACGCTGGTCTGGGAGCTGGCCCGGTGGCGCAATGAGGAGGCGGCCCGGCGCGGTGAGATCCCGCCCATCCCGGAGAACTCGATCACCAAACCGCCGAGCGCGGAACTCGCACCGGGCCAGCTGGACACCGATTCACTGCCCGACTACGCGGTGCTCGACGAGCTGCTCGACGACTACGTGGAACAGGACATGGGCGCGGCCGAACTGGTCGCCACCGGGCATGACCCGGCCCTGGTGGACCGGGTGATCCGGCTGGTGGACCGGGCCGAGTACAAGCGGCGGCAGTACCCGCCCGGGCCGAAGATCACCCAGCGGAACTTCGGCCGGGACCGGCGGCTGCCGATCACCAACGCCTGGCGGGAGCCGCGGCCCGGCCGGGCCTGATCAGGTCAGCATCAGCACCGCGTAGCTGGCCAGCCAGTGCTCGGCCTGGTAGCCGCTGCCCAGCACGTAGGGCAGCGCCGCCTTGGCGTGCTGCCGCGCCGCGCCCAGCGCGGGCTCGACGCGCGGGTCGCCGGGGGGCAGGTAGCCGGCGATGCGCCGCCAGCACCAGGCCCGGCTGGCGTTGAGCCCGTCCAGCAGGTCTCCCGGCCGGGCCGGGTCGGCCGCCGCGTCGCCGCCGTCCGTGCCGCCCGTGTCGTTGCCCGCCACCGGGGTGAACAGGCTGGCCGGGCGGCCCCATTCGATGCCCGGCAGGAACACGGTCAGCCAGCGGGCGAACTCGTCGCCGGGCAGGATGCGGCCCATCAGCTCGGCCTCGGTCAGCGCGGGTGACAGGCAGTCGTCGCCCGACGGCTCCCAGTCGGCCGGGTAGATCATGTCCGCGCTGAACCAGGCGGCCGCCTTGGTGGCGATCGCCTCGCGCAGCGCCGGGTCCCCGGCGCGCGCCCGGGCCTCGGCGAACGGCCAGGCCAGCGACAGGGCGAACGCGCTGCCGCGCTCGGTGCCGTACCGCACCGGATAGGCCTGGCCGGGCAGCCAGCGCAGCCAGCGGCGGACCAGCGCCTCGGTCAGCGGTTGCATCGCGGCGGCCCATTTGTGCCCATCCGGGTGCTCCCAGGTGGTGGTCTCATGGCTGAGCGCGAGCGCCCAGCCCCACCCCTGCGGGCACTGGGTGGCCCCGTCCGGGCCCTTGATGAACTCGGCCTCGGCGGCCAGCGCCACCGGGGTGAACTGGGCGTTGAGGGCCATCCGGATCTGGCCGGTGTTCACCGCGCCGGGCACCGCGCGCAGCAGCCGCAGCAGCGTCCAGTGCATCTGCACCGACGAGTGCCAGTCGAAGCTGCCGTAGAACACCGGGCTGCGGACCCGCGGCCGGTACGGGAAATCGCCCGGGGCGGTCATCGTGTGCTGCATCGCGGAGGGGAATTCATGCTTGATGTTGGCCAGGGCGGCGGCCGCGTACCCGGCGCCCTCCGCGCGCAACAGCTCAGCCCACTCCTGCGATAGGTCCACGATCGGAAACCCTCCTGCCGAGAGCAGATCCGGCATGCACCGAGAGGAATTCCCGGGACCGGGGGGTCCTACGCCAGGAGGCCACTGAATAGTGGCCGCCTAGAGTTCGACCTCGCCTGAAATGAAGGTGTGCGTGGCCCCGCCGACCCAGATCTGGCCGTCGCCGTCGCGGGAAATGTGCACCCGGCCCTGCCGTCCCAGCACCGTGCCCTGGCTGGCCACATAGGGCGCGGTGGCCCGGCCGGTGTCCAGCAGCCACTTGGCCAGCGACGCGTTCAGGCTGCCGGTGACCGGGTCCTCCACAGTGGGGCCGACCGCCGGGGTGAACGCGCGCACCTCGAAGGCGGCGGGCGATCCGGGCGGGTACGGGCCGGCCACCCCGATGTCCAGGTCGACGACGCCGGGCCGCAGCGCCAGCACCGCCTCGGCGCTGGGCAGCAGCACCGCCACCCAGCCAGGCCCGTTGTCGGCCCAGGCCAGATCCACGAGGCCGGCCCGGCTGAGGCCGAGCACGGCGGCGATGTGCTCGGCCAGCGGCTCGTCCACCGGCCCCTCGCGGAGCAGCGGCGGGGCGGCGAAGGCCAGTCCCGCCGCTACCTCGCGGACCGCAACCAGGCCGGCCCCGCATTCCTGAACGACAACCCCGGCGGCGGCCGGCCTGCCGCCCGCACCCAGCCAGGCGTGGCAGGTGCCCAGGGTGGGGTGGCCAGCGAAGGGCAGTTCCGTGGTCGCGGTGAAGATCCGGACCCGGTAGTCCGCCTGCGGGGTGGACGGCGGCAGCACGAACGTGGTCTCGGACAGGTTCGTCCAGTTGGCGAACTGCTGCATGTCCTGGCTGGTCAGGCCGTCGCCGTCGAGCACCACGGCCACCGGGTTACCCCGGTACGGGTGGCTGGCGAACACGTTGACCTGGCGGAAGGGGCGTCGCACGGTCCGAGTCTGCCACGCTCAGCGCGGGGCCAGGCCACGGAGCAGCTCGTCCACCACCCGCTCGGCGAATTCTGGGCTGAGCTCTCCCGGGTTGTGCCGGCCCCGGGACAGCATGGCGCCGGTCAGCATGAACAGCGCGGCCTCGATGTCGGTGTCCGGGCGCAGCTCACCGGTGGCCACGCCGCGGCGCAGGGCAGCGCGGATCACCTCGCGGCGCGGCTCCACCACCGTCTCCATGTACCTCGCGATCAGCCGGGGGAACTTGGCCCCCTCACCGAGCAGCAGGGCGTACTCCCGGGCCCGGCGGGGGTCGGCCAGGTCCCGCACCATGGTCTGCAGCAGGGCGACCAGGTCGGCGCGGGCCGACTCGCCGGCCGGCTCCGGGAACGGGGTCTTCAGCGCGGCCAGCGCGTCCAGCAGCAGGTCTTCCTTGCCGGGCCAGCGCCGGTAGATGGTGGCCTTGCCCACCCCCGCGCGGGCGGCCACCTCCTCGATGCACAGCCCCTCGACGCCACGCTCGGCGAACAGGCTGAGGGCGGCGTCGATAATGGCGCGGTCGGCCCGCTCGCTGCGCGGCCGCCCGGGCCGCCGGGCGGCCGGGGTGGTGACGCTGGCTGAGCTCATGTCCTTACCCTTCCACTTCGGCCCGGGCTGCGGCCGGGACCTCCACGGTG
This sequence comes from uncultured Actinomycetes bacterium, assembly GCA_963711705.1. Taxonomy (GTDB): domain Bacteria; phylum Actinomycetota; class Actinomycetes; order Streptosporangiales; family Streptosporangiaceae; genus RYN-230. The sequence goes on from CAVQFM010000011.1 coordinate 134,835, forward strand.
GCCAGCGGCCCGGCCTGCGCTGGGGCCTCCGCGGTGGCCAGCGCCGCGGCCTCGGCCGGGATCTGGACCACGACGGTGTCCTCGTGCCGGGCGTCCCCGGACGGCGCGGCGGGCTGGGCCACCGGGGCGGCCGCGGCCGCGCGCCCGGGCATCCAGACCAGCACGACCAGCGCACCGGCCAGCGATGATCACCGCCGAGATGGCCGTGGTCACGTGCATGGCGTGCACGAACGCGGCGTCCCCGAACTGGTCGAGGCGCAGTCCCGCGTGCCCCAGCTTGGCGGCCACGGTGTCAGTAGCGGTGATCGAGCCCGTGGCGGCGTTCTGGGCGGAAGCAGGCAGGGTGGTCAGGTGCGGGCTGAGCTGGCCACGGTAGACCTGGGCCAGGATGGAGCCCAGCACCGCGACGCCAAGTGCCCCTGCGACCTGCCGGGCGGTGTTGGTCAGCGCCGAGCCGGAGCCGGCCCGTTCCCGGGGCACCACGGACATGACGGCCTCGGTGGCCGGCGGCATCACGGTGCCCATGCCCGCGCCCTGCACGAAGAAGATCACGGCCAGCACCCAGATCGGGGTGCTCAGTCCGAGCAGCAGGTAGCCGCCCAGCGCGACCGCCACCGTGATCAGCCCGGTCGCAGCGACCGCCTTGGTGCCATACCGCCTGACCAGCCGGGCGCTGCGCGGGGCCATCAGCAGCTGGCCCGCGGCGAACGGCAGGGTGAGCACGCCTGCGTACAGCGGGCTGTAGCCGCGCACGCTCTGCAGGTAGAAGCTTAGGAAGAACAGCGCGCCCATCATGCCGAAGAAGACCAGCCCGAGCGCGCCGACCGCGGAGGACAGCCGCGGGTCGCGGAAAAGCTTCACGTCCAGCGACGGGTGGCTGAGCCGGGTCTCATACCAGCCGAACAGGGCCAGCACCGCGAGTCCGGCGACGGTGATGCCGAGCACGTCCCAGTGGATCCAGGAGCCCTTCTCGCCGCCCTGGATGATGCCGTACACCACGAGGACTAGGCCGACGATGGACATCAGCACGCCCAGGTAGTCGATCCGGCCCGGATTGGGGTTCCGGGACTCCGGCACGAGCAGCAAGATGGCCAGCACCCCGGCCGCGGTGAGCGGGACGTTGATCAGGAAGACGCTGCCCCACCAGAAGTGGGCCAGCAGTAGCCCGCCCACGATCGGGCCGATGGCCACGCCGATGCCGACGGCGGTGGCCCAGATGCCGATGGCCTTGGCGCGCTCGCGCGGGTCGAAGACGTTGGAGATGATAGACAGCGTCTGTGGCATGACGGCCGCTGCGCCGAGGCCCATGGCGGCTCGCGCGAAGATCAGCTGATCTGGGTTGCGTGAATAGGCGGTGATCAGCGAGAACACGCCGAACGCCGCCATGCCGAACATCAGCATCTTCTTGCGGCCGATCCGGTCGCCAATCACCCCGAAGGTGAACAGCAGGCCGGCGAACACCAGCGTGTAGGAGTTGATCCCCCACTCCAGCTGGCTCTGGCTGGCGCCCAGCCCGGCCGGCTTGGGCTCGGCGATGGTCTTGAGCGCCACGTTCAGCACTGTGTTGTCCAGCACGATGGCGATCAGGCTGATGACCAGCACGCCGAGGATGGCCCAGCGGCGGCGGTAGATCTTGTCAGCGGCAGCCGACCGCGCGGTCGGCGGGGCAACGGCCACGGCGGCACCGTTCGTGCCCGGACCTGCGTTGCGGTGATCCATGACGTCCTTCAGGTTGGCGGGAAGCGCGCCGCGGGCGGCGGCGTTATCCCGGGGCAGGTGTCCGGCGGGCGGGGGCCGCCGGGAAGCTATCGATACGGAACAGTCCCGTATCGAAAAAGATTCCCGGCCGGCGCCCGCTTTTCCGGGCCGGGAATCCCGGCCCGGCAGGGCTACCTCCGTGGCCCGGCACATGCGATCATCGAAGCGTCCGGGGACGCCGCAGCGGCGCCACGAGACATGGAGGATCCCAGATGAACAGCATTTCTGGGGGCCCGGGCACGGCCGCGACCAGACCGCGGACCGATGCTCCCGCCCCGGCCGTGAGCCCGGCCGCAGCCAGCCCGCCAGCCAGTCCCCCCGCCACCAGCGCTCCCCCCGGTCAGGCCGCGCCCGCTCAGGCCGCGCCCGCTCAGGCGCCCGGCCGCACCCCGCCGGCCCGGGGCCGGGCCCCCGAGCCGCTCTACGGCGGGCGGGCCACCCGCCGGGTCACGGTCAGCGACCTGGCCGCGGCCAAGGCCCGGGGCGAGAAGTGGCCCATGCTCACCGCGTACGACGCGCTCACCGCGGGCGTCTTCGACCAGGCTGGCATCCCGGTGCTGCTGGTCGGCGACTCGGCCGGGATGGTGGTGTTCGGTCACGACACGACGATCCCGGTCACCGTGGACGAGCTCATCCCGCTCACCGCCGCCGTCGTGCGCGGCACCAGCCGGGCGCTGATCGTGGCCGACCTGCCGTTCGGCTCCTACCAGGCGTCACCGGCCGCGGCGCTGGCCGCGGCGACCAGGTTCCTGAAGGAGGCCGGCGCGCACGCGGTCAAGCTGGAAGGCGGCCACCGGGTGCTACGGCAGGTGGAGGACCTGGTAGCGGCGGGCATTCCGGTCATGGCGCACCTGGGCCTGACCCCGCAGTCGGTCAACGCGTTCGGCGGCTACCGGGTGCAGGGCCGCGGTGAGGATGGCGAGCAGCTGCTGCACGACGCCAAGGCGATGGAGGTGGCCGGCGCCTTCTCGATCGTGCTCGAATGCGTGCCCGCCGAGCTGGCCGCCCGGGTCACGGCGGCCGTATCCATCCCGACGATCGGCATCGGCGCGGGCCCGGACTGCGACGCGCAGGTGCTCGTCTGGCAGGACATGGCCGGGCTGTCCCCGCGGACGCCGAAGTTCGTGAAGCGGTACGCGGATCTGGCCGGCCTGCTGGGCCGGGCCGCGCAGTCGTTCGCCGAGGACGTGGTGGGCGGCGCATTCCCGGACGAGCAGCACTCCTACCGCTGAACCGCGCGATCACCGGCTGGCCGCCGGCCGGGGTGGCGGCCAGCCGGCTCGCAGGCCGGGCGGCGGCTCGTCTGGCGCGACGCGCCTGGGCCAAATGGCCCATTCAGGCATATATAACGTTTCTGGGCACCTAGTATTTTCCCGCATACTGAGGTGCGGGAAGAATTACGGGAGTCACGATGAAGCGAGCGCCGGCGCTGATGGCGCTGTCCGCGTTCGCCGCGACGCTGACCCTGGCCACGGCCGGCTGCTCGTCGGGCCCGAGCTCGTCGAGCCAGGCGGAGCAGGCCATGTACTCGGCCGCCAGCCATCCCATCCACGTGACCCGCTCGGCGGCCGGGAGCTCGCTGCGGGCCGGGCAGCGGTGGGCCGGCAGCACGGCCAGTGGCCTGCGGATGGCCGTCCCGGTGCGCTGGGTGACCATCCAGAGCCCGGCGGCCCTGCACCGCGCGCTGCGCCAGGTCGGGCTCGGCCAGGCGTCCGCCGCGCAGCTCGCCGCGCTGGTGCCCGGCCGGGGCAGCGGGTCCTCGGTGGACCTCGCCGACCCCGGCCCGGTCAGTGAGTCCGGGGCCCAGGCCGTCATTTCGCTGAACTGCTCCCCGGATCATTTCCCGCCGGGCACCCATCCGGCGGCCGGGCTGACCACCCTGGCCGAGTCCGAATTCACCGCGCTGAACGCCAGCAATGCGCAAATCGGCCCGACGTCGGTGGATGGCCGTCCGGCGGTGCTCGTCTACGACCAGGCCAGCGTGGGCACCAAGACGGTGACCGGGCTGCAGTACGCGATCGCCGCCCCGGGCGGGCGCGCCTGCTACGTCACGCTGGTCACCGAGAAGCCGGTGCCCTACGAGCCGGCCTTCGGCGCGCTCCGCCCCGCCATCCACGTCATGCCCTGACCCGGCTGGTCACTGGCCGCGGGCGCTCCGGATGGCGGCGAACTGGCCTTCGATGTGCTTCTCCGCGGCGGGTGCGGTGATGCCGAGCCCGGCCAGCGTGGCCGCGGTACCGCCGCGGCCGGCCAGCAGGGCGAGCAGGATGTGCTCGGTCCCGATGTAGTTGTGGCCCATCCGCAGCGCGACATGGGCCGCTGCTTTCAGCGTCTGGACGGCACTGGGGCCGAGCGGTATCGGCTCATCGCTGCCCTCCGGAGCGGCGGGGTCGGCGGGCTCGGCTGGGGCGGCGGGCTCGGCCGGGCCCGGGAACGCGGCGCGGAGCTGCTCATCGCTCACCCCCAGGTCGTGGATGGCCCGGGCGGCCAGGCCGTCCGGCTCGGCGAGCAGCCCGACCGCGAGGTGGTCGGCGGTTATCTCGGCCGCACCCACCGCGCGGGCTCGTTCCTCCGCCGCGATGAGGGTGCTGCGGGCCCGCTGGGTGTAGCGGGAGAAGTCGCCGGGGGCGAATGGCTCCTTGGGCGCGCCGCGGGGCACGAACCGCTGCTGGGCGGCCTGCTTGCTGACGCCCATGCTCGTGCCGATCTGGCTCCACGAGGCGCCGGACCGGCGGGCCTGGTCCACGAAGTGGCCGATCAGGTGGTCGGATTGCTCGCCCAGCTGGGTGGACACGGCGACCGCGTCGGACAGGTTGTCCAGCGGGCCGCCGCCGGGGTGCTGGGCTTTGACGAAGGCGATCAGTGCATCGAGGGTGATTGGTTCAGCCGACATGCGTCAATCGTAAGTTGACGTGAGGCCGATCGTCAACTAGAAATTGACGCTCAGGTGGACGTCGGTGATCCGCAGGCCCGCGTGCGCCTTGTACCGGCGGTTGACCGAGACGAGGTTGGCGGTCAGCGCCTCCACCTGCCCGCAGTTGCGCAGCCGCCCGGCGTAGATGCCGCGTACCCCGGGGATGCGGGCCGCCAGCGCCTGCACCAGGTCGGTGGCCTGCCGGTCGTCCCCCAGCACCATCACGTCCAGGTCGACGCTGGCCACCTCGGGGTCGAGCAGCGCCACCGCGGAGACATGATGGAACGCGCCGACGACGGTGCTGCCGGGCAGCACGGCGGCCGCCTGCTCCGCGGCACTGCCCTCGGCGACCGGCAGCGGGTACGCCCCGCGCTTGTCGAAGCCCAGCGGGTTCACGCAGTCGATCACGATCTTGCCGGCCAGCGGCCCGGCCAGCGAGGCCAGCAGGTCCCGGTGGCCGTCCCAGGGCACGGCCACGATCACCAGGTCCGCCTCGCGGGCCACATCGGCATTGGCCAGGCCACGGGCGCTGGTGCCCAGGCCGGCCGCGGCGGCCTGGGCCCGCTCGATGCTCCGCGAGCCGATGAGCACCGGGTGGCCCGCGCGGCCCAGCCGGTAGGCGAGCCCGCGGCCCTGGTCGCCGGTGCCACCCAGCACTCCGACGGCCAGTTCAGCGACATCCTTGGGCATACCGGGTGATCCCTGCTCCGCAGCCATGTGCCGATCCTGTCAGAGCCCCGGCTGCCGTGGCACCCCAGTTCACCGGCGCGGGCCAGGCCTCCCGCGATCCGGCCAGGGAGAGCCGCGTCACACTCTCTAGAATCCCTATTGACAATATAGGGATAGCCTCCCACGATGGTGGCATGGCTCGCACCCACCGACCAGCCCGCACGCTCCTGCTGGTGTCGCGCCGTCACGTCGATCTGTGCCGGCAGGCCGGGGCCGTCAGGCCCGCCCGCGCCACTGCTCAGCGCTGAGCAGGCACCAGCCCTACCGGATCAGCCAGCCGTCCGCGGGCCCAGCAGTCTCTGCACCCGGGCCGACGGCACCCACCATGCCGCCACGAGCGAGGTCTGTCATGCCTGGAAACTCACCCACCGGCTTGCTCCCCACCGGCCCGCCGCCGGGCACCACTGCCGCTCCCGGCCAGCCCGGCGCCGCAGGCCCGCCCAGCCGGCTGCAGCACACCACCCAGAACGGCGGCCCGCCGGGCGCCGGGGTGGGCCAGGCCCCCGCTGCCGCCGCCGGTACCCGGGCCAGCCCGGAGACCACGGCCCAGCGCCGGCCAGCGGCGCGGTGGCGGCACCGTGCCTGGTACCGGGCCATCAGCCCGCTCGTGTTCCTGGTCGCCTGGCAGCTGGTCAGCGCGTCCGGCCTGGTATCGCAGCAGAAGCTGCCCTCGCCGACCACGGTGTTCCACACCGCGGTCACGCTGATCACCGGACAGTCAGCGGCGTTCGGCACGCTGCAGGGCGCGATGGCCGTGTCGCTGGAACGGGTGGCAATCGGCTTCGTCCTGGGCGGCGGGGCCGGGCTGGTCCTCGCCCTGGTCGCCGGGCTGAGCCGGCTCGGTGAGAACTCGGTGGACCCGCTCATGCAGATGCTGCGCACCCTGCCGCTGTTCGGGCTCATCCCGGTATTCATCGTCTGGTTCGGCATCGGCGAACTGCCAAAGGTGCTGCTGATCGCGCTGGGCGCGGCCATCCCGCTGTACCTCAACACGTTCGCCGGCATCCGTGGCGTGGACGCCAAGCTGGCCGAGGCCGGCCAGTCCCTCGGGCTGAGCCACAGCGAGATGATCCGGCACATCATCCTGCCCGGCGCGCTGCCGCAGATGCTGGTCGGCCTGCGGCAGAGCCTCGGCGTGGCCTGGCTCGCGCTGGTGGTCGCCGAGCAGATCAACGCGAACGCCGGCCTGGGCTTCATGATCAGCCAGGCCACCCAGTTCCTGCGCAACGACGTGATCTTCGTGGCCCTGCTCGTGTACTGCGCGCTGGGCCTGCTCACCGACGCGCTCGTCCGGCTGCTGGAAAGGAGGGCCCTGGCATGGCGCCGCGGACTTCTGGAAGCCTGACCGCCCCGGCCACGGCGGTCCCCGCCGCCGCCAGCGCGCCGGCGGCCCGGGTACGCGGGCTGACCCGGGATTTCGGTGACCGGCGGATCCTGGACCGGCTCGACCTGGACATCGCGCCCGGCGAGTTCGTCGCGCTGATCGGCCGCAGCGGGACCGGCAAGTCCACCCTGCTTCGCGCGCTGGCCGGGCTGGACCGCGCGGTCACCGGGGAACTCGAGGTGACCGGCACCGCGGCGGTGGCTTTCCAGGAGCCGCGGCTGATCCCCTGGCGCCGGGTGTCCGACAACGTCCGGCTCGGGCTGCGTCCCGCCGACCCGGCCGCGGAACCCCGGGCCATCGCGCGCGGCGCGCTGGACGAGGTCGGCCTCACCGGCCGGGCGGACGCCTGGCCGCTCACCCTGTCCGGCGGCGAGGCCCAGCGCGCCGCGCTGGCCCGGGCCCTGGTCCGGGAGCCCAGCCTGCTGCTGCTGGACGAGCCGTTCAGCGCGCTGGACGCGCTGACCCGGATCAGCATGCACCGGCTGGTGCTCCGGCTGTGGGCGCACCACCAGCCCGCCGTGCTGCTCGTCACGCACGACGTGGACGAGGCCATCGCGCTGGCCGACCGGGTGCTGGTGCTGGCCGACGGGCGGATCGCCTACAGCGGCCAGATCACGCTGCCCCGGCCCCGTGACCGTGATCATCCCGAACTCAGCGCGCTGCGCAACCGGCTGCTCGGCGAGCTGGGCGTCGGCACCGATGCCGGGACCAGCGTCCCGGACAGCGCGACCACGACGTACGCCATGGAAGGACACCACTGATGACCACCAGCGAAACCGGCCCGGGGCACCGGGCCGCACCTGCCCCGGGACGGCCCGCTGCCCGCCGTCGCGCACTACGGCTGGCGGCCGGGATGGCCCTGCTCGCCCTGATCGCCGCGGGCTGCTCGTCGGCCCGGGCCGGCAGCCAGGCCGGCTCCCCGGCCAGCGGCGGGACCAGCAGCGCCGGCACCACCGACGTCTCACAGGTCACCCTGCACGTCGGGGACCAGGCCGGCTCCGGCGCCGAGGCGCTGCTCACCGCGGCCGGGCTGATCAGCAAGCTGCCGTTCAAGGTCACCTGGTCCGACTTCACCTCGGGACCGCCGATGCTGCAGGCGATGGCGGGCGGCGCGGTGGACATCGGCAGCGTGGGCAACGCTCCCCCGGTCTTCGCCGCGGCAGGCGGCGACAACCTCGCGATCGTCGGCGCCTTCCAGGCCAACCCGCGCGGGACGGCGCTGCTGGTGCCGAAGAACTCCACCATCCACAGCGTCGCCCAGCTGCGCGGCAAGCGGATCGCGGTGGCCCAGGGCAGCTCGTCCGACTACCACCTGCTGACCGTGCTGAAGAAGGCCGGGCTGTCCGTGCACGACGTCACGCTGGACTACCTCCAGCCGGCCGAGGGTCTGGCCGCGCTGTCCTCGGGGCACGTGGACGCCTGGGACGTCTGGTCGCCGTTCGTCGAGCAGGCCGAGGGGCAGGCGCACGCGCACGCGCTGGTCACCGGGGCCGGCTACGGCAGCCCGTACTCGTTCACCGTGGCCGCCCGGGGCGCGCTGGCCGACCCGGCCAAGGCGGCCGCGATCCGCGACTACCTCAAGCTGCTCAACCAGGCGCACGCCTGGGCGGCCACCCACCAGGCGGCCTGGGCCGCGGTGTGGGCCAAGGCCACCGGCCTGCCCCCGGGCATCATGACCAAGGCCACCGCGGATGACTCCGCCGTCGCGGTGCCGATCACCCCGGCGGTCATCACCTCCGAGCAGCAGGTGTCCGACGCGTTCACCGCCGCTGGCCTGATCCCGGGGCACGTGGACTTCAGCAAATTCGCCGTTACCTCGTTCAACGCCGTCGTGGGAGGCGCGAGCTCATGACCCTGACGTTCCACTGGTTCCTGCCGACCACCGGCGACGGCCGGTCGATCATGGGCCGGGGGCACAGCCTGCCCCCGGCCGGAGGGCCGGACGCCCCGCACATCCGCGGGGCGGCCGCCCAGCAGCGGCCGCCCGACATCGAGTACCTGGCCCAGGTGGCCCGCTCGGCCGAGCAGCTCGGCTTCACCGCGGTGCTCACCCCGACCGGCACCTGGTGCGAGGACGCGTGGCTGACCACCGCGGCGCTGACCCGGGAAACCAGCCGGCTGAAGTTCCTGGTCGCGTTCCGCCCCGGGCTCACCTCGCCCACCCTGGCCGCCCAGATGGCCGCCACCTACCAGCGGCTGTCCCGCGGCCGCCTGCTGCTCAACGTGGTCACCGGCGGCCAGGCCGACGAGCAGCGGCGGTTCGGCGATCATCTCTCGCACGACGAGCGGTACTCCCGGACCGCGGAGTTCCTGGAGATCGTCCGCGGGGCCTGGGGCCGCGAGCCGCTCGACTTCACCGGCCAGCACTACCAGGTGACCGGGGCCACCGTGCTCCAGCCGCCGGACCCGGTGCCAGGCATCTACTTCGGCGGCTCCTCCCCCGCGGCCGGCCCGGTCGCGGCCGCGCACGCGGATGTGTACCTGACCTGGGGTGAGCCACCGGACCAGGTGGCCACCAAGCTCCGCTGGATCCGCGAGCTGGCCGCCGCGCAGGGCCGCACGCTGCGCTTCGGCATCCGGCTGCACGTGATCACCCGGGACACTGAGGCCGACGCGTGGGCCGAGGCCAGCCGGCTGCTCGACTACCTGGACCCGGCCGAGATCACCCGGGCGCAGCAGATCCTCAGCACCAGCGAATCGGTCGGCCAGGACCGGATGCGCGCGCTGCACGCCACCTACCGGCACGGCGGCTCCGCGCAGGACCTGGAGATCTACCCGGGGCTGTGGGCCGGGGTCGGGCTGGTCCGCGGCGGCGCGGGCACCGCCCTGGTCGGCAGCCACGAGCGGGTGGCTGACCTGATCGAGGAGTACGCCGCGCTGGGCATCAGCGAATTCATCCTGTCCGGTTACCCGCACCTGGAAGAGGCCTACTGGTTCGGCGAGGGCGTGCTGCCCGAGATCCGCCGCCGGGAGGCCGCGGCCGGCCAGGCCAGGCGGCCGCAACTGCGGGCCAGCGCGTGACGGAGGCAGCCATGAATGTCGTGGTCCTGGTGGCCAACCCCAAACCAGCATCCAGAACGGCCCGTATCGCGCGACTGGCCGCCGACGCGGTCTGCCGGGCGGCGCGGCTGCCCGCCGGCCATCAGGTGGTCGATCTGTCCACGCTGGCCCGGCGGCTGCTGCTGGATGAACCATCACCGGCCGTGGAGGACGCGGTCGAGCAGGTCACCGGGGCCGACCTGCTGGTGGTGGCCAGCCCCACCTACAAGGGCAGCTACACCGGCCTGCTCAAGGTCTTCCTGGACCGGCTGGACTACCAGGCACTCGCCCCGGTGACCGCACTGCCGGTGCTGGTGATGCGGCTGCCGCAGCACGCGATGGCCGTCAACCTGCACCTGCGGCCGCTGCTGCTGGAGCTGGGCGCGTCGGTGCCCGGGCCCGGGCTCGCCTTCCTCGAACCGGACCTGGACCAGCCCGCGCGGGTGCTGGACCCATGGGCCGGGCAGGTGGCCGCCGCGCTGGACCGGGCCGCGGCGCTGAGCAGGTTCGCGGCGGGCCAGCCCGCAGCGGGCCCGGCCGCGCCCGTGCTGGTCCACTGAGCGCGGCCCGGAACACCTGAACGATCTTCGGACTGGAGGCATGACCATGAGCGGCAGCCAGCGGCAGCTGCATTTCAACGCGTTCCTGATGAGCTCGGGGCACCACGAGGCCGCGTGGCGGCTGCCGGAGAGCAACCCGTACGCCAATTTCGACCTGGCGCACTGGCGCAACCTGGCCCAGATCGCCGAGCGGGCCACGTTCGACTCGGTGTTCCTGGCCGACAGCCCGGCGCTGTGGAACAGCGCCCGGCACCGCCCGGCGGGGGCGCTGGAGCCCACCGTGCTGCTCACCGCGCTGGCCATGGCGACCAGCCGGATCGGGCTGATCGCCACCGCGTCCACCACGTACAACGCCCCGTACAACCTGGCCCGCCGGTTCGCCTCGCTGGATCACGTCAGCGGCGGGCGGGCCGGGTGGAACATCGTCACCACGGCCGAGCGGACCACGGCGCAGAACTTCGGCCTCGACGACCGGCCCAGCCACCACGAGCGCTACCAGCGGGCCGCCGAATTCGTCGACGTGTCCATCCGGCTGTGGGACAGCTGGGAGGACGGCGCCGAACTGGGTGACAAGGCAGCCGGCCGCTACGCCGACACCAGCCGCATCCACCAGGTGGACTACGCGGGCGACTACTTCCGGGTGCGCGGGCCACTCAACGTGCCCCGCTCCCCGCAGGGCCGCCCGCTGCTGGTGCAGGCCGGATCCTCGCCGGACGGCCGGGAGTTCGCGGCCCGCTACGCCGAAGCGATCTTCACCGCGCAGCAGACCCTGGCCGATGGCCAGGAGTTCTACGCGGACATCAAGCAGCGGGCCCGGCGAAACGGCCGGGACCCGGACCTGATCAAGATCCTGCCGGGGATCGTCCCGGTGATCGGGTCCACCGAGGCCGAGGCGCACGCGCTGAGCGACGAACTGGAGGAGCTGATCATCCCGGAGTACGGCCTGGCCCAGCTGTCCCGGGTGCTTGAGGTGCCGGTGGACACGCTGCACCTGGACCAGCCGCTGCCCGCGGAGGTGTACGGCCGGCCGCGGGTGGAGGGCGCGCAGAGCCGCTTCGACCTGATCACCGAGCTGGGCCAGCGGGAGAACCTCACGGTCCGGCAGCTGATCGGGCGGCTCGGCGGCGGGCGCGGGCACCGTACCTTCACTGGCACCCCCGAGCAGGTGGCCGGCACCATCCAGGACTGGTTCGAGCGAGGCGCCGCCGACGGGTTCAACGTGATGCCCGCGGCCCTGCCGTCCGGGCTGGCCACGTTCGCCGAGCAGGTGATCCCGATCTTCCGCCAGCGGGGGCTGTTCCGCACCGAGTACACCGGCGCCACCCTGCGCGAGCACTACGGGATCCCCCGGCCGGACAGCCAGTTCACCGAGGCCCGCGAGCAGGCGGCCCGCCCGCCGGGCGTGCCAGAGCCAGTGGCCTGACCCGGATCGGAAGCAGACCCGTGACCATCTTGCCCCGTTCCCCCGCCCGCGGGCAGCGCCCAGCGGCCCGCGGCCCGGTCGTCGCCATCATCGGCGGCGGGGCCAGCGGCACGCTGACCGCGGTGCACCTGCTCCGCGCGGCGGCCGCCCAGCACTGCCCGCTGCGGATCGTGCTGATCGACCGGCACGGCCGCCACGGGCTCGGCCAGGCCTACGCCACCAGCCACCCGGATCACCTGCTCAACGCGCCGGCCGCCCGGATGAGCGCGCTGGCCGGCCAGCCCGATCACCTGACCCGGTGGGCCGCAGCCGCCGGGCTGGCCGGCCAGGAGTTCCTGCCCCGCCACGCCTACGGCCGCTACCTGTGCGACCTGCTGGCCGACGCGGAGCGCCAGGCCCAGCCGCTGGCCCGGGTGGCCGACATCACCGGCGAGGTGGTGGCGATCCGGCCCGGCCCGGAGGGGCGGCCGCTGCGCCTGGCGCTGGCCGGCGACTGCCTCGACGCCGACCTGGCCGTACTGGCCACCGGGCACCCGCCGCCACGGCCGCCACTGGAGCTGCCGGACAGCCCACGGTGCGTGCCCGACCCATGGGCGCCCGGGGCGCTGGCCGCGGTCCGGGACGGCGGCCCGGTGGTGGTCCTGGGCACCGGGCTGACCATGCTGGACGTGGCCACGGCGGTGACCAGCGGGCGGAGCCGGACCGCGGTGCACGCGGTGTCCCGGCACGGGCTGCTCCCCCAGGTGCACCGGGGCATGCCCGCGCCGGGCAGCGAGACCATCTGGCTGCCGGTGCTGTCTGACAGCGGGCCGGTCCGGCTGGCCGACCTGCTCTGGCAGGTGCGCACCGCGATGACCAGCCGGCCGCAGCACTGGCAGGACGTGCTCGACGCGCTGCGGCCGCACCTGCCCGGCCTGTGGCAGCGGCTGCCCGTGGCCGATCAGCGGCTGTTCCTCCGGCACGTGGCCCGGTACTGGGAGATCCACCGGCACCGGATGCCGCCCGCCACCGCGCAGCACCTCACCCGGCTGCGCAGCACCGGGCAGCTGACCGTGCACCGCGGCCGGGTCACCGCGGTCACCGAACAGGCCGGGCAGCTGCGCGTCCGGGTGGACCAGCCCGGGACCACCACCGAGCTGACCGCGGGCTGGCTGGTCAACGCGACCGGGCCGGGGGCGGACCTCACCGCCACCACCGATCCGCTGCTCCGCGACCTGCTCGACCGCGGGCTGGCCCGGCCCGATCCGCACCGGCTGGGCCTCGACGCCGACCCGGCGGGCGCCGTGCTGGACGCCGCGGGCACGCCCAGCCGCACCCTGTTCACGCTCGGCCCGACGCTGCGCGGCCTGCGCTACGAGACGACCGCGATCCCGGAGATCCGCGACCAGGCGGCCGCGCTCGCCGCCCAGCTGACAGAGGTGATCGCGGCCCGCTACCGCCCCGGCAGCGCCGCCTGAGGGCGCCGGGCCACCTCCGCTTTAGCTCCCGGCATTGTCCGCCGCGACCATGCCGGGCCCGGTGGGCTGTGCCGGGCGGACATCGACATCAGGGCCAGCACCCCCGATGCTGGAGGTAACGGTGGTGTCCCCGGAGGTGCACGATGGGCAATCTCGCACAGATCCTTCCCGATACGGCTAGCCGGCATAAGGAGCATCCGGCGATCCTGGCTGGGGACCGGGTGATCAGCTACGGCGAGCTCGACGAGCTGTCCGCGCGCGTCGCCTCGTTCCTGGCCAGCCGCGGCTTCGGGGCGGGCAGCCGGGCCGGGCTGATGCTGCCCAACGTGCCGGAGTTCTGCATCCTGTTCTATGGAATCCTGCGGGCCGGCGGCACCGTGGTGCCGATGAACCCGCTGCTCAAATCCCGCGAGGTCGAGTACTACCTGACCGATTCCGGGGCCAGCATGCTGTTCGCCGCCGCGGACTCACCGGGCGAGCCGGCCGAGGGCGCCGCGGCCGCGGGCGCCGGGTTCGTCCCGGCCGGCCCGGCGGACCTCGGCGCGGTGCTGGCCGCGCAGCCGCCCGCGGCCGGCCTGGCCGACCGCGCGGACGACGACACCGCGGTGATCCTGTACACGTCGGGCACCACCGGGCAGCCGAAGGGGGCCGAGCTCAGTCACGCCAACCTGTACACGAACGCCCTGGTGACCGAGTCAACGCTGCTCGGCCTGGGCCCGTCCGACGTGGTCATGGGCTGCCTGCCACTGTTCCACTGCTTCGGCCTGACCTGCGGGCTGAACGCGGCGGTGCACGCCGGGGCGGCGCTGGCGCTGCTGGCCCGGTTCGACCCGGGCCAGGCGCTGGGCATCATCCAGGACCACCGGGTCACCGTGTTCGAGGGCGTGCCCACCATGTACGCGGCGCTGCTGCACCACCCGGACCGGGCCAGCTACGACACGAGCTCGCTGCGGGTGTGCATCAGCGGCGGCGCCCCGCTGCCGGTCGAGCTGCTCCGGGCGTTCGAGGAAGCGTTCGGCACGGTCATCCTGGAAGGCTACGGGCTGTCCGAGACCTCGCCGGTGGCCTCGTTCAACCACCCGGACCGGGTACGCAAGCCCGGCTCGATCGGCACCCCGGTACGCGGGGTGCAGATGCGGCTGGCCGGCCCGGACGGGGCTGACGTGCCGGCCGGTGAGGTCGGCGAGATCGCGATCCGCGGGCCGAACGTGATGAAGGGTTACTGGGGCCGCCCGGACGCCACCCAGGAGGCCATCCCGGATGGCTGGCTGCGCACCGGCGACCTGGCCCAGCAGGACGACGACGGCTACTTCTTCATCGTGGACCGGAAGAAGGACCTGGTCATCCGGGGCGGATTCAACGTCTACCCGCGGGAGATCGAGGAGGTGCTGTACGAGCACCCGGCCGTAGCCGAGGCGGCGGTCATCGGCATCCCGCACCCCACGCTGGGCGAGGAGATCGGCGCGGCCGCGGCGCTCAAGCCTGGGGCCAGCGCCACCCCGGACGAGCTGCGCGCGTTCGTCAAGGCGCGGGTGGCGGCGTACAAGTACCCACGGCACGTCTGGCTGGTGGCGGCGCTGCCCAAGGGGCCGACCGGGAAGATCCTGCGCCGCGAGGTCACCTTCCCCGGGGACCCGCTGTCATGAGCCCGGCCCCGGAGACGGCCGGCCCGCAGCCCGGCCCGGCGGCGGACGCCGCCGGTTCACTCGACCTGCTGCTGGCCGACGCCGCGCTCGGGCCGGCCCGGCGGTTCGTGCCAGGCATGGCCATGGCCCGGTTCGCCGCCCGGCTGGCCGCCCAGCCCCGGCTGCTCGGCAGCCGGCTGTCCGGCCTGGGCCGCGAGCTGGGCCAGATCGCCACCGGGCGCTCGGAGCTGGCCCCCGCGCCCAAGGACCGCCGCTTCGCCGACCCGGCGTGGACCGGCAACCCGGCGCTCCGCCGGGTGGTGCAGGCCTACCTGGCCGGCACCGCCACCCTGGCCCAGCTGCAGGCCGACGCCGGGCTGGACTGGACGGACGCCGAGCGAGTGTCATTCCAGCTGGGCAACCTGGCCGAGGCGCTGGCCCCGAGCAACAACCCGGTGGTGAACCCGGCGTTCTGGAAGACGGCTATCGACACCGGCGGCAGCAGCGTGCTGCGCGGTGCCCGGCACCTGGCCAGCGACCTGGCTACCCCGCCCCGGATCCCGTCCATGGTCGAGCCGGACGCGTTCACGGTGGGCGTGGACCTGGCCGTGACACCCGGGTCGGTGGTGCTGCGCACCCCGGTCTTCGAGCTGATCCAGTACGCCCCGGCGGCCGACGCGGTCCGCCAGCGGCCGCTGCTCGTGGTGCCCCCGGTGATCAACAAGTACTACATCACCGACCTGGCCCCGGGCCGCAGCATGGTCGAGTACCTGCT
Organism: uncultured Actinomycetes bacterium; assembly: GCA_963711705.1. Lineage (GTDB taxonomy): Bacteria > Actinomycetota > Actinomycetes > Streptosporangiales > Streptosporangiaceae > RYN-230. The sequence continues at coordinate 150,499 of CAVQFM010000011.1, forward strand.
CTCCGCGGGCCAGCAGGTGTTCATGATCTCCTGGCGGAACCCGGATGCCCGGCACCGGGACTGGCGGCTGGACACCTACGGCGAGGCGGTGCTGGCCGCGCTGGCCGCGGCGCTGGACATCACCGGAGCCGACGCCGGGCTGGTCTTCGGGCTGTGCTCGGGCGGCATCCTGGCCACGATGGTCCTCGGCCACCTGGCCCAGACCGGCCGGGCCAAGGAAGTCGCCGGGCTGGCCCTGGCCGTGACCGTGCTGGACCAGGCCCGGGCCGGGCTGCCCGCCGCGCTGATCGACCCGCGGACCGCGCAGGCCGCGATCACCGCGTCCGCGGCCCGCGGCTACCTGGACGGGGCGGCCCTGGCGGAAATCTTCGCCTGGCTCAAGCCCGGCGACCTGATCTGGACCTACTGGGTCAACAACTACCTGCTGGGCCGGACGCCGCCCCCGTTCGACATCCTGTACTGGAACGCGGACACCACCCGGATGCCCGCCGGGGTGCACCGCGACTTCATCGAGCTGGCGCTGGGCAACTCGCTGACCGTGCCCGGCCAGGCGCAGCTGCTGGGCAGCCCGGTTGACCTGGCCGCGGTCAGCACCGACTGTTATCTGGTGGCCGGCGCCGCTGATCACCTGTGCCCGTGGCAGTCCTGTTACCGCAGCACCCAGCTGCTGGGCGGGGACTGCCGCTTCGTGCTGGCCCGCAGCGGGCACATCGCGTCGATGGTCAGCCCGGTGGGCAACACCAAGGCGGTGTACCGGACCGCGCCGGGCTCCCCGCCCGACCCGGAGGCCTGGCTGGCCAGCGCGGAGGCTGTGCCCGGCTCGTGGTGGCCGGACTTCGCCGGCTGGCTGGCCGCCCGCGGCGGGCCGGAGGTGCCACCGCCGGCCGGCCCAGGTACCGCCGGCCTGCCGCCGCTCGAAGCCGCACCGGGCAGTTATGTCTTCGATCGCTGACCGCGCCGCGCGCTGGGGCCGGGGGCGGCTGCCCCGCACGCGAATGCTCACCGTGGGCCAGACCCTGGTGCGGATCGCCGTGCGGCCGGGCACCGGCACCGGGCCACCGCTGCTGCTGGCCAACGGCATCGGGGCCAGCCTGGAGACCTTCGACCCGTTCGTGGCCGCCCTCGACCCGGCTATCGAGGTCATCCGGTTCGACGTGCCCGGGGTCGGCGGCTCGCCGCTGCCAGCCCGGCCCTACCGGTTCCGCACGCTGGCCCGGCTGCTGACCGGGCTGCTCGACGAGCTGGGCCACGACAGCGCGGACATCCTCGGCATCTCCTGGGGCGGCGCGGTGGCCCAGCAGTTCGCGCTGTCCGCCCGCCGCCGCTGCCGGCGCGTGGTCCTGGTGGCCACCGGGACCGGGGCGCTCATGGTGCCGGGCAACCCGTGGGTGCTGGCCACCCTGGCCACGCCCCGGCGCTACCTGGATCCCGGCTACACCAGGCGGATCGCGGGCCAGCTCTACGGCGGCAGCGCACGGCAGGACGCCGAGAAGATCGTCCGCGTGCTGCACCCGTGGACCCGGGTCGGCCCGTCCCTGGGCTACCTGTACCAGCTGACCGCCGCGGCCGGCTGGACCTCACTGCCGCTGCTGCCGCTGCTCCGCCAGCCCACCCTGGTGCTGGCGGGCGACGACGACCCGATCATCCCGCTGGTCAACGCGAGGGTCCTGGCCGGGCTGATCCCGCACGCCCGGCTGCACGTGTACCACGGCGGCCATGTCGAACTAGCGCTGCAGCCCGCGCTGCTGGCCCCGATGATCGGCCAGTTCCTCACCGAGGCCGCGGCACCGCCGGAAGAGAGGCAACGCTGATGTCCCACGACGCCGACTTCTACGGCCTGGAGCAACTGCTGGCCGATGACGAGCGGGCGCTGCTGTACCGGGTGCGTGCGTTCATGGAGAAGGAGGTGGCCCCAGTCATCAACCGGTACTGGGTGACCGCCCAGTTCCCGCATGAGCTGATTCCCGGGCTGCGCGGGCTGGGCATCGCCGGGCTGCCCTACCAGGGTTACGGCTGCCCCGGCGGCCGCCCTCTGCTGGACGGCCTGGTGGCGCTGGAGCTGGCCCGGACCGACCCGTCCATGGCCACCTTCCAGGGCGTGCACAGCGGCCTGGCCATGGGGTCGATCTACGTCTGCGGGTCGGAGGAGCAGCGGCAGCGCTGGCTGCCGCCGATGGCCCGGATGGAGCAGATCGGCGCGTTCGGGCTGACCGAGCCCGAGGTGGGCTCGGGCGCGGCCCGCGGGCTGACCACGACCGCGAGCCGGGACGGCGACAGCTGGGTGCTGCGCGGGCAGAAGAACTGGATCGGCAACGCCACGTTCGCCGACCTCATCGTGATCTGGGCCAAAGACACCGAGGACGGCCAGGTCAAGGGGTTCGTGGTCAAGCAGGGCACGCCTGGCTTCAGCACCCAGAAGCTGCAGGACAAGATCGCGCTGCGGGTAGTGCAGAACGCCCGGATCACCCTGGACGACGTCCGGGTCCCCGAGACGGACCGGCTGCAGAATGCCCGGTCGTTCCGGGACACCGCCGAGGTGCTCCGGCTGACCCGGGCCGGGGTGGCCTGGATGGCAGTGGGCTGCGGCCGCGGGGCCTACGAGCACGCACTGGGCTACGCCGGGCAGCGGGAGCAGTTCGGCCGGCCGATCGCCGGCTTCCAGCTGGTCCAGGATCTGCTGGTGAAGATGCTGGCCAACATCACCGCCTCGGCCACGCTGTGTGCCCGGCTGGCCGACATGCAGGCCGCCGGGCTGGCCCGGGACGAGCACTCGGCGCTGGCCAAGGCGTTCTGCACGATGCGGATGCGGGAGACGGTCGGCTGGGCGCGCGAGCTGATGGGCGGGAACGGCATCCTGCTGGAGCACAACGTCGGCCGGTTCGTAGCGGACGCCGAGGCCATCTACTCCTACGAAGGCACCCGCGAAATGAATACCCTGATCGTCGGCCGCAAGATAACCGGCCTGAGCGCCTTCACCTGACCCGCCACTCCCTACGGCGTGGCCGGGTTCTGGCGGGCGGCTTCCAGGGCCAGGCACAGCTCGGCCACGTCGCGGGGCGCGGACAGGCTCCGCCCGGTGGCCGCGGAGATGCGCCGCAAACGGTGCCGCACCGTATTGGGGTGGACGAACAGCCGGGCCGCCGCCTGGCTGGCCGACCCGCCGCCGTCCCGCCACGCCTCCAGCGTGTCCAGCAGCACCGACCGCTCCGCGGCGGGCAGCCCGGCCAGCGGGCCGAGCACCGAATCCACCACGTGCCCCATGACCTCCGGGGTGCTGGACGCGGTCACCGCGAGCGGGGCCTGGTCGAACACGGTGACCTGCGCGCGGCCCGGGGCGGCCGCGGTCATCGCGATCCGGGCGAACCGCAGCCCCTGCCCGGTCTGCTCCAGGGCCTGGTATTGCGGGCTGACCCCGACCCGGTGGGTGGCCCGGCTGGTCAGCAGCGCGACGAGCCGGCTGAGCTGCCCGGGCGTGCGCAGCACGACGATGCCGACCTGCAGGTCGGGCAGCAGCCGCCAGGCGGACGAGATGTCCTCGGCGCGCAGCCGGTTCTCCGCGTCGCTGATCGCCTGGCGGCCCAGCTCAGGGACTTCGGCGGCGACCACCACGTACGGGCCGCGCCGGCTGATGCGCAGGATCTCCGCGGTCTCCCACAGCGTCCTGGTCTCGGTGATCCGCCCCTCCAGCAGCGCGCCGACCAGGGCAGACCGCTCGTGCTCGCGGTTGAGGACGCGCGCGGTCATCGCGTCCCGGTACCCGGCCGCCATGGCCACGATGAAGTCGTCCTGCAGCATCCACACCCGGGACGACGCGCGGACCAGCGTCTGGCTGTCCGGGGCGCCGCTGCTGGCCGCCTCGTCCACGAAGGACTCCCAGATGAACCGGCTGCCGACCCGGTAGGCGTCCATCAGCACCGGCAGCGGGACGTCCGTATCGGCGCGGCGCCGCCCGTTGTCCTGCGCAGGCGAGGTGTCCCGGGCGGTGGCCGCGCCCAGCGAGCCGAGCACGAACTCCAGGTGCGCGTGGCAGCTGTCGCGCAGCTCAGCCGGTGAGACCACGTCCGGATGCTCGCGGTAGAAGGTCACCTCGCCAGTGATCCGCGCGGCCATGGCCGCGGCCAGCGTGTCCGCGCGCTTGTGCAGCGCCCGGCCGAGGTCGGCGAGCTGCTGCTCCGCAGCCTGGTCATCAGATTGTGGCCGCATGGCCAGATGATACGGCTGGCCGGGGCGCAGCCCGGATTTGCCGCATTGTCCGCGGTCACGGCCAGGTTCGCGGATTGCTGGCCAGGGGGACATGGACATCCCCGGCGGACCCGGTGATCATGTACACCATCGCATTTTCGTCGCAATAACTGGAGGCCTGGATGTCTGCTCCTCTGTCGAGAGATATCGGTGATCAGCTCGGCCGGGTGGGCCGTCACTGGGGATGGCTGCTGTTCTTCGGCATCCTCATGGTGGCGGTCGGGATCATCGCGCTGGCCTGGCCCGGCCCGACGGTCGTCGCGCTGGCCGTCCTGTTCGGTATCCAGCTGATCGTGTCCGGCATCTTCTCGTTCATCAACGCGTTCGCCGCCGACGAGTCCGGCGGAATGCGGGTGTGGTACGTGATCCTCGGGCTGCTCGGCATCCTGGTCGGGCTGTACGCGGTGCGGCACATCATCGTCTCCGTGGTCGCGCTGGCGCTGCTCATCGGGATCTACTGGGTGGCCTACGGCATCTCGCAGATCTACACGGCGATCGCGTACCGTGAGCTGCCGCATCGCGGCTGGATGGGCTTCATCGGCGCGCTCAGCGTGATCGCCGGGATCATCGTGATCGTCTGGCCTGGCCCGTCGCTGGTCACCCTGGCCGTCGTGCTCGGCGTCTGGCTGGTGATCTACGGCGTGATGGAGATCTTCATCGCGTTCCGGATCAGGTCCGGCTACCACCACGTCCGGGACGCGATGGCCCCCAGCCCGGCCTGACCGCGCTGGCCCGGCCGCGGGCCGCTGGTGGTCCTGGCGCCCGGCATGGGCGGCCAGCGGGATGCCTGCCGGTCCCTGGCTCCCCAGCTGGCCGCGGCCGGGTACCGGGTGGCCAGCGTGGACGTGCGCGAGCCGGGCCGGAGGGGGCGGGCATCGCCGCCGCGATGCCCGCGGGTACGTCACCGCTCACCCCGGCCGGCAGGCGGGGGATCCCGAGGACAGCTTCGGCTGGGTGATCGAATTCATCGACGCCAGCCTGCGAGGTGTCCGGATGTGAGATCAGTACCGGCTGGGCCGGGGTGAGAGGATCGGGATATGGCCACGTCATCGTCTGAGCTGCCCACCGTCCCGCTCGACCTGCCGTCCGCTCAGGTGCTGGCCGACCTGGTGGCGACCGTGCAGGACCTGCAGTTCGTCATGGACTGCTGCAAGCGGCTGCTCACCGAGCTGGCCAGGCCGGAAGAGGAGCGCGACATGGTCGTGCCGCAGGCGCTCTGGTCGGCCGCGCTGGTCGCCTATGCCCGCTGCTTCACCACCGGCAAGCGGTTCGGCCTGTCCGACACGGACGTGCGGTCGCTGCCGCTGCAGGGCGAGGTCATGAAGTTCCACAAGTGGGTGCTGGCCGAACGGGCCAGGCTGACCAGGCACCCAGCGGACCCGTTCGCCGCGGCGACGGTGGGCGCGGCGCTGACCCGGCCGGAGGCGGGCACCCGGCGGGTGGAGGGTATCGCCATCCTGGCCGCCAGCCGTGTCCTCGTCGACGACCAGGGCGTCCGCCAGCTCGGCGGGCTGGCCTCGGAACTGGCCAAGCAGACCGCGGAGCGGGCCACCAAGCAGCAGGACACGGTGCTGGCCGATGCCCAGCAGATCAGCGTGGCCAAGCTCAGCCAGCTCGAGCCGCTGCAGGTCGGCCCGCACCCGGACGGCCCGGACGCGCCCTGAGCCCGCAGCGCCCTGGCCCGCGGCCGGCGCTCAGCCGTCCAGGCTGAGGACCATCGTGGGCCGCTCGATGACGTGATCCTCGCGCAGCGGCCGGACCGCGGTGCCGATCGCGAAGAACTCGGTGGTGTGCGAGCCCCAGGTGTGGCTGTGCTGGCGCAGCTGCACCCCGACGATGCCCTCGGCGTGCAGCTCTTCCGCTTCCGCCTGCATCCGGGTCATAGCCAGCTCACGCGCGTCGTAGAGAGCCTGGGTGAACTGCTCCAGCTCCACATTGCGGCCGATGTTGCTGATCTTCCCGCCGAGCCGCTGGTGAGCGATGTGGTACACGCAGGAGCCCATCACCATGCCGAGCGGGGCGTAGCCGGCCCGGATCAGCGTCCAGAAGTCCTGACCGGACAGGTCGGAGGTGAACGGCTGCTTCTTGTTGTTGCGCCACTCCGCCACGCCGCCCCCGCCCGCGTCCGGCTCAGCCTTGACCGCGGTGCCCACCGCGATGAACTCGGCGATGTCGTTGCCGAACTCTTTCAGCTCCACGTCCAGCCGCACGCCGACGATGCCGTCCGCGCCGAGCGCGTCGGCCTCGGCTTCCATCCGGGTCATGGCCAGCTCGCGGGCGTGGTACATGGCCTGTGACAGCACATCCAGTTCCTGGTTCTTGCCCCAGCGCCCGATCTGCAGCCCGACATGGTAGATCGAGCTGCCCAGGACCAGGCCGAGCGGGCGGAAACCGGCCTCGCGGACCAGCAGGAACTCGTTCACCGACAGGTCGGAGGTGAAGATGGACCCGGGGCGTCCCGGCCGCAGCTCAGCCAGGCGCCGTATGGCGTCCTGCGGGACTCCCTCCACACTCAGCTCAGTGCTCTGCTGGTCGGTCATCGTTCTCCTCACCTGCGGGTTCGTGCTGCATGGTTGGCCAGTCAGCGTCCCAGCCGGACCCGCGCGGCCTGGCGGCGCTGCGGGTCGAGAGACAGCATGGCCAGCGGCGGTGGCGGCTTGGCCACCGCGGCGTAGCGCACCGTGGCCGTGCCCACGATCGTCACTTCCACGATGTGGTCTTTGCCGTGCTCCTGCATCGGGCACTCGCGCTCGTGCACCCGCATATCCATCCGGGACACCACGACGCCCTCGCCGCCCATCCGCCGGACGTCCTTTTCCAGCTGCTGGCGGGCGTCGTGCCGGCTGTCGTTGACCAGTTCGGTGTACCCGACGACCTCCGCGTTGCCTGCCCCCCAGCGGGTCTGGCCCACGGTCAGCCAGTCATCGTGCCGTGCCCCGACCGAGATGCCCAGGGCCAGCCCGGCCGGCACCCAGCCGGCGTGGATCAGCTTGGCGAAATCCTGGCCGGACAGGTCTGAGCTGAACGGCTCGCGCAGCGGCGCGGCGCCGGGGGCGCGGACCGCGGTGCCGATGGCCTTGAACTCCAGGCCGCCCGCGGGAAAGGACCCGATGGACAGGGACACACCGACGATGCCGTGCCCGCCCAGCTCGGCGCACTCGGCCAGCATCCGGCTGATCGCCCGGTGCCGCGCGTCGTACATGGCCTGCGTCAGCGGGCCGAACGAGCCGTAGCCGCCGCGCCCGGACACCTGGGTCACGCTGCGGTAAGCCTGCGCGTAAGACCCGTAGCCGGACCACGCTCCCGGGCAGTTGTAGCCGCCGGTGAAGCCGATGTTGTAGACCGCCGCGCCGAGAACCTGGCCGACCGGCTCGAAGCCGACTCCGCGGATCGCCGCGAACTCGTCGCTGGACAGGGCCGAGCCCCAGGTCCCGCTCTGCCGGATTTCTGCCATCCGGGCCCGGGCAGCGGTCGGGAGGTTGCCATCAGCGCGGTCCTCAGCCACCATGCGCCCCTTCCCGGCCTCGTCGCAGCATCAACGATACCTGGCAGGCCGGCGATCACCCATGATCGTGCGAAGGCGGGACCTCGTCCTGCGCGTCCCATTCCTCATTGCGCTCCCGGACGCGGTCCAGCGCGTGCTCGGCCTCTTCCCGGGTGGCGTACGGGCCCAGCCGGTCCTTGCCCGGGCAACCGGGCCCCTGCTCCACGTTTTGGTGCGTGAGGCAGTACCACCAGCTCTGATCATCGTTCATGCGCACTACACTCCCAGAACATGGCGACGTTGCTCCATCCTGGCCGGCTTTCTCCCACGCGGCAGGTCCCGTCCAGCATTGCCCGCCCAGAGTACGTCGGCCGGAAGTACCCGCGAACCGGCGAACCGGACGTTAAGGACGCCGAGACCATCGCGCGGATGCGGGTGGCCGGCCAGCTGGCGGCGCGCGCGCTGGCCGAGGTGGGCCGGCACGTGGCCCCCGGGGTGACCACGGACGAGCTCGACCGGGTCGGGCACGAGTTCCTGGTCTCCCATGGCGCCTACCCGAGCACGCTCGGCTACCGCGGCTACCCCAAGTCGCTGTGCACCTCGCTGAACGAGGTCATCTGCCACGGCATCCCAGATGACACGGTGATCGCGGACGGCGACATCGTCAACGTGGACATCACCGCGTACCGCAGCGGCGTGCACGGCGACACCAACGCAACGTTCCTGGCCGGCGACGTGGACGAGGAGTCGCGGCTGCTGGTCGAGCGCACCCGCGAGGCGATGATGCGGGGCATCCGCGTGGTGGCGCCCGGGCGCCCGCTGAACGCGGTCGGCCGGGTGATCGAGTCGTACGCGCGCCGGTTCGGGTACGGCGTGGTCCGCGATTTCACCGGGCACGGCATCGGCACCACGTTCCATTCCGGCCTGATCGTGCCGCACTTCGATGACCCGGACGTCGATGTGATCATGGAAGAGGGCATGACCTTCACCATCGAGCCCATGCTCACTCTGGGCACCATCGCCTACGACGTCTGGGACGACGGCTGGACCGCGGTGACCAAGGATCATAAGCGGACGGCGCAGTTCGAGCACACCGTGCTGGTCACCGCCAGCGGCCACGAGATCCTGACTCTGCCCTAGCCGGGGCGGCCCGCCAGTCACCGGGCTGGGTCAGCCGGCCCCGGCCCGGGCGTACCGGCCGCCCCGGTGCCCGGGCCCGCGGTGGCCGGGATGGGTGCAGGCCGGCCCCGCCTGCGGACCGCGATGAGCCGCCCGAGCACGGCCAGCGTGGCCAGGAAGCCCACCACGCCGGCCACCGCCAGGCCGCCCAGCAAGGCGATCCGCGCCGCGTCGTGCCGAACCACCGGCACCGGCCCGGGCGCCCGGCCGAAGCGGCTCCCGGCCGCCAGGCCCGGCGCGGGCCGGGTCGCGGCCAGCCGCCCGGCGGCCCGCAGCGCCGCGGCCGCATCGACCTCGCCGAAACCGGTGGCCGGGCTGTACAGGCCGGCCGGCCGGTGCTGCGCCGAGGTGATCAGCGCCTGTTCCACCTGGGCCGGGGACAGCCGGGGATAGGCCGACCGGATCAGCGCGGCCACCCCGGCCACGAAGGCCGCCGCCGGGCTGGTCCCGGTGGCCTGCAGATAGCTGCCGCCCGGGCCGGCCCCGATAATGTCCACCCCCGGCGCGGACAGCACCACGGATGAGTTGCGGTCCGAGAAGCCGGCCCGGGCACCGCCCGGGCCGGCCGCGCCGACCGCGATCACCCCGGTGAAGGCGGCCGGGTAGGTGTACGGCGTGTACTTCTGGCCCGGGGTGGCGCTGTTCCCGGCCGAGGCCACGACCACGATGCCGTGCGCCACGGCGTAGGCGATGGCCGACTGCATGGCGCCGGAAGCCCGGGCGGTGCCGAGCGACATGTTGATGACCTGGGCACCGCGGCGGGCCGCATACCGGATCCCGCGGTCGATGGCGTCGGCGAACCGCGGGTTCTCGTTGTAGGCGCCGATCCCCGGTTCCTGGTCGTCCAGGATGACCCGGACCGAGAGCACCCGGGCGGCCGGCGCCACGCCGACGATCCCGCCGGCCCGGCCTGGCCCGCTGCCGTGCCCGGCGATGAGCGAGGCGATGAACGTGCCGTGCAGGTGGGGCGGCCGGTAACCGGGCGGATCGGCGCCGGCCGTGTAGTCGGGCCCGGTGGTGACCGAGCCGGACAGGTCGGCGGCGCCCGCGTCCACCCCGGTGTCCAGGACCCCGACGGTCACCCCGCGGCCCCGGCTGACCTGCCACGCCGGGGTGGCCTGGATGGCTCTCAGCTGCGCCTGCTCGGCCGCCCGGACCTGGGCCCGCTCGCTCTGCCCCGGGCTGGCCACCCGCACCGCCCGGACCTGGGCACTTCGGCCGGGGGTGGCTGGCCGCGCCGCCCGGGCCCAGGCATCCTGCCCCGGGGCGGCTGGCCGTGCCGCCTGCGGGCTGCCCAGCGCGAGCCCGGCCAGCAGCTCCGGCGGCCAGCACTCCCCGGGCTAGCGGCGCCACGCCGGACCTGGCCGGCCGGGTCAGCAGGCCCATTGGCGGCTCGCGCAGTTGACCACCGCGGGCCGGCCCAGCGGGGTCATGATCTCGGTGGCCAGCTGGCTGGCGGCGTCGAACACCGGCGCGTCGTACTGCCCGGTCGCGCGGGCCAGGCGGCCATCCGCGTAGCCGGCCACGGTCAGCACCACGTAAGGACCGTCCCAGTGGGTGGTGGCCGCCTGCCGGGCGGCGTCGGTGAACCGCGCGCTCACCGTGCCGGGCAGTCCCAGCGCGCGCAGCGCGGCGGTGGGCGGGGGCCCGGCCGGGAGCCCGCGGGCGAATGCCCGCGCCTGCGCCGGGGTCTTGAAGGCCAGTACACCCACGGTGTAGATGACGCCCTGCAGCTGATCGGCGTACGTGGCCCGGAGGCCGGCCTGGCAGCTGGCCCGGTGGGCCCGGCGGGCCAGCGCCGCGTCCAGGGCGGCGGCGCACCGGTAGCCCGGCGCGATGCCGATCCGGTGGGCTGTTTCCGCGTTGCCCAGGGTGGTGACGTAGCCGAGCCTGGCCGGGAAGATGTGCCCGGCGGGCCAGGACCGCCAGCGGCGGGCCACGGCCGTGGCCGCGGCGGCGGTGCGCTCGGCCGCCGTTGGCCGCCGGGTCTGCTCGGCCAGGGCTGCCCGGCCGGCCAGCACGGCCACCGCGAGGCAGCCCAGCCCGGCCAGGGCCACCAGCGCCACGACCAGCGGGCGGCGGCGGGCAGAGTCCGGGCCGGGAGCCGGGCCCGGCCCAGCGGGCTGGTCAGCCCCTGCCCGGCCGGGGCCCGGTTGGTTCACTGGCCAAGCGTACCTCTGGGGCCCGGGCCTGCCCGGCGGCCAGCTGGCCCCCTGCCGGGAGCAGCCGGGAGCACCAGCGCGGCAGATACCAGCTGTGCTCACCGAGCAGCGCCAGCGCGGCCGGGACCAGCACGCCGCGGACGACGGTCGCGTCGATCAGTACCGCCGAGGCCAGGCCGACGCCGATCATCTTCAGCTCGATGATGGACAGCGTCGCGAAGATGGAGAACACCGCGACCATGATCACCGCCGCGCTGGTCACCACCCCGGAGCAGCTGGCGATGCCGCCGACGACCGCCTCACGGTGCGGCTTGCCCCGGGCCCGCAGCTCGCGGATCCGGCTCAGGATGAACACGTGGTAGTCCATGCTCAGCCCGAACAGGAACACGAACATGAACAGCGGCACCCACGGGATGATCGCGCCGAACGAGGTGAAGCCGAGCAGGCCTTGCAGCCGGCCGTCCTGGAAGATCAGCGTGACCAGGCCGTAGGCCGCCCCGACCGAGAGCAGGTTCAGCCCGATGGAGATCAGCGGGATGGCCAGCGACCGGAACGCCACCATGAGCAGTACCAGGGCCAGCCCGGCCACCACCGCGAACACCAGCGGCGTGCGGGAGCGCAGCGCGGCGCCGAAGTCGTAGCCGCCCGCGGTGTTCCCGGTGACCGCGTAGCTGGCCCCGGGCACCCGCCCGACCGTGCCCGGCAGGATCCGGTCGCGCAGCGCCAGCAGGGCGCGGCGGGAGGTCGCGTCGGTCCCGTTGCCGGCCAGCGGGACCGAGATCAGCAGCCCGCGGCCGCCGCCGGCCAGCTGGGCGGTGACCGGCCGGTGGATCACCCCATGGGCGGAAGCCCGGGTTTGCAGCGCGGCGACCGCCGCCCGCATGCCGGGCCCGGACACGTCCCCGCCGGTCACCACGACCTGGGCCGGGGCCGGCCGCCCAGGGAAGTCGCGCTGGATCTGGCCGAGCGTCTGCACCACGGGGAGCCGGGACGGCAGGTCGATGGCGGGGCTGCCGGTGCGCATGCCGAGCGCGGGGGCGGCCAGCGCCAGCAGCGCCACCGTGGCCGCCCCGCCCCAGATCAGCGGGCGCCGCACCACCTGGCGCACGAGGGCGGCCCACAGCCGGGAGGGCCGGGCCTCGGTCCGGTGCCGGCCCAGGAACGGGATCCGGCCGCGGTCCGCCCATGACCCCAGCAGCGACAGCAGCGCCGGCAGGAAGGTGAGTGAGCCCACCACCGCGACGCCGACGACCAGAATGGTGCCGACCGCGATGCCGGTGAACAGGTCGATTCCGGTCAGCAGCAGGCCGGCCAGCGAGATCATCACGGTCAGCCCGGAGACCACGATGGCCCGGCCGGAGGTGGCCGCCGCGGTGGCCAGTGCGGCCGGGAAAGACGCGCCCGCCGCCCGCTCCTCACGCTCCCGGCGCAGGTAGAACAGGGAGTAGTCGACGCCCACGGCCATCCCGATGATCAGCACCACCTCCGAGGTGCTCGACCCGATCGGCAGCCAGCGGCTGGGTACGGCCAGCAGCGACACGGCGACCATCACCGAGCTGCCGGCCAGCAGCACCGGGATGCCCGCTGCGATCAGCGCGCCGAACACCGCGATCAGCAGGACGAGCGTGACCGGCACCGAGGTGAGCTCGGCCTTGCGGAAGTCCTGGCCCATCAGCGCGCTGGCGGCCCGGTCGGTGCTGGCGTCGCCCGCCTCGGTGACGCGCACCCCCGGGTGGCGGGCCTGGACCCGGGCCACCGCGGCCAGGTCCGCGCCGACGGCCGTGTCCGCCCGCGAGTGCGGGCCGGCCACCTGGAACGTGACCAGGGCACTGCGCCCACTGGCCGACACCAGGGCCTGGCCGCCCGGGCCCAGCGGTGACCGGATGGCGCCGGCCGCCCCGGGCAGCTGGTGCAGCGTGCGCACCACGTCGGCGACGGCCGCGCGCATCGCCGGGTCATGCGGGTAGCCAGGCGAGCCGGCCCGGGCCTGGACCAGCACGCTCTCGGCGGGCGGGCGGACCACGCCGAGCTGGTGCAGGGTCTGCTCGGCCTGGCCCGCCTGCCCGGGGTCGTACTGCGGCTGGCTCTGCGTGCCGAGCAGCTGCCCGGCGAGCAGGGCCGCCGCGGCCAGGACCAGCCAGCCAGCGATCACGCTGATCCGGTGCCGCGCGCTCCAGCAGGCGATCCGCTCGACCCGGGGGGCCCGCGGCCGGCGCGCCGCGGGCGGGCGGGACGGCGGGCTCGCGCCGGCCTGCTGCGGCTCGCCCTGCGGGGGTGCTGGCGGCGGTGTACGTACGCCGGGCCGGGCTGGGTCGAGCAGCTCGCGCATCATGCCTCACGGGATCGGGTGCGGCTGACCCGCGCGGCAGGAAAACCTGACGCACATGTCATGGATCCCAGTCAGCATGCCAGACTTTTCTGACACTGACGTCAGTGTCCAGGGATTGTGCGCATACTCACAGCAAATCCGCAGCTGGCCCTCCAGGACGCTGGGCCCGGCGGGACCGGGGCCGTGCGCCCAGAGTCAGGCGCGACGGCCCCGGTCCGGGCGGCGTCAGCCGGCGGGCCGGGCGCCGGCCCCCGCTCCCCGGGCGACCAGCTCGGGTTCGCGGGCCGCGGGCCCCGCGCGGCCGGGCGCCGGCCCGGCCCGCCCCGGCAGCCAGCCCAGCCAGCGCGGCAGGTACCAGCTGCGCTCCCCCAGCAGCGACAGGCAGGCGGGCAGCAGCACGCCGCGCACCACGGTCGCGTCGATCAGCACCGCGGCCGCCAGGCCCACACCGAGCGTCTTGAGCTGGATGAGGGACAGCGTGGCGAAGACGGAGAACACCGCCACCATGATCACCGCGGCGCTGGTCACCACCCCGGCACTGCTCGCGATGCCACCCACCACCGCGTCCCGGGTGCTGGCGCCGCGGGTGCGCAGCTCCCGGATCCGGCTCAGGATGAACACGTGGTAGTCCATGCTCAGCCCGAACAGGAACACGAAGATGAACAGCGGGATCCACGGCACGATCCCGCCGTACCGGGTGAAGCCGAGCGGCCCGGCCAGGTGGCCGTCCTGGAAGACCAGCGTGATCAGGCCGTAGGCGGCGCCGACCGATAGCAGGTTCAGCGAGATGGACACCAGCGGGATGGCCACCGAGCGGAAGGCCACCAGCAGCAGGACGAAGGCCAGCACGGCGACCACGCCGAGCACCAGGGGGGTGCGGGTGCGCAGCGCGGCGATGTCGTCGTAGTTCTGCGCGGTGCTGCCGGTCACCGCGTAGCTGACCTGGGGGACGCGGCCGAGCGTTTCCGGCAGGATGCGATCCCGCAGCGTGAGCAGGGCCCGGTCGGACGCGGAGTTCGTCCCGCTGCCGGCCAGCGGGACGCTGACCAGCAGAGCGCGGCCGCCGGCCACCGGCGCCACCGAGACCGGCCCGCGGACCGGCCCGTGCGCCGAGGCCCGGCCGCGCAGCGCGCTGATCGCGCGCGCGACCTGCGGCCGGCCCAGATCCTGCCCGGTCACCACGACCTGGGCGGGCGCCGGGCTGCCCGGGAAGGCGCGGTCGATCCGGTCCAGCGCGGCCACGACCGGCACCTTGGCCGGGAACCCGCCGTTCGGTGGGTTGCCCAGCCGCAGCCCCAGCGCGGGCGCGGCCAGCGCGAGCATGGCCAGCAGGGCCACCGAGCCCCAGGCGGCCGGGTGCCGGACCACCCGGCGGACCAGCGCGGCCCACAGCCGGGACGGGCGGGCCGCGGTGCGGCGCCGGCCCAGGAACGGGATCCGCCCCCGGTCGGCCCACCGGCCCAGCCAGGACAGCAGTGCGGGCAGCACGGTGAGCGAGCCCACCACGGCCACGCCGACCACCGCGATCGTGCCGAAGGCGATCCCGGTGAACACGCTGTACCCGGTGAGGAACAAGCCGGCCAGCGCGATCATCACGGTCAGCCCGGAGACCACGATGGCCCGCCCGGACGTGCCCGCCGCGATGCGCAGGGCTTGCGCGGTGCTGGCCCCCCGGGCCCGCTCCTCGCGTTCCCGGCGCAGGTAGAACAGGGAGTAGTCGACACCGACCGCCATCCCGATGATCAGCACCACCTCGGAGCTGCTGGAGCCGACCGGGAGCCACTGGCCCGGGATGGCCAGCAGCGAGATCGCGGTGATCACCGCGGTCGCGGCCAGCAGCAGCGGGATGCCGGCCGCGATCAGCGCGCCGAACACCACGACGAGCAGGATCAGCGTGACCGGGACCGAGGTCACCTCGGCCTTCCGGAAGTCGTGACCCACCAGCGCGTTGGCCGCCCGGTCGGTGCTGGCGTCACCGGCCTCCTGGATCCGCAGATCAGGATGGCGCGCCGCCGCGGCCGCGACCGCGCGCAAAGCCGGCCCGACCTGCTGGTCTTCGTTCTGGCCATTACCAGGCAGCTGGAACGTGACGAGAGCGCTGCGGCCATCGGCCGAGACCAGGGCGGCGTGCCCGGGATCGAGCGGCGAGGCGATGTTGCTCGCGGTGTGCGGCAGCGCGGACAGCGCCGAGGTCACCTGCCGCGTGGCCCGGCGCATGGCCGGGTCAGTGCGGAACGTATGGTGGGCTCCGGCCCCGCCCCGCTGCTGGATCAGCACGCTCTCGGCGGGCGGGCTGGTCACGCCCAGCCGGTGCAGCATCTGCTCGGCCTGGCCGGACTGGCCGGAGTCGTACGCCGGCACGTTCTTCGCGGGCAGCAGGTGCCCGGCCACGAAGATCGCGGCCACTAGGAGCAGCCAGCCGAGCACGGCGGTCTTGCGGTGCCTGGCACTCCAGCCCGCCACCCGTTCCACGACGGGTGGGCGGGACGGGCGCGGCTGCTCGCGGACTGGTTCGGTTTCCGGCAATACTGAACTAGACGGCTGGCGCATTGTGGCCTTCTCTCAAGGGTGGTGCGTGAGTCGGTCGTGACCCCTCGCCCATGAGCTGATCCCTCATGGGCGAGGGCGCGGCATGTCCAGTGGCCTGGCTAAGCCGCCGGCGGTGCTAACCGCCGTTGGGTACCTCGGTTCCCAGCCTGTCGGCGAGCTGCCGCTCTGGGTGCAGGCGGCCCAGCGGGCCTGGGTGGGTGAGCACCTCCCTGGCCTCGGCCAGCGGGTCGGCAGGCGCACTGAGCAGCGCCAGCGCGATGCGGGCGTGCGCCCGCGCGACGATCACCAGCAGGTAGCTGGCCAGCAGGAACAGCACCAGGAAGCCGGCCGCGGCGAGCACCGCTTTGGGCAGCGTGTCCACGAACAGGCCGGCCGCGCCCGGACCGCCTGGGCCATGCGGGAAGTAGCCCAGCGAGACGCCGTGCAGGTCCGGGTTGGTGCAGGCGCCGACGCAGCCGCTGACCGGGGCCCAGTACCAGAAGGGCAGCGTGATCCCGGCCAGCAGCACGAGCCAGACCACCAGCACGGCGGCATCGAGAGCCAGCAGCGGCACGAACATCCCGAGCAGGTAGGCCAGGTCGCGCCAGGTGGCCGCGTCCCGCCACCGGGTACGTACCTGGCTGAGCAGGCCGCGCTGGCGGGCCTGCCGGTAGCGGGTGGGTACCGGGCCGGTGAGCAGCCCGCGCAGCCGCCAGCGCTCGGCGCTGGCGCAGCCCCGGATCACCGCGGCCGCTGCGATGAGCAGCGGGATGCCGGCCAGCGTGATGCACAGCACGGCGGAGGTCAGCGTGATGGCGAGCACCACGGCGAACAGCAGCGGGCCGAACAGGGCCACGTAGGTCAGCAGGAACCAGGCGCTGTTCCAGGTGCTGCCGGATACGGCGAGCCGCAGCGGGTTGCGGTAGAGGCGGAGCCGGATGCGGGGCGCCCCGGCAGGCTGGCCCGCCGTGGTGGGCGCCACGGCCGTCAGGGTCTCAGCCGGCCCAGCCCGGCCACCGTACGGGCCGGGCCGGCCGCCCGGGCCGTGGGTGCTCATCCGACATCCCGCATCAGCTGCTCCACCGCCTGCACGTGCTCGGTCAGCTTGGTCAGTTCGGTGCGCAGTTCCTGCTGGTTGGAAACGGCCTCCTCGGCCAGCTTGCGGTAGGCCGCCATCGCGACCGCGTCGGTACGGTGCGCCTGCAGCCGGAAATAGGCCCAGACGATCACAGCGACGGCCGCGCAGATGGCGACCGGTATGCCCAGCCCGATGATGATGCCGGCCTCGGCACTGCTGCTCAGCGCGGCCACGTGCCCGGCGATCATCGGCCTGCTCCTTCGGCGTCAGTCCCTGGGTGATTCACGTCGTCCCCTTCCGCGCCGCCTTCGTGCAGCGCCGTGATGATCGTCTCGGCATTCAGATGGAGGTCGAACGGCTCGAGCTCGAAATACTTCATGGCCTTGCCGTCCCCGGAGAGCTCCAGCCGGCCCGCCACCAGGCCTGCCTTCTCCAGCTTGTCCAGGTGCATGTAGAGCAGCGGCCGCGACATCCCGAGCCGGCGGGCCAGCTCACTGACGTGCACCCGGCCATCGCGCAGCTCAGCGACGATCCGCAGCCGGTGCGGGTTGGCCACCGCCGCAAGCAAGGTAAGCAGTTCGTCACTGGTCAGCGTGGCTCCCATGTCGAGTCTCTTTCACCTGTCATAAAAAACTTACACATGGAACCCGCTCCCGTCAACGCAATTGGGCGAGCGGACGGCCACGGGTCCCGCTGGCGGCTGTGGCGGGCGGGAACTGCTCGGGCAGTTCGCTGACTTGGCATCCTTGGCTCATGAGCACCTACGTATTCAGGCTCAAGGCGCCTCGTCCGACGTTTGCGCTGGACATGAGCGATGAGGAGCGTGAGATCATGGCCCGCCATGCCGAGCATTGGCGGCCGCTGGTCGAGTCAGGCCAGATGGTGATCTTCGGTCCCGTGCTTGACAGCGGCGGCTCGTGGGGTCTTGGCGTCGTGGAGGCTGATGACGAGGAGGAGGTGCGGGCTTTCGCCGCGCAGGATCCGGTGGTGACGACCGGCACGGGCACGATTGAGGTCGGGAAGATGCTGGCTGGCTTTGTCCGGCCGCGGCCGGACGGCTAGCTGAGCGGGCGGTGCGTCATTTCCTGGCTCTCCGGTAGCCCAGTGCCGCTGCGAGCGCGAGCGCGCTGCGGGGGGTGTACGCGATGCGCCACAGCCCGCCATGCGCGGCGGCGTGCGCCTCGTCCTGCCAGGGATGCGGGTGCGCTGGGCCACCACCGGTATGCAGGTCATGGACGAGGAGTGCGGCCATCAGAACCTTGGTTGTGGCCGGTTCGAAGACCTCGACACCGAACCGGTGGGCACCGGCGTAGGCCGCCGCCAGTATCTGGTTTTTCACCACCGACCTGGTGCGTGTCGGTGGGGCGACGTTCATCGACACGGCCGCGCCGGCTTCCCGGGCAACGGTGGCGCGCCAGCGCTGCAGCCGCTTGGCCAGCACATAGTTAGGTCCTTGCTGCGGCACCAGGCTGTCGTTGATACCGGGGTCAGCGCCGGGCGGGTAGGCACGGTGGAGGAGCCGGCCCCCAGACAGCGTCCGCAGCGGCCAGCCGGCGAGTTTCATCCCGGCCGATCGGGTCGCATAGGCGTGGACGGACTGGGCGACCGCTTCGGCCGGGACAGCGAACACGTCGGTCGGCGTCGCGAGGAATGCCAGCGCGACATCGCCGCGCTCGGCCTGCAAGCGCATGGTCAGCGCGTCCACGGCAGCGGACAGGCGGACATTGGCCGCACCGTCGGCGTAGACGTAGTTGCCCAGCACCAGCGGGCCGTCACAGGTAGCGAGCCAGCCGGCGACGGCGGGGACATCGCTGGTCAGGTCGAGGCCGGCGCGCTCCGCGAGGTCCCCGGTGCTGCCCCCGGGCTGGTGCCGGCCGGGCGTCTGCGCAGCGACAGGAACCAGAAGTGTCCCCGCGCTACGCCGTGCGGTGTCCAGGATGCGCTCCCAGACAGCGGGACGGGGCAGGTCAACAGCGATCACCCGGGCGCCCCAGCTCAGCAGCGGGGAAAGCGGGCCCACCTCGGCGCCTGCCCCGAGCACGACGACCGTATGGCCGGGCAGGGCGAGCCACTCCGGGTGCGCCGCGACCGTCCGGACCGCAGCTGCGCACGACGGCTCGATCACGCCGCCGTCCACCCACGCCTGCAGCCTGCGCAGCAGGGCGTCGCCGCGTAGTTCGTCGCCGTGATAGGGCAGCGACAGGCCCTCGCCGGCCCGCCCGGCACCCGGCACCGTGACCGTGGTAACGAGCCGGTCCGCAGGTGCCGAGAGCAAACTGCCAAGTCCAGTCTCCTCGCCGTCTGCATGCACCACGCGCATCCGCCCGTGCATCGACTCCAGCCCGCCCCGGGCGACCGATACCGCGCCCTCCTTCGATGCCAGCCCAGCTTCGACTAGCCGGCGAAAGTGCACCACATAGCCCCTGCGCCAGTTCGTATCGCGCTCCGCATCGCCTGCTGCGGCGGGGTCGGCCTCGCGCAGCGCATCGGCAACCACCGCCCGGCCCACCGCCGACGTGCTCCTGCGCCCGTCCGCGGATGCCGGAAAGACAACCTCTACAGGCCCATCGCCGCTCATCGCGCTCCCATCATGGCCACGAGACAACCACGCTGAACGGCATCCCGCCACCACCGCGGACCCCGCTGGCTCCGGTACCGGTCATCTGTCCCGCCGGAAGGGGGAATTAGACGTCACGAGGCTGTGCAGAGGCAGCGATCGGCATATGCCGTAGCGACCCGGCCGTGCCGCAGCGCGTCGTGGCCGGCGGCCGGCGATGATGAGCGCTATGGGAGAGCTGATCCTGCTCAGGCACGGCGAGACAGACTGGAGCCGGACCCGGCGGCACACCGGCCGCACCGACATTCCCCTCACCCCAGCCGGTGAAGCCGCCGCCGCCGCGCTGGCCCCCGCGTTCGCCCGCCGTCACCTGCGCGCCGTCTTCACCAGCCCGGCCCAGCGAGCCGTGCGCACGGCGGAACTGGCCGGGCTGACCGGCGCCAAGCCGGACCCGGATCTGTGGGAGTGGGATTACGGCGGTTACGAGGGGCGCACTACCGCGGACATCAGGAAGCAGCGGCCCGGCTGGTATCTGTGGCGGGACGGTGTGATCCCCGGTGGGGCCGGGCATCCCGGGGAGACCATCCAGCAGGTGGCCGCCCGCGCCGACGCGGTACTGGACCGGGTGCGCCCGCTGCTCGCCGACGGCGATGTGGCGCTGGTCGCTCACTCGCACCTGCTGCGGGTGCTGACCGCGCGCTGGCTGGGCCTGGAGCCGTCGGCAGGCCGGTTCTTCCAGCTGGACACCGGGACGCTGTCCACCCTGGGCACCGAGCATCACGAGCCGGTGATCCACACCTGGAATGCGCCGCCGGTCCCGGGCTAGTCACTGCCGGGCCTGGCCATGCCGCTCCCTTACGCCGGGTCAGCCGGGCTGGGTTTCCTCCTCCAGCCAGCTGAGGTACCCCGCCGACCCGGCCACGATCGGCGTCGCCACGATCTCCGGCTCGTCGTAGCTGTGCCGCAGGGTCAGGAAATCGGCGAGTTCCTGGTAGCGGGCCGCGGGCAGCTTGAACAGCAGCAGCCATTCCTCGGCGCGCTCCAGGTCGCCTTCCCACCAGTAGGTGCTGACCACCGGGCCAGCCACCTGTGCGCACGCGGCCAGCCGGGCCTGCACGGCGCTGCGGCCGAGTTCGACCGCCTCAGCCCGGGAATCGGTGGTGGTCTGCACCTGGAGGTACGCCGGGCCCGCCCCGGCCAGCGCCCCGGCGGGCACCGCCGCCTCACCCGCCTCGCCGCCCTGACCTGCCATGTCACCCGATGGTACGCCGGTACGCAGCGGGTGGCAGCTGGCTGGCCGGGCTGCCGGTCACGCCTCACCTGCACCGCAGCATCATGGCGGCCAGCCACAGCCCGCTGCTGGCCGAGCTGCTCCCCCGGCTCAGCCACCCCCGGCCCAGCGGCCGGCCGGTTACCGCCGGATCAGCTCCCGGTCGGCGTCCTCGCCCAGCAGCGCCCGGGACAGGTCGGTGAGCATGGCGGCCAGGTCGGCGTGCTCTTCCGGGTTCCAGCCCTGCAGGAACCGGCACAACGCTTCCCGCCGGGCGGCGAACAGCCGGTCCGCGGCGGCCTGCCCGGCGCCGGTCAGCGTCAGCACCCCGTCCGACCGGGTCACCATCCCCGCCGCGACCAGCTTGTCCACGTAGGGACGGCCGTACTCCACGGTGACATCCGCCTGGCGGGCCAGTTCCGGGCCGGCCACCGGCCCCTGCTTGGCCAGCCGGGTGAGCACCCAGCAACTGCCGCCGGGCAGGTCAAGCCCGGCGGCAGTGGCCAGCCGCTCGTAGCCGCGGCGGCGCAGGTCGGCGTCGGCCAGCCGGCACAGCGCGCGCTCCACCTCCTCCACCGAGGTCCGCTCGGCCGGGCCAGCCCCGATTCCTTCGCCCAGATCAGCCGCGCCCGCGGTGGCCCGCAGCGGCACTTCGCGGAGGAACCAGGTCAGCACAAAGCCGACCGCGGCGACCGGTACCGCGGCCAGGAATACGGTGTCGATCGACACCGTGTAGGCGTGCAGGATGCCGGCCCGCAGCACGGCGGGCAGCTTGTCCAGGATGGCCGGATTGCCCTCGGCCGCCGAAGGATGCACCCCGGCCGGCAGCGTTGCCCCGTGCAGCGCGCTGGCCAGCTGCCCGGCCAGCCGGTTGCTGAACACCGAGCCGAAGATCGCCACCCCGAACGATCCGCCGATCGTGCGGAAGAACGTCACCCCGGACGTGGCCGCGCCCAGGTCGGCGTAGTCCGCGGAGTTCTGCACCGCGATCACCAGCACCTGCAGCACCAGGCCCAGCCCCGCGCCGAGCAGGAAGAAGTACAGGTCCATCTCGGGGCTCGGGGTGTGCCCGCCCAGCCGGGACAGCAGGAACAGGCTCAGCGTCAGCAGGGCCATCCCGATGATCGGGAAGATCTTGTACCTCCCCCACCGGGAGATGATCTGCCCGCTGGCCACCGACGTCAGCAGCAGGCCGAGCACCATCGGCAGCAGGTAGACCCCGGAGATGGTCGGCGAGACCCCGCGCACCACCTGCAGGAAGATCGGCAGGAAGGACAGCGCGCCGAACATGGCGAACCCGGCGGTGAACCCGACCGCCGAGCTGACCGAGAACACCGGGTTGCGGAATAGCCGCAGCGGGAGCACCGGCTCGGCCGCCCGGCGCGCCGACCACCACCAGCCGACGGCCAGCGCTACCGCGGCGACCCCCAGGCCATAGATCACGGGCGAGCCCCACGCATAGGTGGTACCGCCCCACGAGGTGAGCAGGACCACGGAGGTGGCGCTGCCGGCCAGCAGCAGCGTGCCCAGGTAGTCGATGCGGTGCGGCGACCGGTTGGCGGTGGCCGGCAGCGCGTACGCGATCACGGCCAGCGCGACCGCGCCGACCGGCAGGTTGATGTAGAACACCCAGCGCCAGCCGAGGTTGTCCACGAAGAATCCGCCGAGCAGCGGCCCGGCCACGCTGGCCACGCCGAACACCGCGCCGAACACGCCCTGGTAACGGCCCCGCTCGCGGGGCGGGACCACGTCGCCCACGATCGCCTGGGCCAGCACGATCAGCCCGCCGCCACCCAGTCCCTGCAGCGCGCGGAAGGCGATGAGCTCGATCATGGACTGGGACAGCCCGCACAGCGCGGACCCGATCAGGAAGATCACGATCGCGGCCTGGAACAGCCGCTTGCGGCCGTACTGATCGCCGAGCTTGCCCCACAGCGGCGTGGACACCGTGGTGGCCAGGATGTACGCGGTGACCACCCAGGACAGGTGGTTCAGCCCGCCGAGATCACCGACGATCGTGGGCAGCGCGGTGGACACGATGGTCTGGTCCAGCGCGGCCAGCAGGATCGCCAGCATGAGCGCGCTGTACACCACCACCAGCCCGCCCCGGGGAGTGACCGCCGCACCGGCCATGGACCGGCCGGCACCGGCCTGACCCGCACCGGCCTGGCCCGCAGCGGGCTCGCCCGCCGGACGTTTCGCCATGCGTAATATCTTCCCCCGGCCCGCCAGACAGATCACGGGACCCTCCCCGCAATCGCGCTGGGGAGGGTCGCGTGAGCAGTGTCCCGGCACCGGGGGGACCGGGCCAGGCCAGAGCCGGGCGGGAGTGGGCTCAGTCCCCCGGCTCAGTAGCCGTAACCGCCGCCACCACCGGAACCGCCGCCGCTGCCAGAACCGCCACTCATGCTGGCGGAGCTGCTCGGCATGGCCGACGCCATCGGCGCGGGCATGGCGCCCCGCGGGTTGACCTTGAACACATGCCAGACGCCGCCGAGCCCGTTGCCCTTGGTCATGCCGGGCGCGGTGTCCCCGCTGTAGGTGTAGAGCGGGCGCCCCTTGTAGGTGGCCTGCAGCACGCCGCCCGAGCGGGTGATCGTGCCGAACTTGCCGACCAGGTGCACCCCCATCGCCGCCGCCGGCTTGCCGGTGAGCGGCGGCCAGGCCGACGTGCACCCGCCGGTGCACGCCGAGCCCATCATGCTGTCTTTGGCGTACCAGTACACGGTGAAGCCCTTCGAGTCGGCCAGCACCGGGCCGATGCTCGTCTTGATCTTCTCCAGCATGGCCGAGCCGGACGGCATCATCCCCGAGCCCGAGCTGGACATCCCAGAACCCGAGCTGGACATCCCTGAACCCGAACTCGGCATGGCGTTGGCGCCGCTACCGGTGCTTGGCGAGGTACTGCTGGCGCAGGCGGCCAGCAACAGGGCCGGAATGGCCAGGACCGCGGGCGCCCATCTGCGATAACGCATTTGAGTCTCTCCGCTCATGAGTCAAGGGGCGGACACATAACCGACTGCACGTACCACCCTGGACCAGGCGTTCACCCGTTGCCGGCCATTTGGCCTTACGTATTTCTTACGCAGCCGGCCCCGCCAGCCGGCCGCCGCCCGGCCTCAGCCGCCGTCAGCCGCGATCCGGTGCGCCAGCCAGGCCAGGGACAGCGGGTAACGGTAGTCGATGCCCATGTGCGTGCCCTCGAACAACTCGAAGTGGATCACCTCATCGGGCACCCCGGCCTGGCCGAGCGCCTCCCGGAACGCGGTCGCGCCCAGGTCCAGGTACCACTCGTCGTGCTTTCCCGCGTCAATCCAGATACCACGCAGCCCGCGCAGCTGGCCGGCATACCCGGGCACCATCCGGACCGGGTCCCAGTCCAGCCAGCGCTGCCACACGTCGGGCCGGAGCACCCCGGTCCGCGGCTCGAACGGCAGGTCCACCGTGCCGTCCTCGCGGGCCGAGAAGCACGCGGACACGCCGAGCAGCATGAGCAGCTCCTGGTCGCCCTCTTTGGTGAACGAGGTACGCGAGCGGAAGTCGTCCCACCACTTCCCGATGTCCGCGCCGTACTCCCGCAGGTGCCGCACGGACGTGCCGAACTCCGGGATGTAGCACAGCTCGTAGAGCGAGTCCCCGGCGTGCGTGGCCAGCGCGCCGAACAGGTCCGGGCGCAGCATCGGGGTGATCATCGCGCCGAACCCGCCGCTGGACTTCCCCATGATCGCGCGGTGCGCGGCCGCATCCTCCGTCCGGTAGTGCGCGTCCACCCACGGCACCACCTCGTCGCACAGGTAGGAGTGATAGCGCCCGGTGCCTGGCGAGTCCACGAACTGGCTGCCGCCGTAGGCGGTCCACGCGTCCACGTACACGACGATCGTGCCGGGCGCCTGCCCCGAGCCGAACACCGCGTCGGCCGTCTCCGGGAACGGCTGCCGGTACGGCGACCGGTTGCGCCACATGGCCAGGTGCCCGGTGTACCCCTGGATCACGTACACCGCGGGGTAGCGCCGGCCCGGGTCCTCGTCGTAACCGGGCGGGACGTAGACCCATAGCGGCCGCTCGGCCGGGTCGCCGAGCGGGTTACCGCGCAGCAGCTCACTCGTGATCACGTGCTCGTCGATTCGCCCAGCCAGGTCGGCCGACCACGGCAGCATCGCAGCCTCCTCAGGGATAGGTAGCGGATCGCGCTGGACCTACGGTAGATGAATGACTGCCGCGCAGGCCGAGCGAGACCCGGTGGAGCGTCATTTCGCCGAGATGGCCGCCGCTCTGGACGGCGGGCCGCCCGGCCGGACCGGCGGCCCGCTGCGGCGGCTGGCCGGGTCCGCCCCGGTGCGCCCGGGATCCGCGCTGACCGGGCGGCTGTGCCTGGACCTGTTCGACGCGCAGCTGGCCAGCAGGCACGTTGACCTGGCCGCGCGGTGGCTGCGCGCCCGCGGCGCCGGCTTCTACACGATCGGCTCATCCGGGCACGAGGGCAACGCGGGCGTCGCGGCCGCGCTGCGGCTCACCGACCCGGCGCTGCTGCACTACCGGTCGGGCGCGTTCTACCTGGCCCGGGCGCAGCAGGCGGTGCCGCCCCGGGACGGCGTCCGGGACATGCTGCTCGGCCTGGTGGCCGCGGTGGAGGAGCCGATCGCGGGCGGCCGGCACAAGGTGTTCGGCCATCCGCAGCTGAACGTCATCCCGCAGACCTCGACGATCGCCTCGCACCTGCCGCGGGCCATGGGCCTGGCCTTCGCCCTGGGCCGGGCGGCCCGGCTGGGCCGGCCCACGCCCTGGCCCGCCGACGCGATCGTGCTGGCCAGCATGGGCGACGCCGCGGTGAACCACTCCACCGCGCGCGGGGCCATCAACACCGCGGCGTACTGCGCCTACCAGCACCTGCCGCTGCCGCTGCTGCTGGTGGTGGAGGACAACGGGATCGGCATCAGCGTGCGCACCCCGCCCGGCTGGGTGGCCGCGGCCACCGGGCCGGTGCCGGGCGCCGGCTACTTTCACGCCGACGGGTCCGACCTGGCCGCGGTGTACGACACCGCGCTGGCCGCCGCCGCGTGGGTCCGCGAGCGCCGCACACCGGCGATCCTGCACCTGCGCATGGTCCGCTTCGGCGGGCACGCCGGCTCGGACGTGGAGAGCGGCTACCGCAGCGCCCAGGACACCGCCGCCGACCTGGCCGCCGACCCGCTGCTCGGCACGGCCCGGCTGCTGGTGGACGCGGGCCTGCTGACCGGCCCGGAGATCACCGCCCGGTACGAGGAGTCGCGGGCCCGGGTGCTGGGCCTGGCCGGGCAGGTGGCGGAGGCACCACGGCTGGCCACCGCCGAGGCAGTGCTGGCCCCCCTGGCCCCGCACCGGCCGGACCAGGTGTGGGCGGCCGCGTGCCTGGCCGCCCCCAACCCGAGCAGAATTAACGGCTTTTCCGGCCGGCTGCCCGAGCAGACAGCCGGTCTGACCCTGGCGCAATCGATAAATGCGGCGCTGGCCGACGCGCTGGCCGCCCGGCCGGGAATGCTCGTATTCGGTGAGGACGTGGCGCGCAAGGGCGGCGTCTACGGGGTCACCCGGGGCCTGCGTGACCGGTTCGGCGCCAGCCGGGTGTTCGACACGCTGCTCGACGAGCAGTCCATCCTCGGCCTGGCGCTGGGCGCGGGCCTGGCCGGGCTGCTCCCGGTGCCGGAGATCCAGTACCTCGCCTACCTGCACAACGCGGCCGACCAGATCCGCGGCGAAGCGGCCACGCTGTCGTTCTTCTCCTCGGGGCAGTACCGCAACCCGATGGTGGTGCGCATCGCCGGGCTGGCCTACCAGGAGGGGTTCGGCGGCCACTTTCACAACGACAACTCCGTGGCCAGCCTGCGCGACATCCCGGGCCTGATCGTCGCCTGCCCGGCCCGGCCGGATGACGCGCCCGGCCTGCTGCGCACCTGCCTGGCCGCGGCCGAGGCGGACGGCCGGGTCTGCGTGTTCCTGGAGCCGATCGCGCTGTATCACACGAGGGACCTGCACCAGGCCGGGGACGGGGACTGGCTGGCGCGGTACGACCCGCCCGCCGCCTGGCCGGCCAGCGTCATCCCGGTGGGCGCCGCGCGGCGGCACGGTGACGGGCGCGACCTGACCATCGTCACGTTCGGCAACGGCCTGCGGCTGAGCCTGCGCGCCGCCGCCCGGCTGGCCGCCGACGGGATCGGCTGCCGGGTCCTGGACCTGCGCTGGATCGCCCCGCTGCCGGTGACCGACATCCTGCGCGAGGCGGCGGTCACCGGGCGGGTGCTGGTGGCTGACGAGACGCGGCGCACCGGCGGGGTCTCCGAGGGGATCATCACCGCGCTGGCCGAGGCCGGATTCACCGGGCAGGTCGCGCGGGTGGCCAGCGTGGACAGCTTCATCCCGCTGGGTGACGCGGCGCACACGGTCCTGCTGTCCGAGGCGGCCATCGAGGCCGCCGCGCGGCGGATGACCAAGGAAGGCGCTGACTAAGCAGTTAAGTGAACAGTCGACGGCCGTCGCGGATGCCCCAATACTCCACGCCCGCGCTGTCTATGCTGCTCACGTGGGGATTCCGGGCATACCACGGGCACGTCTCGGCAATTTGTCGTGGCTGGTGTCCGGGGGCCTGGAGGCCCACCCAGAACTCGCCGACGCCGGGCGGCTGGCCGGGTGGCCGCTGCGCCGGGCGGTGACGGCGGCCCGGGCCCAGGCTGGCGCCCCGGTCCGCCGCGCGCTGCTCACCCATCTCGGCCCGGACGCCGCCCGGTGGCCGGTGGTCACCGCGTCGTGGCCCGCCTACGATCACGTGAATGTCCAGGTCGGCCTCGACGCCTGGCTGGCCGCGCCGGGACGGCGGTGCACTGCAACGTGTACCGCGGTCAGGTGATCTCGTTTGGCGCCGAGGTGTTCGGCGGCCGGCGGGTGCCTGCTCGGCTTCCTGGACCGGCCGCGGCTGGACCGGGCCGAGGTGATCCTGCCGCCGGACCTGCTGGACGGCATCGAGCGGCAGGTCCTTGGCATCGCCCGGTACGCCGCCTCGCTGCTGGCCAGCGGGCAGCACCTCAAGCGGGGGGTGCTGCTGCACGGCCCGCCCGGCACCGGCAAGACGCACACCGTGCGCTATCTGCTGGGCCGGATGCCCGGGGTGACGGCCATCGTGATCTCCGGCGCGGCGCTGCGGCGCATCAGCGAGGCGTGCTCGATCGCCCGGGCCCTGCAGCCGTCGGCGGTCGTGCTGGAGGACGTCGATCTCATCGCCGAGCCGCGCTGCCCGACGCCGCCCGCCGCCGGCTGCTCCGCCTCTACCAGGGCAACCTGCGCATCAGCCGGGCCACCGCCGCCGCGGTGGTGGACCGCACCGACGGGGTAACCGCCTCGTTCATCAAGGAACTGCTCCGCCGGGCCGCCCTGCACGCCGCCGTCGGCACGAACGGCAAGCTGACCCGCAGCCCGCCCGCCGCCGACACCCTGACCGCCACCACGCTGCGGGTCACCTCCCGGCACCTGAACCGGGCCCTGGACGAACTGCTGGACAGCCGCAACCAGCTCACCGGGCTGCTGCTCGGCGGGCGCGCCGCGCGCGGCGCCGATGCCATCATCCGCCCGGTCCTCCCCCGCCTCCACCCCACCCGCTGACCAGGCCGCTACTCGCGCCGCTCAGCCGCGCTCCTACCAGATCCACGGCACCACCCGCTGGTTCCGCTACGTTTGGCCGTAAGTGCTCGCGCATCAGCATGACTGTTGTCTTGGTGACAGATATACGACGATCTTGGTGTAGCATATCGGCTATGACACGCATCACCGTGGATATCAACGACCGTTGGCTGGAGGCGGCTCGGTTGGTGCTAGGCACGGACACCAAGGTGGCAACGATCAACGCGGCACTGCACGCACAGGCATTGAAAGCCGAGGCCGCGGAGGTGATCGCGGCCCTCGACAGCGTGGCCATGGATCTTGAGGGATCGGAAGGCAGTTTTCGCTATGGCGGTGGCCGGGATCTGTCCCGGCTGGAAGAGCGAGCGCGGGCGGGGGAGTCAGGTACGCGTCCGGCCGGCTCCCGCTCCTGATGGGCGGGACCGTCTACCTCGCCGACACGTCCATCTATGTGCTGCGGCAACGGCATCCGGTCGTGCGCGACCGATTTGAGGCCCTGCTGACCGAAGGGCGCCTAGCCGCCTGCCAGATGACGGCGCTGGAATACCTGAACAACGCACCCGACCCGACAGGCTACGAGGTGCTGTGGGCGGCGCTGCATGGACAGCGCTGGATGGACGTGACCACGTCAGCGATGCAACGAGCTCTTGATGTGCACCGCATGCTGGCCGCCCGCAGCCAGCACCGGAAGTTCCCGCTCCCCGATCTGATCATCGCGGCCACCGCCGAGCAGCACGGGGCTACGGTCCTGCACTACGACGCCGATTTCGACCGGATCGCCGCGGTCACCGGCCAGCCGACCGAGTGGGTCGCAGACCGGGGCTCCTTGTAGACACCTAGCGGTTCTATGCCTAGTATTACTTAGTATGAATCGTGAACGGCTCAAGGGGCACCTCGACCTGCTGCTGCTGTCCGTGCTGGCTGCGGGCCCGGCGCACGGGTACGCGGTGATCTCGGCGCTGCGCCAGCGCAGTGCGGGCACCTTCGACCTGCCGGAAGGCACCGTGTACCCGGCGCTGCACCGGCTCGAGGACACCGGCCTGCTCAGCAGCAGCTGGGCCGCGGTGGACGGCCGCCGCCGCCGGGTGTACTCGCTGACCAGCAAGGGGGCGACCGCACTGGCTGCCGAGCAGGGCGAGTGGCGCCGCTTCGCCCGCGGCGTCCAGGCCGTCACCGGAGGACTAGTCACGGCAGGAGGAACGGCATGACCGGCACCGGCGACCTCGTCGAGAACTACCTCGACCAGCTCTACGTGGGCCTGCGCGGCTCGCCGCGGCAGGGCCGGCGGATTCTCGCCGAGGCCGAGGACCACCTGCGGGAGGGCGTGGCCGACGGGGTGGCCGCCGGGCTCACCGAGCGCGAGGCCCAGGAACAGGCCATCTCCAGTTTCGGCTCGGTACGCGCCGTGGTGCGGGCGCACGACCGGCGGCTGCGCACGGTGCCCGGCCTGGCGGTGCTGGCCGACGTGGCCATGTCCGGGTGGCGGCTCGGGTCGATCGGGCTGCTCGCGGTGGGCGCGAGCGGCCTGGTGGCCGCGGTCATGAACCTGGCTTTCGGCCGGTCCTTCGTCGGCTCGGCCAGTGGGGCGGCCCTGCCCCTGGCGGCCTGCCGCCACTGGCTCAGCAACTGGCCGGGCGCGCATTCCTGCGCTCAGGCCTACCTGCTGGAGAGCAGCTCGGACGCGGTGTCGCTGCGGGTCTTCACCGGGCTCATCGGGCTGACCCTGCTCGGCGGGTACTACCTCGCCCGCCGGAGCGGCTGGTCGCGCGGGGTGCTGCCGGATGCCTTCGCGCCGACCCTCGGGATGAGCCTGTTCGGTGCGGCCGGTCTCGGCCTGCTCGCGCTCTCCCTCAGCCATGTCAGCGTGCTGGGGCCCCTCACCACCGGTCCTGGTTCCTACCTGAGCGGCGCCGTGGTCGCGCTGGCCATGGCGGCCGTGTTCGCCGTCCAGGTGCAGCGCACTCTGCTCCGGCACGCCCGGCGCTAGCTGAGGTGGCTCACCGGAGCCAGCAGGTGGCCGGTTAGCGCGGCGGTGACTTCGCCGGGTGCGGACACGTTGGCCAGGTGGGCGGCGCCCCGGACCACCCGGAGCCGGGCACCCGGAATGCCGCGGGCGATCACCGCGCCGTGCCAGGGCGGCGTGGACGGGTCCTCGCTGCCGGCGATGACCAGCGTCGGCGCTGTGATCGCGGGCAGCGCGGGCCGCAGGTCCATGGTGGCGATCGCTTCGCAGCAGCCCGCGTAGCCCTCGGGCGTGACCGTCTCCAGCGTGGCCACGAAGCGGGCCAGGGTGGCCGGGTCGGCCCGGGCGAACGCCGGGGTGAACCACCGGCCGACCACCTGCCCGGCGATGCCGGGCAGGCCGCCAGCCCGGACCGTGGCCGCCCGCTGGGTCCACGGCGCCGGCTGCGGGAAGTGCGCGGTCGTGCAGCACACCGCGAGGGCGTCGATCCGGCCGGGCGCGTTCGCCGCCAGCCACATGCCGACCATCCCGCCGAGCGAGACACCGCAGTACGCGGCGTGCTCGACGCCGAAGTCATCGAGCACCCGCAGCACGTCCGCGCCCAGATCGGCGAGGGAGTACGGGCCGGGCGGCGCGGGCGAGCCGCCGTGCCCGCGATGCTCGTAGCTCAGCAGCCGGAAGTGCTCACCCAGCCCGGCCAGCTGCGGCTCCCACAGCTGCCGGGTGGTGCCCAGCGAGTTGCCGAGGATCAGCACCGGTGCCTGCCGCGGCCCGTTCAGCGTGGCCGACAGCCGCACCGGCGCCGCCGGGGACGGCACCGGCGGTGACGGCGCGGCTGGCTCAGACATCGAAGAAGACGGTCTCGCGGCCGCCCTGCAGCCGGATGTCGAACCGGAACACGCCGGCCTGGCCGGGGTCCGGGGTGGCGATGAGGGTCGCCCGCCGGTCCGGGTCGGTGATGCCGGACAGCACCGGGTCGGCGGCGTTCGCCCCGGGTTCGTCGGCGAAGTAGATGCGGGTCACCACGCGGTCCAGCAGGCCCCGGGCGAACACCGACACGTCCAGATGCGGGGCCTCGGTGCCGCCGTCCGGTGTGGGCAGCGGGCCCGGCCGCAGTGTGACGATGTGATAGCTGCCGTCCGGCCCGGTCGCCGCCCGGCCGAATCCGCGGAACGCCTGGCCGCCCCCGGATGCGCCGCGGGGGTCATCCGGGTGGTCGAACCGGCCGTCCGGGTCGGCCTGCCACGTCTCGATGAGCCCGTCCGGGACCGGCTCGCCCGCGCCGTCGACCAGCCGCCCGGTGATCGTGATCGCACCGGGCGTGCCCTCCGGCACCACGTCCGGCCCATCCGGCCAGGGCAGCCCGATAGCCAGGAACGGGCCGACCGTCTGGGACGGGGTGAGCGGCGGCCCGGTCACCGGTCGCGCTCCGGCGGCTCGAACACGGTCGCCTCGGTGCCGCGGAGCACGATGTCCCATTCAAAGCCGAGCGCCCAGTCCGGCTTGGTCAGGCTGAGATCGAACCGGGAGATCAGCCGCTGCCGCGCCTTCGGGTCCGGGATCGAGTTGAAGATCGGGTCGTATTCGAACAGCGGATCGCCGGGGAAGAACATCTGGGTGACCAGCCGCTGGGTGAACGCGCGGCCGAACACCGAGAAGTGGATGTGCGCCGGGCGCCACGCGTTCGGGTGGTTCCCCCACGGGTAGGCGCCGGGCTTGATCGTCACGAACCGGTACCGGCCGCTGGCGTCGGTGACGCACCGGCCCACGCCGGTGAAGTTCGGGTCCAGCGGGGCCGGGTGGTCGTCCACCACATGCCGGTACCGGCCGGCCGCGTTGGCCTGCCAGATCTCGATCAGCGTGCCCGGGATCGGCCGCCCGCCGCCATCCAGCACCCGGCCGGTGACGATGATCCGCTCGCCCAGCGGCTCCCCCGCGTGCTGGGTGGTCAGGTCGGCGTCACCGGGACCGGCCCGGTCCTGGCCAAGCAGCGGGCCGGTCACCTCGGTCAGCCGCTGCGGCAGCAGCACCAGCGGCTGAGCGGGTGCGCGCAGCGCCGTGGACCGGTAGCCGGGGAAATCCAGCGGTGGGTGCAGGCCCCGCGGGCGCTCGTAGGCGGGCAGCGCGAACCCGGCCCGGGCCGGTGGCGGATGGGTGGTCATCAGGCTGCTCCTTCACTGCCTGGGGTGGCCGCCTGCAGCTGGCGGAGCGCGGTGAGCTCCGCCGCGGTGGGCGGCTCCAGCACGTCCAGCGATGCCGACACGGCCAGGTCCCAGCCGGTCTTGGCCCGGACGTCGGGCACGGTCACCCCGGGGTACACACCGGTCAGCGTCAGCTCGCAGGTGCCCGGGTCGGGTTCGAGCACACCCAGGTCGGTGATGACCTTCCGGGGCCCAGCGCCGGCCAGGCCCAGCCGTTCCCGGCTTCCGGGACCGTCGCCGAAGCCGACCGAGGTGACGAAGTCGACCCGGTCCACGAACGACCGGCGGGACTGCCGGACGACCACGATCACCTCCCGGCACGACGCGGCGATCTCCGGCGCACCGCCCGCCCCGGGCAGCCGCACCTTGGGCTGGGCGTAGGTGGCCCCGATGACCGTGGTGTTGATGTTCGCGAACCGGTCGATCTGCGCCGCGCCCAGGAACCCGATGGCGATCCGGCCGGGCTGCAGCCAGTAGTTGAAGATCTCCGGCACGCTGACCACCGCGTCGGCCGTCTCGGCCAGGATGCCGTCACCGATGGACAGCGGCAGCCGGCCGGGCTTGGCCCCGATGGTGCCCGATTCGTAGATGAGCACGAGGTTCGGCGCGTGGGTGGCCCGGGCCAGATTGGCCGCTGCGCTGGGCAGGCCGATCCCGACGAAGCAGGTCATGCCGTCGCGCAGGGCACGGGCGGCAGTGGCGGTCATCATCTCGTCGGCGGTAACGCCACCGGGGCCGGCCGACCCGGGCCGTGGCGCTGGCCCCGGCCTGGTCGCGGTCATGCATTTCCTCCCTCGGCAGCCCCGGCGCCGGCCAGTGACCCGGCGCCGCTGCCGAACACCTCCTCGGCCAGCCACCGACCGAACCGCTCCCGGTCCCGGCTGATGACATCCCACGCCTGGTAGTAGTCATTGTCCCGGGCGGAGTAGCCGAGCGCGTAGGACGGGTGCGCGCCGCCGGGCACTTCGGCCACGTAGTCCACCACCCAGGACGGCAGGACGACGGCCCCGGGCCGGGCGTCCAGCTCGTCCACGATCTCCTCCACGGTGACCACCGACCGCTCCGCGCTGAGCACCGCTTCCTTCTGCACCCCGGTGATCCCCCACAGCTGCACGTTTCCCGCCCGGTCGGCGCGCTGCGCGTGGATGACCGCCACATCCGGGTTGAGGGCGGCCACCGCGGTCAGCCGCTCACCAGTGAATGGGCAGGTGATCGGCTGGATCGCCGGGTGGCCAGACAGCCCGGTCAGGCCCTCCAGGCCGGTCCCGCTGTAGCCGCGCAGGATCGCGAACGGCACCCCGGAGGCGCCGGCCACGTACCGGTTGGCCATCCCGGCGTGGCTGTGCTCCTCCAGCTGCAGCGGCCCGGGCCAGGCGTTCTCCACCGCGTCACGGAACCGGTGCAGCGAGCCGACGCCCGGGTTGCCACCCCACCCGAAGATCAGCTTGCTCGCGCAGCCGGCCCCGATGAGCTGGTCGTAGATGACGTCCGGGGTCATCCGGATGAGAGTCAGGCCGCGTCGCCGCTGCCGGATCACCTCACGCCCGGCGGCGAACGGAATCAGATGGGTGAAACCTTCCATGGCCACCGAGTCGCCGTTGTGCACGGCCCGCTCGATGGCGTCCGCTAGGGAAACGATCTCCGCCATGTCCTCCTGCCACGTCCCCAGGTGCACGCACCGGCTGACGCCCTGCCGCTACCACCGTGCCACCATCCGACACCATAATGGCGACGTGGTCGCGATAAGTACAGCCGTTCGTCATACGGACAGCCCCGCGCGGCCCGGCTGGCCGGAGTCTGGGCTGGTCAGCCGTTAGTCCGGTTCGGCCAGCACCCGCTGGGCGATCGCGAACGCGCGGTTGGCGGCGGGCAACCCGGCGTACACCGCGGAATGCAGCAGCACCTCCTGGATCTGCGCCACGGTCAGCCCGTTGCGCCGCGCGGCCCGCACGTGCATGGCCAGCTCCTCGTCCTGCCCCAGCATGACCAGCGCGGTGAGGGTGATCATGCTCCGCTCGGGCCGGGTGAGCCCGGGGCGGGACCACACCTCGCCCCAGGCGTAGCGGGTGATGAAGTCCTGGAACGGTGCGGTGAACGGGGTGGTGCCCGCCACGGCCCGGTCGACATGCTCATCGCCCAGGACTTCGCGGCGGACCGCCATCCCCTGGGCGTTGCGTTCGGCGTCGTTCACGGCCAGCCTTTCTACGCCCCAGCGCGGTACGCGGCCAGCGCCGCAGCCACGAAGCTGGCCGACGACCCCAGGTACTCGGTCGGATCCAGCGCCTCATCGAGTTCCCCGGCCGTGATCCCGGCCCCAGCCACCTCCGGGGCTTCGAGCAGCACCTCGCGCAGCGCCCGGCCCCCGGCCACCGCCCGGGTGCTGGCCTGCGCCACCACCTCGTGGGCGGCGGTGCGCCCCAGCTCCGGGGACAGCAGCGAGGCGACGCGCTCGGCCATCGGGAAGCCGCCGGCCGCGAGCAGGTTGGCCCGCATCCGGGCCGGGTCCGGCTCCAGGCTGGCCAGCAGGTCGGCGCCCCAGGAGGCGGCCGAGCCGGTCAGCCGGAGCAGATCGGACAGCGGCTCCCATTCCGCGTGCCAGGCCCCGGCGGCCCGCTGGTGCTCCTGCTCGGCCGCGGCGGCCAGCGTGGCCAGCAGCCCGGGGACCTGCCGGGTGCAGCCCAGGATGGCGATGGCCGCGGCTGGGTTGTTCTTGTGCGGCATGGCCGACGAGCCGCCCCCGCCGCCGCCCTCGCGGACCTCACCGATCTCGGACTGGGCCAGCAGGGTCACGTCACGGGCGATCTTGCCGAGCACCCCGGCGGCGCCCGCACACGCACCGGCGATCTCGGTGATCCGCAGCCGGTCGGTGGGCCAGGGCAGCACGGGCACGGCCAGGCCCAGTTCGATGGCAAGCAGTTCGGCGACCTCCCGGCCGCGCCCGCCCAGCGGCGCCAGGGTGCCTGCCGCCCCGCCGAACTGCACGGCCAGCCGGGTGCGGGTGACCCGGGCCAGCGCCGCGCGGGCCTCGTCCAGGCCGGTCAGCCAGCCCGCCGCGACCAGGCCGAAGGTGACGGGCACCGCCTGCTGGAGCAGGGTCCGGCCGATCATGATCGTGTCCCGGTAGGCCTCGGCCAGCCCCGCCGCGGCGGCCGCGGCGGCGGCCAGGTCGGCGGCTACCGCGCCCAGAGCCTGCCGGGCCAGCAGCATGGCCGCGGTGTCGATGACGTCCTGGCTGGTCGCGCCCTGGTGGACCGCGGCCGCGGGCCCGCGGGGCAGCCGGCTGGTCAGCTCCCGGACCAGCGCGGGCACCGGGTTCCCCGGCCCCGCGGCGCGGCGGCCCAGCTCGGCCGCGTCGAACGCACCGGCCTGGGCGGCCGCCGTGACCGCCGCGCCCGCGCCCGGCTCGGCCAGCCCCGCCGCCTCCAGGGCCCGGGCCAGGGCGGCCTCGGTGTCCAGCATGGCCTGCAGCCAGGCGTGGTCCGAGGTGTCCACGCCGCCCCGGGCGAATACGCCGTCGAACAGCCCTTCGCGAGTATGCACCGCCTGCTCCTGGGTGAGTTCGCGCACCAGCCCGGCGGCCAGCCCGGCCCTACCTTAGGGCATCGCCCCTGGCCGGCACCCCGCGCGCCGGGCGCGACCAATTGCGCTGGCCAGAATACGGAGCGAAGCCGGAGCGCAGCCATCCTGCCGGGTGGGCCCTTCGTGGCCTATCGTCAGCTGTATGACCGCTCAATCTTCCCTCGCTGGTGGCCCCGGCCTGGCCCAGGTGCGCCGCCTTGTCACCGAGATCCCCGGCCCGGCCTCCCGCGAGCTGCTCGCCCGCCGCGAGGCCAGCGTGGCCCGCGGGCTCAGCCATGTCCTGCCCGTGTTCATCACCGCGGCCGGCGGTGGCGTGCTCATCGACGTGGACGGCAATTCGCTCATCGACTTCGGCTCCGGCATCGCGGTGGCGTCGGTGGGCAACAGCGCGCCGCGGGTTACTGCGGGCGTGCGCGACCAGGCGGAACAGTTCACCCACACCTGTTTCATGGTTACCCCGTACGAGGGGTACGTGGCCGTGTGCGAGGAGCTGAACCGCCGGACCCCGGGTGACTTCGACAAGCGGTCCGCGCTGTTCAACTCGGGCGCGGAAGCAGTGGAGAACGCGGTCAAGATCGCCAGGCACGCCACCGGGCGCCCGGCCATTGTCGCGTTCGACCACGCCTACCACGGGCGCACCAACCTGACCATGGCGCTGACCGCCAAGAACATGCCGTACAAGGACAAGTTCGGCCCGTTCGCGGGGGAGGTCTACCGGATGCCGATGGCCTACCCGTTCCGCTGGCCGGGCGGGCCGGAGGCGTGCGCGGCCAACGCGCTCGACGTGATCACCGGGCTGATCCACACCCAGGTGGGCGAGGACAACGTGGCCGCCGTCATCATCGAGCCCATCCAGGGCGAAGGCGGCTTCGTGGTGCCGCCGGACGGTTTCCTGACCGGGCTGGCCACGTTCTGCCGGGAGAACGGCATCCTGCTGATCGCCGATGAGATCCAGACCGGGTTCTGCCGGACCGGCGACTGGTTCGCCTGCGACCACGAGGGAGTGCAGCCGGACCTGGTCACCACGGCCAAGGGCATCGCCGGCGGGCTGCCGCTGGCCGGGGTGACCGGGCGGGCCGAGGTGATGGACTCGGTGCACCTGGGCGGCCTGGGCGGCACCTACGGCGGCAACCCGGTCGCCTGCGCCGCCGCGCTCGGCGCCATCGAGACCATGGCCGCCGAGGACCTGGCCGGGCGGGCCCGGCGGATCGGCGAGATCATGCTGCCCCGGCTGCACAAGCTGGCCGAGACCCACCCGGTCATCGGCGACGTGCGCGGCCGCGGCGCGATGGTCGCCATCGAGCTGGTCCGCCCGGGCACCCTGGAGCCGGCGCCCGCGGTGGCCGCCCAGGTGGCCAAGGCCTGCCACGCGGCGGGCCTGGTCGTGCTCACCTGCGGGACGTTCGGGAACGTGCTGCGCTTCCTGCCGCCCCTGGTCATCGGCGAGAACCTGCTTGAGGAGGGCCTGTCCATCCTGGAGGACGCCTTCGTCTCGCTGTGAGCCGCCCCCGCCGTCTAACCGCCGCCGGCATCGCGGCCGCTGCCGCGCTGCTCCCCGTCCTGATGGCCACCGCCGCCAGCGCGCAGAGCGGCGTGCACTACGTCGCGCTGGGCGATTCCTACTCGGCGGGCCTCGGAGCTGGCAGCTATATCGGCTCCAGCGGGTCCTGTGACCAGAGCCGCGACGCCTACCCGGCCCAGTGGGCGGCGGCGCACCAGCCGGCCAGCTACACCGCCGAGACCTGCTCGGGGGCGACCACGGCCTCGGTGATCAGCTCCCAGCTGTCCGCGCTCAGCGCGGCCACCACGCTGGTGTCCATCACCGTCGGCGGCAACGACGTCGGGTTCAGCAGCGTGATGGAGACCTGCGTGCTGTCCTCGACCAGCGGCTGTGTCAGCGCGGTGGACAAGGCCGAGGGGCTGATCGCCAGTCAGCTGCCCGGTGAGCTGAACAATGTGCTCGGCGACATCAAGGCCGCCGCGCGGAACGCCCGGGTGGTGGTGCTCGGCTATCCCGAGCTCTATGACCTGGGCAAGTCGTCGTCCTGCCTCGGGCTGAGCACGACGGACCGGGCCGCCCTCAACAC
Source organism: uncultured Actinomycetes bacterium (assembly GCA_963711705.1). Taxonomy (GTDB): domain Bacteria; phylum Actinomycetota; class Actinomycetes; order Streptosporangiales; family Streptosporangiaceae; genus RYN-230. The sequence goes on from CAVQFM010000011.1 coordinate 188,806, forward strand.
CGCTGCGGACCGGCTCGACCAGCAGATCCGGCTGGCCGCGGGACGTTACCGCGACGTCTTCGCCGACGTGCGGTCCGCGTTCGCGGGTCACGAGCTCTGTGATCCGGACCGCTGGCTGCATTCGGTGAACGTGCTGGACATCAGTGAGTCCTACCATCCGACCGGGGCCGGCCAGTCCGGCGCCTATCTCCCGGTGTTCAGCCGGTACGCGGGCTGAGCCAGCCGGCATGGCCCAGATGGGGTGGTGACCCGGGGGCGGGGTCCCAGATCACCACCCCTGGCCTGGGCGCCTGGATTCCCCCGGGGGGAGAGAATCCGGTCCGCCGCAGGCTCCGGGCCGGGCCAGCCAGCCAGCGGCCCAGCCCGCACCCGCGCAGCACCAGCACAGTTGTCCGGTGCTACCCATGCACGCTAGGCCGCCATCCTCAGCAGCCGCTGGAGGCCAGCTGAAGGTCACCCGAAGATTGGCGGCAAGCCCGCGCATTCTCGACATGCCCGGGCCCGCGATCCGCAGCCCCGGCGGCGGCCGGCGGGTATGAACGGGGACATGGCCGTTCTCATCGGCACCTCCGGATGGCAGTACCGGGACTGGCGCGGCCTGCTCTACCCGCCCGGCCTGGCCCAGCGCCGCTGGCTGGAGCACTACGCCAGCCAGTACGCGACCGTGGAGAACAACGGCAGCTTCTACCGGCTGCCCGCCCGATCGACGTTCGCCGACTGGCAGGCCCGCACCCCGGACGACTTCGTGATGGCGGTCAAGGCGAGCCGCTACCTCACCCACGTCCGCCGGCTGCGGGACCCGGCCGAGCCAGTGACCCGGCTGCTCGCCGCGGCGGCCGGCCTCGGCTCACGGCTCGGCCCGGTGCTGCTCCAGCTGCCGCCGACCCTGCGCGCCGACCCGGCCGCGCTGGACGCCTGCCTGGCCGCCTTCCAGGACGCCTGGCGCGGGCAGCCGGATCTCCGGGGCCGGCCGGGGCCGCGGGTTGCGGTGGAACCGCGGCATCCCTCGTGGTGGGCCGATGAGGTCCGGCAGGTGCTGGCCGCCCGCGACGCGGCGCTGTGCTGGGCGGACCGGCTGGGCCGCCCGGTCACCCCGCTGTGGCGCACCGCCACCTGGGGTTACCTGCGCTTGCACGAGGGCGCGGCCGACCCGTGGCCCTGGTACGGCCAGCAGGCCCTGCGCTCGTGGGTGGACCGGCTGCGGCAGGCCTGGCCGGACGACGCAGACGTGTACGTCTACTTCAACAACGACCCGGGCGGCGCCGCCGTGGTCAACTCGGCCGAGTTCGGCGCGCTGGCCCGGGACGCGGGCCTGCCGGCCAGCCGCACCCCGCCGCCCGGCGGCGGGCTGGCCAGCCACCCAGCCGTCCCGGCCGTCTGAGCCCGGTGGCGGCTACCGGTTGACCGGGAAGCCCAGGCTGACGCCGCCGTGGCTCGGGTCGAGCCAGCGCGAGGTGACCGCCTTGCCCCGGGTGTAGAAGTGCACGCCCTCGGTGCCGTGCACGTGCGTGTCACCGAACAGCGAGGCCTTCCAGCCGCCGAACGAGTAGTACGCCATCGGCACCGGGATCGGCACGTTCACCCCGACCATGCCCACTTCCACGTCGAACACGAACCGGCGGGCCGCTCCCCCGTCGTTGGTGAAGATGGCCGTGCCGTTCCCGTACGGGTTCTCGCTGACCATCCGGACCGCGTCGTCGTAGCTGGGCGCACGGACCACGGACAGCACCGGCCCGAAGATCTCGTCCTTGTAGCAGTCCATGGCCGGGGTGACGTGGTCCAGCACGCTGGGCCCGAGCCAGAACCCGGTGCCAGCCCCGCCGATGACCGGGTGCACCCGGCCGTCCACGGCCAGCGTCGCGCCTTCCTGGACGCCGGACTCCAGGTAGGAGGCGACCCGGTCCCGGTGCGGCCCGGTGACCAGCGGGCCCATCTCGGACCGCTCGTCGTTGCCCGGGCCGACCCGCAGCCGGGCCACCCGCTCGGTGATCTTCGCGACCAGCTCGTCGCCGACTGGGCCGACCGCCACCAGCACCGACACGGCCATGCACCGCTCGCCGGCCGAGCCGAACCCGGCCGACACCGCGGCGTCCGCGGCCAGGTCCAGGTCCGCGTCGGGCAGCACGATCATGTGGTTCTTGGCGCCGCCCAGCGCCTGCACCCGCTTGCCCGCCCGGGTCCCGGTCTCGTACACGTAGCGCGCGATCGGGGTGGAGCCCACGAAGCTCACCGCGCGCACGTCGGAATGGGTGAGCAGCGCGTCCACGGCCTCCTTGTCGCCCTGCACCACGTTGAACACGCCGTCCGGCAGCCCGGCCTCGGCCCACAGCCGGGCCAGCAGCAGGGAGGCCGACGGGTCCTTCTCCGACGGCTTGAGCACGAAGCTGTTGCCGCAGGCGATGGCGAGCGGGAACATCCACATCGGCACCATGGCCGGGAAGTTGAACGGCGTGATGCCCGCCACCACGCCGAGCGGCTGCCGGATCGAGTACGCATCCACGCCGGTGGACACGTTCTCCGAGAAGCCGCCCTTCAGCAGGTGCGGGATGCCGCAGGCGAACTCCACGACCTCCAGGCCGCGGGCCACCTCGCCGGCCGCGTCCGAGGCGACCTTGCCGTGCTCGGCGCTGATCAGCCCGGCCAGCTCATCGCGGTGCTCGGTGACCAGCTGGCGGAACGCGAACAGCACGTTGGCCCGCCTGGCCAGCGAGGCCGCGCGCCAGCCCGGGAACGCCTTGGCCGCCGCGGCCACCGCGTCGTCCACCACGGCTGCGGACGCGAAGTCCACGGTGCCGGTGACCTGGCCGGTGGCCGGGTTGTAGATGTCGCCGCGCCGCTCGGCCGCGCCCGCCCAGGGGTGCCCGCCGATCCAGTGCGAGACGTGCTTCATTGCTCGCTTCTCCGCGCCATCCGGCGCGTCGCTCGCGTGCTGGGCCGTCTGCCCGCTCATCGGGTGGCCTCCGCGTTCACCGCGCGCAGCGCGTCGGCCAGGATGCCCTGGCCCTCCTTGGCGTCGGCCTCGGACACGTTCATCGGCGGCGCCATCCGCAGCGTGTGCCCGTACAGGCCGCCCTTGCCGATCAGCAGGCCGCGCTCGCGGGTCTCCTCCAGCATCCGGGCGGCCAGCGCCGGGCTGGGCGCCCCGCTGGCCGGGTCGACCATGTCCACCGCGAACATCAGCCCCTTGCCGCGCACCTCACCCACGGCGGGCAGCGGCGCGGCCGCCTCGCGCAGGCCGCTGATGATCATGCCGCCCAGCTGGGCCGCGTTGTGCTGCAGGTCGTGCGATAGCACGTAGTCGAGGGTGGCGCTGGCCGCCGCGGTGGACAGCGGGTTGCCGCCGAAGGTGGATATGCCGTTGCCCGGCAGGCCGTCCATCAGGTCGCCGCGGGCGATCACGCCGCCGATGGCCAGCCCGTTGCCCAGGCCCTTGGCGAACGTGATGATGTCCGGCGTCACGCCGTGCGCGCCGATGCCCCAGAAGTGCTCGCCGGTCCGGCCCCACCCGGTCTGCACCTCGTCCGAGATGAACAGCGCGCCGCGCTCGCGGAGCACCGCGGCGTACTCGCCGAGCAGCCCGTCCGGCGGCATGGTGAACCCGCCGACGCCCTGCACCGGCTCCGCGATCAGGCAGGCCACGTCCCCGGCGGTGGCGGTGGCCAGCACGTGCCGCAGATCCTGCACGCAGGCGGCCTTATACCCGGCTTCGTCCAGGCTGGCGAAGGCGGGCAGCTGCCGGTCCGTGCCATGCAGGTAGTGCACGTTGAACGGGGCCAGCTGGGAACTCTTCCACGCACCGTTCCCGGTGATCGCGACCGCGCCGAACGAGCGGCCGTGGTAGCTGTTGCGCAGCGCCAGCACCTGGTTGGACCGGCGGGCGGCGGTGGCCAGCATCAGCGCGGTCTCGTTGGCCTCGGTACCGGAGTTGGTGAAGAACACCTTGGCGTTCTCGATGCCGGACAGCCGGGCCAGCTTCTCGGCCAGCTCCACCTGGTTGCGGATCAGGTACAGGGTGGACGTGTGCACCAGCCCGGTGCCCAGCTGGCGCTGGACCGCCTCGCGCACCTCGGGCACGTCGTACCCGAGCATGTTGGTCAGGATGCCGCAGAAGAAGTCGAGATAGCTGCGGCCCGCGGAGTCGGTGACCCGGCTCCCGCTGCCGCTGGTCAGCTCGAGCGGCTCGTCGTAGTACAGGGCTACCCAGTTCGGGATGACGCGGCGGTGCCGCTCCAGGAGTTCTGACATGCCATCCAGTCTCGCATCGCGGGCACCGGCCACCGGCCGACACCCCGTCGGAATCTCACCCCATACCTGACACAATGTAAGCCTGGCAATGGCTCGCACCTTCGTGATCATGACTTAGGTGTGAATAGATTCGCCCCAAAGTCATGATCACAGGCGTGTGGGCGGCTGGTGGCGGCTGTCGGGGCGATGTGATTCGTCGGGAGGTGCGCGATGCCGACCGTGGCCGAGATTCTCCGGCTGGACGCGGTCCAGCGGGGCGAGCCCCAGGTGGTGGCCGCGGCCGGCCGGGTGGATGTGCCGGTGCGCTGGGTGCATGTGATCGAGCTGCCCGACGCGGCCCGGCTGCTGCGCGGCGGCGAGCTGGTGCTGACCACCGGGATCGCGCTGCCCGATGAGGGCCCGCTGCTGGCCGGGTACGTCGCCGGGCTGGCCCGCGTCGGGGTGCGCGCCCTCGCCGTCGAGCTGGGCCGCAAGTACACCGGCGGGCTGCCCGCCTCGTTCGTCGCCGCGGCCGAGCAGCACGGCCTGCCGCTGATCGTCTTCCAGCGCGAGGTGCGGTTCATCGAGATCACCGAGGCGGTGCACGCCCAGATCATCGACGACCAGCTGGGCCAGCTGCGTGCCTCGGCCCAGCTGCATGAGGTGTTCACCGACCTGGCTGTGGCGGGCGCGGCCCCCGGTGAGGTGCTCCGGCAGGCGGCGGTGCTCGCGGGCCGGCCGCTGATCCTGGAGGACCTCTCGCATCACGTGCTGGCCTGCGAGCCAGCCGGGACGGACCCGGCCCGGCTGCTGGCCGGCTTCGCCGCCCGGTCCCGGGCGGTCGCCCGGTCCCCGCGCACCGCCTACCACCCGGGCCACCGCTGGCTGGTGACCACGGTCGGCGCCCGGGGCGAGGACTGGGGCCGGATCATCCTGGTCTGCGACGGGCCGCCCGGCCCGGTGGACACCGTGCTGGTGGAACGGGCCGCCACCACACTGGCCCTGGGCCGCCTGCTGGCCCGCCAGCAGGAGAGCCTGGAACGGCAGGCCCACCGCACCCTGATCGCCGCCGTCCTGGCCCAGCCGGGCGCCGATCCTGATGAGGCCGCCGCCCAGGCCCGGGCGCTGGGCGTGCCGGTGACCGGGCGCCAGCTGGTCACCGTCGTGCTCCGCTTCCCCGGCCGCGGGGCCGGCCTGCTGGCCCAGGCCCGGGTGCTGGACATGGCCGAGGCGGTGGCCGACGCCTGCCGCGGCGAGCGGGTGCCAGCCCTGGTCGGCTCGCTGGACGACGTCCGGGCCGGGGCGGTGCTGTCCGCGGCCAGCACTGCCGACCCGGAACAGCTGCTGGCCCGGGTGAGCCAGGCGGTCCGCCGCGGGCTGGCCCGGCGGGCCAGCCAGCCCTACGGCGTGCCCGGGGATGAGCCGGTGATCGGGGTGGGCGCCCCGGCGTCCGCCATGGCCGAGGTCCGGCGGTCGCTGCTGGAAGCGTGGCAGGTGGCCGACGCCGCGGCCGAGGCCCCGCGGGCCACGGATGGCCGGCCGTTCTACCGGCTGGCCGACCTGCGCCTGCGGGGCCTGCTCTACCTGCTGGGCGATGATGCCCGGCTGGCCACGTTCGTGGACCGGGAGCTGGGCCCGCTGCTGCGCTACGACGCCGCCCACGGCACCGGCCTGGCCGGCGTGCTGGCCGCCTACCTGGCCACGGGCGGGAACAAGGCGGCGGCCGCGGCCCGGGCCCACCTGGCCCGGCCCACACTGTATGAGCGGCTGCGGCACATCGAGCGCATCCTCGGCGTCAGCCTGGACGCGGCGGAATCACGCTCGTCACTGCACGTCGCGCTGCTGGCTCAGGATTCCGCCCGGCACGCCAGCGGCTGACCGCGGGCTGACTTCGTGCCCCGGCCCGGATCCACGTCGCTGCTGGAGAACGAGCTGACCAGGGTGAGCCGGCGGCGGGCCGCCCGCTCGGCCATGGCTGGGTCGCCGTCCGTGCGGTCCGCGACCCGCTCATCTGCCCCGCGGCGGAATCATTCAGCCGGCCGGCTGGCACAGCGTGCGGATCGCGGCCAGATCGCCGGGATCGGCCAGACCAGCGTGATAGACCCGCAGTTCGGTGGCGCCGGCCGCGCGGGCCGCGGCCGCCTGGGCGGGCAGGCTGGCCGGGTCACCGCCCAGCCCGGCCACGGCGAGCAGGGTGGCCGCGATCCGGGTACCCGGCGGCGCCGCCGTCGCGGTACGGGCCACCAGATCCGGCGCGGTCACCGGATCGGTGCAGGCCAGCACCACGCCGTCCGCGCCGCCCGGGCCGCACAGCCAGCCTGGGTCGTAGCCGGGGTTCGCGCCCACCGCCCGCGGGTCCGGGTCGGCGTGCACCAGCACGGGCAGGCCCGGGGCGGCGGCCCGGACCGCGGCGAGCACCTGGCCGGCCAGCCGCTGGGCGGCCGCGGCCCGGGCGCCGTCCAGCACCGCGGCCGCCTCGGCTGGCAGCGCCGCCTCGCCGTCGGCGGCCGCCCGGACCAGGCGGGCCAGCCCGTCCGGGTCGGCCCCGGCGGCCCGGTAGGCGTCCCGGCAGCCGGCGCAGAAACACAGCGAGAGCAGCCACGGCCCGGCCGCCGCCCGAGCCACCGTCCCGGTCTTGTCGTGCGCGCTGCCATGCCCGAACCCGTACCAGCCGCACGCCTCCAGTTCGAGCGCGCCGACCCCGGGCAGCCCGGCGGCCTCCGCCGCCAGCCGCGCGGCGTACTCCCGTACCTCGGCCGAGCCGGCACACAGCGCCCAGGGATAGATGTCGCCATACGCATTCCTGATCGCGCACTCCCCCGCCGCGGTGCCCAGCCCGCAGTGGTGCGTGACGACGAGCCAGGCCGTGACGCTGATGCCCGCGCCACGCAGGCTCGCCGCGGCCCGCGCAAAGGAGGGCTCGGCCACCGCCGGCCGCAGCGCCGCGCCGGCCCAGTGGCCCGGGTCCGGGCGGTAGTAGATCCCGGCGTCCCGGGTGACGATCCGGTGCCCGGGGTGGTACCGGGTGACCGCCCGTACCGCGTGGTACGCGGCCGCCAGCGTGACTTCGGTCAGCCCCAGCCCGGCGATGCGGCCGGCGGCGGCCGGGTCGCCGTCCACATCCCAGGGATAGAGGTACGCCCCGGTCCGCACTCCGCGTTACCCCGCGTCTCGCGGCGGGCCGGGCAGCAGATCGGCCGGGAAGTCCTGGTAGGTGACGGGGACCAGCCAGCGGCGGATGGCGGTGGCGCCGACCGACGTGTAGTGCGGGTCGGTGGTGGCCGGCCACGGCCCGCCGTGGTGCTGCGCCCAGGTCACCGCCACCCCGGTGGGCCAGCCGTTCCAGATGACCCGGCCCACCGTCCGGGTGAACACGCCGGTCACCTGGCGGGCCGCGGCCAGGTCGGCGGCGGAGCCGGGATCGGCGTGCACCACCCCGGCCAGGTTGCCGCCGAGCCGGGCCAGCACCGGCAGCAGTTCGGCCACGGACGGGTAGGTGATGACCAGGCCGGCCGGGCCGAACCGTTCCTCGGCCAGGTCCGGCAGGCCGGCCGCGAACGCGGCCAGCGTCGTCTGGAACACCTGCGGGGTGGCCGCCCACGGGCCCGCGCCGGGCTGGCCGGCCGCCAGCGGGCTGACCGCGGGGTGGGCGGCCAGCCCGGCGGCGGCCGCCTGGAACGAGTCGTGGATCCGTTCGGTCAGCATCGGGCCGCCCGACGTCTCCTGCACCGCCTCGCTGATGGCCCGGCGCAGCCGGGCGTCGTCCGGCACGAACAGCAGGCCCGGGTTGGTGCAGAACTGGCCGACGCCCAGGGTGACCGAGGCGGCGTAGCCCGCGGCGATCCCCCCGGGGCCGGCCGCGGCCGCGCCGGGCAGGATCACTACCGGGTTGACCGAGCCCAGTTCGCCGTAGAACGGGATGGGTACCGGGCGGGCGGCGCAGATGTCGCGCAGCGCCAGGCCGCCGCGCGCGGAGCCGGTGAACCCGGCGGCGCTGATGGCCGGGTGGCGGAGCAGCCGGATCCCGGCCGGGACACCGTGCACCACGGCGAACGTGCCGCCCGGCGCGCCCGCCGCGGCCAGCGCCCCAGCCACGATCTGCCCGGTCAGCACCGAGGTCCGCGGGTGGCCTTCGTGTGCCTTGACCACCACCGGGCAGCCCGCGGCCAGCGCGGACGCGGTGTCCCCGCCCGCGACAGAGAACGCGAACGGGAAATTGGACGCGGCGAACACCGCGACCGGGCCGATGGGCTGGGTGACCCGGTGCAGCGCGGGCCCGCCCGCTGCGGGGCGGCTGCTGATCGTGTCCAGATACCCGCCGTCCGCCAGTACGTCGCGGAACATCCGGAGCTGGCCGGTGGTGCGGGCCACTTCCCCGGTCAGCCGGGCGGTGCCCAGCGCTGTCTCGGTGTCGGCCAGCGCGGCCAGCTCACCGGCCCGGGCGTCCAGCGCGTCGGCCACCGCGGCCAGCGCCGCGGCCCGCCGGCCGGGCCGGCCCCGGCCCACGGCTCGAACGCGCCCGCGGCCTGCGCCGCGATCGTGTCCACCGCGCTGCCGGTGGTCTCGGCAACCGGGTCCCCGGCTGGCTTGCCGGTGCGCGGGTCGTATCCCTGGATCATGATGCGGGCTCTCTCCTCGCGGGTGGGCTGGCCGGGTCAGCTCAGCTTGTCGGCGTCCCATTCCGGGCGGGTGAACTCCCCGCCCAGGTAGGCGAGGACCGGATCGGACAGGTCCGGTTCGCCATGCGCGGCGATGACCTCAGCCGCGTACGCTTCCGCGTCGTCCTCGGGCTGGTAGCCCAGGGCGCGGGCCTCGGCCAGGCTGACCCAGTCCCGGCCCCTGGTGTTGGCGGACACCCCGAAGGCCACCCGGAACCCGGGCCGCTCCGCGGTCAGGCACGCGTCGAACAGCCGCCCAGCGTCGTCCGGGGACAGCCAGGTGAACAGCATGCGCGCGGTCTGCGGGCGCTCGAAGCAGGACAGGATGCGCAGGCAGATCGTGTCCAGGCCATAGCGGTGGTGATACTGCGCGGCCAGCGCCTCGCCGGTCACCTTGGACACCCCGTAGTAGGTATCCGGCGCCGGGAACGCGTAGTCCGGGACCGGGAACGCCGACCGGGGGGAGAACCCGACCGCGTGATTGGACGAGGCGAAGATGACCCGGGGCACACCCGCCCGGCGGGCCGCCTCGAACGCCGTGTACGTGCCCTGGATGTTGGTCTCCAGGATGCGCTCCCAGGGCGCCTCGCTTGCGATCCCGGCCAGGTGGATCACGGCGTCCGCGCCCGCGCACGCCTTGGTCATCGCGGCCATGTCGGCGGCCGACGCGACGATGACCTCCTCGCCCGGGCCAGCCGGCTCACCGGGGGCGCGCACGTCGAGCAGGCGCAGCGCCCGGCCGGGCCGGGCCAGCCGCGGGCGCAGCATGGACCCGATCCGGCCGGCTGCGCCGGTGATGAGAATGGTCGGCATGGTTGACGACACTACGCTTTCGCCGGGCCGGGCCGCGGTCAGCGGGGGTCGGGCTCGGGGTTGCGGCCGGGCCGGGCCAGGAACTCGAAGTCACAGCCCTTGTCGGCCTGAGTGACCTGCTGGGCGTACAGCGCGCCGTAGCCGCGCTCGAACCTGCGCGGCGGTGGCCGCCACGCGGCCCGGCGGCGGGCCAGCTCGGTCTCGTCCACGTCCAGCCGGAGGATGCGCTCCGGCACATCCAGGGTGATCGGGTCGCCGGTGCGGACCAGGGCGAGCGGGCCGCCGGCGTAGGACTCGGGCGCCACGTGCAGCACGCATGCCCCGTAGCTGGTCCCGCTCATCCGCGCGTCGGAGATCCGCACCATGTCCCGGACGCCCTGGGCCAGCAGGTAGTCGGGGATGGGCAGCATGCCGTACTCGGGCATGCCTGGCCCGCCCAGCGGCCCGGCGTTGCGCAGCACCAGCACCGAGCCGGCGGTGACGCCCAGCGCCGGGTCGTTGATCTGCTGCTGCAGCTGCTGGTAGCTGTCGAACACGACGGCCGGCCCGGTGTGCTTGTGCAGCGCAGGATCGGCCGCGATGTGCTTGATCACGGCGCCGTCCGGCGCCAGATTGCCGCGCAGCACGGCCAGCCCGGCTTCTGGCGCCAGCGCGGCGGCGGCGTTACGGATGACGTCGTCGTTGTAGACCTGAGCGCCGGCCAGCTGATCGGCCAGGGGCCGGCCGGTGACGGTGATCCGGCCGGGGTGCAGCGCGCCCGGGACCTCAGCCAGCTGGGCGAGCAGCGCGCGCAGCCCGCCCGCGTAGTAGAAGTCCTCCATCAGGTACTTCCCGCTGGGCCGGACGTTGGCCAGCACCGGCACCCGCCGGGAGATCTCGTCGAAGTCATCCAGGGAGAGCGGCACCCCGCAGCGGCCGGCCATCGCGATCAGGTGGATCACCGCGTTGGTGGACCCGCCCAGGGCGAGCACGGTGGCCACCGCGTCCTCGAAGGCCTCCGCGGTGAGGATCTGGTCCGGGGTGAGGTTGGCCCACGCCATCTCGACGATCCGGCGGCCGGTGGCGGTGGCCATCCGGTGGTGCGCGGAGTCCACGGCCGGGATGGACGCGGCGCCCGGCAGCGTCAGGCCGAGGGCTTCGGCGGCCGAGGTCATGGTGGACGCGGTGCCCATCGTCATGCAGTGCCCGGGCGAGCGGGCGATGCCGGCCGCCAGGTCGGCCAGCTCGCAGTCGCCGATCAGGCCGGCCCGCTTGTCGTCCCAGTACTTCCACAGGTCGGTGCCACTGCCCAGGGTGCCGCCCCGGTAGTTGCCGCGCAGCATCGGCCCGGCGGGCAGGTAGATGGCCGGGATCCCGGCACTGGCCGCGCCCATGATCAGCGCGGGGGTGGTCTTGTCGCAGCCGCCCAGCAGCACCGCGCCGTCCACTGGGTAGGAGCGGAGCAGCTCCTCGGTGTCCATGGCCAGCAGGTTGCGGTACAGCATGGGCGTGGGCTTCTGGAAGGTCTCGGATAGCGAGGCCACCCCGAATTCAGCCGGGTAGCCACCCGCCTGCCAGACACCGCGCTTGACCTCCTCGGCCCGCTCACGCAGGTGCATGTGGCACGGGTTCAGCTCCGACCAGGTGTTCACGATCGCGATGATCGGCTTGCCCAGGTAGTCGGCGGGGTCGGCGCCCAGCTGGCGCATGCGGGTGCCGTGGCTGAACGCGCGCATCCCGTCCCCGCCGAACCATCCGTAGGACCGGAGCTGCTCCGGTGACCGGTCGGTCATCACGCGGCGCCCTGGGTGTCCAGGCCCCAGCCAGCCAGGATCTTGGCGATCTGCTCCCGGATGGGGTCCGGCAGCAGCCGGCTGGGCGGCCGGACGTCCCGGCCGCTGAGCCCGAGCTGGGCCAGCGCCTCCTTGACCACGCTGACGTTGTCGGCCGAGCCGTTGGCCGCGCGCAGCTCCTCGAACGCCCGGCATTCCTGCCACAGGTTCCGGGCGCTGGCCGCGTCCCCGCCGCGCAGCGCGGCCAGCAGGGCCAGCGACAGCCCGGGCGCCACGTTGGCCAGGCCGGAGGTGAAACCGGTGGCACCGTAGGCCCAGCAGCCCGGCGCGGTCAGCTCGGCCAGCCCGGCCAGCCAGGTGAACCGGTCCAGCCCAGCGTCGCGGGCCACGGTGGCGAACTGCACCAGGTCGCGGACCCCGTATTTGACGCCGACCACGTTCGGGCACCGCTCGCCGAGCCGCCGGATGTGCTCGCCGCCGATCTTGGGATCCCGGATGTACAGCACCACGCCCAGGCTGGGCTCAGCCGCCGCGATGGCCACGTGGTAGTCCACCCAGCCGTCGGCCGACAGGTACGGGCTGACCGGCTGGTGCACCATGATCATGCGTGCCCCGGCGGCGCGCGCGTGCGCGGCGGCGCGGGCCGCGGTGGCCAGGTCGTGGCCGACGCCGGCCAGCACCTCGGCGCGGCCCCGGGCGGCCCGGATGGCCGATTCGGTGGCGGCCTCGGTCTCCGCCGGGGACAGCGTGTAGAACTCGCCGGTGTTGCCGTTCGGGGTGACCAGGGTGATCCCGGTGTCGATCAGCCGGGTGATCAGCCGTCCATGGGTGTCCCAGTCGGCGCTGCCGTCCGGGCCGAAGGGGGTCACCGGGACGGCGGCTACGGTCGCGAGGGCCTGGCGGAACTGGTCGGCGGTGGCCTGATCAAGGTTCATCGGTGCTCCATTCAGTGCCGGGGGGCGGGGGAAGCGAAGCCGCCGGGAAGTGCCGCGCCGCGAAGGAGGAGATGTGCGCGTGCAGCAGGCTGGCCGCCTGGCTGGCCTGGCCGGCCTGGGCCGCGGCCAGGATGGCCTGGTGCTCGGCTGCCTCCTGCGGCCAGGACGGGGCCTGCGCCCAGGACAGCGCGGAGATCAGCGCGGTCTGGTCCCGCAGGTCATCCAGCACCTTGACCAGCAGGCTGTTCCCGCAGCCCACGTACAGGGCCCGGTGAAAGTCCCGGTTGGCCAGGCTGCGCTGGGCCTGGTCCGCGGCGGCGGCGGAAGCGGCCAGCGCGGCCGTGGCCTGGGCCCAGCTGCCGTCCTGAGCCGGGCCGGACTGGGCCGCCCGGCGCAGCGCCTCGGGTTCCACCAGCAGCCGCAGGTCGTAGATGGCGGCGGCGGTGCTGCTGTCGATGATGCGCACCGTGGCCCCCCGGTACGGGCTCATCGTGACCAGCCCCGCCCCGGCCAGCGTCTTCAGCGCCTCGCGGACCGGCGTCTTGGACACCCCGAGCCGCTGGGCCAGTTCGGTCTCCACCAGGCTCTGGCCGGGGCGCAGCTCACCGGCCAGGATGGCGTGCTTGATGGCCTCGAGCACCGCCTCGGTACGCGAGGGAGCCGCCCCGACCAGGCCGTTAAGAAATGAAGGGCCGGGCGGGTGCATGGCGGTGCTCACTGCTTCCGTCCCAGCCATTCCTGGCTCGGTCGCATATGACATCTCATATATGACCTGACGCTAGCGGCTGGCCCGGTACCGGTCAACCCTCCGCTGACCTGCGGGCGGTGTGACGCGTCGAACCGTTCGACCTGCTGCTGGAGAAGGTGCACAGCGTGCTGACGCGGCCGTAGTTAGGGCAGCGGGCTCAGGCCGCCTTGCGGCCGATGCCGCCCCACATGGCGGCCCGGCGGGCCGCCTCGACTTCGGAGTCCGGCCGCCACTGCGGGACCGGGACCACCCCGGGCGGGGCGATGTCCAGGCCGTCGAAGAACGCCGCGACCTCAGGCTGGCTGCGGTAAGTGCCCTTCTGGGCCAGCAGCCGGTTGAGCCGCTTGCCCATCTCGGCCATTTTCTCCGGCTCGATGTCCGAGGCCACGTGCGAGAGCAGCAGGTAACTGCCGGGCGGCACCGCGTCCATCAGCCGGCGCACGATCCGGTACGGGTCGTCCTCCGGCCCGACCAGGTGCAGCACCGCGACCAGCATGACGCCGACCGGGCGGCTGAAGTCGAGCCGCCCGCGGGCGTAGTCGAGCACGTGCGCCGTGTCGCGCAGGTCCGCGTCGAGGTAGTCGGTCGCCCCCCGGGGCCCGCTGACCAGCAGGGCCCGGGCGTGCGCCAGCACGATCGGGTCGTTGTCCACGTACACGACCCGGCTCTCCGGCGCCACCGACTGGGCCACCTCGTGGGTGTTGCTGGCGGTGGGGATCCCGGTGCCGATGTCCAGGAACTGCCGGATCCCGGCCTCGGCGGCCAGGTACCGCACCCCGCGGGCCAGGAACGCGCGGTTGGCCCGGACCGAGGAGACCAGGTCCGGGTAGGCCTGCAGGGCCTCGTCACCGGCCACCCGGTCGGCGGCGAAATTGTCTTTGCCGCCGAGCCAGTAGTCGTACACCCGGGCGATGTGCGCCACGCTCGTGTCAAAGGAGACCGAATCCTGCGCGCTCGGCGGCAGCGGTGCGCTGAGCCAGTCACCTGTCATTGTCGCCGCCTTTCCCGCCCATCCCCCGGAATGCCTCCCATCGGCCGACTGTACCCCGATGAGCTGAACTACGAGTCAAAGCCGAGCCCGAACCGGTCCAGCGCCCGCAGCCACCGGCCGCGGCGCCCGTCCTGGCGGTCCGCACGGGCCAGCTCCGCCCGGGTCAGCTGGATGACCCCGGAGCGGACCGGCTCGGGCGGGAACGGGACCGGCTTGCTGCGCACCATGGCCAGTTCGGTCCGCTCGGTGGTCTGCCCGGTGAGCAGGTCGAGGATGACGTTGCCGGCGAACCGGGTGGCGCCGACGCCCAGCCCCGTGTACCCGGCCGCGTAGGCCAGCCGGCCACCGTGTGCGGTGCCGTAGAACGCGCAGAACCGGGCGCAGGTGTTGACCACCCCGCCCCAGCTGTGGCTGAAGCGCAGCCCGGCCAGCTGCGGGAAGGTCTCGAAGAACTGGCGGGCCAGCCGCTGGAAGGTGGCGGGCCGCTGGTCCCGGGCGGCGGTGATCTGGCCACCGGGGTAGTAGACCGCGTCGTAGCCGCCCCACAGGATCCGGTCATCCGCGGTGAGCCGGAAGTAGTGGAACTGGTTGCCGATGTCGGCCGCGCCCGGCCGGTTGGCCCAGCCGATGCTGGCCCGCTGCGCCGGGGACAGCGGCTCGGTCATCAGCGCGTAGTCATATACCGGCACCAGGTACGGCCGCATCCGGCGGAGCAGCGGCCGGTACGCCCCGGTGCCCAGGGCGGCCGCGACCGCGCGCACGCTGCCCTGCGGGGTGTCCAGGCGGAGCCCGGTGCCCTCGCGGTGGATGGCCCGCACCGGGGAGCGCTCGTGCAGGCGCACCCCCGCGGCCAGGCAGGCCCGGCGCAGCCCCCAGGCCAGCCGGGCCGGGTCGATCAGCGCACAGCCGGTGCGGTCCCACAGGCCGCCGAGGAAGGTGGGCGAGCCGATCTCGGCCCGCACCGCGGTGGCATCCAGCAGTACCGGGTCGCCGCCGAGCCTGCGGGCCCGCTCGGCGTCGTCCCACAGGCCGGGCAGGTGCCAGCCGCGGGTGGCCACGGTCAGCTCGCCGGTGCGCTCGAAGTCGCAGTCGATGCCGTACCGGGCCACCGCGTCCGCTATCTCGTCCAGGTTCTGGCGGCCCATCCGGAGCAGCACCGGCATCTCGGGGCCGAACCGGGCCAGCCCGTTGGCCAGGCCGTGGGTGAGGCTGGCCGAGCAGAAGCCGCCGTTGCGGCCGGACGCGGCCCAGCCCGCCGTGCGGCCTTCCAGCAGCACCACGTCGCGCCCGGGGTCGCGCTCCTTGGCCAGCAGCGCGGTCCACAGCCCGGTGAACCCGCCGCCGACCACGGCCAGGTCCGCCGTGGTCGCCTGGTGCAGCGCGGGCGCGGGCTCCGGCGCGTCCGGCCGGTCCAGCCAGTAGCAGGCCGGCCGGGTGTCCCGGAGGGCGTCCGCCGGGGCCATGCTGTCCGTGGCCGTCAGGTCAGGCCTGCTTCCTGGACACCACGATGCTGGCCAGCGCGCACAGGATGCCGACCGCGAAGATGGCGCTGCCGAACACGAACACCTGCGGCGGGATGCCGATCCGGGTCGCCCCGTACACCCACACCGGGAACGGCACCGAAGCGCCGCTGACGAAGTTGGACGTGACGAAGTCATCGATGGACAGGGCGAACGCCATCAGCGCCCCGGCCAGGACGCCGGGCATGATCAGCGGCAGGGTGATCTTGCGGAACGTCGTCCAGGCGTTGGCGCCCAGGTCCTGCGCGGCCTCCTCCAGGGACCGGTCGAAGCCCGACATCCGGGCCCGCACGGTGATCGCGACGTAGGCGATGCTGAACGCCACGTGCGCCAGCAGCAGCGTGATGAAGCCGCGGGCCAGGTTGATCGTGACGAACAGGCCGAGCAGGGACGCGCCCAGCACGATCTCCGGGGCGGCGATGTTCAGGAACATCACCTGCTCGACGAGCCCCCTGCCGCGGAACCGCGGCGGCCGGTAGCGGACCAGGGCCAGCGCGAGCAGCGTGCCGATGATCGTGGCCAGCAGCGTGGCCGCCAGGGCCAGCCGGATGGACAGCCAGAACGCGGTGGTGAGCTGCGGGATGTCCGACCACTGCTGGTACCACTGGGTGGTGAACCCGTTCCAGGCGAAGCTCACCTGGGGCAGGCCGGTGCTGACCTTGTTGAAGCTGTACAGGATCATCACCGCGATCGGGAACACCAGGTACGCGATGACCAGCCACGAGTAGGCGGGCAGCAGGAACCTGGTCCACCGGCGGCTGGGCGGGCGGCGCCGCCGCTGCGGCTGGCTGGCCTCGCGGCTGGCCGGGGTGGTGATCGCGGCGCTCATATGTATTCCTCGATCGTCCGCGAGCCGAGCAGCCGGGCATAGGCGAAGATGCCCACCAGCGCGACCGCCAGCAGCACCGCCGACAGCGCCGAGCCGCCGGCGTAGTCCAGGTTGACCAGGAAGGCGTTCTGGATGACGGTGCCGATCATCGTGTTGCTGGTACCGCCGAGAATCTGCTGGTTGATGTAGTCACCGAGGGCCGGGACGAACGTGAGCAGGAACGCGGCGAACAGCCCGGGTATGGTGAGCGGCAGGATGACCCTGAGGAACGCCTGCCGCTTGGACGCGTACAGGTCGTAGGCGGCGTCCAGCACCCGCTTGTCGATCCGCTCGATGGCCACGTACAGCGGCAGCGCGGTGAACGGCAGGTAGTTGTAGGCCAGCCCGGCCACCACCGCGTACCCGGTGGCCAGCACGTGGAAGTTCTGCGGCAGCAGGTGCGCGTTCTTCAGGGTGCCCAGGATGATGCCCTGGTCGGACAGGATGAACTCCCACACCACGGTGCGGATCACGAACGACACGAAGAACGGCACCAGCAGCATGAGCAGGAAGAAGTTCTTCTTGTTGCCGCCGTGGAACGCGATCCAGTAGGCGATCGGGAACGACACGATGAGGTCGATGATCGTCGCCGCCCCGGCGAAGTAGATGCTGGTGATGAACTGGGTGTGGTACAGGCTCAGCTGCTGGCCGAACTCGCCCCAGTGCCAGGTCATCACGCAGGCACCCGAGGCCGAGTTGCACGTCTGCAGGGACAGCGACAGCATCACGACCAGCGGGATCAGGAACAGCACCAGCAGCCACAGCCCGGCCGGCAGGCTCAGCAGGTACGGCGCGAGCGCCTTGCCGAGCCTGGGCCGGGTGCGGCGGCGGGTTACGAGCCCTGGGTGATCGGCAAGAACAGGTTGTTCCACGCGGTCAGCTCTTCCTGGCTCTTGTACTGGTAGTAGAACTTGGAGTCCTTGATGTACTGCTCGCTCGGGAACACCGTCAGTGCGTTGGCCGTGGTGCTGGTGGGCAGCCCGATCTCCGGCTTCATCGCGTCCAGCGCGGTCTTGGCCCAGCCGGTCGGGTGCAGCAGCACGTCCTTGGCCGCGGGCACCGGGCAGACGTAGTCGTTGTAGTACTCGACGACCGCCTGGACCTGCGGGTCATAGTAGAAGTCCATGAGCGTCATGGCGTCCTTCGGGTTCTGGGCGTACATCGGGATGCACATGTTGTCCGTCCAGAACATGCCGCCCTCTTGCGGGATCAGCAGCTTCAGGGCTTTGTACTTGCTGTTCAGGTCGGCCTGGAAAATATCGCCCGACCAGGCCATGGATACGACGATGTCGCCGTTCTTCAGGTGGTCGATGTAGCTCTGGTCGTAGTAGGCGCGGACCAGCCCGTCGCTCTTCTGCGTCTGCAGCTTCTTGGCCGCCTTGGCCCACTCCGATTCGGTCGAGCTGGCCGGGTCCACGCCAATGGCCAGCAGGCCCAGGCTGCCCAGTTCCTGCGGGTCGGACATCATGCCGATCTTGCCCGAGTACTTCTTGTCGAACAGGATGCCCACGCTGGTACCGGGGTTCTGGATCATCGAGGAGTTGTAGCCGATCGCGGTCCATCCCGACTGCCAGGCCATCGTGAACTTGTTGCCGGGGTCCCAGGTCGGGTTCTTGATCAGCGGGCTCGCGTACTTGTTGAAGTTGGTCATCATGCTGCGGTCCAGCGGGATGAGCCAGCCGAAGTCGATCAGGTAGCCGAGCGGCGGGCTGTTGTTGGTCGAGACGATGATGTCGTAGCCGGTGTACTGCTTGGCCTGCAGCGACGGCCGGATCTTGGCGTAGAACGGCGGGTTGTCGTTGATCGGCTCGGTGTAGGTGACCTGGATCCCGGTCTGCTGGGTGAAGTGCTCCAGCGACGGGTGCTTGCCCTTGAGCACGTCGATGTAATACGGCCAGTTGGCGAAGTTGACCTTGTGGTGCAGCTTCTGCTTGGCCCACCACGCCGCGGTGCCGACACCGCCGGCCGGCGTGGACCCGCTGCTGGCCGTGGTCGCGCCCTTGACCCCGCAGGCGGCCAGGAAGCCGCCAATGCCGAGCGCCCCGGCTCCGGCCCCGGCGGACCGCAGCAGCTGGCGCCGGGAGAACCGGGGCTGGGTCAGCCCGCGGCGGAGGGCCGGGTCGAGTCCGGGTTGCTGTCCCGCTGGGTCAGTGCCGTGCTGCTCTTCCATCTGAATCCTCCTGTCGGCCGGCCGTCCTGGCCGCCGGTACTTGCATCTGGGTGTCGCCTGACAGTACCCAGGAGCGGCCAGCACTGGCCCCCTCTGGGCGCCCGGCCCTAGCCAATCGGGTATGAGTGCTGCGGATCCCAGGTCAGCCAGACCGCGTCGCCGCGGCCGACTGTACTGCTGGCGGATGCTGAGTTCTGCTCGAAAACGACGACATCTGGCCCCGGTGGTGGTGTGCACCGAGAAGCTCGTCGAGGTGCCCAGGTAGACCACTTCGGTCACCGTGCCCCGCACAGCACAGCCATCGCCCGCCCCGGGATCGGTCCGCAGCTCGATCTTTTCCGGCCGCACGGTGAGCTCGACCTGCTCACCCGCGCGCAGCTCGCTCCGGCCCATCGGCACCACGATCCGCTCGTCCGGGCTGACCTCGATCACACCGAGCCCATCGGTGACCCGCGAGAGCGTCCCGGTCAGCAGATTGGAGGTACCGATGAAGCCGGCCACGAACCGGGTCGCCGGGTGCTCATAGATCTCCCGCGGCGGGCCGAGGTGCTCGATGACCCCGTCGTTCATCACCGCGATCCGGTCGGACATGGTCAGCGCCTCGTTCTGGTCGTGCGTCACGTACACGAACGTGATGCCGACCTCCCGCTGGATGCGCTTCAGCTCGACCTGCATGGCCTGCCGGAGCTTGAGGTCGAGGGCGCCGAGCGGCTCGTCCAGCAGCAGTGCCTTGGGGTGATTGACCAGCGCCCGGGCCAGCGCGACCCGCTGCTGCTGGCCACCGGACAGCTCGCGCGGCCGCCGCTGCTCCCGGCCGGACAGGTCCACGATGTCCAGCATCTCGCCGACCTGCTGGTTGACCCGGTTCTTGGGCACGCTCTTGCGGCGCAGCCCGAAGGCCACGTTCTCGAACACGTTCATGTGCGGGAACAGCGCGTAGGACTGGAACACCATGTTCACGTCGCGCTTGTTCGGCGGATACCCGGTGACGTCCCGGCCATCCAGCCGCACCGTGCCGCGGGTCGGCTCCTCGAACCCGGCCACCATCCGCATCGTCGTGGTCTTGCCGCAGCCCGAGGGGCCGAGCAGGGAGAAGAACTCACCGGTCCGGATGGCCAGGTCGAGGCCCCGGACGGCGGCAATCACCTCGCCGCGTGAGTGGAACTCCTTGGCTACTCCATCCAGCCCGATGGCTGGGACGCTGGCCGCGGTGGCGTCCGGCGCCGCGCTGGCGGCCGGCAGATCCATGGCGGATTCGTCAGTATCGGTCATGTCAGGCGCGAATCCCTCTGGTTGGGTCCTGGCGTCATCCCGCCGGTGGCATCCACTACGCCGTCCGCCCGCCCGGCAGGCCCGCGGCCGCCCGGGGGGACCGGGTCAAAGGGGGCCCGGCGGGCAAGTGTCCCCGATCTTCGCAGACGGTAGTTCCAAAATCAACCGAATCCGTCGCTATGAAGGGAGATAGCAACTGATTCGGTTACACGCCAGTAACAGTGGTCTCAATCACCCAGGTAACTCATCACATGCTTGACCCTGGTGTAGTCCTCGAATCCGTACATCGACAGGTCTTTACCGTACCCGGAATGCTTGAATCCGCCATGCGGCATCTCCGAGGCGAACGGGATATGCGTGTTGATCCACACCGCGCCGAAATCGAGCAGCCGGGCCAGCCGCATCGCCCGGCCGTGATCCCGGGTCCACACACTCGCGGCCAGGCCGTACTTCACCCCGTTGGCCCACCGGACCGCCTCGTCCTCGGCCGAGAAGCGCTGCACGGTGATCACCGGGCCGAAGATCTCCTCCTGGATCATCTCGTCGTCCTGGCGCAGCCCGCTGACCACGGTCGGCGCGAAGCAGTAGCCCTGTTCACCGACCCGGTGCCCGCCGGTGACCAGCTCAGCATGGTCCGGTGCCCGGCTCAGGAAGCCCTCCACCCGGGCCAGCTGCCGCGGGTTGTTCAGCGGACCATAGTCCGCGTCCGGCTGGTCCAGCCCGCCCACCTTGGTGCCGCGCGCCTGCTCGGCCAGGGCGGCGGTCAGGTCGGCCGCGATCCCCGGCCCGGCCAGCACCCGGGTGGCCGCCGTGCAGTCCTGGCCCGCGTTGAAGTAGCCGGCGCCCGCGATGCCTTCCGCCGCCCGCGCCACGTCCGCGTCATCGAACACCACCACCGGCGCCTTCCCGCCCAGCTCGAGGTGGACCCGCTTCAGCCCGGCCGCCGCGGCCTGCGCTACCTGGAGGCCCGCGCGGACCGAGCCGGTGATCGACACCATCTGCGGGATGTCGTGACTGACCAGGGCGCGGCCGGTGCCGGCGTCACCGCAGACCACGTTCAGCACGCCGGGCGGCAGGAACCCGGCGGCGATCTCGGCCAGCAGCAGGGTGGACACCGGGGTGGTGTCGGAGGGCTTGAGCACGACCGTGTTACCCGCGGCGATGGCGGGCGCGATCTTCCAGATCGCCATCATCAGCGGGTAGTTCCAGGGGGTCACCTGGGCGCATACGCCCACCGGCTCGCGCCGGATCATCGAGGTGTGCCCGCGCAGGTACTCACCGGCCGAACTGCCCTGCAGGATGCGGGCCGCACCCGCGAAGAACCTCAGCTCATCCACGGCTGGCGGGAGTTCTTCGGCCATAGTCAGCGCTACCGGCTTGCCAGTATTGCGGCACTCCGCCTCGACCACCTCGGCCGCCCGGGCCTCCAGTGCGTCCGCGATCTTGAGCAGCGCCAGGCTGCGCTCGGCCGGCGTGGCGTCCCGCCAGGTCTCCCGGGCCGACGCGGCGCTGCGCAGCGCCGCGTCCACATCGGCCGGCCCGGATACCGGGGCGAGCGCATAGGCCTGCCCGGTGCTCGGGTCCACGACCTCACTGGTCTGGCCGGCCGCGGCCGTAACGAACTCGCCGTGCACGAAGTTCTTCAGCTCGAGCAGGCTGGCGCCGGTCTGCGTGGTGGCCGTCAAGGTCGCCTCCCGGGACGAGTGCCCTGGCCGCCGCTGGCCAGGTAGCGGGGCCGAAAGTACCGGAGCTCCCGGCCGATGCCTCCGACCCTCGCAGACAAATGATTCGTGAACAAGTGAATCCGTTGCATCTACCATGCATAGCAACGAAATCAGTTGACAAGCCGGCCGCGCATGACACCATTGCAGGCGAAGGAGGAGAGCATGGCTCACACCCCGGGAACGCCCGCGCTCCCCGGCGGGCCGGGCGGGGATGGGCCGGTGGCCAGCCGCAACGGCCGCTCCCCAGGCCGCTCCCCGGCTGGTACCGCGCTCGACCACCTGGCCAAGCGCATCATCGAGCAGCTGCAGGAAGACGGCCGCCGCTCCTATGCCGCCATCGGCAAGGCCGTCGGCCTGTCCGAGGCCGCGGTGCGGCAGCGCGTGCAACGGCTGGTGGACGCGGGGACCATGCAGATCGTCGCGGTGACCGACCCGCTGATGCTCGGCTTCAGCCGGCAGACCATGATTGGCATCAAGTGCGCCGGCGATCTCGAGCAGGTGGCTGACCGGCTGGCCGCGATCGACGAGATCGACTACGTGGTGATCACCTCGGGTTCCTTCGACCTGCTGGTCGAGGTGGTCTGCGAAGACGACGCCCATCTCCTGGAGATCCTCAGCCGGGTGCGTGGGGTGCCGAGCGTGACCAGCACCGAGACATTCGTGTACCTGAAACTCCGCAAGCAGACCTACGGCTGGGGGACCAGATGACAGCGCCAAGCGACCCGTATCGCAGCAGCCAGGCCCACCCCCCGCGCCGGGGGCCCGACCCGATGGGGCCGGCCGCCGCCATCGAGGGTGCCGTTGGTTCCGGCGGCCCGGTCGACCGGGCTCAGCAGGAGGCTGCCCGGCGCCACCTGTGGCTGCACTTCACCCGGATGTCCGCGTATAACGAGGCCGACGTGCCCGTCATCGAGCGTGGCGAGGGCCAGTACGTGTACGACCAGCGGGGCAAGCGCTACCTGGACGGCCTGTCCGGCCTGTTCGTCAGCCAGATCGGGCACGGCCGCAAGGAAGTGGCCGAGGCCGGCGCGCGGCAGGCCGCCGAGCTGGCCTACTTCCCGCTGTGGTCTTATGCCCACCCGCGCGCGGTCGAGCTGGCCGAGCGCCTCGCCACGCTGGCCCCCGGCGACCTCAACCGGGTGTTCTTCACCACCAGCGGCTCCGAAGCGGTGGAATCCGCCTGGAAACTGGCCAAGCAGTACTTCAAGACGACCGGCCAGCCGGGCCGGTACAAGGTGCTGAGCCGGGAGATCGCCTACCACGGCACCTCGATGGGTGCGCTGGCCATCACCGGGCTGCCCTCGATCAAGGAGCCATTCGAGCCGCTGACCCCCGGTGGGGTCCGGATACCGAACACCAACTTCTACCGCGCGCCCGGGTTCATCGCCGACGACCTGGCCGCGTTCGGCCTGTGGGCCGCCGACGAGATCGAGCGGACCATTCTCATGGAGGGCCCGGACTCAGTGGCCGCCGTCTACCTGGAGCCGGTGCAGAACTCGGGCGGCTGCTTCCCGCCGCCACCCGGGTACTTCGCACGGGTCAGGGAGATCTGCGACCGCTACGGCGTGCTGCTCGTCTCCGACGAGGTCATTTGCGCCTTCGGCCGGCTCGGCCACTACTTCGGGGCGCAGCGCTACGGCTACCAGCCCGACATCATCACCTTCGCCAAGGGCGTCACCTCGGGATACGCCCCGCTCGGCGGAATGCTGGCCAGCGACCGGCTGATGGAGCCGTTCAGCGAGGGATCAGCCACCTTCCTGCACGGCGTGACGTTCGCCGGCCACCCGGTCTCCTCGGCCGTGGCCCTGGCCAACCTCGACGTGTTCGAGAAGGAGGACCTGCTCGGGAACGTGCGGGCCAACGAGGCCACGTTCCGCGCCACCCTGGAGAAGCTGTACGACCTGCCGATCGTCGGCGACGTGCGGGGTGACGGGTACTTCTACGGCATCGAGATGGTCAAGGACAAGACGACCCGCGAGACGTTCAGCGACGAGGAGTCCGAGCGGCTGCTGCGCGGGTTCCTGTCCCAGGCGCTGTTCGACGCCGGGCTCATCTGCCGGGCCGATGATCGCGGCGACCCGGTCATCCAGCTTGCTCCCCCGCTGACCTGCGGCCCGGAGCAATTCACCGAGATGGAGCAGATCCTGCGCAGCGTCCTCACCGAGGCCTGGTCGCAGCTCTGAGCCACCGAACCGGGCTGGCTGACCAGCCCCCAGGGCAGCAACCCCGCAGGAGCGGCCGTGCTCGCCATGACGCCCGAGCAGACCTGGGATTTCCTGATGACGGGGACCCGGACCGCGAAGGTAGCCACGGTCCGCGCCGATGGGCGGCCGCACGTCAAGCCGGTATGGTTCGAGCTGGCGGGCCAGCCCGGGGCCTTCCAGCTCCTGTTCACCACTGACTCGCGCACGGTCACCGGGCGCAATCTGAGCCGGGACCCGCGGGTGGCGGTGTCGGTGGATGACCCGGCGCCGCTGTACTCCTTTGTTCTTGTCGAGGGCACCGCGGAACTCAGTGCCGACCTCGATGAGGTCATCGCGGTGGCGACCCGGCTGGGCGGCCGGTACATGGGTGACGACCGCGCCGCGGAGTACGGCGCCCGGAACGGGGTGCCCACCGAGCGGCTGGTCCGGGTGACCCCCACCCGGGTGCGGGCCGAGCGCGACATCGCCGGCTGCGCCGGCCCGCCCAGCGCTCAGCCGGGTGATGCAGGTCATGTCGTTGCCGCTGCCCGGCGCGCTGGAGATGAACTTGACCGGCGGCTCATCGTGGCCGACGTACACGCCGTTGTCCTTGAAGCGCCAGGACGCGCCACTCTTCCTGGCAACTGCCAGGAAGCGGAACACTAAGCGGCATGTCCCTCAGACCGCGCGCCACTGTTTTCGGGCGCCCGGCAACTGACATTCACCCCATCGGGTGACAAAAAGGGCACGCCCGGCCACATGGACCGGGCGTGCCCGGTACCGCCCGGTAGCTCAGACCGGGCGGACCTGCTCGGCCTGCGGCCCCTTCGGACCCTGGCCAGCAGTGAACTCGACGCGCTGGTTCTCCTGCAGGCTGCGGAACCCATCGACCTGGATGGCCGAGTGGTGCACGAAGACGTCGGCGGTGCCGTCGTCCGGCTGGATGAATCCATAGCCCTTGTCGGCGTTGAACCACTTCACGGTGCCCTGAGCCACGTGCTCTCTCCTACTTGACGAGTATCGGGAGCCACGGGCGTGCCTCCCGGGTTGCAGCGACAGTCTGCCCTTTCGAAGGCCGGGCTCTGGGTGATCCATGACGCCGACGGTGAAAATTTTGCAGGCGTGCTCGCGTACACGAACTTCGACGACAACCTCAACTATTGAACACCATGCCGCCAAATGCTGCTCACGCCTTGCCCAGTTGCCCATATCTGCGCTGGTCAGTACCGGTCAGGGCGGGCCTGACCGGTTGGCCCGGGGTCACCGGGTGCGCGGGCCAGCGGCTGCATCCAGGGCGGCGCGGACAGTGCGGACCGCACCCTCCGTCCAGTTCTGCTGGCCCGCGGGCCGTGCCGCGGGCTGCGGGAGCGATGGCAGCCGCGGCGCCTGGCCGTCCGGCCTTCCGCGAATGGCGTCTCCTTCCGTACCGGAGGATGCCTGGCGAGCCGGGCGGAAGACGGGTGTTTGGGGTGACCCCAGGTAAAGGGAGATACAAGTCCGGCGGCCCGCCACTGGTGAGGCGGATGAGGCACCCACCGCCCAGGGGCGGGCATTGACGGTGCTCACATCGGCTCCCAGCAACGAATCCACTAAGCAGATATAGCCGTTTGCCGCTGCCTTCCCCAGAATGGCCGGTCACGCCCTGGGAGACGTCCTGGCTGAGCAGGCCGCGGTCAGGTCACGGGCAGCGGCCAGGACAGCTCCTGGCGCACCAGCGCCGGGCCGGTGAGCAGCACGCTATCCCCGTCGGTGGCGACCCGGACGACCCCGCCGCGGGCCGACACCTGGTGGCCGGTGAGCGGCTGGCGGCCGAGCCTTCCGATCCAGTACGGCCCGAGGGCGCAGTGCGCGGAGCCGGTCACCGCATCCTCACCAATGCCGGTGGCCGGGGCGAAGAACCGGGACACGAAGTCAGCCGCGCGGTCCGGGCCAGCGCCCGCCGGGCCACCCTCCGCCGGTGCGGCCGCCACCACGTCGCCGGCGCCCGGCACGGCCGCGGTGACGATCAGCCCACGGACCGGCAGCGCGCGGAGCGCGGCCAGGTCGGGCCGGGCCGCGCGGACCTCGGCCGGCGACCGTAGCACCGCCATCAGGTCCAGCTCGGTGCGCAGCACCCCGGACACCGGGCTGGCCAGCAGCCCGCGCAGCGCGCTGGCCAGCTGCGGATCGGCCACCGGCTCCGGCGCCAGGCTCGGGAAGCGCAGCTGCACCCAGTCCCCCGCAGCACACGCGGCCAGCAAGCCGGAACGGGTGTCGAAGCGCACCCGCCCAGCCACCCCGTAGCCGCTGTCCAGCAGCACCCGGGCCGCGGCCAGCGTGCCGTGCCCGCACAGCGCCAGTTCGCTGGTGGCGGTGAACCAGCGCAGCCCGAACCGGCCCGGCTCGCCGCCCGGCCACAGCACAGCCGTGGCGGGCTGGTCGAGTTCGGCCCCGATCCGGGCTCCGAGACCGTCGCTGGGCTCGCGGTCCATCAGGAGCACGGCGGCCGGGTTCCCGGCCAGCGGCGGGGCCGCGAACGAGTCCACGTACACCAGTCGGGCATTCGTCATGGCACCATCTTCGCCGCTGCCGCCCGCGCCCGCCGTGGCACACTGGCGGCATGGGTTTCTACGGGGACCAGGTCCTTCCCCGGGCCCTCGATCTGGCCATGCGGGGCAGCGAATTCGCCCGGGTCCGGGCGCGGGTCACCGCCGGCCTGGACGGCGAGGTACTGGAGATCGGTTTCGGCTCCGGGCTGAACCTCCCGCACTACCCGCCCGGCGTGCGGCGGGTCATCGCGGTGGATCCCGCCACCGGGGGCCGTCAGCTGGCCGCGCGGCGGGCCACCGGCCGCGTCCCGGTCGAGTTCCGCGGCCATGATGCCCAGGCGCTGCCGGCCGTGGACGAGAGCGTCGACCACGTGGTCAGCACCTGGACGCTCTGCTCGATCCGCGACCCGGGGCAGGCCCTGGCGGAGATCTACCGGGTGCTGCGTCCCGGCGGCACGCTGCGGTTCGCCGAGCATGGCCTGGCCCCCGACGCCAAGGTGGCCCGCTTCCAGCACCGGCTCACCCCGCTGCAGCGCAGGCTGGTCGGTGGCTGCCACCTGGACCGGCCGGTCAGCGAGCTCATCGCCGGGTCGGGGCTGGAGCTGAGTCACCTGGACACCTACTACCTGGCCTGGCCACGCGCATTGAGCTACACCTATGAGGGCGCGGCGGCCAAGCTCGTGGCAGCATGACCGGATGCGACTGCTGCGCACCCCCGAGGAACGCTTTGCCGATCTGCCCGGCTTCGGCTACCCGCCGCACTACGTGCAGCTCGGCGGCATCAGGCTGGCCTATGTGCAGGCCGGGCCGCCCGACGGGGAGCCCGTGCTGCTCCTGCACGGCGAGCCGAGCTGGTCGTTCCTGTACCGGTCGGTGCTGCCGGTGCTGGCCGCGGCCGGGCTGAACGCCATCGCCCCGGACCTGATCGGCTTCGGGCGCTCGGACAAGCCCACCGAGATCGCCGACCACAGCTACGCGCGGCACGTGGAGTGGATCCGCGCATTCGCCTTCGATCACCTCGGCCTGACCGGCCTGACCCTGGTCGGGCATGACTGGGGCGGCCTGATCGGGCTGCGGCTGGTCGCCGAGCACCCGGACCGGTTCGCCCGGGTGGTCGCGGCCAACACCGGGCTGCCCACCGGCGACCAGCCGATGCCAGATGTCTGGCTGCGGTTCCGCGAAGTGGTGCGGACCGCACCCGCACTGAGCGTGTCCCGGCTGGTGCAGTCGGGCTGCCAGGCGACGCTGCCCGCGGAGGTCCGGACCGCCTACGACGCGCCGTTCCCCAGCGCGGCCTTCACCGCCGCGGTCCGGGCCATGCCCGGCCTGGTCCCGACCACCCCGGACGATCCCGCGTCCGAGGCCAACCGCGCGGCCTGGCAGCAGCTAGCCCGGTGGGACAAACCGTTCCTGGCCGCGTTCAGCGACCAGGACCCGATCACCGGGGCGATGGGGCCGGTGCTGCAGCGCACTGTGCCCGGGGCGGCCGGCCTGGCGCACCCGGTGATCCACGGCGCCGGTCACTTCCTCCAGGAGGACGCGGGCGGGCAGCTCGGTGCGGTGATCGCCGACTTCGTCCGGGCTCACCCGCGCTGAGCCGGCCGGGAAACGATCACGCGGTCAGCGGGCGGTGCCCGGTGAACAGGCTGCCAGGCGCCGGGCCCGCCGCGGCCTGCGCGGTGAACCCCGCGCCGGCCAGCAACCGGAGCCAGGTGGCCCGGGCGAACGCGCCGAGCCGGTGAGTTTCCCGGACGGTCTGCACCGCGCCACCCGCCTCGCGCAGCACGAACTCGTACTCGACCTGGATCCAGTCGTCGGACGGATCGGGATCCCAGCGCCATTCCCGGAAGCTGCCCTGACGGCCGTCCGGCGTGCTGCTGCCGCCCCCGCCGCTACCGGCCTGGAAGGTCTCCGCCGTGTAGTCGGGCACGAACACCGCGATGCCGCCCGGCCGGCAGTGCGCGAACGCGGTCCCGATCACCTGCCGCAGATCGTCCTGGCTGGTGATGTAGTCGACGGCGTCGTGCACCAGGACCGCGTCGAACATGCGGCCCAGCCGGGCCGTGCGCATGTCCCCAGGCACGTGCGCGCACTCGGGATTCAGCCGCCGGGAGGTGGCCAGCATGGCCGCGGAGCGGTCCAGCAGGGTCAGCGTCAGCCGGTCCTTCAGGTGCGTAGCCACGTGCCCGCCACCGCTGCCCAGGTCGAGCACGTCCCGCACCGGGATCGCCGCGGTGCCGAACACCTCGGCCAGGAGCGCGGCTTCCGCCGCGTACTCGGCCGGCGGCGAGATCAGCGGCCACCACTCGGCCAGGTCCTGGTAGAGGCGGTACTCCCCCGGCTCATCGGGCATGCCTGTCATCCTGCCCCAGCGGGCCAGGTGGCATGGCCAGGCGGGCTGGCCGGGCGGGCTGGCCAGGCGGGATCTCAGCCGGACCGGACCGGGTCGATGGCCAGCCTGCCCACGGCGTCCCCGCTGACCGCGCGGGGCCGGGCGCCGGACGGCAGGTAGGTGGCGGCGACCGCCACCGAGCCGTCCAGTTCCGCCTGCCAGAGCCAGCCCTCGGCGGAGGTCAGCCCGGGCCCGAGCAGGGTCCCGGCGCTCTTCAGCGAGATGCCGATGGCACCGGCCAGCCAGGCGATCTCCCCGGCCAGCCGGACCAGCGGCGGGATGCTGTGCAGGTGCAGGCCGGCGTAGATGATCCCGGCGATCAGCAGCGGGGCGAGCAGGATCAGCCACCAGTAGCGGGCGATCACCCGGCCCGCGGCCCGGCGGCCCGCGGCCAGGTAGTCGGACAGGCTCAGGATGTCCCGGGCGGCCTTCTCCCCGGTGAGCAGCTCCCGCCAGATCCGGCCCTGCATGCGCATGGCCGACCGGGCCGTCTCCCAGCTGTGCTCGTCCCGGTTCCCGCTGACCCAGTCCCGCCAGTCCTGCAGGCTGCGGCTCACCGCGTACGCCGTGTGGTTGGGCAGCAGCGTCTTCAGGTCGGTGAGCCAGTTGTGGATAGTGGTCAGCCGCCCCCGCCCGAGCATGTCCTGGAAGCGCTGCTGCCGGTCCTCGTCGCTGACCGCGGCCACCGGCAGCAGCGCCGTCTCGGCGACCGCGCGGCCCAGGCCGTACGCCTTGCCCAGCCGGAAATCCGCGACGGTGAGCGCCTCCAGCAGGCGGCAGTGCAGGGTGAAGATCACATCCAGCGTGGCGTCCCGGTCCCGGCCGGGGTCGGCCAGCGACCGCGACACGTCGGCCAGGGCGTCCATGACGACCGCCGGCGGCGTGGTCAGCAGCGCCACGGCCAGCACCTGGATCTGCTCGCTCAGCCACATCGACCGGCTGGCAGCCGGGAACTCGGAGCGCCCGGGCAGCTGGTCGCCCCGGGGCGGGTCGCTGACCGGGCCCTGGTGCACCGGCGAGTGAAACAGCTGGGCCACTTGCCAGCCCAGGGCAACGGCGGCGCACACCCCGGGATCGCCCGAGGCGGGCACCACCACGCCGACCACTCCGCCTCCCCGGGGCTCAGGACCAGCCCGGTTCTCCTGCCCTGGCGGCAGGCCGCCCAGCCCGGCACCCACAGCGGGATGCGCCGCGGTAGGTAAACAGAAAGCCATAACTGTACCCCTAGCAGCCCTGGGGCATGGGACGGCGGCGAACGGCCAATCCGGCCGCTACCGGCAGCGCCCGGTGGCCGCGGGGAGCGCCGACAGGGCCCGGGCCAAGTGGCCGCGGACGGCAACCTGGCTCGTCCCCATGGCCGAGGCGATCTCAGCCTCGGTCAGGCCGCCGTAGTAGCACAGCACCAGGGCCTCCCGCTGCCGAGCGGGCAGCGCCCGCAGCGCCCGGATCAGCGCGGGGAACTCACCGTCGGCGGCCAGCCGGGGCTGCCACGCCGACCGGGACCGGTTCACCACCGACCGGCGCAGGTAGCCGAGCGCGCGCTCCCGGCTGGCCAGCCGGCGCCATGCGCCATGCAGGGCGACGAACGAGTCCTGCACCACCTGCTCGGCGGTGGCCACGTCGCGGACCAGGAACGCCGCCAGCCGGACCAGGGACCGGTAGTGCTCGCGGTAGAGCGCGGTCACCCCACGATCGGCGTCGCCCCCCGTGGCGACTCCGGTGACCGCGGTCCCGCCGAATTCGCCGGCGGGCATGATGGCAGAGCCAGCTCGCACCACTCCAGCAAACCCCGCCGGGGGCGGTGGCAACAGCCCCGAACCCGGGGGTGTGTTGACCTAGGGCGGTGCCTTCATTACTTTCTGCTAAGACCGTGAAGGGAGTGGCGGATGGCCACGGTCAGCGTCCGGTACATCGTCAACGACGTCGATGCGGCGATCGCCTTCTACTGTCACCAGCTCGGTTTCACCGAGGTGATGCATCCCGCGCCCGCGTTCGCCATGCTGTCCCGGGGCGACCTGCGCCTGGTGCTCAGTGCGCCCGGCGGCGGCCCAGGTGGCGGCCAGGCCATGCCGGACGGCACCCTCCCCGCGCCCGGTGGCTGGAACCGCTTTGCCCTCGAAGTCAGCGATCTCGATGGCCTGGTGGCCGCGCTGCGCGCGCAGGGCGCCCGGTTCCGCAACGACATCGTCACCGGGGTGGGCGGCAGGCAGATCCTGGTCGAGGACCCGTCCGGCAACCCGGTCGAGCTGTTCGAGCCCATCCGGGACGAGGCCCGGCTCTCGCCACCAGCCCGCTGACCACCCCGCGGTAGGCGTTGTCGTACGCCAGGCCGGTGGCGGACGCGGTGCCGCGCACCCGCCATTCCAGTGGTCTAGGTGTACATCTAGGACAGCGGCAGCGTGCCGGCCGGCCTGGGCTGAGCCGTCACCGCCGGCCGGGGTGCACGCCGGGGACCGGACTGTTAACGGCGGCCATGGCCTGCTGGCTGAGGATGCCGCGCAGCTCGCGGGTGACACCATCGGGATACTGGTCAAGAATCGCTTCAAGATCGCAGCGCTGGGCCGCGGTGGAGTACGTGGCCAGTTCCCGCTCCAGCACCGAGCGCCGCTTGCGGTCCGCTGCTGGGCTGGCTGGGGCCAGCGGGGCGGAGAAGAGCAGCAGGAGCCCGGGGAGCAGGATCGCGCCGGCCGGGTCGTGGCCCAGCACGAGGCCGGCCACCGTGAGCGCTCCCCCGGCCAGCGCGAACCGCCAGCGGGGGTGCTCGCCGCGGGCCAGATCCACCAGGCCCATGACGGTCAGCAGCACGCTGATACGGATGAATCTGCGTGTCCGCCCGGGGCGGGTGACCGGGGTCAGCCCAGCCAGGCCGGTCCCGCGGGCTGGGCCAGCCGGTGAACTCCACACCACCCGATTCCGCCGATGCGATCGAAGTAGCATCGCAGCCTCCCGCACCCGGCGCCGTACTGCGTGTCACCCATCGTACGCTCCGGTGCGGGCGCCGCGATGGTCCGGAACGTCATGATCAGGGCAACGCCGGCGGCGGTTCAGATCGTGACCCAGCCGGTGACGACCCCCGGCCTGCGGGCCGGCGGCCACCGGGCGCAGCCGCAGGCTCAGCGCCCCCGCGGGCAGCATCTCGGCACGGAACCGGCCCAGGTCGCGACCCGGCTGGTCGTTCATCACCCTCGGCACGTGCTGATCCATCTGCCGGGATGGATGTATCCGGACCCGGGTCCGCCGCCGCTACTGTGCAGTCATGAAGCCCAACCGCTCCATCCCTGCGTCCACGGTGATCCCGGTGCTCATCTATCCCGATGTGCGCGAGGCCGTCGCCTGGCTCGGCGCGGCGTTCGGGTTTGCCGAGCGGCTGCGGATCGGGGACAACCACCGGTCGCAGCTCCAGGTCGGCGATGGTGCGGTGATCGTCGCCGACGTGCGCGGCGACCGCCGCCCCCCGCGCGCGGGGGAGGTGACCCACTCGGTGACGGTGCGCGTGGCCGACGCCCGCGGTCATTACGCGCGGGCCCGCGAGAATGGCGCGCGGATCCTGATGGAACCGACCGACTTCGAGTACGGCGAACGGCAGTACAGCGCCGAGGACTTCGCTGGCCACCAGTGGACGTTCTCCGAAACGCTCGCGGACGTTGACCCGTCCGGGTGGGGCGGCACGCTCACCTCACCTGGCTGACGAACAGCTCAGCCCCAGCCCGACAGCGCCCGTCACGGACGTAGCTAAAGCTGCTGTCCGCGCTCAGTATTGACTGCGGCGGCGAGGTTCCCCTTGGCTTCCCTCACTTAGGACTGAGCCGCTCCCCCGAATGCTTGACTTTCGTGCCTCAGTCGAGGCGTACCTCGCCCATTTCTGACCAGCCTGCGCCTGGCAGCTCCTGGTACACGATCGATGGCACTCGTGAGACCACCGAGGGCAGCCATCCGAAGAACCATTGTGCGTGTTCTGAGGCCACGTGAGCCTCCCCGGCGGCCTGGTCAGCGTAGTTCGCCACTACGACGAACCGGTTACTCTCCTCGACATCTTCGGAGCAGGTGAAGCGCCAGTTGCCGGGCTCCGCGCGAACCTGAGCGTTGTAGCGGGTGATGCCAGCCAGGAAATCGTCCCGCTTCTCCTGGCGGATATCGATGCTGATGACGACGAAGATCACGGGACCAGCCCCGGGTCAGCGAACGCCAGGGCGTGCTGGTCGTCCATGTCGGGCTCCTCGGAGTCGGCTTCCTAACGATCCTCCATGTCCACTGCCGGGCACGCAACGGCACGGTCTCTTGGCCGTTGCGGTCAGGTTCCCTGCGTGCACCGGGTGTGCCCTTCGCGCCGCCGGGCGCGCCCGCGCGCCTGGAGGGCCGGGAGGCCATTCGCGAGTACTCGCGCCACGTCATGGCGTCGCCGCTGCGACTGGAGGACTTCGAGGTGGCAGAGCTCTATCAGACCCAGGACCCGGAGGTGGTGATCGTGGAGATGCGCACGAAAGGGACCGTAACCACGACGGGCCAGTCGTTCGCGGCGACGTCCATCCAGGTCCTCCGTATCCGGGAGGGCCAGATTGTGCTCTTCCGCGACTTCGCCGATCCCCGGGTCCTGGAAGACGTGATGGGGGAACCGCGTCCGGGAAGCTGATGCAGCTAGGAAATGCCAGATTGGCTGAAAACAAACGAAGGACCCTGAGGTCCTAGACTGGTGGCCCTACGCAGCTGAGTTCCCACAGTGGCATTGTCTGGCGCGGATATGTGACCTGGTGCACGCCCGGTGGCCGCGCACTAGCCCACCGCTCGTAGTACGTGGCGAGGACGCAGTGGATCTCCGGGACCAGATCAGGCGAGCGGAGAGCAATTTGGCCTAGCCTGATCAATGAAGGCCGGTTCCGTGATTGAGACTGTCCGGCGACCCAAGCCGGGCAGCCGAACTGGAACCGACGGCTTCTTCGTCCCGAAGCCAAGTCAGCTGCGGGCATGCTCCGGCACTTTGCCGCTGGCGGTCAGCGAGGCTGGATCTCGCCCATCGGGCCGAAGCCGTCATGCGGCGTGTCGATGTAGATGATCTGCGGCTGGGCGGACACGAGGCCGGGTGCGGTGTCAAAGAACCTCTTCACGTACGGCTGCTTGACGTGGGTGGCTCCCGCCTCAGCGTCCGTGAAGCCCTCGATGCAGATGAACTCGTTCTCATCGGTGAGGCTCCGGGCGAACTGGAAGAACAGGCAGCCATCCTCGGAGTTGACGTCCTTGGCGTAGGAATCGGCCAGCGCCAGCCACTCATTCATCTTGTCGGGCCGGATCGGCATCTTGATGTTGATCAGGATCATGCAACCGCTCCTTTGAGATGACTGTCGCCCTCATCGTGGTGCGATCATCCAGGTACCGTCAACCGCGCCGCCGAAGCCATCCGTCTGCTCCTTCCTATCCCCCTCGTAGCTGCCCTCCCTTGGCCGCGGCCGACGTGTCAAGGCTCGCGAGGCGACCGCCCAGCGGCCTTGACTCGAAAGACTCGGCCGAGATCATTGAACCGCCCCGGGTTTCTGGAGTCTCCGGACTCACAGGGACGGTTCATTCTGCCCCTCAAAGTGCCCCTCGAAATGATCTCCCTGAGACTGCCCAGCCGCATGATCAACTCCAGTTCCCGAACTGTTCCGGCAGATCCACCACGGGCATCCCGCGCAGGTCCGGAAGAAGATCCCGTCGATCACCAGCCGGTGATCTAGTGCAGTAGCGATCCCAGATATGTCGCCGTCGGACGGCAGGGCGGAGGAGGCAACGATGACCATCTCGCCCCGGGCAGGCGGCCGGTCGCGGTGAACCAGCGTGACGGCGGACCCGTTGTCCCCTCAGGGATGGCGGTAGATGGCTATGGAGATGGAGGTGCGGTGCGCGCGGTTCAGCCGGCGGATAGGGGCACGCGGCCGGTGGCCCGGCTGGCGGGCGACGGCGTGGTGCCTGCGGTTGGGCTGGCGGCGGTCGTGGGGTTGGTGGTCACAGCGGCGCTGCTGGGCGTGGTGTCGGCGACGGCTGGTCTGGGTGCCGCGGGCTGGGCCGCCGGGCTGGCCACCGGTTCGGCGGCGGCCGCGCTGGTGGTCACCGCCCGGATGCGCAGCGATCAGCCGGCGATATTCCCGGCCGACTGGGTCACCCTGACCCGGGCGCTGCTGATCGCCGGGGTCGCGGGACTGGTGGCCGACTCGTTCGGCCGGCCGGTGCCGGCCACCGCGCTGGTCACCCTGTCTGTTGTCGCGCTGGTGCTGGACGCGGTGGACGGGCAGGTGGCGCGGCGGACCGGCACCGCCACCCCGCTGGGCGCGCGGATCGACGGCGAGGTCGACGCGTTCCTGATCTTGCTGCTCAGCATCTACGTGGCCCAGGACTACGGCAGCTGGGTGCTGGTCATCGGCGCCGCCCGCTACGCGCTGCTGCTGGCAGGCTGGCTGATACCGTGGCTGGCCGCGCCGCTGCCCCCCCGGTACTGGGGCAAGGTCGTGGCCGCGGTCGTGGGCATCGTGCTGACCGCCGCCGCCTCCGGGCTGCCCGGCCGCCGCGCCGGGATGATCGCGGTCGCCGCCGCGCTGGTGCTGCTGGCCGAGTCGTTCGGCCGCAACGTGATCTGGCTGTACCGCACCGGCGCCGGCCCGCGCACCCGCCAGGCCCTGCGGCTGGCCATCACCGCGCTGTCAGCCGTCCTCGTCTGGGGAGTGCTCGTCGCACCCGACCGCATCTACCAGCTCACCCCGGCCGCCTTCGCCCGCATCCCCCTCGAAGGGCTGGCCCTGATCGCCATCGCGCTGATGCTGCCACCCCGGCCACGACGGGTCGTGGCCGCCGCCGCCGGAATCCTGTTCGGCCTGCTGGCTCTGGTCAAGATCCTCAACGCAGCGTTCTACCTGGAGATCGGGCGGGCGTTCAACCCGGTCTTCGGCTGGCTCGATATCCCCCCGGCCATTGGCGTGGTACGCGACACGATCGGTTCCGCGCGCACAAACTTCGCGCTGGCAGCGCTCTTGCTCGGTTTCATCGTCCTTGTCGGTGCAATTACCGCAGCAGCGATTCACCTCACCACCGTGGCGGCCCGGCACCGCCGCGACGCGGTCCGCGGGCTCGCTGCCTGCACCGCGGTCTGGGCGCTGTTCGCGGTCTTGTCGCTGCAACTGGTCCCGGGATCCCCGGTCGCCTCGACCAGCGCCGCCGGGCTGGCCGTCGCGCAGGTGCGCAGCACTCAGGCAGCGCTGCGTGACCAGCACCGTTTCGAGCAGGCCCTGCACCGCTCCGACCCTCAAGCCAGCGTCCCCGCGTCGGACCTGCTCACCGGATTGCGCGGCAAGGACGTCGTCATCGCCTTCGTCGAAAGCTACGGGCAGGTCGCCGTCCAGGGCACGAGTTTCTCCCGCGGCGTCGATGCCGTCCTGCGCCGGAGCACTGCCTCCCTGGCCCGGGCCGGCTGGTCCACCCGGAGCGCCTGGATCACCTCCCCGGGCTTCGGCGGGATCAGCCAGCTCGCCCACTCCACCCTGCAGTCGGGACTGTGGGTCAACACCGAACTGCGGTATGCCGACCTGGTCGCCAGCCACCGGTTTACCCTCAGCGACGCCTTCAACAAGGCCGGCTGGCGAACCGTGAGCGACAGCCCCGAGGACGACCCCGTCTGGCCGCCCGGCACGCGGTTCTACCACTTCGACAAGATCTACAACCGGTTCAACGTCGGCTACCACGGCCCGGCCTTCAGCTACGCCTCCATGCCCGACCAGTACACCTACGCCGAGTTCCAGCGGAACGAACTCACCCCAGGCCACCAGCCGGTGATGGCCGAGATCGACACGGTCTCCTCGCACACGCCCTGGACCCCGTTGCCGGCCATGGTGGCCTGGGACAAGATCGGCGACGGCTCGATATTCGACTCCATGCCTGCGCAGGGCGGATCCCCGATCACGGTCTGGCGTAACGCCAGCACCGTGCGCCAGTTCTTCGGCCGGTCGATCCAGTACTCGCTGCAGGCCCTCACCTCATGGGTTACCGAGCTCAATGACCCAAACCTCGTGCTCATTCTGCTCGGCGACGAGCAGCCCGGTAGCCCTATCACCGGCCCCAGGGCCAGCCACGAGGTGCCGATTTCGATCGTCGCCCACGACCCTTCCGTGTTCCGCCAGATTGCTTCCTGGCACTGGCAGGACGGGCTGCTGCCCAACCACTTCGCTCCGCTAGAGTCCATGGGCGCCTTCCGCAACCAGTTCCTCGGCGCCTTCAGCACGGCCTCGTCCCAAAGCGGCGTCGGCCCATAGACCCGCAGCCCCCGAGCCACCACGGTGAGCGGGGCCTCCGGGCGCTGACACCTTCTCCCCCTGCTTCCGGATTGCGGATCGCTAGAGCGCGTCCCGCAGATCATGGAACGGGGTGGCGGAGCCAACGAGCGCTTCCACCAGCAGCGGTCATGCGACTCGGTTCCCGAGGCCGGGCACGGCGTCGGAGTTCGAGCGTGCGGGCGGCTGCTGGTCCCAGGTGTGAGTCTCACCCCCCTGCAAGGTAAAGCGCAATTCAATTATCTTAGTGAATATAAAGCAACTATTGACGCTGCGTTCGTGAACATGCGCAAAACGGAGATTGACACTACCCCAGACTAGGAGGGAGGCTGGCGGCGTTCGACAAGGGGGAACCGTGCCCACATGGCACACAGGGGGATGACGATGAACGTAGTTGGCAGGCGGATGCGACTTGGCCTTCCCGCAGCAGTGGCGGCTGGTGCCTTCATTCTTGCACTCGTGCCGGTTACCGCCGCGCAGGCGGCGGGTCCAGTCCAATTCAGATCTACGGAGACAGAATCTTTCACGGACACCGCGACCTGCGGTTTCCCGATCGCCCTGAATTTCCAGGTGACTGTCGTGGGCAAGGCATTCTTTGATGCGCAGGGGAACTTTCAGCGCGCGATCATGCATGAGAACGTGGTGGGGACAGACAGCGCGAACGGTATCACGCTTCGCGAGAGTGACCACTTCGTGGACTTCCCCACTGCAGACGGCAGCGACAAAGAGGTCGGGCTCCCTATCCACATTCAGGGCGGCATTCAGGGCGGCGGGATAGTAATCCGGGACGCGGGCTACATCTTGTTCAACCCTGACGGATCGGTTGCCTTCATCCACGGGCCACATCCCTTCCTTGAAGGCGATACCGCCGCCTATTGCGCAGCGTTGAGCTGACCGGCGCAGATCGTTGTCAACGGGCCACGATCTCCGCACGAGGGGTGGCTCCTGACCCCCTCGGCCCGGCTGGCCTCAAGGCGGATCGCACTCCACGTCTGAGTGCGGGCAGGTTCGCCGCGATTCCTGGCCCACGAAAATGGGACGCACGATCAGCCGGGAATGCCCAGTTTGCGGCAGCCACATCAAGGCCAGGACCGGCCGGGGCCGCCCACGCGTCTACTGCTCAGACCGCCACCGGGGCCTGGCCTGCTATCACCGCCAGCGGGAACAGCGCCAGCCCCAGCCATAGACCGCTGCCGAGCAGGACCAGGCTGCCGCCCAGCTGGCCGACTGGCTGAGGCGCCTGCCGGACCCGTTCGCTGATCTGAGGTAGCAAACGGGCGATGCTGCGCGGCTGCTGACCCACGGCTAGTGGTCGCAGCAGCCAACGTTTGCGTGGGTGGGTGTGGTGGGTGAGCTGCGCTACCTGAGTTGGATGTTGGATGGCGGTACCTTACGACGGTTGCTTTCATCCCGGGCATAGGTTCCGCACGGTAAATAGCCAGAGCGAATACGTTACTCCTTGGTTAGTTCTTGCTGCCCGTTGACCAGCGTGTTACCCCGGGTTTACCTGACGCCAGATGCCGCCCATGCGGTGCCGGGCCTGGCCGCCACCGGGAGGGATAAGCGAGCGCAACCCCGGGCACCGTCGGCGCTGGCTCGTGAATTTTCCTATCGCCGGCCAGTCAGCGCCGGTCGCAGGGGGGGTCGTCATGAGACGACGGATCGGTCTACTGGTAAGCCTGGTCGCGTTCTTGGCGCTGGGGGGAGGCATGCTTGCGGCGACGCCCGCCTGGGCGACGCCGCCGAAGCACTTCTTCCACATACCGATCAACGACAGCGTTCGCGACGACGCCCTCAGCGCTGCCTGCGGGTTCGATGTCTTCGACGTCTTCGGCGGGAACATCAACGTCACCCTGTTCTACGATCAAAGCGGCACGCTGATCAGGGAGATCGACACCTTCCCGACCGCCACGATCGGCTTCGCCGCCCCGTCGACCGGGAAGTCCATCGTCTCCACCTCGCCCGCGGTCGGGAAGACCGACTACACGGGCGGGGGTGCGGTGGGCACGCCTGCGGTTCTCCGCGTCACGGGCCTGCAGTTCATGCTTCAGCCCGGCGTGATATCCGCCGGGAGGCAGGTGTTCGATACCGTGGTCGTGGACGTCACCCCCGAGGGGATCCCGGTCACGCCGCCCATGAACTTGATCTCCCAGAGCGGCAACTTCTTCTCGGGTGACACCACGCCCTTGGTGTGCGCCGCGTTGTCTGGCCCCTAGTACGGCAGCAGCCATTCGGGTCGTGACCTGCGGCGGAACGTGGGAAACCTGGATCTATTGAGGCAGCCGCCTCGCGATCATGCGTGTGTGACGACAACACAATCGAGGGCGGCTGCTGCCGTCAGGATAGGTGCCGGGCTTGGCCGGCGGAAGCGGGCTGAGCTGCTGGGGCTGCTGCGGCCGTGTTTCACCCGGGTGGAGCCGTGCCTGCAAGCGGGCAAGTACGCCGCCGCGCTGATGAGCCAGATGCCCAGGCGCAACGGCTGGACGATCGCCGAGCATGCCGGGGACCGGGCGCCGGATAAGACGCAGCGGCTGCTCAACCGGGCGGTCTGGGACGCTGCTGCGGCGGCAGGGGTGGTGCGCCGGTTCGCCGTGGCGGGCCTGGATCAGGCGGGCGGCCGGCGGGGCCTGGTGGTTGGCGCGGTCGATGAGACCGGGCAGGTCAAGCAGGGCGGGCATACCGCCGGGGTCAAGCGGCACTACCTGGGCTGCGCGGGGAAGGTGGCCAACGGGATCACCACGGTCCACGTGGCGTATGTGCGGGAGAAGGCCGGGCACGCGCTGGTCGCCGCCCGGCAGTGGATTCCGCGCGAGCATATCGATGACCCAGCCAAGCAGCAGATCATGGGCCTGCCAGATGATCTGGTGTTCCGCACCAAGGGGCAGCTGGCCATCGACCTGCTCGCCGAGGTCTTCGCTGATGGCATCTGGCTGGACTTCGTGTGCGGGGATGAGGTGTATGGCGCCTGCACCCGGCTGCGCGAGTACCTGGAAGGCCGTGGCCAGGGTTACGTGCTGCGGGTGCCGTCGAACTTTCACCTCACCATGGCCCGCGGGGTACGGCTGTCATGCAAGCAAGCGGCCACCCGGCTGCTGGCCAGCGGCCGGTCCTGGGAGACCCGCTCCGCCGGGAAGGGCTCCAAGGGAGCACGCTGGTATGCGTGGGCGTGGCTCGCCACGATCTCACCGCGCCACTACCTGCTCGTCCGCCGCCACCTGATCACCGGTGAGCTGGCCTTCCATTACTGCTACGTCCCCCAGGGGCGGCCGCTGTCGCTGTCCCGGCTGGCCCGCGCCGCCGGGCTGCGCTGGCCGGTAGAGGAGAGCTTCGAGTTCAGCAAGGGCTGCTTCGGGCTCGACCAGTCCCAGGTCCGCCTCTACACCGCGATCGCCCGGCACACCGTGCTGGTCATGGCCGCCCTGGCGATCTGCGCCGTCACCGCTGCACTGCTGCGCCGCCGCACCGGCACCCAAGCACCACCACCAGTCCGCCCAGGCCAGCCGCCACCCGCCGACCCAGGAATGATCCCGCTCACCGTCCCCGAAACCGCACGGCTGCTCGCCAGCCCGCCGCCGCCCCGCTCAGCCGGGCACTGGCTGAACTGGCGGCGCCGCCACCAGGCCCTCTCAGCCTGGCACCACCAGCGCACCCGGCTCACCCGCGACACCGAGATAACCCAGGTCAGCTAGTGAATGGGTGCTGCGGTACTAGCCGAGGCCCTCGACCCAGCGGGCTAATGGCACGTTAATGGCATGAGGGCTCAAACGGCCCCCGAACCGATCAAGGCCCAGGCTGGAGATACATCCTCCGACCTGGGCCTTGTCATGGGAGCGGGTGACGGGAATCGAACCCGCACTATCAGCTTGGGAATGATCGTAACGGTCAGCCTTGACCTGCCCAAGCGCAGGTCAGCACGCATCCTGACTTCCCCGCGAGTGACCGTGAGTCCCCGCAATCGACCACCCTATCGGGCACGCAACGGGCACGCTTACGGCTCCGGAGGCCGCCGTTGCAGGCTGGCGAATTTGTGCGCTGGCCTCGCGAGACGCCGCTGTTGCCGTGCTGACAGCGAAGATCGTTCCGCATATGTTTCGGATCATGCTCACCGGGGTGCTGCCGCGCACTCCTGTTCTGCTGATCATCCCGGCGCGAGGGCAGGCCGGATGGCGGACTTGCCATCGATCGTTCAACGGTATATAACGTCTACATGGCCACGCGGGCGATGCAGGAAGCGACCTTCATGATCCTCACCGCGCTGGCCAACGGCAGCCAGCACGGGTACGGGATCATCGCCGACGTCCGGGACATCTCCGGCGGCCAGGTCCGGCTGCGCGCCGGGACCCTGTACACCGCCCTGGACCGGCTGCGCGCGGACGAGCTGATCGCGGTGGACCGGCAAGAGGTCGTGGACGGGCGGCTGCGCCGGTACTACCGGCTCACCCCCGCGGGCACCAGGCAGCTCGCGGATGAGGCGGCCCGGCTGCAGGCTCATGCCACCGTGGCGCTGAAGCGGCTGGACCTGGCCGGGGGGATGGCGACATGACCGATCACGAGCACCTCGAGCGGGCCTACCGGCGATTGCTGGCCTGGTATCCCCGGAAGTTCCGGCACGAGAACGAGCAGGAGATCCTCGCGGTGCTGATCGC
Source organism: uncultured Actinomycetes bacterium (assembly GCA_963711705.1). GTDB lineage: Bacteria > Actinomycetota > Actinomycetes > Streptosporangiales > Streptosporangiaceae > RYN-230. Next base: position 230,538 of record CAVQFM010000011.1, read on the forward strand.
CGGCGCCCCGCCCGGCCAGCGCCGCCCCGGCCTGGCCGAGTCCGCGGACCTGATCCGCAGCGGCCTGTGGCTGCGGCTGTGGCCCAGCGTGCCACGCTCGGCGCGCACGGTGCGGGCCGCCGTCAAGCTCATGTACGCGGGCGCCGCGGTCAGCACCGTCAACCTGGTCATCTTGCTGGCCCTCACCGTCGACATCAAGGGTAGCTGGCTGAACACGCCGTTCATCCCGGTGGCGATAGCCTGGTCCTTGGCCCCGCTCGCGCTGTGGCTGTGGATGGCCCGGGAGACCGGCCGGGGCCGGAACTGGGCGCGCATCGTGTCCACGGTGCTGTTCGGCGCGGCGACGCTCGACCTGACCGGTCCCTTCGGTTCGCCGGGGATCCGGTTGAGCCTCGTCCCGGTGGTGCAAGGCTCGACTATCATCCCCGCGCTGTACTGGCTGGTCGGCGCCGCCGTGGTGTGGCTGCTGTGGCGCCCGGCCTCCAGAGCGTTCTTCCGGCCGCCGGGTTACACGCAGGCCCAGCACCAGGCACAGATGGCCGAATTCGACCATCAGGCGCAGATGGCCGAACTCGCGCGGATCAGGGCACGGGTGCCGCGTCAGGCGTGAGCCGTGTTGATCTGCGTGCCCGCGCGGGTGCGGCCCGGCGTGCGCCGGGCGGGCCTCGCCAAGGCTGAGCCCGGCGCTGACGCCGGGCCAGCGCCTACTTAGCCGCGCAGGGCACCTGAGCGCACACTTGACAGTGGCCCTTCACCGGAGATCGAAGGAGGTGCTGACGATGGGACTGACCTGGCGGGACGCGGTCTCGTCCTGCGCCATCGTAGTGATCGCCTTCACGTACGAGGTGTATCGGGGAGGAACGAGCCTGCTGCTGATCTCCAGCGCGCGGGCCACATCCGCCGTGGTACTGGTCCTCGGCATCGGCTGCGCTGTCGTCGCGTCCGGCGACCTGTATACGAGACCTCAACCACGTACGGGCCAGGTCTTCAGGTGGATCGCCACCGGGTTCGGCACGATCGCGGTCATCGCTGGTCTGATCGGGCTGATCACCGGCAGCGCCCACGCGCTGCAGATCCTCGTCGTAGTCACGATCACCTGGCTCGCGACGGGGATCTTCTGGCACGTGCTCACGATCGGATCGGAGCGGAGCGATGAGCCGTCGTGACAGAGCGTGTCCTGAGGGCGACTGGTGTACCCGGCCGCGGTCCTCGTGCTGGACGTGGCGTTGTTCTATAAGCGGGCCTGCGGATGGGTGTCAGTGGCCGCGGAAGACCAGGTAGCCGGGCGCGGCGCAAGCATGGGCCACGATCAGGGCTGATAGATCGCGGAGCCGCCACTCGTCCGGCTGCCCCATGCAGGAACCAGGGCTACCCCCAGATACCTCGGCTATCCCCAGGTCACAGCCTCAATGGCTGCTGCCGTACTAGCCGGGATGAGGCCTGAAAACGGGGATGCACCAGACGGCCCGCGCCGTTGCGTCTCCAAGTTGCGTCCCGGCAGCAGAAGTGCCTGTACCAGCCCCGCCCACGAGGCAAACATGGCCTGCTACGGCACTAGCTAATGGTTCTAAAGGCCATTAGTGAGCCTGTCTGCGGCTACCTGTTCGACGGGCTGCAAAGTGTCCATAACGGACCACTTAGCCGTGGGTCAGCAGCCGCGCCTCACAGGGACCGCAGTCCCCTGGCCGTGCCACGCGGGGCCGCGACGGAGACCCAGCCCCGCGTGGCACGACCTTGCGGGGACCACCCCGCAGCCCGGGAGCGCTTCTACGCCTTGCCGCCCTTGGCCTGCCACTGCTCAGCTGACACCGGGTTCGCCCCAGCCACCGTGAGCCTTCTCAAGGTCTTGTTGATGGCTGGCACCCCAACCGCGAAACGACCGCATACCCGCATGGCCAGGCTGTCGAGGTTGAACGCATAATCCCGCGAGGTCTCGACCATGAAGTCGTCGCGGACGATCAGGTAGGCGCGGCTTGAGTCGTAGACAAGCACGTCCGCTGCCTCAGGCACCGTGCGGGCGCTGCTGGCGGAGTTCCCTGAGATGCCGGCGACGGTGATCGCGGAGCGGGGTCGGCTGGGATGGGTCGGTCAGCTGGTTCCGGGAGAATGTCGTGCGGCTGCGGCCGGAGCATCGCTGCCCGGATCCGGCGGGCCGGCTGAGCTGGGCGCCCGGTGATGCGGCGCAGTGTGACCTGTGGTTCCCGCCGGCCCGTATCCCGCTTGAGGACGGCAGCTCGGCGCTGCTGCCGGTGCTGGTGATCACGGCGGCGCATTCCCGGTTCACGACCGGGCGGATGATCCCGACGCGGCGGACCGAGGATCTGCTGCTGGGGTCTGGGAGCTGATCCGCCGGCTGGGCCGGGTGCCGCGGCGGCTGATCTGGGACAACGAGTCCGGGATCGGCCGCGGGGTGCGGCTGGCGGACGGGGTGGCCGCGTTCACCGGGACGCTGGCCACGCAGATCGTGCAGTTGCGGCCCCGGGATCCGGAGTCCAAGGGGATCGTGGAGCGGCGCAACGGGTTCTTTGAGACCTCGTTCATGCCCGGCCGCGCCTTCGTATCTCCGGTGGACTTCAACGCCCAGTTCACCGGGTGGCTGGACCGCGCGAACGGCCGGGTGGTACGGACGCTGCGGGCCCGGCCGGCCGATCTGATCGAGACCGACCGGGCCGCGATGCTGCCGCTGCCAGCGATCCCACCACAGGTGGGCTGGCGTCACCAGGTGCGGCTGGGGCCGCGACTACTACGTCCGGCTCGATGCCAGCGACCCGGCCCTGATCGGCCGCGTTGTCGATGTGACCGCTGACCTGGAACGGGTGCGGGCCCGCGCTGAGGGCCGGGTCGTCGCAGATCACGCCCGGGTATGGGCTCAGCCAGTTAGTCCGAGGTGTCGCCCGTACGCCGTAATGCGCTCGTCCAGCGAGTAAGGCCCGCGGAACCGTTGCAGCCGGGGTACGACCTCGATGTAGTCCATGTCGGCATGGTCACCGCAGTCGCGGCAGATGATCTCGAACACGCCCCTGTAGCCGCCTTCCACCCGGCCATCCACCATCCGGACCGGCTGGCGCCGCAACCACGCCCTGACCCCGTGGCCATGCCTGCCTGTCCACGTGGCTGAATGGTGGCGCCTACCCCACCCAGGTAGCGGAGTGGGCCGGGCACAGCGTGGACGTGCTGTTGCGGATCTACGCCAAGTGCGTCGTCGGCCAGGACGAGCTCGCCAAGCGCTGGATCAGCGAAGCGCTACGCCAGGACTGAGTCGCCAGCCCGCCAGCCGATCCCGGCGCGCTGTTGTACCGGGTGCTGGTCCGCAATGGCCTGATCGCCCAGGGCCAGCGTCGGCGCCCGGCGGTGATGTATCAAGGGGGCCCAGGCGGGCTCTGTCGTTATTGAGACTTCGCCCGCTGACTGCCACGGATGGTGTTGAATGCCGGCTCCAGCCCAGGCCCAGGACCAGGACCAGGACCCGGGCTTCAGGGAAACCCATGATCCGACCCCAAGAGATAAGCGCCAGATTTGGCGTGCAGCGAGACCATTATTAACGGCCTGGAAGGAGAACAGCCATGGCGACCCTGGGTGAAAGAGCCCTCAATAACACGCACAGCAGATATCTCGGCAGCAGGGACCAGGCGTACACCCGCTCGTACCGGGGCATCCGCCTGGTGGTCGGGTTCCTGGGCATAGCGCTGCCGCTCGTCTTCATCTTCATGGAGGCGTACGTCCTGAAAGGGGGCGTCCATGTCCGCGGGTCGCTCAGCGCGTACTACCACACGTCGATGCAGGACATCTTCGTGGGCGGGTTGTGCGTCATCGGCGCGCTCCTCGCGACGTACATGGCCGGCGAGTGGAAGAGCCTGGATTTCTGGGCGAGCCTGGTCGCGGGCCTCGCGGTACTCGGGGTCGTCTTCTTCCCCACTGCGCGGTCAGGCCTGAAGCCTGGCGCGCCCGCCTGCGGCAGCCTTCCCCAGCCGCCCAGCTGCTCCTTTGTCGAGCAAGGACTTGGTGAGCATCGGACGGCAGTGATACACGCGGTGTGCGCCATTGTGTTCATCGTCTTCCTGGCCGTCATGAGCGCCCTCTTCGCGGTCAGCGAGGTGCGCCCGAAGAGCGAACGGCGCAAGGACCAGAACCTGGGTGTGTTCAAGAGCCGGGCCCGGTTCGGGATCTACGGCGGGTGCGCGCTTGTCATCGTGATAGCCGGAATATGGGCATTCGTGGGCACAGGCGTCTGGGAATTGACCCGGCTCTACATCGGGGAGGTCGCTTCCGTCTGGGCTTTCGGGATCTCGTGGTTGCTGGCGGCCTTCTCCCTGACGGCACCGGCCAGGCACGGGCTGGCGGAGCTGGCTGGGGCCGACCCGACTGTCCACGCTGTCCCGCTGCCATGAACCTGGCGCGGCCCGCGCTGGCGATCTTGGACTTGGGCACGTATTGGGCACAGAGAGCCGCAGATGACGGCCTCGGGCCGCATACAGCCACACAACCGCGCAGAATCGAAGATCGCGAACGCCAAGCATTTCCGCAGGTCATAAGGGCATTATCGGGACTGAAAGAGAGTGGGGCGGGTGGGGCTCGAACCCACGACCGACGGATTATGAGTCCAGCCCGCCAGCAGTTGATGTCGGACTGCCTGACCTGGGCAGACGCAAACTGACGCGATCACGGTTGCGCCATTTGGGCACGTATTTGGCATGATCAAGCTCGATGCTGACCGGTATCGCGGGCGCGCAGTGCCTCTCTCGCCAGTCACTGCTGCGGGCGGTGGTAGATCTCTGATCGGTGGTCGATATCGAGGATGTGGACCACGCAGCTGTTCTCGTCGATCCGGTAGACGATGCGATAGGTGCCGCGCCGGGCGCCGTGACAGCCGGCAAGCGGCCCGAACAGCGGCTTGCCCACCCGATGCGGGTTGACCGCTAGCGCGGCATCGCAGAACTCCAGCACGGCGGCGGCAACGGCTTCCGGAAGCCGCTCGGCGATTGCTCGCCGGGCAGCAGGCTGGAACCGGACCTCATACCGCTGCGCAGGCTCGGTCGTCACGTCCCGGTAACACGGCGACGGGCCAGGTCCTGCCGAACGGTGGCCATGTCAGCACCGGGCTCACCCCGCCCCAGAGCTGCCAGGCTCTCCGAGATGCGCGCGACGGCCTCGCTGTCACCGAGGATCTCCAGGGTCATCTCCAGGCCCTCAAGGTCGTCCACCGACAGCAGGACAGCCTCGGGCTCTCCGTTGCGGGTCAGGGTGATCCGCTCATGCTGTTGGCGTACCCGCCGGGCCAGCTCAGACAGACGTGCCTTGGCTTCGGACAACGGCACGGGCGTGGAGGCAATCGACATAGTTAGAAGTATAGACATCACTAGTCAATCTTTGGACCAAGCTACCTCCGTAAGCCACTGAAGCGATCGCTGACGGCTGATGTCCGTGGCAGGCAGAGCATGACGGGCAGGCTCACGTCCCGGTTACGTAGTAGCCCTTGCCGATCACTGGGGTGATGAGGCCTTCGTCCTTCAGCGTCGTCAGTGCGCGCTCGGCTGTGATGTGGGATACGCCGTGCTCCTGGCTGAGCGTCTTGACGCTTGGCAGCCGCTTGGTGATCGTCCCGTCCTCGATCTGAGCACGCAGTAGCGCTGCAAGCTGGACATACAGCGGCGTGGACGACTCATGATCGATTTCCACATGATCACATTAGGTCTCACCAGCATCCTTCCTACTCCCAGGGGTATCAGCAGGAACCATATGGTTCCTGCTATACTCGCCAGGCACGAGCCGGACGATTTCTGACTTGATCGCCGGAGGTTGCCATGGGCGACGAACAACCGCCTGCGTGGCCGGACGCCTTACATGAAGACATCCCGGACTGGTGGCCCTACGCGGCCGAGTTCCCGCAATGGCATGTCTGGCGCGGAGTGTGCGGCTTGGTGTACGCCCGGCGGGCCGCGCACCAGCCCACCGCTCGTAGTCCGCGGTAAGGATGCGGTGGATCGCGCGTCCCGGAAGCCGCGGATTAAAAGCTTGAGCGGGCAGGGTTTGCCGGAGTTCATATGCGTTCGTGCTGCAGCGTAGACCGCGTGCGCGTGCTCGCATGAACCCGGCCGGACTGCGGTGAACTGCAACCCAAACTGCAGCTCTGCATTTGTGACCTACTCCTGGTCCTATGTGCCCTGGCCCGGCTCTCTCCGCCCCAGGCGATCGGCGACGAACGCCGCAAGCGCTTCTCGGGATGGGTGTCCCCAGCCGATGCAAAACGGATGCCCGGCCGGGTCTGCGTACACCTGGTGACCCTCGGCGGCATTGAGATCAGGAGCTGGCTGGAGCAGCCGGGCCCCGAGGGTGATCGCCTCTTCGTGCGCGGCTCGCTGGTCCTCGACGTGGAGGTCCAGATGCACTTGCTGGGGAGTCCCGTGCGGCCAGTCGGGCGGCACATGGTTCGGTGCCAGTTGCACGCCGATCCGCCCACTCTCCAGCAGCGTCGATGACGCTGTGCCAATCGTCGTCCTCGAAGACGTGCCCGCCGAGGATGCCAGTCCAGAACGCGCTCTCGGCACGCAGGTCAGCCGCGTCGAACACGATTACCTGACGCACCATGTCCATGACCCGCACACTACGGCCGCTGTGACCGGGCCCTGCCGGGCAGGTCCTCAAGCTGTACGGGCTGCCCGGATACTAGGCGGCTACCTGGCGGCCGGCGCTTAGTGGGTGGATCGGTGGCTTGGGCAGGGCATCGCTGCGGGCCTGGCGGGCAGTTCCTCAAGACGAGCAACCATTACGCTGCAGGTACCGTGAAGGAAGGATGCGGTCAAGCCGCCGACGGTGACGGCAGTCCACGCAGCGCGTGGCCACTAGAGGGGGGCCTATGGACCCTGACTGGATAAGGCGATTCGATGCGCTGACCGTCGCGAAAGGCTTGGGGTTGAGTGCGCTGCTGGCTGGCACCGGTGTCGTCACCTACATGGTGCTGAACAGCCCAACAGGTCCTGCGGCTGTGCAGCCCGGTGCCACCGTTACCCCTACGGTCAGCTCTTCCGCGCGGGCTGTGGAGTACCGGGGTCTGCGAGGAGGATCACCTCCTCAAGCCGTGCCGGCGCCGGCTGGGCCGGGCATGGTGCCCACGCTGGGTGTCGTACCCGCAGCGGGCACGCCGTCAGTCGCACTGTCACAGTGGCGTCACCAGGGCCGGGACCCTGTGGGCCAGACGCCGACTGCGCTGGACCCGCCCACGACAGCACCACCGCCCAGGACACCGCCGCCCTGGCCGACGACACCGCCGCCCTCGCCGACGACAGCGCCGCCCTCGCCGACAACACCGCCACCGACAACACCGCCACCGACAACACCGCCGCCGCCCTCGCCGACGACAGCTCCACCGACGACACCGCCGCCGCCCTCGCCGACGACAGCTCCACCGACGACAGCACCACCGCCCTCGCCGACGACAGCCCCACCGACGACTGGGACTACGGGACTGTAACTTCAGCGGCTCTGCCCCCTTCGCTGCGAACTCCTGGGGGCGAGGTCCTTCGAGGTCGTTTGGGGAGGTCACCCGTTTGGCCTCGGCTTGTCGGAGGCGTGTGGGGCTGGTGGCGCCTGTGGGGCTGGTGGCGCGCCTGGGGCTCGAACCCAGAACCGACGGATTAAAAAGCTTGAGCGGGGAGGGTCCGTGGGCGTTCGTATGGGCTCGCGCCGCAGTTCGGGCGGATGCGCAGACCTCGTTGAACCAGGCCGTACGGGAGCGAACTGCAACCCGGATTGCAACCCTGGCTGCTGCTCCCGGTCGCCAGCGATTAGCGCTGAGCGGGTTTCTCAGCAGCGTCCACTCCTGGCCGTACGTGGGACGATATGCCAGATCAGTCACTGCAGCGAGCGTTGGAGCCGACGAACAGGTGACCTCCTCGGTGTGAACTAGTGGCAGGAAGGTCAATAGAGGTCGTCTGCACAGATCAGCGGGTCAAAGCCGGACTATCCAGATCAGCGCTGGAAGATACGGTCGCTGCACCTTACTGCTGCACTCTCTGGCATCGTCTGACGCTTAAGCGTCAATTCGCTAGGTTGGCCAACGCGCCGTCTTATTGCGTTATGGACAGTGTCCATAACGAGGGCGGTGGGTCTTGTAGTTCAGAACCCTGCCTTCCCGTTGGTCCTGCTGCAGCCAACACGCCAGGGAGATCATTCCACTCTGGTCACAGAAGAAGTCGCCGTTAGGTCTCTCATGGGCGATCGTTAGGCTTGCGTTCCTGGCGGCCGGCCTACTGAACTGAGGTGACTATGACCCGCTACGTGGTCCTCGATACCGAGACCACCGGGACCGCACCCGAACGTGATCGCGTCGTCTGGGTGGCCGCCGCGATCGTCGAGGACCGCATCGTTACCCGACGCTGGTCGACGTTCCTTGACCCGGGGCCCAACAGCCGGGTGCGGGTCGCCGGCATCGACCTGGTCGGCCAGCCCACATTCGCTGACGTCGCGCCGCGGCTAACCGGCATGCTTCAGGACGGCGTGCTCGTGGCGCACAACGCACCCTTCGACGTGGCTTTCCTCGCCGCCGAATACAAACGAGCCGGCCTCGCAAAGCCGGAGGTTTCAGCGATCTGCACTCTCCGCCTGGCGCGTCGCCTCGAACTCGAGGTCGCCTCGTTCAGCCTGGTGGACTGTTGTGCTCACTTCGGGATCTCGCATCAGCGGCGTCACAGGGCTGACGAGGACGTCGAGGCTACCGTGCAGCTGCTCTGTCAGCTCCTGCCGCTCGCGGCAGCCCGCGGATGGGACAGTATCGACGCGCTGGTGGATGCTTTGGCGCCCACCAGCAGCGAGCTTGTCTATACCATCGAGATCAATCTCGACGAGGTGCTCGAGAGCTGGCTTCTCGAGAAGGCCGGCTGGCGTCCCGGCGAGGAATCGGCCGAGGAGGCGATGGCCCGATACGGCCGCCAACTGCGAGCCGAGCGAGACGCTGCTTATGCCCGCATGCGACCGGAGCACCGCGCTGCCCATCAGCGCAAGGACGCCTTGGACTCAGAGGAGGTCCGTGCATCGGAATGGCTGCCGGTTCTGCACGCGCTGGAGGCTGCCGATTGCCCGGAAGTCGGCGATGCCTGGATGGAGTACGCCCGGTGCCTCCAGGGCCCGGCGCGCAACGTCAAGAGGGTCCTCGAGGCATTGCACCGAGCGCTCGATCTGTACTTGTCCTCTGCCGAAACGACCCGAGCTACGGTCGATGACGCGGTCACGTGGATCCGCATCACCTGTGATGAAGCGGATCTTCCCGACAAGCTCATTGAGGCCTACCAGACGTTCGGGCCGCGCCTGGCAGCACTGCCACCATGCGGCGAGTGCGGTGGCCTGGCAACCGGATGCCTCGGCGGGGGCGCGTGCAAGAAGGCCGATCTCGCCTCGGCCGCGGCATGGGCAGCGATTCGTGCCGCTTTCCAGACCGGAGCAGACGAGGACCCTGAGATTATTGAGAGGAGAGCGCGTGCAGTGCTCCCCTTGCTCGCCGGAGAACGCGACCTCGCTGCATACGTCGGGCTTGGCGCACAGTTCGGAGGTCGGCTGGTGGCGTGGGGGCGGGCAGAGGATGCGCTCGCTCTCTGGGACGACGTAGTCTGCCGGCTGCGCAGACCGGGACGTATCGAACCTGGCTGACCAGACTGACCGGTTTGCCGAAACGCTCGCCGCTGCCAAGCATTACGCGGACGCCGTCCGCGTCGCGGAGCCCGCTGTCGAGGCCGCGCGCCGACAAGGGCGGCCGGAGCTCTTCTGGCGGATAGCTGACCACTTCGCCTTCTACCTCGAACGCACGGGCCAGCTCGAGGAGGCCATGGGTTTGTGGCATGAAGCGATCAGCGTCGGCAGCAGCGTGCCGCGGACCTTCGACCGTCTTTCTCTTGCCCTTGACCGCGCTGGCAACCCGGAGGCCGCCGCCGAGGTGTGCGAAAGGGGGATGGAGCGCTTCTTGGCCGAGGGGCGGCGCAACAAGCTTGTTGAGCAGATCGAGAAGCGCGGCCAGCGATGCCGCGTCAAGGCTGCCTCATGAAGAGAAGCCTCAAATATTGTCCCCTCGATGCGAACTCCTGGCGCCGAGGTCGCTGGTGGTCGTTGGGGCAAGTAATTGTTCGATCGCGGCTCGTCGGAGGCGTTCTCGGTCGGTAGCGTTGCTGTACTTGCGCGCTGTACGACATCCTCGGTGCTGTCGCGGCGTTCATCGTCGTGGTGTCGATCGCCGGAGGAAGCATGAGGAACGATCTGGAAAAACGTGCCCTGCGGGCCATGCAGCAGGAGCAGCAGGCACGGGAACAGCAGGCGCGGGAAGCCCACCAGGCTGGGCTCGAAAACGAGCGCAGGGAAAATGAGCGTATTCACGCTGAGAAAGCTGACGACGCCATCGCAGAGACGGAGAGGATACTCGGCATCCGCACCAGGCCCTCAGACTGGCAGCCATACCGCAGCAGGCAGGAGTACGAAAACTACCCTGCCAAAGTCACCGAAGGAGTCGAGACCGTCATCAACGGTGTCAAGGTCTACTATCACCTGGGCGCGTGTTCTCTTGATAAAGACCGTTACTCTGGTGGCGCTGGTTATGGCAGTGGTACTCTCACCCTTGCCCAGTTCGGGCAGGCGCTGGAGATGCAGCGGAAGCAAAAGAAGCGCCGCCGACGGTAACGCAACGATCAAACAGGCTGTGGGGTGCTTGCGTTTAGAGCGACCGGGGCGATTTCGTACACAATTCGAGCGCCGAAGGTGCCGAACACTGCATGGCGCGATCTGCCCTGACCCTCGCTTGTAAGGTACGTCCACGTTGTCGGAAACCGTCGCTGGCATGGGTGTCCGCCTCTCCCCCGATCGGGTGAGGTAGGTGGGAGTCCGGCCTCGTTGTGGTCAGACATGGTGGTCAGCTCTGCGACGGACGCAGGTCGGCCGCGATCTGCTGCGTAGAAGATGCGAGCTCGCCGACGTGGTGGGGCGTCTGAGTTGAAGTAGTAGTTCGGTCCAGCGAGTGTTAATCTGCATTGACGATTGGCTTTGCACCCGCTTTGGTCGCTCTACACATCTACATTTCCTATTGAAGGAAAACCTGCAATGACTAACCCTTCTGAGCCCGAGTGGGTCCTGATGATCCCGTTCATAACAGCACCGGGTTTCCCGCTTAAAGAGAGCCACACCGTGACACTCGGCGGGCTCCACGCGGAAGTGCGACCGGCCGGTTTCGATTACACGCAAATTACAATTGACGGCATTAGATCAGCGCAAGCAGCCTTCGATCTGTTTGAGTCCATGCGAATAGGCATCCTAATAGCGAGCCTGAATATTAATTGGGGAATACGGGTTCTATCCAATGTGCGGATCCTGGAAAGTGATTCACCCATGCCGAATGAGCCAGATGTACCGCTGATTTATCCGAAAGGCAAAAATCTTCGTCGTCTGATTGGCCATGTTGGTGTGATACAAATGAACCCTGACAAGGTCCTTCCGAAGCTGCTCGAGAGCCTTGAAATTGGGCTAAAACTGGCGTCGGCCCGAAAGGCAATGACTGATAGTCTCGTAAAACTTGCGATCGAGCTATACGTAGACACGTATTTCGAGGCTTCTGACTCGGCTCGCTTTATCGGATTTGTTGGCGTCCTAGAGGTATTGAAAGACAAGGATTCATCTTCGGATGCAGCGACAGCACTGATTGACAAGTGGCGCCAGGAGGCAAGTATTCTGACTCATGAGGAGGCAGACTCCATACGAAGTAGCCTTGCGTATCTGAAGTCGATCTCGATCTCACGAGGTATCGGCTCCGTGGTGAAGCGTCACCTTGGCCAAGATCGAGTGAAGGAAGCCCGAGATTTGTATACGGCCCGTAGTAGCCTCGTTCACTATGGAATACGCCCAACTGATTCTGCCGATACCGTACGCCGCACCCAAAAGCTGGTGACAGAATTGCTTGCGCATATTTTCATGGTTGGTTCCCGCTAATTACGTATAGCCGATTACAGCCATACCAAACAACAATCTGTAGCTGGCAGGCATCGTGTCAGCCTCAGACATGAGTCTGCACAGACAGCTGTTAGCACTGCGGGCCAGAGCATACCCATGGTTCTGACCGCTTGTATGCCCCATATCCAGCTACGATGTCCAGCACAGTAGTTGACCTGGGAAGGCATCTCCACTTGAGTCTGTGGCGGGTCATCATCCGCCAAGCCCGTTGGTGTCGGGTCTGGGTGTCACCAGTTGCCTCGCCTTTGATTACATGAAGCTCCCCCATCATGACGCACTGTTCTGGGAGGCTAGGCCAAAAGCGTCTCAGAAGGGGGTACATATGCCTCTAACCTGGATACCGGGGTTGTATGGACCGGCGCGTGACATTAGCCAGGCACTTGCCAGAAGACGGCCTCCGAGGCTTAAGCATCAAATCGAGTCGACCCATTTGGGCGGTAAGACCTGGATTAGGGTCACGGCCTGGTGCGAAGGCAGTAAGTCCGTTAGCGTCCGGGGCTGCTTCGCTGAGCTATATGTGCACGCATACGATGCGTGTGTGGAACCCTATCCCGTGCGCATGCGTGCCATCCAATTCTCTCCAAGCGGAATCGTCAAACTAGCTCCTGGCGAGGATCCGGTTCACTGGGAGGCGCAGGTCGCTAATGATCAAGTACGACACATATCTCGCGAACACAATGCAGCAGAAACTTTGAAAACATACGGTACTCGTGGCCCGAAAATACAGGCGGAATTGCTAGAAAGAGAGCAGTCCCAGTGGGCGGAGCGCGACAAGTTCCTCTGGCGATTGGTCCGTGCCCTCGGCGGTCCTGAGAGTGTTGGCATTAGAGCTGTGATCGAGACGACGGACGGTAGAAGCATCGCGACCGCGAGAGTTGCAGTGCCGCCCGCGCCGCCGATTGCGGAACGGATGAGTGATGCCGCGACTGTGGTTCGCCAAGCGACCCGTAGTCGCTCGAAGGTTAGCGAAGCATCATCCCTTACACGTGCCCAGGATATGGAAAGACGCAGCTAGCGCAACACCTGCCAATGACCAGACCTAGCCATCCTTCCGATAGGCGCCGATCGAGCCGTGGAAGATCAGCGTCAAGAGTGGCGCTTGCGCCATCGCGTGCGACGCGCGTAGCGCGCTCTTGATGGTGATCTTGCGCGGTTCAATGCTGGGGTCGCCGGGAGGATGGCAGCCTTGTGCGCGGCGCGTGGTTGCGCTGGGTCGTAGGGACCTCCAGCTGCGCGGCCGGTGCTGGGGCCTGGAGCGCGCCGACGCCGCCGTGGCCCGAAGGGCCTAAGAGCGGCACGAGGCGCCCAGTGCATCACGCTCCCCCGGGGTAACTGCGGCCTGCGCCGGGCTGGAACTGCCCCACGCTTGGGTCTGCGCAACTTCGCGTGCCGCTGATCTAACGCCAGCTGACGCCGGGGTCCGGCGCGCTTGCGCGCCCTTGAAAACGTAAAGAAAGTACTCACCGCACCGGGCAACACCTGTTGTCAACGACCGTGATCACGGCCGTTTCCGCTGATCAGGTGCAGAATTGGGCAGCATTGCGAGCCGATACGAGCCCGGCAACAGATGTTGTCAGCGCCACCTGATCCTTGACACTGGCCGCTCTTGCCGCTGGTCAGCTGCGCCGATCCTGAACAGTCGGGCTACCACGATGACGGCGCTGGTAGTGCTGTCGGGCCGCCTGTCTGGTCACGCCCAGCCGGGTGGCGATCTCTGGCCACCCGATGCCCTGACTGACGGCCTGGTCGACCAGCTTCGCGAGTGCGGCGTCGGCCCTCCGCTGCGCAGTCCGGGTGCGTTCGATCTGGTCCAGCACCTGGGCAGCAGGCATCCTGGAAGCCGCCTGCGCTTGGCTTGGCGACTGTGCTGGCGCCTCTTGCCGCCGCCTCGGCTGTACCCGCTTGGCTCTCGGGCTCGATCGACGCTTTTCTCTTCCCACGCGATCCAGGATGCGGGCGAGGTATGACAACCCGAGTTGCCCGTCCCCCGGCCCGACTGGCGGAGGAACGTCGCGGATCAGGTTCCGCCGCTCGTACATCATGTGACTTGCATCACACCTTTCGAGCCGGGTTGATCGGTGACGGACGTTAACGGACGCCTGCGGTCTTCTGCGGACACTCGCAACCTGACCGACACGAGCGGTCGGCATTTGCCATCCGCCTGACCTCGGCTGCACAGTAGATTCCGAGCCAGGAGAGACCGCCGAAGGTGCCGGGCCGAACGCCCAGGAGCACCGGCAAAGTTTCAAGTTAGCCGTCCCGGTATGGGGACGTGCCGACCCGCGGGGTTTCGTCCCCGTCCACTCCCCCATCGCCTCAAGCCAGCGCCAGACATCTGCTTCCTGGGATGACCAGGGCAAGCAGGGGCCAGCTGTTGCCGAACGCGCCGGCGGGGCTAGTAGCCCCGGCCGCCAGTGTGACGCACGCCGGCGAGGAACCCCCTTGTGGCCCACCCCCCGGAAGACGAGTCACGATGGACAAGCGGCTGCGCCGCCCGGTTCGGCGATTCGCGCCCGATGACGGGCTCGGCCTTGCGACGGCGAGGCCTCGCCATGGCTAGCGCGGATCAGGCCCGCACCGCCCGGGAGCGGGACAAGCTCACCATCGCGGAGGTGTGCGCCGATCTCGGCATCAGCCGCCGGACGTTCTACGAATGGCGGGCCAAGGGCAGGGCGCCCAGATGCATCACGTTGCCGAACGGCAGCTTGCGCATCCGGCGAACCGAATACCAGCGCTGGCTGGCCGCACATGAGGAAGCTGCCTGATGAGCGACGTCGGCGCCACCTTCGACGTACGGGTCTACCGGACCGAGGTCTACAAGGGCGCCGAGGTGACCACGTACAAGGTGCGCTGGAAGGTGGGAGCCAGGCTGTGGAAGGAAGGCTTCCGCAACGCTGCGCAGGCCGACAGTTTCCGCAGTGCTCTGCTGACCGCCACCCGGAAAGGCGAGGAGTTCAGCCTCGCTTCCGGCCGACCGACAGCCTGGGCGCGCGAGAAGGCCCAGATCACCTGGTTCGAGTTCGCCTGCACCTACGTGGACATGAAGTGGAAGCAGGCATCCGCCAAGTACCGCAAGGACATCGCCCGAGCCCTGACTGCGGCCACACCAGCGATGCTGAGCGAAGCATCCGGACGGCCAGACGACGCGAGCATTCGCCGGGCATTGGCGCGCTGGGGCTTCAATACTAAGCAGCGCCCGGACCCACCCGCCGAGATTGCCGAGGATCTCGCCTGGGTCGCCCGCAACAGCGCTCCCCTGTCGGCACTGGCCCAGGCCGCGACGGCCCGAAGGATGCTGGACCAGGCCACCGGCCGACTGGACGGCAAGAGCGCTGCCGCGAGCACTACCCGGCGGAACCGCACGATCTTGGCCAACGCCATGGACTACGCCATCGAACTCGGCCACCTCGACACGAATCCGATCCGGGCACTCAGATGGACGGCGCCGAAGGTGTCCAGCCAAGTTGACCGGCGAAGCGTGGTGAACCCGCGCCAGGCGCGATCGCTACTGGACGCAGTGCGGGCCCAGCAGCCAAGCGGGCCGCGGCTTGTCGCCTTCTTCGCCGTCATGTACTACGCAGGGCTCCGTCCCGAGGAGGCCATCAACCTCCGCAAAGACAACATGGTCCTTTCGCCCCAGGTGCGGGACCAGGAGCGTCACGAATGGCAGGATCTTCCGGAGGCCGAGGACTGGGGCGAGCTGCATCTGCGCGCCGCGACGCCGGATGCGGGCAGTGAGTGGACCGACGACGGAAGCCAGCGGGACCAGAGGCAGCTCAAGCACCGGGCGGAGGGCGACAGCCGCATCGTGCCCGCTCATCCCGAGCTGACCAGGCTCCTCCGCCAGCACCTGGCCGAGTTCAGCACAACCCCGGACGGCCGCCTCTTCAACGGTATCCGGGGCGGCGAGCTGCCCACGATCACCTACCGGCGCGCCTGGATCAAAGCCCGCGAAGCTGCCCTCACCGCCGCCGAGCAAGCCTCGCCGCTCGCCCGCCGACCGTATGACCTGCGGCACGCCTGCCTGTCCACCTGGCTGAACGGCGGCGTCTACCCCACCCAGGTAGCCGAGTGGGCCGGGCACGGCGTCGACGTTCTGCTGCGGATCTACGCCAAGTGCATCGCGGGCCAGGACGAGCTCGCCAAGCGCCGGATCAGCGAAGCGCTACGGCAGGACTGACAAGAGTGATCTTGGTCTTGGGCACGTATTGGGCACAGCCAGCCGCAGATCACGGCCTCGGGCCGCACACAGCCGCCTACCGCCGCAGAATCCAAGATCACGAGAGCCGGGCATTTCCGCAGCTCACAGGGCACAAACAGGAGCTTC
>CAVQFM010000012.1:0-325386 GCA_963711705.1 uncultured Actinomycetes bacterium
GCCCCGGGTGCCGTCAACGGGGGCCAGGCGCCGGTCAGGCCGGGCCAGCCGAGGCCGAGCAGCCGGGCCGCGTTCAGCTTGAGTATTTTCTGCCGGACCTGGGGCTTGATCGGCAGCCCGGCAAAGTCGGCCAGCCACCGGTCCGGGGTAGCATCGGGTAGTCCGAGCCGAACATCACCTTGTCCTGGAGGAGTGAGTTCGCGTACTGCACCAGCTGCGGCGGGAAGTACTTCGGCGACCAGCCGGACAGGTCGATGTGCACCAGCGGCTTGTGGGTGGCCACCGCCAGCGCCTCGTCCTGCCAGGGGAACGAGGGATGGGCCAGGATGATCGTCAGGCCGGGGAAGTCGGCGGCCACGTCGTCGAGGCAGATCGGGTTGGAGTATTTCAGCCGGATGCCGCCGCCGCCCGGCGCGCCCGCGCCGATCCCGGTCTGCCCGGTGTGGAACACGGCCGGCACGCCGAGCTTCCTCGATCGCCTCGTAGAGCAGGTACGCCGGCCGGTCGTTCGGGTAGAAGGCCTGCACGCTGGGGTGGAACTTGAAGCCGCGGACGCCGTGCCCGGTGACCAGCCGCCGGGCGTCCCGGGCCCCGGCCCGGCCGCGGGCCGGGTCGATGGACGCGAACGGGATGATCACATCCGGGTTGTCCGCCGCCGCCTGGGCCACCTCCTCGTTCGGCACCGGCGGCAGCCCGGTGGCCGCCTCGGCGTCCACCGGGAAAACCACGCAGGCCATCTGCCGGTCCCGGTAGTAGGCGGCGATCTCGGCCAGCGTCGGGCGGCGCGTGTCAGTGATCTTGAAGTAGCTGTTGGCGGCCTGTTCGAGCTGGCCAGGCAGCGAGGCCGAGCCGCTGGTGGATACCTCGGCGTGCACGTGCACGTCGATGGCGGCCAGCGCGTCGAGGTTCAGGGCTGGTAGGCACGTGCCCGACAATAGGCGAGACGGGTACTCGGGCTGGGTGGCGTCCGGGTCAGCCGCCATGGGCACGCTGCGCAGCAGCAGGCGCCGCTCGCACCCGCGGCGCAGCTTCGGGTCCAGGGAAGCGCGGAGCAGTGGCCAGTCCTGCCGGAGCAGCCGCGCGTTGACGAACCGGGCCAGGTCGTTGCGGCGGCCCTGGGTCAGCACGATCCCGTACAGGCTGCGCCGCAGCCGGTCGTCGGTCACATCGAATTCGCGCATGCCCGGCCAGGCCAGGTGCCGGGGCAGCACGATGACACCCCGTTCGGCGCCGTGCAGGTCTTTCGGGCCGGGCGGAGCCGCGCGGCCAGCGCCCATCCGGCTGGGCCGCAGTAGATCCGTGAAGGACATGCTCCGATTATCACTGGCCTGCCCGGATGCCCCCGCATTGACTCGCGGGAATATCGCCGGGCCCGGTGCAGGCTACACTTGAGGCATGTCCGGCGATCCCCCGGTGCCGCGCTGGCGGTTCCTGATCCAGCCGAGGTGGCTTGGCTGGCACGCACTGATGGTCGCGTCCGTGCTCGGCATGCTCGCCCTGGGCGACTGGCAGCTGCGCCGCGCCGAGGCCGGAAATGCCTTGAGCTGGGCATACACCTTCGAGTGGCCGATTTTCGCGGGCTTCGCGATCGTCTTCTGGGCCAAGACGATCAGGGACGAGTTCCGCCCGCCGGTCTCCAGCCGTACCGCGGCCGAGGATCTCGAGCTGCCCGGTGGCCAGCTCACCGCGGACGGCGCCGCCGGTGCGGCGGCGGATGCGGCCGGCGACGACGAGGACGACGAGGAACTCGCCGCCTACAACGCCTACCTTGCCCGGCTGACGGCCGAGGCGAGAGGGCACGGCAAGTGGCACGGGCTCGGCTGACGCGCCAGCCCGGGTTGACCGACAGTAAGGAGGCAGGCCGGTGCGTGCAGCCGTGCTCCGGTACCGGGTGATGGCCTATGTGACCGGCGTGGTGCTGATCATCCTGTGCTTCGTCGGGATCCCGCTGCAGATCGTGGCCGGCAACGAGACCGTGGTCAACGACGTCGGCACGCTGCACGGGATCCTCTACATCATCTACCTGATCTTCGCCTACCTGCTGACCCGCCCGGCTGCACCTGGCCATCGGGCCGACTCTCCTGGTGCTGCTGGCCGGCACCATCCCGGTGCTGACGTTCGTGGTCGAGCGGTGGCTGACCCACCGCTACATCGACCCGGCCATCGCCCAGGCGGCCCGCTCCCCCGCGGCCGGCTCGGTGCCCGCCCCGCCGCGCTCCCGGTGAGGGGGCGGCCGCGTGGCAGAGCACTACTTCACCCCGAGCCCAGCGGCCGCGCACCGGCCGGGCCAGGTCCACGTCGTGCTGGGCGACCTGGACTTCGAGTGCGCCACTGACGCCGGGGTGTTCTCCGCTGGCCGGCTGGACCCGGGCACCCGGGTGCTGCTGGACACTGTCCCGCCACCGCCCGGCCACGGCGATCTGCTCGACCTGGGCACCGGGTACGGCCCGGTCGCGCTGGCCATGGCGGCCCGGGCGCCGGGCGCCACGGTGTGGGCGGTAGACGTCAACCAGCGGGCACTGGAGCTGTGTGCGGGCAACGCGCAGGCGGCCGGGCTGCCCAACGTGCGGTGCGTGGCCCCGGACGCGCCCGGCCTGCCCGGCCAGTTCGCCGCGATCTGGTCCAACCCGCCGATCCGGATCGGCAAGCCCGCGCTGCACGGGCTGCTGGCCAGCTGGCTCGGCCGCCTGGCCCCCGGCGCCGCCGCCTACCTGGTCGTGCAGCGCAACCTGGGTGCGGACTCGCTGCACCGCTGGCTCGCGGACCAGGGCTGGACGGTGCGCCGCCTGGCGTCCCGGGCCGGCTACCGTGTGCTGGCGGTGACTAACCCATGACCAGGCCAGACGAATCCGGCCACCCGCCCAGGCAGCTGCGGCCCACCGACGTGAAGCGGCTGAACCGGTCGTGGCGCCGGGCCACCGGCGGCCGGCTGGCCCTGCTGCTCGACTCGGTGACCCAGCCCTACAACGTCGGGATGATCGTGCGCTCGGCGGCGGCGTTCGGCGCCGAGCGGCTGTGGCTGTGCGGCAACTCGGCGCCGCTGGATCACCCGTCGGCGGGCAAGACCGCGCTGGGCACCCAGCGGCTGCTCAGCTGGGCGCGCGAGCCGGACCCGGTGGCGGCGGCCAAGGCGGCCGCCCAGGACGGCCTGCGGGTCGTCGCGGTCGAGCTGGCCTCCGGCGCCGCCCCGCTGCACGAGGCCCCGCTCGACGGTGATGTCTGCCTGGCCCTCGGCAACGAGGACCATGGCTGCTCACCGGCCCTGCTGGCGGTAGCCGACGCGGTTACCTACATACCCCTGGTCGGCCGGGTAGGGTCACTGAACGTGGCGGCAGCCGCCGCGATCGCCCTGGCCGAGGTGCGCCGCCGCGAGTGGTCCGCCCCAGCTGGGGATGGGTGAACAGCGTCACGGGGGTTTCAGCGTCCTGTTACTTTCTGTTTACAGTCCGCACTCACAGGTAAGGGATACTCACCTGCATGCCGACCGGATTCCTTGATCACCCGAGGCCGATGGCGTTCGCCCACCGGGGCGGGGCGGCGCACGCCCCGGAGAACTCGTGGCGCGCCTTCGAGCACGCCCTCGGGCTGGGCTACTGGTACCTGGAGACGGACGTCCAGGCCACGGCGGACGGCGTGCTCATCGCGTTCCACGACCGCACGCTGGACCGGGTCACCGGGCGGCCCGGCCGGATCGCCCGGATGACCTACCGCGAGGTATCCCGGGCCCGGATCGGCGGGACCGAGCCGATCCCGGTGCTGGCGGACCTGCTGTCCGCGTGGCCGGACGTGCGGTTCAACATCGACCTCAAGGACGCGCCCGCGGTACTGCCGCTGGCCCAGGTGCTGCGCCGGACCGGCGCGTGGGACCGGGTGTGCGTGACCTCGTTCTCGGCCAGCCGGCTGCGCGCCGCGCGCCGGGTGTTCGACCGTCAGGTGTGCATGGCCGCCTCGCCGGTCGGCGCCGCGGTGGTGCGGTTCGGCGGCCCGCGCGGCCCGCGGGACCAGCCCCGGCCGGGGCTGGGCACGCCGGGCCTGGCCGCCGCCTGGCCGGCCGCCGGGACCGCGGTCACCGATCCCCCGGCCAGCAACCGCGGTGCGCACCTGGCCCTGGCCGAGCGGCTGGCCCGCAGCGGGGTGCGCTGCGCTCAGGTGCCGGCCACGGTGGCCACCCGGTCTTTCGTCGCCCGGGCGCACGCTCTCGGGCTGCATGTGCACGCCTGGACGGTGAACGAGCGGGAGCTGATGGGCAGCCTGCTGGACATCGGGGTGGACGGGATCATGACCGACGAAACCGTCGCGCTGCGCGACGTGCTGATCGCCCGGGGTGAGTGGCATCCCCGCCCGGCGGGGTAAGCCAGCACCTGGCCGCGTGGCCCGGGGGTTGGAATCGGGCACAGCGGGAATCTTGACCGGGAACTCAGCGTTATCCAATCGCAGGGCTGAGCGCCTGGGAGGCAGCGACTAATGGCCGAACGCGCACTTCGCGGTACCCGGCTCGGGGCAACGAGCTACGAGAACGACCGTAACACCGATCTGGCACCACGCCAGGAGATCGCTTTCGACTGCCCCAAGGGTCACCACTTTACCGTCCCGTTCGCCGCGGAGGCGGAAGTTCCGGCTACCTGGGAATGCCGGGTGTGCGGAGTCACTGCGTTCACTGCCACTGGCGACCTGTCCACGCCGCGCAAGGCCAAGCCGCCGCGCAGCCACTGGGACATGCTGCGGGAGCGCCGGTCCATCGCTGACCTGGAGGAAGTGCTGGCCGAGCGGCTCGCACTTATCCGCAGCCAGCGGGGCGAGGACGCCCCGGCGAAGGTCAGCACCCGGCACCGCAAGAGCGCCTGAGCGCCGGTCACGCCGCCGGCCGGCGGCGCACCGCCTGCCAGCGGGCGGCCACCCCCCAGCGGGTGATCCGCAGCAGCGCCTCCAGCACGATCGTCTTGCTCATCTTGCTCGTACCGTTCACCCGCTCGACGAAGGTGATCGGCACCTCGGTCACCCGGAGCCCGGCCCGGAGCACCCGGCGGGCCAGGTCCACCTGGAAGCAGTAGCCCTGTGACTCGATCTCGTCCAGCGGGATCGCCCGCAGCGCGCTGGCCCGGTAGGCCCGGTAGCCGCCGGTGGCGTCCTTCAGCTGGATGCCCAGCATCAGCCGGGCGTAGGTGTTGCCGCCGCGGGACAGCAGTTCCCGCGACCGGGGCCAGTTGACCACCCGGCCGCCGGGCACGTACCGCGACCCCAGCACCAGGTCGGCCTGGCTGAGCGCGGCCAGCAGGGCCGGCAGCTGCTCCGGCTGGTGCGAGCCGTCCGCGTCCATCTCCACCACGGCGTCGTAGCCCGCGTCCAGCGCCCACCGGAAGCCGGCCAGGTAGGCCGCGCCCAGGCCGCCCTTGCCGGGCCGGTGCATGACCCGCACGTGCGGGTCCCCGGCCGCCAGCTTGTCGGCCAGTTCCCCGGTGCCGTCCGGGCTGTTGTCGTCCACGACCAGCAGGTCGGCGCTGGGCACCGCGGCCCGGACCCGCCCGGCCAGCGCCTCCAGGTTTTCCCGCTCGTTATACGTGGGCATGATGACGGCCACGCGCCCAGGAGCCCCGGTGACCTCGTTGCCAGCCAATCTCTGCCTGCCTTCCCCCGGTTGCCGCCTCGGGCGCTGCGGGATTGCGGTCCATGCAGGCTACCGGCGGGGCAGCACCGCAGCCCCGCGGCGCCGGATGGCAATAGTGAAATTTGCCCCGATGTTGCCGTTGCCCGGGCCAGAGTCGCCTGGTGGCGGGGTCCTCCCGGAGTCCCGGGCGGGGCCGGAAGAGGGCCCGGGCTCGCCCTTCGGACCGGAGCCCGGCCCGCCGGCCGCGAGCTCGTTCCCCGTTGTCTACTGGACGCCCGGGCCCTTCCCGGCGCCAACCCCCCGTCCAGCCAGGGTGGCTGGCCGGCCCGCCGGGCTGCGCCTGGCGTCGGGTCAGCTGAGCTGCTGGCCCTGGCCCAGCCGGGCGGCCGGCCCGGGCCACCCCGACAGCTGGCCCGGTGCTGGACGGCAGCAACATACCGCCCTGCGCCGCGATGTCAACCCCCGCCCGGCCGCGCCGGATGGCTGACAACCGTGGCCGTGCAGCCTGGTCCCCGTCGTCCGCTTGGCGATAACATGAATGGGTTTCCCCAGCGTGTGAGGGCGTCATGACACCGTGGTCAGTAGGCGGTCCGGAAGCGGGGCGGCAGCGGCCGGCTGCCCCGGGCGGCGCGCTGCTGGCTCCCGGATCATCCATTTCCATTGGAGGGCCAAGTACATGACCGAAAGCCAGCCAGGAGACGTTTCCGAGTCGCAGATTGCCGTGCACTGGCGCGAGGAAGAGTACATCTATCCTCCCGAGTCGTTCGTCCAGCAGGCGAACGCGGCCGACCCGGCGATCTTCGAGCGGTTTGCTGAGCAGAACTTCCCGGACTGCTTTACCGAATACGCGGAAATGCTGAGCTGGGACAAGAAATGGGATACGGTCCTGGATTCCAGCAACCCGCCGTTCTGGAAGTGGTTTACCGGCGGCCGGCTGAACGCGTCGTACAACTGCGTTGACCGGCACCTGGCCGCCAATGCCAACAAGGCGGCGATCATCTGGGTGCCGGAGCCGGAGGAGGTCGATCCGGTCGTCATCACCTACCGGGAGCTGTACCACCGGGTCAACGAGTTCGCCGCGCTGCTGCGTGACTTCGCCGGGCTCAAGGCCGGCGACCGGGTCACGCTGCACATGCCGATGGTCCCGGAACTGCCGGTGACGATGCTCGCCTGCGCCCGGCTCGGCGTGGTGCACTCCCAGGTGTTCGGCGGGTTCAGCGGCAACGCCTGCGGCACCCGGATCGCGGACTCGGGCAGCCGGGTGCTGATCACGATGGACGGCTACTACCGCAGCGGGACCCTGGTCGACCACAAGGTCAAGGCGGACGAGGCGGTCGAAGAAGCCCGCAAGCAGGGCCAGGAAGTGGACAAGGTGCTGGTCTGGCGGCGGCACCCGGCCCAGTACGCATCCCAGACGCCGATGGCCGAGGGCCGCGACTTCTTCGTCGACGAGGTGCTGGCCGGCTACCGCGGCAAGCTGGTCGAGCCGGAGTCCATGCCGTCCGAGGCGCCGCTGTTCCTCATGTACACCAGCGGCACCACGGGCCGGCCCAAAGGCGCCCAGCACAGCACCGGCGGGTACCTGTCCTACGTGACCGGCACGTCCAAGTACTACCAGGACATCCACCCGGGCGACACGTACTGGTGCATGGCCGACATCGGCTGGATCACCGGCCACTCCTACATCGTGTACGGGCCGCTGTCCCTGGGCACCACGACCGTGGTCTACGAGGGCACGCCCAACTACCCGGACGCTGGGCGCCCGTGGCGGATCGCCGAACGGCTCGGGGTGAACATCTTCCACACCTCGCCCACCGCGATCCGGATGCTGCGCAAGGTCGGCCCGGACGAGCCGGCCAAGTACAACTACCACTTCAAGCACATGACCACGGTGGGCGAGCCCATCGAGCCGGAGGTCTGGCGCTGGTACCACAAGTCCGTCGGCAAGAACGAGGCCGTCATCGTGGACACCTGGTGGCAGACCGAGACCGGCGGTTTCCTGGGCAGCTCGCTGCCGGCCCTCAAGCCGATGAAGCCCGGCAGCTGCGGCCCGGCGGTGATCGGCATCTACCCGGCCATCTACGACGAGGACGGCCACGAGGTGCCGGACGGCAAGGCCGGCAACATCTGCATCCGCAACCCGTGGCCCGGGATCATGCAGACCGTCTGGGGCCAGCCCGAGCGGTTCATCTCGGTCTACTACGAGAAGTACAACAAGAACCCGGATAGTAAAGACTGGCACGACTGGCCGTACTTCGCCGGGGACGGCGCGGTCCGCGCGCCGGACGGCTACTACCGGATCCTCGGCCGGGTCGACGACGTCATCAACGTGGCCGGGCACCGGCTGGGCACCAAGGAACTCGAGTCCGCGGCGCTGACCGTGCCCGAGGTCGCGGAGGCGGCCGCGGTCCCGGTGGTGGATGACATCCGGGGCCGGGCCGTGGAGATGTACGTCTCGCTCAAGCCCGGCTTCGTGGCCAGCCCGGACATGGCGGCCAAGGTGACAGGGGCGATCGAGAGGGAGATCGGCAAGATCGCCCGGCCGAAGAACGTCTGGATCGTCCCGGACATGCCGAAGACCCGGTCCGGGAAGATCATGCGCCGGGTCATCGCCGCGGTGTCCAACTTCACCGACACCGGTGACGTGACCACCCTGGCCAACCCGGAGATCGTGGACGGCATCCGGCACCAGGTGCAGGCGGCCAAGGCCGCCTCCGGGGACGTGCCGCGGGAGCTGACCGAGGCCGAGTACGAGGAGATCAGGTCGTTCGGCTCGGAGTAGCCGGTCAGGTCACCGCCACCGGCACGACGACCGTGCCGGTGGCGGTGACCACGACGATGGGCTCGTCCAGCACGGCCGCGGCAGACGGGCCACGGGCCGGGTCCGCGCGGCACACCACCCGGGCCGGCCAGGCCCTCGCGCCGGCACGACCCGGATCACCCGGCCGTCGCCTCGTGCCGGCGGGCGCGCGGCCACCGCGGACGTGAGCCGCTCGCTGCCACGCCGCTCTCCAGGATGGCCGCACGACCGGCTTGATCGGCCCGCGGGCCGCGGCGTCCGCCACCACCCGCCCGGTGAGCGCAGGCGCGCCGCATACGTCCAGCACGGCCAGGGCCAGCCCGGTGGGCAGGTCGCCGGGCAGCACCGCGGCGATGGACCGGCCGAACAGGATCGCGTGCCCGGCACAGGGCACCTGCTCGGACTGGCCATCCCAGCCAGCCAGGCCGTCGGTGATGGCCAGCGGGGTGAGGCTGAGCGACACCAGCGTGGCCACGCGGTCGCCCGGGGCCAGCCCGAGCGGCGAGTCCGGGCCGGCCTCGTCGACCACGCCGGTCAGCATCCCCCCGGAGCCGGTCACCGGGTTCTGCATCTTGCCCCGGTCGGCGACGATCTGCAGCACGGCGCCGCGCATCGCCTCCGCCGAGCCGCCAGTGGATTCCCGCAGCTGACGGTAGGACGCGGCGTCCAGGTTGAGCCGGTCGGCCCGGATCCGGACTTCGTCTGGCCAGATGGCCGGGCCGCTGTCCAGCCGCCACGCCGCCTGGGGCAGCACACCGCCCGGTTTCAGCACCCGGTGCAGCCCGAGCGGGGACGCGAGCCGCCCGCCCTCACGCGATCCTGTCACCGTAAGTCTTCCTGTAGCGATCATCAACGACACTATCTTCTTTTGTTAGGAGAGCATATGGAAGGATATCGTTCAGTAATAGCGTGCTCAAACGGGAGGTGGTCGGCGTGGTCAGCCAGCCGTACGTCTATCGTCGTGCCGAGCTTGTGGAGCCGGACTGGCGGCGGTTCCCCGGCTGGTCCTCGGTGACCACCGAGGAGTGGGAGTCCGTCCAGTGGCAGCGCGCGCACTGCGTGAAGAACCTGCGCCAGCTGCGCGACGTGCTGGGTCCCGGCCTCAGCGAGGAGTTCCTCGCCGACCTCGAGCGTGACCAGCGCGAGCAGGCCACCATGTCGATGCTGGTGCCGCCGCAGATGGTGAACACGATGGCGCCGGGCGCCGCGCCGGGCCAGCCGGGCTTCACCGACGCGCTGTACGCCGACCCGGTGCGCCGGTACATGATCCCGGTGTTCAGCGAGCGCCGCAGCGACTGGCCGTCGCACCCGTACGCGTCCCGCGACTCGCTGCACGAGGCGGAGATGTGGGCGGTCGAAGGGCTCACCCACCGCTACCCGACCAAGGTGCTGGCCGAGGTGCTGCCCACCTGCCCGCAGTACTGCGGGCACTGCACCCGGATGGACCTGGTCGGCAACCCGACACCGAGCATCACCAAGCACAAATTCGGCCTGCCGCCCGCCGACCGGCTGACCGCCATGATCGAGTATCTGCAGGCCACCCCGGGTGTCCGCGACGTCGTGGTGTCCGGCGGGGACGTGGCCAACCTGCCCTGGCCCCGGCTGGAGAGCTTCGTCAGCTCGCTGCTGGACATCGGCAGCATCCGGGACATCCGGCTGGCCACCAAGGCCCTGATGGGGCTGCCCCAGCACTGGCTGGCCGACCAGGTCCGGGCGGGCATGGAGCGGCTGGCCAGCAAGGCCCGGGAGCGTGGGGCGAGCATCGCGATCCACACCCACGTGAACGCGGCCCAGTCGGTCACCCCGCTGGTGGCCCGGGCGGCGCAGGCCATGCTGGACACCGGGATCCGGGACGTGCGCAACCAGGGTGTGCTGCTGGCCGGCGTGAACGACAGCGCGGAGGCCTTGCTCGACCTGTGCTTCGTGCTGCTCGACGAGGCCGGGATCATGCCCTACTACTTCTACATGTGCGACATGATCCCGGGCAGCGAGCACTGGCGGCTGTCCCTGGCCCAGGCGCAGGACCTGCAGCACCAGATCATGGGCTACCTGCCCGGGTTCGCCACCCCGCGGATGATCTGCGACGTGCCCTACGTCGGCAAGCGCTGGGTCCACCAGGTATCCCGGTACGACACCGAGCTGGGCATCTCGTACTGGACCAAGAACTACCGGACCTCGGTGGAAGCCGAGGACGAGCTGGCGCTGAGCCGCGAGTACCCCTACTACGACCCGATCCACACCCTGCCCGAGCGCGGGCAGACCTGGTGGCGGGGCCAGGCGGCGCAGGCCGCCGACCGGGAGGCGCAGCCCGCCGCGGCCGGCTAGGGCGATCCCGGCCCGGCCGGCGACAGCCGGAGCGGCAGCGCGGCGAACCCGCTCAGCGTGTTGTTCAGCCGCCGCACCGCCGGGCCGGCCGGCTCCAGCGACGCGACCCGGCGGGCCAGCTCGGCCAGCAGCACCTCGCCTTCCAGCCGGGCCATGGCCGCGCCCACACAGGCGTGGATGCCGTAGCCGAACGCCACGTGGCCGTTGGCCCGGTTCCGCAGGTCATACCGGTCCGGGTCGGGCCAGCGGCGGGGATCCCGGTTGGCCGCGGCCAGGAACAGCAGCACCTTCTCGCCCGCCCCGATGCGTACCCCGCCGACCGTCACATCCCGGGTGGTGGTGCGGAAGAAAGTCTGCACCGGCGAGGCGAAGCGCAGCGACTCCTCGAACGCGGCCCCAGCCAGCGCGGGGTCGGCGCGCAGCAGCTGCCACTGGGCCGGGTCGCGGGCCAGGCAGTCCAGCGCGCAGCCCAGGCCGATGACGGTCGTGTCCACCCCGGCGGTGAGCAGCGACCGGACCAGCAGCGCGGCTTCCGGCGCGGTGATCGAACCGTCGTCCACGCTGCCGTAGATGCGGGCGCCGAGCCCGCCCGGGGCCAGCGCCTCGCGGGCGCACTGACCCGCGATCCACGCGCCCACCTCAGCCGCCTGCCGCAGCGACTCGGTGGTCAGCTGGTTGCGCGGGCCGAACGCGTTGAACGCCATGTTCCCGTAGGCGAGCAGCTGGTCACCGCCGGGCTCGGCCAGCCCGACCGCGGCCGCGAAGACGCGCAGCGGGAACGCCTCAGCGATGTCCGGCACCCCGTCCACCGTGCCCCGGGCCAGCAGTTCGCTGGCCAGCCGGGCGGCTTCCCGGGCGAAGCCGCCGCGCAGGTCCCGTACGGTGCGCGGGGACAGCGCGCGGGCCACCGCCTTGCGCGCCCGGGCATGCTCCGGCGGGTCGGCCTCCAGCAGCAGGCTGGGCGGCCGCCACGGTTTCTCCTTGCGGAAGTCGCTCAGCCCGACCCCGGCCGAGGAGCAGAACGTGGCATAGTCCCGCAGCGCCTCGTGGACCTCGGCGTACCTGGCCATGGCCCACACGCCGTACCGCTCCAGCCAGACCACCGGCCCGGCCGCGCGCAGCTCCGGATGCCAGCGGAACGGGTCGGCCAGGAACTCGTCACTGAACGGGTCGAGCGCGGAGACCGCCGCGCCGCCTGGTGCTTGCGCTGTCATCCTGGTCCTGTCCGCGCGCCTGGCCCTGGCTATGCTCCATCGTGCACCGCGCCGCGCGGCCGGATCAACGCCGGGCCACCGCCGCCGCCGCCCGCACCCGGCGCTCGCCGCCGACCGGCACCAGCGCGGCCGCGGCCAGCGGGAACAGTGCGACCAGGCCGAACGTGGCCGGGTACCCGGCCACGCCGATCACCGCGGCCAGGGCGGGCGGCGTGACCGCCGCGAACGCGTTCTGCCCGGTGTTCTGGATGCCCAGCGCCCGGCCCGCCCAGGACGGCCCGGCGTGCTCGGCCACCGCGGTGAACGAGAGGCCGTTGGTGCTGACCGCCAGGACGACCGCGGCGAGCAGGGCACCCACCGCCCAGGGCGAGCGGACCGCCGCGCCCGCGGCCAGCACCCCGATGATCAGCGCGGTGGCCAGGGCCAGCTGCCGCATCGGCCGCATCCGGCTGCCCACCCGGTCCGACCAGGCCCCCGCGGCCAGCCGGCTGGCCGCCCCGCACGCCTGGGCCACCGCGAGCTCCCGCCCGGCCGCGGCGGGCGCCAGGCCGTGCGCGTCGACCAGGAAGACCAGGGCGAACGTGGCCACCGCGAACTGGGGCACGACCAGCAGCGCGCTGGCCGCGTGGATCCGCCACAGCACCCGGCTGGCCGGGACCGGGCCGCCCTGGCCGCCCCGGTACGGTGAGCTGCCGCTCGAGTGGGCCGGCCGCGGCGGCCGGGCCGGATCCCGCACCGCCACCGCCACCAGCAGCGCTGCGGCCAGGCAGAACGAGCCCAGGAAGAGCAGGGCCGCGGACCGGCTTACCGCGCCGGCGGTCGGCAGGACCAGGGCCGCCACCGCGACGCCGAGCGGCTGCGCGCTCTGCCGGATGCCCATGGCCAGCCCGCGCTGGCCCGCCGGGAACCAGCCCAGGATGAGCCGCCCGCTGGCCGCGTACACCGACGCGCCCGCGGCCCCGGCCAGGGCCAGGCACAGGCCGAGCGCCCCCAGCCCGTGCACCATGCTGCCCGCGAGCAGGATCACGCCGGCCAGCGCCAGGCCCGTGCCCAGCACCAGCCGCTCGCCCCAGCGGTCGGCCGCCGCCCCCCAGGCGACCAGTGTGAGCAGCAGCCCGGCGGTGGGGCAGGCGACCAGCAGGCCGGCCTGCTCCAGGGACAGCCCTTCGGCCCGGAAGGCCGGGATCAGGTACGCCAGCCCGTACTGGAAGGTACAGCCCGCGGTCATCGCCACCATGCCCGCGACCAGCACCACCCAGCGCCGCCAGTTAGCGTCGCTCATATGCTGATCCTAATAAGACCATATTGTGAGACGAGGCCGAGGCACGGGCGGGCGGCCTGCTCCGCTCACCGGACGGGCGGGGCGGCTAACTGTTCAGCCGGAGGAACCATTGCCGCGCCTGGCGGCCGACGCCCTGGTCGAGGCCGGTCCGGCAGGCCCAGTTGCTCTTGAAGCGGGTCGGGTTAGTCAGGCTGTCAGTCTGGATGAGCTGGTACTTGACGAGTTGCGTCACGATCAGGCCGAACTTGTGCGACCGCAGGTAGCTGAGGAACCGGGGCGCGGATACCGGCGCGTTGTCCCAGCAGGCCCACGGCGCGTCGGTGCGCGCGTAGTCGGCCCATTCACCGTCGAGCACCGGCGCGTGCCCCTGGTTGGCGATGTACCCGAACAGCCTGTCCCAGGTGCGGTACTGGTGCGGTCCGGGCGGGCGGTGCTCGCTGTACATCAGGGGCCCGTCGCCGGTGATCCGGGATCCCATGGCGCCGCTCAGGTCCGCCCCGGCACTGATCCCCTCGATCCAGAAGAGATTCGACGCTCTGGCCCGGACGAAGTTCGCGAGCGGCTGCATTCCGATGTACGAGAACGCCCCACATCGGCCGCCACTGTGCCAGAACCTCCAGCCGCAGTGGACCCACTGCTCCGGCTCGTTGTACAGGTCGAAGACGACCTGCGGGTCTCTTCCCGAAGTGAGACGGCGAGTGAACCCCAGAACGCTTCGGTCCGCTTCGTGGGCATGGAGTCGCGGAACTTGTGCCCGTCGAGCTGCCACTGGTCGTTCAGGACCACTACCAGCCCGCGGCTCTCGGCGTACTGGACTTCCGAGATCACGGCGGCGAGGAACGCCTGGTTGATGTGTCCCGTGCTGCCCACGAGGTTTGTCTGGCCGACCTGCATGCGAACCGTGTTGCCACACCAGAAGTTCGCGATCGCGTCGATGTCGTCGTGGTCCGTTGCCCGCAGTTCGGCGCGGAAGGACGTCGTGAGGTCCTGCCCAGTTCTGATGGGCCAGCCCCGTCACGGTGATGCCGTACGGGATGTACCGTCCGGTGGACCCGGTGACCGACCGTGCCCGCGGACGTGGAACGGCCCGCGCTCATGGTGGCAGGCGGCGGCGTGGGCGGGCGCGGCTGAGCCGATCATGACCGTCGCCGCCGCGGCGGCGATGGTCATGATGGACGCAATGATCCGGTTAGTCACCCGCCGGATCGTACCGCGATCCGGCTCAGCTGCCCCCGGAACTTAGCCCGGCTGGGCCGTTTGCGCCTGCGCCAGGCCGGCCAGGCCGTAGCGCTCCACGTGCTCCGGGTCGTCCAGGCTGATCGTCCGCTGGCCCTGGGCGGCCAGCCGCTCGTTGATCGTGCCCAGATGGTCCCGGACCAGCTCACGCTCGGCCTCGGTGATCCGGCCCTTGTGCGGCTCGCCGGCGTGCTCGAGCGTGGCGTAGTAGTTGGCCCGCTCGGCACGGCCCGGGCCCGCCGCCGCCCGGCTGCCCCGCCGCGCCGCCCGGGACGGCCGCGCGGTCAGCAGCAGCTCGCTCATGGGCTTGTCCGCGGCCAGCTGGTCGAACGCGGCCGCGTCCATCGTCACCCGGCGGGGCTCGTCCTCCCCCGGGAAGTACAGGTCGACCACGGTCACCCGCAGGGCGGCCTTGTCGATGGCGGCGGCCTCGTCGGCCAGCGCCTCGATCTCCACCGGGCTGTCGCCCAGCTCGGGGTGCTCGTGAATGACGATGCGGGCGAGCGTGTCATCGCGGGTGATGAGCTCGCCGCTGAGATCGCTGAACCGGACGGTCTTCTGGCCCACGGTGCGGTGCCTCCTGGGTATCGGGACGGATCCGCGCTCACCCTCCCGCGATCCCGGGTTACTGTCAAACACCAGTTCGATCGGCGTGTCTTCCCGGGCAAATCAATCGAATTCAGCAGCGTCAGCTGGACCGGGCCTGGCTGCCGCTCTCCCGCGTCCCGTTGCCCGCCTGCACCGCTCCGCCGGCCTCGCTGCTGTCCGCGGGCGCGGCCTCGCTGCTCTCGGCGGCCTCGCCGGGCGGCGGGTCGGGGCGCCGGGCCGGCAGCTCGCTGGCCGGGCGGCCGGTGCGCTGCGCCCAGATGAACCAGATGGTGCCGGCCACGGTCAGCGCGACCGCCACGTACATGTTCAGCCGCAGGCCGAGGAAGTGCTGGGACGGGTCGACCCGGAGCGACTCCTCGAAGATGCGGAACGCCGAGTATCCCGCGACGTACAGGGCGAACAGGCCCGGCGGCTTGATGTTGCGGTGATGGCCGAGCCAGACCAGCAGCGCCGCCCAGGCCAGGTCGAAGATCAGCTCATACAGGAACGTCGGGTGAAACGTGCTGAACTGCGTGTACCCGGGTGGCCGGTACGCGTAGTCGATGTGCAGCGCCCAGGGCAGGCTGGTCGGCCCGCCGAACAGCTCCTGGTTGAAGTAGTTGCCCACCCGCCCGATCGCCTGCGCGACCAGCAGCGCCGGGGCTACCGCCTCCATGAACAGGCGCACGCTCGCGCCCTGCCGGTGCACCCGCCACGCGCCGACCAGCGCGGCCAGCGTGATCGCGCCCCAGATGCCCAGCCCGCCGTCCCACACGGCGAGCACCCCGTACCAGTGGTGCGGGATGTACTGGGGGGTGGTCAGGTCGAAGTAGATCCGGCCGCCGATAATGCCCGCGGGCACCGCCCAGATGGCCACGTCGCCGACCAGTCCCGGGTCGCCGCCCGCCGCCTTCCAGCGGCGCTGGGTGATCAGGATGGCCGCGGTGATCCCGATGACATACATCAGCCCGTAGAAGTGGATGTAGGCCGGGCCGAGATGGAACCCGTTGACCGGCGGGCTGGGGATGTCGAGCGGCAACGCCATGTGCCGAGCGTACCGTGCGGGGCCGCCGGTCAGGCCCGGCCGGCCAGGGCCGCCGGGTCGGCGGCGTAAGCGACCATCCAGTGCGGCTGCACCCGGTAAGCGACCACGTCCCCCCAGCTGAGCGGGTCACTGCCGTAGTGCCGGGTGAGGTACTCGTGAATGGCCGGCCAGTCCGGGTCGTCCGGGCCCCCGGCCGGGTTGAGCTCGTGCACCGTGCCGTGGGTGAACACACCGAAGTCGTCGCCGCGCAGGTGGGCCAGGCTGACCGCGGGCCGCGCGGCGAAGTGCCGGGCCTTGGCCGCCGACCGGTCGGTGCTGATGATCCAGCGGCCGTGCAGGAAATGCCCGTCCGCACCGCTCACCCGCGGCTCGCATCGGGCGGTGACGCTGCTCACCGCCAGGGTGGACATCCCGGTGATCACCTTCACCAGCTGGGCCGCGGTCAGCGTCCGCTCCCCGGGCCGGATGATGGCCCGCAGGTGCTCGCTCGCCCCGGCCAGCGACTCGTCCAGCAGGGCCTGCAGCCCGGCCAGTTCCGCCTCGGTCTCGTACATGTGCGGCCTCCCTCGGTTTCCAGCCAACCCCATCGGGCTGACAGTCCGGGCGGCGGGATAGCGTTGACCGGTGGCCAGCGGAACCGAGCACGTTACCCGTCAGGTCTTCGACTACGTCGTCAGCCACTCCAGCCCGCCCGACCCGCTGCTGGCCGAGCTGCGGGCCGAGACGGCCCGGCGCTTCCCGGCCAGTGCGGGGCTGCAGATCGGCCCGGAGCAGGGCACCTTCATGACCCTGGTGAGCCAGCTCGTCGCCCCGCGCCGGGCGGTGGAGGTGGGCACGTTCACCGGCTACTCGGCCATCTGCCTGGCCCGTGGCCTGGCCCCGGGCGGCAGCCTGCTGTGCTGCGACGTGAACCCGGAGTGGACCGCGCTGGCCCGGGAGTACTGGGCCCGGGCCGGCCTGGCCAGCCGGATCGAGCTGCGGCTCGGCCCGGCCGCGGACACGCTGCGGGCGCTGCCCACCGACGCCCCGCTCGACCTGGCCTTCATCGACGCCGACAAGACCGGCTACCCGGCCTACTGGGCCGAGATCGTGCCGCGGACCCGCAGCGGCGGCGTCATCCTGGTGGACAACGCGCTGCTGCACGGGCGCATCTTCGCCGCCGACCCGGATCCCGACGCGCGGGCGGTCCGGGACTTCACCGAGCAGGCGCTGGCCGACGACCGGGTGGAGCTGGCCCTGCTGTCCATCGGCGATGGCGTGATCTTCGCCCGCAAGCGTTAGCCGGGTGGGCCGGCCCGGCAAAGCTATGGTCACAGGATTGCTATTGGGCCACAGCTTGCCCGGCCGGTGGGCGACAATGACGGCTTGGCCGCGAACAATCCGGTATACCTGCGCGTCCTGGAAGATCTGCGGGATCAGATCCGGGGCGGTGTGCTCGCGCCCGGGGCGCGGGTGCCCTCGCGGAACGGGATCATCGCCCGGTACGGGGTCGGCGAGACCGCGGCCAAGCACGCCCTCCAGGTGCTGGCGGCTGAGGGGCTCATCGAGGCGCGCGCCGGGTCCGGGTCCTACGTGCGCCAGCTCCCCGCCGGGGCGCCGCTGGAGCACGACCGGCTGCACTTCCCCGGCTCCCCGTTCGGGCTGGCCGACGGCCCGGCCGGGAATGGCCAGCCGCCGCGGCTGGCCTGGGAATACCAGTCGCAGCGGGTCACCGCGCCCGCGCACGTCGCCCAGCGGCTCGGCCTGGCCGAGCGGGATCATCTGGTCACCCGGACCAGGTACCTGATGAGCGTGGACGGCGCGCCCGTCCAGCTGGCCACCAGCTATGAGCCGGGAGCCGGGCCCGAGCCGGGCCCGCTGGCCGGGGTGGCCGAGCGGCTGCGGGCCATCGGGATTACCGTGGACCAGGTGGTCGAGGAGATTTCGGTGCGGCCGGCCCTGTCCGCGGAGTGCGCGGCGCTGAACCTGCCGGCCAGCTCGCCGGTGCTGCTCATCGAGCGGTCGCACCGCTGCGCCGAGCGCACGGTCGAGACCGGGGAGATCGTCATCCCCGCCGACCGGTTCCGGCTCCGCTACCGGTTCCCGGTGGCCGCGACGTGATCCGGCCCGCCCGCCCGGCCGACGTGCCCGTGATCTACCAGCTGATCCGGGACCTGGCCGGGTACGAGAAGGCGCTGCCCGAGGTGACCGGGACCGAGCAGGATCTGCGCCAGGCCCTGCTGGCCGACTCGCCCGCGGTGTTCGCCCACGTGGCCGAGCATGACGGCGAGGTCGTCGGCTTCGCCCTCTGGTTCCTGAACTTCTCCACCTGGGCCGGCCAGCACGGGATCTACCTGGAAGATCTGTACGTGCGCCCGGACATGCGGCGGTTCGGCCTGGGCCGGGCGCTGCTAGCCGAACTGGCCCGGATCTGCGTCGAGCGCGGCTACGCCCGGCTGGAATGGTGGGTGCTGGACTGGAACCAGCCGGCCCGCGCCTTCTACGCCGCGCTGGGCGCGGCCGAGATGGACGAGTGGACCGTGCACCGGCTGGCCGGCCCGGCGCTGCGCGCGCTGGCCGGTATGGCCTAGCTCTTGGCCGCCGCGGCCTGGTCGGCCTGCTTGAGGTCTTCGGCGAGCTGATCGGCGGCCATATCGGTGGCGGTGGACATCATCTTGTTGGCCGCCTTGATGTTCGCCGCGATCTGCTCAGCCAGGTTCGCCTCATACACCACCAGCAGCCCGGCCGTGCCCGCGTCGAGCGTGTCCCCCAGGTCCTTCAGGTCGCCGCGGCTCATCCCGCCGTGGGCGTGCCCGGTGACCGCGCCGATCGCGGCGCCGCCCCCGGCGCCCAGGGCCAGCGCACCCACGATGCCGACCGGCGGGAACAGCGCGGCGGCGACCCCGGCGGCCAGCCCCCAGCCGAGCCCGACGGCCGCCCCGTGCCGGGTCGGCTGCTCGTGCTTCTTGACGATGCTCACCTTGCCCGCCTCGTCCTTGGCGATGACCGTCGCATCGAAGTCATGCGACGTCTGCACGGCGTAGTAGAGCGCCTTGACCGCCTCGTAGTCCTCGACCGCAGCAGGCACGTTGTCATACGCCGCTGCCAGCACGTACAGGGTGTCCCGGGGCGCCATCGCGTCCTCCTCAGAGTTTTCTCCCGACGCTAGGCGGCCCGGCCGGCCGGTACCTCACCCGGCGGGAGTGAGATGGCCGCCCGGGTGCCGGGCGCTTGCCGGCGGCGCGCCGGAATGCGAGGATCAGCCGTGGCTGCAATGGTTTGCAGAGGTCCGCCGGGAGGTGCCAGATGACCTGTGACGCGGACATCGTGGTGGCCGGGGCCGGGCACAACAGCCTGCTCACCGCCTGCTATCTGGCTAAGGCGGGCTACCGGTGCCTGGTGCTGGACGCGCGGCCCATTCCCGGCGGCGGGGCGGCTACCGAGGAACTGCTGCTGCCCGGGTTCGGCATCGACACCTGCGCCACCGGGCACACGATGATCCGGGTCAACCCGGCGCTGAGCCGGGACGAACTGGGCCTGGTGGCCGGCTACGGGCTGCGCTACGCCGAACCGGACCCGGTCGCACAGGTGGCGTTCCCGGACGGCCAGCAGTTCACCATGTGGCTGGACCCGGACCGGACGGCCGCCGAGGTCGCCCGGTTCTCGGCGGCGGACGCGGCCGCCTACCTCCGGCTGCTGGACGAGTATGACCAGGTCAAGGACATCTTCACTCGGTCGCAGTTCACCCCGGTGGGCTTCGGCCCGGCGCTGGACGCGATGCTGGCCGAGCACCCGGCCGGGCGGATCTGGGCCCGGCGGCGCCAGCTGTCCGCGGTCCAGGTGGTCCAGCACGAGTTCACCAGCCGCCACATCCAGGCGTTCCTGCTGTGGATGGCGTTCCAGGTGTTCCAGCCGGGCGACGAGCCGGGCTCCGGGGTGCTGCCCTACGCGCAGACGTTCGGCCGCCAGCGGCGCAGCTGGTCCATCCCGCTCGGCGGCTCCGGTCAGCTGACCGCCGCGCTCACCGGTTACCTGGCCGACCACGGCGGCGCCGTGCGCTGCGGCCAGCGGGTCACCCGGCTGCTGCTGGACGGCGGCCGGTGCGCCGGGGTGGCGACCGAGGACGGCACCGAGTACCGGGCGGGCACCGCGGTGGTCTCCACTATCCACATCAAGCACCTGCGGGACATGGCGCCCGCCAGCGCCTGGCCCGCCGAATTCCACTACGGGGTGGACACCTACGACGTGGGCGTGCCCGGCTTCGCCAGCTACTACTGCACGGCCGCCGCGCCGGAGTTCGCGGCCGGGAGCGGCCCGCGCAGCGCGGTGTCCGCAGGCCTGGCCGGCTGGCCGGAGGACGTGCTCCAGTTCGGCGCCGACCTGCGGGCCGGGCGGTTCATCGGCGAGCCGCCGTGGCTGCTGGCGGCCACGCCGACGCTGGCCGACCCCGGCCGCGCCCCGGCGGGCCAGCACACGGTGAAGATCCTGACCCCGCAGACCTACCAGCCGCCCGCGGGCCAGGGCGGCTGGGCCCACGCCAAGCACGGCCATGCCCGCCGCCAGCTGGACCGGCTGCGCCAGGCCGCGCCGAACTTCACCGACGAGGTGATCCTGGCCAGCCTGGTCAAATCGCCCGCGGACATCGAGGAACTCAACCCGCACATGATCCACGGAGCGTTCCACGGCGGGAACCGGGGCCCGGCGTTCAGCGGGCCACTGCGCCCGGTCCCGGGCTGGGCCACGCACCGGATGCCCATCCCCGGCCTCTACCAGACCGGCGGGAGCACCCATCCGGGCGGGTCGATCACCGGCGCTCCCGGCCGGAACGCCGCCATCGTGCTGCTGCACGATCTCGGGCACGACCCGGCCGAGGTGATGAGCGCCCCGGCGGCCCGGGCCCGGGGTCAGGCGAACGTGCGCGGGTGACCATTGCGCGTCACCCGGGCCGCCTCGCCGGTGCCCGGGATGAGCCCGACCGCGGCCAGGTCGGCGGCGAGTTCGGCCTGCTGCGCGTGGGTGTGGGTGAGCAGTGGCGGGCGGACCGGGCCGCCGGACATGCCGACCAGCCCGGCCCACGTCTTGATCGAGGCGATCGCGTCGGTCCGGCGGGCCTGGCCGTGCAGCCATTTCGCGGCCACCGCGCGCACCGGATCCAGCGTCGCGGCCAGCTGCGCCGCGGCCGCGAAGTCGCCGCCGCGGGCCAGCGCGGTGTACTCGCGCATCGGCTGCCACTGCGGGGTCTGGTACAGGTACGGCGCGGCCGAGGACATGAACAGCCGCTGCCCGTGCTCGCGCATGTTCTCCAGCCAGGTGCCCTCGTTCGGCTCGCAGACCAGGATCTGCTCCCCCACCCGGGCCAGTACCTCCAGGTAGCGGGCGTGGTCGCGGCCGACCTTGATGCCGCACACGTTGTCGAGCGCGGCCAGCCGCTCGATCAGGTCCAGGGACAGCGACACCCCGGAGTAGGCGGTGTCGAACAGCCAGATCCCAATGTCAGCGCCCGCGCACACCGTCTCGAACCACCGGTACAGCCCCTCGTCCGAGGCGGGCGGGTAGTACGGGTTGATCAGCGCCGCGAAGTCCGCGCCCGCCTTCTGCGCGTGCCGCGTCAGCTCGATGGCCTGGCAGGCGGAGGTGTGCCCGGTGTGCGCGATTACCGGGCATTTCCCGCGGACGGTGTCCACCACCACCTCCACCAGGCGGCGCCGCTCGCTGCCTGACAGCGACCAGAACTCGCTCATCACCCCGCCGCAGAACACCCCGTCGATGTGCAGGCTGCCGGTCAGCCGGTCCAGGTCGCGGCGCAGCCCGGCCAGGTCGAGCGCGCCCTGGCCGTCGAACGTGGCGGTGGTCGCGGCCCAGATCCCGGTCAGGCACTCGCGGGCGGCCTGCTTGGCTTCCGTCCTGGTGTAGTCCATGCCCGTCCTCCGGGTCGCTCAGCTGACTGGTGCCCAGGCACTGCGGTCCCCGGGCACGGCCCACACCGTGCCCGCTGGCGGCGGGGCCCAGAACTCGACGAATGAGAACGCCGCGTCGGTGTCGTTGACCAGCCAGTGCACCTCACCCGGGCCGACATACCCGCTCATCCCGGCGCGCAGCCGGCAGACCTGCTGCTCGGTGCACAGCAGCCCGGCCCCGGCCAGCACGCAGAACACGTGATGGCAGGCGGTGTGCGAGTGGGCAGCCGTGGTGTCCCCTGGCTGGTAGGTGACCCGGCCGGCCCGGATCCGCTCGGCGGCCACCGGAACCGACTCGGTGATCAGGTCCAGCCGGTCCCGGCTGTCCCGGGTGGACACCAGATGCGGCAGCTCGGCCGCGCTGAACAGCCGGGGCGCGGCGGCCGGCCCGGCGGCGCGTCCCGGTACCAGGGCGAGCAGCGCGTCGAGCCCGGCCCGGCCCGCCCGCAGCACGACCCGCGGGCACCCGGGCAGCCACAGCACGCTCTCCGGGGCCAGCGCGAACCGGCGGCCACCGGCCTCCGCGGTACCCGACCCAGCGGCCAGGTACAGCAGCCCCTCCGGGGCTCCCAGCCTGATCGCCGGGCTGGCCGCCAGCGGGCCCAGCCGCCAGCGCCAGGCCCGCATCGGCACCGGCGCACCTAACAGCTGCGGGGTGACCCAGGCCTGCTGCGCCCACCCCGGCCCCTGCCGGGCCGACCGGGAACCGGGATCCGCGACGACTGGCATTGGCTGGCTCCTCGTCCCCACCGGGCTGCGGGCGCCCGAGGCCAGCAGGGAGATCATGGCTCGGTAAGCGTCCGGACTTGAACGTACCCCCACGACGTTCGGCTCGTCGAGAGTCACCGGGCCGGCGGTGCGCGATCCCGTGCTCAGTCACCGGCCAGGCCCAGCAGCCGGGTCGCGTTGCCGCCCAGGATCAGCTCGGCCTCCGGGCCGAGGCCGAGCCCGCGCACCTCGCCCACCGGGTCGTCGGTGCCCATGTCGAACGGCCGGTCCGAGCCGAGCAGCACCTGCCCCGGGCCGGCGTACCGGACCAGGCCGGCCAGCAGGTCCGCGTCGTGGGTGACGGTGTCGTAGTAGAACCGGCGCAGCGAGGCGTCCGGCCCGCCGGTGATCCGCGCGGCCGCCTCGGGCCGCAGCCGGTAGGCCCGGCGCAGCCGCCCGCGGACCACCGGCAGCGCGCCACCGCCATGCGCGAGCAGCACCCGCAGCCGCGGGAAGCGTTCCAGCACCCCGGCCATGGCCAGCTGCGCGGCGGTGATCGCGGTTTCCAGCGGGTTGCCGACCGAATTCCACAGGTAGTAGTCGTCCAGCGCGGGGATGCCCAGCCCCCGGGTGGTCGGGTGGATGAAGACCAGCGCGCCGGTGGCCTCGGCCGCTTCCCAGAACGGCAGGAAGAAGTCGTCGCCCAGGTACCGGCCGCCCACGCTGGACGGGATTTCCACCCCGCGCAGGCCGGCCGCGAGCAGGCTGGGCAGTTCCCGGGCGGCCAGGCCAGGATCCTGCACCGGCAGCGCGCCGACCGCGCTGAGCCGCCCGGGCTGCCCGGCCACCAGCCGGGCCAGGGCGTCGTTCTGCACCTGGCAGACGAGCCGGGCCTCGCCCGGTGCGGCGTCCACCGGCACCAGGCTGATCCATGGCGACAGCAGCAGGTGGCTGACCCCGGTGCTGGCCGCCGCGTCGAGCATGATCCCGGCATCGCTGAACTCGCCCAGCACCGAGGTCAGTGACCGCCCGCGGAACCGGACGGACGGCCGCCCGTCCTCGGTGCCCAGCACCGGCCGCCAGTCCCCGGGCACCGAACGGGCCGTGATCTCCGGCACGATGACGTGACAGTGCGCGTCAACGATCAATGGCTGGTTCCCGGCCCGGTCCCGTTCGCCGACGGCTCCGGCGGCTCAGCTGCGGCTGGGCCGGGCTCGGCGGCCCGGGCCTCGGCCGCCCGGGTTTCCGGTGTCTCCTGGTCCGACACCGCGCCGCCCAGGTACAGCGCGCCGATCTCCGGGTGGTTCAGCACCTCGTGGCCGGTGCCGGCCAGCCGGACCTGGCCGTTTTCCAGCACCACGCCGTGCGTGGACAGCCGCAGCCCGGCCCGGGCGTTCTGCTCGACCAGCAGGATGGTCTTGCCCTGGGCGTGCATCATCCGGACCGCGTCGAACACCGACTTGAGCACCTTGGGGGACAGGCCCATCGACGGCTCGTCCAGGATGACCAGGCGCGGGTCGAGCATCAGGCAGCGGGCGAATTCCACCAGCCGCTGCTGGCCGCCGGACAGGCTGCCCGCCTTCGTCCCCAGCCAGTCGGTCACCTGCGGGAACATTTCCAGCACGCTGGCCAGGCGGCGGTCGGCCAGCCCCCGCTGGCGGATGATGTACCCGCCCAGCATGACGTTCTCGCGCACGGTCATGTCGCGGAACAGGCTGTGGTTCTGCGGGACCAGCACCACCCCCGCGTCCAGCACCTGCCGGGGGGTGCGGCCGGACAGCCGCTCGCCGTGCAGGCTGACCGAGCCGAGCCGCGGCCGGAGCAGCCCGCTGATCGTGGCCAGCAGCGTCGACTTGCCGGCCCCGTTCGGGCCCACCACGCAGGTGATGCCGCCGTCGGCCACCTGCATGCTGACCCCGCGCAGCACGTCCCCGCCGCCGTAGCCGGCCACCACGTCCTGTACCACCAGCGCGGTCTCGGCCGTGGTGACCCAGTCAGCTGACGGGGATGTCATCGCCGTCCTCCGCCGTCCCGAGATAGGCGTCCAGGACCCGGGGATCGGTCCTGATCACCTCCGGCGGCCCGCTGACCACCGCCGTGCCGTAGTCGAGAACCGTGACCTGGTGGCACAGGCCCATGACGAAATCCATGTTGTGCTCCACGATGAGGAATGTCGTGCCCTGCTCGTTGAGCTGCCGGATCCGGTCCGCGATCGTGGTGATCAGGGTCGGGTTCACCCCGCCGGCCGGCTCGTCGAGCAGCACGATCGCCGGGTCGGCCATCAGCACGTAGGACAGCTCCAGCAGCTTGCGCTGGCCGTAGGACAGCGTCTCGGCCAGCGCCCCGGCGTGGCTGGCGATGCCGGTGAACTCCAGCAGTTCCCCGGCCCGGCGCCGGGTGGCCGGGCCGCCCGCCCGGGCCAGCGGGTTGCGCAGCCAGCCGTGCCCGCGCTCGGCGTGCTGCGCGGCCACGATCATGTTCTCCATCACCGTGAGCCGGGAGAACACCCGGGTGAGCTGGAAGGTGCGGCCGATGCCGGCCGCGAACACCTTGTCCGGTGCGTGGTTGGTGATCTGCTGGCCGCCCAGCCAGACCTCGCCGCTGTCCACCCGCTCGTAGCCGGTGATCACGTTGAACAGCGTGGTCTTGCCCGAGCCGTTGGGCCCGATCAGGCCGGCGATGCTGCCCTCGGCCACGTCCAGGGTGCAGTCCGCCAGCGCGTGCACCCCGCCGAACGCCTTGCTCACCCCGGCGGTGCGCAGCAGGGCGGTCATCGCGTACTCCCGGTTGGGCTGGTGCTGGATGGGCT
The DNA here is from genome assembly GCA_963711705.1 of uncultured Actinomycetes bacterium. Classification (GTDB taxonomy): domain Bacteria; phylum Actinomycetota; class Actinomycetes; order Streptosporangiales; family Streptosporangiaceae; genus RYN-230. Next base: position 25,549 of record CAVQFM010000012.1, read on the forward strand.
GGTGCGCGGCACCGCTGGGCTGCCGGGCGGGGCCGCCCCGCCGGGGGCGCGCCGCCGGGCCCACCGGGCCTGCCAGCTGGTCGCCAGCTCCCGCCCGGTGGGCACGATGCCCCGCGGCAGCACCAGGATGACCAGCAGGAACAGTACGCCGAGGGCGATCTCACCGGTGTACCCGTTGGTGAACGTGATCGCCACCCACTGCTGGAGCGGCTCCAGGATCAGCGCGCCCAGTACCGGGCCGGCCAGGGTGCCGAACCCGCCCAGGAACGCCATCAGCGCCACGGTCACGTCGAACACCGGGTTGAACGCGGTCTCGGGGAGCGCCTGGCCGATGAAGAACCACCACAGCCCGCCGACCATGCCGGTGATCGCGCCGGATATGACGAACGCGGTCAGCTTCACCCGCATCGTGCGCACGCCCAGGCCGCGCGCCCGGTCCTCGTCGTCCCGGATGGCCAGCAGCTGCAGGCCGAACCGGGAGTGCCGGATCAGCCAGGACAGGATGATGGTGCCGACCGCGATGATCAGCCCGACGTAGTAGAAGGGGTTGTTGTAGGTATCCGCGCTCCACAGGAAGAAGGGGCTGCTGATGCCCTGGTTCCCGCCGGTGAAGGGCAGGTTGAACGCCATCAGCTGGAAGATGAAGAAGATGGCGATGGTGATCACCACGAACGTGTGCCGCCGGACCCGCAGCGCGATCAGCCCGAACGGCACGGCGATCACCGCCGACACCAGCCCGGCCAGCGGCAGCAGCCAGAAAATGGTGCCGCCGATCACCTTCCAGTGCTCGGTCAGCAGCCCGACCGTGTAGGCGCCGGTGCCGAAGAACACCGCGTGGCCGAGCGAGATGTACCCGGAGTAGCCGGAGAACAGGTTCCAGGCGGCCACCGCGGCCACGTAGATCATCGTGAGCACGGCGAACTGGGTGTAGAGCGCGTCGCTGACCACCAGCGGGAAGATAGCCGCGATCACCAGCAGGATCGCCGTCCCGCCCAGCCGGGCCAGCCGGGCGCGGCGGTCCCCGGTGGCCGGCGCCGCGGCGGTGGGCGCGCTCACTGGGCCCGCACCGCCTTGCGGCCGAGCAGGCCCTGCGGCCGGAACGCCAGCACCAGCACCAGCGTGCCGTAGAACACGACCACCGACCAGCTGGGTGACCAGAGCACGTCCACCACCCCCTCGAGGGTGATCATGAAGATGGCGGCGATCATCGCCCCGGCGATGCTGCCCAGGCCGCCCAGGATGATGATGGCCAGCAGCCGGGAGATGAGGTCGTAGCCGGTGTTCGGGTTGAACCCGCCGCCGGTGGCGCCGAACACCATGCCGCCCGCCGCGGTGACCGCCACCCCGATGCCGAAGGTCAGCATCTGCACCCGGTTCACGTTGATGCCGACGATGCGGGCCGCGGTGTGGTCCTGCATGGTGGCCCGGACGGTGCGGCCGAACTGGGTCCGGTACAGGGTGAAGTAGATGGCCACGACCAGCAGCACGGCCAGCGCGAACCCGTAGATGTAGATGTAGTCCAGGTAGAACCCGAACACCTTGGGCCCGGTGGTGACGTACGAGGAGTTCAGGTTCACGTAGTTGGAGCCGAAGATGAGGTACAGGACGCCCTCGATGATGATCGCCACCGCGTAGCTGGCCAGCAGCGACATCGAGGTGCGTTCCCGGCCCCGGAGCGGCCTGATGAAGGCCCACTGGATCGTGATCCCGACCAGGAACATGGCCGGGACCGTCACCAGCAGGCCGACAAACAGGTCGATGTGCAGGTGCACGGCGAGCACGTAGCTCAGGTACGCACCGAGCACGACCAGGATGCCCTGCGCGATGTTGATGATGTCGAGCACACCGAAGATCAGTGTCAGCCCGACGGCCATCAGCGCATAGACCCCGCCGCCGAGGATGCCGTCGATGATGGCCTCGGTGAGTTGCCGTCCCATGTGAGCTTCATGCCCTTCATCCTGCTAACTCGTCGTGCCGGCGGCTGGGACGCGGAACTCACCGCGCCCTCGGTCAGCCGCCCGTTTGCCAGTGCGGTTTGGTGCGTTCGATGGTTGATGAGCCGATTGCGTTGCCCGGCAGGACCTGAAGGAACTGGCCGCCCTGCCATTGGAAGATGAACGACTGCGCCCCAGCCGCTGTGTTCGTCCCCTTGGCGTCGAACTGGGCCGGGCCCTGCACGGTCTGCACGGGGTGGCGGTGCAGGTAGCTGATGATCTTCTTGTTGTCCGTGCTGCCCGTCCCGGTGACCCCGGCCGCCAGCACCTGGCCCGCCGAATACGCCTCGGCCACGTCGGCGTTGATGCCCGAGGTGCTGCCGCCGTACCTGGCGATGTAGTCCTGCACCATCACGTGGCTGAGCGCGTTCGGCTCGCCGCCGTACCAGCCGTCCGGCACCATGATCGCCTCGGCGTTGGCACTGTCCACGTGGTTGAGGAACTCCGCACCCTGGTCCGGGCCGGACGCGGCGATGAACATCTGCGGGTAGTACTTCCTGGCCTCGAACACATGGATGAACGTGAGCACGGTCGGCACGTCGACCGAGCCGAGCACCACGATCTGCGCGTTGCTGGCCGCCACCGCGTTCGCGAACGGGACCAGGTCGCTCTGGGTGATCGGAGGCGGCGCGTACACCGTCCGGACTCCGTGGGCCTGCAGGATCTTCCTGTGCCCGCTGCACCGGCGGGTCGGCGAACGGGTCGGACACCATCGGGTAGGCCGCGGTCTTCGGCCGCTCGGCGGCTGGCAGTGATGCCACCCAGTCGGCGAACGGCACCATCTGGTCCACCACGGGCGTGCTCACGCCGAACAGGTCGGGGTCACCGTGGTTGTTGTTCATCCCGTACACGGATGGCGCCGTGCCGGAGCCCTCGGGCAGCGCGTAACCGAACTTCTGGGTGGCATAGCCGGCCGGGATCGTCAGCAGTGAGGAGAACGGGGCCAGCGTGAGGGCCACGTGGTCCTGCTGAATCAGCTCGGTGTAGTCCTTGGTCACCTGCTTCGGGTCGCTGTTGTCGTTGAGGTACTTCAGCTGGACCTGGCGGCCGAGCAGCCCGCCGTGGCTGTTCACGTCGGCGGCCCACAGCTGGTACCCGCGCAGCGAGGCGCGGCCGTCCGCGGAGAAGGACCCGCTGAGCGGCTCGGTGAAGCCGATGACGATCGGGTTGCTTCCGCTGCTGGTGCTGCTGGCGTTGCCCGAGCTGCAGGCCGCCACGGCCAGCGCGGTAACCGCGCTGGCCGCGGTGAGCTGCAACAACCTGGCGCGGTGGCGCCTCATCCGGTTCTCCCTTCCGGTGCCCGTGCCGGGGCACGGGTGCGCGGAGCGTTAGTGGCGTTCACGGGCACGGTATGCCCTCCGGCCACCCGGGATGGCCCGGTTTGCCAGGGATCCCTGGCCTGCCCCGCTCCGCGCACCGGCCCACCCCAGTCAGCTGCTCCAGGCGGGCTTGGGGTTCACGATCGGCACCGAGCCCGACGCGCTGGACGGCAGCACCTGCACGAACTTGGGCCCGGTCTGCCACTGGAAGATGAACTTCTGCGCCACCACGTTCTCGCCGACACTGTTGAACTTGACCGGTCCCTGCACGGTCTGCAGCGTCACGCTGCTGTGCAGGAAGGAGATGATCTTCTTGTTGTCCAGGCTGTGCGTGGCCTTGACCGCGGCCGCGGTGATCTCGCCGACCGAGTAGCCCTCGGCCGAGTCGGCGTTGATGTCCGACGGGCTGCCGCCGTACTTGGCCACGTAGGCCTTGACAAAGGCCTGGCTCAGCGGGTTCGGCAGCCCGGCGTACCAGCCGTTGGGCACCATGATCCCGTTTGTGTTCTTGGCCCCGACCGCCTTGACGAAGTCCGCACCCTGGTCCGGGCCGGACGACGCGGCGAAGATCTTCGGGTTGTAGTGCTGCTGCTCGAACGCCTGGATGAACGCGGTGGCGGTGGGCACGTCCACCGAGCCGAGCACGACCATCTGCGCGCCGGTCGCGGCGACCGCGTCGGCCCCGGCCTTGTAGTCCGGGTTCTCCGCCGGGTAGACCTTGGAGTAGACCGTCTTGACCCCGGCCTTCTGCAGGATGGCCTGGGCGGCCTCGGTCATCGGATCCGCGAACGGGTCGTTCACCTGCGGGTAGGCCGCTGTCTTGGGGCGCTCGGTGGCGGGCAGCGCGGCCACCCAGTCGGCGAACGGCACCAGCTGGTCGGCGATCGGCGGGCTGGGGTTGAAGACGTTGGGCAGCTTCAGCTCGTAGACGGCTGGCCCACCGCCCGCGCCCTCGGGGAACGCGTAGCCGTACCGTGCGGCGACCTTCGCGGCGGGCACGGTCAGCAGCGTGGAGAACGGCCCGAACACCAGGTTGACCTTTTGCTGGGCAATGAGCTTGGTGTAGTTCGTGGCGACCGTGGTCGGGTCGCTCGCGTCGTTCTGGAAGACCAGCTGGACCTTGCGGCCGAGCAGCCCGCCGGTCTTGTTCACCTCGCTGGCCCACAGCTCGTAGCCGCGCTTGAAGGCCTGGCCGTCGGCGGAGAAATCGCCGGTCAGCGACAGCGACGCGCCGATGACCACCGGCTTTGCATTGCCATTACCTGAAGAGTTACTGCTGCCGCTGCTACTGCAGGCGGCAACGACCATCGCCGTGGCGGCGGTAACGGCCGAGATAGTCAAGAACCGGGTGCGGTGAGGTTTCATCCGGTCCTCCTTCCACTTAGGGAGTCTCCTGGGGGGTAAACAACAGGTCACGGTACTGCACCAGCTTCGCTCGGGCCGGCCTGGCCCAGCCCGTCGGTGATCGGCGAATTCTCGCTCTCCAGCTGCAAACCCGCAGACTGAGCGGCGAGTTCGAGCAAAGCCGCGAAATCCTGATCGCCATAGCCATGGCCGACCAGGCTCTGCACGATCTGATGCACGAGCGCCGCCACCGGCAGCGACACTTCGTGCTCGCGGGCTGCGGCCAGGCCAAGGTCAAAGTCCTTGCGCAGCAACGTGGCGGTAAAGGTCGGATGAAAATCCAGGTTGACGAATGCCGGCGACTTGTAACGGGTGAACTGCGAACCCATCACGCTTTTATTAAGGCAGGTAAGGAAGGCTTCCCTGGTGACGCCGCTCTTCTGGGCCAGGATCGTTACTTCGGCCAGCGACTGGGTGACGACGCCGAGGAACAGGTTGTGGCACAGCTTGACCACCCGGGCCAGCTCCCCCTCGCCCACGTAGGTGGCCCCGGCCCCGAGCAGGTCCAGGTACCGCCGGGCCGCGTCGAACGCGGCCCGCGGGCCTGACACGGCCAGGGTGAGCTGGCCCACGCTGGCCACCCTCGGGTTGCCCATCACCGGCGCGGCCAGCAGCGCGGTGCCCCGGGCCGCCAGCTGCTCGCGTACCTGCCGCGACACCTCGGCCGAGATCGTCGAGCAGTCCACGAGAATGGCCGGCGTACCCTCCCCGGAGGTGAGCCCGCCCGCGCCGAGCACGGCGTCGACCAGGTCCTGCGGCGTGCCGACGGTGGCGAACACAATGTCCCGGCCGGCCAGCTCGGCGGGCGAGCTGACCACCTTGGCGCCGAGCGCGGCGAGCGGCTCCGCCTTGGCCCGGGTCCGGTTGTACACGGCGACGTCACAGCCCGCCTGGAGCAGCCGCCGCACCAGCTCGGCGCCCATGCGCCCGGTGCCCAGCCAGCCCAGCCGAACTTCGTCACCGTGCCCTGCCATCAGGTCACCCCTCGCGCAGACAATCGTTTGCAGAAAGCCTGGTGCACCAGTCCGGCCCATGTCAACCGATGTGATCCAGATCGATACGGGAGATTTCTCCCCGCGTGACCCGGGCTATACCGGGCCGGTTGACCCGCGGACCACCAGCTCCGGGGCCAGGAACAGGACCTTGACCGGCCCGGTGTGCCCGGCGATCCGCTCCAGCAGCAGCTGGGCGGCCTCGGTGCCGACCTGGTAGTGCGGGAAGCGGATGGTGGTCAGCGGCGGGCGCAGCCGGTCGATGAACGGCATGTCGTTGAAGCCGACCACCGAGATGTCCTCGGGGCAGCTCAGCCCGGCCTCGTCCAGGGCGGCGTAGCAGCCGACCGCCAGCATGTCGTTGCCGGCCGCCACCGCCGTGACGCCGAGGTCCCGCTTGAGCAGCAGCTGCGCGCAGCGGTGCCCCTCGTCGATGGAGAACGCCTTGGCCGTCACGATCAGCTGGGGGTCGGCCCGCAGGCCGTGCCCTTCCATCGCGGCCAGGAACCCGCGGTAGCGGGCCAGCCCGGTGGACACCTCCTGCGGCCCCGCGATGTGCGCGATCCGGGTGTGCCCGAGCCCGGCCAGGTGGGCCACGGCCATCCGGATGCCGCGCTCGTTGTCCACCGAGACCGACGGCAGGCTGTAGTCCTGGGCCAGCCGGTTCATCAGCACCACCGGCAGCTCGGTACGGGCCGACTCGGCCAGCAGCGGGTCCCCCAGGTGCACGGTGGCCAGCACCAGCCCGTCCACGTGCCGGGCGCGCATCTGCTCGAAGAGCGTCCACTCCCGCTCCGGGTCCCCGTCGGTGTTGCCGATCAGCGCCACGTACCCGGCGGCCGCCAGCCGGTCCTCGATGCCCCGGACGATCGGCGGGAACAGCGGGTTGTTCAGGTCGGGGATGAGCACGCCGACGCTGTGCGAGCGGCGGGTGCGCAGGCTGCGGGCCACCGTGTTGGGCCGGTAGCCGAGCTCGCTGGCCGCCTCCAGCACCCGCTGGGCGGTGTCCTCCCGGACCAGCAGGCGGGTCTCCGGGTTCAGCGCCCGGGACGCGGTCGCCGGGTGCACGCGCGCCAGCGCGGCCACGTCTTTCAAGGTCACTGGCGAATCGGCCATCCGCAGTCACCCCGCTTCCGCTGTGCCTGGTCGGTGGCGGGCGCGGCCCTTACGCACGCCAGATTGAATGGTATACACGTCTGCAGTCGATTGCCCGCCGCCACGAGCATCCCGCGCCGCCGTGTCACCATGGGAACATGCGAATCGCCAGCGTAGAGGCAACGGAACTGTTCGGCGGCACCGCCCCGGAACCACTGCAACTCGTGCTGGTAACCGTGCACGGCGATGGCGGGCGGGATGCCGGGCCGGTCCAGATCACGGTGGCCGGGCCGGCGGTCAGCACACCGGTGCCCGCCCGGCTGGACCTCCCGGCGGCGGGCGGGGAGCAGACCGCGGAAGTCGGCGTGCGGATGGCCGCGCCGGCCGGGCCGGGCCAGCGCCGGCCGGTCACAGTGATCGCCGAGGGCGCGGCCGGCCGGGCCGAGCTGGCGGCCGAGATCACGGTGGCCGAGCCCGGCTGGACCATGTGGATGGTCAGCCACTTCCACTACGACCCGGTGTGGTGGGACACCCAGGGCGAGTTCACCGAGTCCCGGCTGCTGCTGCCGGACGAGCACGGCCGGCTGCCCGAGGTGCGCACCGCGTTCGAGCTGGTCGCACTGCACCTGGCGGCCGCGCGTGACGACCCGGACTACAAGTTCGTGCTGGCCGAGATCGACTACCTCAAGCCCTACCTGGACACTCACCCGGCTGACCGGGCCGTGCTGCGCCAGCTCATCGCGGACGGCCGGGTGGAGATCGTCGGCGGCAACTACAACGAGCCCAACACCAACCTGACCAGCGCCGAGTCCACGATCCGCAATGCCATTTACGGCCTGGGCTACCAGCGGGAGGTGGCGGGCGGTGACCCGCGGACCGCGTGGATGCTGGACGCGTTCGGCTTCGACCCGGGCTACCCCGGGCTGATGGCCGCGGCCGGGCTGGCTTCCTCGTCCTGGGCCCGCGGGCCCTACCACCAGTGGGGCCCGCAGCGCACAGTGGGCGACAACCGCCGGATGCAGCTGCGCAGCGAGTTCGAGTGGCTCTCGCCCGACGGGCGCGGCCTGCTGACCAGCTACATGGCCAACCACTACGGGGCGGGCTGGGCCACCCAGCAGGCGGCCGATCTGGCCGGCGCGCAGCGCGAGGCGCTGGCCCAGTTCCGCGCGCTGGCCCCGGTCGCGGCGACCCGCAACGTGCTGCTCCCGGTGGGCGCCGACCACGTGATCCCGAGCCGCTGGGCCACCGCCATCCACCGCGACTGGAACCGCCGGTATGTGTGGCCGCGGTTCGTCACCGCGCTGCCCCGCGAGTTCTTCGCCGCGGTGCGCGCGGAAGCGGCCGAGCGCGGCATCTGGCTGGTCCCGCAGACCCGGGACATGAACCCGGTCTACCCGGGCAAGGACGTCACCTACATCGACACCAAGCAGGCCCAGCGGGCGGCCGAGACCGCGGTCGCCGAGGGCGAGCGGCTGGCCACCCTGGCCTGGCTGGCGGGCGCGGGCTACCCGGCGGAGTCGCTGGACAAGGCGTGGCGCCAGCTGGTCTTCGGCGCCCATCACGACGCGATTACCGGCACCGAGTCCGACCAGGTCTACCTGGACCTGCTCGGTGGCTGGCGGGAAGCCTGGGAACGCGGCGCAGCGGCCCGCCGGGACGCGGCCGGGTACCTGGCCGGCCAGGCCGACACGAGCGGGGCGGGCGGGCTGGCCGCGCTGGCCGTGTTCAACACGCTGTCCTGGCCCCGGTCCGGCCTGGTCACCGCGGAGCTGGAGTTCGCGGCGCCCGGCCCGGCCTGGGCCGGCCTGCGCGACCACGACGGCACCGGGGTGCCTGCCCTGGCCGAGGGCGCCCAGCGGCACCCGGACGGCTCGCTGGCCCGGCTCACGCTGACCTTCCGCGCTGACGGCGTGCCCGCGCTGGGCTACCGGACGTACTGGGTGGCGGCCACCAGCGGCCCGGCCCCGGGCTGGGAACCGCAGCCCGGCACGGTGATCGAGAACGACCGCTTCCGGCTGGCGGCCGACCCGGCCCAGGGCGGCACGCTGACCGGGGTCACCGACCGGCGGACCGGCACCGAGCTGCTCCGGCCGGGCGGGAACGAGCTGGTCCTCCAGGAGGAATACGACCAGCATCCCCGCTGGGGCGAGGGCCCCTGGCTGCTGTCCCCGAAGGGACCCGGTACCGGCTCGGCCAGCGCGAGCGCCAAGGTCACCGCGCAGCGCTGCCCGCTGGGCGCCCGGCTGCTGGCCGAGCTGGCCCTGGGCGGCCTGCGGATCACCCAGGAGACGCTGCTCTGGGACGGCGCCCAGCAGGTCGAGTTCCGCACGCACGTGGACGGCTCGATCGGGCACGACCGGCTGCTGCGGGTCCGCTTCCCGGCCGACGTGCCCGGCGGGCTGCCCGTCTACCAGACCGCGACCACGGCCGTGGGGCGCCCGTTCGGCAGCATCGGCGCGGACGTCGCCGAGCACGCGTTCACCCTGGACAACCCGGCGCACGAATGGTTCGGCATCGGGTCGGTGGCCCGGGTCGGCTGGCCCGGCCCCGGCGGCGGCCAGACCGCGATCGGCGTGGCCGAGGTCATCCTGCCGGCCCCGGCTGCCCGCACCGACGGCCTGGCCATACCTAACGAACGGCGCGTGGCCATCACCAGCCTCGTGTCGGCGCTGGCCGGGGCGGGTGTCACCGCGACCTGCTCGTGGCCGGACGGGCCCCGCTACGGTGCCATCGACCTCGACTCCAATCTGCCCGACGTGCGGATCGCGCTCGGCGGCCCGGCGGACAACCCGTGGACGGCCCGGCTGCTGGAGGCCAGCCCGGACGCGGCCGCGGCCCTGGCCCGCCAGCTGGCCAGGGGGGGCGATGCCCGGGTGTGGCTGCCCGCCGCGCAGTCCCGGGCCGCGGCTTTCGCCCCCGGCGCCGACGTCCGCGGGCCCCGCGACCTGCCGGTGCTGGTCGTGGCCGGCCCGGACCTGGCCGCCGCGGTCACCGCGCTCGCCGCCGACCTGGCCGACTCGGTGATCGAGGTGACCCCGGTGGGCGAGGCCGCGGACCCGCTGCTGGCCTCCCGCAGCGTCGCGCTGCTGAACCGGGGCACCCCGGGCAGCCTGGTCGCGCCGGACGGGACCCTGCACATCGCGCTGATGCGCTCGTGCAGCGCCTGGCCGTCCGGGGTGTGGATCGACGGTGACCAGCGCACCGCGCCGGATGGCAGCAGCTTCTCCTGGCAGCACTGGAGTCACACGTTCGAGTACGCGCTGGCGGCCGGTCCCGGGGACTGGCGGGACGCCGGATTCGCCGCGGCCGGCCAGGAGTACAACCACCCGCTGCTGGCCGCGCAGACCGGTATCCACCCGGGCCCGCTGCCCGCCACAGCCAGCCTGGGCGCGGTATCCGGGCCAGCCATGCTGACCGCACTCAAGCCCCGGGGCAACCCGCTCGCGGCCGGCCGCGACGGTACCCCGGACCGCGCCGGCGGCGTGACCGCCCGGCTGCGCGACCTGGGCCGCCGGGTCCCGGGCCCGGCCCGGCTGAGCCTGTTCACCGGGATCACCGCGGCGCACCAGACCGGCCTGGCCGAAGACGGCGACGGCCCGCCCGTCCCGGTGCTGCCCGGCGGCGAGGCCGAGGCTGAGCTCGGGCCGGCGGGCACGGTCACCCTGGGCTGTGCCGTTCCGGGGGGACCGCCCTCCGCCGCCCGGCCGGAACTCCCGGAACCGGCCCAGCCGGTGTTCACCCGTTACTGGCTGCACGGCAAGGGGCCGGCGCCCGCGGGCAACCTGCCGGTCGCGGTGCACCTGTCCCCCACCCGGGTGCCGCTGCCCGGCGGCACCGGCCCCGCGGTGGTCCGGCTGACCGTGGCGGCCGGGCCGGACGGTGCCGCCGGCGCCGTCGAGCTGGATGTGCCGGACGGGCTGGTGGCCGGGCCGGGCGGCCCGCTCCGCTACCAGCTGCCGCCGCTGGGCTATGCCGAGTGGGAACTGAGCGTGCGCGGCCGGCCGGGGGCCGCCGCTGGGCACTACTTCCTGGCCGCGCGCATTCGCGACGGGCTGGGCCAGGCCCACGAGGACGTGGCCGCCGTGCAGGTCGGCCTGCCCCCGGCGCCCCGGCCCGGCCAGCCGCTGGGCGAGCTGCTGCCGGCCCTGGACGCGGACCGCCGGGCCATCGCCGCCGACCTGGACGTCACCGTGCTCACCCCGGCGGTTGAGCTGCCCGCGGGCGGTGCTGGTGAGCTGGCGGTCCGGCTGGCCAACCGGGCGGCCTCAGCGGTGCGCGGCGAGGCTCAGCTCATCTCGCCGGTTGGCAGCTGGGCGGCGGTTCATCCCTGGACGCGCGGTTTCGCCATCTCGCCCGGCAGCGGCGTCACTCTCCGTTATCATGTCCGGGTACCAGTTACTACCCGACGCGGCACGCAGTGGTGGGCAATGGTCAAAGTGATGTATTTCGGTCGGCTTCACTACACGAGCAGTATCCCGGTGGTCATCAGCGAATGACAGAATCAGCCCGGTAGGGCGCCGGCCCCACCCCACCAACCAGACGGTCCACGATGCCATGACTTCTGCGGCCCCACCCAGCTCAGGCAACCTTCCGGCGGAACCCAACAGCTTCATCGGCCGGGAACGGGACCTTACCGAGCTAGCCCTGCTGCTCAGTGACGTGCGCGCACTGACCCTGTGCGGCCCGGGGGGAATCGGCAAGACCCGGCTGGCCCTGCGGCTGGCCTGCGATCTGGTGCCGGACTTCCCGGACGGGGCGTGGCTGGTGGAGCTGGCCGACACGGCCGACCCGGACCTGATCCCGCGGCGGATCGCCGCCACCCTCGGCATCCGCGAGGAACCGGACCAGCCGATGCTGGACACGCTGGCCACCGCGCTGCGCGGCCGGCGGCTGCTGCTCATCCTGGACACCTGTGAGCACATCGTGGACGGGTGCGCGGAGCTCGTGCACCAGCTGCTGGCCAGCTGCCCGCAGCTGCGGATGATCACCACCAGCCGTGAGCCGCTGCGGGTGCGCGGGGAAACCGTCTGGCGGGTCCCGCCGCTGTCGCTGCCCGCGCACCCGCTGTCCCTGGCCGACCTGCCCCGGCACGAGGCGCTGCGGCTGTTCGCCGAGCGGGCCTCGGCGGCCCGGGCCGGCTTCGCGCTGGGCAGCGACAACGCCGAGGCCGTGGCCCGGCTGTGCCGGACGCTCGATGGCATGCCGCTGGCCATCGAGCTGGCCGCGGCGCGGGTGCGGGCCCTGTCGGTGGAGCAGATCGCCAGCCGCCTCGATGACCGGTTCCGGCTGCTGGCCTCCGGGGACCGCACCGCCCCGGCCCGCCAGCAGACCCTGCGGGCCGCGGTGGACTGGAGCTATGAGCTGCTGAGCGAACCGGAGCAGATCCTGCTGCGGCGCCTGTCGGTGTTCGCCGGCTGGAACCTGGAGATGGCCGAGCAGGTCTGCGCGGACGAGCTCATCCCCGGCTCGTCGGTACTCGACCTGATGACCGCGCTGATCGACAAGTCGCTGGTCAGCGTGGACCACGAGCTGCGCAGTGAACCCCGGTACCGGCTGCTGGACACCATCAAGGAGTACGCGGCCAGCCGGCTCTTCGCCTCCGGCGAGGAGGAGAGCGTCCAGCTGCGGCACCGCGATTACGTGCTGGCCGCCGCGGAGCACGTGGTGGCCCAGGCGTTCGTCCGCGGCGCACCGTCCTGGCCGGAGCGGGTGGCCATGTACCGGCAGGTCACCGCGGACCTGCCCAACTTCCGGCTGGGCCTGGCCACCTCGCTGCGCCGCGGGGACATCGCGGAGGGCCTGCGGATGTGCGGCGCCATGCGCAACCCGTGGGTGACGCACGGCGATGTCACCGAGGGCGCGGAGTGGTTCGACCGGTTCCTGGAGCGGGCCGGCGGCGTGCCCGCCGAGGTGCGCGGGCCGGCCCTGGTGTTCCGCGGTGACCTGGCCTTCGAGCAGCAGGACTACGCGACGGTGAGCCGCTGCGCCAGTGAGGGGCTCGTGCTGTGCCGCCAGGCCGGCGACCCGCACGAGGCCAGCGCGCTGCGCCTGCTCGCCGTGGCCAGCCTGCGCGCGGGGAACGTGACCGATGCGGTGGCCCGGATCGATGAGGCGGCGGCCACCGCGCACAAGATCGGCAATGACTGGGAAGAAGGGCTGGCGCTCAGCATCAAGGCGGCGGGCATGGCCCGGCTGGGCAGCCTCCGCGAGGCGCAGGCCACCTACGAGGCCGCCCTGGACGTGCTGCGGGACAACAACGGCTGGGGGGTGGCCCAGGTCGAGTACGGGCTTGGCTCGGTCGCCCGGGCCCGCGATGATCACCTGGCCGCGATCGGCCACTTTCAGGCGGCGCTGGCGCTGTACCAGGAGATCGACGCCCGGCCGGAGATCGCCCGCTGCCTGGCCGGCATCGCCTCGGTGGCGCTGGCCCAGGGTGACCTTGGGCTGTGCCGGTCCAGCCTGACCGAGAGCCTGTCGCTCAGCCTGGCCACCGGGCAGCGGCTGCCGGTCGCCCGCGGCCTGGAGGCGTTCGCCGCGCTGGAAGCCCGGGCCGGCCACGCGGTGCGGGCGGCCAAGCTGGGCGGCGCCGCGCTGGAACTGCGCTCGGCCACCGGCCACCCGCCGTCGCGCGGCGCCGGGGCCCGGCTGGAAGACGTGCTGGAGCCGGCCCGCACCTCCCTGGGTGAGCTGCGCGCCAGCGCGCTGCTGGCCGAGGGCCGGTCGATGACGGCGGATGAGGCGGTCAGCTACGCGATACGCGCGCCGGGCGCCTCCCCCGAGGACGCCAGCGTGGTGCCCGGGGACATGGTGCCCCGCCCGCGGGCCGGCAACGGGCTCGGTGCCGCGCCGCCCGCCCCGGCCGCCCCGAACATGCTGACCCCGCGCGAGCGGGAGATCGCCGGGCTGATCGCCCGCGGGCTGAGCAACCGGGACATCGCCCGCGAACTCGTCATCAGCCAGGCGACGGTGGCCCGGCATGTCGCCAACATCCTGGGCAAGCTCGGGTTCAGTTCCCGGGCTCAGGTCGCCGCGTGGATGGCCCGGCAGTCCGGGCCGGAGTCCTGAGCCCGGAAAAAATCGGCCTACATACCCATCCGCAACCCGCGCCGCCCCGAAATACACACGGCACTGCATAGTTCGGCGGATGTGGCCCCGCAGCGTGCATACGTAGGGTCTTCACCAGAGTTCCGGTGGGTCCTGCGCGGTACGGGGGCCCGTGCGTGGCCCAGCGGAGCCCGCCGGGACGCAGAGCCAGGGCTCCTCCGGCCATCAGGAGGGGGATGGCCGGGGGAGCCTAGGAAGAGGGCCAGCATGACGGGTACGGGCACGCATACCACGGTGACCCAGCGCCTGGTTAGCCTCGGGCCAGCCCGGGGCGAGCATCCCGCGCTGGTTGGTGGCGGCGCGGCCTGGCCGGGCCGGACGCTCAGCTACGCGGGGCTGGCCATGATCCTGCAGACCGCGGCCGCGGGCCTGGCCCGGCGCGGGGTGCGCAGCCAGGACATCGTGGGTGTGTATGTGCCCGATGCGGTCAGTTACCTGCTGGCCGTGCACGCGGTCCGGGCGGCCGGCGGGATACCGTGCCCGATCGGCCGGGACGCCACCGTGGCCATGATGTCCGGCCAGCTCACCGACTGCGGCGCCCGGCTGCTGATCACCGCGGGCCCGCTGACCGGCGACGCGCTGCGCGCCGCCGACGACGCCTGGGTCCGGCAGGTCATCTCGTTCGATGAGGAGCCGGGCACGATCCCGTTCTGCTCGCTGCTGTCCATGGGCTGGCGGCCGCCGGCCCCGGCCGACCCGGACGAGGTGGCCCTGCTGCCCTACCCCGGGGACGGGACGCTGGCCGCTGGCCCGGTGAGTTACCGCCAGCTCGCCGTGGACCTGCAGCGGCTGTCCGCCAGCGCGCCGATCACCGGGCGTGATGTGGTCCTGGCCGCCCCGCCCAACGGCAACGGCCGGGACTACTCGGTACTGCTCGACCTGGCCCTGCTGGAGGGGGCCACGGTGGTGGCGGCCTGCCCGGAGAGCCTGCCGGACGCGGCCCGGGCGCACGGCGGCACGGCCGCCATCGTGCACCCGGGCACATCCATCCCGGCTGAGCTGGACCTGCGCGCGGTCACCGCCGCGTGCTGACCGCGTCCGCCCGGGTGGCCAGCCTGGCCAGCGCGGCGACGGCCGGGCCGGTGCTGAGCGCGATCACCAGCAGCGCGGCCACGTCGAACAGGGCGGCCACGCTGAACGCCGCCGAGACCCCGTGCACCAGCGCGTGGTGCGCGCCCCCGCCCGCGTGCCGGTAGGCGGTACCGAACACGGTGACCAGGATGGCCAGCCCCAGCGACCCGCCGACCTGCTGCATGACGTTCACCATGCTGGACGCGGCGCCGGAGTCAGCCGGCGCCACCCCGGCCAGCGACGCGGCGGTGAGCGGGACGAACACCAGGCCCATGCCCGTCCCGAGCAGCAGCATGGGACCGAGAATCCCGGCCAGGTAGCTGGTGCCCGCCGAGACCTGGGCCAGCCAGGCCATCCCGGCGATCACCGGCAGCATGCCGGCCAGCATCAGCCGGGTGCCGCCGAACCGGGGAATCAGCCGGGGCGCCGCGCGGGACACCCCGAACACGGTGAGCGTCAATGGCAGGAACGCCACCCCGGCGGCCAGCGGGCTGAAGCCGAGGATCTCCTGGACGAACTGGGTCAGGAAGAAGAACATCCCGAACATGCCCGCCACCAGGAGCAGCCGGGCCAGGTAGGAACCGCTCCGGCCGAGGTCGGCGAACAGCCGCAGCGGGGTGATCGGCTGCCGGGCCCGGGCCTCGGTGAGCAGGAACAGGCCGAGCAGCACCACGGCCACCGCGAACGCGGCGACCGCCACCCGGTCACCCCAGCCGCTGGCCGCGGCGCGGATGAACGCGTACACCAGCGCCGTCATCCCGCCGGTGGAGGTGACCGCCCCGGTCAGGTCGAACCGGCCTGGCTGGCGGGCCGATTCGGTGACGAACAGCGGGGTCACGGCCAGCACCACGATGCCCACCGGCACGTTGACGAACAGCACCCAGCGCCAGGACAGCCACTCGGTGATCACCCCGCCGAGGACCAGGCCGAGCGAGGCGCCGCCCATGGCCACGGCCGAGTAGATGCCGAGCGCGCGGGTCCGCTCGCGGCCCTCGGTGAAGCTGCCGACGACCAGCGCGAGCACCGCGGGTGAAGCGAGCGCGCCACCCACGCCCTGCAGCGCCCGGGCCACGAGCAGCATCCAGTCCGTGGTGGCCAGCCCGCCGGCCAGCGAGGACAGCGTGAACAGGGCGATGCCGGCCAGGAACACCCGGCGCCGGCCGAGGATGTCCCCGGCCCGGCCACCGAGCAGCAGCAGGCCGCCGAAGGTGAGGGTGTAGGCGTTCAGCACCCAGGACAGGCTCGCCGCCGAGAAGTTCAGCCCGGTCTGGATGTGCGGCAGCGCGATGTTCACCACGGTCAGGTCGAGGATGATCATGAGCTGCGCGGAGAGCATGATGACCAGGGCCAGGCCCGGACGGCCGCGGCGCCGCGTCGGGCCCGGGCGGTGCATGGACACCACCGGCGATGCGGGGGAAGCAGGCACAGATGTCTCCTATGGATTAGCGTCCTGGACCGATCAGGGGTATCCTCCGGAACATCCGGAGGTCATCTCCGCTTTACTATACGGAGGGTTCCTCCGGTTAGCAACTGATTAATTGAGGACGGGATGACGACAGGCACCGCGGGGATGCGCGCTGACGCGCGGCGCAACCGCCAGCGGCTGCTGGCGGCGGCGCTGGCCGCGTTCACCGAGCACGGCGCGGATGACGCGTCCCTGGACGAGATCGCCCGCCGGGCCGGCGTCGGCATCGGCACCCTGTACCGGCACTTCCCGACCCGGCAGGCGCTGCTCGAAGCGGTCTACCGCGACCAGGTCGAGGAGCTGTGCGCGAGTGCCCGGGAGCACTCGGCCAGCGCGGCCAGCCCGGCCGAAGCGCTGGCCGACTGGCTGCGCGCGCTGATGGTGTTCGGCGCGACCAAGCGCAACCTGACCAGCAGCCTGATGTCCGGGCCGGAGGGCAAGCGCTCTGAGGTGGCCGTGTCGTGCAGCGCCATGGTCCGCGACGCGGTCAGCGAACTGCTGGCCGACGCGCAGCGTTCCGGTGAGATCCGCCCCGACGTGGACGCCGTCGACCTGCTCCGGCTGTCGCACGCACTTTCGGTGGCGGGCGAACTGCCGTCCACGCACGCCGACCAGCCCGATCGGCTGATGCGGGTGCTGCTCGACGGGCTGCGGGCCGCCGGGCACAGGCCCGGCGCCGGCGCCTAGCCGCTCAGTCCTCGTCCGGGCCGGCGTCGGCCGCCCCGTCCAGGCTGAGCCCGCCCAGATCGGGTGCCCGGTTCTCGTACGGCGTGCTCAGCACGATCGTGGTCCGGGTGGACACCAGGGCCGCGGCCCGGATCTGCTGGAGCAGGTCTTCCAGGTCACCGGGGGTGGCTACCCGGACCTTGAGGATGTAGTTCTCGTCCCCGGCCACGCTGTGGCAGGCCTCGATCGCGCTCAGGTGGGCCAGCTTCTCCGGGGCGTCGTCGGGGGCCGCCGGGTCGAAGGGCTTGATGGAGATGAACGCGGTCAGCGGCAGCCCGGCCCCGGCCGGGTCGACGACGGCCGTGTACCCCTTGATCACCCCGCGCCGCTCCAGCCGGCGCACCCGCTGGTGCGTCGCGGACACCGAGAGACCGGTCCGCCGGGACAGCTCGGTGAAGCTGATCCGGCCATCCCGGCACAGCAGCGAAACGATCCTGCGGTCAATCTCTTCCACCCGGTAACGGTAGTCCGCCGGATGACATCGCCGCCGCTGTGCGGGTAACGGCCTGATAACGGGCTTTACGCTCCGGTAACAGGCAGCCGCGTGATCTTAACGTGCGCAGGCAGGCCAGATACGCTGCGCGCCAGGGCAGGACCGCATCGGGCGGTACCGCCGGACCGCGATGGAGCGCTGATGGCCGAAATACTCCTTGACCAGGTGAACAAGATTTATCCAGGTGGGGTCAAGGGGGTGGACGACCTCAACCTTGAGATCAAGGATGGGGAGTTCATGGTCCTGGTCGGCCCGTCCGGCTGCGGCAAGACCACGGCGCTGCGGTCGATCGCCGGCCTGGAGGAGATCAGCTCGGGCACGATCACCATCGGCGGCAAGATCGTGAACGACCTGCCGCCCAAGGACCGGGACATCGCGATGGTGTTCCAGAACTACGCGCTGTACCCGCACATGACGGTGGAGCAGAACCTGGCCTTTGGGCTCCAGCAGCGCAAGACGCCTAAGGACGAGATCAAGCGGCGGGTCACCGACGTGGCCAAGATGCTCGGCCTCGAGCAGTACCTGAAGCGCAAGCCCGCGGCGCTGTCCGGCGGTCAGCGGCAGCGGGTGGCCATGGGCCGGGCCATCGTCCGGGAACCGCAGGCGTTCCTGATGGACGAGCCGCTGTCCAACCTGGACGCCAAGCTCCGGGTGTCCATGCGGGCCTCGCTCACCCAGCTGCACGAGCGGCTCGGCGTGACCACCGTGTACGTGACCCACGACCAGGTCGAGGCCATGACTCTCGGGCACCGCGTCTGCGTGCTGCGCGACGGGCGGCTCCAGCAGGTGGACACCCCGCAGACGCTGTTCGACTCGCCGGTGAACCTGTTCGTGGCCGGCTTCATCGGCTCGCCCGCGATGAACTTCGTGGACGCCGACCTGATCCGCGACGATGGCCCGGCGGTGACCTTCGCGGGCCACCGGCTGCCGCTGCCCGGCTCGCTGATCGAGGGCAAGCCCGGGCTGGACGGCTACTTCGGCCGCAAGGTGATCCTGGGCGTCCGGCCGTCGGACTTCGAGGACGCGCAGCTGGCCGACGGCAGCTGGGCCCGGATGTCGGTGCGCGCCGACGTCACCGAGGAACTGGGCAGCGAGATCCACGTGATCTTCACGATCGACGCTCCCCCGGTGCACCACGCCACGATCAGCGAGATCATCGGCGACGAGGAGGACGAGGACTCGGCCGCGGTGGTGCTGGCGTCGGGCAAGTCGCTGTGGACGGCCCGGGTGGCCGCGCGCAGCCAGGTCCGCTCCGGCCAGCCGATCGACCTCGCGGTGGACACGTCCAACCTGCAGTTCTTCGACCCCACGAGCGCGCTGTCCATCGGCCACCCGGAGGCCAGCGAGGCGGAACCCGCGGTGGCCGAGGCTTAGCCTTCGCGGGCCAGCGCCCGGCCGATGACCATCCGCTGGATCTGGTTGGTGCCCTCCACGATCTGCAGCACCTTGGCCTCCCGCAGGTAGCGCTCGGCCGGGAAGTCCTCGACGTAGCCGTAGCCGCCGAGCACCTGCACCGCGTCGGTGGCCACCCGCATCGCGGCGTCCGAGGCGAACAGTTTGGCCATGGCCGCCTCGGTGCGGGCGGGCTGCCCGGCATCCTTGCGCCGGGCCGCCGACAGGTACAGCGCCCGGGACGCCTGCACCGCGGTGGCCATGTCAGCCAGCATGAAGGACAGGCCCTCGAATTCGGCGATCGGCCGGCCGAACTGCCGCCGGGTCCGGGCGTAACCGACCGCCTCATCCAGCGCGGCCTGGGCCAGCCCGGTAGCGCAGGCGGCGATGCCCAGCCGGCCCGCATCCAGCGCGGCCAGCGCGATCGAGAATCCGGCGCCCTCCTCCCCCACCAGGTGATCGGCGGGCACCCGGGCATCGTCGAAGATCATCTGGGCGGTCACCGAGGCCTTCATGCCCATCTTCCGCTCGGCTGCGGCCGCGGACACCCCGGGCACGCTGGCGGGCACGTGCAGGCAGCTGATGCCCTGCCCGCGGTCCCGGGCGGCCGGATCCCCGGATGTCCGGGCGAACAGCGTGTAGAAGTCGGCCTGGCCCGCGTGCGAGATCCACGCCTTCACGCCGTTCAGCACGTAGTCCCCGCCCGCCTCCCCGTCCCGGACGGCGGTGGTGGCCAGCGCGGCCGCGTCCGAGCCGCTGTGCGGCTCGGACAGGCAGTAGGCGCCGAGCAGCTCGCCGCCGAGCAGGCCGGGCAGCCACTTCTCCTGCTGCTCGTCACTGCCCGCGGTGACCAGCGGGAAGCAGGACAGGGTGTGCACGCTGACCCCGAGCCCGACGGCCAGCCAGGCCCGGGCGAGCTCCTCGATGACCTGCAGATACACCTCGTAGGTGACGCCGCCGCCGCCGAGTTCCTCGGGGTAGGGCAGGCCGAGCAGGCCGGACCGGCCCAGCAGCCGGAACGTCTCCCGGGGGAAGACGCCGTCGCGCTCGGCGGCGGCCACCGCGGGCCGCAGTTCCCGGTCAGCCAGCTCCCGGGTCAGCTCGAGAAGCTCGTCCATGGCTGCTCAGCCGGTGACGTTGACGAGTTCGCGGCGGCCGTGGTTCAGCCGCTCGTAGCCCTGCTCGGTGCACACCACGATGTCCTCGATCCGGGCCCCGTGCGCGCCGGGGTAGATGCCGGGCTCGACCGAGAAGGCCATGCCCACCTCCAGCGGCTCGGTGTTGCCCGCCACGATGTAGGGGTCCTCGTGTGTTTCCAGGCCGATCCCGTGCCCGGTGCGGTGCACGAAGTGGTCGCCGTAGCCGGCCT
The DNA here is from genome assembly GCA_963711705.1 of uncultured Actinomycetes bacterium. Taxonomy (GTDB): domain Bacteria; phylum Actinomycetota; class Actinomycetes; order Streptosporangiales; family Streptosporangiaceae; genus RYN-230. The sequence continues at coordinate 45,973 of CAVQFM010000012.1, forward strand.
CGGTGATCGGGCCGCGGGCGGCCGCGTCCACCGATTCGGCGCTCACCCCCGGCCGCACCGCCGCGCAGGCCGCCTCCTGGGCGTCGTACAGCACCTGGTAGTAGTCGGTGAAGCCGATCGGCGGCTCGCCGATCGCATACACCCGGGTGCAGTCCGAGCAGTACCCGCTGGGCATGGTGCCGCCGATGTCGACCACGACCACATCCCCGGGCTGGACCACCCGGCTGGACGCCTCATGGTGCGGGCTGGCCGCGTTCGGCCCGGACCCGACGATCGCGAAGTCGGCCCGCGCGTGCCCCTCGGCCGTGATAGCCCCGGTGATATCCGCCGCCACCTCCAGCTCGGTCCGCCCGGCCCGGAGCCACTGCGGCACGGCCGCGTGCACCCGGTCGATGGCCGCCCCGGCCTCGCGCAGCGCGGCGACCTCGGCCGGTGACTTGCGGATCCGCAGGTCCCGCAGGGCCGCGCTGGCCAGCGCCTGCCGGGTGGCGGGCAGCGCCGCCTGGAACCGCAGCACCATCAGCGCCCACATCCGGTCGGACAGCCCGGCCACGGCGACCGCGCCGAGCCGCTTGGCCACCAGCTCATACGGGTCATCCGTCTCATCCCACGGGATCATCTCCAGGCCGAGCTGGCCCGCTGGCGAGGCCTGGGCGGCGGGCAGTTCCAGCCGCGGGACGACCAGGAACGGGTCATCGCCGGCCGGCACGGCCAGGCAGGTGAGCCGCTCCAGCTGCGTCGCGTCATAGCCGATCACGTAGCGCAGGTCTGGCCCGGGAGTGATCAGCAGCACATCCAGCCCGGCCTGGCCTGCGGCAGCGGCCGCCCGCCGGAGCCGGTCCGCTGGATACAATTCAGCCCAGGTCTGCATGCTGGTTATCTAACCACGGTGCGGCCCGTCGCCGGTTAGGGTGGACCCGGCCGGGGCGCACCGTGTGCTATCTAGACAGGAGCGCCCGTCATGCGTCACTCTTGGTGTACCTCGGATCACTGATGTGAACGGCGATGACCCCTGAGATCGTGAGTTCCCCGGCCCCGCTCGAGCCAGCTGCGTCGGCGGACCGCGCCGCGGCCCAGTCCGCTTTCGCGGCCGGGTCCGGGCCTTTCGCGCTGCGTCCCCGCAACAGCGAGCGCACCCCGGGCGATCCCACCGCGCTGGCCGCCGCATTACTGCAGGAACGGCACGTCACGCTGGAACTCCAGCGGGCCATCCTGCCGCTGCACGAGGCGCCGTTCGACCTGCCCGGCCTGCGCGCGGTCGTCCGCTACCTGCCCGCCTCCGCGAACAGCCGGGTCGGCGGCGACTGGTACATCACCGCGGAGATGCCCGCGGGCAACGTCCTGCTCGCGATCGGTGACGTGGCCGGCCATGGGCTGGACGCCGCGGCCGGGATGGCGCGGCTGCGCGGCGCGCTGGCCGGGCTGGCCATCACCGGGGCACCCCCCGAGCGCCTGGTCGGCTGGCTGAACGACCTGGTGCATCACGTCGCCCCGGAGCACACCGCGTCGGTGATGGCCGGCTACTTCGACCCGCCGACCCGCGAGTTCACCTGGGCCCAGGCGGGCCATCCGCCGCCGCTGCTGGTCCGCGGCGCCGCCGCGCGCCCGCTCGGCCAGCCGGCCGGCATCCTGCTCGGCGCGGGCCACGGCGGGTACGACGCGATGACGCTGACCCTGGAGCCGGGCGACGTCCTGCTGCTGTACAGCGACGGCCTGGTAGAACGCCGGGACCGGCCGCTGGATCAGGGACTCAGCCTGCTGGCCGAGGCCGCGGCGGGCATCTCCGACCCGGAGCAGCTCATCACGGCCGTGCTGGACGCGGTCAGCTCGACCGACTCCGAAGACGACACCTGTCTCGTCGCCCTGCGCGTCCTCTAGCAGGCCACGGGCAGTACCCGGAACGGATCGTTAAGCAAGGACGGGCTCAGCCGGGTGCGTCGGCCAGCGTGCTGCTGGCCCGGCGCAGCGACGAGCCCAGCCCCCAGCGCTCGCCCAGCGTCTCCAGCCGGTCGGGGTCGGCGGCGGTGACCGGCAGGCCGCCGTGCACGTCCGGGACCGGCGCGTCGCTGGCCACCCGGACGACCGGGACCGCGACCGCCAGGTAGTCCCGGGCGGCGGCGAGCTTGGGCCGGCTGCCCTTGGGGAACCCGCCGTGCCCGCGGTCCAGCGCGTCGATGATGGCGGCCATGCTGCCGAACGTCCGCACCAGCGCGGCGGCCGTCTTGTCGCCCACCCCGGGCACGCCGGGCAGCCCGTCGCTCGGGTCGCCGCGCAGCACGGCGAAGTCGGCGTAGGCCCGGCCGGGGATGCCGTAGCGCTCGGTCACCGCCGCCTCGTCCACCACGTCCAGCTTGGTCAGCCCGCGGACCGTGTAGATGACCCGGACCGGCGGGCCGTCATCCACCAGCTGGAACAGGTCGCGGTCGCCGGTGACGATCTCCACCGGGCCGTCCGCCCGCGCGGTGAGCGTGCCGATCACGTCGTCGGCCTCGAAGCCTGGTGCGGCGGCGGTGGTCACGCCCATCGCGGCCAGCACGTCCTCGATCACCGGGATCTGCGGGGTGAGCGCGGGCGGTTCCTCCTCGGTGCCGTCCGGCCGGGCCCGGTGCGCCTTGTACGACGGGATCGCGGCGACCCGGAAGGCCGGCCGCCAGTCCGCGTCCAAACAGGCGACCAGGGCGGCCGGCTGCCGGGCCCGGACCAGCCGGGCGATCATGTCCAGCAGGCCGCGGATGGCGTTGACCGGGGTCCCGTCCGGCGCGGTCAGCGTGTCCGGCACGCCGTAGAACGCGCGGTAGTACAGCGAGGCGGTGTCCAGCAGCATCAGCGGGCCCATCTCCGTCATCATGCCAGGCTGCGGCGGCGGGGACGCACTATCGTGGGCCGAGCCGCCAGCGAAGGGACCCAGGCACTGTCCGCAGCAAGCGTCGCGTCCGGGGCGCTGGCCGGCCCGCCCGCCGAAGCGCTGTCCGGTGTGCTGCTCGCCGCCGTGCTGATCACCGCGATCACCCGGCCGAAACGGCTGCCCGAGGCGGTGGTGGCGGTCCCGGCCGCGGCCGTGGTGATCCTCACCGGCGCGCTGCCGCTGGACCAGGCCCGGGATGAGGCCGGGCGGCTGCTGCCGGTGCTGGCCTTCCTGGGCGCGATCCTGGTCGTGGCGCATGTCTGCCAGCGGGACGGGCTGTTCAGCGCGGCCGGCGCCCGGCTGGCCCGTCTCGGCTCGCCCGCCCGGCTGCTGCGCGGCGTGTTCGGCCTGGCCGCGATGACCACCGCGCTGCTCAGCCTGGACACCACGGTGGTGCTGCTCACCCCGGTGGTGCACGACACCGCGGTCCGCCTCCGGATGCGGCCCAAGCCGCACGTGTACGCGTGCACGCACCTGGCCAACTCGGCGTCACTGCTGCTGCCGGTGTCCAACCTGACCAACCTGCTCGCGTTCTCGGTGGCCGGGCTGACGCTGATCCAGTTCGGCGGGCTGATGGCCGCGCCGTGGCTGGTCGTGATCGCCGTGGAGTACGTGGCGTTCCGCTGGTTCTTCGCCGGCGATCTGCCGGCCGGGACGGCGGCTGCGGGCCAGCTCCCCGGTGGGCCGTCCGCCGGTCCCGCGGTTCACCGTGCTGGCGCTGGCGGCCACGCTGGCCGGGCTGGTGCTCGCCTCGCTGGCCGGGCTGAACCCGGCCTGGGCCGCGGGCGCCGGTGCGGTCGTGCTGGCCGGCTGGGCGCTGGGCCGCGGCTCGGACACCGCGGCCGGCCTGCTGGGCGCGGCCAGCCTCCCGTTCCTGCTGTTCGTGCTGGGGCTGGGCGTCGTGGTCGAGGCCGTGGTGCGCAACGGCCTGGGCAGCGCGATCGCCCGGGTCACGCCGGGCGGTTCCACGCTGCTGGCCCTGCTCGCCCTGGCCGGGCTGGCCGCCGCCCTGGCCAACCTGGTCAACAACCTGCCCGCTGTGCTCGTGCTGCTGTCCGTGCTGCGCGGCAGCGGCCTGCTGGCCGGGCCCGGGCCGGTGCTGGCCGTGCTGATCGGGGTGGACGTCGGGCCGAACCTGAGCTATGCCGGGTCGCTGGCCACGCTGCTCTGGCGCCGCCTGCTGGCCGACCGGGACCATGCCCCCGACCTGGCCGAGTTCACCCGGCTGGGGCTGCTCACCGTGCCCGCCGGGCTGGTGCTGGCCACGCTGGCGCTGTGGGCCGCACTACATGTCTGATCCGAGTTCGGCCGCGCTGATCTCGACGCAGAACTCGTTGCCTTCCGGGTCGGCCAGGACCACCCAGCCGAGCTCGGGGCGGGGGTCGGTGACGATCCTGGCGCCGAGCCCGGTCAGCCGGGCTATCTCCTCGTCCTGCGTGCGGTCGGCCGGCATGACGTCCAGGTGCAGCCGGTTCTTCACGGTCTTGCCCTCGGGAACGGACACGAAGTACAGCCGTGGCCGGCCGCCGCCGGGAAGTTGCACCGCGCAGTCGGGGTAGCCGGGATTCGGCGCCTCGATGACCTCCCCTCCGGTGACTTCGCCCCAGAAACTGGCCACTGTGCGCGGGTCGGCGCAGTCGAACGTGATGTTGAGGACGGTGGAACTCATGGCTGCCGCACGCCGTCGAGGGGGCAGGCGAACTCTTCCTCGTCCAGGTCGGTGGTCCCGGCGCGCGGGTACATCTGCCGCCGGCCGGTGGGCACGAAGCCCATCCGCTGGTAGAAGGCGCGGGCCCGGTCGTTGCCGATGGCGACCCACAAGGTCACCTGGGCGGCCCCGGCCGCGCTGGCGTGCGCCAGGACGGCCGTGACCAGCCGGTCGGCGACACCCGCGCCGCGGGCTTCCGGCCGCACCCACATGGACACCAGGTGCCAGCCGGCCGGCGGCCGGTCTGACTGCTCGGGAAACATGGCGACCAGGCCGGCCTGGCCCGCCGGGCCGGCGTGGTCCGCCTGCCAGGCCAGGAACCAGGGCCGGGCCGCGATCCGGGATCGCCATTCAGCTTCGGGCTGGCCGGTCTCCCGGGCCGCGGTCGAGGCGAACGCGTCCGGCGCATCCGCCAGCGCCGCCAGCCGCACGTCCCGGACCACCGCCCACTCGTCCGGCTGGGCCAGCCGGACCTGGACCTCGGTCGTCTTCATCCTGCACAGCGTCGCGGCCGGGCGCGCTCGCCGCAACCCGATAATGACCTGCTATTCCCTTCTCAGGACCTGGGCGGTGCTGGCCCGCGCCGCGAATTCACCGGGCCAGGCCGCGACGGCCAGGGCAAGCACCAGCGCAGCGCCGGTGATCAGGGCGAATTGCCAGAATGGAAGGACGAGAACCGGCAGGATACCGAGCCGGTGGGTGAAGATCTGCCAGGCGGCCCGGCCGCAAACGGCACCGGCCGGAATCCCTATCGCCAGCGCCACACCGGTCAGCGTGCCCGCCTGCCAGGCCGCCGCCCGGCGAAGCTGGCCGCGGGTACAGCCGAGCGTGCGCAAGATGGCGAAGTCGCGCCCCCGCCGCCGGACCGCGGTGATCAGGAGATGCGCTATCGTCGCCAGCGCGAGCCCGCTGAGCGCGGCGCCCAGCAGCATCGGCAGGTCCCGCACCCGGCCGAAATTGACCAGGTCCACTGGTGTCGGCGGCCCCTGGGTGAGGAACGGGCCCAGCCGGGCCACCTGAGCGGCCAGGCGGCTGCTTTCGGCTGGCTGGGCGGAATTCCCGTGGAACCGGACGAGCAGGGTGTCCAGCGGAGGGCGAGAAGCCGGCACACCCGGCAGGTGAAGCGCGCTGGCCAGGGTAAGGGCAGCGCCTTGGCCGAGGCCGAGAGCATCGCCGAGCGCCGGGAAGATGGCCGCGCCGACGACCCGCATCCGCACCGGGTGATTGCCCAGCACCGCCACCCGGACCGTGGCACCCACGTGGGCGTGCGCCGCGGCCAGGGTCTGCCGGCCCAGCGCGATCTCCCCTGAGCCCCGCGGGAGCCGGCCCTGCACCGGGACGCCCATCAGCGCGGCCCCACGGCCCGTGCGCATGGCGATGGCGTCCACACGCACCCCATTTACTTGCAGGAACGCGTCCGAGTATCCGATGGACCACCCCGCGACGGCCGGGTCGCGGGCCACCATCCTGGCCACCGGCGACAGTTCGGCCCCGGCCGTGGTGCCCACCCTGTTGTCCCAGGCCACGCCGTACAGCCGCGGGGTGGTAAGCAGGTGGCTCAGGCTGGCCGAGAAGACCGCGGCCGCGCTCAGCGCCGCCACGCCGACGACCGCCCCGGCGATGGTGCTGCGCACCGGCAGCGCGGTCCGGCCAGCGCCCGGCCGCAGGGCCAGCCGGACACCTATCATCCGGGGAGCAGACCTGGCCCCGCTGGCCAGCTGGATGGCCAGCCCGCGCCGCCCGCGGCTGACCACGGTGGCCGTGGCCACGTCCCTGGTCGCCGCGCGCCAGGCCGCTGGCGCGGCGCAGCCGATGGTGAGGAACGCCGTGACCAGTCCGCCGATGGCCAGCACCAAGCCGTCGGCGTCTGGGCCTGGGCGCGGCTCGGCCACCCCGGCCAGGCCCACGGGCAGCAGCGGGGACAACGCGAAGGCCAGCGTAACCGCCGCCATGCCGCCAGCCACTCCGATCGCGGCCGCCCGGCCGAGACCGATAGCGATCAGCTGCCGGCGGCCCATCCCGAGGGCCCGCAGGACCACGTAGTCGGTGGACTCGAGAAAACTGAGCCGGGCCAGCACCTGGCCCAGGACCAGGAGGCTTATTACCCCGAGGAGCCCGGCGAGCAGCCACAGGGCAACGGCCTGCAGGTGAATCGAGCGCTGGGTACTCGCCGATTGCGCGGCCAGCGGGGTGCTCTCGGCCGGCGCGGCGCTGGCCAGCCGGGCGACCTCGCGCTGGACCGCGGCCGAGTCGGCATGGCTCCTGGTCAGGCGCAGCACTGCCTCGGTGAACGTCTGCGGTGTCGCCCGGTGGGTCTTCCAGAAGGCCGGGGTGGCCCAGACGGCGGGCGGCCCGGCATCGAGCCGGGGCGGGAACTCGGTCGCCGCGGCTTCGATCCCGACGACGTGGAATGCGACCGGCGCTGACCGGCCCTTCCCGGCCGGCAGCACGACGCGCAAGGGTGTCCCCCGGTTTCAGCTTCCGCGCCTGCGCCAGCAGGAACGAGACAACGACCTCATCGGCCCGGCCCGGATCGGCCAGCCGCCCGGCGACGATCTTCTGTTTCCAGAAGCGGCCCGGGATCAGGTTGTCTTCCGGGGCGAGCAGGTTGATGTCGTGCGGGGCCAGCAAGCCGACCGACCGGACGTAGGCCACCTGCACGCCCGGCAGGCGGGCGAGGGCCTGGCGCCGGATGGGGGGAAGGTACGGCGCGTACCGGGCAATCAGCAGGTCGGGCGCCTTGCTCCAGGCCAGGAAGCGGGGGTAGGCGGAATCGGTCCGCCGGGCACCGGCAGCCGCGGCCGTGACCACACCGGCGAACGCGCCGACGAGCAGGGCCACGCTCAGCCAGCTGCGCCAGCGTCTGCGCAGCTCGGCCAGGAGGAAGAGGCCCACACCTGCCATTGCCCGGCGACGTCCTCAACCGGCCGGGCGTGAGCCAGAAGCGGCGGGCCGGCCCGGGTCGGCCGGGGCAGGCCCGGGATGCCCGGCTGGGCTGCCCGTGGCTGGGCTGCCCGTGGTTGGGCTGCCCGTGGCCTGCCCGGTCGCTGGTGCCCGGCGGCGCGCGTTGCCGGCCAGCACCCGCCACACGGTCGAGGGGCGGAGCAGCAGGGTCGGTGGGTCGATCAGGCCGGCCACCCGGAAGAAGCGGGTGGTGACCACGATGTCGTGCTCGGCGGCCGCCTGCAGCCAGTTCACGTAGGCGTTGATCATCCTGACCGGCCACGGCCGCGGAGCCTGGACCTCGGGCAGGGCCAGGTCGCCCCCGACGGCGAGCTGCCAGGCGACGCCGACCGGCTTGGCCGCCGCCCGGAAGAACCGGCTGGCCAGGTCCTGATCGCCGCGGGCGAGTGCGTCCCGCAACGCCACGGATTGATGGGCGGCGACCGACATTCCCTGGCCGTAGACGGGATTGAAGCTGCAGATCGCGTCGCCGAAGACCAGCAGCCCGGCGGGGAACCGGCGCAGCCGCTCGTAGTGCCGCCACAGGCTGGCCGGGAACCGGTTGGTGACGATGTCCGCGAGTGGCTCGGCCGCGCGGATCGCGGCGAACACCTCGGGCGGCGCGACCATTTCGGCAAAGGCCAGGAACCCCGCGGGGTCGGCGGGCGGATGATGGCCCCGGTAGCCGAACAGCGTGAGCATCCAGCGATCACCCTCGGTCGCGAACATCCCGATGCCGTGTGGGTGGCCAGGCGAGGCGCCGATGAAGACCTGCGTCCTGCCGTCTAGAGCGCCGGGACGCAGCTTCAGCGGCCGGCTGGAGTACCTGATGTCCACCTTCACCTGCTCCTCGGTGGGCGGGCCGTAACCGAGTGACGGCAGCCAGGAGGCAGTGCGGCCGGTCCGGCCGGTCGCGTCGACGACCAGATCGGCGGGGAGCACCCGCTCGCTAGTGAGGATGTCCGCGCCGGTCTGGTGGCGCTGGATGCGGACGCCGGTGATGCGGTCCCGGTTCTCGGTGGCGGCCAGGTCAACGGCCTCGATTCCGTCGGCTATCTCGATGTTCGGCAGCGCCTGGACCCGGGCGCGCACGTGTGCCTCCAGATAGGGCCGGCTGGGCTGCACGAAAACCCCAGGCACCGGGGCCGCCTCAGCGCACATGAGATGGCCGCCGAAGGATGCCCACGCCTGGGAAAAGTCGCTCATGACCGGAGTTCCCTCAGCCACCAGGTCACTGATCAGCCCGGGGAACAGCTCATCCATGATCCCGGCCCCGCTCGGCAGCAGCACGTGAATGTGCCGCCCTTGGGGCACGCCACGGCGGCTTCGCGCGCCCGCGGGCAGGCTGTCCCGGTCGATGACCGTCACCGTCTCGTACGCGTCGGCCAGCACCCGCGCCGCCAGCAGACCGCCGATGCTGGCCCCGAGGACTACTGCGTGGTTACCGGTCTTGCCCATCTCGACCCCCCAACGCCGCGATGCCGGCGCTTCCCCTGGTTCACCCCTCAGTCATCGCACATCGCCAGCCCGGCGGCCAGTAGGCAGGCACGTGTGGCACCGGGTGTAGTAGCACACCGCCGCCGGATCACCCGTTCACCCACGGATAGTGCGAGGTCCCGTCAGGAGATCGCGATGCGGCTGGGCGTGACCAAGCAGACCGTGCACCGCAAGCACGGCAGGCGTTTCCGGGGCGGTGATGGCCTGCGCATATGACCCCAGCGGCCCGTGGGGTCTCGATGCTGGCCTATGACCACGCTGTCCGGCTCGGGCACCGGTATCTGGACGGTGAGAACTTCCTGCTCGCCCTGGCGGACGCGCTCTCATCCGGGCCGCACTCCAGAACGCCTCGACACCCAGGGTGTTCGTGTCCACCAACGACTCGAACGCGCCAATGCGGAAGTTGGCGCGCAGCGAAGGATGGACCCCCAGCGGGATACTCACCGGCCTGGACGAACATGACCCCGAGCACGTGTTCTTCCATGACGCCGGCCCGCGCCGGAGTACTAGAAGTGTCGGTGGGTCCCGGTATGGTCGAACATGACTTCGAAAGTGGTCTTCGGCCAGTCGCTGGAGGGAGGTGGGCCGGGATGTGCACCACCGGGCAGCAGCCGTCGGACGTGACGGAGGCGCTGGCGGCGGTCGAGGCCGGCTTGGCCTACCTGAACGGCGTGGCCGTAGCGGATCTGCCCGGCCCGGTGCAGGCGCAGTGCCTGCGTGGGTTGGCCCGGGCGGAGTCGGCCCAGACGGCGGCGCAGGCCCGGATGCTGGGCGCGCTCAGCGCCAGCTCGGCCTACGAAGATGATGGTCAGGGCAGCGCGCGGATGTGGCTGCGCTGGCAGACCCAGATCACCAACGGGGCGGCCGACGGTGCCATCGGGTGGATGAAACGGCTAGCTGCCCACCCGGCCCTCGCGGCCGCCCTGGCCGGGGGCAGTATCTCGCCGTCGTGGGCGCGGACCATCGCTGCCTGGACGGACCTGCTGCCGCAGGAGCACCGGGCCAGCGCGGATGAGATCCTTTTAGCAGCCGCGGCCGGTGGCGCCTCGCTAGCGGACCTGGCCGGGCTGGCCGAGGAGATACGCGGGCGCACCGCCACCCCCGACAACGGCCCGGACCCAGGTGGGGATGAGGACGGGTTCGCACACCGGCGGCTGCGGCTGAGCCTGACCTTCCGCGGCGCGGGCCACCTGGAGGGGGAACTGACCCCAGCGTGCGCGGCGGCACTATCGGCGGTGCTGGAGTCCTTAGGCAAGAAGGCTGGGCCGGAGGATATGCGGACCCCGGTGCAGCGCCACCACGACGCCCTCGAAGAGGCCTGCGGCCGGCTGACCGGGGCCGGGTTCCTGCCGGACCGGGCCGGCCAGCCCACCCACGTCCAGCTCCATTTGACCCTCGATCAGCTGCGGGACCAGCCCGGCGGCCGCGACGCCGAAGCCGCGTGGCGGGCCGGGCAGGCAGCCGGGGACGGCCAGCCCGGCTGGCTATCGGGCCGCGCCGCGCGCGGGTATGCGTGTGACGCGGCGATCACCCCGGTCGTCACCGGCCACCTCAACCCAGCCGCCCTCGATACCCTGGCCGGCGCGTTCCTGGCCTACCACGGTCCCAGCCCACGGCATGGCCCCCGCCCTGGCGGCGGCCCTGGCGGCGGCACCGGGCCGGACGGCTGTCAGTGCCCGGGGCGGCCGCTCCCCCCCGCCACCCTGGCCCGGCTGCAGGACACGCTGCTGCGTTATGCCGCGGATGTGCTGTCTGGGCCCGGCGGGCTGGCCGCGTTCCTGCGTGCCCAGGCCACCAGCGGCCAGTTCCCCGCGGTCAGCCTGCCCCTGGACGTCGGCGCCGCCACCCCAACCGTCCCAGGGCACCTGCGGCGGGCGGTGATCACTCGCGATCGGCACTGCGCGTTCCCCGGCTGCGCCCAGCCGCCCGCGGCCTGCCAGGTCCATCACCTGCGACCCAGAGCCGACGGCGGGCCCACCCGCCTGGACAACCTGATCCTGCTCTGCGCGTTCCACCACCTGATCGCCGTGCACCAATGGGACTGGAACCTGACCCTGCGCCCCGACGGCACAGTCACCGCACGCAGCCCCGACCGTAAACGCATCCTGCACAGCCACGGACCACCCAACCGCGCCGCCTGACCCCAGGCGGAGACACCCGGACCGCGCTCCCGCGCGGGAGACTGGCGGCATGACCGTGCTCGTCTGGATCACCGAGGACAGCTGGGCTGCGTGCGTGGATGCGGTGGCCACCCTGGCACCAGCCAGCGAGGATGTGAGCCTGCTCCACGTCACCGACACCGCGGCTCTGGACGCGGCGCACGGCGCGTTCACTGGCCTGCTCGGGCGGACGGGGGCCGATCCCGGCGCTCAGCTGGCCGCGATGGCGGAGACCGCGGCCAGCGAGCTTCTCGGCGCGGCCGCGGCCCGGCTGGGCCGGCCCTGCCAGCAGCTACGGCGGCTCGGCCGGCCCGAACACGAGGTGGTGACGGCCGCCGCCCAGGGAGCAGCCCTGCTCGTGGTCGCCCGGGAGGGCGCGACCGCGGGCCCGAAGAGCCTGGGCAAGACGGCGCGGTTCGTGGTGGACCATGCGGCCTGCCCGGTCCTGCTGATCTGGCCGGGCCCGGTCCCGGAGGGCCCGCCGCCCGCCCGCCAAACCGCCGCCGGCGGCGCCCGCCTCATCCCGGGCACCCGCCGCGCGGCACCCACCCGGCAGGCCCGGGAACCGGCCCGGCGGCCCGGGACGGCCTCAGCCGTTCGAGTAGACCCGGGCCGGGGTGATCAGGACGGCGGCCCGGCGTTCCTCCGCCATCACCCGGTCGTAGGCGGCCCAGTCCTCATGCGTGCCGCCGGCGGAGGCGAACACCGCGCGCAGCAGCAGGCGCAGCCCCTCGGCGTCCACCCCCAGGGCCGGGTCGTCCGGGCCGATCAGCTCGGCGGTTCCCTCCGCGGTGACCCATTCCCAGCCGGCCCGGACGGTCACCGCCAGCTGCGGCCGGGCCCGCAGGTTGACCAGCTTGCGGGTACCGCCCCGGGTGGTGAAACCGATCACCGGCCGCCCGCTGACGGGGTGATCGAGCACCCCGGTGTTCACCACCGAGGCCTGGATCGTCTGGTCGGCGCGCAGCGTCGACACCACGCCGAGCCCGTGGTCGCGGGTCACCAGCCGGGCATAGTCCGTAAGATCAGTCACGCCTGGAGCCTAGATGACTCAGGCAACGACACCTTCAAAGGCCCGCTTGGCCTGGAACAACATGGCGGGCACACCCCAGCAGGCGTCACCGTCCGGGTGCTCCAGCGCATCCTCTCCCTGACCGCCGCGATCTGGCCCAACGATCACACCTGCCAGCCCAGCAAGCGCTCACTCATCGCCTAGGGCTGGCCAGGATCATCCTGGCGAGCTGAGCCAGACGTTGGTCGGGTCGAACCCCTGGATCGACGGGATGTACACCGCGTTGTGCACATAGCTGGCGTGATACAGCGGCTGGTACGGCTGAACGATGGGGTAGATTGCCGCGTCCTTCATGACCGCCTGGTCAGCCTGGGCCCAGATCGTGGCGGCCGAGCTGGCCGACGCGGAGGTGGCACCCTTGCCGATCAGAGCGTTTGTCAACGGGTTGTTGTAGAACCCGAAGTTGCTGCCGACCGGCGGGTACGACGCCGGCCCGGAGAACAGCGGCCCGAAGAAGGACACCGCGCCGTCCCCGTACCAGTCTGGTATCCACCCGGTAAGTGCGATATCCCACACGCCCCGATGGGCCACGCTCGGCACCTGCAGGTACTTGGTGTAGAAGTCAGCGGGGGTGGCGGAGAGCAGCTTGACCTTCACGCCGATCTTCGGTAGGTCGCTCTGCACGGTCTGCGCCATCTTGGCTTCGTTCGTGTCGGATGCCCGGTAGAGCAGGGTCAGGGTCATGTTCTTGGCCCCGTTAGCCGCCAGCATCTGCTTGGCCTTGCTCGGGTTGTACGGGTACGGGTTGTAGCCCTTCGGCATGTCCTGCGACCCGTTGATGCCATCGGGCAGCACGTGGGTGAGCGCCACCCCCTGGGTCGGGCCGCCGTTGTCCGTGAGCAGGGGCGCCCGGTTGATGCCGTAGCTGAGCGCCTGCCGGACCGCGACCTTCTTCAGCGCACCACTGTTGTTCGGCGACACCTCGTTGAACACGATGTACGGGTTGGTGGAGTACGTGGAACCGAGGTTGAAGTTGTGGTTCAGTCCCTGCTTCATCTGCTGGTACAGGCCGGGGTCCGCGCCAACTGGCGGGAACGCGTCGAACTCCATGCTCGCCGCGGCCGTGTTGGTCTGCAGCTGCTGCTGGACCGCGGGCTCGTTACCGGTCTCAGTGACCTTGATCGCGTTAACGTACGCCTTGCGGATCGGGTCGCTGCTCGGCTGCCACGCCGGATTGCGGGCATAAGTAATGCTTCGGGTCGGCACGTAGCTCGTGACCTTGTACGGCCCATCAGCGATCAGGTGCTGGGCTTCCGCGCTGCTCCCGGGTAGGTAGTTCAGGCTCTCCACCGGGGCCGGGGAAAAGGCGTCCAACTGCAGCATGTCCGGGAAGTAGCTGGCCGGGTGCGTCAGGTTGTAGGTGATCGTCTGCCCGGAGACCTTGACCCCGGAGATCTGGTGCGTCTCGATGTACTTCTTCTCGCCTGACGCCGATGTCGAGTTGACCTTGGCGAAGCCGTTGCAGAACTGCTGGTAACCGACGATCAGCGTCTCGAAGTCCGGCAGGCCGCCGAACGGCTGGGTCGGGTTGCAGGAACGCTGGAGGCCGAGCAGCGCGTCGGCCGCGGTGACCTGCCGTGGCGGGCTGGTGTCCCACATCGCACCGGTGCGGATGGTGAGCTTGTAGGTCTTGCCGCCGTTGGTGACGGTGGGCATCGCGGTGGCCAGGTCAGGAGCGGGTGTGGTCGCCTTGCCGGGGATGGCCGGGTACGCCAGCAGCCCGCGGAGCCAGGGCCGCTGGCCCAGGCCGCCGATCGTGTAGTAAGAGACGTTGTAGTCCATGTAGTCAACGTCGCCCTGGCCGAGCATGTTCAGCGTGCCGCCGGACTTTGGCGTCCCGCCCGGGTTCAGGCCCTGTTGGCCAAAGGTCTGTGAGCCCGCTGACGAGTTGCCGGATGACGTGCGCGCTGCTGCCGCCACAGGCAGCGGCCACGAGCGCGAGGACGGCCAGGCCTGCTGCGGCCGCAAAGGACTGCGTGCGTTTGCGCATCGACATTCCCCTCCTGTTTCTGCCGCACAGTTCGTTCCGCGGAGCACAGGAGCCCTGGGCCCGATCCCCACGGCATGGCGGCACGCCAAACGGCGCCCAACCGATCATGCTAAGACCGGGCCAGGAGGCTGGGAACAGGCCAGGTGGGGGCCACGGCGAATCGTGACCCGACGGTGACCGGACCCTTATCTGTCCGCTACCCCCACCCGATGCCGCACAACGATCACCTGCCTGCCAATCAAGACAGCCGGGACCGCCTGGCGGTTGCGTAGCCTCGGGCAGATGGTGAGGCAACCAGCGAAGGAGAGACGATGACGGAACGATCCGGGCCGTTCTGGGACGCGGTGCTGGGCCGGGCGCCAATCCCCCGTGCCGCGGCCACCCTGGGGGCGGAATTCGTTGGATTCGATGCCGAGAACGCCACCATCGACCTCGCGTTCACCGCCACCGAGGACTTCACCAACCCGGCCGGTAACGTGCTCGGCGCGTTTCTGGCCGCGATGCTCTACGACACGGTGGGCCCGGCCCTGCTGGCCACACTCCAGCCCGGCCAATTCCAGTCCACCCTGGAGCTCAAGACCAGTTTCCTCCGGCCGGCCCGGCCGGGCCGGCTCCACGGCCGGGGGCGCGTTGTGCACCGCCACGGGGACCTGGCGTTCCTGGAGGCCGAACTGGCTGACTCCGACGGAGTGGTCCTCACCACCGCCACGGCCACCGCCCGGGTCATCCCGCTCAGCTCGGCGCAGACCGAAGCCTGACGGCCCGCGCCCTACCCGACCGAGCTGTAGGCGACCACCCCGTGGCGCAGCGCGTCCACGGCGGCGTGCGCGGTGCTGGCCAGCGGCGAGCCGGCCCCGGCTGCCACCGCGATCTGGCCGAGCAGGTCCATCAGCTGCTTGACCGCGCGGACGAAATCACCGGGCGTCAGGTTGTCCCGCAGCACAGTCTCCAGCGGCTTGCCCCGCGCCCAGGCGTGCGCGGCCCAGGCGAAGCGCAGGTCGGGCTCGCGCATGAACGACAGGTGGTTCGCTTTCTCCACCTCGTCCAGCTCGCCCCAGACCTCGGCCATGGCGGCGACCACGTCCCGGACCGGGCCGCCGGGCAGCCGTGGCGGGCCGTCGTCCTCGGTCTGCCGCGACTCGAACGTCAGCACGGACACGCACGCCGCCAGCTCCGCTGGGCTCAGGCCGTCCCACAGCCCGCGGCGCAGGCACTCCGCGGCGAGCAGGTCCAGCTCGGTGTACAGGTCGGCCAGCCGCCGGCCCTCCGGGGTGACCGTGCCGTCGGCCAGGTAGCCGAGCCGGTCCAGGACCGCGCACACCCGGTCGAAGGTCCGCGCGATGACGTGCGAGCGCGCGGCCACGCTGGCTTCCAGGCTGGCCACCTCGCGCTCCAGCCGGGTCCGCTGCTCCGCCTGCCGGGCGTGCGCCTCCCGGTCCGCGCAGCCGTGGCAGGGATGCTGGCGCAGCCGCCGCCGCAGGCCGGCGAGCTCGTCCTGGGCGGCCCGGTCCGGATGCGAGGTGGGCCGCGAGGGGCGCCCGACGTCCCGCCCGGCCAGCTTGCTGCGCATGCTGGCGACCAGGTCACGGCGGTGCTGCGGCGAGCGGGCGCTGAAGCTGTTGGGTATCCGCAGCCGGTCGATCGGGCTGACCGGAGTCGGGAAGTCAGCCAGCGACAGCCGCTTGACCTGCCGCCCGACGGTGAGCACGAGCGGCAGCGGGGCGTTGGCCGCGTCCGCCCGGGGGCTGCCCCGCTTGCCCGGGCCCTGGGCCACCCCGGGGTCGAGGACGACGGCCAGGCCGGACCGGCGGCCGCCGGGCACCAGGATGATGTCGCCCCGGCGCAGCTGCTCCAGCGACTCCCGGGCCTGCGCCCACCGCTCCCGGGACCGGTCCCGGTCGGTGGCCTTCTCCCGCTCGGTCAGCTCCTGGCGCAGCGCGTGGTACTCGGCATAGTCGCCCCGGTCGCAGACCAGCTGCAGCTCGTCCAGGGCGGCCCGGCTGCGGCGGGCCTGCCGGGCGATGCCGACCACCGCCCGGTCCGCCTGGAACTGGGCGAACGAGGACTCCAGCAGGGCCGCCGCCTTGTCCATCCCGGCCTGGCCGACCAGGTTCACCGCCATGTTGTAGGACGGCCGGAAGCTGGAGTTCAGCGGGTAGGTCCGGGTGCCGGCCAGGCCCGCCACGGTCAGCGGGTCCACGCCGGGCTGCCAGAGCACCACCGCGTGCCCTTCGACGTCGATGCCGCGGCGGCCCGCCCGCCCGGTGAGCTGGGTGTACTCCCCCGGAGTCAGCTCGGCGTGGGTCTCGCCGTTCCACTTGACCAGCCGCTCGACCACCACGGTCCGGGCGGGCATGTTGATCCCCAGGGCCAGGGTCTCGGTGGCGAACACCGCCCGGACCAGCCCGGCCTCGAACAGCTCCTCGACCACTTCCTTGAACGTGGGCAGCAGGCCCGCGTGATGCGCGGCGATGCCGCGCTGCAGGCCGGTCAGCCACTCGCTGTAGCCGAGTACTGGCAGGTCCGCTTCGGGAATGTCCCTGGTGCGCTCCTCGGCCAGCTCGGTGATGGCCGCGGCCTCGTCCGGGGTGGTGAGCCGGACGCCAGCGTCCAGGCACTGGCGGACCGCGGCATCACAGCCGGCCCGGCTGAAGATGAAGGTGATGGCGGGCAGCAGCCCGGCCGAGTCCAGCCGCGCGATGACCTCCGGCCGCCGTGGCGCCCGGAGGCCGGCCGGCCGCCGGCCGCCGCGGGGCGGCCGTCCGGGACGGGCCGCCCAGTCATCCCGGCGGGCCAGCCGGAGCAGTTCCGGGTTGACCCGGGCCCGCCGCTCCTCCCCCGTCCGGGCCCCGTTGGACCGAGCCGGGCCCGACTCCATGAACAGGTCGTACAGCCGGCCGCTGACCAGCATGTGCTGCCACAGCGGCACCGGCCGGTGCTCGTCCACGATCACCGTGGTGCCCCCGCGCACCTGGGCCAGCCAGTCGCCGAACTCCTCGGCGTTGCTGACCGTGGCGGACAGCGCCACGACCCGGACCGGCTCGGGCAGGTGGATGATGACTTCTTCCCAGACCGCGCCGCGGAACCGGTCGGCCAGGTAGTGCACCTCGTCCAGCACCACATAGCCGAGCCCGGCCAGGGTGGGTGACCCGCCGTAGAGCATGTTGCGCAGCACCTCGGTGGTCATCACGACCACCGGCGCTTCCCCGTTGATGCTGTTGTCCCCGGTGAGCAGGCCCACCTGGCCCGGGCCGTACCGCCGCACCAGGTCGCTGTACTTCTGGTTGGACAGCGCCTTGATCGGCGTGGTGTAGAAGCATTTGCGGCCCTCGGCCAGGGCCAGGTGCACGGCGAACTCGCCGATCACCGTCTTGCCCGAGCCGGTCGGCGCGGCCACCAGCACGCCGTGGCCGTCGCTGAGTGCCTTGCAGGCCTGCTTCTGGAAGCTGTCGAAGCTGAAGTCGTAGAGCGCCTGGAAGGCGGTGAGCTCCCGGCCATCCGCCGCCTGCCTGCGGGAAGCGGCATAGCGTTGCGCCGGGCTAGCAGGCGTGGACATGAGCCCAGCCTAGGTGAGCGGGCCCGGTGCGCTGGTGTCCCGCCCCGTTAGAGCCGGGTATCCGCGTTATAGGTGTCGTCGAAGTCCAGCGGGGACACCTGGTCGTCGTCCAGACCCTCATACACCGACGGCTGGCGGGCCACCCGGCGGTCATTCAGCCAGGCGAAAACCTCGGCCAGTTCCACCAGGATCACGCACGGGACCGCGAGCAGCAGCATGGTCAGCGGGTCCGGGCTGGGCGTGGCCACCCCGGCGAACACGAACACGCCGAAGATCATCAGCCGGCGCCACTTCCTGATCCGCTCGTGGGTGAGCACGCGGGCCAGGTTCAGGATGATGATCAGCAGCGGTACCTCGAAGGCCAGGCCGAAGATCAGCAGCATGGCCATCGCGTAGCTCAGGTAGGTGTCCACGGTGATCAGCGGGGTGATCCCGCCCGGCACCATGCTGAGCAGGAAGTGCAGGCCGCGGGTCATCGCGAAGTAGGCGAACGTGCCGCCCAGCACGAACAGCGGGACCGCGATCCCGACGAACGCGTACGTCCAGCGCCGCTCGCGCTTGTACAGCCCGGGCGCGATGAACGCCCACAGCTGGTACAGCCAGATCGGCGAGGACACGATGAGCCCGACGACGAACATGATCTTCAGGTGCAGGAAGAACCCGTCGAACAGGCCGTTCACGATCAGCTGGCAGCCGTGCCCGACGATCAGCCGGTTGTGCTGCGGGATCCGGCAGTAGGGCTTCTCCAGGAAATGCCATACCGGGGTGAAGAAGATCCAGCCGACGATCATGCCCAGGGCCAGCCCGAACACAGCCTTGAGCAGCCGGCTGCGCAGCTCACGGATGTGGTCCACCAGGGACATCCGGGCTTCCGGGTCGGACCGCCGGGGCAGCCGGAGGGCCCGCGCGTGCTCCTGCGCGGGCTGATCGGGCGGCGTGCTCATCTCCTGGGCAGGCTCAGCTGGGCTGGTTGGTGCGCTGGGGCTCCGAGACGGGCGCGCCGGTCACACCGCTGGCGGGCGGCGGGGCCGAGGCCGGGAGCTGCGGCGGCGGCACAGGCTGGGCCTGGGGCTGGGGCTGGGCCGGCTGTTCCGGTACCACGTTGCCGTTCTCGTCATGGCGCAGGCCCGAGGTCTCGGCCTTGAAGATGCGCAGCGAACGGCCCAGTGCGCGGGCACTGTCCGGAAGTTTCTTGGCACCGAACAGCATCACGAAGATCACCGCAATGATCAGCAGATGCCATGGGCTGAGTGCATCGAATCCCATATCAGTCCTTTTTGAGCGAGGGCCATGCCCCGGCATGCAGAGGCGCCTTCACGCACATGCTACGCCCCGGGGCACGTTAACTCACCTATTCGGCATCCCGGTAGCTTAGCCGCCGCCCTGGTCTGCTACCTGCGGCGCGTACTGGGCCAGAGCCGCCGCGGCATCCCCGCGGACCTGCTCATCCAGGCTGGCCGGGGCGATGATCCGGCCATTCTCCCCCAGCCGCAGGGCCAGCCGCCGCACCCAGCGGCTGTCCGGGGTGCGCAGTTCCACCCGCAGCCGCCCGTCACCCAGCTCGGTGACTTCCTCGCACGGGTAGTACTCAGCCACCCAGCGGCCATGCGGGCCCAGTTCGATCACCACGTGCAGGTCCCCGGGCGACGGCCGGAACAGCCCCTGGTCCAGGTCTTTCGGCTCGGCGTCGGGCGGGACTTCCGCGGCCACCGGCAGGACGGCCAGGCCGAGCACCCGGTCCAGCCGGAACAGCCGGACCGCCTCGGCCCGCCAGCACCAGCCCTCCAGGTAGGTGCGGCCCTCGACGATCAGCAGCCGCATCGGGTCCACGTCACGTTCGGTGGCCTCGTCCCGGCCGGGCACGTAATAGGTCAGGTGGACCCGGCGCCCGCGGGCCAGCGCATCCCGCAGCTGGTCCAGCACCGCCTGCTGGACGATCTTGTCCACCTGCACCGCGACCTGCGCGCTCGGCGCCGCCGCCTCGCCCGCGGCGGCTTCCAGCTTGGCGATGGTCCGGCTCAGCGCCGACCCCTCGGCCAGGCCGGGCACCGCGGCGGCCTGGCCGACCTCGGCCAGCATCCGCAGCGCGACCAGCAGCGCGCTGGCCTCGTCCACGGCCAGCCGGAGCGGCCGGTCCATCAGCTCGGCCTGGCTGACCTCGATCTCGCCGCCCTCGTAGGACAGGTCGATGGGGCAGTACGGATCGGGTGAGCGCAGCTCCACGCACCACAGCAGGTTCAGGTCGTCGACCAGCTCCCGCTCGCTGATGCCGAACGCGGCCGCCGTCTCGGCCACCCCGGCCACCTTCCGGCTGACCACGTAGGGCACCAGCGCCAGCAGCCGCTGCAGCCGGGCGGTGCTGGTCCGCGGGGCCGGTCCCGGCGCCATCATGCCAGCGCTCCCTTCAGCTGGGTGATGACCGCTTCCCGCAGGTCGGCGGGCTCGGCCACGACCACCGAGCGGCCGAACGAGGCGAGGTGCTCGGCGAACCAGGCCACGTCGGAGAACGGCGTCTCGACCAGGTCCCAGCCAGCACCGTCCGGCCGCACCGAGGTGGCGTACCGGCGGATGCCGTGCCCGGCGCCCTGCCGGACCCGGAGCACCGCGGCCCGCTGCGGCGGCGGCTGGGTGTCCCACTCCCGGACGGTTTCCCGCACGTCCACGCCGTCCGGCACGGTCACCGACCCGGCGGGCCCGCTGAACTCGACCGGCCCCTCGATGCGGCTCAGCCGGAACACCCGGGCCGCGTCCCGGTCGCGGTCGTGCCCGGCCACGTACCAGCGGCCGTGCCGGTTCACCACGCCCCACGGCTCCAGGTGCCGCTGCTGCGGCTCGCTGCGCCCGGCCGCCCGGTAGGCGAAGGCGACCGGCCGCCGGTCCCGCACCGCCTGCCACAGCGGCCCGAACGCGGCCTCGCCCGCCTGCAGCCGCGGCTCGATGCCCGGCTGCGGCGTCTCTTCCGCATCCACCCCCGCGGCCCGCAGCTTCAGCAGCGCGCCCGCGGCGGCACCGGCCAGTTCAGCCCGCCGCCATACCCCTGCGGCCAGCGAGAGAACTGCGGCCTCGTCGGGCTCCAGGCGAATTTCCGGCAGAACGTAAGCCTGCCGCGGAATGCGGTACCCAGCTTCTTCGTCGAGCGGGGAATTGGACCCCGTTTCCAGCGGGATGCCCAGCTCGCGCAGCTCCTCTTTGTCCCGCTCGAACATGCGCTTGAACGCCTCGAAGGACTCCGGGTAGCCGGGCACGGCGGCCCGGATCTGGAGGGCGGTGAGGTAACGCTCGCTGGACAGCAGGCAGACCACCAGCCCCAGCAGCCGCTCGGTCTTCCGTCGTGACATCGCCGTCCCTCGTAGCTCCTGGCCGGGCTGCCCATCCAGGCCAACATATGACGCTACCCTGCGGGAGTGATCAGATGGCGCAGTGGCGTCGTTTTGACGGTGCACCAGGACTGGCCCGGCGCGATGGAACTCGAGGTCAGTGTGCCCGAAGGCACCATCCGGGCGCTGGCCTACCCAGAGCTGACCGGGCCGCCGCGGCCCGGCGACCGGGTGCTGCTGAACAGCACCGCCCTCGCCCTCGGCCTCGGCACCGGCGGGTACGCGCTGGTGGTGGCGGTGCCGGACCGGCTGCCGGCCGATCCGGACGGCCCCGGGCACCTGGTCAAGGCGCGTTACACGCCCCTGCAGGTGACCGTGCTCGGCGCCGACGAGCAGGGCTCGCCGCACCACGACGTGCTGCGGGACGCCGACGACATCGCCGGGGTGCCGGTAGTCGTGGCCGACCTGCACTCGGCGCTGCCCGCGGTGCTCGCCGCGCTGCGCGCGGACTGCCCGGTCCCGCCGGTGGCCGGGTACGTGATGCTGGACGGCGGCGCGCTGCCCGCCGCCTTCTCCCGGACCCTGGCCGGGCTGCGCGCGGCGGGCTGGCTGGCCGGCACGGTCACCACCGGCCAGGCGTTCGGCGGTGACCTGGACACAGTCACCGTGCACACCGGGCTGCTGGCCGCCCGGCACGTGCTCGGCGCCGAGGTGATCGTGGTCACCCAGGGCCCGGGCAACCTGGGCACCGGCACCCGGTGGGGATTTTCCGGGGTGGCCTGCGGCGAGGCGGTCAACGCGGCGGCGGTGCTCGGCGGCCGCCCGGTGGCCGCGCTGCGGATCAGCGCGGCCGACCCGCGGCCCCGGCACCAGGGGGTGTCGCACCACAGCCTCACCGCCTACGGCCGGGTGGCGCTGGCCAGCGCCGACGTGGTGGTGCCGCTGCTGCCCGGCGAGTTCGGCGCGCGGGTGGCCGAGCAGGCCGCGGCGCTGGCCGCCCGGCACACCCTGGTCAGCGTGGGCACCGACGGGCTGGCCGAGGCGCTGCGCGGCTGCCCGGTGCCGCTGTCCAGCATGGGCCGCACGCTGGACGACGACCCGGCCTACTTCCTGGCCGCGGCGGCGGCCGGCCGCCACGCGGCCGGCCTGGCCGGCGTCAGCCGGCCGACGGGGTGACCGCGCCCAGGATGTCCACCACGAACACCAGCGTGTCCGTGCCCTTGATGCCCGCCTGCGTGCTGCCGGTCTTGCCGTAGCCATCGGCCGGCGGCACGGCCAGCAGGACCCGGCTGCCGACGGTCTGCCCGATCAGGCCCTTGTCCCAGCCGGAGATCACCTGGCTGGGGGTGGCGCCGATGGTGAAGCCGAACGGCTGGCCGCGGGACCAGGACGAGTCGAACACCTTGCCCGTCCGCCAGATCACCCCGACGTACTGGGTGACCACGGTCTGGCCCTTGGCCACCACCGGCCCGGACCCCTTGATCAGCGTCTTGCTGATCAGGTTGGCGGGGGCCTTGTGTGCGGAGTTGACGCTGATGGTCGGGGCAGTGCCGGTCTTGGCGGTGACCGTGGGCAGCGAGCCGCCGCCGCTGGACTCCTGGGTGCCGGTGGCCGACGCGTTGTCCGGGAACGACTTGATCATGTCCACCACGAACACGAGCGTGTCGGTGGCGGTGACCCCGGCCTGTGAGTTCCCGGTCTTCCCGTAGCCCTTCGACGGCGGGATGACGGCCAGCACCCGGCTGCCCATCTTCTTGCCGATCAGCGCGGTTTCCAGCCCGGGCAGCAGCTGGCCGCTGAACAGCGCCGGGCTCTTGGTGGTAAACGTGCTCTCGGCCAGCTTGTGGGTCTTGCCGCTCCAGATATAGACGGCGTAATTGCCGACGAATGCGTCCTGCTTGGTCAGCGCCGGCCCGGACCCGGTGATCAGTGTCTTAGTGACCAGGGCCTTGCCCGCGGTCTGAGCCGGGATGGTGATCTTCGGGTTCTGGCCGAACTGCCCGGACACCGAGACAGCAGGGCTGGAGCTGCTCGACGAAGACCCGCACCCGGCCAGGGCCAGGGCAGCCAGCAGCGGGACAGAGAGCGCAGCCGCAATTCGTCGCATGGTCAACCTTGTCATTTCCGGCAGTGAGCCACGCCAGCCTACCGGCATCACCTGACTGCGGCGCACGTTCGCCATTACGGCTACATGCCGGCGATCAGCTTCTCCACCCGCTCGTCCACCGACCGGAACGGGTCCTTGCACAGCACGGTGCGCTGCGCCTGGTCGTTGAGCTTGAGGTGCACCCAGTCCACGGTGAAATCGCGGCGCCGTTCCTGGGCGCGCCGGATGAACTCGCCGCGCAGCCGGGCCCGGGTGGTCTGCGGCGGGATCGACTTGGCCTCGAAGATGTCGATATCCCGCGCGGTCCGGGCCACCGCCCCGCGCGCCTGCAGCAGGTAGTACAGCCCCCGGCCGCGGTGCACGTCGTGGTAGGCGAGGTCGAGCTGGGCCACCCGGGGCGAGGACAGCGGCAGGTCGTGCTTGGCCCGGTAGCGCTCGATCAGCTGGAACTTGGTGATCCAGTCGATTTCCCGGTCGACCAGGCTGAAGTTGCCGCTCTCCACCGCGTGCAGGGTGCGCTCCCACAGGTCGAGCACCCGCTGGGTGACCGCGTCCGCGCCGCGCCGGTCGGTGAAGTCCTTGGCCTTGGCCAGGTACTCGCGCTGGATGTCCAGCGCGCTGGCCTCCCGGCCGTTGGCCAGCCGGACCTTCCGGCGCCCGGTCATGTCGTGGCTGACGTCCCGGATGGCCCGGATGGGGTTCTCCAGGGTCAGGTCGCGCATCACCGTGCCCGCCTCGACCATGCGCAGCACCAGGTCAGTCGCGCCCACCTTGAGCAGCATGGTCGTCTCGCTCATGTTCGAGTCGCCGACGATCACGTGCAGGCGGCGGAACCGCTCCGCGTCCGCGTGCGGCTCGTCCCGGGTGTTGATGATCGGCCGGGACCGGGTGGTGGCCGAGGACACGCCTTCCCAGATGTGCTCGGCGCGCTGGCTGACGCAGTACACGGCACCGCGCGGGGTCTGCAGCACTTTGCCCGCGCCGCAGATCATCTGCCGGGTGACCAGGAACGGGATCAGGATGTCGGCCAGCCGGCCGAACTCGCCGTGCCGCCCGACCAGGTAGTTCTCGTGGCAGCCGTAAGAGTTGCCCGCCGAGTCGGTGTTGTTCTTGAACAGGTAGATATCGCCCGCGATGCCCTCTTCGCGGAGCCTGCGGTCCGCGTCCACCAGCAGGCCTTCCAGGATCCGCTCGCCGGCCTTGTCGTGGACCACCAGGTCCAGGATGTTGTCGCACTCCGGGGTGGCGTACTCGGGATGGCTGCCCACGTCGAGGTACAGCCGCGCGCCGTTGCGCAGGAAGACATTGCTGCTCCTGCCCCACGAGACCACGCGGCGGAAGAGGTACCTGGCCACTTCGTCCGGGGACAGCCGCCGGCTGCCGCGGAAGGTGCAGGTGACCCCGTATTCGTTCTCTAGGCCAAAGATTCGTCTATCCATGTGCGCTCACCAGACCCTACGCCACGGCCGGCGGCGGTCCCGCCAGGTGGGGCCGGTCCCGCCCGTGTCGCTCACCAGTCAACGGCGATGTACTTGGTCTCGGTGAACTCCAGCAGCCCGTCGTGACCGCCCTCGCGGCCGATCCCGGACTGTTTCACCCCGCCGAACGGCGCGGCCGGGTCGGACACCACGCCGCGGTTGATGCCGACCATCCCGGCCTCCAGGGCCTCGGCCACCCGCAGCGACCGGCGCAGGTCCCCGGTGTAGACGTAGGACACCAGGCCGTACTCGGTGTCGTTGGCCCAGTCGATCGCGTCCTGCTCGGCGGAGAACCGGACGATCGGCGCCACCGGGCCGAAGATCTCCTGGTCCAGGATCTGCGCGTCCGGCGGCACGTTGTCCAGCACGGTCGGGCTGTAGAAGTAGCCGCGGCGGTCCGGCGTGATGCCGCCGGTGAGCACCCGGCCGCCCGCCGCGGTGGCCTCGTCCACCAGGCTGGCCACCTTGGACCTGGTGTCCTCGTTGACCAGCGGGCCGAGTTCGGTGCCGTCATCCAGGCCCGGCCCGACCTTCAGCGCGCCCAGCCGGGCCGCGAAGGCCGCGGTGAACTCGTCGGCCACCGCCTCGTGCACGTAGAACCGGTTGGCCGCGGTGCACGCCTCGCCGCCGTTGCGCATCTTGGCCAGGAACGCGCCATCGAGCGCGGCCTTGATGTCGGCATCGTCGAAGATCAGGAACGGCGCGTTGCCGCCGAGTTCCATCGAGCAGTTGGTCACCGTGTCCGCCGCGGTCTTCAGCAGCACCCGGCCGACCTCGGTGGACCCGGTGAAGGACAGCTTGCGCACCCGCGGGTCGGCCAGCACAGCCTGGCTGAACCGGCCGGACGAGGATGTGGTGATCACGTTGACCACGCCGTCCGGCACCCCGGCCTCGCGCAGGATGTCGGCCACGGCCAGTGCGGTCAGCGGGGTCTCCCGGGCCGGCTTCAGCACCACTGTGCAGCCTGCGGCCAGGGCCGGCCCGATCTTGCGGGTGGCCATCGCGGCCGGGAAGTTCCACGGCGTGATCAGCACGCTGACGCCGACCGGCTGGCGGGTGACCAGGATCCGGTTGGTGCCCGCGGGCGCGGTGACCAGCGCGCCGTCCAGGCGGACCGCTTCCTCGGCGTACCAGCGGAAGAACTCAGCGGCGTACGTGGCCTCGGCCCGCGCGTCCGGCAGCGCCTTGCCGTTCTCCAGCACCATGAGCCGGGCCAGCGCCTCGGACCGCTCGATCATCAGCGCCCAGGCCCGGCGCAGGCACTCACCGCGCTGCCGGGGCGCGGTGGCGGCCCAGCCGGGCAGCGCGGCGTGCGCGGCACCGACCGCGTCCAGCGCGTCTTCCACCGTGCCGTCGGCCACCTCGGCGATGGTCTCCTCGGTGGCCGGGTCGGTGACGGCGATCTCGCCGCCGCCCTTGACCCACTGCCCGCCGACGAACAGCCCGGTGGGCACGTCGATGCCGGTGATGGCGGCCAGGTCTGCCGTGGTCACTCGTCCTCCAGGGTCTTGCGTATCGTCCCGGTGATCCGTGCCACCGAGGGGAGCACGTGATCCTCGAGAGCATCGGCCGCGGGCAGCGGGATGTGCGGCGTGGTGATCCGGACCGCGGGCCCGCGCAGCGCGCCGAAGCATTCCTCCGCGGCGATGGACACGATTTCCGCCCCCCACCCGCACAGCCGCGGGTTCTCCTCGACGGTGAACAGCCGGCCGGTCCGCGCCACCTCGGACAGGATGGTACGGGTGTCGAGCGGGACCAGGCTGCGCACATCAACGACACTACAGCGGATACCGTGCTCGGCCGCCAGCCGCCCGGCCGCCTCGACCGCCCGCGGCACCATGGCCGCCAGGGCCAGGATCGTGGCGTCATCTCCCCCGGTGACCACCGCCGCCTGGCCCAGCGGGGTCACGATCTCGCCGTCGCCGACCTCGGCCTTGGCCGCGTACAGCGACTTCTGCTCGAAGAACAGCACCGGGTCGGGATCCCGGACGGCCGCGGCCAGCAGGCCGACCACGTCCGCTGGGTTCGACGGGGCCACCACCTTGAGCCCGGGCACGGCCATGGCCCAGTTCTCCACCGACTGGGAATGCTGGGCGCCGAACCGTACCCCGGCACCGTTCGCGCACCTGATCACCAGCGGGAAGCTGACCTGCCCGTCGGACATGTACCGGCTCTTGGCGATCTCGTTGGCGATCAGGTCCCAGCACACGGCGAAGAAGTCACTGAACATGATCTCGGCGATCGGGCGCAGCCCGGTCATCGCGGCGCCCATGGCCGCGCCGAGGATGGCCTGCTCGCTGATCGGGGTGTCGCGGACCCGGCGCGGCCCGAACTCCTCCAGCAGCCCCACCGTGGCCTTGAACACCCCGCCGGCCGCGGCCACGTCCTCGCCCAGGAACACCACCCGGTCGTCGCGGCGCATCTCCTGGGCGATGCCGCGCGCCACGGCCTCCCGGTACGTGATGACGCTCATTCGATGACCGCCAGCACGGTGCCCACCGGCACCGTCTCGTCCGCGGCCACCTTGACCTGGGTCAGCGTCCCGCTGGCCGGGGCCGGGATGTCGGTGTCCACCTTGTCGGTGCCGATCTCCAGCAGCGGTTCGCCTTCGGTCACGGCATCGCCCGGGGACTTGTACCAGACGTTGACGGTGCCCTCGTCCACGGTCTCCCCCATCCGGGGCATTACCACTTCAGTGCTCACGAGTTCCTCCACGCGGCGCCGCCGTCACTCCACACATTCGTCGAGGCCAGGGCCAGGTCCGGCTCCGCGCCGGCCTTGGCTTCCTCCGTGGCCTGGTCCACCTTGCCCCTGGCGCTGGCGTCGATGGCGTCCAGGGTCTCCTCGCTGACCCCGCGGGAGCGCAGCACCTTGCGGTAGGCCGGGATGGGGTCGCGGGCCAGCCACTCGCGCACCTCCTCGGCCGGCCGGTACTTGGCCGGGTCGGCCCGGGAATGCCCGCCGTGCCGGTAGGTGAGCGCCTCGATCAGCGACGGCCCGCCGCCCGCCCGGGCCTGCCCGATGGCGTCACGGGCCATCGCGTGGACGGCTTCCACGTCGTTGCCGTCCACCACCAGGGAGGCGAGCCCGTAGGCGGGCGCCCGGTCGGCGGCCGGCCGTTTCACCGCGGTCACCGCCTCGATCGGCGTGTACTCCATGTACTGGTTGTTCTCGCAGATGAACACCACCGGCAGCGACCACACCGCGGCCAGGTTGAGCGCCTCGTGGAACGCGCCGATGTTGGTCGTGCCGTCGCCGAAGAAGCACACCGTGACCTGCCCGCTGCCCCGGTACTGCGCGGACCACGCGGTGCCGTTGGCGATGACCAGCTGGGCGCCGATGATCGCGTACGAGCCGAGCACGCCGCGGGACACGTCGAGCAGGTGCATGGACCCGCCCTTGCCGTGCATCAGGCCGTTGGCCCGGCCCAGCAGCTCGGCCATGACCCCCGCCATCGGGGTGCCCCGGGCCAGCACGTGGTTGTGCCCGCGATAGGTGACGAACGTGTAGTCGTCGGGCCGCATCGCCCTGGCCACCCCGGCCGCGATCGCCTCCTGGCCGGTGCCCAGGTGGGTGGTGCCCTTGACCAGGTTCTGCAGGAACAGGTCATGGGCGCGCTTCTCGAACAGCCGGATCTCCTGCATCATCCGGTAGAGATCGAGGGCGGTCGCCTCGTCCATGGCACCTCTCAGTACGGGTTGGTGACGAACAGTTCCTGGGACGGGAAGCGGGTGATGATCTCCACGCCGTCGGCGGTCACCACGACCTCTTCCTCGAGCCGGGCCGCGGACACGCCGTCCGTGGCCGGGCAGTAGGTCTCCAGCGCGAACACCATGCCCTCCTGGATCTCCATCGGGGCATCCAGCGAGGTGAGCCGGCTGATGATCGGCCGCTCGTGCAGGGCCAGGCCGAGCCCGTGCCCGAATTGCAGGCCGAACGCCGTCTTCTCGTCGGCCAGCCCGATCCGCTCCGCGGCCGGCCACAGCCGGGCCACCTGGTCGGTCGAGACGCCAGGCTTGATCATGGCCAGCGCAGCCTCCATCCACTCCCGGGCCTGGGCGTAGGCATCCCGCTGCGCGGGGCTGGAACTGCCCACGCTGAACGTCCGGTAGTAGCAGGTCCGGTAGCCGTTGTAGGAGTGCATGATGTCGAAGAAGGCCTGCTCGCCGGGCCGGATCATCCGGTCGGAGAAGTTGTGCGGGTGCGGGTTGCAGCGCTCGCCGGACACCGCGTTGATCGACTCCACATCGTCGGAGCCCATCTCATACAGCCGCTGGCTGGCCAGGGCGACGATCTCGTTCTCCCGCACCCCGGGCTTGAGCGCGGCGGTGATGTCCTGGTAGACGCCATCCACCATGGCCGCCGCGGTGGACAGCAGGGTGATCTCGTCGCGCGACTTGGCCTGCCGGGCATCCAGCATCACCTGCTGCCCGTCGCGCACCTCGATGCCCTGGCGCTGCAGCTCGAACAGCACCGGGATCTCGGCGAAGTCGACCCCCACCGGCTCACCAGCCACCCCGGTGTCGGCCAGGACGCCCTTGATCTCGGTGACCGCCTTGGCCACGATGCCGGAGTCCGGCGGGGCGGCCCCGCGCATGGTGCTGTACGAGGCGATGCAGTGCTCGGGCTTGAGCCACGGGCAGTACAGCCGGTGATGCACCGCGGCCGAGCCGAAGTCCCACAGGAACAGCTCGCCGGTGCGCGTGTAGAGCGCGTAGCGGCACAGCTTGTCCCGGGTCCACTCGCCGATCGCCACCCCGGTGAGGTAGCGGATGTTGTTGTTGTCGAACACGAGCAGCGCGCCGAGACCGCTGGCCTCCAGCGCGCCCATGGCCCGGTTCAGCCGGTAGCTGCGCAGCCGGGCGAAGTCCACCCGCTCCTCGAAGTCCACGCCCATCCGGCCCGGCGCGGGCGCTACCGCTAGCTGGGGAGTGGCCATGACGTCTCCCGGGTGCAATCGTTGGCAGGTGTACAGCATGATTCAACGTATGTACAGTGTGGCTGTCAAGAGGCTGGCCCGGAAGGCGGGGCGACATGGCGGGCGGGACCTTCGATCCGGGGGCGGAGCTGGGTCCCCGGCTGCGCCAGGTACGCGAGGGGCGTGGCCTGTCCGCACGCGAGCTGGCCCGCCGGATCAGCTGCTCACCCAGCCTGGTCTCGCAGATCGAGCGGGGTGTCTCGGCCCCGTCGGTGGGCATGCTGTACGCGCTGGCCAGCGAGCTGGGCACGTCGCTGGACTTCCTGTTCGGGGTGGGCCAGGCCACCGGGCTGACGCCGACCGCGCACGGGCCGGCCACGCCCGGCCGGAGCCGCTGCCGCCCGGCCACGGCATCGTGCAGCGCGCGGGCGCCCGGCGCACCATCGACCTGGCCAGCGGGGTCCGCTGGGAGCGGCTCACCCCGGGCCCGGACGAGCACGTGGACTTCCTGGAGGTCGTGTACGAGCCGCAGGGGCATTCCACCGATACCCGGCGCGCGCTGCGCCACGACGGCTACGAGTACGGCCTGATCATGACGGGCACGCTGGAGGCCCGGGTCGGCTTCGACAGCTACCAGCTGGGTCCGGGTGACTCGATCGCGTTCGACTCGGCCACCCCGCACGAGTACTGGAACAACTCACCCGACGAGGTGCGTGCGGTGTGGGCCGTGGTACACGCCCAGCCGGGCCGGCCGTAGCCGGGCGGGCGGCTACTCTTCCGCTGCTGCCGTCCGGGCTGGCGGCCTCGCCGGGCGGCGGTTCCGGCGGCGCGCTGCCGCTGCCGCCCGCCTCGGCCAGCAGCAGCTCGAGCCGGGAGCCGGTCAGCCGGCGGAACGTCCGGTGCACCCGGTCCCGGGCCAGGATGCCGACTTCCAGCTGGCCGGCGTTGAGCTCGGCGGCGTCCCCGTTGCCCTGCCCGGACAGCCCGGCGATGGCCGCGCCGAGCGCGCGGACCAGGGTGAGCCCTTCGGTGTACTGGTCTTTGAGCACCCCGGCGACCTGGTCGGCCTGGCCGCCCATGGCCACGTAGCCGTGCTCTTCGGCCACCGAGCCGTCGAACGTGATCCGGTAGATCTGGTCCGCCGCGGGCGTCTCGCCCACCTCGGCCACCACCAGCTCGACCTCGAACGGCTTGTTGCTCTCGGTGAAGATCGACCCGAGGACCTGCGCGTACCAGTTGGCCAGCCCGCGCGCGGTGACGTCGCTGCGGTCGTACTGGTACCCGGTCAGGTCCGCGTACCGGACACCGGCCTTGCGCAGGTTCTCGAACTCGTTGTACCGGCCTACGGCCGCAAACGCGATCCGGTCGTAGATCTCGCTGATCTTGTGCAGGGCCCCGGACGGGTTGGGCGCCACGAACAGGATCCCCGCGTCGTACTGGATCACCACCCCGCTGCGGCCGCGCGCGATGCCTTTCCGTGCGTAGTCCGCCTTGTCCTTCATCGCCTGCTCAGGCGAGACGTAGAACGGCATACTCACCGCGTGTCTACCCCTACTCGTCTGGTGGTGGTTGGGTCCCGGCGCTGCGTGCTACGCGCCGGGCAGCAGCGGGGCGATCGGCCCGGACGGCGACTGCGTGCGTTCCGCGACGACGGCCCGGGCGATACTCGCCGGCCTCGTCGTCGGACAGCCGCCGGAAGCCGTCCGCGGTGACCATGGCCACCACCGGGTAGATCTGCCGGGCCAGGTCCGGCCCGCCGGTGGCGGAGTCGTCGTCCGCGGCGTCGTAGAGCGCCTGCATGCAGGCGGTCACCACGCCCTCGCCGGACAGCTCCTCGGTATAGAGCTTCTTCAGCGAGCTCTTGGCGAACACCGAGCCGGATCCGATGGCGTGGAACGGGCGCTCCTCGTACCGCCCGCCCGCCGCGTCGTAGCTGAAGATCCGGCCCCGGCCGGCATCCTCATCGAAGCCAGCGAACAGCGGGACGACCACCAGGCCCTGCATGGCGGCGGACAGGTTGCCCCGGACGAACGCGGCCAGCCGGTTCGCCTTGCCCTCCAGGGACAGCGTCCGGCCCTCCAGCTTCTCGTAGTGCTCCAGCTCCAGCTGGAACAGCCGGACCAGCTCGATGCCCAGGCCGGCCACCCCGGCAATGCCGACGCAGGAGAAGTCGTCGCTGCGGAACACCTTCTCGATGTCGCGCTGGGCGATCATGTTGCCCGCGGTGGACCGGCGGTCACCGGCCATGACCACGCCCTCGGCGAACCGCGCCGCGACGATGGTCGTCCCGTGCGGCAGCTCCAGCGCTGACCGGCCGCTGGCGGCCGGCGCCCGCCCGGGCGCGTGCGGCGGCGCCGCCCCGGCCCCGGGCAGCAGTTCAGGGGCGCACGAGGCCACCAGGTCAGCGAACGACGATGTGCCCGAATTCAGGCACGTCGAAGTGAACTTTTCGCCGAAGAAACTCCAAGCCACGCCGAGTCCTTCCGGTTATGTCGCGTCCGGTACCTGACCTGACCTTACTGCCGCCCGGCGGCGGCTGGGCCGCCGGTGGCTGGCTGGGCTGTCAGCCCTGGGCGAACCGGGTGGCTCACTCCCCGCCCTTCTGCACATAGGAGCGGACGAACTCTTCCGCGTTCTCCTCGAGCACCTCGTCGATCTCGTCGAGGATCGCGTCCACGTCGTCGGACAGCTTCTCCTGGCGCTCCTTGACGTCAGCCGTCGACTGCGGTGCCTCCTCTTCGGTCTCCTCGCTGCGCTTCGGCACCTGCCGCTGGCCGCCGGTGTCCTTCGTCGCCATGCCCGAAACCTCCGTGCTACAGGGTCGTCCCTCGGCTTAACCGTATCTTCGCCTGCGGACAGCCTGTCCAACCCTGAAACCGGACATCGGCCTCAGACCGGGACTGGCTGCCCTAATCCTGGCCGGTCAGCGCGGCCACTAGCTCGGCCGCGGTCCGGCACCGGTCCAGCAGGCCGCCGACCGATTCCCGGGTGCCGCGCAGCGGCTCCAGGGTCGGCACCCGCTGCAGCGACTCCCGGCCGGGGATATCGAAGATCACCGAGTCCCAGGACGCGGCGGCCACGGATTCCGGGTACTGCTGCAGGCAGCGGCCCCGGAAGTAGGCCCTGGTGTCCTCGGGCGGCGATTCGATGGCCCGGAGCACGTCCTGTTCGCTGACCAGCCGGCTGATCCGGCCCCGGGCGGCCAGCCGGTTGTACAGGCCGCGGTCCGGGCGCACGTCCGAGTACTGCAGGTCGACCAGCTGCAGCCGGGGGTGCCCCCAGGCCAGCCCGTCGCGGGACCGGTAGCCCTCGATCAGCTCCAGCTTGGCCACCCAGTCCAGCTCGCGGGACAGCTGCATCGGGTCCTCGGCCAGCCGGGTCAGCACCGACTCCCAGCGGGTCAGCACGTCGGCCGTCATCTCGTCCACGTCCGAGCCGAACCGGTCCTCGGTGTACTTCCGGGCCAGCTCCAGGTACTCCATCTGCAGCTGCACGCCGGTCATCTTCCGGCCGTCCCGCAGCGTCACCTGGTGCCGGCAGCTGGGATCGTGTGAGATGGCCCGGAGCTCGGCCACTGGCGACTCGACGGACAGATCCCCGCCCAGGAACCGGTCCTCGATCATCGCCAGCACCAGGGCGGTGGTGCCGAGCTTGAGATAGGTGCTGACCTCGCTCATATTGGCGTCGCCGATGATCACGTGCAGCCGGCGGTACTTCTCCGGATCGGCGTGCGGCTCGTCCCTGGTGTTGATGATGGGCCGCTTGAGCGTCGTCTCCAGGCCCACCTCCACCTCGAAGAAGTCGGCCCGCTGGCTGATCTGGAAACCGTCGTCCCGGCCGTCCGCGCCCAGCCCGACCCGGCCCGCGCCGCAGACCACCTGCCGGGACACGAAGAACGGGGTGAGGTGCCGGACGATGTCCGCGAACGGGGTGGCCCGGCGCATCAGGTAGTTCTCGTGGCAGCCGTAGGAGGCGCCCTTGTTGTCGGTGTTGTTCTTGTACAGCTGGATGGGCGCGCTGCCGGGCACCGTGGCCGCCCGCGCCGCCGCCTCGGCCATCACCCGTTCGCCCGCTTTGTCCCAGATCACCGCGGCCAGCGGGTTGGTCGTCTCGGGCGCCGAGTACTCCGGGTGCGCGTGATCCACGTACAGCCGGGCCCCGTTGGTCAGGATCACGTTGGCCAGGCCCAGGTCCTCATCGGTCAGCTGGGTGGCGTCGGCCGACTCCCGGGCCAGGTCGAACCCGCGGGCGTCGCGCAGCGGGTTCTCTTCCTCGAAATCCCACCGCGCCCGCCGGGTACGGGCCGACGAGGCCGCCTGGTAGGCGTTGACCACCTGCGACGAGGTGACCATGGCATTGGCCCCTGGCTGACCGGGTACCGAGATGCCGTACTCGGTCTCGGTACCCATGACCCGGCGAACGCTCATAGCAACGAGCCTAGTGCCGGCCAGTCAGCACTGTGACAGGCCACTCCGCGCGACACGGCCTAGAGGTACTGCCCGGTGTTGGCGACCGTGTCGATCGACCGACCTGCCTCCGTGCCCTGCTTGCCGGAGACCAGGGTGCGGATGTACACGATGCGCTCGCCCTTCTTGCCCGAAATCCGGGCCCAGTCGTCGGGGTTGGTGGTGTTCGGCAGATCCTCGTTCTCGCTGAACTCATCCACGCACGCGGTCATCAGGTGCGAGATGCGGATGCCCTTCTGCCCGGTTTCCAGGAACTCCTTGATGGCCATCTTCTTGGCCCGGGCCACGATGTTCTCGATCATGGCCCCGGAGTTGAAGTCCTTGAAGTACAGGACTTCCTTGTCCCCGTTGGCGTAGGTCACCTCCAGGAACCGGTTCTCCTCGGTCTCGCTGTACATCCGCTCCACGACGCGCTGGATCATCGCGTCCACCGTCGCCTCGGGCGAGGAGCCGTGCTCGGCCAGGTCGTCCGGGTGCAGCGGCAGCTGGGTCAGCACGTACTTGGAGAAGATGTCCCGGGCCGCCTCGGCGTCCGGCCGCTCGATCTTGATCTTCACGTCGAGCCGCCCGGGCCGCAGGATGGCCGGGTCGATCATGTCCTCCCGGTTGGAGGCGCCGATCACGATGACGTTCTCCAGGCCCTCGACGCCGTCGATCTCGCTCAGCAGCTGCGGCACGATCGTGTTCTCCACGTCGGACGACACCCCGGACCCGCGAGTACGGAAGATGGAGTCCATCTCGTCGAAGAACACGATGACCGGCATGCCCTCGCTGGCCTTTTCCCGCGCCCGCTGGAACACCAGCCGGATGTGCCGCTCGGTCTCGCCGACGTACTTGTTGAGCAGCTCCGGGCCCTTGATGTTGAGGAAGTAGCTCTTGCCCTCCTTGGCCTGGCCGTCGGCGTCCGCGGCGGGCGTGGCGCTGCGCGCCGCGACCTGCTTGGCCAGCGAGTTGGCCACCGCCTTCGCGATCAGCGTCTTGCCGCAGCCCGGCGGCCCGTACAGCAGGACGCCCTTGGGCGGCCGCAGCTGGTGCTCACGGAACAGGTCGGCGTGCAGGTAGGGCAGTTCGACCGCGTCCCGGATCTGGACGATCTGGGAGCTGAGCCCGCCGATGTCGGAGTAGGTGATGTCCGGCACTTCCTCCAGGATGAGCTCTTCCACCTCAGCCTTGGGGATGCGCTCGTACACGTACCCGGAGCGCGGCTCGAGCAGCAGCGAGTCGCCTGCCCGCAGCACCGAGTCGCGCAGCGGCTCGGCCAGCCGGACCACGCGCTCCTCGTCGGCGTGCGAGATCACCAGGGCCCGGTCCCCGTCCTCGAGGACCTCCTTGAGCATGACGACCTCACCGACGGTCTCGTAGGCCTGGGCCACGACCACGTTGAGCGCCTCGTTCAGCACCACTTCCTGGCCGGGCCGGAGCTTGTCCAGCTCGACCGCGGGGCTGACGCTGACCCGCATCTTGCGCCCGCCGGTGAACACGTCGGCGGTGCCGTCCTCGCAGGCCTCCAGGAAGACGCCGAACCCGGACGGCGGCTGCGCCAGCCGGTCCACTTCTTCCTTGAGCGCCACGATCTGGTCGCGGGCCTCCCGGAGAGTGTCGGCCATCCGCTCGTTCTGGCTGGTCACGGCGCCGAGGCTGGCCTCCGACTCACGCAGACGCTCCTCGAGGAGCCGGACGTGCCGGGGCGCGTCGGCCAGCCGCCGCCGCAGCACCGCCACCTCCTCCTCGAGGAAGGAGATCTGCGTGGTGAGGCCCTGCACCTGGTCGTCGTGCCGCGAGCCGCGCGATCCTTCGTCACGAGTGGCCACGCCCCCACCCCCTTCCGAGAGCAGACTTCACCTAGACCCTACCTATCCCCGGCGCTGGCGTAACCTCGTGCCGCCCGCCGCTGAAATTTTCACTGATCAGGCTCGTCCCGGGAAGCCTTGGCCGGCCGCCGCCGCCGCGGGGGCGCCGTGGTGCCGGGGGCCAGCCGCCGGGCCGTGATGAGGAACCCGGTGTGGCCCACCATCCGGTGCTCGGGCCGCACCGCCAGCCCGTCAACGTGCCAGCCGCGGACGAGGGATTCCCAGGCCGCTGGCTCGCCGAAGCTGCCCTGCTCGCGGATCGACTCCACCGCCCGGGCCAGCTGGGTGACGGTCGCCACGTAGCAGCAGAGCACGCCGCCGGGGATCAGCGCGCCCGCCGCCACCGCCGTGTAGTCCCATGGCGCCAGCATGTCCAGAACCACCCGGTCGAAACTATCCGCTTGCGCCGGGTGCTGCGTCCGGGCTGGATCGCCGGCCGCGGTTTCCCCCGCCGCGTCCAGCCCGGCGATCTCCGCCAGGTCGCCCACCCGCAGCTGCCAGGCAGGCGGCGGGCCGCCGAAAAAGCGCTCCACGTTGTCCCGGGCGATGGCCGCGAAGTCCGCCCGGCGCTCGTAGGAGACGAGCACCCCGTCCGGGCCGATCGCGCGCAGCAGCCAGCAGGACAGCGCACCCGAGCCGGCCCCGGCTTCCAGCACCCGGGCGGAGGGGAAGACGTCGGCCAGCGCGACGATCTGCGCGGCGTCCTTGGGGTAGATCACCGCGGCCCCGCGCGACATGGACAGCGTGTAGTCGGCCAGCAGCGGCCGCAGCGCCACGTACGGCGTGCCGGCCGAGGATTTCACCACGCTGCCCTCGGGCGCGCCGATCAGGTCGTCATGCGACAGGCCGCCGCGGTGCGTGTGGAAGGTGCGGCCCGGCTGCAGGATCAGCAGGTGCTTACGGCCCTTGGGGTCGGTGAGCTGGACCTGGTCCCCGGGGGCGAACGGGCCGCGGCGCTGATGGATCACGCCCGTCAGGGTAGCGGGACCGGGGCGGGCCGGGGCCCGGCCCGCGTCAGACCCCCGCGAAGGCGTGGTCGAGATCGCTGGCCGCCAGCACGCCGAACACCTGCCCCGTCGGCTCCACCAGCAGGTACTCGGTGGCCGGCGAGCGCTTGACCGCTTCCAGCAGGGCCATCCCGGACAGGTCGGCCGGCAGCACCAGACCGCTGTCCAGGGTCCGGGCCAGCGTGCCCGCGTCGATCCAGGGCCGGCGCTGCGGCGGGGTGGCCATCACCGCGCTCTCGTTCACGATCGCTATCGGCTTGTCGTCATGATCCACGATCACCAGCGCCCGTGCCCCGGCCGCATCGGCCCGCCGGATGGCCTCGGCCAGCGGCAGGGTGGCCGGGATCGGGATGGCCCGCCGGGCCAGCGTCCTGGCCTGCAGCCCGGGCAGCCGCTCGCGGACCCGGGTGGCCCGCAGCGACTGGCTCGCCCCCACCCACATGAACGCGGCGATCACCCCGAGCCACACCACGTCGAACAGCTGGATCTGGTCCCCGGCGGTGCTCAGCAGCACCAGCGGGACGGCCAGCACGGCCACCGCCAGGACCCGGCCCGCCCACGCGGCGGCGATGGTGGCGGTGGATGGCCGGCCAGTCAGCTTCCATATCCCGGCGCGGAGCATCCGGCCGCCGTCCAGCGGCAGCCCGGGCAGCAGGTTGAAGATCCCGACCAGCAGGTTCGCCCAGACCAGCTGCTGGACCAGCAGCCCGGGCAGGCCATCCAGGTCGGTCCAGCGCAGCACCCCGTAGCCCACCGCGGCCAGGACCAGCGAGAGCGCCGGCCCGGCCGCCGAGACCAGGAATTCCCGGGCCGGGGTGGGCGGCTCGCGCTCGATCTCGGAGAACCCGCCGAGTGGGTAGAGCAGGATGCGGCGCACCGGCAGGCCGAACCCGCGGGCGACCAGTGAGTGGCTCAGCTCGTGCACCAGCACGGACACGTACAGCAGCACCACGAACGCGGCCGCTACCAGGTAGCGGATGCCGCTGGAGGCAGCCAGCGCGGCGTTGTTCCCGTACAGGATGATGAACAGCCCGGCGATCAGGAACCAGTACGGCGATATGTACACCGGTATCCCGAACGGCCGGCCGATCCGCATGCCCGGGCCAGGCGCCTGCGGCGGCGTCTTCCCGGGCGTTGTGCCTGCCACAGGTCGATGCTACGTGCTAGCCGGGCCCGCCGGACGCGCCCTGCGCGGCCCAGCACGCCAACAGGCGGTAAAGCCGGGCAACTGTCGGCGGCTTCCCCTAGCCTCCAGACATGGCCGACGAGAGCGCCGCCCCCGCGGAGGCCGCGGCTGACCCGCCGCGGCACCGGTCCCTGTCCCCGTCCCGGGCGGGTGATTTCCTGACCTGCCCGCTGCTGTACCGGTTCCGGGTGATCGACCGGCTGCCCGAGCCGCCCAGCCCGGCGGCGGCCCGCGGCACGCTGGTCCACGCCGTGCTGGAGCACCTGTTCGACCGGCCCGCCGCCGAGCGGACCCCGGAGGCGGCCCGGTCGCTGCTGGACCCCGAGTGGGAGCGGCTGCTGGCCGCCGAGCCGGAACTGGCTGGCCTGTTCCCGGCGGACGCGGAGCGCGCCGGGTGGCTGGCCGAGGCGGCTACCATGCTGGACCGCTACTTCACCCTGGAGGATCCCCGGCGGCTGGAGCCGGCCCACCGGGAGCTGTGCGTGCAGGCCGAGCTGGCCTCAGGCCTGCATCTGCGCGGCTACATCGACCGGCTGGACGTGGCGCCCGGCGGCGAGATCCGGATCGTGGACTACAAGACCGGGACCGCGCCGCCCGCTGAGTTCGAGGCGCGCGCGCTGTTCCAGATGAAGTTCTACGCGCTGGTGCTGTGGCGGGCCGAGGGCCGCCTGCCCCGGCTGCTCCAGCTGATGTACCTGGGCAACGGCGAGATCGTCCGCTATCAGCCCGACGAGGCCGATCTGCTGGCCACCGAGCGCAAGGTGGAGGCATTGTGGCAGGCCATCGAGCGGGCCCGGACCGGGCGGGACTGGCGGCCCCGGCCCGGGCGGCTGTGTGACTGGTGCGCGCACAAGCCCATCTGCCCGGCCTACGGCGGGACTCCCCCGCCGCTGCCGGAGGAGGAACCGCCGGCGGCGGACGGCGCACAGCCGTGCCTGCCTGACCAGGAGCCGTCCCTCCAGGACATCGCCTGACCGGGACGGGCGCGCTCAGTGGATGCCGTGGCGGCGCAGGATGTCCGCTACCTCACCGAGGTCGTCATCGTCGGCCGCCTTGCTCTTGGCCGGGCTCTTGGCCGGCTTGAGCGCCTTGGTCGGCGCGGGGCTGCCTGGTACCGGCCGGGCTTCGGGCCCGCCGTCACGTACCTGCTTCGCCCTGGCCCGGCCCCGGCGCAGCCCGCCGGACACCGCGAACAGCACGCCCGCGGCCCCAGCCACGATCACGCCGGCCCATACCCGCGGGGAGAACACGAACGACGACGCGAAGTCGCCGATGGCCGTGCCCATCTGCCAGAGCATCTTGATCGCGCCGGTCAGGTAGGCCGCGAGCGGCAGCAGTGACCAGGCCACCCCGCGCAGGCCGGCCGCCACGCCGCGCCGCCGCCAGGCCAGCCAGCTGAGGATGAGCCCGAGCAGGGTCAGGCCGCCGGCCAGCGGGAACCAGGCAATCTGGCTATAGGTTAACATGGCGGCTCCCCTCGGCAGCGTTCCTCACCCCATCGTCGCATACTGCCGGGAGTGCCCGGTGCAGGTCGGAACCGGGCAGCCGGAAGGGGCGGCTACTGCGCGCTGGCCGCCGCTGTGCCGCCCGCTGGGGTGTTCTCCGGGAAGTGGCAGGCGACCTGGTGCCCCGGGTCCAGCTCGGCCAGTGGCGGCTCCTGGGTGCGGCACACCTCCTGGGCCTTCCAGCAGCGGGTGTGGAACCGGCAGGCGGGCGGCGGGTTCAGCG
Source organism: uncultured Actinomycetes bacterium (assembly GCA_963711705.1). Classification (GTDB taxonomy): domain Bacteria; phylum Actinomycetota; class Actinomycetes; order Streptosporangiales; family Streptosporangiaceae; genus RYN-230. Next base: position 85,860 of record CAVQFM010000012.1, read on the forward strand.
GGCTGGGCACGTCACCGGTCAGCCGGATGCGCTCCCGGCGCTGCCTGCGCCCCTCGCTGCGCACCGGCGCCGGGACCGGCACCGCCGACATCAGCGCGACCGTGTAGGGGTGCCGGGGGCCCGCGTACAGCTGGTCCCGGCCGGCCAGCTCGACGATCTTGCCCAGGTACATGACCGCGACATGGTCGCTGATGTGCCGGACCACCGACAGGTCGTGCGCGATCACCACGTAGGTCAGGTTCAGCTCGTTCTGCAGGTCCTCCATCAGGTTGATGACCTGCGCCTGGATCGACACGTCCAGCGCGGACACCGGCTCGTCGGCGACGATCAGCTTGGGCCGCAGCGCCAGGGTGCGCGCGATCCCGATGCGCTGCCGCTGCCCGCCGGAGAACTCGTGCGGGTAACGGTTGTAGTGCTCCGGGTTCAGCCCGACCAGCTCCAGCAGCTCCTGGACGGTCGCCTTGATCCCCTTCTCGGGCTGTACCTTCTGCAGCCGCAGCGGCGCGCCCACGATCCCGCCGACGGTGTGCCGGGGATTCAGCGACGAGTAAGGATCCTGGAAGATCATCTGAACGTCGCGGCGCAGCGGGCGCATCTTCCCGGCCGACAGATGGCTGATGTCCCGGCCGTCGAAGATGATCCGGCCCGCGGTGGGCTCCAGCAGCCGGGTGAGCAGCCGGCCGGTGGTGGTCTTGCCACAGCCGGACTCCCCGACCAGGCCGAGGGTCTGCCCCTGGCGCACCGAGAAGTCGACCTGGTCAACGGCCTGCACCGCACCGACCCGCTGCCGGAAGATGATCCCCCGGGTGACCGGGAAGTGCTTGGTCAGGCCGGTCACCTGGAGCAGCGCGTCGCCCGCGCCGCCGGTGACGCCGGCCGGCCCGGCTGTGCTCACTGGGGTGCTCACCCGTCCCCCTTGGTCATCCGGGCGGCGGACGCTTCGGTCTCCTCGAGATCCAGCTGAGTCCGGAACCTCCGGCGCTGATCGCCGGTCAGGTGGCAGGCGACCAGGTGCCCGGGCGCCACCTCGCGGAGTTCCGGGACCTCGGCCTGGCTGCGCCCGTCGGTGAACCCGGCGTACCGGCACCGCGGATGGAACGCGCAGCCGGACGGGACGTTGATCAGGCTCGGTGGAGTGCCCTTGATGGGGACGAGCCGTTCCAGGCGCACTTCGTCGATCCGGGGCATGGACGCCAGCAGGCCCCAGGTGTACGGGTGCCCGGGCTCGTCGAAGGTGTTCTCGGCGCTGCCGTACTCGGCCATCCGGCCCGCGTACATGACCAGGATGTCGTCGGACAGCTCGGCGACCACCCCGAGGTCGTGGGTAATGATGATCACTGCGGAGTGGTACTCCTGCTGCAGGTCCCAGATGAGGTCCAGGATCTGCGCCTGCACCGTGACGTCCAGTGCGGTGGTCGGCTCGTCGGCGATCAGCAGTTCCGGGTCGCAGCTCAGCGCCATCGCGATCATCGCGCGCTGCCGCATGCCGCCGGAGAACTGGTGCGGGTAGTCATCGACCCGGGTGGCGGGCTGCGGGATGCCCACCCGGCCCAGCAGGTCGACCGCGTGCTTGCGCGCCACCTTCTTGCCTACCTGGTTGTGCACCAGGTACGCCTCGGCGATCTGCGAGCCGACCGTGTAGAACGGGTGCAGCGAGGAGAGCGGGTCCTGGAAGATCATGGCCATCTTGCTGCCGCGCAGTTCCCGGATCCGGTTCGCCGTGGCGCCGACCAGTTCCTCGCCGTCCAGCTTGATGTGCCCGGTGATCCGGGCGTTGCTGCCATGGTGCAGGCCCATGATGCCCAGGCTGGTCACGCTCTTCCCGGAACCTGACTCCCCCACGATGCCCAGGGTGCGGCCCCGCTCCAGGGTGAACGTGAGCCCGTCCACCGCCTTGACCAGGCCGTCATCGGTCGGGAAGTGGATATGCAGGTCATCGACTTCGAGCAGGGTGTCCGGCATCAGTGCCTCACCCTCGGGTCGACCACGGCGTACAGGATGTCCACCACCAGGTTGGCGATGACGATGAAGAAAGCGGCCAGCATGGTGACGCCGAGGATCTCGGGCAGGTCCTGGTTCTGCACCGCCTCGATGGTGAACAGGCCCAGGCCGTGCAGGGAGAACGTCACCTCGGTGATGATCGCGCCGCCGAGCAGCAGGCCCAGGTCCATGCCGAAGATCGTGATGATCGGGGTCAGCGTGGCCCGCAGCCCGTGTTTGAAGATCACGGTCCGTTCCTGCAGTCCTTTCGCCCGGGCCGTCCTGATGAAGTCCTCGCTCATCGTCTCCAGCATGCCTGCCCTGGTCAGCCGGGCATACAGGGCCGCATAAAGCAACGCGAGGACGAACCAGGGCAGGATCAGGTTACGCGCCCACAGCAGTGGGTTCGTGGTCAAGGACACGTACTGCACGTTCGGGAAGATCGGCCACTTGTAGCTGAACAGCTCCAGCGCAATCAGCCCGGTGAAGAAGATCGGCAGGGACACGCCGACCAGGGCCAGGCCCATCGAGAGCCGGTCGAACAGGGTGCCGCGCTTCAGCGCCGAGATGATGCCGATGGTTACCCCGCCGACCAGCCAGATCACGGCCGCGCCGATGGCCAGGGAGAGTGTCACGGGCAGGTCGCTGACCATCTGCGGCCACACCGGCTGCTGGCTCTTGAACGAGTAGCCGAAGCACGGTGGCGGGCAGTACGTGGTGCTGGTGCCGCTGTTGTAGTGCGTGCCGAGCACGATGGCCTTCAGGAAGCGGCCGTACTGCAGGTAAATGGGGGCGTTCAGGCCCAGCTTGTCCTCGATTTCCAGCACCGCCGCCCGGGTCGGGTTGCGCCCGACGTACTGGATGGCGAGCTGGTAGGAGGTCTGCCCGGCCAGCTTGGGGATCAGGAAGAAGATCGCGAACGTGATCATGCTGACCACGATCAGGAGGAAGACGGTGGCGAACAGCCGCCGGATGATGAATGTGACCACCGCTCGCGGTGCGGGTGCCCGGCTGGCCTATCAGCCGGGCACCCGCGCCCTCACCTGCTTTCCGTGCGTATCGATGGACCGGATTTACTTCGTGCCGAGCACTCCGTAGTTATACATGCCGTAGAAGGGCTGGACATAGACGTTCGTCAGGCCTGGGGGCCGGTACAGCAGCGCCTTGGCGTAGACGGCGGGCAGTATGGCGGCGTCCTTCATGACCTGCCTGTTGATCATGTTGGCGTAGGCGTTGGACTGGCTCTTGCTGGTGGTCTCCTCCATGGCGAGGAACCACTTGTTGATGTTCGCGTCGTTCAGCTCGGAGATGTTGGCGTTCCCCGCCGACACGATGGCCTTGCCGTCGTACAGAGCCCAGCCCCAGCCGTAGGCGTTCGGCCAGTCGGGGCCCCAGCCGCCCGCCAGCAGCCCGAGGTCATGGCTGTGCACGTACGTGGGCACCCCGGCGAAGGTGCCGTAGTAGTTCGCGGCCGTGTAGCCCTTCAGCGTGGTCTTGATGCCGACCGAGGCCAGCGACGCCTGCAGCGCCTGCGAGGACGCGCACCTCACGCGGCCGGTCGCTGCGGTAGGCGATGTTGGTCGAGAACCCGTTCGGGTGACCGCATTCCTTGAGCTGCTGCTTGGCCGCGGCTATGTCGCCGCTGGGCTTGGTGAGCGCGTTGTAGAGGTCGAACTTCTGGAAACCGAGGATGTTCGGCAGCATCGCGGTAGTGGCGATGTCGCCGCCGGCAATCGGGCCGCCATAGGCCGTCTGCATGTTGGTCTTGTTGTACGCGTACTCGACCGCCATCCGGCAGTGCAGGTTGTTCAGCGGCGGCACCTTGGTGTTGATGTAGTAGAACCACTCGTGCGCGTTGATCGGGTCATCGGAATCCGCCTTGAGCGAAGGCGTGGACAGGATCTTGGCCCGGGCCGGTGCCTGAACGCCGGTGCCGGCCTGGTCCACCTGGATGTCGCCGGCCAGCAGCCGGTTGTCGATGTCGTTGGCGTTCACGTTCAGGTTGACGATGATCTTGCTGGCGAGCTGCTTGACCTGCGGGTTCCATGACGGCTTCCACTGCGGGTTGGGCACCAGCGTGTACTGCTTGTTCAGCTGGTAGCTCTGGAACTTGTACGGCCCGGTGGATATCGGGTGGTTCTGGTAGTTGGCGCCGGTGTCCTTGTTCGGCGGTACCGGAGCGGTCTGCGGGAACGCCACCACGTAGTTGAAGTCCGCGAACGGCTGGTTGAGGTGGAACACGATTGTCGACGAGTTCGGCGTGTCCACCGAATTCAGCGCCATGAGGTTCTTGGACCGGTTCTTGAACGGGCCCTTGTAGCTGGCCGCGTTCCCGGCCAGCAGCGACGCGAAGTAGCTCGGGCCGTTCGCCAGCACCCCCCGGTCGAAGGTGCGCTCGACCGCGTATTTCACGTCCTGCGAGGTGACCGGGGTGCCGTCCTCGAACTTCACGCCGGACTTGAGGTGGTAAGTCCAGGTCTTGTTCCCGTCGCTCCCCACGCCGAGCGTGGTGGCGAGCCCCGGGACGATCGTGTTGCCACACGTAGTCCCCGGGCACGACTTGTACGTCGTCAGCGGGAGGGCGTACAGCAGGACGAAGTTCAGGTTGAACGCGTAGTAGGTGTTGCCCGCGTCGGTGGAGTCCGGGGCGCTGCTGTTGTCGAAGATGATCGTCCCGCCCTTGTGGGTCGACGGGTTCACCACTCGGGTGACGGCCGCGTTGAACGCGGACGCCGAAGACGATGACGAGCCGCTCGTCCCGCCACCGCTGCTGCCGCCGCAGGCCGCCGCGACCAGGGCGGCTACGGCTCCGACCGCAGCCAGCCCGATGGTCCTATGTCTCCTCATGAGGTGGAACGCCTCCTGTCGTGATTCGTTGTGCGAAATCGGCCGGGTCATGGGCTACCGGATGCTTCTCGGGTCGAGCGCGTCGCGCAGCCCATCGCCGAACAGGTTGAAGGCCATGACGGTGATGAAGATGGCCACTCCTGGGATGATCATGTACATCGGGTCGATCGAGTAGTACCCGTTGCTGACCGCGTCAGACAGCATCCCGCCCCAGCTCGGCTGGGGCGGGATGATGCCCACCCCGAGGTAGGACAGGGCCGCCTCGAACAGGATGTTGGTCGGGATCAGCAGCGTGGAGTACACCAGGATGGGGCCCACCAGGTTGGGCAGCAGCTCGCGGAACAGGATGTACGGCCCGCGCGCGCCGATGCTGCGCGCGGCGTCGACGAATTCGCGCTCGCGCAGGGACAGCGTCTGCCCGCGGATGATCCGGCCCATGTAGGGCCAGGCGAAGAAGCCGATCACGAAGACCAGCAGGCCGATCCGCAGCGAGTTGCCGGACAGCCCGAACGCCGACGACGGGATGACGCCGACCAGCGCGATCGCGAACACCAGCAGCGGGAAGGCCAGGAAGACGTCCATCGCCCGGGCGATCACCGCGTCCACCCAGCCGCCGAAATAGCCGGCGATGACGCCCATCACCACGCCGATGCCGACCGCCAGCGCGGTGGCCAGGAACGCGATGAGCAGTGATACCCGGGCGCCGTTGACGACGCGGCTGAGCACGTCCCGGCCGGTCACCGGCTCGACGCCGAACGGGTGCGCGAGCACTTATCCCGCCGAACGGCCCGTTCGGCCGGCTGAACGTCGGGTTGATCAGGTTCGCGTGGTAGATGTTCGGGTTCTGCACCAGGAGCGGCCCGAAGATCGCGACCAGGATGAGGAACACGCACGACGACCCCGCCGGCCATGGCTATCTTGTCCCGGCGCAGCCGCATCCAGGCGATCTGGCCGAGCGAGCGGCCCTCGATGGCCTTGCCACTGACCCCGGCAAGCGCTGCCTCCGGCGCGACTTCCCCCCCGGATGGGGCGACGTCGAGCGGTGCTGCCATCAGGCGGTGCTCCCCTGCTGCTGGTGACGGGAAAATTGCCCGGCCATCATGGCATGAAGCCGTGCGGAACCCCGATAGTGGGGCTCCTATCGGGAGGATCTACCGTTTTGCCTGGTCCGCGCCAGGGTTAGCGCGCGGTCGTGCCTGGATTGTGACCGAATCAAGATTCCGCCGTCATGGCTGCCCGGCCACGACCTTGTGCAGTGTGCCGAGATCGACGTCGCGCAGCGAGGAGACGGTCAGCCGGGCCAGCCCGGGCGGCGGCGGCACGCTCGGCACCGCGATGACCGCGCAGCCTGCTGCGTGTGCCGACCTGACCCCGCTGGGTGAATCCTCCAGCGCGACGCAGCGGCCCGGCTCGGCACCCAGCAGGCGGGCGGCCCGCAGGTAGGGCTCGGGATCCGGCTTGCTCCGCGTCACGTCGGCCGAGCACACCGTGGCCGGGAAGCGGGCGCCGATCGCGTCCAGCGCGGCCGCCATGATCTCCGGCTCCGCCGAGGTGACCAGGGCGTGCGGGATCCCGGCCGCCGCCACCGCGGCCAGCAGGTCGGCCGCGCCCGGCATCATCCGCACGCCCTTGGCCCGGATCAGGTCCGCCATGCCCTGTACCAGCCAGCGCCCGATGTCCTCCCGGTCCACCGGGACCGTGGCCTTGCTCTGCATGTACGCGGTGGACCGGGGCAGCGAACCGCCGATCAGGTGCTCCTGGTCGGCCGGCCCTCACGGGCTGCCCAGCCGGGCCATGATCTCGGTCTCCGCCTCGAACCACAGCGGCTCGGAGTCCACCAGCAGCCCGTCCATGTCGAACAGCACCGCCTGCAGGTCATCACCCGTCATGCTGAGAAATACCCTGCCTCGGGGTGGAAGGTGATCAGCGCGTCGGTGGACTGCTCCGGGACGAGCTGGAACTCCTCGGACAGCTCCACGCCGAGCCGCTCGGGCCGCAGCAGCCGGACCACCTTGGCCCGGTCCTCCAGGTCCGGGCAGGCCGGGTAGCCGAACGAGTAGCGGCAGCCGCGGTAGCCGACCTTCAGGATGCCGTCCAGGTCGCCCGGGTCGTAGCTGGCCAGCCCGGTCTCCTGCCGGACCCGGCTGTGCCAGTACTCGGCCAGCGCCTCGGTCAGCTGCACTGACAGGCCGTGCAGCTCCAGGTATTCGCGGTAGGCGTTCTTGGCGAACAGCTCGGCGGTGGCCTCGCTGACCGCCCGGCCCACGGTGACCAGCTGGAAGCCGACCACGTCGGTCTCCCCGGACGCGCGCGGCCGGAAGAAATCGGCCAGGCACAGGTGCCGGTCGTGCCGCTGCCGCGGGAAGCTGAACCGCTCCAGCTCGGCGCCGGCCTCGTCCAGGACGACCAGGTCGTTGCCGTCGCCGACGGCCCGGAAGTAGCCGTACACCACGCCCGCCGACAGCAGCCCCTCGGTCTGCACCCGCTCCAGCCACATGCGCAGCCGCGGCCGGCCCTGGGTCTCGACCAGTTCCTCGTACGAGGCGCCGCCGCCGCGGGCCGGCTTGAGCCCCCACTGGCCCATGAACGTGGCCCGCTCGTCGAGGTAGGCCGAGTAGTCGGCCAGCGGGATGCCCTTGACGATCCGGTCGCCGAAGAACGGCGGCGCGGGCACCGGGCTGTCGGTGGCCACGTCGGACCGGGCCGGCATGTCCCCCGGCTCGGTGACGGCCAGCCGGGCCGCGCTGCGGACCCGCCGCTCGCGCAGCGGTGGCAGCTGGGCGCCGGCCTCGCCGCGCTTCACCGCCATGAACGCGTCCATCAGCCGCAGCCCCTCGAACGCGTCCCGGGCGTACCGCACCTCGCCGTCGAACAGCGCGGCCAGGTCCTGCTCCACGTAGGCCCGGGTCAGCGCGGCCCCGCCGAGCAGCACCGGCCACCGGGCGGCCAGCCCGCGGCTGTTCAGCTCGGCCAGGTTGTCCCGCATCACCACGGTGGACTTGACCAGCAGCCCGGACATGCCGATCACGTCGGCGCCGTGCTCGCTGGCCGCGTCCACGATGGCCGACACCGGCTGCTTGATGCCGATGTTGACCACGTCGTACCCGTTGTTGGTGAGGATGATGTCCACCAGGTTCTTGCCGATGTCGTGCACATCGCCCCTGACCGTGGCCAGCACGATCCTGCCCTTGCCCGCCTCGCTGGACCGTTCCATGTGCGGTTCCAGGTAGCCGACCGCGAGCTTCATCACCTCGGCGGACTGCAGCACGAACGGCAGCTGCATCTGGCCCGCGCCGAACAGCTCGCCGACCGTCTTCATCCCGTCCAGCAGCACGTCGTTGACGATCTCCAGGGCGGGCCGCTCGGCCAGCGCCTCGTCCAGGTCGGCTTCCAGGCCGGGCCGTTCGCCGTCGATGATCCGCCGCTTGAGCCGCTCCGACAGCGGCAGGCTCATCAGCTCGGCGGCCCGGCTGGCCTTGACCGCGGCCGCGTCCACCCCTTCGAACAGCTCGAGCAGCCGGGCCAGCGGGTCGTAGCCGTCCCGGCGGCGGTCGTAGACCAGGTCGAGCGCGGCCTGCAGCTGGTCGCCGGGGATCCGGGCGATTGGCATGATCCGCGAGGCGTGCACGATGGCCGAGTCGAGCCCGGCCCGCACGCACTCGTTGAGGAACACCGAATTCAGCACGGCCCGGGCCGCCGGGTTCAGCCCGAACGACACGTTGGACACGCCCAGCGTGGTCTGCACGTCCGGGTACCGGTGCTTGACCTGGCGGATGGCCTCGATCGTCTCGATCGCGTCCCGCCGGGTCTCCTCCTGCCCGGTGGCGATCGGGAACGTCAGGCAGTCCATGATGATGTCGCTGGTGCGCATCCCCCAGTTGCCGGTCAGGTCCTCGATCAGCCGGGTGGCCACCGCGACCTTCCACTCGGCGGTCCGCGCCTGGCCCTGCTCGTCGATGGTGAGCGCGATGACCGCGGCGCCGTGCTCGGCGACCAGCGGCATGACCCGGGCGATCCGCGAGCCGGGCCCGTCCCCGTCCTCGTAGTTCACCGAGTTGACCACCGCGCGGCCGGCCAGCAGCTCCAGCCCGGTCCGGATCACGTCCGGCTCGGTGGAGTCGAGCACCAGCGGCAGCGTGGCCGCGGTGGCCAGCCTGCCCGCGACTTCGGCCATGTCCGCGGTGCCGTCCCGGCCCACGTAGTCCACGCACAGGTCGAGCAGGTGCGCCCCGTCCCGGGTCTGCGCCCGGGCGATCTCCACGCAGTCGTCGTAGCGGCCCTCGATCAGCGCCTCGCGGAACGCCTTCGACCCGTTGGCGTTGGTCCGCTCGCCGATGGCCAGGAACGACGTGTCCTGGCGGAACGGGACGTGCTGGTAGAGCGAGGCCACCCCGGGCTCGGGCCGCGGCCGGCGCCGGGCCACCGCCCGGCTGCGCAGCCGGTCCACCACCGCGGCCAGATGCTCGGGGGTGGTACCACAGCACCCGCCGACCAGGGCCAGGCCGAACTCGCTGGCGAACGTCTCGTGCGCGTCGGCCAGCTGGCCCGGGGTGAGCGGGTAGCGGGCGCCGTCCCGGGTGAGCTCGGGCAGGCCCGCGTTGGGCATGCAGGACAGCGGAATCCGGGAATGGCCGGCCAGGTGCCGGAGGTGCTCACTCATCTCCCCCGGGCCGGTCGCGCAGTTCAGCCCGATCAGCGTGATACCGAGCGGCTCCAGCGCGGTCAGCGCGGCGCCGATCTCGCTGCCCAGCAGCATGGCGCCGGTGGTCTCGATCGTCACCTGGGCGATCAGCGGGATCTGCGCCCCAGCCGCGGACATCGCCCGCCGGGCCCCGATGATCGCGGCCTTGGCCTGCAGCAGGTCCTGGCAGGTTTCCACGATGATCGCGTCGACCCCGCCGCGCAGCAGCCCGGCCGCGTTCTCCTGGTAGGCGTCGCGCAGCTCAGCGAACCGGGCATGGCCCAGGGTGGGCAGCTTGGTGCCCGGCCCGACCGAGCCGAGGACCCAGCGCGGCCGGTCCGGGGTGGCCCACCGGCCGGCCGCTTCCCGGGCCAGCCGGGCGCCCGCTTCGGACAGCTCGCCGATCCGCGCGGTTAGCCCGTACTCGCCGAGGTTGCCCTGGTTGGCCCCGAATGTGTTGGTGGTGATGCAGTCCACGCCGGCCTCCAGGTAGCCGTCGTGGACCGCGCGGACGATATCCGGGCGGGTCACGTTGAGAATCTCGTTGCATCCCTCGTGCCCGTCGAAGTCGCTGAGCGTGGCGTCGCTGGCCTGCAGCATGGTGCCCATCGCCCCGTCTGCCACGAGCACGCGTCCGCCGAGGGCGGCCCCCAGATCCGGCTGGGCCCCCGGGGCCGGCCGGGCAGTATTCGTCATAGGGCCCCTATTCTAGGGCGACTGTCCCGGCAGGCGGTTTGGCCGGGACTCAATGGCGCCGACCCGGGTCACCCAGTGACTGCGGCGGTACACGTAACCTGGTGTCAACCGGGGTCGGCGGCGGCCGGGAAGGAGGCGGTGCGTGATCGAGCTGACGGGACTCCGCGAGTTGACTTCCCCAGCGATCATCGCCGCTTTCGAGGGCTGGAATGACGCTGGCGAGGCGGCCAGCGGGGTGGTGGACCATCTGGGCATGGCCTGGGAGGCCACCCAGATCGGGGCCATCGACCCAGAGGATTACTACGACTTCCAGGTGACCCGGCCAGTCATGGAGGTCACCGAGGGGCGCACCGACCGGCTCGTCTGGCCGACCACCCGGCTGTCCGTAGCCAGCCCGGAGGGCCTGGGCCGGGACGTGGTGCTGGTGCACGGTATCGAGCCGAACATGCGCTGGCGGGCGTTCAGCGCGGAACTGGTGGAATCGTTCACCGAGCTCGGCGCGCAGACCGTGGTGCTGCTCGGCGCGCTGCTGGCCGATTCCCCGCATACCCGCCCGGTGCCGGTGGCCGCCGCGGCCTCGGACCCGGCGCTGGCCGCTGAGCTGCACGTGGAGCCGGTCGAGTACAAGGGCCCGACCGGGATCGTCGGGGTGCTCCAGCACGCCTGCGCCCAGGCGGGCATCGCCGCGGTCTCACTGTGGGCCTCGGTGCCGCACTACGTGGCCCAGCCGCCCAGCCCCAAGGCGACCCTGGCGCTGCTGCGCGGGGTGGAGGACGTGCTGGACACCTCGCTGCCGCTGGGCGATCTGCCGCAGGAGGCCCGGGCCTGGGAGCGCGGCGTGGACGAACTGGCCGAGCAGGACACCGAGGTGGCCGACTACGTGCGCACCCTGGAAGAGGCCAAGGATGCCACCGACCTGCCCGAGGCGAGCGGGGATGCTATCGCCCGGGAGTTCGAGCGCTACCTCCGCCGCCGCCATCCCGGCGAGCCCGGCCGCTGACGGGCGGGGGTTCGGGGTCGTTCCCCGGGCTGGCACTGCTAATACGGTGGCCAGGGGACGGCGGGCCAGTCTTCTGGCGGGTAGGGGTGCACCCGCTCCTGGAGCAGCAGGTCCACCCGCTGCCGGGTGGCCTCCACCTCGCCTGGGCTGAGCCACTGCGGCAGCTCGCCGGCCAGCCGCCCGGAGCCCAGGTCGGTGCGCAGCCGGCCGAGCGCGTCGATGGCCCGGGCGGGCAGCTTCCGGCCGCGCCACTGCCACAGCACGGTGCGCAGCTTGTATTCCTCGCCGAAGCAGACCCCATGGTCGCAGCCGTACAGCCGCCCGCCGCTGACCGGCAGCAGGTGGCCAATCTTGCGGTCCGCGTTGTTCACCACGGCGTCGAACACGGCCATGTCGCGCAGGATCTGGTTATCCGGGCTGCGGGCCAGGGCGACCAGGTCGACCGAGCTGTCGGCGTCGATCCACAGCTGGCACATGCCCGGCCCGAACGGCCCGTCCCGGTACACGGTGGGCGGGACGAGGTCCCAGCCGGCCGCGTGGGACACCGCGTACGCGGCCACCTCCCGGCCGGCCAGCGTGCCGTGCGGGAAGTCCCACAGCGGGCGCTCCCCGGCGATGGGCTTGTACACGCAGGCCGCGGAGACCGTGCCGCGCTGGATAGTGCAGTACAGCGTCGCGTTGGAGGCGACCACCAGCCGCCCCTCCACCTCCAGTTCGCCCTCGCTGAGCAGCGTGAGGGCGGCCGCGTCGTCCCCGGTGGCTGGCCCTGTGCTGGCTGGCGTGCTGGCTGGCCCTGTGCTGGCTGGCCTGGCGCAGGCTGGCCACGCGAGCGGGACAGCCGCCGGGCAGGTGGCTTGTCAGCCATTGGCGGCCCGGTGGCCGTTCTGCCGTGGGCAGACATGCCCCTCGGTGTCCAGCGGCAGCCCGCACAGCGGGCACGGCGGCCGGCCCTGGCCGATGATGCGCAGCGCGCGCTGGGAGAACGCGCGCGCCGACGCGGCGGTGATGCGCACCCGCAGCACCCCTGGCCCGTTTTCCGGGATCTCCTCGGCCAGCGGCTCGACCGGGTTGTCGGATTCTTCCTGCGCTTCGATGACCACCCGCTCGTCTTCGCCGTCCCAGGCCAGCGCGATCGCGCCAACCCGGAAGTCCTCCATCAGCGGCAGGTCGAGCGGGTCGTCGTCGGTGAGGTCGGCGGGCGTGGCCGCGGGCACCGAGGTGAGCCCGCCGGTGCGCCGGAGCACTTCGTCGAGGAGTTCCTCCAGCCGCTCGGCCAGCAGGCTCACCTGGAACTTCTCCAGGGCCACGCTGGTCACCCGGCCACTCGCGGTGGCCTGCAGGTAGAACGTGCGCTCCCCGGGCTGGCCGACCGTGCCTGCCACGAATCGGTCCGGCGGATCATAGGAGTAGACCGGCATGATCCTTATCCTCCCGCTCCCCCGCCGATGGCGGCATCGCCTTGCGCGAGCGGGGCCGCCGCACCACCGTTCCCGGACGCTGGCCCGTGCGGCCGCACCAGCCCGGCGGCGCTGCGTCCGCTGTCATTCATTCGTACCAGGAACGGGCGAAGCGGGGTGTACCGGATCACGCTCAGCGAGGCCGGGTCGACCTGGATGCGCTGGCTGAGGTCGAGGTGCAGGCCGAGGCTGTCCGCGATCACTGCCTTGATGACGTCCCCGTGCGAGCAGATCAGGTAGACGGCATCCTGGCCCAGCCTCTTGTTCCACTCCCGTACCGCGTTCACCGCGCGGTGCTGCACCTCGGGCATGGACTCCGCGTCCGCACCAGGAAACCGCACCGCGCTCGGGTGAGCCTGGACCACCCGCCACAGCGGGTCCTTGGCCAGCCGCTTGAGCGGCTGGCCGGTCCAGTCGCCGTACTTGACCTCGGCGAACTGCTCGTCCTCGTGGACGGCCACGCCGTCGCCGTTCCGGGCGGCCGCGATAGCCTCCGCGGTCTGCCGGCACCGGTCCAGCGGGCTGGTGACGATCGCGTCCAGCGGGACCTCAGCCAGCCGGCCCGCCAGCGCGGCGGCCTGCTCGCGGCCACGATCATCCAGCGGGATACCCGGTGTGCGCCCGGTGAGGACGTTCCCGGTCCCCGCGGTCAGCCCGTGCCGCACCAGCAAAACCAACGTCACGCATTGACTCTAAAGGGTCCGCAGCGTCCCCTGGCGCGCGCCCGTCTGGCCGATGACGAAGGTGACCGCGCCGAAGCTGACCAGATCGCCGTCCCGGACCGGGACCCAGGCCCGCACCCGCCAGCCGTTCAGCCGGGTGCCGTTGGTGGAGCCCAGGTCGTCCAGCAGCCAGCCGGCGCCCTCGCGCCGCAGCCTCGCGTGCCAGCGGGACACGGTCGGGTCACCAAGGACCATGTCGCAGCGGTCGTCCCGGCCGATCGTGAACCGGCGCTGCTCGCCGGACGGGAACAACAGCACCGGCATTCCGGCGCTGCGCCGCAGCCGGGGCGCGGCGCCGGACATCGCCATCCGGCTGCGCTGCCAGCAGGCCGCCAGGGCGCTGCCCAGCCGGCGCCGGGACGGCAGGTCAGCCAGCACGCCGGCGAGATCATGGCGGTACTGGACCCGGAGCGCCAGGCCAACCCGCTCGTCGAGCGTGTCGTGGCTGAGCCGCCCCTTGGCGTACTGATCACACAGCTGGCTGATCACGTCCTCGCGCTCGGCGTCGGACACCCGCAGGCGGCCGGCGGCGCGCCAGCGGGAGCGGGGCGGTTCTGGGCCGTCCGCAGGCGCCGCGCCGCCTGGATCCGGATCCATGATCCTGAGTATCAGCGTGCGGCGCCGCGGGCACAACTCTCTCCCGCAGCAACGAATAACTGACGGACCGGCGGGCTACGCTGGGCCCGATGTCCGTGGCAACCGAAGCTGACCGGGAGCCGGCCCCTGACGGCTGGCAGCAGGCGGCTGACCTGCTCACCGCCTGCCGGGTGCCGGCCAGTTTCGCGGGCCCGGCCGTGGCCCGGCTGGGCACCAGCGCCGCGGACCAGCTGCGCGCCGATCCCTGGCTGCTGCTCTCGGTGCCGCCAATCCGGCCGGACCAGGCCGACTGGTTCGCCCGCCAGGTGCTCGGCAGCGAGGCCAGCCCCCAGGACGAGCGGCGCGGCCGGGCGCTGGTCGGGTACTTGCTGGCCCGCGCGGCCCAGGAGGGGAACACCGCCGTCCCGGCCACGGTCATCGGTGACGCGCTGGGCCGGCTGCGGATCGCGGACCCGGCAGCGGCCATCGTGGCCGCGGTGGACACGGGCACGGTGCTGCCGTTCGCGGCTGCGAACCCGGATGCGGCCGGGGAGGGCCCAGGTGGCGAGCCCGGGGACGGCGCCGGCGGCACCCTGCTCGCGCTGGCCCGGTACGCGATGGCCGAGGAGGCGGTGGCCGAGGGCACGGCGCGGCTGGCCGCGCTGGCCGACCCGCTCGACCCACCCGCGGAGGACACCGGACCCGGCCTCGACCCGGCCCAGCGGGCCGCCGTGGCCGCGGTCGCCGGGAACGGGGTGACGGTGCTGGCTGGCGGGCCGGGCACCGGCCAGAGCCGGGTGCTGGCCGCGGTGGCCGCGCTGGCGGCCCAGCGCGGCCTGCGGGTGGCGCTGGCCGCGCCCACCGGCCGGGCCGCCCAGCGGCTGGCCGGCCAGGCCAGCGCACCCGCGACCACGGTGCACGAGCTGCTCGGCGCGCAGCCGGGCGGCGGGTTCCGGCACCACGAGGACGCGCCGCTGGACGCCGACCTGGTGGTGGTCACCGAAGCGGCCATGCTGGATGCGGAACTGGCCGCGGCGCTGATCGAGGCGTGCCCGGACGGCTGTCGCCTGCTGCTGGCCGGGGACCCGGCCCAGCTCCCGCCGGCCGGCCCGGGACGGGTGCTCGCCGACCTCATCGACTCGGCGGCCGTCCCGGTGACCGAACTGACCCAGCTGCACGGGGAGCAGCCGGGCCGGGTGATCGCCGGGCTGGCCAGCGCGGTACGGGCTGGCTCGCTGCCCCCGGTGGACGCGCCCGGCCGGGAAGTGGTCGTGATCGGCACCCGGAGCGGCGCCGAGGCCAGCCACCGGGTGATCCAGCTGGTGACGGACTCGATCCCGCGGGCGCTGGGCATCAGCGGCCCGGACATCCAGGTGATCACGCCGGCCAGCGCGGGCCCGGCCGGCGCGACCGAGCTGAACCTGGCGCTCAAGCAGCGGCTCAACCCCGGCCCGGGCCGCCACGGCGGGTTCGACCCGGGCGACCGGGTGGTGTCCGTGGCCCCCGGGCTGGGGGTGGCCGCGGGCGAGCTGGGCACGGTGACCGGCCCGGGCGACGGCGGCCTGCTGGTCGAGTTCCCGGGCGGCCCGGTCTGCGTTCCGGAGCGGCTGCTCGGCGGCCTGCGGCCGGGCTGGGCGCTCACCCCGCGCCGGGCCCAGGGCTCGGTGTGGCCCGCGGTCGTCGCGGTGTTCCCGGAGGAGGCGGCCGGGATGCTGACCCGGCCGCTGGTCTACACCGCGCTGACCCGGGCCGGGCGCCACCTGTCCGTGGTGCACGGGGCCGGCCCGGCGCTGGCCCGCGCGGTGGCCGCCGCCCCGGAGCAGCCCCGGCTGACCAGGCTGGCCGGGCTGCTGGCCGATACGGTGGCTGGCTGACGGCTGCTGTTACCTGATGATCACTGTTACGTGGGCTCAGCCGCCGACGGCGTGCACCCCACCGTCCACGTGCACGATCTCCCCGGTCGTCGCGGGGAACCAGTCAGACAGCAGGGCCACGCACGCCTGCGCGGCCGGGCCCGGGTCGCTGAGGTCCCAGCCGAGTGGCGCCCGGTCGTTCCACATGTCCTCGAAGCCGCTGAATCCCGGGATGCTCCTGGCCGCCATCGTGCGCAGCGGGCCGGCCGCGACCAGGTTGACCCGGATTCCGTCCGGCCCCAGGTAGCGGGCCAGATACCGGGAGCATGACTCCAGCCCGGCCTTGGCCACGCCCATCCAGTCGTAGGCCGGCCAGGCCCGTGACGCGTCGAAGTCCAGGCCGACGATCGAGCCTCCCCGGCCCATCAGCGGCTGGGCCGCCACGGCCAGCGCCTTGAGGGAGTAGGTGGACACCTGGATCGCGGCCGACACGTCGGACCACTCGGTGGCCAGGAAGTTGCCGCCCAGCGCGGTCTGCGGGGCGTTGCCGATGCTGTGCACCACGCCGTCCAGCCCGTCGAGGTGCTCGCCGGCCCGGCCCGCCAGCGAGGCGAGCTGGTCCGGGTCGGTCACGTCCAGCTCGATGACCGGCGGCGGGTCCGGGAGCCGCTTGGCGATCCGCTCGACCAGGCTGAGCCGCCCGAAGCCGGTCAGTACCAGCCGGGCCCCTTCCTGCTGCGCGATCCGGGCCACGTGGAATGCGATCGACGCGTCGGTGAGCACCCCGGTGACCAGGATGCGCTTGCCGTCCAGGATTCCCATCTGCCTCAGTGCCCCATCCCCAGGCCGCCGTCCACCGGGATGACCGCGCCAGTGATGTACGCCGCGTCCGGGCCGGCCAGGAACGCCACGGCCGCGGCCACCTCGTCCGCCCCGGCCAGCCGGCCCAGTGGCACCTGGGCGAGGATGGCCGCCTTCCGGTCGTCGGGCAGCACCGCGGTCATGTCGGTGTCCACGAAGCCCGGCGCCACCACGTTGGCGGTGATGTTCCGCGAGGCCAGCTCCCGGGCCAGCGAGCGGGCCAGGCCGACCAGGCCGGACTTGGACGCCGCGTAGTTGGCCTGGCCGGCCGAGCCGAGCAGGCCGACCACCGAGGAGATGAACACCAGCCGTCCGCGGCGCAGCCGCATCATGCCGCGCACCGCCCGCCGGGCCACCCGGTACGCGCCGGTCAGGTTGGTGTCGATGACCGACGCGAAGTCGTCCTCGCTCATCAGCGCGAGCAGCTGGTCGGCGGTGATGCCCGCGTTGGCCACCACCACTTCGACCGGCCCCTGGGCCGCCTCGACCTTGCCGAACGCCTCGTCCACCGAGCTGCTGTCCCGCACGTCGCAGGCCACCGTGGCCAGTCCTGGTACGTCTTCCCCGGAACGGCTGGTAACGGTGACCTGATCTCCGGACGCCGCGAGCCTGCGGGCGATGGCCAGCCCGATGCCCCGGTTCCCCCCGGTCACGAGGACGGATCGACTCATCTGCGGGTGCCTCCCTGCTGGGGCGCGCGGCCCCGGTGAGCGTACCCGGCCGGGGCGGGATAGGTTGCCACTCGTGGAGCACAGTACTCATCCGATCGATCCTGAGTTTGCCGGGTACCCGCTGCGCGAGCTGGCTGCGGCTGCCCTGCAGCGGGCCAGCGAGCTGGGCGCCGAGCACGCCGACTTCCGCGCCGAGCTGATCCGCGGCCAGCACATCAGCCTGTCCGACGGGCACCTGGAGACCCTGCTGGACACCGACGAGCTGGGCCTGGCCGTCCGGGTCGTCCGCAACGGGACATGGGGGTTCGCGGCCACCGTCGATATGACCACCGACGCGGCGGTGCGCGCGGCCGAAGAAGCCATGGACGTGGCCACGGTGGCCGCGGCGATGAACACCGAGCGCATCGAGCTGGCCGACGAGCCCGGCTACGGCGACGTGACCTGGGTGTCGGCCTACGACGTGGACCCCTTCAGCGTGCCGGTGGCCGACAAGCTGGCGCTGCTCGGCGAGTGGAGCGCCCGCCTGCTGGCCAGCCCGCGGATCGACCACGTGGACACGTCCCTGGTCCAGGTGCGGGAGAACAAGTTCTACGCGGACGGCGCCACCACCGCCACCCAGCAGCGGGTCCGGCTGCACCCGGCGCTGACCGCGGTCTCGGTCGAGCCGGGCGGCCGGTTCGAGACCATGCGCACGCTGGCCCCGCCCGCGGGCCGCGGCTATGAGTACCTGACCGGCACGGGCTGGGACTTCGACGCCGAACTGGCCGAGCTGCCCGGCCTGCTGGCGGCCAAGCTGGCCGCCCCGGCCGTCACCGCGGGGCGCTACGACCTGGTCATCCACCCGTCCAACCTGTGGCTGGTCATCCACGAGTCGATCGGCCACGCCACCGAGCTGGACCGGGTGCTCGGCTACGAGGCGGCCTACGCGGGCACCTCGTTCGCCACCGTGGACAAGCTGAACAGCCTGCAGTACGGCGCCCCGGCGATGCGGGTCACCGGCGACCGCACCACGCCGCACGGCCTGGCCAGCGTCGGCTACGACGACGAGGGGGTGGCCGCGCAGTCCTGGGACCTGATCACCGGCGGCGTGCTCACCGGCTACCAGCTCGACCGGCGGATCGCCCGGCTGACCAGAGCCGGCCGGTCCAACGGCTGCGCGTTCGCCGATTCCCCCGGGCACATGCCGATCCAGCGGATGGCCAACGTGTCGCTGGCGCCGGCCGCGGACGGGCCGGGCACCGAGGAGCTGATCGCCGGGGTGACCGACGGCATCTACATCGAGGGCGACAAGAGCTGGTCGATCGACATGCAGCGGTACAACTTCCAGTTCACCGGGCAGCGGTTCTACAAGATCACCAATGGGCGGCTGGATGGCCAGCTGCGCGACGTCGCCTACCAGGCGACTACCACAGACTTCTGGAACTCCATGGACGCGGTCGGCGGGCCGCAGACCTACGTCCTCGGCGGCGCGTTCAACTGCGGCAAGGGCCAGCCCGGGCAGGTCGCCCCGGTCAGCCACGGCTGCCCGGCGGTGCTGATGCGCGGTGTCCGGGTGCTGAACACGGCGGAGGAGGGGGCATGACGGCGCAATCCCCGCAGGAGACGGTCGAGCGGGCGCTGGCCGCGGCCAAGGGCGACGGCTGCATCGTGCTCGCCGACGAGACGTCCACCGCCAACCTGCGCTGGGCCGGCAACACGCTGACCACGAACGGTGTGGCCCGGTCCCGCCAGCTGACGGTGATCGCCATCCGGCACCGCGCGGACGGCGCGTCGGCCGGCGTGGTGTCCCGGGCTGGAGTGCGCCCGCATCAGATCGAGGACGTGGTCGCCGAAGCCGAGCAGGCCGCCGCCGACGGTTCCCCGGCTGAGGACGCCGCCCCGCTGCTGGCGACCGGCGACGCGACGGCGTTCGGAATGCAGGGCGCCGGGCTCGGCGGGCCAGCCTGGGACGCGCCGGTCGGGGGCACGGAGATCGGGGTGTTCAGCGCCTTTGCCGGCGATCTCGGGTCAGTGTTCAGTGCGGCGGAAGCGGGCGGGCGGAAGCTGTACGGATTCGCCGAGCACACGCTGACCACCACCTTTCTGGGCACGTCGGCCGGGCTGCGGCTGCGCCACGACCAGCCGACCGGCAAGGTCGACCTGAACGCGAAGTCGGCCGACCTGGCCCGGTCCACCTGGGCGGGCTGCGCGACCCGCGACTTCACCGACGTGGACGTGGCCGCGCTGGACGCCGGCCTGCAGCAGCGGCTGGACTGGGCCCGCCGCAAGATCGACCTGCCCGCCGGGCGGTACGAGACGCTGCTGCCCCCGGCGGCCGTGGCCGACCTGCTCGTCTACCTGTACTGGTCGGCGGCGGCCAAGGACGCGCTGGACGGGCGGAGTGTGTTCAGCAAGCCGGGCGGCGGCACCCGGGTGGGTGACCGGCTGGCCAGCCTGCCGCTCACGCTGCGCAGCGACCCCGGCCGGCCGGGGCTGGGTGCCGCGCCGTTCGTCATCGCGCACGCCTCCGGGCGGGACAGCTCCGTGTTCGACAACGGGCTCCGGCTGCAGCCCACCGAGTGGATCTCCGGCGGCGAGCTGGCCGCGCTGATCCAGACCCGGCACACGGCCCGGCTGTCCGGGCTGCCGGTCACCCCGGGCATCGACAACCTGGCCCTGGACGGCCCGCCCGGCGCGGCCGCGTCACTCGACGACATGGTGGCCAGCACCGGCCGCGGCCTGCTGCTCACCTGCCTGTGGTACATCCGCGAGGTGGACCCGCAGACCCTGCTGCTGACCGGGCTGACCCGGGACGGCGTCTACCTGGTGGAGAACGGGGAGGTCACCGGCGCGGTGAACAACTTCCGGTTCAACGAGAGCCCGGTGGGCATGCTGAACCGGCTGACCGAGGTGGGCGGCACGGTGCCCGCGCTGCCGCGCGAGTGGGGCGACTACTTCACCCGCTGCGCCATGCCGCCCGCCCGGGTCGAGGGGTTCAACATGTCCTCGGTCAGCCAGGCGAGCTGACCGCCGTTACACGTCCTCCAGGCGGAAGCCGACTTTCAGGCCGACCTGGAAGTGCGCGACCTCGCCGTCGGTGATCTGGCCGCGGACCTGCGTCACCTCGAACCAGTCCAGGTGGCGCAGGGTCTGCGCGGCCCGGCGGACCGCGTTGCGGATGGCCGGCTCGATGCCGTCCGGTGACGTCCCGACGATCTCGGTCACCCGGTAGGTGCGTTCGGACATGTTTCCTCCACCATGAGCTGTCCGGGCTGGCCCTCGCGCCCGGTGTTCGGGCAGGGTGTGCGGTGTGACTGCGGACATTGCCGAGCTGGAACGGCAGGCCTGCGGCCTGCTGCCCCCCGAGATCTATGACTACTACGCCGGCGGTTCCGGCGGCGAGGCGACCCTCCGGGCCAACCAGCTGGCCTGGGAGCGGGTGCGGTTCCGGCCCCGGGTGCTGCGCGACGTGTCGGCGGTGGACACCGGGGTGCTGCTGGACGGCGCGTCGCCCGGGGAGCCGGTGCGGCTGCGCACCCCGCTCGCGGTCGCGCCCAGCGCCTGGCAGCGGCTCGCCCATCCGGACGGCGAACTGGCCGCCGCGGCCGGCGCGGCCCGGGCCGGGGCGCTGTACGTGCTGTCCACCCGGAGCAGCTGCCGGATCGAGGAGGTCGGCGCGGCGGTAGCCAGCGCCGGCGGCACCTGGTGGTTCCAGGTGTACCTGATGCGCGACGCCGGGCTCACCGCGGGCCTGGTCCAGCGGGCCACGGCGGCCGGCGCGCAGGCTCTGGTGCTGACCGGGGACACGCCGGTGGTCGGCAACAAGGCCCGGCATGCGGGCGCCCCGGTCACCGACGAGCAGTTCCTGGTCAATCTCGGCCCGCTCGCCGACCTGGCCGCGGCTGAACTGTCCCGCTCGGTGACCCCGGCGCACATCGGCTGGCTCAGTGAGCTCAGCGGCGGCCTCCCGGTGCTGGTCAAGGGGGTGCTCCGGGCCGACGACGCAGCCGCGTGCACCGCGGCCGGGGCAGCCGGGATCATCGTGTCCAACCACGGCGGGCGGCAGCTGGACCGGGCGCTGCCCACCGCCGAGGCGCTGCCCGCGGTGGCCGCGGCCGTGCCGGGCGAGCCGGTGTACGTGGACGGCGGGATACGCCGCGCCGAGGACGCGCTGGCCGCGCTGGCCCTGGGCGCCCGGCTGGTGTTCCTGGGCCGGCCGGCGCTGTGGGCACTGGCCTGTGGCGGGGCAGCCGGGGTGCAGGCCCTGCTGGACGGCCTCACCGACGGGCTGGCGCACGTCATGGGCCTGGCCGGGGCCTCGTCGCTGGCCGAGCTAGCGGGCCTCGCGGGGCCGGCCTAGGCAGCGCCCCAGGGGCGCGATTGATTGCCCCTGACCGGCGGCATACCTTGGGGGTGTGAAGACCAGCAGCCGGGGCCGCCGGGAACGGGTGCAGCTCGTGACCGAGGCCCAGCCCGCGCTGTCAGCGGACATTGCCGCCCGGCAACGCCGCT
Source organism: uncultured Actinomycetes bacterium (assembly GCA_963711705.1). Classification (GTDB taxonomy): domain Bacteria; phylum Actinomycetota; class Actinomycetes; order Streptosporangiales; family Streptosporangiaceae; genus RYN-230. The sequence goes on from CAVQFM010000012.1 coordinate 107,695, forward strand.
ACCTGATCATGATGGGAATCCGGATCGCCTGTTTTGCCGCCACGATTGCCCTGTTCGTGGCCGGCGCTGGCTGGCTAGCCGCGTTTCCTGCGGTCGGCGCTATCGCTATCCCCTATTTTGCCGTGGTGCTCGCCAACGGTGGCCGCGAGCCCGCAAGTACCCGCGGCTTTCGGGCCTACGAGCCGCACCTGCCAGCGCGCTACGAGCCCCCCGCGGCAGCGGGGTGGCCAGCGGGAACCCCGCAGCCGCAAGCGCCACCTGCCGCGACGCCGCCCGCCCCGCCGTCTTTCCAGGAAACAGACCCTGAAAAGAAGCCCGGAAACGGCTGAACAGCGGGACAGCCGGGGCCGGCGACGGGATCTCCTTGAAATCCGGTCTTGACGCACAAGGGGGGGTTTCGGTGTAACATGCATAGCGGTGCTCTGGTCCCCCGTCGGAGCACCTGCCGGCGTTCCGGGCCCCCGTCGGAACGCCGATGAATGCGACGCCGGGTGGTTTGCCCCCGTAGCCACCCGGCGTCGCCCTATGCTCGGCCGCCCTTCGGGCAGCCTCGCCGGTGGCTCGCAGTGTTTGCCCGGGGGGACGACCCCCCGGACCCCCCGAATGCCCCGCTCGCGCGGGGCGCCGCGTTACGCTCGCTGCCCTTCGGGCAGCTTCGCGGGGCCGGGGTGACGCTCGGCCCCGAGCGGCCTGTTCCCCGGCCCCCCTGGGGGCTGCCGCGGTCTTCCCTGATGGTGGTTCGTGAGGCGGGTGGGGTGCGGGGTCGGGCGCGCGGTGGTTTGGGTGGGTCTACGAAGCTACTAAGAAACTGTAAATGAGTGCACCCAACTCGGCGGCGGGCGGGGCGGCGAGGGACGCTCTAAGCCGGGCCGCGGGTGCCGGGGACGACCAGGCCGGACTCGTAGGCGGCCACGACCGCCTGGGTGCGGTCGCGCAGGGCCAGCTTGCTCAGGATCCGGCTGACGTGCGACTTGACCGTCTCCTCGGTGACCACCAGGCGGGCGGCTATCTCCGGGTTGGACAGCCCCTCGGCGACCAGCCGGAGAACCTCGGTTTCCCGTGGCGTCAGGGTGGCCAGCGCGGCCGGCGGGACCGTGCCCGCGGGGGGCCGCAGCCGGGCGAACTCGCTGATCAGCCGGCGGGTGACGGTCGGGGCGAGCAGCGCCTCACCCGCCGCCACCACCCGGACCGCGTCGAACAGCCGCTCGGCCGTGACGTCCTTGAGCAGGAAGCCACTCGCGCCAGCCCGCAGCGCGTCGTAGACGTACTCGTCCAGGTCGAACGTGGTGAGGATGAGAACGCGCGGGCCGCCGCCCGGCGCCCCGGCCAGCTGCCGGGTCGCCTCGATGCCGTCCATGCCCGGCATCCGCACGTCCATCAGCACCACGTCGGGGTGCACGTCGGCACACACCTGCACCGCCTCGGCGCCGTCGCAGGCCATCCCGGCCACCGCGAAATCGGGCTGGGTACCGAGCAGCCCGGCGAACCCGGTGCGGACCACCTGATGATCGTCGGCCACCACGATCCGCACCAGCCCGGTGCTCATGCGGCCGCCTCGGCCGCGGCCGGCAGCGTGGCCTCGACCAGGAAGCCGCCGCCGGCCGCCCGGCCGGTCCGCAGGTCGCCGCCGACCGCCGCGGCGCGTTCCCGCATGCCGGCCAGCCCGTGCCCGCTGGCCAGCGCGGCGGCCGGGGATGGGCCTGGCCCGTTGTCCCGGATCCGCAGCCGCAGCACCGGGCCCGCGTAGTGCAGTTCCACATCGACGGCCGCGCCCGGCGCGTGCCGCCGGGCATTGGTCAGCGCTTCCTGGATGATGCGGTAGGCGGCCAGTTCGACCCCGGGGCCGAGGGCGGCAGGCGCGCCGCACAGGATCAGCCGGGTGCCCGCCGCCGAGGCGTCCCGGGCCAGGTCGATGAGCTCGTTGAGCTGCCCCAGGCCGGGCTGGGGCTGCCGGATGGCCGGGTCCGCGCCAGCGTCTTCGCGCAGCACGCCGAGCAGCCGCCGCATCTCGGTCAGCGCGGCCCGCGCGGTGTCGCCGATGGCCAGCAGCCGCTGGGCGCCGGCCGCGGGCATGCCCGCGGTGGTCAGCCGGGCCGTCTCGGCCTGCACGGCGACCATGGAGATGTGGTGCGCGACCACGTCGTGCAATTCCCGGGCGATCCGGGCCCGCTCGCCCCGCGCCAGGTGCTCGGTCAGGCTGCCCGCGATGGCCGCGGTGGCCGCGCTGTGCTCGGAGGCCTCGGTGCGGGCCCGCCGGGCGATGCCGGCCAGCGCCGCCGCCGGGGCCAGTGCGGCCAGCAGCACCGCGAGAACCGCGGTTTCCGAACCCGCCGGGCTGGTGAACGCCAGCACCAGGAACGGTGCGGACAGCGCCACCGCCAGCGGCTGGGAGCCGCGGTGGCCGAGCCGGTACAAGACGATCAGCACCGCCACCGCCCCGGCCACGGTCAGCAGCTGGAACAGGGCCAGCGACGCCGCGCTGGCCGCGGTCACCGCCAGCGCGGCGGCGGCCGGGCGCAGGAAGGCCAGCGGCAGCGTGGTGAACAGGCACAGCGCGCTGAGCACCAGGATGGACTGCAGGCTCGCGCTGGTGGCCGCGGTCCCGGCCAGGTGCCCGCCGCCGGTGGCCGCGGTGCTGGCCACCTGCGCGCGGCCGATCAGCTCGGCCACCGCGAGCCCGCCCAGCACCGCCCCGGCCACCGCCGGCGCCCGCGGGTCCGCGGCGATCCGCTGGACCTGGCCGGCCCACTCCCGCGCTCCGCTCACGTATGACATTGTCGCCGCTGACCGGCTCCCCTCGCGTCACCCTGGTCAGGAGTCCGGCTATCCCTCCTGCGGGGGATGGCCGGGCGCAGCTGTCCCCCGGCCAGCGCCGGGCAAGACGGCTCGTGGGCGTGACGACCAACGGGGCTGCCATTCCCTAGTCTGCCGGGCATGGAAGCAACCATCGAAGTCACCGGGGTGCGCAAGCGCTTCGGGCCGACGCTGGCCCTGGACGGGATGACGTTCACCGTCCAGCCAGGCCAGGTCACCGGCTTCGTCGGGCCGAACGGCGCGGGGAAGTCCACCACGATGCGGGTGATCCTCGGCCTGGACGCGGCCGACGAGGGCAGCGCACTGATCGGTGGCCAGCCGTACGCGAGCCTCCGGCACCCGCTGAGCCACGTCGGCGCGCTGCTGGACGCCGGCGCCCTGCAGCCCAGCCGCCGGGCCCGCAATCACCTGCTGTGGCTGGCCCACTCGCAGGGGCTGACCGCCCGGCGGGTCGATGAGGTGGTCGAGCAGTCCGGGCTGCGGTCGGTGATCCGCCGGAAGGCGGGCGGTTACTCGCTCGGCATGCGGCAGCGGCTCGGGATCGCCGCGGCGATGCTCGGCGACCCGCCGGTGCTGATGATGGACGAGCCGTTCAACGGCATGGACCCGGAGGGCATCGTGTGGATGCGCGGGTTCCTGCGCTCGCTGGCCGCGCAGGGGCGCGCGGTGCTCGTGTCCAGCCACCTGATGAGCGAACTGCAGGACACCGCGGATCACCTGGTCGTGGCCGGCCGCGGCCGGGTCATCGCCGACACGAGTGTGGCCGAGCTCATCGCCACTGCGTCCGGGAACCGGGTCACGCTGCGCACCACCTCGCGGTCGGCAGCGATGACCGCACTGGCCAGCGCGGGGGCCACGGTCGCCGCCACCGGCCGCGACACGCTCACGGTCTCCGGGCTGCCCGCGGAACGGGTGGTGACCGTGCTGGGTGCCAGCGGGGTGCCGTTCGCTGAGGTTGCCGCCTACCGCGCGACGCTGGAGGAGGCCTATATGGAACTCACCCGGGAGGCGGTCGAGTTCCGGGCCGCACCGGCCACCGAGGTGGCGTCATGACTGTTCCCACCATCACGCCGTACCGGCCGGCCGGGCCCGCCGGGCCGGACGGCTTCGCGCAGCTGCTGCGGGCGGAGTGGACCAAGTTCCGGACCGTCCGGGGGTGGCTGGCCGGCCTGGTCGTGGCGGCCCTGGCCCTGGTCGCGATCGGGCTGCTCGCCGCCGGGGCCAGCAGCAGCTCATGCCAGCATGTGGGCGGCGGCCCGGTCCGGCACGGGCGGGCCTGCATGCCCACCTTCCCGGTCGGCCCAGGCGGCCTGGCCGTGCAGGACAGCTTCTACTTCGTGCGCCAGCCACTCACCGGGAGCGGCAGCATCACCGTCCGGGTCACCTCGCTGACCGGCCGGCTCCCAGCCGCCAACGGCAACCCCACCGGGCCGCCGGCTAGTCCCGGCCAGGTGCCGTGGGCCAAAGCCGGGATCATCGTCAAGGACAGCACCCGGCCCGGATCGGCCTACGCGGCGGTCATGGTGACCGCCGGTCACGGGGTGCGGATGCAGGACGACTACACCAGCGACCGCGCGGGCCGGCCAGGCGCGGTCTCGGCCGCCTCCCCGCGCTGGCTGCGGCTGACCCGCGCGGGCGACACGGTCACCGGATACGACTCGGCCGACGGTACCCACTGGGCCCGGATCGGCACGGTTCAGCTGGCCGGGCTGGCGCCGACCGTCCAGGCCGGGCTGTTCACCGCCTCACCAGGTTATGAAGTCATCACCCAGAACTTCGGTGGCGGCACCACCGGGTCCGGCGGCCCCAGCCAGGCCACCGGGGTCTTTGATCACCTCAGCCGGTCGGGCCGGTGGCCTGGCGGCCGGTGGGCCGGCGGCTACGTCGGCGGCGCCGCCGGGCCAGGGATGGGCGGCTATCACCAGGCCGGTGGCCGGTTCACGGTGACCGGCTCCGGCGACATCGCGCCGGTGCTGCCCGGCGACCCCGGCCAGACCATCGACAGTCACCTGGTGGGCACGTTCGCCGGGCTGGTCGCGGTGATCGTGGTCGCGACCCTGTTCATCACGGCCGAGTACCGGCGGGGGCTGATCCGGACCACCTTCGCCGCGAGCCCTCGCCGGGGCCGGGTGCTGGCCGCCAAGGCGATCGTGGCCGGTGCGGCGGCGTTCGTGGCCGGGCTGGCCGCGGCCGCGGCCGCGCTCTATTTCGGTGCCTGGGTGGCGCGCCAGCACGGCTCCTATGTGCTCCCGGTATCCGGGCTGACGCAGTTCCGCATAGTGGCCGGCACCGGGGCGCTGTTCGCGGCGGCCGCCATCCTCGCCCTCGCCCTGGGCGCCGTGCTGCGGCGCAGCGCCGCCGCGGTCACCATCGTCATCGTGGCCATCGTGCTCCCCTACATCCTCGGCATCGCCTCGGTCCTGCCGGTCGGCGCCACCGACTGGCTGCTGCGGATCACGCCGGCCGCCGCGTTCGCCGTCCAGCAGGCCATGCCGCAATACCCGCAGGTGACCGCGCTGTACTCGCCCGGGACCGGGTACTTCCCGCTCGCTCCGTGGGCGGGCCTGGCCGTCCTGTGCGGTTACGCCGCGCTGGTCCTGAGCCTGGCCGTGGTGCTGCTCCGCCGGCGCGACGCATGACCGCCCTGCACGCGGAGTGGACCAAGCTGCGCACGCTGGCCGGGCCGGCCTGGCTGCTCACCGCCACCGTCGTGCTGACGGTGGCGGTGAGTGCGGCCGCGGCCGCGGCCACCCGCTGCCCGGCTGGCCTGGCCTGCCCGGTGGACCCGGCCCGGCTCAGCCTGACCGGGGTGCAGCTCGGCCAGGCGGCCGTGGCCATCCTGGCCGCGGGCCTGATCACCACCGAGTACAGCACCGGGATGATCCGCACCACGTTCACCGCCATGCCCCGGCGGCTGACTGTGCTGGGCGTCAAAGCGGCCCTGCTCACCGGCGCGGTCCTGGCCGCGGGCACGCTGGCCGCGCTCGGCTCGCTGGCCGCCGGGCGGCTCATCCTGCCCAGCCACGGTTTCACCGCCGCCCGGGGCTTCCCGGCCCTGTCCCTGGCTGACGGGAGCGTGCTGCGGGCCACCCTCGGCTCCGCTCTCTACCTGGCCCTGATCGCCCTGCTCAGCCTGGGCATCGCCACGGCCGTCCGCGATCCGGCCGCGGCCATCGCGATCATCCTCAGCCTGCTCTACCTGGTCCCGGTCGTGGCCCACGTGCTCGCCCCGGACTGGTACCGCCACCTCGAGCAGGCCGGGCCGATGACCGCCGGGCTGGCTATCCAGGCCACCACCGGCCTGCGCCACCTGCCGATCAGCCCGTGGGCTGGGCTCGGCGTGCTCGCCGCCTGGGCGGCCGGGGCGCTGCTGGCCGGGGCGCTGCTGCTCCGGCTGCGCGACGCCTGAACTGCCGCCCGGCCCGCCTACTCGGTCCGGCTGAACTCGGCGATCGCGACGCCCAGCAGGCTCAGGCCCATGGTGGCCACGATGGCCAGGCACAGCCAGATCGGCACCGGCCAGCCCAGCCAGGTGATGCTGGGCGACAGGTGCGCCACGAACAGCGGGTTGAGGTCCAGGTGGGCGAACACCGCGTGGCGCATCGGGCCGACCACGTAGGTCAGCGGGTCGATGCGGGTCAGCACGCTGAGCCAGCCGGGCAGCCCGGTCAGCGGGTACAGCGCGCCGGACAGGAAGAACAGCGGGAACACCAGCATCTGGGTGAGCGCCATGAACGCCTGGAACTGGGTGATCCGGGCCGCCATCATCACCCCGAACGCGGTGATCGTGAAGGACAGCAGGAGCAGTTCGCCAATCAGCGTGAGGATCAGCACCGGGTTGTAGGGCACGTGCGCGATCCAGGCCAGGGCGAGCATGATGACCCCCTGGAAGGTGGCGATCGTCGCGCCGCCCAGTGTCTTGCCGATGACGATCGAGGACCGGCTCACCGGCGCGACCAGCATCTCCCGCAGGAACCCGAACTCCCGGTCCCAGACGATCGAGGCCGCCGAGAACACGGCGGTGAACAGCACCGACATCGCCAGCACGCCGGGGAAGATGAACGTCTTGAAATCCACCCCGGGCGGCATGCTGGCGCCGGCCAGTGAGGACAGCCCGGTGCCCAGCACGACCAGGAACAGCAGCGGCTGGATCAGCGAGGTCACGGCGCGCAGCCGGTCCCGGCGGAACCGGATCAGTTCCCGGCGCCACACGATGCTGATCGCGCGCAGGTCAGAGCGCAGGCTCCGCTGCGGGACCGCGACCCTGATCTGGGTGGCCAGCGCAGCATCGGCGGTCACCGCCTCGCCCGGCTGGGCGGTCTGGGTTGCCATCCTCATCGCCTCCCTCGGATGCGGGCCGCCATCTGCCGCATGTGATCGCTGGCCGAGGCCTCCGCGTCCCGGATCGTGGTGCCGGTGTAGGACATGAACACGTCGTCCAGGGACGGCCGGGACACGCTGACCGAGCGGATCGGCACGCTCAGCCGGGCGAACAGCTGGGGGACGAATTGCTCGCCCGACTCCACCGAGAACGTGACGGCCCCCTCGTGGATGCCGGCCTCGATGCCGAAGTCGCCGGCCAGCTCCTTGATCGCCGCCGCATCGTCCCCGGTCTGGATCTGCACCCGGTCCTTGCCCACACTGGCCTTCAGTGCCTCCGGCGTGTCAATGGCCACGATCTTCCCGTGGTCGATGATCGCGATCCGGTCGCAGTGCTCGGCCTCGTCCATGTAGTGCGTGGTCAGGAAGATCGTGATGTCCTCCCGCGCCTTCAGCTCGTTGATGTACTCCCAGATCGACGAGCGGGTCTGCGGGTCCAGCCCGACCGTGGGCTCATCCAGGAACAGCACATGCGGGGCGTGCAGCAGGCCGCGGGCGATCTCCAGCCGCCGCTGCATGCCGCCGGAGTAGGTGCTGACCAGGCTGTCCCGCCGGTCCCACAGCCCGACCATGTCCAGCACCTGGCGCATCCGGGGCTCCACCGCCGCGGCCGGCACCGCGTACAGCTCGGCGTGGAACCGGAGGTTCTGCGCGCCGGTCAGGTAGTTGTCCAGCGTGGTGTCCTGGAAGACCAGCCCGATGTTGCGCCGGACCGCGTCCCGCTGGCTGACCACGTCGAGCCCGGCCACCGTGGCCCGCCCGGTGGTGGGCCGGGCCAGCGTGCACAAGATCTTGATCGTGGTTGACTTGCCGGCCCCGTTCGGGCCGAGGAAGCCGAACGTCTCACCGCGGGCGACCTCGAAGTCGATCCCGCGAACCGCCTCGATGTCGCCGTAGTTCTTGGTCAGCCCGGACACGGCGATCGCGGGCGGCCGCGGCGGCGGTGCCGGGGCGGGCGGGGCGGGCGCCCCGTCCGGGTCTGTCTGCGTTGCCACTCTGTGCGCCTCCAAATTGGTCCAACCAGAGCGTAGCCGCGATGGCCGGACGGCTCATCGCGGCTGCGCCCCAGCGGGATCTGCTAGCCGTCCGTGGGCCCGTCCGTGGGCTCGTCCGCGGCCTGGTCGTCGTCTTCGGCGGCCAGAATCTGGTAGAGCTTGCGGCGGGCGTCGGTGAGGATCTGCCGGGCCTGCTCGACCTGGGCGCGGTTGCCGACCCGGGCCACCTGCATGCCGGCCATGGCCACCGTGCCGAACAGGCGGCGCAGCTCGATCGCCTCGTTGCCGACCGACTGGGCCACCACGTCCCAGGGCGCCTGCACCTCGTCCGGGTGGGCGGCGGTGTACGCCCGGCCCTCCTCGGTGAGCTGGAAGGCGCGGCGGCCGCCTTCGCCGGTCGTGGCCGCGATCAGCCCCTCGTCCTCCAGCTGCTGCAGCGCGGGGTAGACCGAGCCCGGGCTGGGCCGCCACACTCCCCCGCTGCGCTCACCGATCTCCTGGATGATCTGGTAGCCGTTGCGCGGCTCCTCGGCCAGCAGGGCGAGCGCCGCCGCGCGGACGTCGCCGCGCTTGACCCGCGGCCCGCGGAACCGGGGACCGCCGAACCAGGGCCCGAAGTCGCCCCACGGCCCGGGCCCGGGGACCGCCTCAGACCGTGGGCCCCAGCCCCGGCCGCGCGGCCCGCCGGGCCCGCGGGCCTTCATCCGCCGTGGGCCGGGGCCGTGCCGGTGGTGCCAGATCTCTTCTTCCTCTTCGTCGCCTGGACCGGGCCAGGCTCCTTCGTGTCGCATCTGTAGCTCCTATGTCGCGTCGCAGGCAGCTCCTCTTCCGGAGAATTCCGGGGAATCACTCTGCCTTACTAGTTACGTCAACGATATATCGGAATGCATCGGTGAGCAACTACCGGCCGATGATTCATCGATGAGCCCGATGGCTCAGCCAGTTATTTGGCATTGGCGCTAATGGGTTGGGGCTCCGTACCGTGGACAGGTAGCCAGGCGGCTCTCCGGAGGTGACTCATGCAACTCGCCACCGCACCCCCCGTTGCGCCCGGCCGGTGCCCGGCCGAGCTGACTGGGGCGATCCGCCGTGCCATCGGGCAGCACGGGGACTGGAGCCAGACCGCGCAGCGGGTGGCCCGGGCGCTGCACCGGCACCTGCCGGGGCCGGGCATCCTGACCGCGGCGCAGCGCCGCGGCGACCCTGCCATCTACCAGTCCCACCTGATGCACGCGGAACCGGACGGCTCGTTCTCGATCGTGGCCCTGGTCTGGCGGCCCGGCCAGGTGACACCGATCCACGATCACGTCACCTGGTGCGTGACCGGCGTGCTGCAGGGCGGCGAGTACGAAGAGCTGTTCGCGCTGCGGGACGGCGAGACCGTGCTTGAGGAAGTCGGCCGGAACGTCAGCGACACCGGCGACGTGACCGGGTTCGCGCCTCCCGGCGACATCCACCGGGTCCGCAACCGCGGCACCGGGGTGGCGGTCTCCCTGCACGTCTACGGCGCTGACATCTCCCGGCTCGGCTCCAGCGTGCGCCGGGTCTACGAGCTGCCGGTCCGGCTGCCCCGCCTGGTCAGCTGATCAGCGCGGCCCGGGCAGCCTGGGCCGCGGCGCCGCTGTTCCCCCGGGTCAGCCGCCGATCGCGGACATTGGCCGGGCCGGCTGCAGGAAGCCCGGGTCGTTGATGCCGTGCCCGGGCAGCTTGGCCGCCACCGCCCGGCGCCAGATGGCCGCCAGCTCGGCGTCGCTGGCGCCGTGCCGCATCGGGTCACGCAGGTTGCTCTCGTCCCGGGCGAACAGGCAGTTGCGGATCTGCCCGTCCGCGGTCAGCCGCACCCGGTCACAGGTGCCGCAGAACGGGCGGGTCACCGAGCCGATCACGCCGACCCGCGCCGGGCCGCCGTCCACCAGGAAGATCTCGGCCGGCGCGGAGCCGCGGGCGGCCGGGTCATCCGGGGTCAGCCCGAAGTGCGGCGCCAGGCTGTCCAGGATCTCATCCGCCGTCACCATGTCCTCACGGCGCCAGCCGTGCTGCGCGTCGAGCGGCATCTGCTCGATGAACCGCAGCTGGTAGCCACTGGTTCAGGCAGTACCGGAGCAGGTCCGGCGCCTCATCGTCGTTGCGCCCGCGCATCAGCACCGCGTTGACCTTGACCGGCGTGATCCCGGCGGCCGCGGCCGCGGCCAGCCCAGCCAGCACGTCGTCCAGCCGGTCCCGCCGGGCCAGCTCGCGGAAGGTGCCCGGCCGCAGCGTGTCCAGCGACACGTTGACCCGGTCCAGGCCGGCCGCGCGCAGCGGCCCGGCCAGCCGGGCCAGCCCGATGGCGTTCGTGGTGAGCGAGATCTCCGGACGGGGCCGCAGCTGCGCGGTACGCGCGACGATCGCGGGCAGGCCGCGGCGCAGCAGCGGCTCGCCACCGGTGTAGCGGATCTCGGTGATGCCGAGCTGCTCCACCCCGATCCGGGCCAGCCGCACCACCTCGTCGTCGGTCAGCCGCGCGGGATTGGGCAGCCAGTCCAGCCCTTCGGGGGGCATGCAGTACGCGCAGCGCAGGTTGCACCGGTCGGTCAGCGAGATCCGGAGGTCGGTAGCCACGCGCCCGTACGAATCGGCCAGCACGGTCCACCACCTCCTGTCTGCGGGCAGAACGCCGCCAAGTCACTCAGCCTACGTGCCACCCCGGACTGTCCACCGTTCGGCCGACCACCAGGTAACCAGCTGGCCGGCGCGCGGCCCGGCCACCGCCGACCATCCTGTGATCATGACAGCTCTGCGGCCGGCCGGGGAACCGGCCCCGTCCCCGGTGATCCGGGTGCGCGGGCTCAGCAAGCGCTACCACGAGGTCACCGCGCTAAACCGGGTGGACCTGGATATCGGCCGGGGTGAGATCTTCGCCCTGCTCGGGCCGAACGGGGCGGGCAAGACCACGGCCGTGGAAATCCTGGAAGGCCACCGGCACCGGGACGCGGGCGAGGTGTCCGTGCTGGGCACCGACCCGGCCCGGGCGGACCGGGGCTGGCGGGCCCGGATCGGCATCGTCCCGCAGCACGCGCGCGACTTCGCCGACCTGACCGTGCGCATGGTGCTCCGCCACCTGGCGGGCTACTACCCCGCGCCCCAGGACCCGGACGGGCTGATCGACGCGATGGGACTGGCCAGCCGGTCGCGCGCCCGGCTGGGCCAGCTGTCCGGCGGCGAACGCCGCCGGGTGGACATCGCCCTCGGCCTCCTCGGCCGGCCGGAACTGCTGTTCCTGGACGAGCCGACGACCGGTCTCGACCCGGCGGCCCGGCGGCGGCTGCAGGCGCTGATCCGGCAGCTGGCCGCCGATGGCACCACCATCCTGCTGACCACCCACTACCTGGACGAAGCCGAGGCCCTCGCGGGCCGGGTGGCGGTGCTGGCCAGCGGCCGGATCGTGGCCACCGGGCCGCCGGCCGGCCTCGGCGGCCGGGACCGCGCGACCGCCACCGTCCGCTGGCGGGACGAGGCCGGCCAGCACGTACGGCTCAGCACCACCCCCACCCAGCTGGTGGCCCAGCTGGCCGCCCGGGCCGGCACCACGGACGGCGAGGTGCCCGGGCTGACCGTGACCCGGCCGTCGCTGGAAGACATCTACCTGGACCTGATCGGCCAGTCCCGCCCGGAGGCACAGCCATGACCCAGCTTGTGACGGCGCCCGCCCCGGCCGGCCGCCGGCTGCCCGCCCTGCTCCGCACCAGCCTGTCCCGGGGCACCCTCGAAGTGCGGTCGTTCTTCGCCGACCGTGAATCGGTCATCTTCACATTCGCGCTCCCGGTCATCCTGCTGTTCGTCTTCGGCCAGGTGTTCCACGGCGACATCGGCTCCACCGGGGTGCCGTTCCGGCAGTACTTCGCGGCCGGGATCATCGCCAGCGGCATCATGTCCGCGACCTTCGTCAACCTGGGCGCCGGAATCGCCGCCGACCGGGACAGCGGAGCGCTGAAGCGGCTGGCGGGCAGCCCGCTGCGGCCCGCCGCCTACTTCGCGGGCAAGGCCATCTCGGCGCTGGTGGTCGCGGCGGCCGAGACCGCGGTGCTGCTGGCGGTCGGGGGGGCAGTCCTCGGCGTGCGGCTGCCCGCCACCCCCGGCCGCTGGCTCACGCTCGGCTGGGTGTTCGCGCTGGGCGGGGCCGCGTGCGCGATGCTGGGCATGGCGCTGAGCAGCCTGCCCCGGTCGGCGCGCAGCTCCACCGCCGTCTTCACCCTGCCCTACCTGGTGCTGTCCTTCATCTCCGGCGTGTACTTCGTGTTCAGCAGCCTGCCGGCCGGCCTCCAGCAGATCGCCGCGCTGTTCCCGCTGAAATGGCTGGGCCAGGGGCTGCGCGCGGCGTTCCTGCCCGGCCTCATGCAGTCCGTGGAGCCCGCGCACAGCTGGGAACTGGCCCGGGTAGCGCTGGTGCTCGGGGCCTGGTTCGTCGCAGGCTTGGTGCTGTGCATGACGACATTCCGCTGGCGGGAACCCGGGTGAGCGAGGCCACGCCGGGCGGGAACGCCTGGGACCGCGGCACCCGCGGCTGGGATGTGTACTACACCGTCGTCCTGGCCAGCGTGCTCATCCTGGTGCTGGCCCTGCAGGCCGGGCAGGGACTGCCCGCGGCGCAGCGCGCGGTGGCCACGCTGGCCCTGCTGGCCATGGCCCCCTGGTACCTGCTGCACCGGCGCAGCGTGCTGTACGGCGACGGCAGCCTGCTCCGCGGCCTCGGCTACGTGGCCGGCCTGTGGGTCCTGTTCACGATCTCGGTGAGCCAGGGGATCGTTGTCTCGTTCGTGCTGCTCGCGCTCTGCCCGCAGTGCTTCCTGGCCCTGCCGTTCCGCTGGGCGGTGGGTGCCATCGTGGTGCTCAGCGTGACACCGCTCGCGGTGGTGCTGATCACCGGCCACCCCGGCGCCGGCGACCTGACCTCACTGACCGCGTCAGCGGTGCTGACCATCGCGTTCTCGGTCGCGTTCGGCACCTGGGTGTACCGGATCATCGGGCAGAGCCAGGACCGGGCCAGCCTGATCGAGGAGCTCAACCGCACCCGGGCGGAGCTGGCCGTGGCCAACCGGCAGGCCGGCATCCTGGCCGAGCGGCAGCGCCTGGCCGGCGAGATCCATGACACGGTGGCGCAGGGCTTCACCAGCATCATCATGCTGCTGCAGGCGGCCGAAACGGAGCTCAGCCGCCAGCCGGCGGCCGCGCGCCGGCACCTCGCGCTGGCCACGGCCACCGCCCGGGAGAACCTGGCCGAGGCGCGGGCGCTGGTCGCCGCGCTGGCCCCGGCTGAGCTGGCATCGGCGGCGCTGGACAGCGCGCTGCGCAGGCTGGCCGATACGGTGGCCGGGCAGCTGGACATAGCGGCCGAGTTCGAGGTGGCGGGGACCCCGCGGGCACTGCCCAAAACCACCGAGGTGGTGCTGTTGCGAGTGTGCCAGGAAGCGCTGGCCAACGTCCGCAAGCACGCGCATGCCCGGCGGATGGTGGTCCGGCTGCGCTACGGCGACGGGCTGGCCGGCCTGGACGTCACCGACGACGGCTGCGGCTTCGACCCCGGGGCCGTCGGGGGCGGGTACGGGCTGCGCGGCATGCGGGCCCGGGTGGACCAGGAGGGCGGGCACCTGGAGGTGCGCAGCGTGCCTGGTACCGGGACCACGGTGTCCGCGGAGGTGCCGGGATGACCAGCGCCATGACCAGCGGGCCACCGCCCGGCGGCACCGGCCCGGTCCGGGTGCTGGTGGCCGACGACCATCCGGTGGTCCGGGCCGGGCTGGCCGCCATGCTCAGCGCCGAGCCCGGCCTCGACGTGGTCGGCGAGGCCGCGTCCGGCGAGGAGGCCGTGCTGCTGGCCGCCCGGCACCGGCCCGCGGTGGTGCTGACCGATCTGCGCATGCCCGGGTCCGGCGGGCTGGCCGCGATCCGCCGGATCACCGCCGAACTGCCTGGCGTCCGCGTGGTCGTGCTGACCACCTACGACAGTGACGCGGACATCCTGCCCGCGGTGGAGGCCGGGGCGGCTGGCTATCTCCTCAAGGACACGCCGCGGGCCGCCCTGGTGGACGCGATCTTCGCCGCGGCCCGCGGCGAGACCGTGCTGGCGCCCGTGGTCGCTGGCCGGCTGGTCACCAGGCTGCGCGGCCCGCAGCCCGAGTCGCTGTCCGCGCGGGAGACCGCTGTGCTGGCCGCGGCCGCGCGCGGGCTGACCAACGCCCAGATCGGCCGGGAGCTGTTCATCAGCGAGGCCACGGTCAAGACACACCTGCTCCGGGCCTACGCCAAGCTCGGCGTGTCCAGCCGGACGGCCGCGGTGACCAAGGCCATCGAGGCTGGCCTGCTGCCCGCACCGGGCCAGCGGTGAACCACCGGGCCGGGCCTATTATCTGCTTAACAGACTGCTAAAGTAGGGGTTCACTCTCCTGCGGGGCAGCAGCGATAGGGTCGTGCTCGTGGACACTGCTATCTGGCTCGATCAGCTCACCGCGGCGGAGCGCGCTGAGCTCGGCCGCGGTGCGGGCACGATCCCGCAGCCGCACCCTGATCTGCTCGTCGTCGGCGGCGGGATCGCCGGGGTCGCCACCGCTGCCGCGTGCCACCAGGCGGGCCTCGGCTCCGTGCTGCTCATCGAGGCCGGCCACCTCGGCTCAGGCGCCACCGGCGGTGCGGCTGGCCTGCTGACCCCGGAGATCCACGAGTGGAGCGACCCTGAGCCGTTCGTCGACCTGGCCCGGGCCAGCCTGGGCCAGTGGGCCGAGCTGGAGCAGTCCTGGCCGGGCGGGGTGGGGCTGGTCGATGTGGACTGGATCGGCCTGTCGCCCGACGCCGGCGGCCTGGCCCCGCACCAGTCGCCCGCGGTGGAATGGCTGGACCCGGAGCACGTGGAGCGCGTCATCCCCGGGCTGTCGCTGCCGATGGCCGGGGCCCTGATCCACCACCAGGGGCGGGTCAACCCGCTGCGCTCGGTGGCCCGGCTGTCGGCCGTGCTGCCTGCGGTGGCCACTGGGGTGGCCGCGACCAGCGTGACGATCCGCGGTGACCGGGTGGTGACGGTGGACACGACGGCCGGGCCCATCCAGCCGGGCGCGGTCGTGTTCGCCACCGGGCTGCCTCCGGTGCTGGACGGCCTGGACCTGGACCTGCCCTGGGAGCGGGTCAAGGGCCATCTGCTGGTCACCGAGCCGACCTCGCTGCGGCTGCCGGGCATCGTGGCCCCGGTGGCCACCCAGCTGGAGGATGGGCGGCTGCTGGTCGGCGGGACCTTCGACACCGGGGATGAGAGCCCGGCGGTGCAGCCCGACGTGATCGACAGCATCCTGGCCGGGCTGTACGCCACCCTGCCGGCCCTGCGCGGGCTGCGCGCCGCCTACCGGTGGTGCTGTTTCCGGCCGCGCCACCCGGACGGGCGCCCGGTCATCGACCGGGTTCCCGGGGTCAGCAACGCCTGGCTGACCTCCGGCCACTACCGGACCGGCATCCTGCTGGCCCCGGTGACCGCGCAGACGCTGACCCGGTGGATCGGCTCGGACCAGCCGCCCGCCGAGGCACCGGCCTGGAGCAGCGAGCGGTTCGCCGGCCTGCACGGGCGCTGAGGCCCGGCTGGGGCCTACTGGCCGCGGTTCAGCACCCGCCGGTCATCCGGCAGCCGCCGGGTGCGGCCCGCGCGGTCCAGGAATTCCAGCAGCGGGATGGCCACCCGGCGGGTGGTGCCCAGCGCCTGGCGGGCCTCGGTCGCGGTGAACGGCTCGGGCAGCTGGGCGAGCAGCCCGAGGGCGGCGGCGTCCGCTCCCGGGGCCAGCACCACCTGGTCGGCGATCCGCAGCAGCAGGCCGGCCCGGGCGGCGGCGGCCAGCGCCCGGCCGTCCAGCCCGAGTTCGCGCAGCCGCCCGGCCTCGGGCGCGGCGAACGGGTGCCGGTCCAGGTCGGCGCGCAGCGCGCGGACCGCCGCCTGGACCGCGGCCGGCAGGGCCGGCCCGGCGCCGTCGGCCGTGGCCCGCACGCAGCCCGCACGCACCGTCAGCGGCGGCCCGGCCAGCGCCTCGACCAGCTCCCGGGCGGGCAGGGCCAGCTCGGCCCGGGCCGCTTCCAGCGGCAGGCCCGGCGCGAGTGGCTCCCGGTCGGCGTGCGCCGCCACCGCCGCGGCCAGCCGCCGCCGCAGCCCGGCCCAGTAGCCGGGGTCGGCGAGCCACTCGCCGGCCACCGGCGCGGGCCCCCCGGGCAGGCCCATCGCCCGCAGCGCGCTGCCGCGCAGCAGCCCGTGCCGCCGCAGCAGCTCGGCGGGGCCCGGCTGGGCGGGCCAGCTGGCCAGCTCGCGGGCGGCCGCGGCGGCCGCGCCGCGCCGGCCCAGGCCGGGCGGGCTGACATCCAGCACCGTGGCACCCAGCACAGCCGGCCAGCCTGGCCGCGGGCCGCCCGGGCGAGCCGGGTCCCGGGTGGCCGAGCCCGGGTCGCGGAGCAGCACGCGGTCCCCGACGTGCAGCGGCAGCGCAGCGGGCAGGGTGAGCCGGGCGATCCGGCCGCCCAGCACGCGCACCCGGGCGACCGCCCGCGCCGACCCGATGTGCAGGGTGAGCTGCGGTGGTGGCTGGCCGGCCGCGGCCGCCAGCCGCACGTCCAGCACGCTGGTCATCGTCCAGCGGCCCGGCTCGACCAGGGCCATGCCCCGGCCGGGCCGGGCCCGGTCGGCGCCGCGCAGGTTGACCGCGACCCGGGCCACCCCGGTCGCCTGGCGGGCCGGCTTCCCGAGCGACTCCAGGCCGCGCACCCGGACCGGTTCCATGGCCGGGACCAGCATCAGTTCCTGCCGCTCGGTGATGGTGCCCGCGGGCAGGGTCCCGGTCACCACGGTCCCGCTGCCCCGGACGCTGAACGCGCGGTCCACCCATAGCCGGACCGGCGCCCCCGGGTCGGCGGCGGGCAGCGCGCTGGCCAGCTGGTCCAGCGCGGCGATCAGGTCCGCCATGCCCCGGCCGGTGGCGGCGCTGACCGCGACCGCGGGAACCTGGCCCAGGCTGGTCGCGGCGATCATGCCGAGCGCCTCGTCCCGCACGCCGGCCGGGTCGGCCAGGTCGGACTTGGTCACCACCAGCAGCCCGTGACGGATGCCGAGCGCGTCCACCGCGGCCAGGTGCTCCGCGGACTGCGGCATCCACCCTTCGTCGGCCGCCACGGTGAACAGCACCGCGGGCACCGCGCCCACCCCGGCCAGCATGTTGGGCACGAAGCGCTCATGCCCGGGCACGTCCACGAACGCGACCTGCTGGCCGGATGGCAGCGTCAGCCAGCCGAAGCCAAGGTCGATGGTGAGCCCGCGGCGCTGCTCGTCCGCCCAGCGGTCCGGTTCCATCCCGGTCAGCGCGCGGACCAGGGTGGACTTGCCGTGATCCACGTGCCCGGCGGTGGCGATCACCTGCATCGCGTCAGCCTCTGGCCGCGGCGATGACGGCCCCCGCCAGCAGGTCATCCTCATCGGCCCGGATCGCCCTCAGGTCGAGCAGCAGGCGGCCGCCCTCGGTCCGCCCGACCACCGGAGGGAACTGCCCGCCGCCGTGCGGCGGCCCGGACCGCAGCGGGACCGCCAGCCGGGCCGGCAGGCTGACCGCCGCGCTGGGCAGCGGCACCCCCGGCGCGCCGCCGCCGCCCACCGCGGCCTGGCTGGGCACCGGATGGGCGTCCAGCCCGGCCGCGGCCAGCCGGCCGGCCAGCTGCCGGGCCCGCCCGGCGAGCACGTCCGGGCTGGCCTCCAGCGCCGCCACCAGCGGGACCGGGGGCCCGGACAGGCTCGCCTCCAGCGCCGCCAGCGTCACCTTGTCCACCCGCAGCGCCCGGGCCAGCGGATGCCGGGCCAGCTGGCCGACCAGGTCGGCCCGGCCGAGCAGCAGGCCGGCTTGCGGGCCGCCGAGCAGCTTGTCGCCGCTCGCGGTGACCAGCGCCGCGCCCGCCGCCAGCCAGCTGCCCGCGTCCGGCTCGTCGGGCAGCAGCGGGTGCCGCTGGAGCAGGCCGGAGCCGATATCCGCGACCACTGGGACGCCCAGGCTGGCCAGCTCGGTCACGCTGGCCTGGGTGGTGAAGCCCTCGATGCGGAAGTTCGAGGGGTGCACTTTGAGCAGGAAACCGGTCTGCGGGCCGCACGCCTGGGCGTAGTCGGCCCGGGTGGTCCGGTTGGTGGTGCCCACCTCGCGGATCCGCGCCCCCGTGGATTCCAGCAGGCCGGGCAGCCGGAACCCGTCGCCAATCTCGATCATCTCGCCCCGGCTGACCACGATTTCCCGGCCGGCCGCCAGCGCGGTGGCCGCCAGCACCAGGGCGGCCGCGTTGTTGTTCACCACGTGCACGGCCTGGGCCGCGGGCACCGCCGCGGCCAGCACGGCCAGGGCCCCCCGGCCCCGGCGGCCCCGGGCCCCCGAGGCCAGGTCGAATTCCAGGTCGGTGTAGCCCGCCGCGGCCGCCATCGCTTCCACGGCGGCCGCGGACAGCGGCGCCCGGCCGAGGTTGGTGTGCACCAGCACCCCGGTCGCGTTGAGCACGGGGGTGAGCGACGTGGCGGCACGCGGCAGCCCGGCGACCGCGGCGTCCGCGACGGCCTCCGGGCCGATCTGCCCGGACCGGGCCTGCTGCTGGGCCCGGGTGACGGCGGCCTTGACCCGGTCCCGGCCGAGCCGCGGGATGGCTGCGGCCAGGCGCGGGTCGGCCAGCACCCGGTCGGTGCGCGGCACGAGCCGGCGGCCATCCACGAGCGTGACCTTACCTCCCGGGCGATCCTGGATCGCCGCACCGGGCGGCGCATGAAAGCCCGCCGCCCGGGTAGTTGGCGGCGGGCAGGTGTCCAACCCCCGCTGATAGGGAGTGATCGATATGGCCGGGATGCTGCGCGTGCCCCGGAGCCGTGGCGCGCTGAGCGGCGTTCTGCTGGTTCTGCTGGGACTGTGGGGCGGGCTTATCCCCTTTGTCGGACCTTATTTCCACTTTGCCTACACACCCGGGACCGCCTGGACCTACACGGCCGGCCGGCTCTGGCTGGAGATCCTGCCCGCGGCCGGCACCGTGCTCGGCGGCCTGATCCTGCTGCAGAGCCGGGTCCGCCCGGTGGCCATGTTCGGTGCCTGGCTGGCCGCGGCGAGCGGCGCCTGGTTCGCGGTGGGCCGGTCGCTCAGCCCGCTGTGGAACTCCGGCGGCACGGTCGCCCTCGGTACCCCGATCGGCAGCACCGCGCTGATCAGGACGCTGGTCGAGGTCAGCTATTTCACCGGGCTCGGGGTGCTCATCGTGTTCCTGGCCGCCTTCTCGATCGGCCGCCTGTCGGTCATCGGCGTGCGCGATGCCCGGCTCTACGAGCCCGCGCCCGAGGTCACCGAGCCGGCCCCGGCTGAGCCGGCCATCGCCCGCACCGGGGAGACCACTGAACCCGTGACCGATGAGCCCGTGACCCATGAGCCTGTGACCGAGCGGGCCCCCACCGAGCCCGTCAGCTAACTCGCCGCTCGCCGCCCCCTGACGGCCCGGCCCGGGCCTAGACGCCCCGGGCCGGGCCGTCAGGCTGCCCGAGGTTTGCTGCCCAGCGGCGAATTGCCTGGCCGGGCCCCGGGAATGAGACCAGGTAACCGATGACTTCATGACTAGAGAAGCGGCGACCACCAGGGGGACCCATTGAGCACCACGCCTGCCGCCGAGCTGGCCGCGGCCCGGACCCGGTGGCCGCTGTGGTCGATCCGGCCGGTCGTCCCGGGCCGGGGAACCGGCTTCACCGCCCGCCATCACGGCTCGCCGAGATTACATGACGTGTGGGCCCCCAGCCTCACCGCGCTGGAAGACCGGCTGCGCGAATACCGGAAAGTGGCGCCCGCACCGTAATGGCCGGGCCGGCCAGCCACCATACCCGCCGGTAACCACGGGTCAGGCCGGGCCGCGCTCCGGATGCGTCGCGGTGAAGTGCAGCGGGAAATGCGGATCACGGCAGCGGTGATACCGCAGCGCGCCACAGAATGGGCAGCCACGGGCCCGTACGGCCGGATCAAGGTGAGCCCGTTCATCCGCACTCAGCCGGGCTCCCGCTGGCTCACCCGGCTCCCGGCGGTGCGCCTGACGGCGGGCCAGTTCCCGCAGGAAGGCCTGGCCACTCGCCTCACACTGGTCACAACGGCAGCCCTGGTACCAGGCAAGGAAGCTGCCATGCGGTGGCGGCGCAGGCGGCAGATCCCGCCAGCGCCCGGGATCACCGGGGGGCTGCGGCACAACATGACATTACTCGGCACCCCGGGGCACCCGCGCCACTGCCCTGATTGCCCCAATCTGTACGGCATTACGAATGGCGTTCGTTAAGCACCGCAGATAACTGTGGCGAACTGCGAAATTACTTACCAGAGCCGACACCCGGCACCGGAACCGACCGCTATGATCTCCGGCGTCCAGCGAGCACCGGGCCGCGCCTTTCCCGCTGCTCCCGCTGCCCCGCGAACACCGGACGCCCGCCGCCCGGCACGAGAGGAACCCAGATGACGGATCAGCCCGCCGCCGTCGTAGGAATCCCGCCGGCCCCGCCCGCCCGGCTCGAGCCCAACGCCATCGGCGTGGCCCAGGACACGGTCATCGGCATGGCCTCCTCGGCCCCGGCCGCCACCGTCGGCCTGTCGGTGGCCGCGCTGGCCGCGGCGACCGCCTACGGCAGCGGGCCGATCCTGATCCTGACCGCGATCCCCATGCTCGTCATCGCCAATGCCTACCGCCGGCTGAACATGTGGAACGCCAACTGCGGCGCCTCGTTCGAATGGGTCGGCCGGGCCATCAACCCCTACCTGGGCTTCCTGACCGGCTGGCTGATGATCGCGGCCTACGTCATCGGCACGGTGGCCGAGGTCCTGCTGCTCGGCCCCTCGGTGCTCGCCGTGTTCGGCTCCTCCTCGACCAACACCTGGGCCTTCGTCGGGATCGGGGTGGCGGTCGGCGTCGTCATGCTGGTGATCGCGGTGGTCGGCATCCGGTTCACCGCCCGCACCCAGGTCGGCATGGCGCTGGTGGAGTACCTGATCCTGGTCGGGCTGGCCGTGGCCGGCCTGGTGTACGTGCTCGCCGGCCATGGTGGCGTGGCGATCACCAAGGCCTGGCTGAGCCCGTCCGGGATCGGCGGCCACGGCAGCGCGGTGGCCGGCTTCCTGGTCGCGGTGTTCGTCTACGGCGGCTGGGACGGCACGCTGTACGTCAACGAGGAGGTCAAGCACCGGCGCACCAACCCCGGCCGGGCCGCGATCCTCGCGGTCGCGCTGCTGGCCATCATCTACACCATCTCCCAGGTGGGCTTCCAGGGCGTCCTCTCGCCGCGCCAGCTCGCCCAGACCTCAGAGAACGGCACCACGCTGGTCGCGGTGGCCCAGCACCTGGGCGGCAACGGCTGGGCCAAGGCGATGGCCCTGTCCATCGCGCTGTCCGTGATCGCCACCACCGGCACCGGCATCGTGCTCGGCTCCCGGATCGTCTACGGGATGGCCAGCTACCGGGCGCTGCCCGAGTTCCTGTCCAACGTGTCCCGCCGGTACTCCACGCCCGCCGCGGCCAGCATCCTGGTCGGCCTGCTCATCATCGCGCTGAGCACCATCTACTACCTGGCCACCTCGGTGCAGAACGCGTTCTTCGACGTGATCGACGTGACCGGCCTGCTGTTCTCGATCTTCTACATCCTGACCGCGCTGGCCATGATCACGTACTACCGGCGCCGGGTGCTCGCCAGCGCCTGGGACTTCCTTATCCTCGGCCTGCTGCCGCTGGGCGCGGCCGTCTTCCTGGGCTGGGTGTTCGTCAAGTCGCTGGTCGCCGCGCCGATGACCCAGCGCTGGTCGCTGATCGGCATCGTGGCGCTGGGCATCGTGCTGATGATCTCCGCCCGGTACATCCTGCAATCGACGTTCTTCTCGATCGAGCGGGAGAGCGACAGCCGGCGCCGGCACTGACCCCGGGGCTCAGCGCAGCGCCCGGGCCGGCCTGGCCTCCCACGAGGTCCACAGCGGCCGGTAGCCACGGTGGCTCCAGAACGGCCCGGACAGCGGGTTGACCTGCTCGTAGTGCAGCAGCGTCACCGACACCCCGGCCGCGTCCGCGGTCCGGTGGAACTCGTCCACCAGCGCGGCGCCGGTCCCCTGGCCGCGCTGCCCGGGCAGCACGGCCATCAGCTCCAGGTAGGCGGCTGGCGCCCGTCCGGTCATCGGGGCGATCCAGGCCGCGGCCTCCGGCGGCTCCGCGTACAGCAGGCCCACCGGCGTGCCGTCCCGTTCGGCCAGCCAGATCCACGGGTCCGCGGCGGCCAGCACCGCGGCGGTGTCCCGGCGCAGTACCGCCGCGGTGTGCGGGCGCTCGATGACCGTGCCGAAATGCGCGTCGTAGCGGACCGTGGCCATGCCCAGCTCGGTCACGGTGTCCAGATCCGCCGGCCCGGCCCGCCTGATCCGCAGCCCGGCCGGGGCCGCCGGGCCGGCCGGGCCGCGGCCGGCCACCCGCGCCGCGATGACGGCCAGCGGAGCGAGCCCGTGCCGCAGCAGCGGCTTGACCCCGTCGATGTCCCGGGTCGGCCAGCTGATCACGGCCGCGGTGTCCTCCTCGGCCGAGCCGGGCGCGCCCGCCAGGTGCTCCCGCCATGCGGCCAGCAGCTGGTCCAGGCCGCCGGCCACGTCCGGCCCGGCCAGCTGCGGGGTCAGCCGGAACCGGCGGGCCGCGCCCCAGGTCAGGTCCATCGACCCGGGCTCGCCCACCCAGTGCTCGCAGCTGCCCACGGCCGTGGCCGGGCCCGTCCCGGCGGCGACCAGATCGGTGCCGCAGCCCGCGGGCAGCGCCGGCCCGGGCAGCAGCGGGTCGATCGCCGCCCAGCGCTGCGCCGCCTGGGCCAGGACATGGCTGCCAAGGTCACCGGCGACTGACGACATGGGGCGCCCTCCACAGATTCCGCGGGCCAGCAGGCAAGCTGGCGGAGGCGGACGGGAATCGAACCCGCCAGCGGCGCTGCGCGCCGCTCACCGGTTTTGAAGACCGGGGGGGCCACCAGGCACCCGGACGCCTCCGCAGCTGACCCTATCCGGCGTACAGGGTGTCGATCTCGTCGGAATACTTGGCGTGCACCACGCGGCGCTTGAGCTTGAGCGTGGGGGTCAGCTCCTCGCTCTCCGCAGTCCACTCGACCGGCAGCAGCCGCCACCGCTTGACCTGCTGGACCCGGGCCAGGCGGGAGTTGGCCTCGGTCACCGCCGCACCGACCTCGGCCAGCACCTCGGGGTTCTCGGCCAGCTCGGCCAGCGAGCCGGCCTCGATGCCGCGGGCCCGGGCCCACGCCGGGGCGACCTCAGCGTCCAGGGTGAGCAGCGCGACCACGTACGGGCGGCGATCCCCGTAGGCCAGCGCCTGGCCGATCAGCGGGTGCGCCACCAGCAGGTTCTCGATGGCGGCGGGCGGCACGTTCTCCCCGCCCGCGGTGATGATCAGCTCCTTCTTGCGGTCCACCACGGACAGGAAGCCGTCGTCGTCCAGGTGGCCGATGTCGCCGGTGTGCAGCCAGCCGTCCGCGTCGATCAGCGCGCTGGTCAGGTCGGGCCGGTTCAGGTAGCCAGGTGTGTTGAGCGGGCTGCGGGTCAGGATCTCGCCGTCCGGTGCGATGCGGACCTCGGCCCCGGCCAGCGGCCGGCCGACCGTGCCGAGCTTGAACGCGTCGGTCGTGTTGGAGGTGAACGCCCCGGTGGTCTCGGTCATCCCGTAGATGTCCAGGATCTTCAGGCCGAGACCGGCGAAGAACGCGGCCACGTCCGGGGGCAGCGGGGCCGCCGCGCTGGACACCACGGCCGCCTCGCCCAGGCCGAGCAGGGCCCGGATGGGCGCCAGCACCTGCTCGTCGGCCCGCTGGAACGCGGCGGCCAGCTCCGGCGGGGTGGTGTGGCCGAACTGGCAGCTCGCCACGTACCGGCGGCCCACATCCATGGCCTGCTCGACCGCGGCCCGCCGGGCCGGGTCCTGCTCGGCGGTGAGCAGCCCCTGGATGCCAGCCCGGACTTTCTCCCACACCCGGGGCACCCCGAAGAACGCCGTCGGCCGCACGTCGCCCACCGCCGAGATGAGCTGCTTGGCGTCCGGGCAGAAGTAGACGTGGCCAGCCGTGCTGAGCGGCAGGTAGATGGTGAACATGCGCTCTGCGATGTGCGCCAGCGGCAGGTAGGACACCCACCGCACGCCGGGGGTGATGTTGCCGCCCCGCTCGGCCGCGGCCACCTCGAACAGCACGCAGCGGTGGGTGAGCAGCACGCCCTTGGGGTTGCCGGTGGTGCCCGAGGTGTAGAGCAGGGTGACCGGGTCGTCCGGGCCGATCCCGGCCAGCCGCTCGGTGACCAGGTCAGGTGTGGCGGCCAGCTGCTGGCGGCCCAGCGCCGCGAAGTCCGCCCAGGTCATGAACTGGTCCCCGGCCGGGCAGGCGTCCGGGTCCCGGACGATCACCCGGGCCAGGCTGGGCAGGCTGGCCAGCACCGGCGCCCAGCGGGCCAGTTCGTCGGCGCCGTCCAGCACCGCGATCCGGGCCGCGCAGTCGCCGGCCACGAAACCCACCTGCTCGGCGGCGAGCGTGGCGTAGAAGGTGACCGGGACCCCGCCCGCGTGCATGGCGCCGAAATCGGCCAGCACGTGCTCGGTCCGGTTGGGCATCATGATCGCGACGCACTCCCCCGGGCCGAGTCCCAGGGCGACGAAGCCGGCCGCCAGTTCGAGGGCCTGCTGCCGGGCCTGCGCCCAGCTGAGTGTCTGCCAGCTGCCCTGGGGGCCCTGGGAGAAGGCGGGCGCGTCCGGGGACCCGTGCCGCGGTCTCCCGCAGCTGGTCACACACTGTCCGGCCGCGGATTTCGTCCTCGATCTCGGCCCGCTGCCGGAGAACCTCGGTGGTCACGGCTCGCTCGCCTCCCCTGTGGTCGGTCTCGCTGTGAATGCCACCATGTCCCTGCGGGCACCGCAAGTGCCGCCGGTTACAGTGCTTGCTGTGACCGTCTCTGCGGAAGTCAGGCTGACCCAGTACGCGGCCGGCGGCGGCTGTGCCTGCAAGATCCCGCCCGGCGAGCTGGAGCGGATGGTGACCGCCCTCGGCCCGGCCAGCCACGCCGACCTGCTCATCGGCCTGGAGCACGGCGACGACGCGGCGGTGGTGCGGATCCGCGATGGCCAGGCGGTGGTGGCCACTGCCGATTTCTTCAGCCCGGTGGTGGATGACGCCTACACGTTCGGCCGGATCGCCGGGACCAACGCGCTGTCCGACGTGTACGCGGTCGGCGGCGAGCCGCTGATCGCGCTCAACCTGCTCGGCTGGCCGCGCGGCACGCTGCCCGCCGAACTGGCGGGCGAGGTGCTGCGCGGCGGGCTGGACGCCACCCGCGCGGCGGGCTGCCTGCTCGCGGGCGGGCACAGCATCGATGACCAGGAGCCCAAGTACGGCCTGGCGGTGACCGGCCTGGCCCGCCCGGACGCGCTGCTGCGCATCGATGCCGGGCAGGCCGGGCTGCCGCTCAGCCTGACCAAGCCGATCGGCACCGGGATGCTGAACTCCCGGCACAAAGCGACCGGGGAGGTCTTCCCGCAGGCCATCGAGGTGATGACCACGCTGAACGCGGCGGCCAGCCGGGCGGCGCTGGCCGCCGGGATACGCTGCGCCACCGACGTCACCGGGTTCGGCCTGCTCGGCCACTTGTTCAAGCTGGCCCGGGCCAGCGGGGTGTCCGCAGTGCTGGACCACGCGGCCGTCCCGCTGCTGGACGGGGCCCGGGACGCGGCGCGCGCCGGGTACGTGCCCGGCGGGAGCAGGCGCAACCTCGACTGGGTGGCCCAGCACACCGACAGCGGCGGCCTGGCCGAAGAGGACCTGCTGCTGCTGGCGGACGCGCAGACCTCGGGCGGGCTGCTGATCGCGGGCGAGATCCCGGGGGCGGCGGTCATCGGGGAGCTGGTGCCCGCGGCCGCGAGCACGCTGCTGATCCGCTAGCAAAGTACGGTGACCCGCGGCGGCGGCCCGGCAGCGCCACCGCCCGGCCGGCCGACGTAATCTCGTGACGTGGCAGCACGTTGCGGGAGGCGCGGATGACCGGCAGGACAGCCCGGCGCCGGGTGCTGCGGGTGTCCGTCCCCGCTGGCTCCGGCCCGGACCCGCGGGCGGACCTGCTGGCGGTGGAGGAACCGCTGGAAATCCGGGTCGGCGGAGAGCCGCTCAGCGTGACCATGCGCACGCCGGGCGATGACATCGACCTGGCCGCCGGCTTCCTGGCCGCCGAGGGCGTGATCAGCTCGGCGGCCGACCTGTCCCAGATCAAGATGTGTGACGGCAACGTGGCCGACGTGACGCTGGCGCCCGGGGTCAGCGGCCCCGGGGACCGGCTGCGCCGCCAGTTCGTCACCACCAGCGCCTGCGGCGTGTGCGGCCGGGAGAGCATCGACGCGATCCGGGTGCGCGCCCGCTACGACGTGTCCGCCGACCCGGTGCGGATCGCCCCGGGCACCCTGGCCGGGCTGCCGGACCAGCTGCGCGCGGCGCAGCGGGTGTTCGCCAGCACCGGTGGCCTGCACGCCGCCGGGCTGTTCACCGCCGATGGCCACCTGCTGGCGCTGCGCGAGGACGTCGGCCGGCACAACGCGGTGGACAAGGTGATCGGCTGGGCGCTGCGCGGCGGGCGGCTGCCGCTGGCCGGGTGTGTGCTGCTGGTCAGCGGCCGGGCCTCGTTCGAGCTCACCCAGAAGGCGCTGATGGCCGGGCTCCCGGTGCTCGCCGCCGTGTCCGCTCCCTCGTCGCTGGCCGCGGAACTGGCCGCGGAGTCCGGGATGACGCTGGTCGGCTTCTTGCGTGGCTCGTCGATGAACGTCTACGCCGGACCTGACCGGCTGACGGGCTGACCCGGCCGTCTCACGGCTGGCCCACCGCGGTCAGCCGCCAGGCGCACTCGCTGTTCACCACGAGGTAGTGCCGGCCCGCGTCGCCGTACGCGTGGGTGACGCCGCGCCCGTGCAGGCCGCGTTCATTGACGGTCACTCCCGTCGTGCCGGCCTGGTCCTCGGTCACCGCGAAGTGGCCCTTGCTGCCGAGCGAGGCGCAGTCGTAGGACCACTTCAGCTCCCAGTTCCCGGACCCGGGGACGGTGAACCGGCGGGTGGTCTTGGCGCCGCTGCCGCTGAACCGGGCGAGAACGCCGGGCCCACCCGCGGCCGGAGGCGATGCCGTCCCGGACGGCGTGCCCGCGGCGGCGGAAGCCGCCGACGAGACGGCCGCCGGGGACGTGGCCGGCGCGGTCGCGGCGGCGGCCGCCGGGGTGCGGCTGTGCACCCTGGACCCGATCAGCATGCCCGCTACTACCCCGGTGAAAGCCACGCTGACCACCAGCAGCGCGTACGGCCACCGGGGCTTGCGCACCGCCTGCTGGAACAGGGCCTGGTAAGCCTCGGGCGGGATGACCCGGGCCGGGCGGGGCGGGACCGGGTCCGGCCGCCGGGGCGCCGGCTCCTCGGGGTAGCCAGGCTCCGGGTAACCGGGCTCCGGCTGGTCCGGGTACGGCTCGTGGGTCCGGTGCCGCCGGAAGGTCAGGTACTCATCGGGTCCGGCCTGCCCGTACTGCCCGGGATACTCAGGCGGCTCCAGGTACCCGTAATCCTCCGGTGCCCGGTGGTCATAGTCCTCCGGGCCGGGTGCCCGGTGGTGGCCCCGGGGCCGGTCCTGGTCGCGCGGCTGCTCGTACACAGCATTCCCCTAGCTCACCCGAGACGCTGGTAACTTGACGGCGGCTGGCCGTCTCAGGTTTACCGGGGGGCGGGACCAGGCTGCGCGGCCCCGGCCCGTTACCCGTTGCTGGCGCCCTCGGCCACTCCCCAGCGGCGCCGGATCCGCCCGTTGACCAGGTTGAACAGCATGTCCACCACGATGCCGATGGCCAGGATCACGATGATGATCGAGATCGCCCCGGCCATGTCCGACTGGTCCTGGTCGTTGCTGAGCAGCACCCCGAGCGACGGCTGGCCGAGGATGATCACCACGACCTCGCCCGCGATCAGGCCGTGCCAGCCGAACGCCCAGCCCTGCTTGAGCCCGGTCACGAACGCGGGCAGGGTGGCCGGCATGATCAGGTGCCGGTACAGCGACAGGCGGCGCAGCCCCATGGTCTTGCCCGCCCGCAGCAGCAGCGGCGGCAGGTAGTCCGCCCCGGCGATCAGCCCGTTCGCGATGGCCGGCGCGGCCGTCATCACGATCACGAACAGGATCGCGGTCGTGTTCGCCCCGAACAGGATGATCCCGAACGGCACCCAGACGATGGACGGCAGCGTCTGCAGCGCGGTGATCAGCGAGCCGACCCCGGCCCGCAGCGGCTTGATCCGGGATACCAGGCCGCCCACCACCAGGCCGATGACCAGGGCCAGGGCAAAGCCGATGAGCGCGCGGCGCAGCGTGATGCCGACCGCCTGCCACAGCAGCGCGTGGTGCAGCTGGTTCCACAGGTCGGGCAGGGTCTGGGCCGGCCCGGGCAGGATCTGGCTCTTGAACCCGCTGAGGTAGATCAGCTGCCAGATGGCCAGCGCCAGCCCCAGGGCCAGCAGCTTGGGCCAGGACGCGGCCCAGGCCTTTGCCCAGAACCGCCCTTTCGCCTGCCGCGGCACGGCGTCCAGGTTGTCCAGCCCGGCGATGGCCGCCTCGGGCGGCGGCGTGGCCGACGTGTCAGCTGCCATGACGGACCACCTCCTCGCGCAGCCGGGCCTTGATCTTGATGGCCAGCTCGACGGTCTGCGCGTCATCCATGCCGCGCGGCCGGCCGAACTCCACCGGGAACTCCCCGATGACCCGGCCCGGCCGGCTGCTCAGCAGCACCACCCGGTCGCCGAGCCGGACCGCCTCGCGCACCTCGTGCGTGACGAACAGGATGGTCAGCTGGCGCCGCCGCCAGATGCCCTCCAGCACCTCGTGCAGCAGGTCCCGGGTCATCGCGTCCAGCGCGCCGAACGGCTCGTCCATCAGCAGCACCTCGGCGTCCTGGGCCAGCGCCCGGGCCAGCGCGACCCGCTGCCGCATGCCGCCGGATAGCTGGTGCGGCTGCTTGCCCGCGAACGCGCTCAGGTGCACTATGTCCAGCAGCTCGGCCACCCGCTCCCGGCGCTGGGCCCGCGGGACCCCGGCAGCGCGCAGCGGCATCTCGATATTGCGCGCCGCGGACAGCCACGGGAACAGCGCCGACTCCTGGAACATCAGCGCGACCTGCCGGCCGCCGGCCGACACCTCCCCCGCGGTGGGCTGGTCCAGGCCGGCCACCAGGTTCAGCAGGGTGCTCTTGCCACACCCGGACGCGCCGATCAGCGTCACGAACTCGCCCGGCGCGACGTCCAGCGAGACCCGGTCCAGGGCCAGCAGGGCGCCCTCGCCCCGGCCGAAGCTCTTGGACACCTCGCTGATCTGGACGGCCGGGCCGGCCGGGGCATCCGTATCGGAGCGGGCTGACGCCCCTGGAACGGGTTCCAGGGGCGTCACCCGGCGTGCATCAATGCTCATGAACTCACCTGTGGTTCTCCGGCGGCTTTCAGCACGGCGTTGAGCGGTGCCAGGTCATAGATGCCGGGCAGGTTGCTGACTGGCTGGAGCAGCCCCACCGCCTCGGCGTGCTTGGCGTCCGCGGTAAGCGAGGAGGCGATGGGGTCGTTGGTGAACGTGATCTCCTTGAACGACGCGGCCAGCACGGAGGGCTTCAGGCCCTTGCCCAGCAGCGAGGTCAGCTGGTCGTTGGCCGCCGTCTCCGCGGCCGAGGTGTTGTTCTTGATGTAGTCATTGGCCTGCACCTGCGCCTTGAGCAGGCCATTCACCGCGCTTGGGTGCGCCTTGAGGAACGACTGGGTAACGACCAGGTTGGTGGTCACGAATTTGCCGCCCGGCCACAGGCTGGCCTCGTTGACCAGCGTGTGCCCGCCGTCCTGCACCATCTCGTAGTCATACGGGGCCGGCTCCCAGCCGCCCGCGATCTGGCCGGACTGGAACTGCAGCACGGCCGCGGAGTTCGGCTTGATCGGCTTGACCGACACGTCGCCGCCGCCGGTCTGGGTGGTGGTCAGCCCGTGCTGCTTGAGGTAGTAGCGCAGGGCGACATCCTGGGTGTTACCCAGCGACGGAGTAGCCAGCGACTTGCCTTTGAGCTGGCTGACGCTGGTGATGTTCTTGCTGACCACGAGGGACGCACCGCCGGAGGCTGCCCCGGAGATGATCTTGATCGCCTTGCCGTTGGACTTCTGCCAGGCGTTGATGGCCGGGTTGGGGCCCACGTAGGCCGCGTCCAGCTGGCCCGCCAGGATCGCGGTGGTCTCTTCCGTGCCCGAGCTGAACACCTGCGTCTTGAGCGTGACGCCGCTGCCCAGGTCCTTGGTGAAGAAGCCCTTGTTCAGCGCGACCAGCGCCGGGGCGTGGGTGATGTTGGCCAGGAAGCCGAGCCGCAGCGTCACGTGGCCACCAGACCCGGACCCGGACGCTGAACTGGAACCGGATGAGGCCGCCGAGGAACTGCATCCGGCGGCCAGCGCCATGATGGCTGCGGCTCCGGCGGCGAGTAGGGCACGTCGCATGGTTGACCACCTTGTCGATCTTCTTAGTATGTCGATCAGATTAGTAGGTAAGCAACCGCGATTAAACCATACCCGCCGGGATACTGCGCAAATCTAAGCAACTGGGTGCCTGTTACCAGCCGATCACGGATGGCTGCCTGCCGTCAGCGGCGAGCGCACTCCCCCGGAGCGGGCGGCCCGGCGGCCGCCGGTCAGGGCGTCGCGCGGGCGGTCGGCGCGGGACCCAGGTGGCCGCGGAACAGCAGCGCGGCGACCTGGCTGAGCGTGGTGGCGCCGTAGTGGAAACCACGGGCGCCCTTGGTGTTATACATGATGGCCAGGGTGTACCGGGCGTGCGGCCCGGCGAAGCCCACCGTGTTGGTGATCCAGGTGCCGCTGTCGTCTTCCCAGCCGTTCTTGTTGCCCGGGTGGTTCTCCGGCCGGCGCCCCACACCCCCCACTGCTGGATCGGCGCGACGTGCTGGATCTGCCGGGTGAGGTAGGCCCGGGCCCCGGCCGGGATACGCACGAGCACGTAGTTGATCAGGTGACTCAGGTCAGCGGCCGAGCAGTACATAAAGCCCCAGTAGGGCGAGCCCGGCGTGGTGAAGTACGCGCTGTGCATGCCGAAGCGCCGGATGCGGCCCAGGAAGCTGCCGTCCTCGTAGGCCGCCCACAGGCGGTCCGCGGCCGCATCCGAGCTCTCGTGCAGGGCGTGGTGGATCAGGTCCCAGTCCCGGGCGGTCAGCTGGATAGCGCCAGAACCGTTGCGCAGCAGCAGGTCGGTGACCATGGCCAGCTTGATCGTGGACGCGGCGGGCAGGTCGGTGTGCGCACCAGCGTTCCGCCAGGTGGCGCCGGTCTGCCGGTCGTGCAGCACGATGCCGATCTGGCCGGGCCGCCCGGCCAGGTACCGCTGCACCTGGTGGATACGCGCCGTCATCTGGCAGCTGAAGCCACCGGCCCCGCGGCACGGGGCGGCGTTCGGGGGTGACGGCGAGGTCCCGGCCGTGCTGGGCGAGGGCGCCGGAGCCGTGGCCGGGGTGCTGGGCGGCCCGGAGGCGGCAGTCGGGCCGGGCGTCCCGGCGCAGCCGGCCAGGGTGGCCGCCACGAGCACCGCCGCCGCCCACCGCGGCAGCCTGCGCAGATCAGCTGTCGCCAGGCGTTTGGATGTCAATCCCGACCACCGAAGGGTATTTTTGCAGGCACTGGGTCAGCCGGGCGAGCTGGGCGTTGGTCGCGTCGTCCACTCGGTAGATAACGTCATACAGATTGTCTGAGGCCAGGTGATTCGTCGGCAGTGCTTCCGGCTTCGCCCCCGGCAGGTGCGCACACCCGGCCCGGACCTTGAGCCGGGTGGCGGTGGGCGTCCCGCTCTTGAACTGGACGACAGCCTCCTGCTTGCCGAGCGCGGCGTCGAATTTCGCGCAACCCCCGAGCAGCAGCGCGGCCACCGCTACCGCCAGCAGGCCGGCCACGGTCCGGTGAGGTGAATGCACGGTGGACAGCTTACGATCGGTTGCCGGGCACAGCTGCCCGCGGGACCTTACCTGGAGACACCGTGTCCGCGATGATCGAGGATTATGCGCTGATCGGCGACATGCAGTCGGCCGCCTTGATCAGCCGGGACGGCTCGGTGGACTGGCTGTGCCTGCCCCGCTTCGACTCGCCCGCCTGCTTCGCCGCGCTGCTCGGCGCCGAGCGGCACGGCCACTGGCGCATCGCGCCGTCCGGTGCCAGCGGCGGGGCGGGCGCCCGCCCCAGCCGGCGCTACCAGGGTGACACGCTGATCCTCGAGACGGAATGGAGCACGCCCACCGGCACCGTCCGGGTGACCGACTTCATGCCGCCCCGGGACGGCCGGACCCCGGTCCTGGTCCGCAGCGTCCAGGGCCTGTCCGGCTCGGTCGAGATGGACACCCAGTTCGTCGTCCGCTTCGGGTACGGCCAGGTGGTCCCCTGGGTGCGGCGGGCGGACGGCCAGCTGCTCGCGGTGGCCGGCCCGGATGCCCTGTGGCTGGCCACCCCGGTCGCGCTGACCGGGCGGGGCTTCGCGCACTCCGGCACGTTCACGGTCGAGGCGGGCCAGCGCGTCCCGTTCGTGCTCACCTGGATGCCCTCACACGCGGCCTCCTGTGACACGGTGGACCCGCAGCAGGCGGAGGACGCCACCCGGCGGTTCTGGACCGACTGGGTGTCCCGGTGCACCTACCAGGGCACCTACCGGGACGCGGTGGTCCGGTCGCTGATCACCCTGAAGGCGCTCACCTACCAGCCCACCGGCGGCATCGTCGCGGCCGCTACCACCTCACTGCCCGAGGACCTGGGCGGCGTGCGCAACTGGGACTACCGGTACTGCTGGCTGCGGGATGCCACCATCACCCTGGAGGCCCTGCTGCGTACCGGGTACACCGGGGAGGCCATGGCCTGGCGGGCGTGGCTGGGCCGGGCCATCGCCGGGAACCCGGATGACGTGCAGATCATGTACGGGGTGGCGGGTGAGCGCCGGCTGCCGGAGTGGGAAGCAGACTGGCTGCCCGGCTACGCCGCCTCCGCGCCGGTGCGGATCGGCAACGCGGCCGTGACCCAGCGCCAGCTGGACGTGTACGGCGAGGTCATCGACGCGCTCACGCTCGGCCGCCAGGAGGGCGTGGCCACCGACCGGCACGCCTGGTCGCTGCAGCGCGCGCTGCTCGGCTTCCTGGAGAAGCACTGGGACGAGCCGGACGAGGGAATCTGGGAGGTCCGCGGCCCGCGGCGGCACTTCGTGCACTCCAAGGTGATGGCCTGGGTGGCCTTTGACCGGGCCGTGGCCAGCGTGACCGGCCAGGGCCTGCCCGGCCCGGCCGGCCGCTGGCAGAAGATCCGGGACCAGATCCACCAGGAGATCTGCGCCAACGGCTACAACGCCGACCGCGGGGCGTTCACCCAGTACTACGGCTCCGCCGACCTGGACGCCGCGGTCCTGCTCATCCCGGAGGTCGGCTTCCTGCCGCCCAGTGACCCGCGGGTGACCGCCACCGTGCAGACCATCCAGCGGGAGCTGATGACCGACGGGCTGGTGCGCCGCTACCAGCTGCCCGCCAGCCCGGCTGGCCCGGCCGGCCCGGACGGGCTGCCCGGCAGCGAAGGCGCGTTCCTGGCCTGCAGCTTCTGGCTGGCCAACGCGCTGCACATGATCGGCCAGGATGATGACGCCGCCGAGCTGTTCGAGCGGCTGCTGGCGCTGCGCAACGACGTCGGGCTGCTCAGTGAGGAGTACGACCCCCGGTACCAGCGGCAGGTCGGCAACACCCCGCAGGCGTTCAGCCATGTGCCGCTCATCCAAACCGCGCTCAACCTCGACCAGCACGCTGGCGCGCACAGCCGGATCCCGGCCGGCCACGCCCGTCAGCGGCATGGCCAGCCGTGACCGCGCGCCCGGATGGCGCGGTCTCGCCCGACCCCAGCGCGGCGGCACACGGGCCGCGCCCGCACATCCTGGTCGTCAACGGGCGGAAAGTCCGGCAGCCGGTGTTCGTCATCGGCGCCCCGGCCTCCGGCACCGACCTGCTGGCCCGGTCGCTGAAGCGGTCCGACGGGTTTCACCTCACCCTGGGCCAGCGCTGGGTCATCCCGGTGGTGCAGACCTTCGCCCGGCGGCCGTCGATGCACCGGCGCCGGCCCGAGGCGGCCGCCACCGTGCTGCGCGACGCCTTCGCGCAGGCCTGGCAGGTCACCGCGGACAGCTGCCTGGGCTGCACCAGGGAGTGCCGGGAGGCCGGGCGGCTGGACAGTGTAGGCCCGTGCGTCACCCAGCAGACCGTGGCCCGCTACGGGGATGCCAGCCCGGACCTGATGTACTGCGCTGACGCACTGCTCGACGCGTTCCCGGACGCCCGGTTCCTGCAGATCATCCGCGACGGCCGGGACGCGGTGGCCAGCATGCTGGCCGACCCGGCCGTGCTGGCCTGGTTCAAGGCAGGGGCGGTGGACCTCGACGCGGAGTTCCCGCATCCGCTGCTCGGCCTGGAGGATGAGGCCGACCGGGCGGCCTGGCCGGGGCTATCGATGACCGCCAAGTGCGCGATGCGCTGGCGCGGCTCGGTGCGCCAGATGGCCCGGCTGCGCGGCCGGCTGCCCGCCGCACAGCTGATCACCTTCCGCTACGAAGACGTGACCCGCCAGCCCGCGGGCGCGGCCGCGGCCATGTCGGATTTCCTGGACACCCCGGTGCACGCCGTCGAGCCGTCCGCACCGGGCCGCCCGGCCCTGGCCGAGCCCGGCTCATGGCGGCGTGCCCTGTCCCCGGCCCAGACCGGCGAGATCGAGGCCATCGCGGGCGAGGAACTGCGCCGCGTCGGCTACGGAAGCTAGTCGTCCCCGCGGGCCAGCACCGTCTCCTGGCCGGCGAACTGGGTGTGGTAGAGCTCGGCGTACAGGCCGGCCGCGGCCAGCAGCTCGGTGTGCGTGCCGCGCTCGACCACCTGCCCCGCGTCCACCACCAGGATCTGGTCGGCTTCCCGGATGGTGGACAGCCGGTGCGCGATGACCACCGAGGTCCGCCCGGTCAGCGCGGTCTTCAGCGCGGCCTGCACGGCGACCTCGGACTCCGAGTCCAGGTGCGCGGTCGCCTCGTCCAGCACCACCACCGACGGCGCCTTGAGCAGCAGCCGAGCGATGGCCAGCCGCTGCTTTTCGCCCCCGGACAGCCGGTAGCCACGGTCCCCGACCACCGTGTCCAGCCCATCGGGCAGCGCGGAGATCAGCTCCCAGATCTGCGCGGCCCGGCACGCGGCGACCAGCTCGGCCTCGGTGGCCTCCGGCCGCGCGTAGCTCAGGTTGGCCCGGATCGTGTCGTGGAACATGTGCGCGTCCTGGCTGACCACGCCGACCGCGTCGTGCAGCGAGTCGAGGGTCACGTCCCGCAGGTCCTGGCCGCCGATGCGGACCGCGCCGTCATCCGGGTCATACAGCCGGGACACCAGGTGGGTGATCGTGGTCTTGCCAGCGCCCGACGGGCCAACCAGCGCGGTCAGCTGCCCGGGCGGCACGTGGAAGGTCACCTCGCGGAGCACCGGCTGCGCCGCCCCGGTGTGCTCGGGCACCGGCAGCGCGATCGACTCCAGCGAGGCCAGCGACACTTCGCTGGCCGCCGGGTAGTGGAACGAGACATGATCGAAGTCGATGGCCGGGGCCGGGGTGGCCTGGCCGTTGGCCGCCGCCGCGCGCAGCGCGACCGCGCCGGGCTTCTCCTCGATCAGCGGCTTGAGGTCCAGCACCTCGAAGACCCGGTCGAAGCTGACCAGCGCGGTCATCACGTCCACCTGCACGTTGGACAGCGCGGTGATCGGGCCGTAGAGCCGGCTGAGCAGTGCGACCAGCGCGACCAGCGTGCCGAGCTCGAAGGCGTGGTGGATGACCAGCGCGCCACCCAGGCCATAGACCACCGCGGTGGCCACCGACGCCAGCAGGCCCAGTGCGATGAACAGCGTGCTGCCGTACATCGCGGTGACCACGCCGATGTCCCGGACCCGCGCGGCCCGGCCCGCGAACACGTCGCCTTCCCGCTCCGGCCGGCCGAACAGCTTGACCAGCATCGCGCCCGCGACGTTGAACCGCTCGGTCATCGTGGAGCCCATGGCCGCGTCGAGCTGCATCGACTCCCGGGTCAGCCGCTGCAGCCGCCGGCCGACCAGCCGGGCCGGGATGATGAACGCCGGGATGAGCACCAGGGTGGCCACGGTGACCAGCCAGGACATGGTGAACATGGCGACCAGGACCAGGACCAGGGTCAGCGCGTTGGACACCACCGAGGACATGGTGGTGGTGAGCGCCTGCTGCGCGCCGATCACATCGCTGTTCAGCCGGCTGACCAGCGAGCCGGTCTGGGCCCGGGTGAAGAAGGCGATCGGCTGCCGCTGCACGTGCCGGAACACCTGGGTGCGCAGGTCGTAGATCAGGCCCTCACCGATCCGGGCCGAATACCAGCGCTGCCCGAGCGACAGCACGGCGCTGACCAGCGCGAGGCCCCCGACGATCGCGGCCACCCCGATGACCACGGTCATGTCCTGCGCCAGGATGCCATCGTCGATGATGGTCTTGAGCAGCAGCGGGACCGCCACCGTGGCCACCGCGGCCAGCGCGGTCATGGCCAGGAAGATGGCCAGATCCTTGCGGTAGGGCCGGGCGTAGGACAGTATCCGGCGGACCGTGCCGCGCGCCAGCCGCTGCCGGGTGATCGACGGGTCCCGGTAGAACCCGCGCATGGCCTGCCACTGGTACATGAGCCTGGCAACCTCCCGCGCCGCACGGATCTTCCCCCGTCAGCTCAGGGCGAACGGTGCCCGCCTCAGCCGGCCAGCCGGGCGCGCTGCAGCGCGGCCTGCGCCCGGCGCTCGGCCGCTGCCTGCTGGTCAGTGTCGTTGCCCGGGGCCTGCTGGAGCAACCCCTTTGTCGCCCGGGCCACCGCGGGTTCCACCGTGAGCAGCGCGGCGACCAGGTCGCCCACGGCCGCGTCCAGGTCCGCACCGGGCACGACCAGTTCGGCCAGCCCCAGCTGGGCCGCTTCCGCCGCGCCCACGTTGCGCCCGGTGAGGCAGAGCTCCAGGGCCCGGGGCAGCCCGACGATATCCACCAGCGGCTTGGTCCCGGTGAGGTCGGGAACCAGCCCGATGGCCGGCTCCTTCATGCAGAACTGGGCGTCGTCGGCGAGTACCCGCAGGTCGCAGGAGAGCGCGAGCTGGAACCCGCCGCCGATGGCGTGCCCGCGGACCGCGGCCACCGAGACGATGGCCGGGTCACGCAGCCAGCGCGTAGCCGGCCTGGCAGGAGGCGATCCAGTCCTCGAAGTCCGGGCTGGCCGGGCTGGGCAGCGGGTCCTCGCCGGGCACGCCGCCCGGGGTGAACAGCCGGAGGTCGATCCCGGCGCTGAACGAGGGGCCTGCCCCCCGCACGACCACCACCCGCACCTCGGGGGGCAGTGCGCCGCCGATGGCGGCCAGGGCGTGCCACATGGCCGGGGTCATCGCGTTACGCCGCTCGGCCTTATCCAGGGTGATCGTGGCCGCACCGGGGGCGGGGACGCCGACGTCCAGCCGCAGCCCGGCCCGGCCCAGGTCGGGAAGCCCGACGGTCATGCTCTCCTCAGCGCTTCGCCCGGGCCTTGCCCCGGGTGGCGCCGCCACGGCCGCGCAATGAGACCCCGTTCTCAGACAGGATGCGGTGCACGAATCCGTAGGACCGGCCGGTCGCCGCGGCGAGTGACCGGATGCTTTCCCCCGCGTCGTACCTCTTCTTCAGATCGGACGCCAGCTTGGTGCGGTCGGCACCGGTGACCCTGGTGCCTTTCTTGAGGGTCTCGGTCACGCGTACCTCCCGTGAACTGAAGTGACCGCTGCGTTACGTCTCTCGCCATGATCACTCATTGCGGGAGGAACGGCTACCCACATCCAGGTAAGTGATCACTTCTTTTTCGCGCCGCCCGTCGCCCGTCACGCCAGGGCGACCAGATCCGCGAGCCCCTCGTTCCAGGTGTCCTCGACGCCGTCCGGCAGCAGGATCACCCGCTCCGGCGCCAGCGCCCCGACCGCACCCTCGTCGTGCGTGACCAGCACGATCGCACCCCGGTAGCGGCGCAGCGCGGCCAGGATCTCGGCCCGGCTGGCCGGGTCGAGGTTGTTGGTCGGCTCGTCGAGCAGCAGCACGTTGGCCCGGGACACCACGAGCAGGGCCAGGGCCAGCCGGGTCTTCTCGCCGCCGGACAGCACCCCGGCGGGCTTGTCCACCGCGTCCCCGGAGAACAGGAACGAGCCGAGGATGCTCCGCTGCTCGGCGTCGAGCAGGTCAGGGGCGGCGGTGCGCATGTTCTCCAGCACGCTGCGGCCGGTGTCCAGGGTCTCGTGCTCCTGGGCGTAGTAGCCGAGACGCAGCCCGTGGCCGGGGGTGACCCGGCCGGTGTCCGGCTGCTCCAGGCCGGCCAGCAGGCGCAGCAGGGTGGTCTTGCCCGCGCCGTTGAGGCCGAGCACCACGATCCGGCTGCCTCGGTCCACGGCCACGTCGACATCGGTGAAGACCTCGAGCGAGCCGTAGGACTTGGACAAGTCGGCCGCGGTCAGCGGGGTCCGGCCGCACGGGGCGGGTTCCGGGAAACGCAGCCGGGCCACCCGCTGCGGGGCCCGCTCGGCGCTGACCCCGGCCATCAGCCGTTCCGCCCGCCGCTGCATGCTCTGCGCGGCCCGGGCCTTGGTCGCCTTGGCCCGCATCTTGTCCGCCTGCGCCTGCAGCGCGGTGGCCTGGCGGTGCGCGTTCGCGTGCTCGCGGCGGCGGCGCCGGGCGTCGGTCTCCCGCTGCTGCAGGTAGGCCTGCCAGCCGACGTTGTAGATGTCCAGCTGCTGGGTGTCGCTGTCCAGGTGGAAGACCTTGTTGACCACCGCGTCCAGCAGCCCGGTGTCGTGGCTGATCACCACTAGTCCGCCGCGGAACGCCCGCAGGTGGTCGCGCAGCCACGCCACCGAGTCGGCGTCGAGATGGTTGGTGGGCTCGTCCAGCAGCAGGGTCTGCGCGTCGGCGAACAGGATCCGGGCCAGCTCAACCCGGCGCCGCTGCCCACCGGACAGGGTGGCCAGCGGCTGGCCCAGCACCCGGTCGGGCAGGCCCAGGCTGGAGGCGATGGAGGACGCCTCCGCCTCGGCGGCGTACCCGCCCAGCATGGCCAGGCGTTCTTCCAGCTGGCCGTACCGCCGGACGGCCGCGTCCTGGCCGGCTCCGGATCCGTTGGACATCTGCTGCTCGGCGGCCCGCAGGCCCGCGCGCAGCTCGTCCAGGCCACGGCCGGACAGCACCCGGTCCAGGGCCAGACCGTCCAGGCCGGCCGCCCGCGTGTCCTGCGGCAGGTAGCCGATGGAGTTGCTGCGGCGCACCGTGCCCGCGGCGGGCTGCGCCTCGCCCGCCAGCACCCGGGCCAGCGTGGTCTTACCCGCGCCGTTCCGGCCGACCAGGCCGATCTTGTCGCCCGGCGCGATCTGGAAACTCGCCTCGGCCAGCAGCAGCTGCGCGCCCGCGCGAAGCTCCAGGCCGGTCGCGGCGATCACCAGTAACCACTCCAAGCAGCAACAACAGAAAACGGCACGTCACAGTAGAACCGGCACGGCCACGGCCCGCATTCCAGCGTACCGGCGAGCCTCGCCCGCGCCGAGCGATATACCGGGCGCGGGTCAGGGCGGGGACGGGACGGGTTCGGTCAGCTGGATGCGGATGGCGCGAAACAGTCGCGGGGTGTCCTTGAGCACGGCGAGCCTCGGGTCAGGCACGGCCAGGAACCGGTCCACCGCGATGCCGAAGTAGCGCGCCAGCCGGGGGTCCTCGCGCAGGGCGGCCACGGCCCGCCGGTCCCCGCCCAGCACGACCGCGTCCAGCGGGCCCGGGTAGCCGCCGAACACCGCGGCCGCGGTGTCCGCCGCCGCGGTCAGCGCCTCGGTGGCCTGCTTGTCCCGGCGCCGGGCGAACCGGTGCTGGGACTGGCCGCCCGCCGCGCTGCGGCCGTGCACCAGCCTGCGGCCCACCTTGGACGCCACCAGCCCGGGCGGCGCGCCGGTGAACACGCCGGCCGCGTATCCGCCCAGCCGGACCAGCAGGACGCCCACGGTGCGGTCCGCGGCCGCATGCGCCGCGATCAGCCGGGACTGCCGGATCACGGCGCGCACCGTGCCCGGGGGCGGCTCACTGGCCGGGCCGCCCCCGGTGGCCGCCAGGCGCGCCGGGTCCAGCGGCGGGAACGGCGGATGGCACCTGGCCACCGCCCCGTCGGCCGCGTGGAACACCACGACTTCGGCACCGGGCTCGGCGCGGGCCGGGCCGTGCCGCTCGGCGAACGAGGTGATCCAGCCGGGGAATCGCTCCGGCGCGACCTCGATCCAGCGCGGGCCGGCCGCCAGCCGTTCTCTCGGCACGTTAGTGAGGGTAGCGGCTAACCCATAGCTGCACGGCTGCTGGCCGAGCAGGCCGGAGCGCGGGCTCACCATGGTGGCTTCCGCCGGCAATAGACGCGGTATCTACCTGAATGTCTGTGACGGCCAGCGGACCGCAGTGTTAGCTGGAGCGCGGTGCCAATGCAGGCACGGTCCCTCGCGCAAAGGCAGGCCGCATGCGGATTCAGCGGAAGTGGCGGGCAGCTGGCGGCATCGCCCTGGCGGTCGGCACGGCCATGCCGATGGTGTCTTCGCTGCCGGCCGGGGCGGTCACCGGCTCGGCCGCCATCCGGCCCGCGCCAGCGGCCGCGGCGCCCAGCCTGTCGGCGCAGCAGCTGGCCGGCCAGCGAGTGATCTACAGTTACCCCGGCCTGACCCCGCCAGCCAGTCTGATTTCACTGATCAAGCACGGTGAGGCCGCCGGGGTGATCTTCTTCGGGCCGAACATCTCCAGCGCCGCGCAGATCGCGGGCGTGATCAAGAAGCTGAAGCAAGCTAACGCCAGCCCGCTGAACCCGGTGCGGGCACCGCTGCTGCTGATGACCGACCAGGAGGGCGGCCAGGTCCGCCGCCTGCCGGGCCGTCCCTTCCTGTCGGAGAAGCAGATCGGCGCGAATCGCCTGCCGAAGGCGAAGACTCTGGCCACCGAAGCGGGCCAGGGGGCGGCGGCCAGCCTGCGCGGCGTGGGCATGAACGTAAACCTGGCGCCCGTGCTCGAC
Organism: uncultured Actinomycetes bacterium; assembly: GCA_963711705.1. GTDB lineage: Bacteria > Actinomycetota > Actinomycetes > Streptosporangiales > Streptosporangiaceae > RYN-230. The sequence continues at coordinate 149,104 of CAVQFM010000012.1, forward strand.
GTGTACCGGACGGCCGGGAACTTCGACGACCAGTTCGGCCGCTCCTACAGCAAGAACCCGTCCGTCGTGGCGGCGCTGGGCAGCAATATGATCAAGGCTCAGCAGGCGGGCAAGGTGGCGGCCACGGCCAAGCACTTCCCCGGCCTCGGGGCGGCGGCCAGGAACCAGAACACCGATACAAGGCCGGTCACCCTCAATCTGTCACTGGCCAGGATCCGCAGCACCGACGAGGTGCCGTTCCACGCCGCGATCCAGGCCGGGGTCAAGCTGGTCATGGTGTCCTGGGCGGCCTACCCGTCGGTGGGTGCCCGGCCCGCCGGGCTGTCGCCCAACGTCGTGCAGGGCGAGCTGCGGAACCATCTGAAGTTCACCGGGGTCACGATCACTGATGCCCTCGAGGCCGGTGCGCTCAGGCCCTACGGCTCGACCGGCAACCGCGCTCGGTTCGCCGCGCTGGCCGGCATGGACCTGCTGCTCTGCTCGGCCCAGCACGTCGCCCAGGGACAGCAGGCCAGAGGCGAGCTGGTGACGGATTACCGCACCGGGACCCTCAACGGCGCAGCGTTCCGGGCCAGCGTGAACCGGGTGATCGCGCTGCGCCAGTCGCTGAAGTAGCCGCGGCTGGTCAGGCCGGAACGTCAGACGTTGAAGCCCAGCGCGCGGAGCTGCTCGCGGCCGTCCTCGGTGATCTTCTCCGGGCCCCACGGCGGCATCCACACCCAGTTGATCCGGAAGTCGCTGACCAGGCCGTCCAGCGCGGACCGGGCCTGGTCCTCGATCACGTCGGTGAGCGGGCAGGCGGCGCTGGTCAGCGTCATGTCGATGGTCAGGGACTTGTCGTCTTCCAGCGTCACACCGTAGATGAGGCCGAGGTCGACGACGTTCACGCCGAGCTCGGGGTCGACCACGTCACGGAGGGCCTCGACCAGGTCCTCGGTGTCCGGGGTGATCTCCAGCAGGGGCCCGCTGGTGCCCGTGTCGTCAGTCATTTCTGCTCCTCCAGCGCTTGCGCGGTAGCGTCCTTCCAGGCCATCCAGCCCAGCAGGGCGCATTTGATCCGGGCCGGGTACTTGGCCACCCCGGCGAACGCGACGGCGTCGCCGAGGATTTCCTCGTCCGGCTCTAGCTGACCCTTGGACTGCATGAGGCGGAGGAACTCGCCGGCTAGGGTCAGCCCCTCCGGCACGGTCCGGCCGATGATCAGCTCACTCATCACCGACGCGCTGGCCTGGCTGATCGAGCAGCCGAGCGCGTCGTAGGACACGTCGGCGACGACCGGCTCAGCGCCGCCCGCGTCCTTCAGCGTGACCCGCAGCGTCACCTCGTCGCCGCACAGCGGGTTGACGTGGTGCACCTCGGCGTCGAACGGCTCCCGCAGCCCCTTGTGGTGCGGGTGCCGGTAGTGATCAAGGATCACTTCCTGGTACAGCGACTCGATCTGCATCATGTCCCGCCGAAGAAGCGCTGGGCCTGCTGGATCCCCTCGACCAGGGTGTCCACCTCCGCCTGCGTGTTGTACAGGTAGAACGACGCGCGCGTGCTGGCCTGGATGCCGAACCGCCGGTGCAGCGGCCACGCGCAGTGGTGCCCGGCCCGCACCGCCACACCCAGCTCGTCGAGCACCTGGCTGAGGTCGTGCGGGTGCACCTCTGACACAGTGAACGAGATCGCCGCCCCGCGGCTTCCCGGGTCGGTGGGCCCGAGCAGCCGAAGCCCGCCGATCCCGCCCAGCTCGCCCAGCGCGTAGCCGGCCAGGTCCCGCTCGTGCGCCCGGACCTGGTCCAGCCCGGCCTCGGTGAGGTAGTCGATGGCGGCACCCAGGCCGGCCGCCTCGGCGATTGGCATCGTGCCCGCCTCGAACTTGTGCGGCGGGGGCGCGAACGTCGAATGATCCATCCAGACGCTCTCGATCATCTCCCCGCCGCCCAGGAACGGCGGCATCTCCTCCAGCAGCTCACGCCGCCCCCACAGCATGCCGATGCCGGTCGGGCCGCACATCTTGTGCGCGGTGGCACCGAGGAAGTCGGCACCCAGCTCATGCACGTCGACCGGCATGTGCGGCACCGACTGGGCCGCGTCCACCAGCACCAGCGCGCCCACCGCGTGCGCGGCGTCGGCGATCTCCCGCACCGGGTTGATCGTGCCGAGCACGTTGGACTGGTGGGCCAGCGCGACCAGCCTGGTCCGCTCGGTGATCAGCGATTCCAGCTGGGACAGGTCGAGCTGGCCGTCGTCGGTCACCCCGAACCAGCGCAGCGTGGCCCCGGTCCGCTCGCACAGCAGCTGCCACGGGACGATATTGGAGTGGTGTTCCATCTCGGTGATGACGATCTCGTCGCCGGGGGCGAGCCGGAACCGGCCGCCGCGCCCGCCGGACTGGCCGTTCGTGGCGTTGCCCATGGCGTAGGCGACCAGGTTGATGCCCTCGGAGATGTTCTTGGTGAACACCACCTCGGCCTCGTCGCCCGCGCCGAGGAAGCCGGCCGCCTTGATCCGCGCCCCCTCGTAGGCCGCGGTCGCCTCCTCGCCGAGCTGGTGGCTGGCCCGGTGGATGTTGGCGTTGTGCCGCTCGAAGAAGTCGCTCATCGCGTCGATGACCTGGCGCGGCTTCTGCGAGGTGTTGGCGCTGTCCAGGTAGGCGAGTGGGCGGCCGTCACGGACTTGCCGGTCCAGGATCGGGAAGTCCTTGCGGATCCGCGCCACGTCGAGGGTCACGTGGTCGCACCTACCTTCAGAAACCGCTCGTAACCCTCGGCCTCCAGCTGCTCGGCCAGCTCCGGCCCGCCTTCCTCGACGATCCGGCCGCCCACGAACACGTGCACGAAGTCCGGCTTGATGTAGCGCAGGATCCGCGTGTAGTGGGTGATCAGCAGCACCCCGTGGCCCTCACCGGCCCGGAACCGGTTGATGCCCTCGGACACCACCCGCAGCGCGTCGATGTCCAGCCCGGAGTCGGTCTCGTCGAGTACCGCGATCTTCGGGTTCAGCAGCTCCAGCTGGAGGATCTCGTGCCGCTTCTTCTCCCCGCCGGAGAACCCTTCATTGAGGTTGCGCTCGGCAAAGGCCGGCTCGATGGACAGCGCGGCCATGGCCTGCCGCATCTCCTTGAGGAATTCGCGGAGCTTGGGCGGCTCACCGCGGACCGCGGTGACCGCGGTGCGCAGGAAGTTGGACACGCTCACCCCGGGCACTTCCACCGGGTACTGCATGGCCAGGAACAGCCCGGCGCGGGCCCGCGAGTCCACGCTCATGGCCAGCACGTCCTGCCCGTCCAGCGTCACCGAGCCCCGGGTGACCTGGTACTTCGGGTGCCCGGCGATGGCGTATGCGAGGGTGGACTTGCCCGAGCCGTTCGGCCCCATGATGGCGTGGGTCTCACCCGACTTCACGGTGAGGTCCACGCCGCGCAGGATCTCCCGGGCGTCGCCAGCCGCGTCTGACACGCTCACGTGCAGGTCGCGGATGTCGAGAGTGGCCATCGGATATCTCTCCTGATCGGAAGTTAATTAGCTCTGGCTGGCGGGGACGGCCACGTACACGGCGTCCCCGTCGATCTTCACTGGGTAGGTGGGCACCGGCTGGGTGGCCGGCGGCCCGGTTGGCGCGCCGCTGCGCAGGTCGAAGCACGAGCCGTGCAGCCAGCACTCGACGGTGTGGTCGTACACCTCGCCCTCGGACAGCGGCACTTCCTCGTGTGAGCAGACGTCGTGCAGCGCGTACACCTCGCCACCGACCCGGACCACCGCCACCGGGACGTCGCCGACGGTCACCCCGATGGCGCCCTCGTCGGGCAGCTCGCCGAGCGTGCACACTTGCACGAACGTGCCGGTCTCGCTCATGCGGTCCCCAGCTGGGCCAGTTCGTGCTCGACCGCGGCGGTGATCCGCGCCCGCAGCTCGGGGACCTCGATCCGGCCGACCAGCTCGCCGAAGTAGCCACGGATGACCAGGCGGCGGGCCTCGTCCAGCGGGATGCCCCGGGCCATCAGGTAGAACAGGTGCTCGTCTTCCAGGCGGCCGCTGGTGCTGGCGTGCCCGGCCCCGACCACCTCGCCGGTGAGGATCTCCAGGTTCGGCACCGAGTCGGCCCGGGCCCCTTCGGTGAGCAGCAGGTTGCGGTTCCGCTCGTAGGTGTCGGTGCCGATCGCCGCTGGCTGGATCAGCACGTCACCGATCCACACTGAGTGGGCGCTGTCCCCCTGCAGTGCGCCTTTGTACTCCACCCGGCTGCGGCAGTGCGGCTGGCCGTGATCCACGAACAGCCGGTGCTCCAGGTGCTGGCCCGCGTCGGCGAAGTACAGCCCGAGCAGCTCGGCATCCCCGCCCGGCCCGGCGTACTCCACCGACGGCGCCAGCCGCACCACGCCCCCGCCGAACGTCACGACCGCGTGACTGAAGCTCGCGTCCTTGCCGATCTTGGCGTGATGATGCGAAAGATGGACCGAATCGTCATCCCAGTCCTGCAGGCTGACCACGGAGAGCGAGGCACCCTCTCCCACGACGAACTCGACATTGTCCGCGTACGTGGCCGACCCAGCGTGGTCAAGGACTACCACGCACCGTGCGTTATGCCCGACTTCAATCGTCGTGTGCCCAAAGGCCACCCCGCCGCTGTCGTGCCCGCGCACCGAGACAACCGTTGGTTCGGTGACATCGGTCTCGGGCGGCACCGTGATGACCCAGGCCTCACTGAACCCGGCAAACGCCTTCGCGCTCACCCGGTCGCCGGGTATGTAGGCGGTGCCGATCCGGGGGTCGCCGCGTTGCGCCAGCACAGCGGCGACACCCGGAGCGGCATCGACCTCGGCACTGACCTTCCCAGGGGGAAGCGGACCCTCAGCGTGCAATGACCGCAAGCGGCGCAGCGGCGTGAACCGCCATTCCTCCTCACGCCCCGTAGGGACCGGGAAATCAGCCGGGTCGAAAGACCGGTGCGCATGCAGCCGGGAAACCGGGGCGGAGGATTCCACCGCCCCCGAGAGCGCCGCCATTAGCCGACTGCCCCCTCCATCTGCAGCTCGATCAGCCGGTTCAGCTCGAGCGCGTATTCCATGGGCAGTTCGCGGGCGATCGGCTCGACGAACCCGCGGACGATGGTGGCCGCCGCCTCGTCCTCGGTCATGCCCCGGCTCATCAGGTAGAACAGCTGATCCTCGGAGATCTTGGAGACGCTGGCCTCGTGGCCCATCTCCACGTCGTCCTCGCGCACGTCCACGTACGGGTAGGTGTCGGACCGGCTGACCGCGTCCACCAGCAGCGCGTCGCACTTGACGGTGGACTTGGAGTGCGTGGCGCCCTCCTGGACCTGGATCAGGCCCCGGTAGGACGTGCGGCCGCCGGCCCGGGCCACCGACTTGGACACGATCTGCGACGACGTGTTCGGCGCGCAGTGCACCATCTTGGCCCCGGCGTCCTGGTGCTGGCCGGTACCGGCGAACGCCACCGACAGCGTCTCGCCCTTGGCGTGCTCGCCCATCAGGTAGACGGCCGGGTACTTCATGGTCACCTTGGACCCGATGTTCCCGTCGATCCACTCCATGCTCGCCCCGGTCTGCGCGATGGCGCGCTTGGTGACCAGGTTGTACACGTTGTTCGACCAGTTCTGGATGGTGGTGTACCGGCAGCGCGCGCCGGGCTTCACGATGATCTCGACCACCGCGGAGTGCAGCGAGTCCGACTTGTAGACCGGCGCGGTGCAGCCCTCGACGTAGTGCACGTACGAGCCCTCGTCCACGATGATCAGCGTGCGCTCGAACTGGCCCATGTTCTCGGTGTTGATCCGGAAGTAGGCCTGCAGCGGGATCTCCACGTTCACGTTCTTCGGCACGTAGATGAAGCTGCCGCCCGACCACACCGCGGTGTTCAGCGCGGCGAACTTGTTGTCGCCGGGCGGGATCACCGTGGCGAAGTACTCGCGGAACAGATCCGGGTGCTCGCGCAGCGCCGTGTCGGTGTCCAGGAAGATGACGCCCTTTTCCTCCAGGTCCTCACGGATCTTGTGATACACGACCTCGGACTCATACTGCGCGGCCACCCCGGCGATCAGCCGCTGCTTCTCGGCCTCGGGGATGCCCAGCCGGTCGTAGGTGTTCTTGATGTCCGCGGGCAGCTCGTCCCAGCTGGCCGCCTGCTTCTCAGTCGACCGGACGAAATACTTGATGTTCTCAAAATCGATCTCACCCAGGTCAGCACCCCAGGTCGGCAGCGGCTTGCGCCCGAACAGCTTCAGGCCCTTCAGCCGCAGCTCCAGCATCCACTCCGGCTCGTTCTTCTTCGCCGAGATGTCCCGGACAACGTCCTCGGACAAACCCCGGCGCGCGGCCGAACCAGCCACGTCCGAGTCGGCCCAGCCGAACTTGTACCGGTCAAGCCCCTCAAGCTCGGGATGTGCGGTCGTGGTCATACGGAGATGCCTCCGGTTGCGGTTCGGTTATCGGATTGTGGGGTCATTCGGGCCGGCCCGTCACTGCCGTGCGCGTTCTGCAGCAGCGCGGGCGCGGTCACGTGCGTGGTGCAGATCCCGTCGCCGTGCGCGATCGTGGCCAGGCGCTGCACCGGGGTGCCGAGGAGCCGCGCGAACGCCTCCGTCTCCGCCTCGCACAGTTGCGGGAACTCGGCGGCCACGTGGGCTACCGGGCAATGATGCTGGCACAGCTGCTCGCCGCTGGCCGCGGCGGCGTGCGCACCGGTTACAGCAGCGCGGGTACCGGGCGGATTCCCGGTAGCGGGGCCGTTTCCGGTGCTCTGGGTGGTGGTCGCGGGCACCCGGCTGGCGGAGGCAGCATAACCGTCGGCGGACAGCGCCTCAGCGAGCGCACTGACCCGCTCCCCCGGAGCCGCGGCCTCAACCACCGGCCGGTAGCGGTTCTCCAGGTCGGCCACCTGGCGGTAGGCGAACTCGGCCACCGCGGCCGGGCCGGCCACCTCGGCCAGGAAGCGCAGTGCCCCGGTGGCCAGGTCGTCGTAGGCATGCTCGAACGCGCTGCGCCCGACGTCGGTGATCGCGAACAGCTTGGCCGGCCGGCCGCGACCGCGGCTGGCCGGGCGGCGGGCCGACCGGGTCTCGATCATCCCGTCGGCCAGCAGGTTGTCCAGATGCCGCCGGACCGCGGCCGGGGTCAGGTTCAGCCGGGTGCTCAGCCCGGCCGCGGTGACCGGGCCGTTTTCCAGGATCAGCCGGGCGATCTGGGCCCGGGTGCCCCGCTCCGAGCCGGGCTGGGCCGGGGCAGCACCAAAGCCAGCACCGCGCGCGGTGCCTGCCGGTGTCGCCGTCGATCCCACGTATTTCACAACATCATTGTGCCGTAAATGCTTCCTGGCCCGCAATCCGGCCCCGGGCGGAGGGGCTGGGCCGGGCGGGCCGGTGAATTCTCCGGCCGGGACGGTCGTACTGACCAGGCATTTCACCAGCCCGCGCCGAAGGGAGCGAATGTTGAGCAGCACCGGCCACGACAGCAACGCCAGCCACGAGCTGACCGCGGAACGCATGATCAGCGGGGCCCCGGCGGACGTGTTCGACGGGTTCCTCAGCCTGTACGGCCCGGGTCGGCCGCACTGGGTCCTCGAATCCGAGCTCGACCTGCGGGCCGGTGGCACCTGGCGGCTGGTCTTCCAGCCACCCGGCGTGCCGCGGTTCCGCGAGACGCGGGTGTTTTCCAACGAGACATGCGGCGTGAGCGACAAACTGGCTGCCGCAGTCGAAGAGCAGGTCATCGTGGCCGCACCCACTCAGACGACCGGCCAGTTGCTCGCCGCCACCCGCCGGGCCGTGCTGGCTGCTGACCCGGCGGCCGCCGTGCGGCGCCGGGAGAAGGCGCAGCGGGACGCGCGGGTCGAAGTGTGGACCGAGCAGTCCGGTACCGCCACGCTGGCCGGCCGGGACCTGCCGCCGGCCGACGCGCTCGCCGCCGACCAGCGCATCGATGCGCTGGCCCGCCAGCTCAAGGCCGATGGGGCAATCGGCTCGCTGCCGCAGTTGCGCGCGCACGTCTATACCGCCCTGCTGCTTGGCGAATCCGTGAAGTCGCTGCGCCCCGGCGCGTCGTCTCCCCCCTCGGCCCGGCCGCCGTCGCCAGGCCTAGCAGGCTCGGTGAATCTGACCATGCCACTGTCCAGCCTGCTGGGCACGGCCGGGGCACCCGGGGAGGTGCCTGGTTTCGGGCCGCTGGACGCCAACGCGTGCCGCACGCTCGCTGCCGCACTGGCCTCGCGGCCAGGTAACCGCTGGTGCCTGACGATTACCGACTCCAGTGGTCACGCCGTCGGGCACGGCTGCGCCCGGCAGGCACCTCACGGCTCAGGCTGGGCGCTGCTGATCAAGATAACCGATCTGGCGTCCGCTCCCTGTTGGCCAGACCAGGGCCAGCACCGGGACGACCAGGCCGGCTACCGGCCGTCGAGGCGGCTGCGGCACCTGATCGAAACCCGGCACCGGACGTGCGTGTTCCGCAGCTGCCGCCGCGCCGCCACTCGCTGCGACGTTGACCACACGGTCCCATACCACCTGGGCGGAGCCACCTGCCGATGTAACCTGGCGCAACGCCAGCCACGAGCTGACTAAGAGTCAGTACATCGGCGCGCTCGGCTACCGACGTCGGGCATTCCTCACTCCTCTCTGCCGGCGCCACCACCAGGCCAAGCAAACCCGGGGCTGGCAACTCAGCCAGCCCGAGCCAGGCCAGCTGGTCTGGCGTTTGCCACACGGCCGGAGCTACCGGATCAGGCCTGATCCGTATCCGGTGAGCTAACCTCTCGCCCAGCACTTGCGCGGGAACCTCGATAACTGAGACCCGGCGCTGATCAACGCGCTGGCGGGCACTCGGCGGGTCGTGACGTTCGATAACGCCGGCGGCCGCCCCCGTTACAGGTGCTTGCCGAGGAAGGCGGTGACGGCCGCCACGGCCTGGGTGACGTAGGGCTCGGTGTCGTACAGGTCGATGTGCAGCTTGGCATCCAGCCAGACGGCCTGTTTCGGCCCGGCCATCCGCTGGAAGGCTTCGCGTGCCCCGGCTGGGGAGCAGTAGGCGTCCTCGACGCCGTGCACGATCAGGCCCGGCGTGGGCGAGAGGAAATCAGCACCGGTCATGTTCTCCATGGTGAGCAGCTCACGGACCGATGCCCGGGTGACCGAGTTCTGCCAGCCGGCCGACGCGCCCCGGCTGGTGCCGTAGTAGGCAAACGGCTCTGCGCCCGCCATGGCTGCCTCGCCCTCAGCCGCCACGGCCGGGAGGTACTGGACAGGGCCACCGCGGTCGTGTTCCTCCGCTGTACTGGTCAGCGAGGTGAGTATCTGCCGGTAGCCCTCGGCGCCGATCCCAGTCCGCATCGCGTACGGGCTGTTGTACGCGCCAGCGATGCCGGCGAACGCCTTGACCCGGGGGTCGAAGGCGGCGAACTTGAGCGCGTAGCCCCCGCCCAGGCAGATCCCGACGGCGCCGATCCGCTCGGGGTCGGCCTCCGGCCGGGCCCGCAGGAACGACACCGCGGCCCGCAGGTCGGCCAGCTTGCCCTGCGGGTCCTCGTGACGGCGGGGCTGCCCGCCGGAGTCGCCGAAGTTGCGGTGGTCAAACGCCAGCGTGACAAACCCGGCGCCGGCCAGCCGTTCCGCGTACAGACCGATCACCTGGTCGCGGACGCCGGTAAACGGCCCGGTGAAGACCAGGCCCGGCGCGCGGGCAGCACCGGCCGGGACGCGCAGGTCACCCACCAGCGTGATGCCGTCTGCCCCGAACTCGACCCGCTCCATGGCTAGCCTCCAACCCGCCGGGCACGGGCAACGATTACGAGATTACACCTGCGCGATGTCGATTCCCTGTTTCGAAGGCCGCCATTGCAGGCACAACGCGGCCTGGCCCGGGGGGCTGTACTAAGTTCCGCTTATGAGCCCCCCGGTAGAGGCCGCACTTATCGCTGGCGTTGTGAGTCTCATCAGCCTCGGCGGCACGGTGCTCGTGGCGATTATCGGGTTCCGGACAACCAGGAGCGTTACTGGCAGCACGCTGGCCGAGCAGCGCGCTCGAACGCTGAACGAACGGTTCGCTACGGCGGCTGGCCAGTTGGGCAGTGACAAGCCGCCGGCCGTCCAGCTGGCCGGGGTGTACGCCATGGCGGGCCTGGCCGACGACTGGCAGAAGAACCGGCAGACCTGTGTCGATGTACTGTGCGGCTACCTGCGCATGCCCCATGAGCCCGACCCGGGCGACCAGGCTCCCAAGGACCAGCTTGGCTTCCGGGCGAGCCGCGAAGTCCGCCACACCGTCACCCGGGTCATCACCGCCCATCTGAAAGCCGACGCAGCAGTGTCCTGGCAGGGTCTTTACTTCGACTTCAGGGGCGCCGTCTTTGACGGCGCCGACTTCACCGGCGCCGAGTTCGCTCGCGGCACGCTCGACTTCAGTGGCGCCACGTTTTCCGACGGCATGGCCGACTTCGGTGAGGCCACGTTCTCCGGCGGCACGCTCGACTTCAGCGACGCCACATTCTCCGGCGGCACGGTCCGGATCGGCGCCTCGTTCTCCGGCGGCACGGTCGACTTCCACCGCGCCACGTTCTCCGGCGGCACGGTCTATTTCACCGGCGCCAACCCCTTCCACGGCGCCGCATTCTCCGGGGGCACGATCGACTTCACCGGCGCCACATTCTCCAGCGGCACGGTCAGCTTCGCTGTCGCTGAGTTCTCCGGCGGCGACGTCCGCTTCACCGCGGCCACGCTTTCCGGCGGCACGGTCAGCTTCAATACGCTCCAGCTCTCCGGCGGCACGATCGATCTCAGCCTCGCCGAGCTCTCCGGCAGCACGGTCATCGACTTCAACAACGCCAACATCGCTGGCGGCACGGTCAACTTCAGCAGCACCACGGTGTCCAGCGGCACAGTTAGCTTCCGGAGCGCCGAGTTCTCCGGCGGCCGGGTTGACTTCGACGGCGCCGAGTTCTCCGGCGGCACGCTCGACCTCGACAGCGCCAAGTTCTCCGGTGGCGAGGTCGACCTCAGCAGCGCTGGCGACTGGGCAGTCCAGCCCGATTTCCCCTGGACAGGCCCGCCGCCCGCAGGCGTGACACTCCCCCAGCAGGAAGAGGCCGACTGACGGGCCCCGCCAGTTATTTCAGGAACCCGCGGAGCAGCGCGCCGGTCCCATCGAGGTGATCGGCAACCGCCTGCTGCGCGCGCCTGGTGTCCCCGGCCAGGATGGCGTCCACGATCGCGGTGTGCTGCGCGGCGGTGTGCCTGATGTTGTGCTGGAGCACCGGGATCGCGTTGAGCAGGTCGTTCAGCCGCATCCGGGCGTCCGCGCAGGCGGCCGAGAGCAGGCTCGACCCGGTGAGCTCCGCGATCGACAGGTGGAACAGGGTGTCCATCCGGCGGTAATCCTCGGGGGTGGCCTGGTTGAGGTCGGCCAGCCGGCCGGGCAGCACCTCGCGGACCCGCGGGTCGGCCGCCCCGGCCAGCACGGCCTGGGCCAGCACCTGGGCCGCGCCGGTCTCGACCGCCATCCGGAAGGTCAGCGCGTCACTGATCTTGTCGGCGTCCTCGACCGCGATCCGGCGCACTTCCATCGGGCTCGGTGCGGGCGGCGTGTAGGTGACGAATGTGCCGCCGAACCGGCCGCGCCGCGATTCCACGTACCCGGCGTGCTGCAGCGCCCGGATCGCTTCCCGCAGCGTGATCCGGCTGACGCCAAGAAGCTGCGACAGCTGGCGCTCGGCGGGAAACCGGCCCCCCGGCCCCACTACGCCCAGCTTGATGACCGTGAGCAGTTTCTCGACGGTTTCCTCGAACGCGTTCTGCGACCGGACCAGGCCGAGCACAGCGGTCAGCTCCAGCCCGGGCGGCTGCCCGGTGGTCGGCGGAATTCTGGCCCGGGGTCTTGACATCCCCCGCACTCTATCCACCAATGGTCTGTTATTAAACCATTCGTTGCCCGGAGACGGATCAGCGCCCGCTCGGCTCCCGGCTACCGGTTCCGCAGGCTTCAGCTAAACCCGGCCCGGCACGCGCCGGGTCATCGCTAAGGAGATCCGCTATGGCGGTCAACGAACAAGCGGCGCCACTCGACCAGGATGAGGCCACCCTGCACCAGATGGGGTACGCGCAGGAATTGCGCCGCCGGATGTCGGGGTTCTCCAACTTCGCCGTCTCGTTCACGATCATCTCGATCCTGTCCGGCTGCCTGACTCTGTACGGATTCGGCATGGCTCACCGGCGGTCCGGTCGTGATCGTCTGGGGCTGGCTGTTCGTCGGGATCATGACCCTGTTCGTCGGCCTGGCCGATGGCCGAGGTCTGTTCCAGCTTCCCGACGGCGGGCGGGCTGTACTACTGGTCGGCCAAGCTGGCCCGCCGCAACGGGCCGGCCTGGTCCTGGTTCACCGGCTGGTTCAACTTCCTCGGCCAGGTCGCGGTGACCGCGGGCATCGACTTCGGCGCCGCGTTCTTCATCCACGCCTTCGGCACGCTGGCGTGGGCCTGGAGCACCGCGCACTCGGTGACGATCCTGATCTACGCGATCGTGCTGCTGGTGCACGGCCTGCTGAACCAGTTCGGCATCCGGCTGGTCGCGCTGCTGAACGACATCAGCGTGTGGTGGCACATCATCGGCGTGCTGATCATCGTCGGGGTGCTGGTCTTCGTGCCGTCGCACCACCAGTCGGCCAGCTTCGTGTTCGGGCACTTCGTCAACGAGACCGGGCTGGCACGTCGCCCCCATCTACATCGTGCTGATCGGCCTGCTGCTGGCCCAGTACACGTTCACCGGCTACGACGCGTCGGCGCACATGACCGAGGAGACGCACAAGGCCGCCACCAGCGGGCCGCGCGGCATCGTGATGTCGATCTTCGTCTCGCTGATCGCCGGCTGGGTGCTGCTGATCGGGATCACGTTCGCCATCCAGCACTACGAGCGACGCGTACCTCGCCTCGGTGCCGCCCGCGCAGATCTTCATCGACGCCGCCGGGACGGCCGGGGCCAAGTTCCTGCTGTTGATCGTCATCGGCGCCCAGCTGTTCTGCGGGATGTCCTCGGTCACCGCCAACTCCCGGATGATCTACGCGTTCTCCCGGGACGGCGCGCTGCCCGCCTCGGCCTTCTGGCACAGGGTCAACCAGCGGACCCGCACCCCGACCAACGCGATCTGGCTGGCCGCCGCCGGCGCGCTCATCCTCGGCCTGCCCTACCTGTGGAACTAGCACCGCGTACGCGGCGGTCACCTCGATCGCGACGATCGGCCTGTACATCGCCTACGTGATCCCGACCTTCCTCCGGCTGCGCCAGGGCGAGAGCTTCCAGCGCGGGCCATGGCACCTGGGCCGGTGGAGCAAGCCGATCGGCTGGATCGCGGTCACCTGGGTGGTGATCATCACGATCCTGTTCATGCTGCCGCAGGTCGGCCCGATCACCTGGACCACGTTCAACTACGCCGTGTTCGCGGTGCTCGTGGTCATCGGCTTCGCTGGCATCTACTGGCTCGTGTCGGCCCGCAAGTGGTTCACCGGGCCGCGCGTCCAGGGCACGCCGGAAGAACTCGCCGCGATCGAGCGGGAACTGGCGAGCTGATCCCGGCTGGGGCCGCAGCCCCAGGACGACGGCCGCGGCCCCAGCATGGCGTTTAGCAAGCGGCCAAGGGAGACTGAAGGCTCATGGAAAAGCAGCGCGGAGCGGTCCCGCACACGAGGCGTCGCGGGATGCTCACTCTGGAGCAGCTCCGCGTCGAGGTGGGCGAGGGCAACATCGACACGGTGGTCGTCGCGTTCACCGACATGCAGGGCCGGCTGGCGGGCAAGCGGCTGGCCGCCGACTACTTCCTCGACGACGTGGTGGGCCACGCCATCGAGGGATGCAACTACCTGCTCGCGGTGGACGTGGAGATGAACACCGTGGACGGGTTCGCGATGTCCTCGTGGGAGACCGGCTACGGCGACTTCGTGCTGGTGCCGGACATGAGCACGCTGCGCCGGGTGCCCTGGCACGAGGCCACCGCGATGGTGCTGGCCGACCTGACCTGGCACGACAGCTCGCCGGTGGTGGCCTCGCCCCGGCAGATCCTCAAGGCGCAGACCGACCGGCTGGCTCAGCGCGGCCTGCGCGCGCTGGCCGGCACCGAACTCGAGTTCATCGTGTACCGCGACACGTACGAGCACGCGCAGGCCACCGACTACCGCGGGCTCACCCCGGCCAACACCTACAACGTGGACTACTCGGTGCTGGGCACGGCCCGGATCGAGCCGCTGCTGCGCCGGCTGCGCAACGGGATGGCGGGCGCCGGGCTCCAGGTGGAATCGGCCAAGGGCGAGTGCAACCTGGGCCAGCAGGAGATCGCGTTCCGCTACGCGGACGCCGTGACCACGTGCGACAACCATTCCATCTACAAGACCGGGTCCAAGGAGATCGCCGCCCAGGAGGGCATGAGCCTGACGTTCATGGCCAAGCCGAACGCCCGGGAGGGCAACTCCTGCCACATCCACCTGTCGACCCGCGACGCCAAGGGAAAGCCGGTCATGGCCGGGGACGGGCCGCACGGCCTGTCCGCGTTCGGCGAGCACTTCATCGCCGGCCAGCTGGCCGCGCTGCGCGAGCTGACCTTGTGCTATGCGCCGAACATCAACTCCTACAAGCGCTACGTGCCGGGCAGTTTCGCGCCCACCGCGGTCCGCTGGGGGGTGGACAACCGCACCTGTGCGCTGCGGCTGGTCGGGCACGGCCCGGCGCTCCGGGTGGAGAACCGGGTGCCGGGCGGTGACGTCAACCCGTACCTGGCCGTCGCGGCCATGATCGCGGCCGGGCTGCACGGCGTGGACCACGAACTCCCGCTGGAAGAAGCGTTCAGCGGGAACGCGTACACCGACCCGGGCAGCCACGTTCCTGCCACCCTGCGCGACGCACTGGACCTGTGGCGCAAGTCCGAGCTGGCCCGGGAAGCGTTCGGTAATGAGGTTGTCGAGCATTACGCGAACGCCGCGCGGGTGGAGATAGAAGCGTTCGATGCCGCGGTCACCGACTGGGAGCTGCACCGTAGCTTCGAGCGGATGTGAGCACGGCGAGTTGAGAGCGAGCAGCAGCATGTCCACGTTCACGGTGCTGAACCCGGCCACCGAGCAAGCGGTCGCCAGCGTGCCCGCATCCTCGGCCGAGCAGGCCGACGAGGCGATCAGCCGGGCCGCGGCGGCGCAGCCCGGCTGGCGGGCGGTGGCCCCGGGCGAGCGGGCCAGCCTGCTGCGCCGTTTCGCCGACGTGGTGGACGCGCACAACGAGGAACTGGCCCAGCTGGAAGTCACCGGCACTGGGCACCCGGTCGGCCAGGCCCGCTGGGAGGCGGGCAACGTCGCCGCCGTGCTGCGGTACTACTCGGCCGGGCCGGAACGGCTGCTCGGCCAGCAGATCCCGGTGCCCGGCGGGCTCAACGTGACGTTCAAGGAGCCGGTCGGCATCGTCGGGCTGATCGTGCCGTGGAACTTCCCCATGCCGATCCTGGGCTGGGGGCTGGGCCCGGCGCTGGCGGCCGGCAACCCGGTGATCGCCAAGCCCGCCGAGCGGACCCCGCTCACCGCGATCCGGATCGGCGAGCTGGCCCTGGAGGCCGGGCTGCCCGAGGGCGTGTTCCAGGTCCTGCCGGGCAAGGGCTCGGTGGTCGGCCAGCGCCTGGTCGACCACGAACTGGTCCGCAAGATCGTGTTCACCGGGTCCACCGAGGTGGGCAGCAAGCTGATGGCCGACTGCGCCCGCCAGGTCAAGCGGGTCACCCTGGAGCTGGGCGGCAAGAGCGCCAACATCGTGTTCGCCGACGCCGACCTGGAGCAGGCCGCGGCCACCGCGCCGTACGCGGTGTTCGACAACGCGGGCCAGGACTGCTGCGCGCGGTCCCGGATCCTGGTCGAGCGCAGCGTGTTCGACCGGTTCATGGAGCTGCTGGAGCCGGCTGTGCTGGGCGTGGCGGTCGGCGACCCGGGCGACCCGGGGACGGAGATGGGCCCGCTGATCTCGGCTGAGCACCGGGCCCGGGTCGCGTCCTACGTGCCGGACGGGGCGCCGGTCGCGTTCCGCGGTCAGGCGCCGGCCGGCCCGGGGTACTGGTACCCGCCCACCGTGCTCGCCCCGGTCGGCGCGAACGACCCCGCGTTCACCGAGGAAGTGTTCGGGCCGGTGGTGACCGTGGTGCCGGTCGAGGACGAGGCCGAGGCCATCCGGATCGCCAACGACACGCCGTACGGCCTGTCCGGCTCCATCTGGACCCGGGACATCGGCCGGGCGCTGCGGGTCGCCCGGGCCGTGGAGACCGGGAACCTGTCAGTCAACTCGCACGCCTCGGTGCGCTACTGGACGCCGTTCGGCGGGTTCAAGCAGTCCGGGCTGGGCCGGGAGCTCGGGCCGGACGCGCTCGACGCGTTCACCGAAGTCAAGAACGTATTTATCGCAACCGAGTGAGGGGCACGCATGCAGCGCCTGCAGGACCGAGTCGCCGTGATCACCGGCGCGGGCAGCGGGATCGGGCTGGCCAGCGCGCGCCGGCTGGCCGCTGAAGGCGCCACCGTGGTGGTCGCCGACGTGGACGAGGAGACCGGCAAGCTGGCCGCCGACGAGGTCGGCGGCTACTTCGTGCAGACCGACGTGACCAGCGAGGACGCGGTCCGCGACCTGTACCAGACGGTGGTGGACACCTGCGGCGCGGTGCACGTCGCGGTGCACAACGCGGGCATCTCCCCGCCCGAGGACGACTCCATCCTGGCCACCGGCCTGGACGCCTGGCAGCGCGTCCAGGACGTCAACCTCACCTCGGTCTACCTGTGCTGCAAGTACGTGATCCCGCACATGCAGCGCCAGTTCGCCGCGGGCCAGGGCGGCGGCTCGATCATCAACACCGCGTCCTTCGTCGCGGTGATGGGCGCGGCCACCTCGCAGATCTCCTACACCGCGTCCAAGGGCGGGGTGCTGGCGCTCAGCCGCGAACTCGGCGTGCAGTTCGCCCGGGAAGGCATCCGGGTCAACGCGCTGTGCCCGGGCCCGGTGAATACGCCGCTGCTGCGCGAGCTGTTCGCCGCCGACCCGGAGCGCGCCGCCCGGCGGCTGGTGCACGTGCCGATGGGCCGGTTCGCCGAGCCGGAGGAGATCGCCGCCGCTATCGCGTTCCTGGCCAGCGACGACAGCTCGTTCATCACCGCGGCCAGCTTCCTGGTCAACGGCGGCATCTCCGGCGCCTACGTGACCCCGCTGTGAACGGGACCGCCGCCCCGCTGGTCGGCATCGCCAGCTACGCCGAGCAGGCCCGCTGGGGACCGTGGGACGCGCCCGCCGCGCTGCTCCCGGTCAGCTACCCGGAGCAGGTCGCCGCGGCGGGCGGCGTGCCGGTGCTGCTGCCCCCGCTGCCCGGCGTAGCCCGGGCCGCCGCGCGGCTGGACGCGGTGGTGCTGTCCGGCGGCGGGGACCTGGACCCGGCCGGCTACGGCGCCGGCCCGCACCCGCTGACCACCCGCGTCTACCCGGAGCGGGACCGGGCCGAACGCGCCCTGCTCAGCGCGGCCCTGGCCGAGGGCGTGCCGGTCCTGGCCATCTGCCGGGGCCTGCAGATACTTAACGTAACGCGTGGTGGCACTCTGCATCAGCACCTGCCTGACGTAGTCGGCCATGACGGGCACGGGGCCGCCCCGGGCACGTTCGGCCAGCACGAGGTGCGGGTCAGCCCGGCCAGCCGGCTG
Source organism: uncultured Actinomycetes bacterium (assembly GCA_963711705.1). Lineage (GTDB taxonomy): Bacteria > Actinomycetota > Actinomycetes > Streptosporangiales > Streptosporangiaceae > RYN-230. The sequence goes on from CAVQFM010000012.1 coordinate 166,785, forward strand.
GGCGCGATCCTCGGCCCGCCCGGACCCGGCGGCGAACTGCGGCTGACCGTGCCGACCCAGCACCATCAGGCCATCGGCCGGCTCGGCCGGGGGCTGATCGCCACCGCGTGGGCCGGCGACGGCACGATCGAGGCGGTGGAGCCGGACCCGGCCAGCCGGACCCAGCGCAGCCGGACACGGGCCAGTTCCTGATCGGCGTGCAGTGGCACCCGGAGGCAGGGGCCGATCCGCGGCTGTTCCAGGCGCTGATCGCGGCGGCGCGCGGCCGGGCCGGGGGCGGCGGCCCGGCCGGGCCGGCCGCGCACGCTGAACCTCTAGACTCGCGTGCGTGAGTACCGGACCCGCCGTCGAGATCAGCCACCTGGTCAAGAGGTACGGCCGGACCGCGGCGGTGAACGGGCTCACGCTGCGCGCCAGCCGCGCGGCGGTGACCGCCATCCTGGGCCCGAACGGCGCGGGCAAGACCACGACCATCGAAACCTGCGAGGGTTACCGGCGGCCCGACGATGGCACGGTCCGGGTGCTCGGCCTGGACCCGGTGGCCGACGCGCGGCAGCTGCGCCCGCGGGTCGGCGTCATGCTGCAGTCCGGCGGCATCCCGCCCGCCGCCCGGCCTGCTGAGTACCTCCGGGTGATGGCGGCGTTCCACACCCACCCGATCGACCCGGCGGTGCTGCTGGACCGGCTGGGACTGGCCGGCAGCGTGCGCACGCCGTACCGGCGGCTGTCCGGCGGCCAGCAGCAGCGGCTGTCGCTGGCCGCGGCGGTGATCGGCCGGCCGGAGCTGGTGTTCCTGGACGAGCCCACGGCGGGCCTGGACCCGCAGGCCCGCCGGGCCACCTGGGAGGTGATCGGCGGGCTGCGCGCGTCCGGCGCGGCCGTGATCCTGACCACGCACTACATGGACGAGGCGCAGCGGCTGGCCGATCAGGTGTGCGTGCTGGACCACGGCCAGCTGGTGGCCGAGGGCACGCCGGCCGAGCTGACCGGCACCGCCGGGCAGCTCAGGTTCCGCGCTGAGCCGGGGCTGGACACCGACGGGCTGATCGCCGCGCTGCCGCCGGGCGCGGCGGCCAAGGAGTCGCCCGCCGGGCACTACATCGTGGAGGTGCCCGACCGGGTCGACCCGCAGCTGCTCGCGGCGGTCACCGCCTGGTGCGCGGAACACGGCGTGCTGGCCCAGGACCTGCGGATCGAGAGCCGCACCCTGGAGGACGTGTTCCTGGAGCTGACCGGCCGGGAGCTGCGCTCATGAGCGAGGCCGTGCGGGACGACGCGCTGGGCCAGCCCGCCGGCCCGGCGGGCAGCTGGCCTGCCCCGGCGCCGGGGGCGGCGCCGATGGCCCGGATGGTCGCCGCGCAGGCCGGGCTGGAGCTGCGCACCCTGTTCCGTAACGGGGAGCAGCTGCTGCTCACGCTGATCATCCCGGTGGTACTGCTGGCCGGGTTCAGCCTGGAACCACTGATCGGGCCGGGCACCCGGGTCGACTTCCTGGTCCCCGGGATCATCGCGCTCGGCGTGATGTCCACCGCGTTCACCAGCCAGGCCATCGCCACCGGGTTCGAGCGCCGGTACGGCGTGCTCAAGCGGCTGGGGGCCACCCCGCTGCGGCGCAGCGGGCTGATCGCGGCCAAGACCACCACGGTGATCGCGGTCGAGCTGGTGCAGACCGTGGTGATCCTGCTGGTCGGGCTGGCCCTGGGCTGGAGCCCGGACGCCGGGCCGGCCGCGGCCGCCTCCGTGGTGCTGCTGATCCTGGCGGGCACCGCGGCGTTCAGCGGCCTGGCCCTGCTGATGGCCGGGACGCTGCGGCCGGAAGCCACGCTGGCCGCGGCCAACCTCGTCTACCTGATCCTGCTCGGCGTCGGCGGCGTGGTGTTCCCGCTGACCAAGTTCCCGGCCAGCGCTCAGCCCGGGCTGCGGCTGCTGCCGACCGGCGCGCTGTCCGACGGGCTGCACACGGTGCTGCAGCACGGCGGCGGGCTGCCCCTGCGCGACCTGGCCGTGCTGCTGGTCTGGGCGATCATCGGGATCAGCGTGACCGCGCGGGTGTTCCGCTGGGAGTAGGACATGGCCCGGCCGGGGTGGGCCAGGTCCTCGGGGAGGTCCGGCGCAAGGGCCTGCTCGGCGCGGTGCCACCACCCGCGCTGGTCCTGTCCGGCATCGTGTCGGTACAGGTCGGGGCGGGCCTGGCCGCCAAGCTGTTCAGCGTGGTGCCCCCGGCGGCGGTCACCGGGGTCCGGCTGTGGACCGCGGCCGTGATCCTGGCCGGGCTCGGCGCCCGCGGCCTGGGCCGGGCCCTGCGCGGCCTGGTCCGGCGGCGGGCCGGGTCGGACGCGGCCGTGGTGGTGGCCTTCGGCCTCACCCTGGCCGTGATGAACTTCGCCATCTACCAGTCGTTCGCCCGGATCCCGCTGGGCATCGCGGTGACCGTGGAGTTCCTCGGCCCGCTGGCGGTGGCCGTGGCCGCGTCCCGGCACCTGCTGGACATCGTCTGGGTGCTGCTGGCCGGGATCGGGGTGGCGCTGCTCACCCGGGGCGCCGGGCCGGCCGCCGGGGCGGCCCACCCGGCCGGGCTGAACCTGGCCGGGCTGGCGTTCGCGCTCCTCGCCGCGGCCTGCTGGGCGGTGTACATCCTGCTCAGCGCGGCCACCGGCCGGCGCTTCCCGGGCTCGTCCGGGCTGGCCATCGCGATGGGGGTGGCGGCCGTGGCGGTCACCCCGGTCGGCATCATCGCGGGCGGCCGGGCCCTGCTGCGCCCGGAGGTGCTCGGCGCCGGCCTCGGCATCGGGCTGCTGTCCTCGATCATCCCCTACTCGGTGGAGCTGGAGGCGCTGCGCCGGGTGCCGGCCAAGGTCTTCGGCATCTGGATGAGCCTGGAACCGGCGGTCGCCGCGCTCGTCGGGCTGGTCATGCTGGGCCAGAGCCTGGCCGGCCGGGAGTGGGCCGCGATCGGCTGCGTCGTGGTGGCCAGCGCCGGCGCGGCCTGGGGCAGCCGCGCCGGCCCCGCCCCCCGAGGCGTAGGGCCGCGCCGTGACCGGGTCTACGATTGGCTCCGTGCCAGCCGATCCTGCCCCGCCCGCCACCCGGCCCGGGCTGGCCTGGCTGCTGTACCCGGGGCCGGCCGCGATGCGCCGGATCGCCGGGGCCGGGGTGATCGCGAACGCCGGCATCATCATGACCGGCGCCGCGGTCCGGCTCAGCCAGTCCGGCCTGGGCTGCCCGGACTGGCCCGACTGCACCGCGCGCAGCCTGGTCGCCGCGCCCACCCGCGGCGACCCGATGATCCACACCTGGATCGAGTTCGGCAACCGGCTGGTGACCGTGGTCGTGATGGCGGTCGCGGTGGCCGTGACGATCGCCGCGTGGCGCTACCGCCCGGCCGGGGCCCGGCGCCGCGGCATCGTCTGGCTGGCCGCGGCGCAGCCGCTCGGCGTGATCGCCCAGGCCGTGCTGGGCGGGATCGTGGTGCTCACCCATCTGGACCCCATCTGGGTGTCCGTGCACTTCCTGCTGTCCAGCGCGGTCGTGGCGCTGGCCGTGGTGCTGTGGACGCGCTGCGCCGAAGGCGACGCGCCCGCCCGCCGGCTGGTCCGGGCTGACCTGCGGGTGCTCTCGGTGGCGGTGGTCCCGGTGGTGGCGCTGATGCTGGCCGCGGGCACCGTGGTGACCGGCACCGGGCCGCTGGCCGGGGCGGCCGACACCCCCCGTTACCACCTGCCGCTGGCCGGGGTGACCCAGCTGCACGCGGACATCGGCTGGGTACTGGGCACGCTGGCCGCGGTGCTGGCGGTATGCCTCCAGCTCACCGGGGCGCCGCTGCGGGCGCGCCAGCTCGGCTGGCTGCTGCTCGGCCTGGTCGGCCTGCAGGGGATGATCGGCTACAGCCAGTACTTCAGCGGGCTGCCAGCCGGGCTGGTCTGGGTGCACGTGACCGGGTCGGTGCTGATCTGGATCGTGGCCCTGCGGCTGATGTTCGCCACCCGGGACCGGGGACCGGCCATCCCGGCCGCAGCCACCCCGGCGGTGGCGGGCTCCGCGGCCAGTGGCCAGCCCTCCCCCGCCGCCCGCGGCTAGCTTCCCCCGCGGCTGGCGGCGCCCGGCCGCAGCCCAGCGCTAGGACACGGCCTAACGGGCCCGGTGCGCGGGGCCGGCGCCGGGGCTGCGGGCGACGAATCCGGAATGACTGGACACGGCCCACGGCGGGCGCGGCGGCTCGGGCTGGCGCCGGAAGAACGCATTGCGGGCCACCGCCATCAGCCGCACCAGGTCGCGCCGCCGCTGCTCGAACTGGTCGGCGGCGATGATGCCGCGCTGCGCCCGCAGATGGACCAGGGCCAGCTCGGTGGCGGCCAGCTGGTAGTCCTCCATGGCCTGGCCGGCCGACCACCCGCCGGTGCGCCGGGCCCACAGCCGGGCCGCCCGGCGTTCCCGCAGCGTGCTCAGCATCCGCAGGTCCGCCTCGGTGACCAGGCCGGTCGGCTCGTACGGCGGGAGGAACCGCCAGATCAGCCGGACGATCCGGCGCCGGTCGGCGATGACCACGCCGACCAGCCCGGCCAGCACGCAGGCCAGGATGGCGTAGCCCAGGGCGAGCCCGTCGATGCCGAGCGCCGTGAGCCCGTTCCAGGTCCCGTGCAGCAGCATGGCGGCCAGCAGCCCCAGCGGCACGGCCCAGCGGGCGTGCCGGTGGGTGGCCGCGTACGCCACCCCGAGCCCGGTCATCGAGGTGAAGATCGGGTGGGCCAGTGGCGACAGCACGCCGCGCAGCACGAATGTGACCTCGAGCAGTCTGACCCCGCCGACCTCGGGCCGGACCAGCGCGCCGATGTAGTAGCCGATGTTCTCCGTCATCGCGAAGCCCAGCCCGACCATGGCCGCGTAGATGATGCCATCGGTGGGCCCGTCCAGTTCCTGCCGCCGCCGCCACAGCAGGATGATCAGGATGAGGCCCTTCAGGGTCTCCTCGACGACCGGCGCACCAAGCGTGGCCGACACGTACTCCCCGGTGGTGTTGCCCAGGGCGGGCAGCGTGATGTAAACCAGCCCGGCGGTGTTGATGACCGCGGCCAGCAGCGCGGCCACCCCGGCCCCCCAGGCGAAGGCGAGCAGCAGGTTGATCCGCGGCTCGGGCTCCAGCCGGTCCAGCAAAAGCACGCAGCCGACCAGGAACGGCACCGGAAGAATGGCCAGGGACAGGGCGACGAGGAACGGGGCCACGCTGTGCCCGGCGGCGTCCACGCTCTGCGCCGCGTCGGTGGACAGCACAATGATCGCGCAGCCGATCGCGGCCACGATGGCCAGCACGATGCCCACCCGCGGCCGGCCCGGTGGCCGGCCCTCGATCACGGCCCGCGGGTCGATGTCCGGCATCGGGCTGCCCATGCTGGGAGCGTACCGGGCGGGCGGCTGCCCGCTGGCTTGACCCGGTCGGTTGGGGTCGGCCCGGGAGGCAGGCGAAACTGAGGATAGGGTCAGCCATGCGACCGATTGCCGGCTCTCTGGCGCGCGGCCGGACACACCCCGGAGAGGAGCACTGATCCCTCGGTGAGCAGCCCTGCCTACGCCCCGCTGGACTGGACGGCGGCCGACAGCCGGGCCGCGGATCTCATCCGGGACCAGGGCGAAACCGCCCAGAACGGGCTCGCCAGCGCGGATGCAGCCGCCCGGGGCGGGTACATCTTGGCCGAAGGGACGGACAGCGAGCCAGCCATGATCCTCATCGCCACCGGCGGTGAGGTGCACATCGCGCTGGCCGCACGGGACATCCTGCAAGGTGAGGGTATTTCGACACGAGTTGTTTCCATGCCGTGCGTGGAATGGTTCACCGCGCAGGGTGCTTCCTATCAGGAGGAAGTGCTGCCGCCGCGGATCAGCGCGGGCGTCTGCGCCGAAGCAGGCATCGCGCAGCCCTGGCACGCGTTCGCCGGCGACCACGGCGAGCGCGTCAGCCTGGAGCATTCCGGGACGTCGGCCGCGCAGGCGAAGCTGTACCAGGAGTACGGGTTCACCGCGCAGCGCGTGGCCGCAGCCGCCCGGTCCAGCCTGGGCCTACTGAACGCGAACGTAAGAAGCGAGGAGTCATGACCTCCCAGCCCCACAGCAACGACATACTCACCCAGCTGACCAGCGAGGGCGTATCGATCTGGCTCGATGACATCAGCCGGGACCGGCTGCGCAGCGGCAATCTCGCCGAGCTGGCCCGCGACTGGCACGTCACCGGGGTCACCTCCAACCCGACGATCTTCGCCCACGCGGTAGCCAAGGGCACCGCGTACGACGACCAGCTCGCCGACCTGCACCTGCGCGGGGTCACCGTGGGAGAGGCATCCCGGATGCTCACCACCTACGACATCCGCTGGGGCTGCGACGTGCTCCGCCCGGCCTACGACGCGACCGGCGGGGTGGACGGCCGGGTGTCCCTCGAAGTGGACCCGCGGCTGGCCCGGGACACCGCGAAGACCATCGCCGAGGCCCGCGCGCTGTGGTGGATGGTGGACCGGCCCAACCTGTTCATCAAGATCCCGGCGACCGAGGAAGGGCTGCCCGCGATCACCGCCTGCGTGGCCGAGGGGATCAAGGTCAACGTCACGCTGATCTTCTCCCTGGAGCGGTACGGCCAGGTCATCGACGCGTACATGGCCGGGCTGGAGGGCGCGCTGGCGGCCGGGCGGGACATCTCCACGCTCGCCTCGGTGGCGTCGTTCTTCGTCAGCCGGATGGACACCGAAGTGGACCGCAGGCTGGACCAGCTGGGCACCCCGGAGGCGGCGGCGCTGCGCGGCAAGGCCGCCATCGCCAACGCCCGGCTCGCCTACGAGCTGTACGAGCAGCGGCTGGCCACCCCCCGCTGGCAGGCGCTGGCCCAGGCCGGGGCCAAGGTGCAGCGCCCGCTGTGGGCGTCCACCAGCACCAAGGACCCGGCCTTCGAGGACACCATGTACGTGGTGGAGCTGGTCGCGCCGGACACGGTGAACACGATGCCGGAGGCGACCCTGCGCGCCACCGCCGACCATGCCAAGCTGCGTGGCGACACGGTGCACGGCACCTACGACCAGTCCCGGCAGGTCTTCGCCGACCTGGCCGCGCTGGGCATCAGCTACGACGACGTGGTCCAGGTGCTCGAGGACGAGGGCGTGGAGAAGTTCGCCGCGTCCTGGAAGGAGTTCCTGGGCACGATCGAGGAGAACATGGGGGCGGCGGGCCAGTCATGACCACAGCGGACACGGAAGCCGGCACCGGGACCAGCGCGCAGTCGCCCGAGTCCGTCGAGGCAGCGCAGCCGAGCGCGCTGGCCCCGGTGGTCACCGGGCCGGTGGCCAACCCGCTGCGCGACCCGCGGGACCGGCGGATCCCTCGGGTGGCCGGCCCGTGTGTTCTCGTCATCTTCGGCGTGACCGGCGACCTGGCCCGCAAGAAGCTCATGCCCGCCATCTACGACCTGGCCAACCGGGGCCTGCTGCCGCCTGGTTTCTCGCTGGTCGGGTTCGCCCGGCGGGACTGGGAGAACGAGGATTTCGCCCAGGTCACGCACGACTCGGTGAAGCAGTACGCGCGCACCCCGTTCCGGGACACGGTATGGGAGCAGCTGTCCGAGGGCGTGCGCTTCGTGCCTGGTGAGTTCACCGACGACGAGGCGTTCGACCGGCTGGCCGAGACCGTCGCCGACCTGGACCGGGCCCGGGGGACCGGCGGCAATTACGCCTTCTACCTGTCGGTGCCGCCGAAGTTCTTCCCGCTGGTGGTCAAGCAGCTCAAGCGGTCCGGCCTGTCCTCGCCATCGGCGCCGATGCCCGGCCATCCGCATCCCTGGCGCCGGGTGGTCATCGAGAAGCCGTTCGGGCACGACATGGCGAGCGCGCGCGAGCTGAACGAGGTGCTCAGCGCGGTGTTCCCGCCGCACTCGGTGTTCCGCATCGATCACTACCTGGGCAAGGAAACGGTCCAGAACATCCTCGCGCTGCGCTTCGCCAACACGCTGTACGAGCCAATCTGGAACCGCGGCTACGTGGACCATGTGCAGATCACCATGGCCGAGGACATCGGTATCGGCGGGCGGGCCGGGTACTACGACGGGATCGGCGCCGCCCGGGACGTGATCCAGAACCACCTGATGCAGCTGCTGGCGCTGACCGCGATGGAAGAGCCCGTCTCGTTCGACGCCGACTCGCTGCGCGCCGAGAAGGAGAAAGTGCTGTCCGCCGTCCGGCTGCACGAGGACCTGGCCGCCAGCACCGCCCGCGGGCAGTACGCCGCGGGCTGGCAGGGCGGCATCCCGGTGCGCGGCTACCTGGAAGAGGACGGCATCGCGCCGGACTCCCGGACCGAAACCTACGCCGCGGTCAAGCTCCGGGTGGAGACCAGGCGGTGGGCGGGCGTGCCGTTCTACCTGCGCACCGGCAAGCGGCTGCCGCGCCGGATGTCGGAGATCGCGATGCTGTTCCAGCGCGCCCCGCACCTGCCGTTCTCCGCCACCGACACCAAGGAGCTTGGCCACAACGCCCTGGTCATCCGGGTGCAGCCGGACGAGGGCGTGACCGTGCGGTTCGGCTCCAAGGTGCCCGACACGGCGATGGAAGTCCGCGACGTGAACATGGACTTCGCCTACGGCGAGTCGTTCACCGAGAACAGCCCGGAAGCCTACGAGCGGCTGCTGCTCGACGTGCTGATCGGCGACCCGCCGCTGTTCCCGCGGCACCGTGAGGTCGAGCTGTCCTGGAAGGTCCTCGACCCGATCGAGGACTTCTGGGCCGAGCACGGCCAGCCTGAGCCCTACCCGGCGGGCTCGGCTGGCCCGCCGTCGGCGGACGAGATGATGGCCCGGGACGGACGGGCCTGGCGGCGGTTGTGAGCGGCGCATCGGGCGGAAAGGACAGTCCGGCATGATGATCGACCTGGCCGAGACGACGACCAGCCGGATTCACGACGCCATCCGGCAGGCCCGGCAGCGCCTGGGCGGCCCGGCCAGCGGCATGGTGCTGACCCTGGTCATCGTGACGGACGAGGCCGCCCAGTACGACGCGGTCCGGGCGGCCAGCGAGGCGGCCCGGGAGCACCCGATGCGCGTGCTGGCGGTCATCACCCGGCGCCCGGAGGCCGGCTCCCGGCTGGACGCGGAGATCCGGGTCGGCGAGACCGGGCCGGGCGAGGTCGTGCTGCTGCGCATGTACGGGCCGCTGGGCGAGCACGCCGACTCGGTGGTCGTCCCGCTGCTGATGCCGGACACCCCGGTGGTGACCTGGTGGCCGGGCATCCCGCCCCAGGTGCCGTCGGGCAACCCGCTGGGCCGGCTGGCCCAGCGCCGGATCACCGACGCGGCCGCCGCCACCGCCCCGCACGACTGCCTGGCCACCCTGGCCGCGCACTACTGCCCCGGGGACACCGACCTGAGCTGGACCAGGGCCACGCCGTGGCGGACCCTGCTGGCCGCCACCCTGGACCAGCCGCACGGCGTGATCACCGGCGGGCGGATCGAGGCCGAGAAGGGCAACCCGAGCGCGGAGCTGATCGCCGCCTGGCTGTCCGTGCGGCTCGGGGTACCGTTCGGCAACGAGGTGTCCGACGGGCCCGGCGTCACGGCCGTGATCTTCGAGACCAGCGACGGGGAGATTTCGCTGACCCGGCCCGACGGCCGGGTGGCGATGCTGCGCCGGCCCGGTGAGCCCGAGCGCCGGGTGGCGCTGCACCGGCGGGACACCGCGGAATTGCTGGCCGAGGAACTGCGCCGGCTCGACCCGGACGAGGTCTACGCCGAGACCATCGAGCCCTTCCTCAGCCCGGCCGGGCTGGCCCCGGCCCAGTGAGTCCCGGTCCAGTGCCGCGCCGCTCAGCCGGCCGCCGCTCGGCTGGCGCGGAGCGGTGAGCACGACCGAGGTGCTGGTGCACCATGACGCGAGCCTGCTGGCCAAGGCGGCCGCCGCCCGGCTGGTGACCAGGCTGGTGGACGCCCAGGCCAGCGGGGGAACGGCAGATCTCGTGCTGACCGGCGGCGGCATCGGTACCGCGCTGCTGTCCGAGCTGGCCGCCGCCCCGGCGCGGGACGCGGTCGTCTGGCGGCGGCTGGGCATCTGGTGGGGCGACGAGCGCTTCCTGCCCGCTGGCCACCCGGACCGCAATGAGACACAGGCCGCGCAGGCCCTGCTGCGGCACATCGACACCGACCCGGCCCGCGTGCACCCGATGCCCGCGTCCGACGGGCCGGACGGCAGCGACCCGGAAGCGGCCGCCGAGCGTTACGCCGCGGAGCTGGCCCGGGCCGCGCAGCCCCAGGACCACGGGCCGGTGCCTGCCTTCGATGTGCTGCTGCTCGGCATCGGGCCGGAAGGCCACGTCGCCTCGCTGTTCCCGGGCATGCCCGCGCTCTACGACGACCGCCCGGTGGTCGCCGTGCGCGGCGCCCCCAAGCCGCCGCCCACCCGGCTGACGATGACCCTGCCCGCCATCCAGCGGGCCCGCGAGGTGTGGGTCCTCGCGGCCGGCCCGGAGAAGGCCGGGGCGGTCCGCCTGGCGCTGTCCGACGCCGGCCCGGTCCAGGTCCCGGCGGCCGGCGCGCGCGGCCAGCTGCGCACTCTGTTCCTGCTCGACCGGGCGGCCGCCAGCCAGCTCCCGCCGCAGCTCAGCCGGCTCGCTTCGCCGTAGCCTAGTGCCGGTGCTGGTCGTCGTGCCGGCTGCGGCCGGGCCGCCCAGCGAACCGGAGCAGCAGCAGCAGGATGACGATCACCGGCACGAACGCGTCCGGGGCCCGCGCGGTGAGCGCGATGCTCAGCCAGATCACCAGGATCGGCAGCATCGGGCTGAAGTGCCGCCGGCCCTGCCCGGCGGAGATCGGCAGCTTCTCCCCCGCGCCCGGCTGGACCATCGGCTCCGCCCTGGTCAGGCCCAGCTTGGCCTGCTGCGGCAGGTCCCGGGTCAGCTCGCGCAGGCCACCCCAGGTGCGGGCGGCAAAGGCGGCCGTAGTGCGCTCGTCGAACTCCTCCAGCGTCAGCCGGCCGGCGCTGTACGCATCGCGCAGGATCTCGACGACGTTCTCGCGATCGGAGTCCGAAGCGCGGATACCGCCGTCGTCGGCCATGGCCGGACCTCCCGAGACCTACAGACCCTTTCCTCGGAGAATACCCCGGACCTGGCCCACTGAGCCCATGCCGGGCCGCCCAGCATTACCGGCGGCCCGCCCTCGGCGCAGTCCGGGATGCCCGGCTGTGGTTAGATCACGCCGTGCCCCAGGTCCCCCGCCGCCTCAACCAGCACCGAAATCACCTGATCGTCTGCGGGGACGACGCGCTGGCCTACCGGGTCGTCGAAGAGCTCACGGTCAACTACGGCGAGCAGGTGACCGTCCTGCTCAGCTCGGCGGGGCGGGGACACGGCCCGCGGATCGCCCAGCTGCCCGGCGTCCGGGTCATCGAGCGGCCGGAACTGGATACCCAGGCGTTCACCGCGGCCCAGGCCCAGTCGGCCCGGGCCATGGCCCTGACCCGCCAGGACGACCTGGGTAATTTCCACGCCGCGCTGCGGGCCCAGGACCTCAACCCCGACCTGCGGCTGGTGATGCGGATCTTCAACACCGGTCTCGGCGAGCGGATGCGCAGCTTCTTCCCGGACTGCGCGGTGCTGTCCAGTTCCTCGATGGCCGCCCCGTCGTTCGTGGCCGCCGCCCTGGGCGAGCCCGCACCCAGCCATGTCCGGCTGGCCGGGCGCACGCTGTACGTGGCGCGGCGCCAGGAGACCGACCCGGGCCACCTCGTCTGCGGGCTGGCCACGACCGGCCAGGAGCTCTCCCCGCAGCTGCTGCCGCCCGGCCAGGACGGAGCCGACCTGGTCCTCGCGGTGGCCGACGGCACCCCGCGCAACCCGCTGACCCGGCCGTCCCGGCGGCCGCTGCGGGCCCTGGCCCGGCTGCCCGCCCTGCTGTTCGGGCCCAAGCTGGGCGTGGTCTTCCTGACCCTGTTCGCGGTGCTGGTGGGCGGCTTCGTGCTGCTGGTCACCGCGGGTGGCTTCGCCCCCGGCGACGCCGTGTACCTGACCTTCCTGGACGCGGCGGGCGCGGCGGTCAGCGATCCCCGGCTGGGCACGCCGGAGAAGGTCGCTCAGATCCTGCTCACCTTCGACGGGCTGGCCTTCCTCCCGGTGGTGACCGCGGCCGTGGTCGGCGCCCGGCTCACCGGCTCCCTGCGCGCCAAGGAGCGCCCGCTCAGCGGCCACGTGATCGTGGCTGGCCTGGGCAACGTCGGCACCCGGATCGCCGGCCAGCTGCACGATCTGGGCGTCGGCGTGGTCTGCGTGGACAAGAACGAGCACGCGGCCGGGGTGCGGCTGGCCCGGCGGCTCGGGCTGCGGGTGGTGATCGGTGAGACGCACCGGGAGGAGATACTCCGGGCCGCGGGCATCAGCACGAGCCAGGCCCTGGTCTCGGTGACCGATAGCGACATCGTGAACCTGGAGACCGCACTGCATGCCCGGGCCCTGGCCAGTGACCTGCGCCTGGTTCTCCGGCTGTCCGACGACGACCTGGCCGAGCGGGTGCAGAAGACCGTCGGCAACACGATCTCCCGCAGCGTGTCCTACCTGGCTGCGCCGGCCTTCGCCGCGGCCATGCTGGAGCATCAGGTGCTGCGCACGATCCCGGTTGGCCTGGCACGTGCTGCTGATCGCGGACGTCGTGGTGAGCGCCGGGTCCGAACTGTCCGGGGAGCCGGTGGAGAGCGTGCACCAGACCGGTGAGGTACGGGTCATAGCGCTGCACCGGGCCGCCGCGGAAGGGGCCGACTGGTCCCCCCGGGCGGACTACCGGCTGGCCCCGCAGGACCGGGTCTACGTCCTGGCCACCCGGGCCGGGCTGGGCCAGGTACTGGCGCGAAGCCAGCCGTGATACCTGATGCACGTGTCAGGTTGAGCAAAACCTGGGTCTCCCCCAAGACCATTTCCGGCGTTACGCTCATGGCAGATCTTCCATCTGGTTCTGCTGAGCCACCTGTGAAGATAGAGGAAGGTCCCCAGATGACCGGATGTGTCGGTAATTCTTCTGCCTGGCGGGCGCCTGCCGCGGCCCAGGCGCCTGGCAGTCCAGCCTGCCCCTTAGCGGCCTCGGGGACCTCGGGTCAATCCACAGGAGGAATCCCTTGACCGTCACCGAAGACCGATCCACCGCACCCACCTCTGTGGCCGTCACCGCGGTGCCCGGCATCGCCGATCCCGCTCCGCTCGGCCTGGCTGCTTTCGCACTGACTACCTTCCTGCTCTCGGCGTTCAACGCCGGCTGGATGACCAAGGCGAGCGGGCTGGCCTGGCTCGGCTACGCGCTCGCCTACGGAGGCCTGGGCCAGCTGCTGGCCGGCATGTGGGAATTCCGGAACCGGAACGTATTCGGCGCCACCGCGTTCGCCAGTTACGGGGGCTTCTGGATCGGCCTCTTCTTGTATGTTCAGCTCGTCGGGGGCAAGCTGCTGACCCGCGCGATCACGGTGCCGCTGTTCAATCACGACGTCGCCTGGATCCTGCTGTCGTTCGCCATCTTCAACACCTACATGCTGATCTGGAGCACCCAGGTCAACCTGGCGGTGTTCACGGTGTTCCTGACCCTGGAGGCGACCGAGATCATCCTGTTCATCGGCAACTTCGCGGGCAGCAGCGGCACCGTCAAGTTCGGCGGCTACGTGGGCGTGGTCACCGCGGCGGCGGCCTGGTACGCCTCGGCGGCCGGGGTGGCCAACGGCATGGGCGGCCGGCTCACGGTGCCGGTCGGCCGGCCCTTGCTGGCCCCGCGCGCCTGAGACGGCAGGCGGCCCGGTGCACTGATCCCGGGGGGCTTGGCGGCCCCCCGGGATCATGCCTGTCCCGGCCCCGGGCAGGATGGGGCAGATGGATCTGCATGGGAAGCACCAGCCAGATCTGGCCGAGCACATGGCCCGGGTGAACGAGCACGTGGCCAAGGCCAAGGCGCACGCCCGCCCCTGGCGGGCGATCATCGCGCTGGTTCTGGCCGCGGCCGCGGGCGTGACCGCCAGCTGGGCGGGCGACCGTTTCAAGTACTGGACCGGGAACGGCAACTACACGCGGAAGCTAATCGCGGCCATCTCGATCGCCGCGTTCGTTCTCTTCGCCTCGGTGGCCACCGTGGGGATGGCCGGAAAGGCACGCGACGTGCTCGTGCCCTCGGTTGGCACGGCGCACGCGGCGATTGTCCGGTACACCATCCTGCTCATCGGCGCGGCGACCACCCTGGTGCTCACCGTGGCCCTGCTGAAGGTGCCGATCGGGCAACTTCTGGTCGGCGGGGCGGTCACCACAATCCTGCTCGGCATCGCCGGGCAGCAGGCGCTGGCCAACATTTTCGCCGGCCTTATGCTGCTGCTCTCCCGGCCGTTCGCGGTGGGCGACTATGTCCGGCTGAAGTCCGGCGCGCTCGGCGGCGTGACCGAGGGCCAGATCACCGAAGTCGGGATTACCTACACCCGGCTGGAAACCGAGGACGGCACGCTGAACATGCCGAACTCACAGGTGCTCGCGTCCGCGGTGGGGCCAATCCCGCGGCCGCAGCCAGCCATCGCCCAGCTGCCAGCGGACGAAAAGCCGCACACCGGTCCACCGGCCGCCGGCCAGGCGCCCAGCCCCGCCGCGCCGGGCAGCCCGGCGGCCGCCGGGCAGGAAGCCGGTGACCCGGGCCGCGCCGGGTACGACGACCCGCCGCACGGCATGCTGCCCGGCGGCGGCCCGCCGCCCTGACCCGTCCGTCAGTGCTTGGCCTCGTAACTGGCCACCACGTCCGCTGGGATCCGGCCGCGGTCACTGACCGCTATCCCGGAATCCTTGGCCCAGCGGCGTATCGCGGCGCTGTGCTGGCGATGCGCCGTGGTGCGCCGCTTGGTCCGCCCGACCCGGGCTGAGGCCCGCCGGGCAAGCTGCGCGTAACGGCCCACCACGTCGTCAAACTTTTGGCTGTGCTTGGTGCACAGGTCGATCTCATAGTCCCGGCCGTCCAGGCTGAACCGGCGGGAGTGCTGCTGGCCCTGAGGAATCGCTTTCTGGTCGTAGTCACAGGCAAATGTGACGGACACCTTCTGTGCCACTTGAGGCCCCCCTTCCTCTGTGGCAAATATATCCCGCCACGGGGGGCCCAACCATAACGACACCCAAAGAAGGGCTCAGGAGCCCAAAGAAGGGCTCAGGAGCAACGACAGGACCGCCATTCGGGGCGGGCCGGGCGGGCCCAACCGGGCTCCGGCCCGGCCGCGCCGCGGTTGCCCGCGGCTAACCGTCAATGACGGCCGGGATACCGTCCGCGCGGCCGGGACTCATGATTGGCGGGCGGGCGGCCGTACGGGAAGGATTCCGGCTCCGGCTCATCGTCGTAGCCGCCCATGGAGTGGTCGGCGGTGTCCTCATCCCACTCATGCCCGTGCTGCCCATAATCCGGGTCGGCCGGATATGCCCCGGAATCGTCGGCGGCCTGTTCGCCGGGATAATCCCCAATGCCCGGCGGGCGGGAATACGGGTCGCTGGGATACCCGGCTGGCTCGGCCGGGTATCCGGGGTCGCGGCGGTGGCTGCCGGACTGGCCCGGCCGGTAGTCCGCTGGGTCGTCCGGGTAACCGCCCCGGTCACGGCGATGGCTTCTGCTCTGGCCACGGTAGGAGTCGCTGGCTCCGGTGCCCGCCGGGTACCCGGCGCGATCCTGGTAACCGGGGCTGTCCGGGTAGTCCGGGCCGTCCGGGTACCCCCCGCCCGGGCCGGCCGGCTCGCGCCGGTAGTCGCCGGTGACCGGGCCGTCCGGGTACCCGAGCTCTGCCGGGTAGCCCGGCTCAGCCGGGTAGCCGGGACCGTCGGCGTACCCGGGATCAGCCGGGTAACCCGCCTCCGGGGAATACCCCGGGTCGGCCGGGTACACCGGGAAGCCGCTGGAGTCCCGGCGGTAGGACCCGCTCTCGTAGCCGCCCTGCGCCGCGGGGTACCCGGCCTCGGAGCGGCTCTCCCCGCGCGGGGCACCGGCCGGCTCGGCCCCGGCCGGCCGCCGCATGGCCACCGTGGGCTGGCCCTGGTCCGGCCCACCGGCATCTGGGCCGGCGCTCCGGCCACCCGCCGTGTCCTCACCAGGCCCAGCGGGCTGGCCGGCGGCCCGCTGGCCCTGCGGGCCACGGTGCAGCGACTCGATCATCCGGCTGAGGTCGTCCATGGGCAGCCGGAACGTCCCGGTGCAGGTACCGCCCTGCCAGATGCTGAAGACGGCCACGCCCGTGTCGGCGTACCAGCTCAGCCGCATGCTGCGCGAGTTGCCTCGCACGTCGAAGAACACCTCGCCGAGCCGGGGCAACGGGGCTGCGTCCGACGCTGACATGCAGCCCATGGTGGCGCTGAGGCAACGGGTTTGTCCAATTATCGATCACCTGTGATATGGCGCCGGCCCGGCGGCACAGCCCGCATGCTGCGGGTATGCCGTACCTATCGGGCCAGCCCGATAGGGCCGAACATCTCTGCCCGGGATTCCCGATCCGGCCTGCGCCACGGCGGCCGCGATGGCATCATTGATCATCGGTCCGCTGGACGGGACTGGTTTCGGCAACGGTGGCCGGCATTCGGGTGGCCGCCGCTCATCCGGCAGGGTTGCTCAATGGGGTGGTCCCGTGGTGGTCACGGGTGCCCTGAGGCGGCCCGTGCCCCGGGAACACGCAAGTGATGATGTGCGTTGCACTCATACGACGGGGCAAAAGCCGCATCGCGCGGAACCACATGTCCGACAGAGCTGGCGGACCGGCTGGACGCGAGACACACTACTGAGCTGGTTTTGAGGAGATCTAGTCATGTCTGAGGTACGGCGGCAGGTTACCCTGCCTCCCCGGCCGAACTGGGGCTGGCAAGATGCCGCCGCGTGCCGCGGCACGGATGTCGTGCTCTTCTTCGGCCCAGATGGTGAACGGCAGCCGGAGCGGGACATCCGCGAGCGGAAGGCCAAGGCCCTGTGTGCCAGCTGCCCGGTGCGTAACGAGTGCCTGGACTACGCCATTTCCAGGCCGGAGAAGTACGGCACCTGGGGTGGCCTGAACGAGGACGAGCGGGCCTCGGAGCGCCGCCGCCGGATGCGCCGCGCCAACGCCGCTTGACGTTCCCGGCCCACCCCGCGGGCCGGGAACCGGATCGGCCGGAGCTGGAATAGACCGCCGCGGAGCACGGTTGCCGCACATTGTGGGTTACCGCAGCGAACTACCGGAGCGACGGGGAACTGCTTCGGTAGCAGAATCTGGCTCGACAGCCAGTACTGGGGCATGTGATCCTCAGGTTGTGCACGCTGCCGATCCTCTTCTCGTTGCCCGCAGGCACGTCGACCTGCAGCGGGTACGCAGCGCAGTCTGTCGTCACGGCCGCTGACCACCACCCGGAAACGGGTGCGTGCCGCGGCCGGTGACCTGTCGCCCGGGTAGCGCCGACCAGCCCGCAGGCCCCAGATCACCGTGGCAGCCGGTCCAGGTTGCTCGCTCACGGTACGCGCCCCATTACAGAAAGGGACGCGACAGATGCCACCAGCCCACCGCCACCGGGGCCAGGGCCAGTGGGCGCTCGGGTACCGCGAGCCGCTGAACAAGAACGAGGAAAACAAGAAGAACGACGACGGGCTGAACGTCCGCCAGCGCATCGTCAACGTTTACGCCAAGCAAGGCTTCGACTCCATTGACCCAGCCGACCTGCGCGGCCGGTTCCGCTGGTACGGCCTGTACACGCAGCGCCGGCCGGGCATCGAGGGCGGCAAGACCGCGCTGCTCGAGCCGGAGGAACTCGATGACCGCTACTTCATGCTGCGCATCCGCATCGACGGCGGCCAGCTGAGCAACGACCAGCTGCGGACCGTGGCCGAGGTGTCCGAGCAGTACGCCCGGGGCACCGCCGACCTCACCGACCGGCAGAACGTCCAGCTGCACTGGGTCCGGATCGAGGACGTCCCAGCGATCTGGGACGCGCTGGAGGCGGTCGGCCTGTCCACCACCGAGGCCTGCGGCGACACACCCCGCGTGATGCTCGGCTGCCCGCTGGCCGGGATCGACGCGGCCGAGGTGATCGACGCCACCCCGCAGATCGCCGAGACCGCCGCCCGCTACGTGGGTGACCCGGCTTTCTCCAACCTCCCCCGCAAGTACAAGTCGGTGCTGAGCGGCTGCGCGGCGCAGTGCACCGTGCACGAGATCAACGACGTCGCGTTCGTCGGTGTACCCGGACCAGACGGTGAACCCGGCTACGACCTGTGGGTGGGCGGCGGGCTGTCCACCAACCCGATGATCGCCCAGCGGCTCGGCGCGTTCGTCCAGCCCGACCAGGTGGCCGAGGTGTGGGCCGGGGTGACCGCGGTGTTCCGCGACTACGGCTACCGGCGGCTGCGGCACCGGGCCCGGCTGAAGTTCCTCATCGCCGACTGGGGCCCGGAGAAGTTCCGTGAGGTGCTGGAAAAGGAGTACCTCGGGTTCGCCCTGCCTGACGGGCCCGCGCCGGAGGCGCCCCGTGCGGGACGCCGCGACCACGTCGGCGTGCACCAGCAGCGGGACGGCCGCTACTACGTGGGCTTCGCCCCACGGGTCGGCCGGATGTCCGGGCCGTCGCTGGCCGCGGTGGCCGACCTCGCGGCGCGGTACGGCAGCGGGCGGGTGCGGACCACGAGCGAGCAGAAGATGGTCATCCTCGATGTGCCGCAGGCCAACCTGGCCGCGCTGACCGCGGCGCTGGACACGGCCGATCTGCCCGCCACCCCCAGCGTGTTCCGGCGGCACACGATGGCCTGCACCGGCATCGAGTTCTGCAAGCTGGCCATCGTGGAGACCAAGGCCCGGGCCAGCCAGGCCATTGCCGAGCTGGAGCGGCGGCTGCCCGGCTTCACGGAGCCGGTGACGATCAATGTGAACGGCTGCCCGAACTCCTGCGCGCGCATCCAGACCGCCGACATCGGGCTCAAGGGGTCGCTGGTCACCGGGCCGGACGGGCGGCAGACCGAGGGCTTCCAGATCCACCTGGGCGGCCGCCTGGGCGGCGGGGACGGGACCTCGTCCGGCTTCGGCCGGAAGATCCGGGGCCTGAAGACCACGGCCGAGGACCTGCCGGACTACCTGGAGCGGGTGCTGCGGCGGTTCCAGGACGGACGCGAGCCGGAAGAGAGTTTCGCCATGTGGGCCAGCCGGGCCAGCGAGGAGGACTTCGCATGACACACCTGGCTTATGCGACAGAGCGGGCAATCCCGTTCTACTGCCCCTATTGTGGGGAAGAGGATCTGGAACCACAGGAACAGGACGGCGAGTGGCGCTGCCGGAGCTGTATCCGGTCCTTCCGGCTACGATTTGCTGGAACGGGAGTGATCCCGTGAGCACTACCGTTACCAAGCGTGATCCCCTTGACCAGACAGTGCACGAGGTCCCTGACCCTGATGCCCGGGAGGAACCAATCCGCATGGAGAGGCTCGCAGCCCAGGCGGCGGACGATCTGGCCGACGCACCCGCGGAAGAGATCGTCCGGTGGGCGGTAGACACGTTCGGTGACCGTCTGTGCATCACCTCGTCGATGACCGACGCCGTCATCATCCATCTCGCCTCGAAGGTGCAGCCGGGGCTGGATGTGATCTTCCTGGACACCGGGTACCACTTCCCGGAGACCATCGGCACCCGGGACGCGGTATCGGCTGTCTACCCGGTCAACGTGATCAACGTCACACCGTCCCGGACCGTGGCCGAGCAGGACGCTGAGCTGGGCCCCCGGCTCTACGGGCGCAACCCGGACCTGTGCTGCTACTTCCGCAAGGTAGTGCCGCTGGAGCGGGCCCTGGACCCGTATGACGCCTGGCTCACCGGGGTGCGCCGCGAGGAGACCGCCGCCCGCAGCGACACCAAGGCGGTGCAGTGGGATGCCCGGCGCCAGATGGTCAAGGTCAACCCGATCGTGGCGTGGACCCAGGAGCAGGTGGACGCGTATATCGCGGACAACGGTGTGCTGGTCAACCCGCTCGTCTACGACGGGTACCCGTCGATCGGCTGTGCCACCTGCACGAGGAAGGTGGAGGCCGGGGCCGACCCGCGCAGCGGCCGGTGGACGGGCACGGGCAAGACCGAATGCGGTATCCACACCTGACCCCTCCGCTCGTCGCGATCGCCCACGGCAGCCGGGACCCCCGGGCTGGTGCCACCGTCACCGAACTGCTGAGCGCCGCGCGCGAGCGCGCACCCTGGCTGGACGCCCGGGCCGCCTTCCTCGGCCACGCCCCGCCCACCCCGCTCCAGGTCCTGACCGCTCTGGCCGGCGAGCAGGAACGGGCGGGTGCGGAGCCGGGCGCGCTCGTGCTGCCGCTGCTGCTGACCGCGGCGTACCACAGCGGGACCGACATCCCGGACCTGCTGGCCACGGCGGCGGCGCGGCTGCCCGGGTTGCGGATCCGCTACGGCCAGCCGCTCGGGCCGCATCCGGGCCTGCTGCGCGCACTGGAGCGGCGGCTGGCCGAGACCGGCCAGGACCTGGCCGGGGGCGCCCGGCACACGTCGGTCGTGCTGGCCGCGGCCGGGAGCAGCGATCCCGCGGCCAACGACGTGATCGCGCGGATGGCCGCGGACTGGCAGGCGTCCCGTGGCTGGCGGGTGGTGCGGCCGGCCTACGCATCGGCGGCCCGGCCAGACCCGGCGCACGCCGTCGCCCAGCTGATCCGCGGCGGCGCGCGGCGCGTGGTGGTGGCCAGTTACCTGCTCGCCCCCGGCCTGTTCGCCGACCGGGTCCGGGAAGCGGCGCTGGCTGCTGGCGCAGCCGCGGTGTCCGCACCCCTGGGAGCCGCCCCCGAGGTCGCTGACGTGCTGCTGGACCGGTACCGGCAGGCTGCGGCCAGCGCCGGCCAGCCGGCCAGCCATGCCGTCCGCCCACCCGCCAGCCAGCGGGTTTCCGCCCGGTAACTTACGGGTTATCGTCACCACATGACGTCTGCGCCGGCCGCCCGGCCGCACACCACGCATGCCGTGCTGAACCAGGTGCCACCGCTGGCCGGCCACGACATCGCGGACGACCCGGCGCTGCTGGCCGCGGCCGGCCGGGAAGGCGCGGGCTGGGCTGAGCCACAGCTGCACGAGCTGGGCCTGCTGGCGGGCACGGCGGGCACCCAGGAGCACGCCCGGCTGGCCAACGAGCACCCACCGGTGCTGCGCAGCCACGACAGCCGGGGCCACCGCATCGACGAGGTCGAGTTCCACCCGTCCTGGCACGTCCTGCTGGGCACCGCGGTTGGTCACGGCCTGCACGCCGCCGCCTGGACCGACCAGATGCCCGGGGCCCTGGTCGCCCGGGCCGCGAAGTTCTACGTGTGGTCGCAGGCCGAGGCCGGGCACGGCTGCCCGGTGTCCATGACCTACGCCGCCATCCCCGCCCTGCGCCAGGAACCGGCCCTGGCCGCGCAGTTCGAGCCGCTGCTGGCCGCGCGGGCCTACGATCCGGGGCTGCGCCCGCCGGCCAGTAAGGCCGGGCTGCTGGCGGGCATGGCGATGACCGAGAAGCAGGGCGGCTCAGACGTCCGGGCCGGCACCACACAGGCCGTTCCCGTGCCCGGCCAGGGCACCGGCGCCCACCTGATCACCGGGCACAAATGGTTCTGCTCTGCGCCGATGAGCGACCTGTTCCTGATCCTGGCCCAGGCGCCAGCCGGGCTCACCTGCTTCCTGCTCCCCCGGGTCCTGCCCGATGGCACCCGCAACGCGATGCGCCTGCAGCGGCTCAAAGACAAGCTGGGCAACCGGTCGAACGCATCAGCCGAGGTGGAGTTCGACGGCGCGCTGGCCTGGCAGGTCGGCGAGGCCGGGCGGGGGGTCCGCACGATCATCGAGATGGTCAGCGCGACCCGGCTGGACTGCGTGCTGGGCAGCGCGGCGGGCCTGCGCCGGGGCTGCGTCACCGCCGTGCACTACGCCACCTACCGGCAGGCGTTCGGCAAGGACCTGATCGCGCAGCCGCTGATGGCCTCGGTGCTGGCTGACCTCACGCTGGAGACCGAAGCAGCCACCGAGCTGGCCATCCGGCTGGCCGGCGCGGCGGACCGGGCCGCCCGCGGGGACACCGCCGAGGCGGCGCTGCTCCGGGTGGCGCTGCCCGCGGCCAAGCACTGGGTGTGCAAGCGGGCCCCGCTGCACGCGGCCGAGGCGCTGGAATGCCTGGGCGGCAACGGCTACGTCGAGGAATCCGGGATGCCCCGGCTGTACCGCGAGGCCCCGCTGAACTCCATCTGGGAGGGCTCGGGCAACGTGACCGCGCTCGACCTGCTCCGCGCGCTGCGGCGGCAGCCGGCCGTCGCCGACGCGGTGGCCGCTGAGCTGGCCCAGGCCGCAGGCGCGGACCGGAGGCTGGACGGCGCGGCCGGGCGGCTGCGGCAGGCCGTGGCGTCGGTGTCCGCGGCCAGCGACGACGACGCACAGTACGCCGCCCGGCGGCTGGCCGGGATGATCACCGTCACCCTGCAGGCGGCCCTGCTGGTCCGGCATGCCCCGGCGGCGGTGGCCGACGCCTTCTGCGCTTCCCGGCTCGACGCCCCAGCCACGCTGGGACCAGGGGTTCCGTTCGGCACCCTGCCAGCTGGGGCCGCCCTGGGTGAGATTCTGGACCGGGCCCGGCTGGCACCCGGGTAAGGTCTCATGGTGCGCGTGTGGCCAGGAGCTCCCTATCCGCTTGGGGCAACGTGGGACGGCACAGGGACCAACTTCGCCCTGTTCTCCGAGGTTGCCGACCAGGTTGACCTCTGCCTGCTCAGCGGCGACGACCCGGCCCGGCTGACCGAGACCCGGGTCCCGATGACCGAGGTGGACGGGTTCGTCTGGCATTGCTACCTGCCCGACGTGGGCCCCGGCCAGCAGTACGGGTACCGGGTGCACGGCCCGTATGACCCGGCCCAGGGGCACCGCTGCAACCCGGCGAAGCTGCTGCTCGACCCGTACGGGAAAGCCATGCACGGCGAGCTGCGCTGGCACGAGGCCCTGTTCAGCTACCGCTTCGCCGACCCGGCCACGCTGAACACCATGGACAGCGCGCCGTACCTGCCGAAGAACGTGGTGATCAACCCGTTCTTCGACTGGGGCGATGACCGGGCGCCGCGGATCCCCTATCACGAGACGGTGATCTACGAAGCGCACGTGCGCGGCCTGACCCTGTGCCACCCGGAAGTGCCCGCGCAGCAGCGCGGCACCTACGACGGGCTGGCCCACCCGGCCGTCATCGAGCACCTGACCCGGCTGGGCGTCACCGCCGTCGAGCTGATGCCGGTCCACCAGTTCGTATCCGAGCACAGCCTGCAGAGCCGCGGGCTGACCAATTACTGGGGCTACAACACGATCGGCTTCCTCGCGCCGCACAAGGCCTACTCCTCCTCGGTGCAGCGCGGCGGCCAGGTCGGCGAGTTCAAGGCGATGGTGAAGGACCTGCACGCCGCGGGCATCGAGGTCATCCTCGACGTGGTCTACAACCACACCGCCGAGTCCGACCACCGCGGTCCGACGCTGTCCTTCCGGGGCATCGACAACGCCGCCTACTACCGGCTCCGCGACGATGACCAGCGCTACTACGTCGACTACACCGGGTGCGGCAACAGCCTGAACGTCCGGCACCCGCACGCGCTCCAGCTGATCCTCGACTCGCTGCGGTACTGGATCCTGGAGATGCACGTCAACGGGTTCCGGTTCGACCTGGCCTCGGCGCTGGCCCGGGAACTGCACGACGTGGACCGGCTGTCCGCGTTCTTCGACCTGGTCCAGCAGGACCCGGTGGTGTCCCAGGTCAAGCTCATCGCCGAGCCGTGGGACGTCGGTGAGGGCGGCTACCAGGTGGGCAACTTCCCGCCGCTGTGGTCGGAGTGGAACGGCAAGTACCGGGACGCCGTCCGGGATTTCTGGCGGGGCCAGCCGGAGACGCTGCCGGAGTTCGCGTCCCGGCTGACCGGCTCCAGCGACCTGTATGAGACCAGCGGCCGCCGCCCGGTCGCCTCGATCAACTTCGTCACCTGCCACGACGGGTTCACCCTGGCCGACCTGGTGTCCTACAACCGCAAGCACAACGAGGCCAACGGCGAGCACAACGCCGACGGCTCCGATGACAACCGGTCGTGGAACTGCGGCACCGAGGGCCCGAGCCAGGATCCCGACATCACCGCGCTGCGCAGCCGGCAGCGGCGCAACTTCCTGGCCACCCTGCTCTGCTCCCAGGGCGTGCCGATGCTGCTGGCCGGCGACGAGCTGGGCCGCACCCAGCAGGGCAACAACAACGCCTACTGCCAGGACAACGAGCTGTCCTGGGTGGACTGGACGGCCGGGGCGGCCGAGACCGGGCTGCTCGAGTTCGCCCGGGCCGTGGCCGAGCTGCGCCGCGATCACCCGGTGTTCCGCAGGCGCCGCTACTTCCGCGGGCCCGGCGACGGCAGCACGGGCGGGCTCAGTGACATCGCCTGGTTCACCCCCTCCGGGCGGGAGATGCAGGACGGCGACTGGAAGACCGGGTACGCCAAGGCGATGGGCGTGTTCCTCAACGGCGATGCCATCACCGAGCCCGACCCGCGCGGCCAGCCAGTACGCGACGACTCGTTCTTGCTGCTGTTCAGCGCGGACGGCCAGCCCGCCCGGTTCACCCTGCCCGGGCCGGGCTACGGCCCGGGCTGGGAAGTGCTGGTTGACACGGCGTCGGACAGCCCGCCCGGCCAGCCGCTGCCCGGCGGCACCGCCGCCCAGCAGTACCCGGCCGGCGCGGCCGTGCTGGTCGCGCCGCGCTCCATGGTCGTGCTCCGCCGGACCGGCACCCCGGCGCCGCCGCGCTGACCAGCTCTGATTGACTGCTGGCCGTGCGCCAGATCCATCCGGCGGACCCGGCTGGCCCGCCGCCCGACCTGCCGGCCCGGTACGCCTACCCCAGCGCGGGCCAGCTGGCTGGCCGGCCCTGGGTGCGGGCCAACATGATCGAGAGCGCGGACGGCGCCGCCGAGCTGGGCGGGCTGTCCGGCGGGCTGTCCGGCCCGGCCGACCGAAGGGTCTTCGGCCTGCTCCGGGCGCTCGCCGACGTGATCCTGGTCGGCGCGGGCACCGCCCGGGCGGAACGGTACCGGCCGGTCCGGGTGCCGGCCCGCTGGGCGGTACTGCGGGCCGGGCGCCCGGCCACGCCGCCCATCGCCGTGCTCACCGCGCAGCTGGACCTGGACCTGGACAGCCCGCTGCTGACCGCGGCCCCCGGGGACGCGCGGACGATCGTGATCACCACCGGGTCAGCGCCCGCCCGCACCCGCCAGCGGGCCACCCGGCACGCCGACGTGATCATCGCGGGTGACCAGCACGCCGACCTGGGCGCGGCGGTCAGGGCCCTGGCCGGCCGTGGCTACCGGCGCGTCCTGGCCGAAGGCGGCCCCCGCCTGCTGGGCCAGCTGGCCGCGGCTGGGCTGCTGGACGAGCTGTGTGTCACGGTCAGCCCGCTGCTGGCCAGCGGGACCGCGGGCCGGATCGTGCAGGGCAGCACCGGGGCTGCGGCATCCCGGCTGGCCCTCGCCCACGTGCTGGAGGACGAGGGTTACCTGTTCTGCCGCTACCTGGTCCAGCCCGGCCCGGGTGTCATCCCGGGCTGAGGATCTCGGCCAGGTCGAAGTTGACCGGTTCCTCCAGCTGCTGGTAGGTGCACGAGCGGGGATCGCGGTCCGGGCGCCAGCGGGCGAACTGGGTGGTGTGCCGGAACCGGCGGCCTTCCATATGGTCGTAGCGCACTTCGACGACCCGTTCCGGGCGAAGCGGCACGAACGACAGGTCCTTGCCCGCGTTCCACCGGCTGTGCTCCGACGATCTCGGGTTGCGGACCTGCGCGGGCGCCTGGGCCCAGTTCCAGGGATGCCCGTCGAACGTGGTGACCAGCGGCTGGAGCTCGGTGAACAGTTCCTTCCGGCGGGCCATCGGGAACGCGCCTACCACGCCCACGCTGGCCAGGTCACCGGCGTCGGTGTACAGCCCGAGCAGCAGCGATCCGATCGCGTCCGGGCCGCTCTTGTGCAGCCGGTACCCGGCCACCACGCAATCGGCGGTGCGCTCATGCTTGATCTTGAACATGACCCGCTTGTCCGGCTGGTAGGTCAGGTCCAGCGGCTTGGCGATCAGGCCGTCCAGCCCGGCCCCCTCGAACTGGCGGAACCACTGCCGGGCCAGGTCCCCATCGGTGGTCGCCGGAGTCAGGTGGACCGGCGCCCCGGCCTGGCTGAGGGCCGCTTCGAGCTGCTCCCGGCGCCGCGCGAAGGGCTGCTCGCACAGATCCTCGTCATCCACCGCGAGCAGGTCGAACGCCACGAAATGAGCGGGTGTCTGCCCGGCCAGCAGCGCGACCCGGCTGGCCGCCGGGTGGATCCGCTGCAGCAGCGCGTCCCAGTCCAGCCGCTGCCCGGACGCGTCCGGGATCACGATCTCCCCGTCGATCACACACCGCTCCGGCAGCTCGGCCAGCGCCGCCGCGACCAGTTCCGGGAAATAGCGGGTCAGCGGGCGCTCGTTCCGGCTGCCGATCTCCACCTCACCGCGATCACGGAAGATGATGGACCGGAACCCGTCCCATTTCGGTTCGAAGCTGAACGGGCCGTCGGGTATCCGCGTGACCGGGCGGGCCAGCATGGGCGCGACCGGCGGGTTGACGGGAAGGTGCATGACCCCATCTTGCCTGGTGAGCCACTCCGCCGGGACAGCGCACCGGCCCGATAGCCTGAGCCCATGGCGCTGCACAGGATGACCGGCGACACCGACGAGATCGAGCTCAACCCGCTCTACGTGCGCGAACTGGATCTCACCGTGCCCCGGCACCGGCTGGCCCGCTACGGCCTGCTGCCTGGCACCGCCCTGCAGGCGGTGCGGGACGAGCTGACCCTGGACGGGAACGCCCGGCTCAACCTGGCCACGTTCGTGACCACGTGGATGGAGCCACAGGCCGAGCAGCTGATGACCGAGTGCCTGAGCAAGAACATGATCGATAAGGACGAGTACCCGCAGACCGCGGAGCTCGAGTCACGCTGCGTCAATATCCTGGCCGATTTGTGGCACGCCCCGGCGGGCGGCGCGGCCACCGGCTGCTCGACCACCGGGTCCAGCGAGGCGTGCATGCTGGGCGGCATGGCGCTGCTGTGGCGCTGGCGGGCCCGGCGCCGGGCGGCGGGGGCGGACGCGTCCCGGCCCAACCTGGTGATGGGCGCGAACGTGCAGGTGTGCTGGGAGAAGTTCTGCCGGTACTGGGAGGTCGAGCCGCGGAAGGTGCCGATGGAGCCGGGCCGGCTGCACCTGCGTGGCCCGCAGGCCGCGGCGCAGTGCGACGAGAACACCATCGGGGTCGTCGCGATACTGGGCTCCACCATGGACGGCAGTTACGAGCCGGTCGGCGAGATCAGCGGCGAGCTGGACCGGCTGGCCGCGGCGGGCGGGCCGGACGTCCCCATCCACGTGGACGCGGCCTCAGGCGGGTTCGTGGCGCCGTTCCTGCAGCCCGAGCTGATCTGGGACTTCCAGGTGCCCAGGGTGGCCTCGATCAACGCGTCCGGGCACAAGTACGGGCTGGTGTATCCGGGCGTTGGCTGGGCCGTGTGGCGGGACGCCGCCTACCTGCCGGAGGACCTGGTGTTCAAGGTCAACTACCTGGGCGGGGAGATGCCCACGTTCGCGCTGAACTTCTCCCGCTCCGGGGCCAACGTCGCGGCGCAGTACTACAACTTCCTGCGCCTGGGGTTCGAGGGTTATCAGCGGATCCAGCAGGCCTGCCAGGAGGTGGCGCTGCACCTGTCCGCGGAGATCGCCAGGATCGGGCCGTTCGAGCTGCTGACCGAGGGCCACGACCTGCCGGTGTTGGCGTTCCGGGTCCGCGACGACGACGCCCCGTTCACCGTGTTCGACCTGTCGGAGCGGCTGCGCTCCCGCGGCTGGCTGGTGCCGGCCTACACGTTCCCGGAGAACATGACCAGCACCGCGGTGCTCCGGGTCGTAGTGCGCAACGGGTTCAGCCGGGACCTCGCCGACGTCCTGATCAGCGACCTGCGCAAGCACGTCAAGGCGCTGACCAGGCACCCGCACGGCCACATACCGCTGGCCCCAGAAGGTGAGCGCCAGTCGTTCGCCCACTAGCAGGGGTCAGCAAGGCTCATGGCCGTCAGCGAAGAATGGCGGCGTGCGGGGTCCAGCTAAAAGCCCGGAATGGGCGAATTTGGTCAGGCGTTCTTGCGCAGCCGGTCCAGCGCCTCAGCCAGGATCGCGGCACCGTCCGTGTCGGTCCGCCGCTCCTTCACGTAAGCCAGGTGCGTCTTGTACGGCTCGCTGTGCGGCGGGCCAGGAGGATTGGCCTCGTCCCGGCCAGCCGGATAGCCGCAACGCGGGCAATCCCAGGTTTCCGGAACCGCGGCATCGCAGGCGAAACTGGGCCGGGTCTCGTGCTTGTTGGCACACCAGAAAGAAACCCGGATCCGGGGCGCTGCCTCACCGCGCTCCGCCTCGCCCATAGGGCCAGCGCCGACCCGGCTGCCCCTGATCGCGTTGCCACTACTCACTGCTCACCCCTTGGTACATCTGCTCATTGGCATGGTTCTCGGGACTGGGCACGCGCGTCAGCGGTTCAGCAGCAGATTCAGCCCGACGATGCAGAGAAACCAGACGATGCCGGTGAAGATCGTGAGCCGGTCGAGGTTGCGCTCAACCACGGACGACGATCCAAGAGTAGAGGACACTCCGCCACCGAACAGGTCAGACAGGCCACCGCCCTTGCCTTTGTGCAACAGCACCAGCAGCATCATGAGCAGGCTCGTGATGATGAGCACTACCGAAACACCAATAACCACTGCTGTGTCTCTTCCCTCCGGGTGTCCCGCCCTGGCCAGGTGCCCAGGTCAGGCGCTGGCGGCCAGTTCCCGGTACCGGCATATCCTGGCAAATTCACCGGCATCCAGGCTCGCCCCGCCGACCAGCGCACCGTCAATGTCTGGCTGCATCATGATCGCAGCGATGTTGTCGGCCTTCACCGACCCGCCATACAGAATACGCACACTTGCGGCCGCTGCGTCGCCATGAACCCCCGAAACGCGGCTGCGGACCGCACGGCACACCTCCTGGGCGTCCTCCGGCGAGGCTACCTCGCCGGTGCCGATGGCCCACACCGGCTCGTAAGCGATCACCAGTTCCGCCACCCGCTCCGCGCTCAGCCCAGCCAGCCCCGCGTCCAGCTGGCCCAGGCAGAAGCTGAGCTGCTTATCTTCGCGGCGCACCGCCAGGTTCTCGCCGATGCACAGCACCGGCGTCAGGCCGTTCCGCAGCGCGGCCTTGACCTTGCTGTTGACGAGCGCGTCGTCCTCCTCGTGGTACTGCCGCCGCTCGGAGTGCCCGGCCAGCACGTAGGCACAGCCCAGCTTGGCCAGCATCGGCCCGGACACGTCACCGGTGTAGGCGCCCTTGTCGTGCGGGGACAGATCCTGTGCCCCGTAGCCGATCCGGAGCTTGTCCCCCGCCACCAGGGTCTGCACACTGCGCAGCGCGGTGAACGGCGGCATCACCACGACGTCGACCGCGTCGTAGTCCTTGCCGGTCAGGGTGAAAGCCAGCTTCTGGACCAGGGTCAGGCCCTCGAAGTGCGTGTTGTGCATCTTCCAGTTGCCAGCGATGAGCGGCTTGCGGCCCGCGGTGGCCATCAGTCCGCCTCGAGCGCGCTGAGCCCCGGCAGGGTGCGGCCCTCCAGGTACTCAAGGCTGGCCCCGCCGCCGGTCGAGATGTGGCTGAACGCATCCGGCGGAAAGCCGAGCTGCCGGACGGCCGCCGCCGAGTCACCGCCGCCGACCACGGTCAGCCCGCTGACCGCGCTGATCGCCTCGGCCAGCGCCCTGGTGCCCGCCGCGAACGCCGGGAACTCGAACACCCCGGCCGGGCCGTTCCAGAACACGGTCCTGGCGTCGGCCAGCTTCTGCGTGAACAGGGCCCGGGTTTCCGGTCCCATGTCCAGGCTCTCCCGGTCGGGCGGGAACTCGCCGACCCGCACCACCCGGTGGTCGGCGTCCGGCGCGAACCGGTCGGCGGCCACCAGGTCCACCGGGAGGACCACTTCCACGCCGCGCCGCTCCGCCTCGGCCAGCACGTCGGTGACCTGCGGGATCTGGTCCTTTTCCAGCAGCGACTGGCCCACCTCGTAACCCTGGGCGGCGAGGAACGTATAGGACATGCCACCGACGATGATCAGCCGGTCAGCCCGGCTCAGCAGGTTGCCGATGACCGCGAGCTTGTCCGACGGCTTGGCCCCGCCGAGCACCACCACGTACGGCCGCGCCGGGTCGGTGGTGAGCTGGCGGAGCACCCCGATTTCGGCGATGACCAGGTCCCCCGCGGCGTGCGGGAGCAGCCCGGGCACGTCGTACACGCTGGCGTGCTTGCGGTGCAGCGCGCCGAACCCGTCGCCCACGTACAGCGTGGCCAGGCTGGCCAGGCCGGCCAGCTCCGCCCGCTCGGCACCGTCCTTGCTGGTCTCGGCCGGCTCGAAGCGCACGTTCTCCAGGAGCGCTACCTGCCCGTCGGCCAGCCCGGCCGCGGTGGCCGCGGCCGACTCCCCGGCCACGTCGGTGGCGAACGCCACCGGCCGGCCGAGCAGCTCGCCGAGCCGCGCGGCGACCGGGCGCAGCGACGGGCCGCCCGCGGCCCGGGCCGCGTAGCCGTCCCCGGTGGGCCGGCCGAGGTGCGCGCAGATCACCACCCGCGCGCCCCGGCCGGCCAGTGTCCTGATCGCGGGCAATGTGGCCTGGATCCGGTTGTCGTCGGTGATCCGCTCCCCGTCCAGCGGGACGTTCAGGTCGGCCCGCAGCAGCACGGCCTGCCCGGCCACCGCCAGGTCGTCGATCCGGTTCATGGCAGCCGGGCCGCGACCAGCGCTGTCAGGTCGGCGAGCCGGCTGGAGTAACCCCACTCGTTGTCGTACCAGCCGATCACCTTGACCTGGTCACCGAAGGTCATGGTCAGCGCGGAGTCGAACGTGCAGGACCAGGGGGTGCCCACGATGTCGGAGGACACGATCGGGTCGGCCGTGTAGTGCAGGTAGCCCTTGAGGGTGCCCTCGGCGGCCGCCTGGTACGCGGCGTTCACCTCGTCCTTGCTGACCTCCCGGCCCACCTGCACGACCAGGTCGGTCACGGACCCGTCCACCACCGGCACCCGCATCGCCATCCCGTCCAGCTTGCCTTTGAGCTCGGGCAGCACCAGCGCCGTGGCCTTGGCCGCGCCGGTGCTGGTCGGGATGATGTTCTGCGCGGCGGCCCGGGCCCGGCGCAGGTCCTTGTGCGGGAAGTCCAGGATGACCTGGTCATTGGTGTACGCGTGGATGGTGGTCATCAGGCCCTTGACGATGCCGAAGGAGTCCATCAGCACCTTGGCCAGCGGGGCGACGCAATTCGTGGTGCACGAGGCGTTCGAGATGATGTGGTGACTGGCCGGGTCGTAGGCGCTGTCGTTGACGCCCATCACCACGGTGAGGTCCTCGCCCGAAGCGGGCGCGGAGATGATGACCTTCTTCGCCCCGGCGGCCAGGTGCTTGCCCGCGTCGGCGGCCTTGGTGAACCGGCCGGTCGATTCGATGACCACGTCAACCCCGAGGTCCTGCCACGGCAGCGCGGCCGGGTCCCGCTCGGCCAGCACCGCGATCCGGCTGTCCCCGGCCCGGATCGCGTCGCCGTCCACGGCCACGTCGAGGTCCAGGGTGCCCAGCACGGTGTCGTATTTGAGCAGGTGGGCGAGGGTCTTCGGGTCGGTCAGGTCGTTCGCGGCGACGATCTCGATGCCCGCGGCGCCACCTCCGGCCTGCGCGGCGTGCACGGCCCGCCAGAAGTTGCGCCCGATGCGGCCGAATCCATTGATGCCCACGCGGATAGTCACGGCGGCCTGTCTCCTTGGTTCGCTGCTAGCTCTGTGCCCGGTCCGACCCTACCGGGCCGGGCGCGCTGGCCCAGCCGCTACGGGCTCAGCATCTCCGGGGTCAGGCTGGCCTCGGTATCCGGCACTCCCAGGTCCCTGGCCCGTTTGTCGGCCATGGCCAGCAGCCGGCGGATCCGCCCGGCGATCGCGTCCTTGGTCAGCGGCGGGCTGGCCAGCTGGCCGAGCTCCTCCAGGCTGGCCTGCCGGTGCTCGATCCGCAGCCGCCCGGCCACGGTGAGGTGCTCGGGGGCGTCGCTGCCCAGGATCTCCAGGGCCCGCTCCACCCGGGCACCCGCCGCGACCGCCGCCCGCGCGCTGCGCCGCAGGTTGGCGTCGTCGAAGTTGGCCAGCCGGTTGGCTGTGGCCCGCACCTCGCGGCGCATCCGCCGCTCCTCCCAGGCCAGCACGCTGTCATGGGCGCCCAGCCGGGTCAGCAGCGCGCTGATCGCGTCGCCGTCCCGGACCACCACCCGGTCCACGCCGCGCACCTCGCGCGCCTTGGCGTGGATCTTCATCCGGCGCGCCGCGCCCACCAGGGCCAGCGCGGCCTCCGGCCCGGGGCAGGTGATTTCCAGGGACATGGACCGGCCCGGGCCGGTCAGGCAGCCATGGGCCAGGAACGCGCCGCGCCAGGCAGCCTCGCAGTCGCAGGTCGTGCCCGCCACCACCTGGCGGGGCAGGCCGCGCACGGGCCGGCCGTAGTTGTCCACCAGCCCGGTCTGCCGGGCCAGGCTGTCACCGTCCTTGCGGACCCGGACCACGTACCGGTTGCCTTTGCGCAGCCCGCTCGGGGCCAGCACGATCAGGTCGGAGGAATGGCCGAACACCTCGGCTATGTCCTTGCGCAGCCGCCGGGCGGCGGCCCCGGTGTCCAGTTCGGCCTCCACCACGATGCGCCCCCCGGCCAGATGCAGCCCCCCGGCAAAGCGCAACAGCGCGGATACCTCGGCCTTGCGGCAGCACGGCTTGACCACCGTCACCCTGCTCAGCTCGTCTTTGACCAGACTGGTCATCGCCACCGGCATCAGTCCCCCTCGAAAATCTCTGCGAACGCCCCGGCCAGCTGCCTCGGGTCGTGGCGCGGGGTCCCGTCCCGCATCGCCAGATCCGCGAGGACCAGCCGGCCACCAAGCAATCCCGCCGCCTTGTCCAGCTCAGCCGCGGCACCCCCCGCGGCCCCGCGGTCCGCGAGCACGACGTCAACCTTGAGCCGTGGTGCGTGATCCGCCAGCACTTCCAGATGGGTCTGCGGGGAGAATCCCTCCGTCTCCCCCGGCTGGGCCACCAGGTTCAGCGCGACGATGCGCCGGGCCGGGGTGGTGACCAGCGCCTGGGCCAGCTCTGGCACCATCAGGTGCGGCAGGACGCTGGTAAACCAGGAGCCGGGCCCGAGCACCACCCAGTCCGCGTCCAGGATCGCGGTGACCGCCTCCGGGCAGGCAGGCGGGTCCTCCGGGATCAGTGATACCGAGCGTACCCGGCCGGTCGTGGACGCGCAGGCGACCTGGCCGCGCACGGTACTCAGCGCGTAGGGCCGGGCCGGGTCGGCCCCCTCCACCTCGGCGACCAGGTCGAGCGGCACCGCGGCCATCGGCAGCACCCGGCCGTACGCGCCGAGCAGCCGGCCCACCCAGTCCAGCCCTTGCACCGTGTCGCCGAGCAGCTCCCACAGCGCGACGATCAGCATGTTCCCCACCGCGTGCCCGGAGAGCTCGCTCTCCCCGGTGAACCGGTGCTGGACCACGCGGCTCCACGTGGTCCCCCAGGCATCGTCGCCGCACAGCGCGGCCAGCGCCATCCGCAGGTCACCGGGGGGCAGCACGCCGAACTGGCGGCGCAGGCGGCCGCTGGACCCCCCATCGTCGGCCACCGTCACGATCGCGCTGAGCTGCCGGGTGACCCGGCGCAGGGCGGACAGTGCGGCGGACAGCCCGTGCCCGCCGCCGAGGGCGGCCACCTTCGGGTTGAGCGGGCGCACCGACGGCACCGTCACCAGGCCGCCGCCTTCACTCGCGCCCCAGATCGCGGTGCAGTACCTGCACGGCGGGTCCCTGGCCGGCCAGCTGGCCGGCGATGTGCTCGGCGACCGCGACGCTCCGGTGCTTGCCGCCGGTGCAGCCGATGGCCAGCGTGACGAAGCGCTTGCCCTCCCGCTCGTAGCCGGCCAGCACCACCCGCAGCGCGGCCAGGTAGCAGCCCAGGAATTCTGCGGCACCGGGCTGGCTGAGCACGTAATCGCGGACCGCCTCGTCCTGGCCGGTGAGCGCGGCCAGGACGGGCACCCAGCGTGGGTTGGGCAGGAAGCGGCAGTCGGCGACGATGTCGGCGTCCACCGGGAGCCCGTACTTGTAGCCGAAGGACACCACGTTAACCCGCAGGCCGGCGGCTGGTCGGCACCGAACGCGTCGTGCATCCGGGCCCGCAGCTCGTGCACGTTGAGCGCGGAGGTGTCGATGACCAGGTCCGCCTCCTCACGGACCCCGCGCAGCAGCTCACGCTCGGCCGCGATGCCCTCCACGACCCGGCCGTTCTCCTGCAGCGGGTGCGGGCGGCGGACGCTCTCGAACCGGCGCACCAGGGTGTCGTCGCTGGCCTCCAGGAACACCACGCGGGGCCGTACGCCCCGCGCGGCCAGCTCACCGATGGCGGACTGGAGGTCGGTGGAGAAGGCCCGGCTGCGCACGTCCAGCACGGCCGCGATCCGGGGCACCGCACCCATCGCCCGGCGGGCCAGCTCGATCATGGTCGGCAGCAGCCCGGGCGGCAGGTTGTCGGCGACGAACCAGTCCAGGTCCTCCAGCGACTTGGCCGCGGTGCTCCGGCCCGCGCCGGACATTCCGGTGATGATCACAATGTCCGGCGCCGCCCCCCCGTCGCCATGTGCCTCAGGCCTGCTCAACTCGCCCCCCGGGCCTGGTCCCAGTGCCATTATCCGCCTCGCTCGCGGGCCCGCCCGCCTCGCCTGGGCGCAGCGCGGCCAGTACCGCGCTGGCCAGCCGCGGGCCGATGCCGGGCAGCGCGGCGATCTCCGGCTCGGTGGCACCGGCCAGCTTGCGCACCGAGCCGAAGTGCCGTAGCAGCGTAGCCCGCCGCGCCGGGCCCAGTCCGGGAACCGCGTCAAGCTCGCTGACCGCGAGCGCCTTTGACCGTTTCGCCCGGTGGTAGGTGATCGCGAACCGGTGGGCCTCGTCGCGGACCCGCTGCAGCAGGTACAGGCCCTCGCTGGTGCGGGGCAGGATCACCGGCGAGTCGTCGCCGGGCAGCCAGACCTCCTCCAGCCGTTTGGCCAGCCCGCACACCTCGACGTCGTCGATGCCCAGGTCGCTGAGGGCCCGGGCGGCCGCGGCCACCTGGGGCTGGCCGCCATCGACCACCACCAGGTTGGGCGGGTAGGCGAACTTGCGTGGCGGGCCGGTGACCTCCGTGTCGCCGAGCGTGTCCAGCTCCCCGGTCTCCTCGCGCTCGTCCAGGTAGCGCCGGAACCGGCGGGTGATCACCTCGTGGATGGCGGCGACGTCGTCGGTGCCGCCGGTGCCTTTGATGCTGAACCGCTTGTACTCCGACTTGCGGGCCAGCCCGTCCTCGAAAACGACCATGGACGCGACCACGTGGGTGCCCTGCAGGTTCGACACGTCGTAGCACTCGATGCGCAGTGGGGCGTCGGCCAGGCCCAGGGCCTCCTGGATCTCGTGCAGCGCCCGGCTGCGCGTGGTCAGGTCACTGGCCCGCCGCGTCTTGTGCACGGCCAGGGATTCCGCCGCGTTCCGGGCCACGGTCTCCAGCAGGGCCCGCTTGTCACCGCGCTGCGGCACCCGGAGCCGGACCCGGCTGCCCCGCCGGGTGGTGAGCCACTCCTCCACCGCCGCCGTGTCCGGCGGCAGCTCCGGCACCAGCACCTCCCGCGGGACGGAACTGCCGGCCCGGGCCTGGCCGAGATATTTGGGGTCCAGCGGCCCGCCCGCGTCGCCGCGGCGGCCGCGCCCGGCCGCGGGAACGGGCTGGTCGCTGGCCACGCTGTCGTCGCCGTAGACCTGGCTCAGGAAGTCCTCGACCAGGTCCGCGGTGGTCACGTCCTCGACCTTGTCCACCACCCAGCCGCGCTGCCCGCGGACCCGCCCGTCGCGGACGTAGAAGATCTGGACCGCCGCTTCCAGCTGATCCTCGGCGAGCGCGATCACGTCGCAGTCGGTGCCATGGCCGAGCACCACGGTCTGCTTCTCCAGGGCCCGCTGCAGCGCTTTGACGTCGTCGCGCAGCCGGGCCGCCCGCTCGAACTCCTCGGCCCGGGCCGCCTCGCGCATCTCGGCTTCCAGCCGCTTGATGAACCGGTCGGTCTGGCCCGCCATGAAGTCGCAGAACTCCTCGGCCAGCAGCCGGTGCTCGGCCGCACTGACCCGCTGCACGCACGGCGCGGAGCACTTGCCGATGTAGCCGAGCAGGCAGGGCCGCCCGATCTGCCCGGCCCGCTTGAACACCCCGGCCGAGCAGGTGCGGACCGGGAACACGCGGAGCAGCGCGTCCACCGTCTCGCGGATCGCCCAGGCGTGCGAGTAGGGCCCGAAGTACCGCACCCCGCGCCGCCGGGCACCCCGCATGACCATCACCCGCGGGTATTCATCGGCCATGGTCACGGCCAGGTATGGGTAGCTCTTGTCGTCCCGGTAGCGGACATTGAACCGGGGATCGAACTCCTTGATCCAGGAGTACTCCAGCTGGAGCGCTTCCACCTCGGTCGCCACCACGGTCCAGTCCACCTCCGCGGCCGAGGTGAGCATGGTCTGGGTGCGCGGGTGCAGCGCGGCGAAGTCAGCGAAGTAGGAGTTGAGCCGGGACCGCAGGTTCTTGGCTTTCCCCACGTAGATGACCCGGCCGTGGGAATCCCGGAACCGGTACACACCCGGCGATTCCGGGATCGACCCGGGAGCGGGCCGGTAGGAGTGCGGATCTGCCACGGAGCAACTCTATGCGCGCTTATCCATGGCTGAGCGGGCGGCGAGCGCGGCGCCCCGGGCGCCCGCCCGGTCCAGATCGGGGACCAGGACGAATTCCACCGCCCGGGCCTGCTCGGGCCGCAGCGTCGTGTGCCCGCGGACCTGCGCCAGGAACCAGTCACGGAACGCCGGGTCGGCCTCGACCACCCCGCCGCCGACGAAGTACGTGCCGGGGTCGGTGAACATCGCGGCGATGGAGAACAGCCGGCCGAGCGCGTTGGCCTGCTGGCCGAAAATGGCCCGGGCCAGCGGGTCACCCGCCTCGCCGTAACCGCGCACCAGCTTGGCCGCCTTGCCCAGTGGCTGCACCTCGCCGAGCGGATGACCAGGGAACCGGGTCAGCCAGTACGGCAGCAGACTGCGCTCGATGCCGCACAGCGAGGCGAAGCTCTCCACGTCGCCGGCCAGCCCGCAGTTGCACGAGGGCACCGGCTGCCCGTCCTCGAGCAGCCCATCCAGCGGGATCTGCACGTGGCCGAGTTCGCCAGCCATGCCGGCCGCCCCGCCGACCACGTGACCGGACTCGACCACGCCGCCGCCCAGCCCGGTGCCGACGATGACAGCTACCGAGGAATGCTGCGCCGCGCGCGGGCCGAACCGGGCGTAGTGCGCGTACAGCGCGGCCGCGTTGGCGTCGTTGGTGTACACCACGGGCAGGCCCAGCCGGTGTTCCAGGGCGGCCCGGATGTTGAAACCGCCCCAGCCGGCCCCCAGGTTGGTGCCGCCCCGGGAGGACAGCACCCCGTCCGCGCTGGCCGGGCCGGGCGTGTCCAGGCCGACCGCGCGCACCGCCGCGCGGGGTACCCCGGTGACATTGAGGACCTGCCCGAAGGACGAGGCCAGCGCCTCGATGGCGACCTCCGGTCCCTCGCGGACCCGGCTCGGCCGCTCCAGCATGTGCTCCACCAGGAACCGGCCGGTGGCCAGGTCGAGCACGGTGGCGTTGTTCATCGTGCCACCGTTGTCCAGGCCGACGATGACCGGCGGGAGCGAAGTTCCCATCACGCGCCTTCCCTGCGGATCACTGGCAGGCAGCGTAGCGCCTGGGCCCCCGGTGGATAATCGCCGCCCGGGTGGACATCGGCTCCCCGGTCAATCCTCGAATGCCTCGGCGGGCGGGCAGGCGCAGACCAGGTTGCGGTCACCGTAGGCCTGGTCGATCCGGCGCACCGGCGGCCAGTACTTGGACCGGCGGTCACCGGGCAGCGGGTAGGCCGCGTCGGCCCGCTCGTACGGGTGCTTCCAGTCGGCCGCGAGCAGCATGGCCGCGGTGTGCGGCGCGTTGCGCAGCGGGTTGTCCTGGCTGTCGTACTCGCCCGAGCCGACCTTGCCGATCTCCTGGTGGATCGCGATCATCGCGTCGCAGAACCGGTCCAGGGTGGCCAGGTCCTCACTCTCGGTAGGCTCGACCATCAGCGTGCCGGCCACCGGGAACGACATCGTCGGCGCGTGGAAGCCGTAGTCGATGAGCCGCTTGGCCACGTCCTCCACGGTCACCCCGGTCTGCCGGGTGACCGGCCGCAGGTCCAGGATGCACTCGTGCG
This sequence comes from uncultured Actinomycetes bacterium, assembly GCA_963711705.1. GTDB lineage: Bacteria > Actinomycetota > Actinomycetes > Streptosporangiales > Streptosporangiaceae > RYN-230. The sequence goes on from CAVQFM010000012.1 coordinate 205,224, forward strand.
CGACCAGCCCGCCGCGCCCGGTGTACAGCACCGGGTAGTACGGGGCCAGCCGGGCGGCCACATAGTTGGCGGCCAGGATCGCGACCTGGGTCGCCTGGCGCAGGCCGTCCGGCCCCATCATCCGGATGTAGGCCCAGGAGATCGGCAGGATGCCCGCCGACCCGTAGCGGGCCGCGGCGACCGGGCCGGCCTGGCCCGCGCCGGGCAGGTAGTCGGCCAGGTGGGCCCGGACCGCCACCGGTCCCACCCCGGGACCGCCACCGCCGTGCGGGATGCAGAACGTCTTGTGCAGGTTCAGGTGGGACACGTCGGCGCCGAACCGGCCCGGCCGGGCCAGGCCGACCAGCGCGTTCAGGTTGGCCCCGTCCACGTAGACCTGGCCGCCGGCCTCATGCACCGCCGCGCACACCTGCCGCACGGTCTCTTCGAACACGCCGTTGGTGGACGGGTAGGTGAGCATGATCGCGGCCACCTGACCGGCCCGGGACTCCAGCTTCGTGTTCAGGTCGGCCAGGTCGATGGCCCCGTCGCTGCCGCACTTGACCACGACGACGCGCAGCCCGGCCAGCACCGCGCTGGCCGCGTTGGTTCCGTGCGCGGACTCCGGGATCAGGCACACGTCGCGCCCGGTCTCACCGCGCCCGCGGTGATAGGCCCGGATGGCCAGCAGCCCGGCCAGCTCGCCCTGCGAGCCCGCGTTCGGCTGCACGGACACCGCGTCGTACCCGGTGATCCGGGCCAGCCACCGCTCCAGGTCGCTGATCAGCTCGGCGTACCCGAGGGCCTGCCCGGCCGGCGCGAACGGGTGCAGGTCGGCGAACTCCGGCCAGCTGACCGGCTCCATCTCGGCGGCCGCGTTGAGCTTCATCGTGCAGGAGCCGAGCGGGATCATCGACCGGTCCAGCGCGATGTCGAAGTCGGCCAGGCGGCGCAGGTAGCGCAGCATCGCGGTCTCGCTGCGGTGCTCGTGGAACACCTCGTGCGCCAGGAAGCCGGAACTGCGGGCCAGGCCGGCGGGCAGCACGGCACCGGGCCCGGCGGGTTCCGGGGGCCCGGCCAGTTCCGCGGGCGCGGACTCGCCGGCCAGCGCGCTGGCCACGGCGAGCAGGTCCGCGTCCGTGGTGGTCTCGTCGCAGGCGAGCTGGATCGTGTCCACGTCGGCCACCAGGACGTTGTAGCCCGCTTCGCGGGCCCGCCCGGCTGCGCTGCCCGCGGCACCGGGCAGGCTGACCCGGATCGTGTCGAAGAACGCGCCATCCGGCACCGCCAGGCCGGCCGCGCGCAGCGTCGCGGCCAGCCGGGCCGCCTGCCCGTGGACCTGCCGGGCGATCGCGGTCAGCCCCTCCGGCCCGTGGTAGACGGCGTACATGGCCGCGATCACCGCCAGCAGCACCTGCGCGGTGCAGATGTTGCTGGTCGCCTTTTCCCGGCGGATGTGCTGCTCCCGGGCCTGCAGCGCGAGCCGGTAGCCGGGCCTTCCGTCAGCGTCCAGCGACACCCCGACCAGCCGCCCGGGCAGCTGCCGGCGCAGCTCGTCGCGGACGGCGATGTAGGCCGCGTGCGGGCCGCCGTAGCCCATCGGGACGCCGAACCGCTGCGAGCTGCCCACCGCGATGTCGGCGCCCAGCTCGCCCGGCGGGACCAGCAGGGTCAGCGCGAGCAGGTCGGCGGCGACCGCGGCCAGCGCGCCGCGGCGCTGCGCGGCCGCGATGACCGGGCGCAGGTCACGGACCTCGCCGCTGGCCCCGGGATACTGCAGCAGCACGCCGAACAGCTCGCCGTCGGGCTGGGCCTCGATCAGCTCGGCGGTCACCGGGGCGGTGACCAGCTCGATGCCCAGCGGCTCGGCCCGGGTGGCCAGCACCGCGAGGGTCTGCGGCAGGCAGTCCGCGTCGGCCAGGAAGATCCGGCCCCGGCGGGCCGACCGGCGGGCCAGGGTCATCGCCTCGGCGGCTGCGGTGGCCTCGTCGAGCAGGGACGCGCCGGCCACCGGCAGCGCGGTGAGGTCGGCGACCATGGTCTGGAAGGTGAGCAGCGCCTCCAGCCGGCCCTGCGAGATCTCTGGCTGGTACGGGGTGTAGGCCGTGTACCAGGCCGGGTTCTCCAGCACGTTACGGCGGATGACGGCCGGGGTGACCGTGCCGTAGTAGCCCAGCCCGATCATGGAGCGGGCGGCGGTGTTCCGCCCGGCCAGCCGGCGCAGCTCAGCCAGGGCCTCGGCCTCAGACAGGGCGGCGGGCAGGTCCAGCGGGTCCAGGTCGCCGATGCCCGGCGGCAGCGCTGCCTGGGTCAGCTCGTCGAGCGAGTGGTGGCCGGTCACCCCGAGCATGGTTTCCTGCTCGGCGGGAGAGGGCCCAATGTGCCGTGCTGCGAAGTTCATCGGAGCCTCCAGAGGGAGCCGGAGCCGGCCGGCACCTCCCGTGCCCGCCTGGTCCTCCCCCTCTGTCGCCGCCGTGGCGCCGGCTCCAGAGCTGCCTGTCCCGCCCGGTCCTTGGTGCCTGAGAGGTTCCGGGGAGGTTGCCCCTTCGGCGCCCCACGCTGGCCGCGCGGAGACTCTCCCGGACGGTGTGATCGGCTACCGCGAGCTTACCTGAGAGTGTGGTCAGCCGGCCCGGTTGGCGCGCCGGTGGGCGAGCTCATCGGCCTGGCCCGGGAGTGCGCCCTCAGCCGGGCTGGCGGCCTGCTCAGCAGGCATCTCGGCCAGGGTCCCGTCGACTTCCTGCCAGATCCGGCCCAGCGCGATGCCGAACACGCCCTGCCCGCCCTGCAGCAGGTCCACCACCTCGTCGGAGGAGGTGCACTCGTACACGCTGACGCCGTCGCTCATCAGCGTGACCTTGGCCAGGTCATCGGTACCGCGGCTGCGCAGGTGGGCCACGGCCGCCCGGATCTGCTGGAGGGATATCCCGGTGTCCAGCAGGCGCTTGACCACCTTGAGCACGAGGATGTCGCGGAAGCTGTACAGCCGTTGCGAGCCAGATCCCTGGGCGGCCCGCACGCTCGGCTCGACCAGGCCGGTCCGGGCCCAGTAGTCGAGCTGGCGGTAGGTGATCCCGGCAGCGGTGCACGCGGTGGGCCCCCGGTAGCCGATCCCAGCCGGCCGGGCGGCCAGGTCGTCTTCGAACAGCAGCCCCTGCTCGCCAGCCTGCTGGGCTGCCGCGCCACGTGGGCCCGACAGCTCGCTGTTACCTCTGCTTACCGCCACAATGCCTCCACCCGGGAGCTGGCCACCCTGGGTACTCGTTCGCACGGTAGGCCGACAGCGCCGGGCGCGTCAACGATCGGCCACGGCGCGTCGCCCGTCCGGAGGATGATCGGGGGTTCCGGGGGTCGTCCCCGCGGGCTAACACCGCTCAGGTCGCCCGGCCGAAGTCCTCGGGGGTAATCGTGTCCAGGAACTCGCGGAACTTCTCGACCTCGTCTTCCTGCTCGTCCGGGATGGCCACGCCCGCCTCGTCCAGGACCTCCTCGCTGGCATAGATCTCGGCCCCGGTACGCAGCGCGAGGGCGATGGAATCCGACGGCCGGGCGCTGACCTCTTTCCCGTTGGAGAAGATCAGGTCGGCGAAGAAGATCCCGTCCCGCAGCGCGGTGATGTTCACCGTCTGCAGCTGCACCTCCATGGCCTCCAGCACATCCCGGAACAGGTCATGGGTGAGCGGGCGGGCGGGAACCATTCCCTGCTGGGCGAACGCGATCGCGGTTGCCTCGACCGGCCCGATCCAGATCGGCAGGTACCTGTCCCCCTGCGTCTCCTTCAGCAGGACGATGGGCTGGTTCGTGGGCATCTCCACCCGGACGCCGACGACCTCCATCTTCCTCACGGCGGCTCCGTCCTCACGTGCGCGTGGCTGTCTGGCCCAGGCGGGACCCTGCGGTGGGCACTCCCCTGCCAACGTACACCCGCGCTGGCCGGTGGTGCCGTGGCGGCCGGCCCACCGCGCCGGTCAGGCACCGGATCTGGCCGCGGCTGGGCCGGCGAACCCTGGGTCGCCGTAGTCCGCGGCCGGCGGGCTGGCTGGGGCGGGCGCGCTGGCCAGCGGGCCGGGCAGCGCGAACCCCGCGTCGGCCAGTGCGCTGCTCAGCAGCGCGGCGTGCAACTGCAGGGACAGCGCGGCGACTTCCCCGGCGGTCTGCCCGGCCCGGTCCCGCGACCCCGGGCTGCGCTGCCGCAGCGTGGGCGCGACGACCTGCCCGATGAGCGACGATTCCCGCTCCACCGCGGCCCGGACGGCCCGCAGGTGCCGGGCCTGCACCCCGTAGCGGCCCAGGGCGACGATGATCAGGGCCGCGTCGAGGGCTTCCGGGCCATAGTGCCGGCCCGACGGCCGGACCAGGCCGAAATCCTCCAGTTCGGTCAGGTAACCGTCGTCGATCCCGGCCGCGTCGAGCAGTTCCCGCCTGCTCAGCGGGCGGCGCCCGGCCCGGTCCGGCGGCCTGTCCTCATCGTCGTCCCCGTCCGCGGCGGCGGCCAGCCGGTCCTTGATCACCCGGAGCGGCAGGTACTCGTCGCGCTGGGCGGTGAGGATGTACCTGAGCCGGGCCACGTCGGCCGGGCCGAACCGGCGGTAGTTGGACGGTGACCGGGCCGGCTGGATCAGCCCCTCGGACTCCAGGAACCGGATCTTCGACACGCTGACATCGGGGAACTCGCCACGAAGCTGGGCCAGTACCTCGCCGATGCCGAAATTCGCACGGGCGGGCTGAGCGCTCATGCCCCGACCTGCGCGCCTCCGCCACCACGCTCAACCTGGGGCCGCCGCCCGGTGAGGAAGACCAGCCGGAATTTGCCGATCTGCACCTCGTCCCCGCCGATCAGCGCGGCCTCTTCGATCCGCTCCTGGTTGACGTAGGTGCCGTTCAGGCTGCCGACATCGCGCACGGTGAACCGGTCGCCGTGCCGGTAGAACTCCGCGTGCCGGCGGGAGACGGTCACGTCGTCGAGGAAAATGTCGCTGTCCCGGTGCTGGCCGGCCGTGGTGATGTCGCTGTCCAGCAGGAACCGGCTGCCCGCGTTCGGCCCGCGCTTGACCACCAGCAGGGCGGTGCCGGCCGGGAGGGATTCGACCGAGGCCGGATCGGCGAACGGCTCATCGCTGGGCTCGGCCTCACCGATGTCCCCGGGCAGCGAGATGATCGACGTGGTCTCGCTCGGCCGGTCCGCACCCGGCCGCGCCACCATGGTCCCGCAGTGCAGGCAGAAGCGCGCGTCGTCAGGGTTGGCCTGACCGCATCGTGTGCAGTAGATGCTCGGCATGTCGTGGCCCAGCCTCTCCTCTGCTGGCCATGGGCTGAGGGCGGGCACCACGTCAGACGGGGCCCCGCCCCCGGGCGCAGACGATCTGTGCACGGATGACGCGTGCTCGGATGACGCCCACGCTACCCGCGCCGCACCCGGCCGGTCCATGCGCCACGCGCGTCGCCCCGCCGGGGTGAACCGGGCCCGCCAGCCGCGGCGCCGGCCCTGACCAGGGGCGGAGTCGCCGCCCCGGCCGCTATCGCGCCGCCGCCACATCCTGGCCGCACCTCCGCCGCATGCCCGTTCCCGGGGTGGATTCTCTCACGGGGGGCGCTGCCCCCGCTGGACACTGAGCAGGCCAGCATAGCGGCCGCAGCCTAGCTCCCGGACCGTTCGGCCACGGCCGCCCATTCATCCAGCAGCGCCTGCGCGGTGTCGGCGTCAGCGCCCTCGGCCCACAAATGGGTTACCGCGTCGGCCGGGTCGGGCAGCACCAGCACCCAGCCGCCGTCCGGTTCCTCGATCCGCACCCCGTCGGTGGTGTCCACGGTCCGCTCGCCGGCCGCCTCGACCACGGTGCGCATCACGCTCCCCTTGGCCGCCCACGGCGTGGGCATCGAGCGCTTCAGCAGGTGCGCGGCGGGAATCCGGGCGTCGATCTGGCTGAGCGTCAGCCGGGCCCGGGCCACCAGGCCGAGCAGCCGGGCGAAGGCGGCGATGCCGTCCAGGGTGCGGCTGAACTCCGGGACCACGAACCCGCCCCGGCCGTCGCCCCCGAAAATCACATCATCCCCGGCCGTCGCCTCGGTGAGCCCGTGCAGCGAGGTGGGCGTCCAGTCCACCTGCACGCCGTGGAACCGGCACACCTGCTCGGCCACCCGGGTGGTGGTCACCGGCAGCGCCACCCGGCCGGACCGGCGTTCCGCCGCGATCAGGTCGAGGGCCACCAGCAGCGCCCGGTCGTCGCTGATCATCGCGCCCTTGTCGTCGACCAGCATGATCCGCTCCCCCACCTGGTCGAAGCGGATCCCGAAGGCGGCCCGGGACGAGGCGACCAGCTCGGACAGCCGCTGCATGCCCGCCCGGACCTGGGCCAGGCTCTGCGTGGGCGTGGCCTCGTCCAGCCGGTTGTTCACGGTGAGCGCGTCCACCCCCAGCCGGCCCAGCAGGCTGGGCAGCACCAGCGACACCGTGCCACCCGCGCAGTCCACCACGACCTTCAGCCCGGCCTCCCGCACGCCGGTCGTATCCACGCTGCGCACCAGTTCCTGGGTGTAGGACTCCACGACCCGGGACGGGTAGGTGAGCTCGGCGATCTCACCGGGGAAGGCACGCCGGTACTCCTGCCGGGAGAACACCCGCTCCAGCTTCCGCGCGGCGGCCTGGGACAGCTCGGCACCGCGCTCGTCCAGGAACACGAGGTCGATCGACTGCGGGTCGCCCGACGTGGTGCGCAGCGCGATGCCGCCGCTGCACAGGCTGCGCGCGGTCTGGAACCGGGCCACCGGAAGCGGCTGGGCTTCCAGGTCCACCACGTTGATCGCGCTGGCATTCAGCGCGCACTGCACGGCGCGCTTGAAGGCCCGGGCGGCGCGGGACACGTCCCGGGACGTGCTGACCATCGAGCCCTTCTTCAGCGTGGTCGCGTAGGCGCTGCACAGCCGGACGCACAGCTCCGGCGTGATCTCCACGTTGACCAGGCCAGACACCCCGCGCTGGCCGAACAGCGTGCGCTGCCCCCGGGATTCCCAGATCACGCTGGTGTTCACCACCGCGCCGGCCTCGATGGTCTTGAACGGGTAGACCTTGACCCCGGCGGACAGGTACGCCTCGGGCTCGATCACGCATTCGTCCCCGACTACCGCGCCTTCCTCGATCCGCGCGGACGGCATCACGTCGGTGTTCTTGCCGATCACGGAGCCGCGCAGGGTGACCCCCTGGCCCACGTACACGTTGTTGTGCACCACCGCGCGGTGCAGGAACGCGCCCTCCTTGACCACCACATTGCTGCCCAGCACGGTGAATTCCCGCAGCTGCGCGCCTGCTTCCACCTTGGCGTAGTCGCCGATGCACAGCGGGCCGGTCAGCAGCGCGTCCGGGTCGACCTCCGCGCCCTCGGCCACCCATACCCCGGGCGACACCTCGAAGCCGTCGATCTCCGTGTCCACCCGGCGGGACAGCACGTCGGCCTGGGCCTTCAGGTAGCTCTCGTGAGTGCCGACGTCTTCCCAGTAGCCGTCGGCGATCCAGCCGTACAGCGGCGCACCGCGCTTGAGCAGCGCCGGGAACACGTCAGCGGACCAGTCCACCGGCTCCCCGGCCGGCACTTCGGCGAGTATCTCCGGCTCCATCACGTAGATCCCGGTATTCACCGTGTCCGAGAACACCTGGCCCCAGGTGGGCTTCTCCAGGAAGCGCTGGATCCGGCCGTCCTCGTCCACGATGATGATGCCGAACTCCAGCGGGTTGGGTACCCGGGTGAGGCCGACGGTGACCAGGGCGCCGGTCTGCCGGTGCGCGCGGACCATCGCGGACAGGTCGATATCGGTCAGCGCGTCGCCGGAGATGACCAGGAAGGGCTCGTCGTGCAGCGCGTCCCCGGCGTTCTGCACGCTGCCCGCGGTGCCGAGCGGCATCTCCTCGGTGGCGTACTGCAGGTGCATGCCGACGTCCTCGCCGTCGCCGAAGTAGTTGCGCACCAGCGAGGCGAGGAACTGCACGGTGACCACGGTCTCCTCGAAGCCGTGCCGCTTGAGCAGCCGGAGCACGTGCTCCATGATCGGCTTGTTGCACACCGGGAGCAGCGGCTTGGGCTGGTTGGCGGTCATCGGGCGCAGCCGGGTGCCCTCGCCGCCGGCCATCACGACAGCCTTCACCGGTGACGGGTCTCCTTCTGGTTCATCCGTCCCCTCTCCCATCCTCGCCGATTCCACGCCGGCCCGCGCGTCGCCACCGGGTGCCTTCATCACGACCGCGGGCAGGCCGGCCCGCCGGCCGGGCGCGCGGTGAGCTGCCTGGTCTGGGCCAGGTACAGCCCGGCCGCCCACCAGTACAGGGCGGTGCCCCAGATGCCGAAGGCCCAGCCGGCCACCCGGGCCACGGTCGCCGCGGGCCCGGCGTACGCACCGAGCAGCAGCAGCGGGAACGCGTACAGCAGGCACAGGGTCGCGGCCTTGCCGACGAAGCTGACCTGCAGCGGCTCGTAGCCGTGATAGCGCAGCCAGAGCAGGGCCACCCCGAGCACCAGTTCCCTGGCGACCAGCAGGCCGACCAGCCACCACGGGATGATGCCCCGGATGGCCAGCGCGATCAGCGTGGCCGCGATGTACAGCCGGTCCGCGGCCGGGTCGAGCACCTGCCCGAGCCGGCTCTCCTGGTGGAAAGCGCGGGCGATCTTCCCGTCCAGCCAGTCGGAGGCGGCCGACAGCCCCAGCAGGAGCACCGCCCAGCCGTTGGCGTGCAGGCCCAGCACCAGCCACAGGAACACCGGGATGCCCGCCAGCCGGGCCAGGCTGAGCACGTTGGGCACCGTCCACAGCCGGTCGGGCAGGGCGGCCTCGCCGGGCGGCGCCAGCTGGCCGGGCGGCCGCGGCGGGCCGCCCGTCTGCTGCGCCGCGTCGCGCGCGCTGCTGCCTGCGTCCACGGTGCGGGCCCCCTCGCTCGCGGTACACACACCCGCCGCCGACCCTACCTGGGCTGGCTGGCGGCCAGCTGGACCGGGTTCAGCCCGGACCGCCGCTCGCCAGCCGGGCGGCCTGGGTGGTGAGGTAGTCGCGCTCCCGGAGGTTGGTGGCCCGGGCGGCCGCGGCGCCGAACTCAGCCTGGGCCGCGTCCTGGTCGCCCGCCAGTTCCAGCAGGTGGGCCCGGACCGCGTGGAAACGATGGTGCTCACCAAGCTGCCCGGCCACCCCGTCGAGGACGTCCAGGCCGGCCTGCGGGCCCTGGGCCATGGCCGCGGCCACGGCCCGGTTCAGCGTCACCATCGGGTTGCCGGTCAGCCGCTCCAGCGCCTGGTACAGGGACAGGATCTCGCCCCAGTTGGTACTGGTGTGGCCGGCCGCCTGGTCGTGCACGGCGGCGATGGCCGCCTGCAGCTGGTACTCGCCGGGCTGGCCGCGGCGCAGCGCCCCGGTGATCAGCGCCACCCCCTCCGCGATCAGCGCCCGGTCCCAGCGGCCACGGTCCTGCTCGGCCAGGGGAATCAGCTCGCCGTGCGGCCCGGTCCGGGCCGGCCGCGCGTCGGTGAGCAGCATCAGCGCGAGCAGGCCGGCCACCTCGGGGCGGTCGGGCAGGCTGGACCGCAGCCCACGGGCCAGCCGGATGGCCTCGCCGGACAGGTCGGCGCGGGCCAGGTCGGGGCCGCTGCTGCTCGCGTAACCCTCGTTGAACAGCAGGTAGAGCACGTGCAGCACGGAACGCAGCCGGCCCGCCTGCTGGCCCGGCGGTGGCAGCCGGAACGGCTCGCCGGACGCCTTCACCGTGGCCTTGGCCCGGCTGATCCGCTGAGCCATGGTCGTCTCCGGGACCAGGAACGCGGTGGCGATCTCCCGGGTGGTCAGCCCGCCGACCGCGCGCAGCGTCAGCGGGATGGCCGATCCCGGGGCCAGCGACGGGTGACAGCACATGAACATGACGATGAGCGTGTCGTCCTGGCCGGTGTCCTCCCCGCCCGGCTGCGGGCCGGCCGCGGGCCGCGACCACGACGCGGCCAGCAGCTCGCGGCGGCGGCGCGCGTCGTCGCTGCGGTAAGCGTCGGTCAGCCGGCGGCTGGCCACCCGGATCAGCCAGCCGAGCGGGTTGGCCGGCCCTGCCCGGGCCAGGTGGTGGCCGCGGCCAGCAGCGCTTCCTGCACCGCGTCCTCGGCGTCGGCGAAATCCCCATAGCGGCGGGCCACCGCGCCGAGGACCCGCGGCGCGAGCTCGCGCAGCAGGTCCTCGGTGCTGGCGGCGCCGGTCACACCTCGGGATCCGGGGCGCTGAGCACCTGGCGGACCTCGATCGGCTGGCGGATCGGCACGCCGCCCGGCCCGGGCGCCGCCGACGCCCGGGCGGCGATCTCGATGGCCCGGGCGGCCGAATCCACGTCGACCAGCCGGTAGCCGGCCAGCAGCTCCTTGGACTCGGGGTACGGCCCGTCGGTGATCACCGGGGCGCTGGCCCCGTCGGAGACCACGAACCTGGCCTCGTCCGGCCCGGCCAGCCCCTGGGCGTCCACCAGCTCACCGAGCCCGGCCAGTTCGGTGTTCAGGGCCTGCTGGAACTCGATGTGCGCCTGGACGTCCGCGGGCGACCACTCGGTCATCGGCGGGCAGCCCGATTCCGCCGGCCCGTAGTTCTGCAGCAGCATGAATCGCATTGCTTCATCCTTCCGCTCCGGCCGGGCCACCGCAGCCCGGGCTGCCTGCGTATCGGATCTGCGGCCGGAATCTCGACGCGTGAGGCCGGTGAGATCGGGTAGTGGTCGCCCAACCGCATACGTCCGACAGCAATTGAGGAGCACAAACATGCTCACACTGACCGACAGTGCCGTGACGGCCATCCGTAACCTGACCTCACAGCCGGAACTGCCGGAGGACACCGGCCTGCGCATCATGTCGCAGTCCGATGGTGGCCCGACGTTCCAGGTCACGCTCGCGGAGACCCCGGTAGCTGGCGACCAGGTGATCGAGACCGAGGGTGCCCGGGTCTTCCTGGAGCCGGGGGCAGCGGTGGCGCTGGATGACAAGTCCCTCGACGCCCAGGTCGATGCGGAAGGCACTGTCGCCTTCACCCTGGCCGAGCAGGCGGTCTAGGCCAGCCGCCGGGTAGCCCCGGCCGCTGCCCCGGTGGGCCCCCGGGCCCGCCGGGCGTCAGCCTGCCCGCCGGGACACGTCCTAGTGGTGGCCGGTCCACTCCGGCCCGACCGAGGCCCAGGCTGCTTCCCAGCCGGCCAGCCGCCGCCGGTCCAGCACCCGCCGGGCCACCGCTCCCCCGATGACCAGCGCCGTGGCCAGCACGGCCACCGTGCCCACCGCGGCCAGCGCCGCGCCGCCCGCGGCCTGGGCGTAGCCCAGCGGGCCGGGCACCAGCCGCCCGGCCCCGTCGATCCACACCTGCACCAGATGGCCGGCCTGGGTGCCCGCCGGCGACCAGCACCCGGCCGGTGCGCCGGGCCTGGTCCGGCCCGATCCACCAGGCAGGGACGCGGGCCAGGTAGCTGGACGGGTCAGCCGGCCCGCGCGGCGGCGGTGCCGACCGGACCAGGTGGGCCGGAACCCGGTGCCAGGCCGCGGCCTCGGCCCGGGCCGCCGCCCGGGCCGCAGCCACGGCCGCGGTGTGCCCCACGGTCAGCGCGGCCACCGGGGCGGCCGCGGCGAACAGGGCGAGCAGCCCGATGATGACGAGGCGCTCGATCCGGTCGGCCCGCCGCCGCAGCGGGTTGCGGTCCGGCCACAGCCGCCACATCGCCCGCCGGACGGCCGCCAGCCGCCTGCGCCGCGCCATCAGGCCGCCTCCCACAGCGTGGCGATGCCCTGGCCGACCCCGATGCACATGCTGGCCGCGGCGCGGCTCGCGCCCCGGCGCCGGAACTCGTGCAGCAAGGTGGTGGTGATCCGCGCCCCGGAGCAGCCCAGCGGGTGGCCGATGGCGATGGCGCCGCCGTTCACGTTGACCCGCTCCGGATCCAGCTTGAGCTCGTCGCACACCGCCACGGCCTGCGCGGCGAACGCCTCGTTGACCTCGATGAGGTCCAGGCTGGCCGGGTCCCAGCCAGCCCGGGCGGCGGCCTTGCCCACCGCCGGGACCGGGCCGATGCCCATGTAGTCCGGGTGCACGCCGGCCGCCGCGGTCCCCACGTAGCGGGCCAGCGGGGTGGCCCCGGAGGCGGCCAGCACCGGCTCGGAGACCAGCAGCACCCCGGCCGCCCCGTCGTTCAGTGGTGACGAGTTGCCCCCGGTGACCGTGCCGCCGGCCCGGAACGCGGGGCGTTTGGCGGCCAGCTCGGCCATGGTCAGCCCGGGCCGGACGCCCTCGTCCTGGGTGACCGGCCCGGCCGGCGCGGCCACCGGCACGATCTCGGCGCCGAACCGGCCCGCCTGCTGGGCGGCGGCGGCGCGCTGGTGGCTGCGCAGCGCGAACTCGTCCTGGCGTTCCCGGCTCACCTGGTAGCGCTCGGCCACGTTCTCCGCGGTCTCGCCCAGGGTGACCGGCGGGTACATCTCCTGCATCAGCGGGCTGACCAGGCGCCAGCCCAGCCGCGTGTCGGCCACCCCGGCGTCGCGCGGGAACGGCTCGCTGGCCCGGGGCAGCACGAACGGTGCCCGGGTCATCGACTCGGTCCCGCCGGCCGCCGCGATGTCGGCCTCACCGGCGGCGATGGCCCGGGCCGCGCAGGCGATGGCCTCCATGCCCGAGCCGCACAGCCGGTTGACGGTCGCGCCCGGCACGTCCACCGGGAGCCCGGCCAGCAGCACGCCCATCCGGGCCACGTTGCGGTTGTCCTCACCGGCCTGGTTGGCGGCGCCCCAGTAGACGTCGTCGATGCGGCCCGGGTCCAGCCAGCTGCTGCGGGCCAGCAGCGCCCTGAGCACCTCGGCGGTCAGGTGATCGGGCCGGACGGCGGCCAGCGCACCCTTGATCTTGCCTACCGGGGTCCGGCACGCGTCCACCGCGAAAACCGCCGTCATGTCTGCCTCCACCGTGCCTGCGCGGATCTGCCCCGAGGCTACCTACGGCCCGCACAGGCAAACGCATCGCGCACGGGCTAGGTGACGGAAATCACGCTCGGCGGCGGGGCGGGGCTCAGCCGCGGCTCAGGCCCGGGCGGTCCGGCGGCGGCCGGACGACCACGGGGCGCGGACCGCGAGCCGGACCGAGCTGGCCTGGCCGGCCAGCGCCAGCGCGGCCTGGTAGCCACCGGGCGCGGGCAGCGAGATCAGCGAGCAGCCATGCACCACGGTCGCCGCCATCAGCTGCTCGGGCCCGCCGGGCACGGCCGGGCCGGGCGGCCCGTCCGGGCTGCCCAGCACCGGGAAACTGCCGATGCCGTGGCCGATGCCCTCGCCGGTGCACTTGAGCACCGCCTCGGCCCGCACCCACCAGCGGATGACCAGGTCGTGCCGGGCCGCCTCGCCCAGCGCCCGGCCCCACTCCGCGTCGGCCGCGTTCATGTCCCCGGACAGCGCGCACACGCAGCCAGAGGGCTGCTGCTCTACGTCCACGCCCACTGACTGGCTGGCCACCGCGATGACCACGGCATCGCCGCTGTGCGCGAGCGAGAAGTGCACCCCGTAGCCGAACGGCAGCGCGGGCCGCCCGGTCGGCTTGCCGCACCGGGGGCACGGCTCCCGGCGGAAGACCAGGCTGGACGGCGGGATGTCCAGGTAGCCGGACAGCACCCGGCGCAGCATCACGTGCGCGGCGGTGTACCGGCGCCGGTCGGCGCGGAACGCGAACGAGGCGGCCCGCTTGTGCTCTTCCAGGCTGAGCTCGGCCAGCTCGCCGCGGCCGACCGCCACCGTGCAGATGTCCAGCCACCACACGTCCACGCAGCCCGCGGGCGGCACCGTCAGCATCACGGCCTCCCCGAGGGCAGCTCGGACCGCGAGGCCACGAACGAGGCCAGCGTGCCCAGCGTGGCCAGGGCGTCCAGGTTCAGGTCCTCGGCCGCCACGTCCACCCCGAACCGCTGCCGGACCTCGCGCAGCAGCCGGGTGCCGGTGAGCGAGTCCAGCGCCACCGGCGGGCCGAACAGCGCGGTGCCCGCCGGGATGGCGCGCAGCTCGTCCCGCCCGGTGACCTCGGCCAGCACGCCGCGCAGCTCATCCAGCACCAGCGCCTGGCGCGCGCCGGTCATAGCTCACCTGGCGTGGTGACCCAGCCCGGCCGGGCGGGCAGCGGCGCGGCCAGATCGTGCCGGAACAGCGCCTCGGCCGGCCCGGCCTGGCCTGGGTCAGCCCGGAAGCCGGCGCTGGCCAGCGCGAGCCGCAGCGGCACGTTCCGTTCATTCAGCACGCACGGCACCTGCACCGCGGCGGCGCCGCCCCGCGGCGGCCGCCCGGGCCAGCCAGCCGAGCAGGCTGTCGATGACGCCGCGGCCGATCGCCCGGCAGGACATCATGAGGAAGGGAACCGTCCAGACCCGGTCGCGGCCGACCACACAGCCGCCGACCAGCCCGTCGTCCGCGAAGCAATCCTGTAGCCGTACCGTCATCACGTCCTGCGCCGGGGATCGGATCAGGTCTTCGAGGGATGCGCTGCTCAGCGCCTGGCCCGCCGAGTTGAACTGGCTGGTCCGCTCGGACAGCTCGTGCAGCCGCGGCACGTCGCCCGGCACGGCCCGGGCGATCGTCACCTTCGTGCCGCAGGCGCGCAGGAACTCCTCCCGGGAGCCGCCGAAGGACCGCTCCGCCGCCAGCCGCTGCTGCCGCTGCTGGTACAGCCCGGCCCGGCGGCGGGCTTCCGGGGTCACCTCGGCCGGGCTGAACTCCGGCCAGTCCACCGCCTCGGCCGCGTCTTCCGGGGACAGCACCCGGACCCCGGGCAGCGCCGCGCCGACCTCGGCCCGCTCGTACGGGTCGTCGTCCACGAAGGCCAGCGCGTCCACCCCGATGTCCAGCCCGGCGGCGATCCGGGCCAGTGACTCCGACTTCCGGCCCCAGCCGCATTCGGCCGCGACGAACTCGCACCCGGTGGCCTGGGCCGCGTACCGCGCCGCTTCCGGCGGGTTGCGGCTGGCGATCGCGTGCAGGATGCCGCGCTCGCCCAGCACGGTGAGCAGGCTGGCCATGGCCGGGTCCGGGGGTGGCGGCCCGGGCCTCGACTCCAGGTAGATCCCGCGCAGCAGCGTGTTGTCCAGGTCCCAGACCACACACTTGACCAGGCGGCCAGGCCCGGCAGGCGCGCTCACGACGGCCTCCCGGGCGGCCCGGCCAGATCCCGCTTTTCCATGGTGATGTGTGTCGCCTCGAATCCGAACTTGCGGTAAACCGCGCGCATGCCGAGATTCCTGGCGTGCACCTTACCGGTGAGCTGACGCAATCCGGCGTCCGCCGCGGCGGCAAGAACGGCTTCCATCAACAGTTCCGCCACCGCCGCCCGGTCCGCGATGTCGGCCACCGCCAGCGACCGGAAATTCCCGTACCGCGCGCCGGTCAGCGAGTTGGTCCGGCCGGACAGCCACGCCCAGCCGACTGGCACGCCCGGCGTGCCTGCCGCCGCCGCGACCACGGTCACCTCGCCGGGTTTGCCCAGCGCCCCGGCCACCCGCTTGCGGTGCAGGCCCGCGTCGGTGATCGCGTCGTCCCCGAATGAGACCCGGGCGATGTCCACCTCGAACGCGGCGACCGCGTCCAGGTCGGCGCCGGTGGCCGGGCGGATCAGGTAGCCGTTCACCGGGCCCCCAGCGGCAGCGGCCGGAACACCGTGCCCGCGCACTCCGGGCAGCCAGCCGCCTTCAGCTCGCTGATCATCGCCCAGCGCCCGCCCGGGCCGACCTGGTGCACCGCGGCACACCCGGCGCAGCGGTACGGCCGGGCCGTGACCCGCCGGTCCGCGGTGTACAGCGGGCCCGGATAGGCCCCGGTGATCAGCGGCGCGGCCCCGGCCGTGGTGCGCAGGTGGAACAGGTGGCTGGTGCTGCCCAGCACGCCCGCGCCGAGGTACTCGTTGAAGCCGGGCAGCAGCGCCCGTACGGTCAGCCCCAGCTGCGCGATCAGCTCCTGGGTGAGCAGGGTTTCCTCGGGGCGCCGCGCGCCGAACGAGAAGAACACGTGCTGGCCCGCGTCCGGGCTGAGCGCGGACACCGCCCGGGACAGGAACAGCTCGGCGCCGGCCACCGTGTACGGCGGATCGGTGCAGGCCACGTCGAACGCGCCGAGCAGGCCGCCGGGCAGCGGCTCGCGCAGGTCGTGCTGGCACAGTTCCACATCGGTCCCGGTGCCCGCCATCCGGTCCCCGATGAACGCGAGCAGGTCCGCGTCGGTGTCCACCACGGTGAGCCGGCGGACCCGGGCCCCGCTGCCGGGCAGCGCGCAGAACGCGGCTACCGCGAGCGCGGTGAGATCGTCGTCGCCGAGCACGATGACCGCCTTGCCGTCCAGCGCCCCGGCCTCGTGCATGCGCAGCACCCGGTGGATCTTGGTCGGCACCGTGCAGTGCGTCTGGTCCAGCTCCAGCTTGGCCCCGGGGATCCCGGCGGACAGCCGGTCCAGCTGGCCGGTGAGCGCGGCGGCGGCCTCCGGGACCACCACTCCCCGGCCACCGCAGCACGGGCACCGCCCGGAGATCGCGGCCTGGCCGCCCGGCCGGGGCGGCAGGTTCAGCGCGGCGCGGCCTTCCGGGGTCAGCCGGACCGGCCGGCCGCGATCTACCACACCGCGTTTGCGCAGCTCGTTGCAGACCGCGGTGACCAGCGGGATGGGCAGCTCGGCCTGCCTGCTGACCTCACGGGTGGCCACTGGCTCGCTGCGCGCGATCGCGCGCATGACGTCCCTGACCCCGGACCGGCCCTCGGCGAGGCCGACCGCCGAGGCGACCTCGGTGACCACTGCGTCAACGTCCATGCGGCCGGTTCTCTGGTTTGGGTACGAGTGATACGAGTGGTTGCCTGCCACGGCGGCGGAGCCGGGCGGGCCAGCCGGGATTTGCCGGGCCGGCCGGGCCGGCGGCAAGTACGGTATTCTCCCACATCATGCCGGGCAAGGGAGCACCGAGCGGGCAGGCGGTGGCGGGGCCGCAGGACCGCGCGGCGGGCAAGGTGCTGCACGCGATCGACGCGGCCGCCACCCCGGCGTCCCCCCTCACCGACCTGGCCCGGCTGACCGCCGCGGCCCGCGACGCGGTGCGCGCCGGGCACGGGCACGTGCTGGGCACCAGTCACGTCACGTTCCCGAACGGCGCGATCACCCTGATCCTCATCCTGGCCGAGTCGCACCTGAGCATCCACACCTGGCCGGAAGAGAACCTGATCGCGATCGACCTGTTCAGCTGCGGCGCCATCGACGCCGGCCGGGTGATCGGCGAACTGGTCCGCCAGCTGGGCCTGGACCGGGTCGCGGCGCGCGCGGTGCCCCGGGGCGTGCCGTCAGGCGGGCTCGGCTAGCGACAGCGCGAACTGGCCAGCCGGATCGGTCCACCAGGCGCGCAGCGCGAAGCCCGCGGCGGCCAGCTCGGCGGTCACCCCCGGCTGGCGGAACTTGGCCGACACCTCGGTGCGCAGCTCCTCACCGCCGGCGAACTCGACGCTCAGCCCGATCGCGGGCAGCCGCACGGTCTGCGGCCGCGCCGAGCGCAGCCGCATCTCGATCCACTCCTGGACCGGGTCCCAGAGCGCCACGTGGTCGAACTCGTCCGGGTCGAAGTCCGCGCCCAGCTCACTGTTGAGCACACTCAGCACGTTCTTGTCGAACGCCGCGGTCACCCCGGCCGCGTCGTCGTACGCGGCCAGCAGCACGGCCGGGTCCTTGACCAGGTCGGTGCCGAGCAGCAGCGCGTCGCCCGGGCGCAGCCCGGCCCGCAGCCGGGCCAGGAACGCGGCCCGCTGCGGCGGCAGCAGGTTGCCGATGGTGCTGCCGAGGAACGCCACCAGCCGCGGGCCGTCCGTGGCCGGCAGGCCGAGGTGCTCCTCGAAGTCCGACACCACCGCCTTAACGATCAGCCCCGGGTAACTGCCCAGCACCCGCTGCCCGGCCGCGACCAGGGCTGACTCGCTGACGTCCACCGGCACGTAGCTGCGCAGCGAGCCGGCGTCACGCAGCGCGTCGAGCAGCAGCCGGGTCTTCTCCGAGGAGCCCGAGCCCAGCTCGACCAGGGCGCTGGCGCCGGTGGCGGTGGCGACATCGGCGGCGTGCGCGGCCAGGATGGAACGCTCGGCCCGGGTCGGGTAGTACTCCGGCAGCAGGGTGATCTTCTCGAACAGCTCACTCCCCCGCTCGTCATAGAACCACTTGGGCGGCAGCGTCTTGGGCACGGCGGTCAGGCCGGCCAGCGCATCCCGGCGCAGCGCGCTGGCCAGGAAGCCGTCGGGCAGCAGTCGGTCCACCTGCAGTTCGGTCACGGATCCGGGATCCTTCCGTCGGTTCGTCGCGGCGATGATCAGTCAGCTGGTTTGAGCGGGCTCACCTGCACCGCGCCGGGCCGGGCGGTGAGCACGGACCGGTCCGGCACCCGGCACCAGCCGGGCTCGTCGTCGGTGGGCTCGGAGGCGACCACGATGCCGGCCGCGCGGGTGCCGCCCGGCCCGGCCCGGTAGTACAGCGTGTCGCCGGCCGCGGTGGCCGCGATCTGCCCGCCGTCGGTCAGCAGGAAGTTGAACCGGCCGGTGACCCCGTGGGAGTCCAGGTCCGCGACGGTCTGGGCCAGCGCGTCCGGCGGGCTCTCCCCGGCCCGCAGCCGGTGCAGCACCAGCGCCCAGGCCAGCGCCGAGTCGGTGCGCGCCTCCAGATCCAGCAGTTCCGCGGGCGGCAGGGTGGCGGCCAGCCGGCCAGTGGCGGCGGGCCAGCCGTTAAGCCTGCCGTTGTGGCTGAACAGCCAGCGGTCAGCGGCGAACGGCGCGGCCGCGGCTTCGCCCTGCGCCGTGCCGTCGGTGGCTGAGCGCACCGCGGCCAGCAGCGCCCGGGTCCGGGTGACCCGGGCCAGGTCGGCGAACGATGGGTCGCCCCAGATGGGCCCGGCGCGCCGGTAGCGGGCGGGCACCGGGTCGCCGTCCGCATACCAGCCAACGCCGAAGCCGTCCGCGTTCACCGTGCCGTGCCGCTGCTCGCGGGGCGCCCAGGACTGCCGGACCAGGCCGTGCGGCGGGTCGCTGAGCACCGCGGCCAGGCTGGCCGGCGGGCCCAGATACGCCAGGTGGCGGCACATACGGCGGGCTCACCCGGCCGCGGGTGCGCCGTCGCGGGCGGTGCGGAACCCGGCGAAGATCTGCCGCCGGATCGGGTAGTCCCAGTTGCGGAACGTGCCCCGGCAGGCCACTGGGCCGACCGCGAACGAGCCGCCGCGCAGCACCTTGTACTCGGGCCCGAAGAACACCTCGGAGTACTCCCGGTACGGCCAGGCGGTGAAGTTGGGGTAGGGCAGGAAGTCGCTGCTGGTCCACTCCCACACGTCGCCGATCAGCTGGCGGGCGCCGGACGGCGCCGCGCCCGCTGGGTAGCTGCCCGCGGGCGCGGGCTGCAGGTGCCGCTGGCCCAGGTTGGCCAGGTCCGCGGTGGGCTCCTGGTCGCCCCACGGGAACCGGCGGGACTGGCCGGTGGCCGGGTCGAACCGGGCCGCCTTCTCCCATTCCGCCTCGGTCGGCAGCCGGCGGCCGGCCCACCGCGCGTACGCCTCGGCCTCGTAGAAGCTGACGTGCAGCACCGGCTCGGCGGCCGGCACCGGCTCGGTGACGCCGAACCGGTCGCGAATCCACCCGGCGCCCTCCCGCCGCCAGAACAGCGGGGCTTCCAGGCCGGCCCGCTGCCGGTGGGCCCAGCCCGCCGGGCTCCACCAGCGCTGGCTGGCGTAGCCGCCGTCGGCGATGAACTCCTGGTAGGCCGCGTTGCTGACCGGCGTGGTGTCCAGGTAGAAGGACGGCACCGTCACCCGGTGCGCGGGCCGCTCGTTGTCCAGTGCCCACGGTTCGTCCGAGGTGCCCATGGTGAACGGGCCGCCGGGGATGAGCACCTCGGCGGGCAGCCGCAGCGCGTCGGCGGGCGGCGGGCCGGGCGCTGGCGCGGACAGCACGGGCGCGCCCTTGCGCAGCTGGTGGGTGATCAGCATGGTCTCGTCGTGCTGCTGCTCGTGCTGGGCCACCATGCCGAACGCGAACCCGCCGGTGACCAGCCGGGGCCCGGTGAAGCTGGCCGCGGCGAGCAGGTCCATCACCCGGCCGCGCACCTCGTGCGCGTAGGCCCGGGCCTCGGCTGGCGGCAGCAGCGGCAGCGTGGGCCGCTCCGCCCGGGGATGCTCGAACGCGTCGTACAGCGGGTCGATCTCCGGGTGTATCGGCTCCCGGCCGCCGACCGCGCGCAGCAGCCACAGTTCTTCCTGGTTGGCGATGTGCGCCAGGTCCCAGACCAGCGGTGACATCAGTGGTGAGTGCTGCTGGATCAGGTCGGCGTCGTCCACCGCGGTCAGCAGCTGGGTGCGCTCGCGCGCGGTCAGCAGGCGGCCGGCGATCAGCTCCCGCAGCGTCTCCGGGGTGGCGGGCGTCGATGTCATGACTCGTCCTCTCCACTGGGGTCGGCGATGGCCAGGGCGGCCGGTGAGCTTCCCGCCGCGCGGGCGGCGGCCAGGCGGTCGTCGGCCGGGCACCGGCCGCGCAGCACGTAGCGGTCGGCGAACGTGGCCACCGCCTGCTGGACGTGGGCCGGGGCGCCGAGCCGGGTGAGCGCTCCCATCGCGGCCGCGAAGCATTCCCGGGCCGCGATGGCCAGCTGCGGGTCAGCCAGGCCGAGCCGGGCGGCCCGCAGCCACAGATCCTCCGGCCCGCCGTCCAGCGGGTACGCGCTGCCCGGCAGGCCATGACCGGGGTAGCGCAGCGCCCCGCCGCCCGCGGAGCAGCGGGCCGCTGGCCGGGCGGCGCTCGGCGCGGCCCACAGCGGCTCGACCGCGGCCATCGCGGCCTGGGCCGCGGCCGGGTCGTCGACCAGCGCGGATACCACCGCGGTGGGCACGATCCAGCCGTCGCCGGGCTGCGCGTCGATCATCCGCAGTTCCAGGTGGCCGCGCGGCCGCACCGGCGGGAACAGGGTGGACATGTGGTAGCTGAGGTCGTCGGCGGTGGGCAGCGGCGAGGCCTTGCCGCGCAGCCAGTCGCGGAAGGTCAGCCCGGTCGGCGCGGTCCACCGCGGGGAGCCGGGCTGGCGCAGGCACATCACGTCCGCGTCGAGCACGTACGCGGCCCACGCGGCCCGCGGGTCGCCGTCCTCGGGCCAGCCGTTGCCGATGCTCAGCGGGCCGGGTTCGGCGTTGGCCGGCGCCCGGGTCCGGCCCCCCGGGTCGAGCCGGAACCACACCGCCTGCCGGGTGGATTTCCACCCGGACGGGCGCCCGGCGCGCAGCGGGGAATTGGCGAACGCGGCCACCAGGACCGGGCCGAGGGCGTGCAGCAGATGCCAGCGCCAGCGGAACCCGGCCGGGCCGCCCTGCTCGTGGCCTGCGTCCACGCAGACCTGGACCGAGGCGGTGCTGCACATCATCACCCGTCCCCACGGGCCGTGGCGGTCGAAGTACTCCTCCATGGCGGCGTAGCGCGGCAGGTTGAGCACGCGCCGTGGGGGCCGGAACGGATCGAGACCGTGCCCCGCGAGGCTGAGCCCGGCGGGCTCGATGGCCCGGCGGACCGCCGCGAGGTCACTGCGGGCGGCCGCCACACATCCGCCCAGGCCTGACGCTGGCGCGGAGCTCAGCTCGACCTGGCCGCCGGGTTCGGTGGTCAGCCGACCCCGGCCAGGGAGCGCTCCGGGTTGGTCAAGGCGGGCCAGGGCTTCGGTCACCCGCTTCGGGTCAACCGGGAGAGCCGGATCGCGGCCGTCGTAGACCAGCCATTCCAGCTCGACCCCGACCGTGCCCGGCGGGCCGGTCTTGAAGCAGATACCGTGCGCGTGCTCCTCCGCGTCACGCTCAGTGAGCGGCGGTTCCGGCGGGCAGTCAGCCTCGCCACGCTCAGAGGTCATCAGATCCGCCCCGTCCGTGTCGGTAGCTCGCCGGCCACCTAATAAGGAACCAACTCTCCGCCGCAGCAATTCCAGCCGGATGCCATCCCGCTGAGAATTTCACCGCCAGTTACCCTTGATCGCGCGACCGATGCGCCCTGGGGAGGGCTGGATGACCGTGGTTGACGTGGATGTCGTCGTGGTCGGCATGGGCCCGGGCGGTGAGTGGGCGGCAGAACGCCTGGCCACAGCCGGGTTGACGGTAGCCGGTGTGGACGACCGGCTGGTCGGCGGGGAATGCCCGTACTGGGGCTGCGTGCCGTCCAAGATGATGATCCGGGCCGCCGATCTGCTGGCCGAGGGCCGCCGCATCCCGGGGATGGCCGGCCATTCCCAGGTCCACCCGGACTGGGCGCCGGTGGCCCGGCGGATCCGGGACGAGGCCACCGACGACTGGGATGACAAGGTCGCGGTGGACCGGTTCACCGGGCTGGGCGGGCAGTTCTTCCGCGGCCAGGGCCGGATCACCGCCCCCGGCGAAGTTACTGTGGGTGACCAGGTACTGCGGGCCCGCCGGGCGATCGTGCTGAATACCGGCACCGAGCCGCTGGTACCGCCCATCGACGGGCTGGCCGGCACCCCGTACTGGACCAACCGGGAGGCCATCGAGGCCACCGAGGTGCCTGGCTCACTGCTGGTCATCGGGGCGGGCGCGGTCGGGGTGGAACTCGGCCAGGTCTTCGCCCGGTTCGGCGCCTCGGTGACGATGGTCGAGGGCAAGGGGAAGCTGGTGCCGGGCGAGGAACCCGAAGCCTGCGAGCTGCTCCAGGAGGTCTTCGCCCGCGAGGGTATCGACGTGCGCACCGGGGGCATGGCCTTGGCCGTGCAGCACAGCGGCGGCCGGTTCACCGTGGAGCGGGACGGCGGGCCCAAGCTGTCCGCGGACCAGCTGCTCATCGCGACCGGGCGGCGCACCAACCTGGCCGGGATCGGCCTCGGGGTGCTCGGCCTGGACGATGACCTGCGCGCGGTCCCGGTGGACGATCACCTGCGGGTGGCCCCGGGGGTGTGGGCGCTGGGCGACATCACCGGCCACGGGGCGTTCACCCACATGTCGATGTACCAGGCGCGCATCGTGGTGGCCAGCATCCTGGGCCAGGAGGTGTCGCCCGCCGAGTACCACGCGGTGCCCCGGGTGACGTTCACCGACCCGGAGATCGGCTCAGTCGGCCTGACCGAGCGGCAGGCCCGGGAACGCGGCCTCGACGTGCGGACCGGCTACTACCCGCTGCCCAAGTCCACCCGGGGCTGGATCCACAAGGCGGGCAACGACGGGTTCATCAAGCTGGTGGCCGACCCCGGCCGCGGCATCCTGGTCGGCGCCACCTCGGTCGGGCCGACCGGCGGCGAGGTGCTCAGCATGCTGGCGCTGGCCGTGCACGCCCGGGTGCCGGTCGCCCGGCTGCGCGAGATGATCTACGCCTACCCCACGTTCCACCGGGCTATTGAGGCAGCGCTTGAGGATCTGGGCTGACCGGGGCGGCGCGGTACCGGGTGAACCCGGGCAGCGCCAGGCAGATCACGCCGACCGCGGCCACGCACAGCAGGCCGCCCGAGGCGGCCGAGAAGCGCGGCGAGGTCAGGCTGGCCACCCCGCCGGCCCGCAGCTGGCCGGCTGACGGCCCGACGCTGTAGCTGAGCAGCTCCACCCCGGCCAGCCGGCCGCGCAGCTCATCGGGAATGGTCTGGTTCCACAGCGTGTCCCGGAAGATCCCGCTGATCATGTCGGCGCCGCCCGCCACCAGCAGGGCGCCGAGCGCCACCCAGATGTCCGGGGCCAGCCCGAAACCGGTGATGGCCAGGCCCCAGCCCGCGGCCGCGGCCGCGATGGCCAGCCCGTGCCGGCGTACCCGCCCGGTCCACCCGCTGGTCGCCGAGATCAGCAGCGCGCCCGCGGACGGGGCGGCGAACATCAGCCCAGTGGCCCACGTCGCGTGCAGGGTGGCAGCCAGGAACGGGAACAGCGCGGCCGGGTACGCGAAGATCATCGCGGCCAGGTCGGCCAGGTAGGAGCCGAGCAGGTCGGCCCGCCCGCGGGCGTACCGCAGCCCGGCCAGGATGGCCCGCCACCCGGGCACTGGCTGGTGCTCGCCCCCGGCCGCGGGCGGCAGCGGCCGCAGCCGCAGCAGCAGGCCGCCGGAGATGGCGAAGCTCACCGCGTCGAAGCCGTAGACCCACTGCGGGCCCGGGCCGGCCGCGATGGCGCCGCCCAGCGCGGCGCCGGTGATCGAGGCCACGTTGGCCGACATGGACAGCAGGGCCGCCGCCGCGGCCAGCCGGTCCCGGGCGACGGTCCGCGGCACCGAGGCGTCCAGCGATGGGCGCTGCAGCGCGGCCAGTGCGCTCATCGCCGCGGCCAGCAGGTACAGCGGCCACACGGCGGGATGGGGCAGTACCGCGTTGGCGGCCAGGGCCACGGCCAGCAGGCCCAGGCCCGCCTCGCCCCAGCGGAGCAGCCGCCCGCGGTCCAGCCGGTCCGCGAGCACCCCGCCGTACAGCCCGAACAGCACCAGCGGCACCAGTTCGGCCACCCCGAGCAGCCCGACCGCGAACGCCGACCCGGTCAGCTGCCGGGCCTGGACGAGCAGCGCCACCTCGCTGGCCTCGGTGCCGAACAGGGTCACCGTCCGGCTGGCGAACAGCAGCCGGAAGTCCCGGCTGTCGCGCAACGGGGACAGGTCGGCCCGCAGCAGGCCGCGGCTCATCGTGGTCTCCGGGGACGGAAGGCGGTATCCGCCAGGCTGGACGCGCGATCCTATCCGGCCGCGGGCCCGCCGTTCACCGCATTTTCCGGCGGGCTGCCCGGCATGCCGCCCGGCGGCAGGCCCTGCTCGGCGGCGATCCGGCGGAGCAGGCCGGTCAGCTGCGCCCGCTCCGGGGCGGTGAGCGCGGCGGCCAGCGCGGCCTCATGCTCGGCCGCGACGGCCCGGACCCGGTCCACGGTGGCCGTCCCGGTGCTGGTCAGGTACAGGGCGTGCGAACGCCGGTCGGCCGGGTTGCGCCTGCGCTCGACCAGGCCCAGCTTTTCCAGCTCGTCGACCAGGAAGACCATCCGGGTGGCGTTCACCCCGATCATCTCGGCGATCGCCTGCTGGGACCGGCCCTGGTTGACGGCCAGCCGGAGCAGCATGCCGGCCTGGCGCTGCTCCAGCCCCAGCGGGGCCAGCCGGGCGCCGAACTGCCGGGCCCCGTGCAGGCCCAGCTGGACGAGCAGGAACGCGAGGCCGCCCGGCCCGGCGGCCTGCTGAGCTGCATCTTCCACCGGCTCACATTATCACGCGAGTAAATACTTGCGGCCAGAAACCATCCCTGATAGACAACAATCGAAGGGGACGAGACATCGAACCTGGAGGATTCCATGCCCGGACCAGACAGCGGGCCGCCCAGTGCGGCCGGCCTGCGGGTGTCCGACGCTGACCGGGATGCCGTGGTGGACCAGCTCGCCGGGCACTTCCAGCAGGGCCGGCTCGACCTGACCGAATTCCAGGACCGGATGGACCGTGCGGTCCGCGCCCGCACCCGCGGCGACCTGGCCAGCCTGCTCGCCGATCTGCCCCAGCCGGAGACCGCCAGCCCGCCGCCCGCCGGTCCCGGGCGCCGCTGGCCGGTCCCGCTGCCGGTGCTGGCCGTGCTCGCGGTGGCCGGCGCCCTGATCCTGGCCAGCGTGCTCGGCGCCGCCGCCCACGGGTACTGGGCTGGCTGGCACGGGCCCGGTGGGCACGGGGCTGGCTGGCACGGGGCTGGCTGGCACGGGGCTGGCTGGCACGGGGGCGGCGGGTGGGCGCCGTGGTGGGCGCTGTGGTGGCTGATCCCCGCGTCCCTGGTGGCGCTGCGCGTCATGTGGTGGCGGCGGGCCCGCGTGGGCGGGGGGCCACGGTGAGCGGGCCCGGCGTGACCGTCGCGGGGCAGCCGGCCTTCACCCGGCGCCCGGCCCCGCTGGACATCATCCGCCGGACCAGCCTCGGCATGTCGGTCGCGCTGCTGATCCAGTACGGGCTGGGCATGTGGGTCAGCCTGTACGTCACGGTGCCCGCGCGGGACGGGGGCGGCGGCGAGTTCGCCGCGATCGGCCGGGCGCTGTCCAGCGGCCCGGCCGCGCTGGCCGTGCACGCGGCGCTCGGGCTGCTCCTGCTGCTCGGCTCGGTGGTGCTGGTCATCCGCGCCGCCGCGGCCCGCCGCCCGTTCCTCATCGTGACCACGGCGGTCAGCCTGCTGGCCGTGCTGGGCGCGGCGGCCAGCGGCGGCGCGTTCGTCAACGACGGGAAAGACGGCGCATCGCTGGGCATGGCCCTGCTCACCGGGGTGGCGCTGCTCGCCCAGGTGGCCAGCCTGTACTGGCTGGCCGGGCCCCGGGGATCAGCCGGCTAGCGCGGCGCATTCTGCCCGCGCGGTGCGTTGCGGGCGTGATACCCCCCGCAACGCACCGCGCTGATGCTGGCCCTGGGCCGTCAGCCGCCGACCACGCAGGGCACGTCCCACGGGTCGTAGCTCTGGCACACCGCGGCCGGGTTGCGGAAGATGCCGATCGACGGCAGCGCGACACCCTGCGAGTTGAACAGGGTGAGGTTGGCGTTCGGCGTGCCCACGCCGGTCCCTGGTTCCCAGGGCACCCCCGGGATCCAGTCCGGCGCCCAGTAGAACAGGCCGGCCCCGAGCCCGCCGGGGACCTGGGCCAGGATGGACAGCTCGTCGGTGACGAAGGACAGCTGGCCGCCCGGGCTGGCCGGGTAGCCGGTGGACAGCTGGCTGGGCTGCCACACGAAGTTGCCGGTGCTGTCCCCGATCGGGCTGTTCCCGTTGGCCAGCGTCCACGGGTACTGGGTCTCGGCGATCACGATCGGCTTGTGGAACTGGGTGGCCAGCGCGTCCACGTTCTGCCGCATGGCCGAGATCGTGCCGTGGAAGAACGGGTAATAGGACAGCCCGATCACGTCGAACGGCACGCCCTCAGCGGTCAGGTTCTGGAAGAACGCCTGGCTGAGGCCGTTATTACCACCCTGGTCGTAGTGCATCATGATCAGCAGCCGGTGGCCGGCCGGGTTGCCCGCCCGGGCCCCGGCCACGCCCGCCTTGAGCAGCGTGGCCAGGTTGTCGTAGTCCGCCGGGACGGACGGGTCGTTCACCTGCCCGATGGGCCACAGGATGCCGTTGCGGATCTCGTTGCCGATCGACACCAGGTCGGCCGGGGTGCCCTGCCGGGCGAACGCGGAGATCACCTGCTGCGTGTAGGACTGCACGGTCGTGGTCAGCTGGGCCAGGTCCTGGCCCTGCCAGGCGGCCGGGATGTCCTGGTGCTGCGGGTCGGCCCAGAAGTCGGAGTACATGATGTCCAGGTAGATCTTCATCCCGGCGGCGTGCACGCTGCGGGCCAGCGCGAGATCACTGGCCAGGTCGCTGTAGCCGGGCGGCGGGTTCACCCACAGCCGCATCCGCACGTAGTTGGCCCCGTTCTCCTTCATGATCGTCACCGGGCTCTGCTGCTGGCCGTGGTAGCTGAACCTGGCCCCGGCGGCGAGCTCCTGCGGGGTGAACGACAGGTCGGTGCCGAAGTCCAGGCCGGCCGCGGCCGGATCGGGCCCGTACATCCGGAACTCGCCCACGCACACGTCCGCGCCGGTGTCGCTGTACACGGTGATCTCCGCGTACCGGGCCTGGGTGCCCCGCGGCAGCGGGAGGTACATCGGGTTACCCGGGTCCAGCGCGACGTTGCTGGCGGCCGGCACGGTCTGCCAGTCACCGGACGTGGCCGCGGTCTTGATGGTGGCGCTGGCCGACGGGCTGGACGAGTCCAGGGTGATGCCCAGGTCATTGAGCGAGCGGGCCTGGCCCAGGTCGACGGTGAGCGTGCCGGTCCACGCCGAGGTGCACCAGTCGGTGCCGCCGTCCCCGTCGATCGCGTTGGCGGCCGGGCTGCCCGAGGCGGTGGAGTCCGCGCTGGCCTGGCCGGCCAGCGCCCAGTTGACGACCGGGGCGCCGCCCGGGTCCGGGGCCGCGGCCGCCGCTCCCGGCACGCTGACCAGGAGCGGCGCGGCGAGCACGGCCGGGACGGTGACGGCCGCGAGCCGCCGGATTAATACCGAGTACTTTCGGTGGAACACAGCCATCATGGCGTTCTCCGTTCAGACGTAATCGAACACATTCCGACGCAACCGGACATCGGCTCACCGCACCGTAGAACAGGGCCGGGCGGACGGCAATGGCCCCCGGGATCGCGTATCGCAGCCTGGGGTCGCCCGGCCGGACGCGGCCGGTAGTTTGGTGCAGGTAGCAGGAGGTGCAGCGGATGAGCGTGGAGCATCTGGTCCAGACCGGGCCGCTCATCCTGGCTGCGCCGATCGCCGCGGCGGCCGGCGCTCTCACCTTCCTGTCCCCGTGCTGCCTGCCGCTGGTGCCCGGCTACCTGTCCTACGTGACCGGCATGTCCGGCACTGATGCGCAGCGCACGGCGGGCGCGCCCGGCGGCACCCCCACCGCGGCGGCTGGGGCGGTGGCCGCGGCGGGGGGCGGCGGGCCGGGCGGCACCATGACCGTCACCCCGGCGCGCACCGCCATGCCGCCGCGCGGCCGGACGCTGCTCGGCACCGCGCTGTTCGTGCTCGGGTTCTCCGTGGTGTTCGCCACCGAAGGGCTGGCCTTCGGCAGCCTCGGGCTGCTGCTGCAGCGGCACTCCGCCGGGCTGACCCAGGTGCTCGGCGCGGTCACCATCGTGCTCGGGCTGCTGTTCGCCGGGGTCTTCGACCGGCTGCCGGTCACCGGCCGGATCATGCGCCCGTCACTGCGCCCCCGGGCCGGCCTGGCGGGCGCGCCGCTGCTCGGCGTGCTGTTCGCGCTGAGCTGGACCCCGTGCATCGGCCCGACGCTGACCGCGGTGCTGACCCTGTCGTTCAGCTCGGGCACGGCGGTGCGCGGGGCCGTGCTCGCCTTCATCTACGGGCTGGGGCTGGGCATCCCGTTCCTGATCATGGCGTTCGCGTTCCAGCGCGGCATGACCGCGTTCCAGTTCGCCCGGCGGCACGCCCAGCTGATCACCAGGATCGGTGGCGGGCTGCTGGTGCTGGTCGGCGTGCTTGAGGTGACCGGCGCCTGGACGGCCGCACTCACCTGGCTGAAGGTGCACTGGATCGGCTCGTACAACGGTCCGCTGTAGGCTCGCCGGACCGCCCGGGCCGGGTGGCCCTACTGCCCGGCCGGCCGCGGCCGGGGCGGCAGCGGGGGGCGCTGCCGGGACGGCCGGCTGGCCGTGCCCGGCGGGCGGGCCGCAGGCCGCTCGGCCAGCTGCTCCATGGCCAGCCGCACGGCCGTCTCCAGCTGCGGATCCCGGCCCTCGGCCCAGTCGGCAGGCGAGATGATCACCTCCACGTCCGGGTCCACGCCGTGGTTCTCCACCCCCCAGCCGAACTGGTCCAGCCAGATCGCATACCGCGGCACGGTGATCGCGGTGCCGTCGACCAGGGTGAAACCGTCGTCGATGCCGATCACCCCGCCCCAGGTCCGGGCGCCCACCACCGGGCCGAGGCGCAGGATCCGGATGGCCGCGGTGACCATGTCCCCATCCGACCCGGCGTTCTCATCGGCCAGCGCGACCACCGGCCCGCGCGGCGCGTCCCGCGGGTAGGTGGTCGGGCCCAGCCCGCGGGGCACGTCCCAGCCCATGATCCGGCGGGCCAGCTTCTCCACCACCAGCTCGGACACGTGGCCGCCCCGGTTGGCCCGGACGTCCATGATCAGCGCGTCGCGGGACATCTCCACCCGCAGGTCACGGTGGAAGTGCGCCCAGCCCTCGCCCATCATGTCCGGGATGTGCAGGTACCCGGCCCGGCCGTCGGACAGCTCACGGACCAGCCGCCGCCTGGCCGTCACCCAGTCCTGGTAGCGCAGCCGGCGGTCACTGCCCAGCGGGGTGACCGCGAACCGGCGGGCCGGCTGGCCGTCCCGGGCCACGCTGAGTTCCACCGGCTTGCCGGCCGCGCCGACCAGCAGCGGCGCGGGCCCGGCCACCGGGTCCACCGGCTGGCCGTCCACCTCCAGCAGCACGTCGCCCGCTTCGATGGTCACGCCCGGCGCGGCCAGCGGGGAGCGCGCCCGCGGGTCCGAGGACTCGCCCGGCAGCACCCGGGTGATCTGCCAGCTGCCGTCGGCGGCCCGGGCCAGGTCCGCGCCGAGCAGTCCGACCCGGCCGGTGCCGTTGCGCCCCGGCGGCTGGGCCGGGCGGACGTAGGCGTGCGAGGAGCCCAGCTCGCCGACCAGTTCCCAGAGCACGTCGGCGAACTCGCGGAAGGTGCCGATCCGGTCCAGCACCGGCCGGTAGGCGCCGGCCGCGCCGTCCCAGTCCACCCCGGCCATGTCGGCGACCCAGAAGTCGTGCCGGATGTACCGGGTGGCCTCGCCGAACGCGTGCCGCCACTGGGCTACCGGGTCGGCCTGGAACCGGGCCCGGGACAGGTCCACCGACACGGTGTCCCCGCTGTCCGGGTCGGCCTTCCGGGTGGCCGGGACCACCCGCAGGTCGCTGCCGTCCCGGACCACCAGCCACTCGCCGTCGCCGCTGACCGCGAACCAGTCCAGCCCGGAGACCAGTTCGGTGACCTTGCGCCGGCTCAGGTCGTAACGCTCCAGTGCCGGGCGGGGCCGGCTGCCGTCGGCCGTGGCCGAGCCCTCGCCGAGCACCCCCATGACCGGCTCCCGCAGCCAGGCCAGCCCGCCCGCGACCGCCTGCAGCGACCGGTACCGGAACTCGGCCACCGGCACGCTGATCACCCGGCTGGCCAGCCCGCCGGCGTCCACCGTCACGGGCGGTGGCCCGTCGCCGTCCGCCGCGGCAGCCCTGTCCGCGGCATCCGGGGCGCGGCCCGCGTCCGCCGCGGCGGCCGGCGCGTCCGCGGCTGGCCCGGCGCCCGGCTCCCCCGATCCGGCCGGGCTGGGCGGCTGGCCGGGCCCGCCGGGCTGGCCGTCCCCGCCGCCGGGCGGGCGGCCCGTGGTCAGCGGCCCGAACGGCGACGGCGTGTCCGCGGCCAGCGGGACCAGGTAGGGGCGCGATCCGTAGGGGAAGGACAGGTCGAAGAAGTGCGCGTCATAGACCGGGTCGAAGACCCGCGCGGACAGGAAGGCCAGGTACTTCCCGTCGGTGGTGAACACCGGCTCGGAGTCGACGAACCGCCCGTCGGTCACGTCCAGCACGGTGCCGTCGGCCAGCCGGGCCAGCCGGATGTGCCGCAGCGGGTCCGGGCCCGGATGCGACCAGGCCAGCCAGGCCGAATCGGGCGCGTAGGCCAGGCCGGACAGCGCGCCGTTGGCTGACTGCGCGAGCTCGCGCACCTCGCCCGAGGCCACGTCGATCAGCAGCAGCCGGCCGTCGCGGGTCGCGGCCGCCACCGTGCTCCCGTCCGGCGCTGCGGCCAGCTCGCTGACCAGCCCGAGCTGGCCCTCGGCCAGGCGGCGCGGGGCGGCCCCGGCGGCCGGTTCCGCGCCGCCGTCCGGGGCGCGGCCGCTGGCGGGCACGATCTCCACCGCGTCGGTGCCGCCCGCGTCCGTGATCCAGGCCACCTGCCCGCTGCGGCCCAGCACCCGGGGCAGCCGGGCCCGGGCATCCGGCGCCACGGCCAGCGCGCGGGCCGGGCCGTCCCGGTGGGTCAGCCAGTGCACGGTGCCGCGTACTTCCACCGCGCTGGCCAGCCCGGTCTCGTCGCAGGACAGGTCGCCGAGGTGATCCGCGGCGGACACCAGGCGCGGGGCCAGCCCGGTGGCGGCCGAGCTGAGCTGGATGGGCACCGGCCGCGGCTCGCTGTCCGCGCTGAGCTCGTCCAGGATCCACAGCTCGCCGCGCACCTGGTAGATCACCCGGCGGCCGTCGGTGCCCGCATGCCGGGCGTAGCCGCCGTCGTGGTCGGTGTGCCGGAGCAGGCCGGTGCCATCCAGGCGGCAGGAGTACAGGTTGCCGGTGCCCTCATGATCGGACAGGAACGCCAGCCGGTCGCCGATCAGCATCGGGCTGGCGAACTGCCCGTTCACTTCGGCCAGGATCCGCTGGAACGGGGCCCCGCCGGTGGCCGTCCACAGCCGGCCCGCGGTGCCGCCCCGGTACCGCTTCCAGAATGCCGGGTCCCGCCCCCAGCTGCCGTTCAGCAGCGCCTCGGCGGCCGGCTCGATGGCCAGGCCGGCCACTGGCCCGTAGCGGAGCAGCCGGGCCGGGCCGCCATCCACCGGCACCGCGTACCCCCACGACTGCCGTTCGAACGCCTGGCCGGTGGCGCTGAGCGCGAGCACCTCGCCGTCCGGGGTCCAGCCCGCCACCATGACGTCTGGCTCGCCCCAGTAGGTGAGGCGGCGGGCCGGTGCCCCGTCCACCTCGGCCAGGTAGACCTCGGCCGGCCCGTCCCGCCAGCTGGCCCAGGCCACCGAGCCGCCGTCGCGGGCGAACCGGGGGTGGGCGACCTGCGCGCTGTCCGCGGACAGCCGCCAGGCCCGCCCGCCGGCCTGCGGCGCCAGCCAGACGTCGTCCTCGGCGACGAACGTGACCAGATCACCGTGAAGGTGAGGGAAGCGCAGGTACCCGGCTGAGGTCATCGCATTATCGTAGGGCCGGGCCGGCCCGGGCCAGCGTCCTGGTCAGGCTGAGCTGGCTAGACCTTCCGCCACTGGGGCACCCAGGCCCCGTCGCTGGTCACCTCGTAGTCCTTGAACAGGGCCGGTGCCTCGGCCCGCATCAGCCCGGCGATCTTGCCGAACACCAGCCGGATCTCTTCCTCGGCCCCGGGGTCGGTACGCGCCTCGATGGTGTGCCGCAGCGTCCGGATGTTGGCCGTCCACACGATGCCGGTGGCCAGCCCGTCCGGGGCCAGCCGCCGCATGAAC
This sequence comes from uncultured Actinomycetes bacterium, assembly GCA_963711705.1. Classification (GTDB taxonomy): domain Bacteria; phylum Actinomycetota; class Actinomycetes; order Streptosporangiales; family Streptosporangiaceae; genus RYN-230. The sequence goes on from CAVQFM010000012.1 coordinate 237,986, forward strand.
GAGGTCTTGTGCTTCTTCTCGTGGAACGCGACGCCGTCCTCGTCCAGCCCGAAGTGCCCGGCCATCCAGCGCTGGAACTCTTCCATCTGGTCCAGCAGCGCGGTGGCCCGCTTCATCAGCTCGGCGTCCTCGCGGGCCCAGTCCGGGAACCAGAACGGGATGTCATCCAGCCGGACGAAGCGCAGCGACTCCTGCGACACCGCCGTCCCCGGCCGGTGCCGGACAAGCTCATGAGAAAAGACTCTGGATATGTTGTGCAGCACGAACGTGAAGCTGGCGTGCTCCAGCACCGAGCCGTGCGCCTGCTTGAGGATGTTCTGCAGGTACGCCTCGTGGTCGTTGCGCACCTTGCGGACGTTCGGGTTCAGCCCCGGTTCCCAGGCCCGGTAGCACATCTTGCCCGCGAACTCGGCCAGGTTCTCCGCGTCGCTGGCCAGCTCCCCGCGGTCCAGCCGCTCCAGCCACTTCTCCCCGCCGACCTCCTGGAGGTACGCGGCCAGCTGGTCGTAGTCGATCGCCGGCCGGGCGACGAGGAACACCTCGGGCTGCACGCTTCTCATGTCCCCGCACGATACCGGGGGACACTGACTATCCCCGGCGGCACCCGCAGAATGTGGACGCTAACCGTCGTGGGAACAGCGGTTAGCGTCCACCCTTCCGGGAAGCCTGGGCCCGGTGCGTTAGCTATGGGGCTGGTGTGGTCATCCTGGCCCGGCACAGGCGCAGCACGTTCGCGATGACCTGGTGGCCGGCCCGGCCGCTGGCGGTCAGGATCGACTCCGGGTGGAACTGCACCGCCCACCGCCCGGCCGCGTCGTCCTCGATCGCCATGACCACCTGGTCCGGGGTGACCGCGGTCACCCGGTAGCCGCCCTTGACCTGCTCGGGCACGGCGTGCAGGGAGTGATACCGGGCGGCGATGAACTCGGCCGGCAGCCCGTCCAGCAGCCCGCTGGGCGGCTCGTCCATGATCCGCCGCACCTGCCCCGGCTTGCCGTGCGCGGGCTCGGCCAGCAGGCCCAGCTCGCCCCCGGCGTACTCGACCAGGGCCTGCAGGCCCAGGCACACGCCGAACACCGGCAGCCCGCGCCGGTCCACCTCGGCCAGCAGGTCGGCGCAGCCGAAGTCGGACGGCCGCCCCGGCCCCGGGGACAGCACGACCAGGTCGGGAGCGTACTTGTCCAGCGCCTCGGGCGGCAGCCCGGCCCGCAGCGTGAGCACCTCGGCGCCGTGCTCGCGGAAGTAGCCGGCCAGCGTGTGCACGAACGAGTCCTGGTGATCCACCAGCAGCACCCGCAGGCCCGCGCCGGGCTGCTCGGCGGGGCTGGCCGGGACCGCCGGGGCGGCCGCGGCCGTCCCGGCGGAGGCGCCCAGCGGCGCGGGCCAGCCGCCCTCCGCCGCCTCGGCCAGCGTCTGCAGCAGGGCGCTCGCCTTGAGCTCGGTCTCCCGTTCCTCGGCCATCGGGTCGGACTCGAACAGCAGCGTCGCGCCGGCCCGGACCGCCGCCACCCCGTTGGTGATGTGCGCGGTGCGCAGGGTCAGCCCGGTGTTCATGCTGCCGTTCAGGCCGATCACCCCGACCGCGCCGCCATACCAGCGCCGCGGCCCGCCCTCGTGGTCCTCGATGAACTGCATGGCCCACGTCTTGGGTGCCCCGGTCACGGTGACCGCCCACATGTGCGTCAGGAAGGCGTCCAGCGCGTCCAGCCCGGGCCGCAGCCGCCCCTCGATGTGATCGACGGTGTGGATCAGCCGGCTGTACATCTCGATCTGCCGCCGCCCGATCACCTTGACGCTGCCCGGCACGCTGACCCGTGACTTGTCGTTGCGGTCAACGTCGGTGCACATGGTCAGCTCGGACTCGTCCTTGGCCGAGTTGAGCAGCTCGCGGATGTTGGCCGCGTCCTCCAGGGGATCGGCGCCACGCCGGATCGTGCCGGAGATCGGGCACGTCTCAACCCGGTCCCCGCTGACCCGCACATACATTTCCGGCGAGGCGCCGACCAGGCACTCACCTTCCCCCAGGTTGAAGAAGAACTCATACGGCGCCGGATTTCTCCGCCGCAGCCGCTCGTAGAAGGCGGCCGGGGACGGGCACGGGCCGCGGAACACGTGGCTGGGCACCACCTCGAACAGGTCACCGCGGGCGAACTTGTGCTTGGCCGCCTGCACGATGCGCGCGTAGGAGCCCGGCTCCGGCCGGCCCGGAAGACCTTCCTGCTTAACGCCCTCGCCCGGCTGGTGCCCCGCCGCCGGGGCGGGTGGTGTCTCCCGGGACAGCCCGGCCGTGCTCCGCCCGGCCACCGCGAAGTCGTAGCGGTACACGGCCGAGGACTCCCGCTTGCGGTCCAGCACGTAGAGCTCATCGGCCAGGTGCAGGACGAGGTCACGCTGGCTGGCCGGCCGCTCGGCGCGCAGCCGCACCGGCTCGAACTGGAAGGCCAGGTCGTAGCCGAACGCCCCGTACAGCCCGAGGTGCGGGTCGTCACAGCCGAGGACCGCGATCACCTCGCGGATGGCCGAGAACACGGTAGGCCGGCGGCTCCGGTCCTCCTCGGGCACCAGGTCCTCGGGCTCCGGGATGAACACCTCAACGGTGCCCGGCTGGGTGCCCGCAACCGGCTGGCCGGCCCGCCGCAGCGCCTCGCCCAGCACCGGGAGCAGCACCTCACCCCGGGCGTTCAGCGCCCGGACCGCGATCCGGCGGCCCCGGGCGACGACCTCCACGCACGGGTTCAGGTACGCGATAGCCCACCGGCTGTACCGGCCCGGGTATTCCATGCCCGAGCTGAGCACCCCGCCCCGCCGCCCGTCCATCTGCTGGATCAGGGTGTACGGGGCGGACCGCTCGAACGCCTCGGCGATGCGGGTGACGTGGATGCCGCCAGCCGTGTCGAATTCGGTCCGGCCCAGCACGTGTGTGTCCACCGGAGATCCCCCTGCCTTCGGCCGGCACCAGGCGAACGCATGAAGCGACCGCCACTGCCGGGCGGTCGCTTCTGGAATATGGGCGCTACGCGCAGCCAGGAACCGCCTAGTGGCGGCGCCACCACTGCACGCAACTGCCGGTTCGCATGCGGTGAGCTTAGCCGCCCCCGGCCCGGCCCGCCAGTAATCCGGGTGAACCGGGTCATCAGTGCGCTAAGGGGCCGCGCTACTGCCCGGCGGCTGGCTGCCGTCCGGCCCCGGCCGGTGGGTTGCTGGGACGTCGCGGTCGCTGCTGTGCGCCGGGTGGGCCGTGGCCGGCTGGCCCGCCGAGGCCACTGCGACCCGGGCCGGCGCGATCTCTTGCACGATCGGCTTGTGCTCCGGCGTGGGCAGGCCCAGCAGCTGGTACACCCGGTCGCCGTCCACCGTCTCCTCCTCGACCAGCAGGCTGGCCAGCTGGTTCAGCTGGTCGCGGTGCTGGGTGATGACGGTGACCGCGCGCTGCTCGGCCTCCCGCAGCAGCTTGGATACCTCTTCGTCGATGAGCCGCTGGGTGGCCTCGGCGAACGGCCGGCTCGACATGCCCGGCCCGCCCCCGCCGAGGAACACCGAGCCGCCCTCCGGGTAGCCGACCGGGCCGAGCTTGCTGGACAGCCCGAACTCGCGGACCATCTTGATGGCCAGGTCGGTGGCGGAGGCCAGGTCGTTGGCCGCGCCGGTGGAGCCCTGGCCGAGCTCGACCAGCTCGGCCGCCCGGCCGCCCAGCCGGACAGCGAGCGACTCCCGCAGGTAGTCCTCCCCGTACAGGTGCCGCTCCACCAGCGGCAGCTGCTCGGTCACCCCGAGCGCCTGCCCGGACGGCAGGATGGTGACCTTGGCCACCGGGTCGGCGTGCGCGGACAGCGCCGCGACCAGGGCGTGCCCCGATTCGTGCACGGCCACCGAGTGCTTCTCCTCGGGCAGCAGCAGGTTGGAGTCGCCCCGGCTGCCCAGCAGGATCCGGTCCCTGGCGTCGTTGAAGTCGGCCATCATGATGCTCTCCCGGCCGGCCCGGACCGCGTAGATCGCCGCCTCGTTGATCAGGTTGGCCAGGTCGGCGCCGGAGAAGCCGGGCGTGCCCCGGGCCACCGCGTCCAGGTCCACGTCGCGGCCCAGCTTCTTGCCCCGGGCGTGCACCTGGAGGATGGCGGCGCGCTCGCTGAGGTTGGGCAGCGGGATGGTGATCTGCCGGTCGAACCGGCCCGGCCGCAGCAGCGCCGGATCCAGCACCTCGGGGCGGTTGGTCGCGCCGAGCACGACGATGCCCTGCGAGGTGTCGAAGCCGTCCATCTCGGCCAGCAGCTGGTTGAGCGTCTGCTCCCGCTCGTCGTTGGCCACCACCGCGCCGGTGCCCGCGCGGCGCTGCCCGATGGCGTCGATCTCGTCCACGAAGATGATCGCCGGGGCCCGTTTGCGCGCTTCGGCGAACAGGTCACGCACCCGGGCCGCACCCACCCCGACGAACAGCTCGACGAAGCTGGAGCCGGTCACCGAGATGAACGGCACCTCGGCCTCACCCGCGACCGCGCGGGCCAGCAGGGTCTTGCCGGTGCCCGGCGGGCCGACCATGAGCACGCCGCGCGGGGCCACCGCGCCCAGCCGCTGGTACCGCTCCGGGTGCTTCAGGAAGTCGACGACCTCGCTGATCTCCCGTTTGGCCGACTCGTAGCCCGCGACGTCGGAGAACTTCGTGTCCGGGCGCTCGGCGTCGAACACCTTGGCCCGGGCCCGGCCCACGCCGAAAATCCCGCCGGCTCCGCCGGCCGCCGCGCCCGCCCGGGACAGCCGCCGGAACAGGAAGAAGACGATGATGAACGGGGCCAGCAGGATCAGCCAGTAGAGCAGCTCGGTGCCGAAGCTGGCGCCCGGCGGCGCCGCCTCGATCTGCACGTCCGCCTTCTGCAGCGTGCTCTCCAGCGGGGTGCCCGCGAACGGCAGCGGGACAACCGTCGTGTAGTCGCTGCCGCTGGTCAGCGTCCCGGTGGCCGGCGCGGTGGACCCGGTGCTGTTGGACAGGGTGAACGTCTTGACCTTGTGCGCGTTGACGTCGCTCAGGAACGCCGAGTAGTTCAGGTTGACGGTTGGCCTGCCGATCGAGACCTTAGGCAGCAACAGGAACAGCACCAGCACGGCGATCAGAGCCAGCGGCCACAGCCAGTGCCGCCAGGCGGGCGGGGGCGGGGGCGCCGAGCCGGATGGCTTGTCGCCGGGAGGCGCTGTGTTCGGCTGCTTGCTCATGGCTCAATTCTTACGCTCTGCGCACCTGATTGGGGTAACCGGGCCGGGTTAGTCGCCTTTCGCCAGGGCCAGGCCACGCATCGTGGCCAGCGCCGGCCCCCGGGGGGCCGACTGCTCGGCGGTCACGATCGAGGACCGGCTGAGCACGAAGATGCCGATCACGGCGACCACACCGCCGGCCAGCTGCAGGCCCAGCTGCCAGGCGGCTGAGGCTAGTTCCTCGCCGAACACGGTGGCCCCGATGACGACCGCGATGATCGGCGTGAGGGTGCCGATCACCGGCAGGCTCAGCGACAGCGCCCCGGAACTGTACGCGCTCTGCCCGAGCAGCGCGCCGGTCAGGCCGGCCAGCAGCAGGGCCCAGGGCTCCCAGCTGGCCAGGACCCCCACCCCGCGGGCGGACAGCACGTCCACGGTGGCCTTGGTCAGCCCGTCCAGTACGCCCAGCACGCAGCCGGCCGCCCCGGCCAGCCATACCACCCGGGCCTTCCCGGTCACCCGCAGCCCGGCTACCGCGGACACCGCGGCGAGCAGGCTGGCCGCCACGAAGACCGGCACCCAGGCACCCAGGCCGGGCACGTAAACGCCGCCGGTGGGTGTCGCAGTAGCCAGGAAGATCACGATCCCGGCGGACACCGCGAGCGCGCCGATCCCGTCCTGGAGGGTGAGCCGGCGGCGCTGCCTGCGGGCGATCAGCGGCAGCACGAACAGCACGTCCAGCGCGGCCAGCGGCTGGACCAGGGCCAGCGGCCCGAACGCGAGGGCCAGGGCGAGGATGAAGAAGGACAGCACGTCCAGGCCGATCCCGGCCAGCCACAGCGGCCGGCGGGCCAGGTCGAGCAGCAGCCGGGGCCGCATCACGTCGCCGGCGCCGGACGCCCGGGCCACGGTCTGCTGCACCAGGGAGGCAGCCGCGAAGCAGAACGCCGCGACGAGCGCGGCGAGCACCGCGATCAGCATGGTCACCTGGTGTCCCATATTCAGCAGGCATGCCCGCCGGGAAGAAACCTGAATCCCGGTCAGAAATCCACCCAGGTACCCGCGCCGAGTGCGGCGGCGTTCTGGTACGCGCCCAGCCCGGCGGCCAGGTCCTCCACGGCCAGGCCGAGCGACTCGAACACGGTGATCTCGTCGTCGCCGGTTCGGCCGGCCGCCGACCCGGTGAGCAGCTCGCCGATCTCGGCGCGGACGTGCCCGGGGCCGATCGCGCCCTCGGCCACGGCCAGCCCGATGTCCCCCGCCTCAGCCAGCGCGGACTCGCGGCTGTCCGTGAAGACCGCGGCGCGGGCCACGGTCGCCGGGCCGAGCTCGCGGGTGTCGGGCAGGCACGCGCCGACCGCGTTGATGTGCGCCCCAGGCGCCAGCCAGGCATCCTGCACCACCGGCGTCGCCGAGTTGGTGGCGGTGACCACGATGCCCGCCCCGGCCACCGCGTCCGCGGCCGACGAGCTGGCCACCACGGGTATCCCGGCCAGCGGGGCCAGCCCGGCCAGGCCGGCCGCGACCGCCTGGGCCCGCTCCGGGGTCCGCCCGGCGATCCGGATCGACGTCAGCGGCCGGGTGGCGGCCAGCGCCAGCGCGTGCGCCCGGGCCTGCACGCCGGTCCCGATGATGGCCAGGTCGCTGGCGCCCGGCCGGGCCAGCAGGCTGGTCGCCACGGCCGACGCGGCAGCGGTGCGGATCTCGGTCAGCGCGGACGCGTTGATCAGCGCCATCGGTTCCCCGGTGTCCGGGCGGTACAGCAGCACGCCACCCTGGTGCGCGTCCTTGCCCTGGGCGGGATTGCCCGGGAACACGCAGATCGCCTTCAGGCTGTAGGCCTGCGCCCCGGCGCACGGCATCAGGACCATCAGCCCGTCTCCCCCGGGCGGCCGGAGCACGGTGCGCAGTGGCTGGTAGACCTCGCCGCGGGCCCGCGCGGCCAGCCCGTCGCGGACCAGCTGGGCACACTCGGCGTAGGGCAGCAGTTCGTACACCGCCTGGGCGTTCAGGACGAGCAGCTTCATGCCCTGATCATGCCCGCTGCGGCCCGGTCAAGAGCCGGGCCGGAACCAGCGGCCGGCTTCCGGGTGGTCCGGGCCGGACCTGGGTGGCTGCTGCACCGGCCCGGCCGCCTCGGCCGCCCGGCCGGTGATCCGGGCCATCAGCGCGGCGTCTTCCCGGATCTCCGCCTCGGTGGGCGACAGCGAGATGACCACGGTGACGGCGGATGCCAGCAGGCTGATGCCGATGATCAGTGGCAGCAGGAACGCCGCGGCGCTGACCCCGCCGCTCATGCGCGGTCAGCATGCCTGGTTCTGCCGGGCTGTACACGTGCATGGCGGCCATGCCGGTGTAGTGCATCCCGCTCACCGCCACACCCATGATCAGCGACGCGGCCAGCGTCGACCAGACCGCGGTCAGCCGGAGCGCCGCCCACAGCGCGGCCGTCCCGGCCACCACCGCGATCAGCACCGACAGCACCACCACCGTGCTGTCATAGCCCATGGTGTCCGGCATCCGCATCGCCGCCATGCCGACGTAGTGCATGCTCGCCACGCCGCAGCCGATGATCAGCCCGCCCAGCGCCAGTGTCCACCACCCGGTGCTGCCGAACCCCACAATGAGCAGCCCGACGAAGACCACGGCCAGCGCGATCAGCATGGACAAGATGGTGACCGGCACGTCATAGGTGATCGTCTGGCCTGGGATGGTGAACCCGAGCATGGCCACGAAGTGCATGACCCAGATGCCGGTGGTCGCGATGGACAGCGCGGCCAGCAGCAGCCAGCGGGCCCGCTGCGCGCCATGCAGGGCGCGCGCCCGGGTGGTGCACCGCAAGCCCAGGAAACAGCCCAGCGTGGACAGCGCATAACCGAGCACCGGAGTCAGCGCGCCATACGTGAAACCGTTCACGTGCACCATGCGGTACGGGCCTCCCTCACCCCCGGCGGCCGCCGTCCATTGCGGCCGGCCGGAACAGGTACCAGCCTGGCATTTCGGCTGCTAACGATTGCGGCGTTTACCCCGGCGTAGCCGGGCATACCTGGTGAGATCGGTCACAGCCAGACTCGTGTCACACGGCGGTCCCAATCCGGCCGGGATCTCAGTCCAGCCGGTACACCCGCCGCGCGTTCCCGCTGCCGATCATCTCCGCCACCCGCAGCGCGTCGGCCTGGCTCCACTCACCGTCGGCCACCCAGTCGCCGAGCACCCGGGCGGTCGCCCGGCGCCATAGCAGGGCCCCCAGGTAGTGCAGTTCCGGCGGGCCCCAGGCATCCGAGGAGAACAGCACCTTGCCGAACGGGGCCAGTTCCAGCGACTCGGCCACCACCGCCGCGGCCCGGGCGCCGGTGTAGTTGATGGCCAGCCCGACGTCCAGGTAGACGTGCGGGTACGCCTGGGCCAGGTACCCGGCCCCGCGGTGGTAGGGATAGCAGTGCAGCAGCATGATCGGTACCTGGCGCGGCTCGGCCCGGCGCAGGAAGCCGCGCAGCAGCAGCGGGTCGCAGCGGCGCAGGTCCACGTCGGGATCGCCGAACCCGGTGTGCAGCTGCAGCGGGAGCCCGTGCTCCAGCCCGGTCCACAGCACATGGCGGAGCAGCACCGGGTCCTCGAGCCGGATCTGCCCGGCCTGGCCGGCCTGCCGCAGCCACCGGCCGGCCGCCGCGGTCACCTCCGCCGCGGTGGGCGGCTCCGGGTCGAAGTCGAGCCCGTACCGGTAGGCGACGATGCTCTTCAGCCCGGCCGCCCCGGCGGCCTGCGCGCTGAGCGCGGCCGCGAACCGGCCGGCGAACCCGGCCGCGCTGCCATCGCCGGACCGGGCCGCCTGCTCGGCCACGCTCTCCAGCCGGACGACCTCGCCGACCCGCGCCCCGGCCAGGTCCCGCATCCCGGCCAGGTCGAGCAGGCCGGGCCGGAGCAGGCCGGTGTCGATCAGGAAATGGCTGATCCCGCTGGCCCGCAGCAGCCGCCGGGCCACCTCCACCCCGCCCAGGCTGGACCGCCGGGCCAGGTAGTCGGCGGGCTCGGCGAACGGTTCCAGCCCGAGCACCGGCGCACACCAGCGGCGGATGGCCAGGCCGAGCTGGGAATCGAACTGGGTCAGCCCGGGCGGCAGCGGGCGGTCCGACTCGGTGATCAGGTCCTCGAACTCGGCCGCCCCGGTATCGGTCTCCAGCGCGGGATGCACGTGGTGGTCCACCAGGCCGAGGGCGGCGACGCGCTCGGCCAGCACGGGCGGTGTCAGGTCAGCCATCAGCACAGAGCATGCCCGGAAAAGGGCCCGCCGCGCCAGCCCGCGGGCGGCCGCCGGCCGGCCCGCCGGGCGCGTTGACACCTGATGCGCTCATCACCTAGATTCGCCATGTTCGACCATAGAACTCGTGTTCGTAGGGCGAACTTCGCTTCATCTGACGGAGACCCCGGTTCATCCTGAGCCAGGCGGCGGCCAAGGAGCATCCCGTGGCATTTCTCGACGACGCGGTATGGCGCGGCAAGGCGTTCAGCAATGGCTGGAAGACCACATCGGGTGGCAGCGCCCCGGTGCTGGAGCCGGCCACCGGCCAGGAACTCGGCCGGGCCGGCATCGCCGGGCCGGCCGACATAGCCGCGGCCGCGGCCGCGGCGGCCGCCGCCCAGCCCGGCTGGGCCGCGACGCCGCACACCGAGCGCTCCGCCATCCTGCGCCGGGCCGGGGATATATGGAAAGCGCATGCCGCGGAGATCGAGGACTGGAGCATCCGGGAAGGCGGCAAGATCGGCCCGGCCGCGCAGTTCGAGACGCACGTGGCGACCGAGGAGATCTACGAGGCGGCCACGCTGCCCTCGCGTCCCTACGGCGAGCTGCTGCCCACCGAGTCCCCTCATCTCAGCTGGGCCGAGCGCGTCCCGGCCGGGGTGGTCGGCGTCATCTCGCCGTTCAACTTCCCGCAGATCCTGGCCATCCGGTCGGTGGCGCCCGCACTGGCCCTGGGTAACGCGGTGGTGCTGAAGCCAGACCCGCGCACGGCGGTGTGCGGCGGGGTGGTGCTGGCCCGGGTGTTCGAGGAAGCCGGCCTGCCCGAAGGCCTGCTGCACGTGCTGCCCGGTGGCCCGGACGCTGGCGAGACCCTGATCACCGATCCGCTGGTGCGGGTCATCTCGTTCACGGGGTCGACCGCCGCCGGCCGGCACGTGGGTGCGCTGGCCGGCCAGCACCTCAAGCGGGTGCATCTGGAACTGGGCGGCAACTCGGCGCTGATCGTGCTGGATGACGCGGACGTGCCCGCCGCCGCGTCGGCCGGCGCCTGGGGCTCGTTCCTGCACCAGGGCCAGATCTGCATGACCACCGGCCGGCACCTGGTGCACGAGGCCGTGTACGACGACTACGTGGCGGCCCTGGCCGAGAAGGCCGGCCACCTGCCGGTAGGCGACCCGGCCAGCGGCCAGGTGGCGCTGGGCCCGGTCATCGACGAACGGCAGCGCGACAAGATCCACGGCCTGGTCACCGGCAGCGTGGACGCCGGGGCGCGGCTCGCCGCGGGCGGCACCTACCAGGGCCTCTTCTACCAGCCCACGGTGCTGGCCGAGGTGGCGCCCGCGATGCCCGCCTACGCCAGCGAGGTGTTCGGCCCGGTGGCCCCGGTCATCCGGTTCTCCACCGCGGACGAGGCGGCCAAGCTGGCCGCGGATACCGAGTACGGGCTGTCCCTGGGCATCCTCACCCGTGACCCGCTGCGCGGCCTGGACCTGGCCCGGAAGATCCCGACCGGCATCGTGCACATCAACGACCAGACCGTGGACGACGCGCCCAACACCCCGTTCGGCGGGATCGGTGCCTCCGGCACCGGGGCGCGGTTCGGCGGCACGGCCAACCTCGACGCGTTCACCGATACCCGCTGGGTCACCATGCGCAGCGAGATCGCGCCTTACCCATTCTGACGGTGGCCAGCGGACCGGACCTGCGCACCCAGGTCGGCATCGTCGGAGCGGGCCCGGCCGGCCTGCTGCTGTCCCACCTGCTGGCCCAGCGCGGGATCGACTCGGTCCTGGTGGAAGACCGCAGCCGCGCCTACTGCGAGGCGCGGCAGCGGGCCGGGGTACTGGAGGCGGGCAGCGTGACGCTGCTCCGCGAGGCCGGCCTGGCCGGCCGCCTGGACCGGGAAGGGCTGGAGCACGGCGGGATCTACCTGCAATTCGCCGGGGAACGCCGGCACCTCGACTTCCAGGACCTGACCGGGCGGTCAGTCACCGTGTACGCACAGACCGAGGTGGTGAAGGACCTGATCGCCGCGCGGCTGGCGACCGGCGGCCACCTGGAGTTCGAGGTGACCGGGACCGAAGTGGCCGACCTGGACACCGGCCGGCCGCTGCTCCGCTACACCACGCGGGACGGCACCCGGACCGAGGTGGCCTGCGACGCGATCGCCGGCTGTGACGGATTCCACGGCATCTGCCGGCCTTCCTTCCCGGCCGGCCTGCTGACGGCCGTCGAGCGCGAGTATCCCTACGCCTGGCTCGGCATCCTGGCCGACGTCCCGCCGTCCACCGATGAGCTGATCTACGCCCATCACGCGCACGGGTTCGCCCTGCACAGCCTGCGCAGCCCGGTGCTCAGCCGGCTGTACCTGCAGGTCGAGCCGGATGACGACATCGCCGCGTGGCCGGATGAGCGGATCTGGGCCGAGCTGCAGACGCGGTTCGCGCTGCCCGGCTGGGAGCTGAAGGAAGGCCCCATCCTGGACAAGGGCATCACCCCCATGCGCAGCTTCGTCAGCTCACCGATGCGCTACGGGCGGCTCTTCCTGGCCGGGGACGCGGCCCACATCGTCCCGCCCACCGGCGCCAAGGGCCTGAACCTGGCCATGTCCGACGTCGCGGTGCTGGCCGACGCGCTGGCCGGGCTGCTCGGCGGCGACCCGCGGCGGGCCGATGCCTACTCGGACACCTGCCTGGACCGGGTCTGGCGGTGCACCCACTTCTCCTGGTGGATGACCTCCATGCTGCACGCCACCCCGGGGGCGGACGCCATGGAAGCCGCGCTGCAGCTGGCGCAGCTCCAGTACGTCACCACGTCGCGCGCCGCGGCCACCTCGCTGGCCGAGAACTACACCGGCTACCAGCCGCCGCGCTGAGATCCCGCCCCGTCAGCTGCTGGTGCTGGTACTCGTGTGTCCCTTGCGGGCGTAGAGCGTGTCGTGGCCCCCGTGCCGGAACACCGGCACGAAGTTGGCCGCGAAGTACGTCCGCAGCTGCGGGAACCAGGCCACCCGGCGGTAGGAGTTGTAGGACAGCCAGATGTAATCGGCGTGATCGAACGCATCCCGCCACAGAGCCTGGACCTTGGGCACGTTGCCCGCGCCGGTGGACGGCTTGAGCCCGTTGGAGAACGCCAGGTCGCTGCCGAGGCCGTCCAGCAGGTGCGAGCAGCCGGGCACGTTGGACGTGAACCGGTTGGCCATCAGCAGGTAGGAAACCTGGTCGGTGGCCACGCAGGCGCCCTTGGGAATGATCTTGTCTACCTGGGCGGGCACCCGGGCGAGCGGAAGCTGCAGGTGCGACTCGTAGCTCGCCTGGAACAGGCCGAGCACCACGATGGCCAGGCCGGCCACGACCGCGGCGGGCGTCCACAGCTTCCGGGCGGTCCCCTCGGACAGCCCGCTGGTGCCCTGGCCGAGCGCCCATATCAGCCGGCTGGCCGTCAGCCCCAGGGACATCGCGAAGAACGGCGCCAGGAAGGCGGCGAAGTGGTAGTGGAACTGGTCCGGCCACAGGAACATCACCACCACGACCGCGGTGGTCACCAGCGCGAACCAGTCGAGTGCGGGCGGCGGCCGGTGGCTCAGCACCCAGGCCGCGGCGATGGCCACCGCGACGATGGCCACCAGCGCCAGCGTGCACAGCAGGATGAGCAGGCGCGGATGCGGCGGCAGGTCGAGGTTGACGATGCCGAGCATGTTGGACAGCCGCGCGCCCAGCGGCACCCGGGTCGAGCCGGCCCGGGGCGCGACCTGGGCCACATACAGGCTCTCGTAGAAGCGCCTGGGGGCGAGCGAGGCGAACGGCAGCACCGGGACCAGGAAGCCGACGCACAGCCCGCCCACGTACACCGCGGCCCGCCTGATCTTCGGCACCAGCATGGCCAGCACCACGACCACCGGGAAGATCGCCCACACCTCGATGCAGCCGGCGAACCCGAACGCCACACCGCTCCAGAACAGCCGCCGGCCGCTGGTGGTCAGCCGGTCGCGGTCGAACAGGGCCAGCGCGCCCAGCAGGCAGAAGAGCACGAGCCACGGCTCGACCAGCACGGTCCGCGCGGTGGACACGCTGTCCGGGTAAACGGCCACCAGGCCGCAGGCCACGATCACGGTGAGCAGGCCGCGGTGCCGGACCAGCAGGCCGACCAGCAGCACGCCCGCCGAGCTGGCCAGGGTGGTCAGTACCCGGCCGCTGGCCATGGCCGCGGCCGTGCCGGTGATCTTGGACAGCGCCGCGGCCGGGAGCATCAGCAGGGTGATCCCGGGCGGCTGGACCAGGATGAACTCCTTGTACGGCAGCAGCCCGTCGATCAGGCTCACCGAGCTGCCGAAGTAGGGGCCATCGTCGTACTCGGTGACGCCGAGCAGGTACCCGGGGCGGCTCAGCAGCAGCAGCCGCAGGCCGAGGGCCAGCAGGGTGCAGATGATGATCGCCGCGTTGACCGGGGTCAGCCAGCCAGTTCTGCTGCCCGGCGCCGTCGCGGTGGCACCGCTCCGTGATTCCCCGGGTGGCCCGCCAGCGGCCGGCCTGGCCATCGTTCCGCTCACAGCTGGTTGCTCCCTCAGCCTTTCTCGCCTGCTCCGCACCGGCAACTTACGCACAGCACCGCACCGCAAAACCACACCGCAAGTGATGAATCGCACTGGAATTGTGAAACGCACAAGGCCGCAAACCGGCGGGGGCGGGCCCCCGGGCACAGCGCAGCGTACGCAGATCAGCCGCATGCGCGACCGCCACCAGATGGTACCGGAAGAACCAGCCGCACAAGGGCGTAGCTAACCGTTTCATAACGTGCTCATCACCATCAATCCCGGCTTCCCGGGGCAACCGGCGCGCTGGGCCGCCTGGGTGCCTGATCACCTGCTGAGGTACCCACCATCGCCATACTTCACTGACCTGGTCCTGGTCAGCAGGCATTTCCCGGGATTCACCCGGCCGGCCGGGCGGCACCCCGCGGTCCGGCCCGGCCGGGCCATCCGGGCGGTTAGTGAAGTTTGCGTAACATCCAGGGCGGCCCGGGGTGTCCCGGGCGCGCCGCCGCGCCTGACCATCCTCACGCGCGTCCGGCGGGCCGCGCCATGGACCGGTACCCACTTCCGGAGTGGGCCTGGGCCTACCCGGCCGGCCGGTCGTTCCGGCGGCTTCGCCGGACGGATGCCAGAGCGGCCTGACCACCGGGCCGATCAGGTAGCCGCCGCAGGCCCGGTGTCAGCGCACGTCGAGCCCGGTGACGGGGCGGCGCAGGTCACCATATTTGGGCGACGGCGGCTCACCTTGATGGTCAGTAGCGTGGCAGGCGACAGGTCCGGTACCGCCAATTGAGATCCCCTGGGAGCAGTGATGATGTCTGTCTTCGCGCTGGGGCGGATGCGGGTGCGGCGGTCTGGGTACGGCGCGATGCAGCTGGCAGGTCAATTCGCCGCCAGGACACCGCCGGACCGTGAGTCAGCCATCGGCGTGCTCCAGGCCGCGGTAGCCGCCGGCGTCGATCACATCGACACAGCCCAGTACTACGGCCCCGGCACCGTCAATGCGCTGATCCGCGACGCGCTGTACCCGTATCCCGACCAGCTGGCGATCGTCAGCAAGGTCGCGGCCGGGCGGGACGGCAGCAGCGCTGCCTACCTGCGCGCGGGGATCGTGGACAACCTTCGCGCCCTGGGGGTCGGCCAGCTCGCCGCGGTCAACCTCCGCCTGCCCGGTGACGGACGGGTTAACGCGAGCTTCGATGACCAGCTGGCCGCGATGGTGGCGGCCCGTGACGAGGGTCTGATCGCCGGGATCGGCCTGAGCAATATCAGCCTGGAGCAGCTGCAGCACGCCGTTGCGGGCACCGAGATTGTCTGCGTGCAGAACCTGTTCCACCTGGCCGACCGCACCGCGGCGCCGCTTCTGTATGCGTGCCTCAGCCGGGGCATCGCGTTCGTGCCGTTCTGCCCGCTCGGCTGGCCGCGCGGCCTGGACAATCCGGTGCTGACCAGCCCGGTGGTTATCCAGACAGCTACCCGCCTGGGTGCCACCCCGCCGCAGGTCGCACTTCAGTGGCTGCTCCAGCTGGCCCCCAATGTGCTGCTCATCCCGGGCACAGGCTCGCTCTCACACCTGCGGGAGAACCTTGCCGCCGAGGACGTCACCCTCGATGACCTGGCACTGCGCGATCTTGACCGCGTCAGCGGCTGACCCCGGCAGGCCCAGGTCAGGGATGTTCACGGTGAGCAGGCATCGCCGCTTTCCGGCCATCTCGCTCCGGGGGGGAACTGGCGGACCTCGAGCAGCTCAAGGCCAAGCGCCTCGATCTCAGCCAGGACGCCATGGAGCCCCGGCCGGTCCAGCATGCCGGTCAGGACTGTCTCCGCGCCTTGCCGCTTCCATGCCATCGCCGGGAACGCGGACAGCAACGTGGCGCCGAGATGACCCTTGATCCTGATCAGGTACCTGGCCGATGGAGGGTCCATAACGCGAATAGTCCTGCGCAGGCAGGTGAGTCCGCATCGCCAGGATCTGGTGAGGCGGGCGCAGGAATCCCCCCGACGGCGACCGACAAGGCGTTGCCCAGAACGTAACCTGACTAGATGCTGAGAGGCAGACGGCGGCAGGGCCAGCCCGCCGGGGATCGGGTTCAGACGTGGCGTTTAGGTCAAACGATCCGAAGCCGGCCCGATCAGCTCCGCAGCTGATTCAGCGCGGGGAACTGCTCGGATCCCTCGATCGAGCGGCGGAAGCCAAGATAACGCTTATCTCGGGCCCCGCCGGCAGCGGCAAGACCTCGCTGCTGCGGGCCTGGGCCGATGGTCCGGGTCAGCGGTACCGGCTGGCAGTCGTGCAGGTGCGACGCGATCAGCAGGACTCCCAGCAGTTCTGGCTGGCCGTCTTCAGCGCCATCAGGGCAGCCTCGAGCGCGCCCGGCGAGGGCGAGCAGCTGGCCGCGACACCCGACTTCAATGAAGCGGCCATCGGCGAGAGAGTTCTGTCGGAGTTCGCCGAGCATCACGATCGCACCTTCCTGATCATCGACGATCTGCACGAGCTGACCTCGCCGGAAGCGCTCATCCAGCTGACCCGGCTGCTGGAGAAGCTCCCCCCGCATGTGCACGCGATCCTTGCTACGCGGCGTGATCTGCCCCTCCGGCTGCACAAACTTCGTCTCGCCGGGGAGCTGGCCGAGATCCGCGCGGCAGACCTGCGATTCACTGAGGATGAGACCCGCCAGTTCCTGGAGGCTTCGGGCATCGCGCTGTCGGAGACCGGGGTCGCCAAGCTGCACCAGCGCACGGAAGGCTGGGCGGCCGGCCTGCGGCTCGCGGCGATCTCGCTGGCGAGCAGTCCAGACCCGGAAAGTTTTGTCGCGGAATTCTCCGGCAGCAGCCGGACAGTTGCCGAGTACTTGCTCGCCGAGATGCTGGAATGCCAGCCAGCCGAGATCCAGCAGCTGCTTCTGCGCACCTCCCTCCTAGACCGGATCAACGGCGAGCTGGCGGATCTGCTGACTGGCCACCCTGGCTCCGAAGGGATCCTGCTCGACCTCGAAGATGCCAACGCGTTCGTCGTATCCCTCGACCCGGCCCGAACCTGGTTCCGGTATCACCACCTCTTCGCTGAGTTGCTCCGGCTTGAGCTGCGCCGGACACTGCCCGAAGAACTCCCGGTCCTGCACCGGCTGGCCGCGAGGTGGTTGATCGAGCACGGCGAGACCGTTGAAGCCATCCGGCATACTCAGGCCGCGGGTGACTGGTCCGACGCGGCGCGGCTGCTCGCCGACCACTCATTCGGCATGACCCTGGACGGGCAGGCGCAGACCATCGGGTCGCTGTTGCGCGCGTTCCCGCCAGGTGCCGTTACTGAGGGCCCGGATCTCCCTCTCGCGCGGGCAACCAGCGACCTTGCCCAGGGGCAGCTGGACGAGGCGGCCGCCCACCTGACGGTGGCGGAAACCGCGATCGCTTCGACGCCGCCAGACCGCAAGCACCGCCTCGATGTGGCGATCGCAGCACTGAGACTGTCGCTGGCGCGGAAGCGCGGCCACCTCGCCGGAGTAGTTGAGCAGGTCAGATTCCTTGCCTCGCCGGTCGGCGGCCAGTCTGATGAGGACATCGCGCTCGACAGCGACCTGCACGCGGTGGCCCTCATGAATCTCGGAATCGTCGAAGCGTGGTCGCTGGGAAACCAGGACAGTGAGCGGCACCTGCAGGAGGGCGCCGATCTTGCGCGGAGGATCGGACGTCCGTACCTCGAAGTGGCCTGCCTGGCTGAGCTCGCCTTCGCATCGAAGATCGAGCCCTTCGCAACTACCCGGCTGCGGTGCCGGGAGGCGATAGCGCTCGCCGAGCACTATGGCTGGGGCGCTGAGCCGGTCATCGCGCCAGCACTCGTGAACCTCGCAGGCACGCACATCTGGGCGGGTGAATTCGACGAGGGCGATCGCTGGCTGCGGCGCGCCGCCCACGCTCTGGAGACAGACTCCGGGCCGCTCATCTGGCTGTTGCTGCACCTGGGCACGGGCCAGCTGCTGTCCGGCCGCCAGAAGCAGCGCGAGGCGCTGGCGGAGTACAGCGCGGCCGAGCACCTGCAGGCCCAGCTGGAAGGCTCACACGCGCTGATGCGCCAGCTGACCAGCTGGCGGCTGGCCACCCAGGCCCGGCTCGGGCAGCTCAGCGAAGCCCGGGCCTCGCTGGCGGCGCTCGATGCAGAACTGGCAGTGTCCGGCGAGATCGGTAACGCACGCGCAGCCATCGGCCTCGCCGAGGGCAGCCCGGCCGCCGCTCTCACCGCGGTCCGGGATGTCCTGAACGGGAAAGCTCCCGTCATTGGCGATGTGACAGTCGTGGAGGCAAGTCTCCTGGCAGCGCTCGCGCACCGCGAACTCGGCGACCAGCGTGCTGCCGTCGCGGCCGCCGAGAGCGCACTGGCCCTGGCGGAGGCGGACCGGCTCATCCTGCCGTTCGCGATGACAGGCTCACTCGAGCTGCTCGAGGCCATGCCGCGGCATGAGACGGCGCACGCGGCCCTGCTGGCCGACGTCCTCGACGTCATGCGAGGGACATCCATGGCAGCGAGCGATGAGCATTCACTGGCAGAGATCGAGCAACTCAGCCCGAGCGAGCTGCGGGTGCTGCGGTATCTCCCGACGAACCTGTCCCGGCCGGAGATCGCCAGCGAGCTATCGGTCTCGGTGAACACCGTCAACACTCACATCCGCAACATCTACGCGAAGCTCCAGGCTCAGGATCGTTCCTCGGCGGTCCAGCGCGCACGAGAGATGCGGCTGCTGTCCGCTGGCCCAGGCAGCTAGCCGGGCGTCGGCGGGCGGCGAGCCCGCACCCGGGCAACCCCGGACCGGGGCGCCAGCTCAGGCCATCACCGCACGTCGAGCCCGGTGACCGCGCGGCCGATGATCATGCGCTGGATCTCCGACGTGCCCTCGAAGATGGTGAAGATCTTGGCGTCCCGGTGCCATCGCTCGACCGGGAAGTCGCGGGTGTAGCCGTTCCCGCCGAGGATCTGGATGGCCTGCTCGGTCACCCGGACCGCGGTCTCGCTCGCGACCAGCTTGGATATCGATCCCTCGGCGCCGTCCAGGGCCACGCCCTGCCGCGCCATCCAGGCCGCCCGCCAGGTGAGCAGGCGGGCCGCATCCACCGCGGCCTGCATGTCAGCGAGCATGAAGCTGATGGCCTGGTTCTGCCCGATGGGGCGGCCAAACTGGATGCGCTGGGTCGCGTAGTCGCGGGCGAACTCGGCCGCGGCCCGGCCGACACCCACGGCCATCGCGGCCACGCTGGGCCGGGATGCCTCGAACGTCTTCATCGCCGCCTGCTCACCGCCCCGCCCGCCCGCCCGGACCCGGGCCAGCCGGGCATCCAGCCGCTCCTTGCCGCCGACCAGGCAGCGCCCGGGCACCCGGACCCCGTCCAGCACCACCTCAGCCGTGTGCGAGGCGCGCACGCCATGCTTACGGAACTTCTGGCCCTGGCTGAGCCCGGGTGCGCCCGGCGGGATGATGAAGCTCGCCTGGCCCCGGCTGCCCAGCGCGGGGTCCACCGAAGCGACGACCACATGCACGTTGGCGATGCCACCGTTGGTCGCCCACGCCTTGGTCCCGGTGAGCACCCATTCGTCGCTGGCCTCGTGGTAGTCGGCGCGGGTCCGGATGGCACCGACGTCACTGCCCGCCTCCGGCTCGGACGAGCAGAACGCGCCGAGCTTGACCTCACCGGGGGTGCCGAACATCTCCGGGAGCCACTCCCCCACCTGCTCGGGCGTGCCGTTGCTGGCCACGGCGACCGCGGCCAGGGTGCTGCCGACCAGCGACAGCGCGATGCCTGCGTCGCCCCAGAAGAGTTCCTCGAAGGCAATGGGGATACCCAGCCCGCTGGGCTCGAGCCACTGCCCGGAGAAGAAGTCCAGCGAGTACAGCCCGATCTTGGCCGCCTCCGCCAGGATGGGCCACGGCGTCTCTTCCCGCTCGTCCCACTCCGCGCCCGCGGGCCTGATGACCTCGGTGGCGAACCCGTGCACCCAGTCCCGCATCTCGCGCAGCTCCGGCCCGGGTTCGAGGGAGAATCCGCCGGGGCCGTCAGGTCCAGTGCTCATGCTGCTCCTCGGGATCCGCGGGACCTATGTTACCGAACGGTAGCACTACTGGGTTACCCACAGGTAACAAGTCCCGGAACTTCACGCCCGCGCCGGCCCGGAGCACGCTACCCGGGCCGGCCCGCGGCTCAGCTACTCGCTGCCATGCCGGTCGAGGAAGTCATACACGTCCGCCTCGTCCACCCCGGGAAAGCTGCCGGTCGGCAGCGCGGACAGGATGTGCGAGTGGGCCCGGGCCGACGGCCACGCCATCCCTTCCCAGCGGGCGGCCAGCCGGGCGGGCGGCCGCTGGCAGCAGTCACCGTCCGGGCAGCGCGACACCATGCGCTTGGCCGTGTCCCGGCCGCGGAACCACCGCGAGTTCGCATAACCGGTGCCGAGCGTGATGGCCATGCCGCGCTCGTGCCCCGGATCGACGTGCGCCACGCACCAGTAGGTCCCCGAGGGGGTGTCCGAGTACTGGTGGTACGGGGAGAAGCGGTCCGCCGAGGCGAACACCTGCCGGCCCGACCACTGCCGGCACATCCGCTGGCCCTCGATCGCGCCGGTCGGGTCGGCGGGCAGCACCAGCTCATCGTTCTCGTAGGCCTTGTAGATGATGCCGCTCTCGTCGTTCTTCACGAAGTGACACGTCAGGCCCAGGTGGTGGGTAGCCAGGTTGGTGAACCGGTGGGCCGCCATCTCATACGAGACCGAGAACACATCCCGCAGGTCCTCCACGGACAGGTCCCGCGACTGCTTGGCGTCGAGCAGGAACCGCGCGGCCGCCTGCTCCGGCACCAGCACGGCGGCGGCGAAGTAGTTGGCCGCCACCCGCTGCCCGAGGAAATCGGCGAAGTCCCGCGGCGCGGCGTGCCCGAGCACGAAGTGCCCCAGCGTCTGCAGCAGGATGGTCCGCGGCGTGTGCATGCCGATGGATTCCTGCTTCAGGTAGATGCGCCGGTTGCGCAGGTCGGTAACGGACCGCACGGAGCGCGGCAGGTCCTGCGCGTACCGGACGGCGAACCCGTGATGCCCGACGATGGCCAGCAGCGCGCCCTGCGACAGCGCACCGCCCCGGTAGCCGACCGTGGCCAGCGCCTCGGCCGCGGCGGTCTCGATGTCGGGAAAATAGTTGCCCCGCTCGCGCATGGCCTCGCGCAATTCCGCGTTGGCCACCCGCGCCTCCTCCGGGGTAGCGGTCGGCCGGGTGCGCTGCCTGCGCAGCTCACCGTAGAGCGTGACGAGATGCTCGAGCACGTCGCTGGGCACCCGGGCGCCCACTTTCAGGTGCGGCAGGCCCAGCGCGGCATAGACCGGATCGCGCTGCGCCTCCTCCAGCGCGATCTCCAGCTGGGCCCGGCGGCTCGGCGGCTGGTGGCGCAGGAGTTCCTCGGCTGGCACCGACAGGGCCCGGGCCAGCTCGTCGATCAGCGACAGCTTCGGCTCCCGGCGCCCGTTCTCCAGCAGGGACAGCGCGGACGGCGCGCGTCCCACCCGGGAGCCCAGCTCGGCCAGGGTGAGGCCACGGGCCCGGCGCAGGTGCCGCAGCCGCTGACCGAACGTCGCCAGGTCTAGACCACTTGGTGTCAATGTCAGCGATTCTTTCTCGGACAAGTCTGTCACATGTTCACTTTAGAAGAAATCTGACAAATATTCAGCATGGTGCACCCTAGCTTTGCCTGACCACGCCCCGCAGGCTCGGGGTTATCCCCCCTGGGGACGGCAAAACATGGAGGGCACAATGAGCGAGCGTCGCCTCGAGGGCACGGCGAACGGCAACAGCAACGGCCACGCCGGGAACGGGACATCCCGGCCGGCCGGGCAGCTGGTGCTGGCCCGGCAGGCGGCCGCGCTGCGCCAGCAGTGGGCGGCCGACCCGCGCTGGCAGGGCACCGAGCGGACCTACCCGGCCGAGGACGTGATCCGGCTGCGCGGGTCGGTGCAGGAGGAGCGCACGCTGGCCCGGCTGGGCGCGCAGCGGCTGTGGTCGCTGCTGCACGAGGACGGCCATGTGGCCGCGCTCGGCGCGGTCACCGGCAACCAGGCGGTCCAGCAGGTGCGGGCCGGCCTGCAGGCTATTTACCTGTCCGGCTGGCAGGTGGCGGCGGACGCCAACCTGGCGGCCGAGACCTACCCGGACCAGAGCCTGTACCCGGTCAACTCGGTGCCCCAGGCGGTCCGCCGGATCAACAACGCGCTGCTGCGCGCCGACCAGATCAGCTGGGCGGAAACGGGCGGCCCGGCCGGCACCTACTGGCTCGCGCCGATCGTGGCCGACGCCGAGGCCGGCTTCGGCGGGGTGCTGAACGCCTTCGAGCTGATGAAGTCGATGATCGCGGCCGGGGCGGCCGGGGTGCACTGGGAAGACCAGCTGGCGTCCGAGAAGAAGTGCGGCCACCTGGGCGGGAAGGTGCTGATCCCGACCGGGCAGCACATCAGGACGCTGAACGCGGCGCGGCTGGCCGCGGACGTGTGCAACGTGCCCACCCTGGTGGTGGCGCGCACCGACGCGCACGCGGCCACCCTGATCACCAGCGACGTGGACGAGCGTGACCAGCCGTTCGTGACCGGGGACCGGACCGCGGAGGGCTTCTTCCGGGTGCGGCCCGGGATGGCCGCCTGCATCGCCCGCGGGCTGGCCTACGCGCCCTACGCCGACCTGCTCTGGATGGAGACGTCCACCCCCGACCTCGGCGAGGCCCGGGAGTTCGCGGAGGCAATCAAGGCCCGTTACCCGGATCAGATGCTCGCCTACAACTGCTCACCCTCGTTCAACTGGCACCGCCACCTCGATGACGGGACCATCGAGAAGTTCCAGCGCGAACTCGGCCAGATGGGCTACAAGTTCCAGTTCATCACGCTGGCTGGCTTCCACGCGCTGAACTACTCGATGTTCGACCTGGCCCAGGGCTACGCGGCCGAGGGGATGCCCGCCTACGTGCGGCTGCAGGACGCCGAGTTCGGCGCCGAGCCGCGCGGCTACACGGCCACCCGGCACCAGCGCGAGGTTGGCACCGGCTACTTCGACCTGGTCACCTCGGCCATCACCCCGCAGGCCGCCACGGTCGCGCTGGCCGGGTCTACGGAGAGCGAGCAGTTCACCGCGGCGCACTGACTAGGAAAGCAGCCGGGTCTGGGCCGGGACGCGGGGCGTCCCGTCGCCATAGCCGTCATCGTCGCGCCGGCCTGCGGACCGCCACCGCGATGGGATGAACGCCGGGATGATCATGGCCGCGCCCAGCACCACGAGCACGCCGCTGACCAGCATCGAGTGGATGCCCGCGCCAATCTGCTCGTGGCGCAGCGGGATCAGCCGGCCGGCCAGGGCGGCGTTCAGCCCGAGCAGCGCGGTCCAGGCCAGCATCACCAGCCCGGGCAGCGCGGTGCTCAGCGGTGAGACCGGGGCCACCAGCAGGACACCGAGAAACAACCCGGCCAGCAGCAGGATGCCGAGCGCGCTCAGCCCGCTGATGCTGGTCAGGCTGGTGTTCCCGGCGGCCAGCCGGAGCATCTTGGCCACCGCCCAGCCCCCGCCGAGGAAGATCGCCGCGGCCAGGCAGACGGCCAGCCCCAGGCCGAGCAAGTGTCGCAGCATATGATCACCAACTCCCGGCTGCCGGTTTGGTGCAGCTCACGGCGCAAGACTCTAGTTGACCATCCCCTGACCAGCAGCGCAGACAGCTATTCCGGCCGCGTTACGGCGGCCCGGTCCACCCGCCAGCCGCGTCCCTAACCTCGCCGGGCAGGACACCTAGGATGCGGTCCGGCTGGCGGGCGGCTCGTCCCCCTGGCCGGCCAGGCCGGGCAGCGCGGCACCGGGACCGGCCAGCGGGCCGGTGCCGCTGGCCAGCGCATCGACCGCCCCGGCCAGGTCGGCCAGGGCGGGCAGCGCACCGTTCAGCGCGCTGCGGCGTTCCGGCGGCAGGGCGGCCTGGGCCTCGCTGAGCAGCCGCTCGTTCAGCGTCTTCCAGCGCAGCACGGCCGTCTCGCCGGCCGGCGTCAGGTCCAGGCTGGCGGTGCGCCGGTCAGCCAGCCCCGCCAGTCCGGGTGACCAGGCCCGACTGACGCAGCGACTGGGTCAGCGTGGCCACCGAGCTCGGCGCCAGCCGCAGCAGGCGGGCCAGCTGGCCGGGCCGGGATCCGGGATTCTCGGCCAGGCAGGACAGCATTTCCAGCTGGGCCACGGACAGCCCGGACTGCCGGTCAGCGGCCCGGGCCGCCCGGCGCATGGCGCGGCGCAGCCGGGACACGGCATCGGCCAGGTCAGCTGAAGGCACCAGGTACCTCCCCCGCCAGCCGGGCGTGATCCCCGGCCGAGGCCAGCGCGGTGCCGGCCCCAGCCATCCCCGCCGCCAGCACCGTGAACCCGGCCCGCGACCCAGCCGCGCCGCCCGCCCGGTGCAGGGTGACCGTCACCAGCGCGGGCAGGCAGGTGAGCGGGAAGGTAACGAGTGACATAAAAGCTAGTATAGCGACAGACAAAGTAGAAATTGAGACACGGGTCGCCAGGAGACCCAGCGCACCGCGAGCGGCGCGCCGAACTCCCGCATTCCGCCGGTCCGGCCCGCCAACCGCGAATAGTGTGCGTGATCTGCGGGACATGCCGGCACGGTACTGGCCAGGAGTGGCTTCGACCGACAGACTCGTCCCGGGGGAAGTCCGACTACACCCTCGCGCGGCATCAGGCCGGACAGCAGCAGCTGGCCGGTGCAGAAGGGACGCCGATGCAGGAACTGCGCATCGTCGCGGTGAGCGAGGACGGCAGCTACGCCGTCCTCGCGGTACCCGGGCGCGGCGGGCGCTTTTCCCTGCCAATCGACGACCGGCTGCGGATCATCGCACGCGGGCAGTTCTCCCGGCTCGCGCAGTACGAGATCGAAGTGGAGAGTCCCTTGCGACCCAAGGAGATCCAGGACCGGATCCGTGCCGGAGAGACCGCGGAGGAAATAGCCGATGCCGCGGGGGTGCCCATCGAGCGTGTCCGCCGGTTCGAGGGCCCGGTGCTGGCCGAGCGGGCGTACCGGGCGCAGGAGGCGCAGGGTGCGACCATCCGGCGGCCCGGGGACTCCGGTCCCGGCCCGCGGCTGGGTGACATCGTGTCCGAGCGCCTGGCCGCGCTGGGCGCCGTGGCCGAGGACGTGCAGTGGGACTCGCGGAAGCGGGGCGACAACAGCTGGCAGGTCCAGCTGATGTTCAGCATCGGCGGCCGGCCACAGCTGGCCGAATGGGCGTTCGACCCGCGTCGCAGGCATGTCGTCCCGGCCGACGATGATGCCGCGCGGCTGTCGCTGCCCGAGGCCGACCTGGCGGAACTGGCGCCTGCGGTGCGGGCCCCGGCACCGCCCCGGGCGACCGTGACGCCGATCACCAGCCGGCTGGCGGCGGCCGCCACGCCGCCCGCCGCCGACCCGCACCCCGCGTCGGCCCCAGCACACGAAGCACGGGCCCACGAAGCACGGGCCCAGGAGGCCCGGCGGCCAGAGCCGGCCGTGCCTGCGGCGCGGGCCAGTACGGCCCAGCCCGGGGAAGCGCAGGCCGGTGAGGCACGTGGCGGCGAAGCCCGGGCCGTGGAGGCGCGGGCGGCGGAGCCAGAAACCACGGCGGCCGCCCCGGACACGCGCCGGCGCCACCGCGCCGGGCGCGGAAAGCCGCGGGCGGCCGGGCCCGGCGCTCGTCCGTGCCCTCCTGGGATGAGATCATGTTCGGCACTTCACGGCAGCCGGATTAAATCCAGCTGGCATGACTTTCCCGGCGCCTGGCCGGCCCGGCCAGCCGATTGCCGCCCGGCAATCTGGCCTGCCGTGCCAATACCGCGACGGGCCGGACGGGCCGGTGATTGGCTGCCGTTTCGCCGGTCCCGGTGAATTCCGGGCCAGCTATAAGCCCGAATGGCCAGTGCGGCCCGGCTCGCGGTGACTGCCTGGCACTACCGCAGGACGGGGCTATGCTGCGGCCCCGCCACTGGGCCCAGGTGCGGTCCGGGGCCCGCCGCCAGCCGTCATGCGGGCGCGGTGATTTCATTGTGCGAAAGCAACCATCCGGCGCAATCGCCGTCTCCGGGGCACCGCCCGCGAGCCGGCTCCGATATCACTATGTGATAGGCGGACACCGTGGCCGCCGGAGCCTGCCCGCCCCTATCACGGCCGCGCCAGCCCGCGCACCAGGTACCCGGTTACTGACCCGGCCGCTGGCCAGGACCGCGTACCATCAGCCAACGTGGGTGTGCGACGGTGCGGCGAGGATGGCCGGGCATGAGCTGGCTGGCTAGCCGGCCACGGCCGCGCTGGGCCGGAGCCGTGGCCGCGGGGACCGTGGCCGCCCTGGTCAGCGGATGCGGCCTGGTCGGCGGCCAGCGGTCCATCTCGACCGGCACCGCGATGACCGTGACGAGCCAGGCGTTCAGCCAGACCGAGCCCATCCCGGCCAGGTTTACCTGCCACGGCAAGGGGGTGAGCCCGTCCATCCACTGGACCGGTGAGCCGACCGGCACGAAATCGCTCGCCCTTATCGTGGACGATTCCTCGGCGCCTATCACCCCGTACATCTACTGGATAGTTTTCGATATAGGCCCGCAGACCAGCGGCACGCTGATCAACGGGGTTCCCACCGGCGCCCGGCAGGCGGACAACAGCAAGGGAACCGACGGATATGATCCACCCTGCCCGGTGAATGGCAGCCACACCTACCGGTTTACTGTTTATGCTCTGAACCGGGAACTCCCGCTGCCCGAGGGGGTCTCGCTGAAAACGGCATGGACCGCAATCGCACAAGCGACCATCGCGCGTGGTAGGCTAACCGCAACGGCCAATTAGTAATCAGATGGTTGCAGCGCGTAAACGGGCCGGGCAAAAAATTCTCTAAAGCCATGACAACGTCCATACGGTCCGTCAGACTGACTGACCAGTAGCTCAGCCTTGGATGGATTCGAGGCGCTAGCGACACAGGGGAAGGCCCGCGTGATGGCCGCGTGTGTGCCTAGCTAGCGCTACCCATGCGGCCATCGCGTGTTGGGTGGTGCGATGTATCTGCTCGTGATCGGCCTCGTCGCCGTGATCATCGCGATCCTCGTCGCGGCCTTTCTTACCTTGCGGCGCAGGCCTGCTGATGATGAGGACGAGCCGGATTCGCGGCCGTCGGTCCGGGACCGGGTCCGCGGACGCGGCCGGGACGACCGGTGGGACGGTGCACCGCGCCGCCCAGCTGGGCGCACCACTGCCGGGGGCCGCCCGGTGGTGTCCCGGCGGCCCGGCTCGGATGCGGATGGTTATCGCCGCCCGAGCCGCGGCTACGAAGCAGCCGGATACGACCAGGACCGCGGGTACGAGCCAGCACCGCGCGGCTACGGCGAGCGGAGCCCGGTGGGCGGATACGAGCCCGAGCCGGTGCCGGCCGCCCGGCGGGGCGGGCGTTACCCCGAGGCAGGCGCGGCCGCCGGCCTGGCCGCGGCGCCGCCGCTATGGACGCCCGTGGCGCGGTCGCCACGGACTACGACACGGGCCCGGGCGCCGCGCTCTACGACACCGGCCCGGGCGCCGCGGCCGACCTCACCGCCACGCAGGTGCACGCCGACCCGGACCTGGCCGATTCGGACGTGTTCCCCCGGGTGCGCGCGGACATCCCCCGCCCGGCCAGCAAGGCGGGCAAGCAGCGCAATCAGCCCAAGAGCCGTGGCAAGGCATCCCGCAAGCACGACGACGACGAGAACGACTGGCCGAGCACCGAGTGGGACAAGCTGTCCGACGTGGAGTACTGGGCCGAACTGTCCGCCGACAAGCCGCTGGCCACGACGGCGCGTACCGCGCAGGCCGGCCCGGCCAAGCCCGCAGCGGACACCGCCCGGGGCGCCCGCGCCGCGTCCGGGCGGCCCGCCGCGCCGCCGGCCCCCGTGGACTACCCCGACGGCACGGTGGGCGGCAGCGGCCGGCCCAGCGCCGCCAGTCACCGCCCGCGCGGCCGCAGAGCACCAGGCCACCAGCAGGCCGCGAACCAGGCCCGCAGCGCCCAGCCGGCCAGCCAGCCAGCGCCCAGCGGACCGACCCGCGGGCAGGCGACCCGGCCGAGCGGCTCGGCGCCCGCCGTGAGCAGCCGGACGTGACAGAGCGGATCCCGGTCCGGGACCGCCAGCGGCGGCCCGCGACTCCCCCGCCGTACGCTGACGACGACCCGCTGACCAGCCCGTCGTTTTCCCGGGCCAGTGCGCCCACCGAGGACAGCCGGTCCTACCGCGGGCAGGCCCGCAGCAGCAATGGCAGCGCCCCGGCGGGTGGCTATCCGCGGACGCCGGGCAGCGGCGGCTATCCCAGCAGCCCAGCCGAGCCGGACGGCTACCCCGCCCCGGCCAGTGGCCGCCGGGACTACCCGGCCGTGCCCACCGCCGCTGGCTACCCAGACCCCGGCGACCGGACCGACCCCCTTGGCGTCCGCACCGACCCGCGCGGCGGCCGGCCCGCCGCCAGCCGGCCGGCCGGGGATAGCCGGCGCCAGGCCGAATCCGCCCCGCCAGCAGCGGCCAGCAACCCGTACGGCAGTTTCGTGGACAGCGCCCCGCCGCCCCGCGCGGCCAGCCCCCGCCCGGCCAGCCCCGGCCCGGCGGGCAGTGCGCCGGCCAGCACCGGGCCGCACTACCCGCCGGCCCAGCCGCCCGCCAGCGCCGCCGGCTACCCCGGATACGGGACCGGCCCATCTACCGCGTACCCAGACCCGTACGGGCCACCCTCCGGTGGGTACCCGTCAGCCGGGTCTGGCCCTGACGGGAGCACCGGCTGGTACTCCGCCCCGCCCGCTCCCGCCCCGCAGCCGTCCGGTGAGTACCCGTATCCCGGCACGCCGAGTGGCTACCCGGGTAGTAACGGTTACCTTGCCCAGCCCAGCCCGGCCGAGTACGGGAGCACGTACGGTAACGGCCCGGACGGGGGCCGATACACCGGCGGGCACCGCAGTCACCCTTACCGCCCTGACGAGTATGGCGGCTATCCCCCTCGCCAGGGTTGACAAACCCACCCCGCGCGCCGCGAGAATGTGCCGACCGACGCAAGGCAGGGGAGATGCTGGACGGAACTCGCGACCACGCACGCAGTTACCATTTGCACCGGCTGGCTACCGCGCTGGACACCAGAGGGCTGCATGCGTCAGTGAAGACCACCTACCCCGCCGCACTGCACATTTTCATCCCGGGCGCGACCATGCTGGCCGAGAGCATCGACTGCACGCCGGCCACCGACGGCATGGGCCGGCTTCGCTGGTATTACCGGTGGTCCTGGGGTGAGGTGCTGCACGACACGGAAGACCCGTCGGCGGCCGCGGCCAAGATCGCCGAGGTGCTGTCCTCGCGGTAGCCGTCCCCGGTACCCCGGGATCAGCGCGGCCGCGGGCTGCGCAGCACGACGACCGAGCGGGGGCGCACCGTGATCTTGCCGTCGGACTGCTCCGCGCCGGACTGCTCCGCGCCGGCCCCTCCGGCAGCGGCCTGGCCGTCGGGCCCGGTCAGCTGGTAGCTGTCCAATTCGAGCTGCCAGGCAGCCTCCGGCCGGGTCGGTGGCAGCACGAAATCCAGCTGCTGCCACCACGCGTTCACCAGCACCAGGAAATCGTCATCGACCAGCGGCGTGCCGTCCGCGGCGCGATCCGGGGCGTCGCACCCGTCCAGGTAGAGCAGTATCGCCAGCGCGTTCGGGTCGGCCCAGTCGGCGGTGGTCATCTCGCTGCCCGCCGGGGTGAACCAGCGGAGGTCGTGGGCCTCCGAGCCGGCCAGGAACCGGCGCCGCCGGAACACCGGGTGGGCCTTGCGCAGGGCGATGACCCGCTGGCAGAACTCCAGCAGGCCCCGGTCCTGGCGGGCCCAGTCCAGCCAGGTCACCTCGTTGTCCTGGCAGTACGCGTTGTTGTTGCCGAGCTGGGTCCGGCCCATTTCGTCGCCGCCGAGCAGCAGCGGGACGCCGAACGACAGCAGCAGCGTGGCCAGCATCGCGCGGCACTGCCGGGCCCGCAGCGCCAGAATCCCCGGGTCGTCGGTATCGCCTTCCGCGCCGCAGTTCCAGGACCGGTTGTCGCTCGTCCCGTCGCGGTTCGCTTCCCCGTTGGCCAGGTTGTGCTTCTCGTTATAGGAGACCAGGTCGCGCAGGGTGAAGCCGTCGTGCACGGTGATCAGGTTGACCGACGCGGTGGGCCGGCGCCTGCTCCCCGCATACAGGTCGGCGGAGCCGCAGAACCGGGTGGCGAACTCGCCCAGGCCGATCGGGTGGCTGCGCCAGAAGTCCCGCATGCTGTCGCGGTACCTGCCGTTCCATTCCCGCCACAACGGCGGGAACCGGCCCAGGTCATAACTGTCGAACTGGCCGACGTCCCACGGTTCGGCGATGAGCTTGACCCGGGACACCACCGGGTCCTGGGCGACCAGGTCGAAGAACGCGGCCACCTGCTGGAAGCCGGTCTCCTGGCGGCCCAGGGTGGTGGCCAGGTCGAACCGGAAGCCATCCACGTGCATCTCAGTCACCCAGTACCGCAGCGAGTCCATGATCAGCTGCAGGGTCACCGGATCACCGGCGTTGACCGAGTTGCCGGTGCCGGTGGTGTCCACGTAGTAGCGCGGGTTGCTGTCGTCCAGCCGGTAGTAGGCGGGGTTGTCCAGGCCGCGGAAGCACAGTGTCGGGCCCAGGTGATTGCCCTCGGCCGTGTGGTTGAACACCACGTCGAGCAGCACCTCGAGCCCGGCCCGGTGCAGCGCGTTCACCATGGACCTGAACTCGGCCACCTGGCCGCCCGGGCGGCCGGCCCGCACTTCGGCCGAGTAGCCCTGGTGCGGCGCGAAGAAGCCGATCGTGTTGTAGCCCCAGTAGTTGGTCAGGCCGCGCTGCACCAGGAACGGCTCTGGCACGCTCTCGTGCACCGGCAGCAGTTCGACGCTGGTCACCCCGAGGCCGAGCAGGTGGCCGACGGCCGCGTCGTGGGCCAGCCCGGCGTAGGTCCCGCGCAGCTCCGCCGGTATCCCGGGGTGACGCATGGTGAAGCCCTTGACGTGCATCTCGTAGATGATCGTGTCCTGGTACCGGTAATCCGGCCGGTCCTCGTCTGTCCAGCCGAATCCCCCGCCGGTGACCAGGCTGCGCGGCACGCTGGACGCGGAGTCCGCGGTGCTGGGCTCGTCGCTGCCCGGGTCGGCGTAGCCGAGCAGGTCCGGTCCGGGGGTGACCGTGCCGTGCAGGGCCCGGGCGTACGGGTCGAGCAGCAGCTTGGCCGGATTGCACCGGATGCCCCGGGCCGGGTCGTAGGGGCCGGTGGCCCGGTATCCGTAGGCCTGGCCGGGCCCGGCGCCAGGAACAAACGCGTGCCACACCCCAGCGTCGTAGTCGAGCATGGGCATCCGCGTCTCGGTCCCGGCCGCGTCGAACAGGCAGAGCAGCATGCCGTCGGCGACTGAGGAGGCGACCGCGAAATTCGTCCCCCCGGCGACGGCGGTCGCGCCCAGCGGGAACTGGCTGCCCGGCAGCGTCCCGGCGCGGCCGGCCGTGGCTGGTGCACTCATGACTGCGGCTCCTGGCCCATGAGGCGGACGACGTCGCCGACCGAGCGGACTGCTCCGTGGCGGCGGCGGATCACGTCGGCGATCAGGCCGGTCCAGCCGGTCTGGTGCGCGGCCCCGATGGCGGCGCCGTTGTCACCGTGGAAGTACTCACTGAATACCAGATTGTCGCGCCATGCCGGATCCTGCTGCAGGAGCTCGGTCCCGCCGAAGCAGGGCCGGCGGCCGTCCGGCCCCCGGGTGAAGATCGCGATAAGCCGGTCGGACAGGTCGCGGGCGATGAGGTCGAGGGTGAGCTGCCTGCCCGACCCGGTCGGGTACTCGATGGTCACCTCGTCGCCAAAGAACCGGTGGTAGCGCTCCAGCACGCTGATCACCAGGTAATTCAGCGGGAACCAGACGGGCCCGCGCCAGTTGGAGTTACCCCCGAACATCGCCGTCGTGGACTCGGCTGGCTCGTAGTCGATGCTGGACCGCACCCCTTCGACGTCGAATTCGTACGGGTTATCGCGATGCCAGGCCGACAGCGCGCGCAGGCCGTGCGGGGACAGGAACTCGCCTTCGTTGAACAGCCAGCCGAGCAACCGTTCCAGCCGGGCCGGGCCAGCCAGGCTGAGCAGCAGCCGCTGGTCGCCCGGCTCCCCGCGCAGCAAGCCGAGCTCGCGGAGCTTGGACCAGTCCGTGAGACCTTCCCCGCCCAGCAGGTCTGCGAACTGCTTCCCGAGGACGAGCGCCCGCTCCAGGTCTTTCTCTCCGATGACCGCGGCCGCGAGGGCCGGGATGATGCCCACCATCGACCGGGCCCGCACCGGCACCGCGGCCCCGCTGGGCGTCACCAGCCTGTCGTAGTAGATGCCGTCGGCCTCGTCCCACAGCCCCTGGCTGTCCAGCGCGCCGCGGATGGCGGCGAAATGCTCGAGGAACTTCAGCACGAGATCCGAGGCCGGCCGCTGCCCGGACCGGTTGAGGACCGCGGCGATGGCGCCCATGGCGATCGCGTAGAACCCCATCCAGCCGGTGGCGTCCGACTGCTCCAGCGTGCCACCGACGGGCAGGTGTGAGCGGTCGATCGGGCCGATGTTGTCCAGCCCAAGGAAGCCGCCTTCGAACACGTTGTTGCCGTCCCTGTCCTCCAGGTTGACCCACCAGGTGAAGTTGACCAGCAGCTTGTCGAACACCCGGCTGAGGAACTCAATGTCGCGGCCACCGTCCACCGCGAACAGTTCCAGCGCGGCCCACGCCTGCACCGGCGGGTTCACATCACCGAAGTCCCACTCGTACGCGGGCAGTGCGCCGTCCGGGTGCTGGAACCATTCCCGGCACAGCAGGATCAGCTGGTACTTCGCGAACGCCGGGTCCACATGCGCGAGCGCGACCGTGTGGAACGCCAGGTCCCAGGCGGCGAACCAGGGGTACTCCCACTTGTCGGGCATCGACATGATGTCGAAGGCGTTGAAGTTACGCCACCGGGAATTGCGCCCGGTCAGCCGCTGTTCGGGCGGGACTGGCTGGGCCGGGTCGCCGTCTAGCCAGCGCGCCACGTCGTAGTAGTACAGCTGTTTGCTCCACAGCAGCCCGGCGAACGCCTGGCGCATCACCATGGCCTCATCCGCACTCGCCCCGGCCGGGGTCAGCTCGGTGTAGAACTCGTCAGCCTCGGCCCGCCGCGCCGCGATCACCTGGTCGAACCCGGCGCCGAGCGGGTCGGCGGGGGCGGGCGCCGCGGCCGGGCGCAGCCGCAGCCGCAGCTCGGCGGTCTGCCCGGGGGGCACCGTCAGCTGGTACCAGAAGGCGCACTTGGTGCCGGCCTGCGCTGGGTTGACGGTGGCCGCGCCGTGGAGCACGTGATCGTTGATGCCGTCCTTGGGGTACGGCGTGACCGGTGGCGCGCCGAACAGCCGCGCGGTGTTGGTCTCGTTCTCGCAGAACAGCATGACCGGCGGCGCGCCGTCCGGGGCCGGGGCGGCGGACAGTTCCAGCGCGCCGAGGAACGGGTGATCGATCACCACGGTCCCCTCCCCCGCCGCGGCCAGCGACGGCCGGGGGGCGCCGGAGTCCCAGGCCCAGGTGTTGCGGAACCAGGCGGTCGGCAGCACGTGCAGCGTCGCCTGGTCGGGCCCGGCATTGGTCACCGAAACCGTCATCAGCAGGTCACCGGGATCGGCTTTCGCGTAGTGCACCTCGGTGATCCAGTACCGGCCGGTGTCGAATACGCCGGTGTCTACCAGCTCGTATTCGGGCTGCAGCCGGTTACGCCGGCCATTCTCGTCGATGAGGTCCTGGTACGGAAAGGCCGCCTGCGGGTAGTGGTAACGCCACCGGTTCCACGCGTGGCTGGGCAGCGCGTCCAGGTACCACCAGTATTCCTTGACGTCTTCGCCGTGATTGCCCTGCGGGCCGGTCAGCCCGAATGGCCGTTCCTTCAGGATCGGGTCCTGGCCATTCCACAGTGCCAGCCCCAGGCACAGCCGCTGCTCAATGTCGCTGAACCCGGCCAGCCCGTCCTCGCCCCACCGGTAGGCCCGGGACCTAGCGTGATCATGCGGGAAGTAGTCCCACGCCTCGCCGTCCGGGCTGTAGTCCTCGCGGACCGTGCCCCACTGCCGTTCGCTGACATACGGGCCCCACTGATACCAGTCGCCAGCCTGCCGCAGTCCGTCCTCCAGCCGGCCGA
Source organism: uncultured Actinomycetes bacterium (assembly GCA_963711705.1). GTDB lineage: Bacteria > Actinomycetota > Actinomycetes > Streptosporangiales > Streptosporangiaceae > RYN-230. The sequence goes on from CAVQFM010000012.1 coordinate 272,176, forward strand.
AGCCTGCCACGCGATCACGCTCGGCGCCCACGGCCGTCCCCCTTCTGGGTGCTGTGGTCCTGCCGCCAACTTCATCAGAGCGGGAACGGCGGCGCCATCACCTGTGGGGAGTGAAGAACCCGGCGGCCCGGGCAGGCCGGGGCCCCGGCCGGGCCACAGGCCCGCCGGGGTCCCGGTCAGTCAGCCGCTGAAAGGCGGCGCTACCAGTAATGGCGGCGCGGGCCGACCATGTGGCCAAGCGAGCCGAGCAGCAGCAGGATCAGCCCGATGACCAGGACGATGATGCCGAGCGTCCACAAGATGGCCACCTTGAGCAGGAAGCCCAGCAGGAGCAGGACGATACCGATGATGATCATGATTTCTCCTCGGGTGGTTGTTTCCTCTTCTGGGGGATGCGGCTTGCGGTGGACGGCGCGGTCTCACAGTTCGGCCGGCCAGGAGCCCCACTGCAGCGCGGGCTCGGGCAGGGCCGGAGGGTGCGCGAACGCGGGCGGGGCGCTGAAGTCCAGCGCGTCCAGCGGGGCGTGCGCGGCCGCGTCCCGCGCGGTCAGCGGGGGCAGGTTCCACTTCTGCTCGATGAGCTTGAGCACCGACGCGTGGTCGAACGTCTGGCTGGACACGTAACCCGGCCGGGCGTATGGCGAGACGATCACCGCGGGCACCCGGAAGCCGTACCGGTCGTAGGTCTGCGGCCCGGCGTCCAGCTTCTTGACGTGCCGGACGTACCCGGGCCGTACCAGCCGCAGCATCGAGTGCACCATCGGGTGGCTGGCCAGCAGGCTGCGCCCGGGCACGCCGTCCGGCGGCACGGCATCCGGCGGCGGGACGTGGTCGTAGTAGCCGCCGTGCTCGTCGTACAGCCAGATCAGCAGGGTGCCAGGCCACCCCTTGCCGTGCAGGCAGGCGTTGACGACCGCGGCCGCGAAGCTCTCGCCCTTCTGCACGTCCTGCGGGTTCTCCTCGGAGTAGGCCTGGAAATCCGGGTCCACGATGCTGACCGCGGGCAGGGTGCCGTTCTCCGCGTCGCGGAAGAACTCGTCCAGGCCACGCACGTGCAGCATGTACCGGGCGATGCCGAGCGGGTACACGTCCGCGGTGAACTGCATGTCCTTCTGCAGCCCGGTGAGCCCGGACGGGGCGAGCCGGCGCAGTGTCCGGAGCCGGCGCCGCAGCGCCTTGGTCCGGTGCCGGAACGCCCGGCGCAGCTTGCTCCTGCCGCCGGCCACCGGGTGGTAGTCCACCCAGGAGATGCCGTGCCGGGTGAGCAGGTCGAAGATGGTCCCGTTGGCCGGGTAGTCGGCCAGGCTCACCGGCAGGTCGTCGATCAGCCCGTGGGCCGTCCCGGAGATCAGGAACCGGCGGTTCGGGAACGTCGGCCCCAGGCAGGACGAGAACCAGCGGTCGGCCAGCGGGAACGTCCGGGCCAGGCCGTAGTAGAACGGCAGGTCGTCCTCGGTCCAGTAGCCCATGGCCACGGCCGGGTCCTGGCCCGGGCACAGCTGCTGGGTGGCGCTGACGAACCCGTCGAGCTTGCCGTCGTCCCACTGCAGGTGGGTGGCATGCCAGCTCTGGGACGGGTTTTCCGGGTGCTGGACAGTGCTGGCCAGGTGGTGCGCGGGCACGGTCTCGCCGTGCTGGCCGGTGTTGGACACCTCTGGCTCGCCGTCCGGGCCGAGCGGGAATCCCTCGCCGCGGCCGGTGAGCATGCCGAGATAGTTGTCGTAGGAGTGGTTCTCCATCATCAGCACGACGATGTGCTTGATCTGCGGGAGCAGGTCCGAGCCAGCGGGCTGGTCGGGTGCCGGGCGGAGCCCGGCACTGCCGCCGGTCTGCCGGCGGGCCAGCCGCGCCAGCTCAGACTGCTCGAGCCGGGTCCACACGTTCGCGCCACCTTCGGGGTCGTCGGCCGCGGTGTCCTTCCGCGGCGCCCGCCCCCTCTACCCGCCTAACGGCCGGGCATTCACGCCGTAGCGGGCACCCGCACCAGCAGCGCGCCCGGCTGCACGGTGATCAGCAGCGCGGCGGCCCTGCCCATCACCTCGCCGTCGAGTTCCCACAGCTGGGGACGGTCCAGGTCGATCCGGAGCTGACGGAACCGCACCCGGGCGATATGCCGGGTCCGGCCGCGGCGCAGCAGCACGTCCACGATGAGCGCCAGCCAGCCGGCCCAGCCGTGCGCGGTCAGCACCATCAGGTCGAGCAGCCCGTCATCCGGCCTGGCCTCGGGCAGCAGCGTGATCCCGCCCTGCAGCGCGCCGACGTTGCCCACGATGACGCTGCTGGCCCGGCGGCGCAGCACCGGCCCGCCGTCCGCACGCAGGCTGGCCCGCACCGGGCGGGCCTGCAGGTGGCGCAGGGCGGACAGCGCGTAGGCGGCCCAGCCCAGCCGTTTCTTGACCGGCTCGCCGGTGCTGTCCAGGAGCTGCGCGTCGAACCCGATCCCGGCCATGGCCACGAACGGATGGCCGTTCACGCTGCCCATGTCCAGCCGCCGGTCCGCGCCGGTCAGCGCGACGGCCAGCGCGGCCGCGGGGTCGAGGGGCAGCCCGAGGTTGCGGGCCAGCAGGTTGCCGGTGCCGGCCGGCAGCACGCCGAGCGGGATGCCGCTGCCCGCCACCGCCTCGGCGCACGCGGTGACGGTGCCGTCGCCGCCGCTGGCCAGGACCAGATCCACCCGGGCGGCCAGCGCCGCCCGGGCCAGCCCCTGGCCGGGGTCGCGCGGGGTCGTCTCCAGCCACAGCGGCTCAGCCCAGCCATGCCGGGCCATCGCCTCGCCCACCCGGGCCTGGAATTTGGGCATGTTGTCGTGCTTGGTGGGGTTGACGACCACGGCTGCCCTCATGGCGCCTCATCGCGCATGGCGCTGAGCATATTGGGCGCAGCGCCCCGGGTCCCGCGCCGGCTCGCCGGGCCGGCGGGGCAAGCAGCCCGGCCCGCTGGCGTAGGCTTCGAGCCGGCGCCGCACCACGAACCTGGAGGCCTCGACCGCGCATGACACGGGATGACCGCGGATGACCGCAGCGACAACGGCCGGGGCCGGGCTGCGCCGGCAAGGTGGCCTGGACGTGCTGGCCTGGCCAGCGTTCGACGCCGCCGGCGTGGACGCGATCGTGACCACCCGCCGTGGCGGCGTGTCCGCCGCGCCGTACGCCACGCTGAACCTCGCCCTGCACGTCGGCGACGAGCCCGCCGACGTGCTGGCCAACCGGCGCCGGGTCGCCGCCGCCATCGGCGCAGACCTGGCCGACTTCGTGTTCTGCGAGCAGGCGCACGGTAACCACGCCACGGTCGTGTCCGCCGCCGACCGCGGCCGGGGCACGCTGCGCCGCGACGACGCGATCGGGCAGACCGACGCGGTGGTGACCACCGACCCGGGTACCGTGCTGGTCATCCTGGTCGCCGACTGCGTGCCGATCATCCTGCTCGACCCGGAGGCCCGGGTGCTGGCCTGCGTGCACGCGGGCTGGCGGGGCACGGTGGCCGGGGTGACCGGCGCGGCGCTGCACGCGATGCAGTCGCTGGGCGCCCGGCCCGGCCGGATGCTCGCGGCCATCGGCCCGGCGGTCGCGGCCGGCCGCTACCAGGTGGGCGCGGACGTGGCCGCCGCCGCCGACCGCTACTTCGGCGGGGACGTGGCCGGGATCATGCACGCGGACGGCGAAGGGCGCTGGCTGTTCGACCTGCCCGCGGCCAACCGGCGCATCATCCGCGAGTCGGGCGTGCCGGACCGGCAGATCCTGGGCAGCGGCACCGCGACCGGGTCCGGGCCCGCCGGGGAGCCGGGGCTGTTCTTCAGTGACCGCGAGGACCGCCCGTGCGGGCGGTTCGCGGCCGTGGCCCGGCTGCGGGACCACCGATGAGCACTCCCCCGCCGTTCCGCTACGACGGCTACCGGCTCGACCCCGCCCGTGGCCTGCTGGCCTGCCGCTACTCCCTCGGCGAGTACCGGTTCGAGGAGCGGCTCACGTTCCCGGCCGCCGGGCGGTGGGACGCCCCGCAGACCGGCCTGGCCGCCCGGCTGGTGTTCCTGCTGGCCGGGGTGTCCTACTACAAGACCGCGGCGCCGCCCGTCATCGACCTGGGCGAGACCGCGGTCACCGAGCGCGAGCGGGACTTCCTGCGCGCGTTCTACCTCGATGGGCTGGGTGAGTTCGGCTACCGCAACGGCCTGGACCTGTCCGGCCTGCGCATCGAAGGGCCGGCCGCCCGCAGCGGGCCACCCGCTCCCGGCCCGGCGGCCGCGCCGGCCACCCGCCCGCTGGTCCCGTTCGGTGGCGGGATCGATTCCATCGTCACGGTCGAGCTGGTGCGGGCGCGCGCCCAGCCCGCGCTGTTCGTGGTGAGCCGGCCGGGTGACTTGTTCGAGGCCATCGAGCGCCCGGCGGCGGTGACCGGGCTGCCCGTGCTGCGCGCGGGCCGGGAAATAGACGCGCAGCTGCTGCGCTCCACGGCCCTTGGTTTTCTTAACGGCCATGTCCCGGTGACCGGGATCATCTCCGCCATTGCCGTCATGGCGGCGGTGCTGGATGGGCGGGACGCGGTGGTGATGTCCAACGAATGGTCCGCGTCCACCCCCACCCTGGAGACCAGGGGGCGGCCCATCAATCACCAGTATTCGAAGAGCGTGTCGTTCGAGGCGGCGTTCCGCCAGGTGCTCAGCGAATCGCTGGGCGGGGCGGTCAGCTATTTCTCCGAGCTGCGGCCGTTCAGCGAGCTGTGGGTGGCCCAGCGCTTCGCCCAGCTCACCGCGTACCACGGCAGCTTCCGCAGCTGTAACCGCGCGTTCTACACCAACCCGCAGCTCCGGCTGGATCACTGGTGCGGCGAGTGCGACAAGTGCTGCTTCATCGACCTGATCCTGGCGCCGTACCTGCCCGCCGCCGATCTGGACCGGATCTTCGGCGGCCGGGAGCCGCTGGCCGACCCGGACACCCACGGCGAGCTGGCCGGGCGGTTCCGGGCCCTGCTGGCCACGTCGGCCGACCGCAAGCCGTTCGAGTGCGTGGGCGAGGTCAGCGAGTGCCGGGCCGCCGCGGCGCTGGCCGCCCAGCGCCCGGACCGGGCCCAGACCAGGCTGCTCCAGGCGCTGGCCGGTGAACTCGACGGCCTGCCCGGCGAGTTCGCCACGGCCGACGCGCTGCTCCGCCCGCTCGGCACGCACTTCATCCCGGATGCTTATGCGCCCGACGATCTCCTGGTCTGAGCTGCGCGGCCGGTCCGTCGGGGTATGGGGCCTCGGCGTGGAAGGCCGGGCCAACCTCGGCAAGCTGGCCACGCTGGGCGTGACGCCGGTGCTGGTGGACGACCAGCCACCCGCGGCCCGGGTGGCCGGGCAGCCGGTGCTGGCCACCGGCGACGGCGGGCTGGCCGCGCTGGCCCGCTGCGAGGTGATCGTCAAGTCGCCGGGCATCAGCCGCTACCGCGCGGATCTGCGCTCACTGGAAGCGCGCGGCATCCCGGTCACCGGCGGCCTGGGCCTGTGGCTGGCCGAAGCCCGGCGGGACCGGGTGCTGTGCATCACCGGGACCAAGGGCAAGAGCAGCACCACCGCGATCGCCGGGCACCTGCTGACCCGCTGCGGCTACCAGTGCCTGACCGGCGGGAACATCGGCCAGCCACCCTGGGACCCGGCGCACGACGGGGTGGCCTACGACTACTGGGTGATCGAGACGTCCAGCTACCAGGCCACCGACCTGGCCTGGTCCCCGCCGGTGGTCGCGGTGACCGCACTGCACCCCGACCACCTGCCCTGGCACCACGGGGTGGACAACTACTACCGGGACAAACTGTCCCTGTGCTCCCAGCCCGGGGCCGGGCTGACCGTGGCCAACGGGGACAGCGACCTGCTGCGCGAGCGGGTGGCCCTGCTCGGCCCGCGGGTGCAGTGGGTGCACGCCACGGACGACCCGGCCGCGGACTGGATGCAGCCGCTCGGCCTGCTGGGCACGCACAGCCGGCGCAACGCGCTGATCGCCCGGGCCTGCCTGGCCGCGATGGGCGTCCCGCAGGCCCGCGACGACGCCGCGCTGCGCACCGCCGCCGCCGGCTTCGAGCAGCTCAGCAGCAGGCTCCAGATCATCGGCACGGTCGGTGCGGTCACCTTCGTGGACGACAGCCTGTCCACCAACGTGCTGCCCACGCTGGCCGCGCTGGACGCCTTCCCGGGCCGCCGGGTCGCGCTGATCGCTGGCGGGCAGGACCGCGGCATCGACTACGCCCCGCTGGCCGCGGGACTGGCCGGCCGCCCGGCCCGCACCCTGGTGCTGACCGTGCCGGACAGCGGGCCGCGCATCGAGGCCGCCATCGAGGCGCGGGACCTGCCGGGTGTCGAGGTGGCGGCCTGCCCGGACCTGGACAGCGCGGTCGCCCGCGGCTTCGCCTGGGCCCAGCCGGACGGCGTGGTGCTGCTCTCCCCGGCCGCGCCCAGCTTCGGCCAGTTCCGCGACTACCGCGACCGGGCCGGTGCGTTCGCCCGCGCCATGAAAGCCTGCGCGGCGCACCCCGATCCCGCGCCCGGCCCGGCGCCCACTTCATGATCGTGGTCGTCCTGTGCCCGGTGCCAGCCAGAACTGACCGTGATCATGAAACGGGCTGACCGCGCCGTGGTGCCGGCCGCGCTGCTGCGGTCGCTGGCCGGGGTGGTCGGGGACGCGCACGTGCTGACCGGGGACGCGGCGGCCGGGTACGGAACCGACTGGACCGGCCGGTTCGGTGGCCCGCCCGCGGCGGTGCTGCGGCCCCGCGACAGCGCCGAGGTGGCCGCGGTGCTCGCGCTGTGCGCCGGGGCCGGGATGCCGGTGGTGCCGCAGGGCGGGAACACCGGCCTGGTCGGCGGGGGCGTGCCCGGGCATGGCGAAGTCGTGCTCAGCCTGGCCCGGCTGGACACGCTCGGCCCGGCCGACCTGGACGCGGCCCAGGTCACCGCCGGGGCCGGGGTCACCCTGAGCCAGGTGGCCGGCGCCGCGCCCGGCCTGGACCTGGGCATCCGCATCGCCAGCCGGGACAGCGCCACGGTGGGCGGCGCGGTGGCCAGCAACGCAGGCGGGCTGCGGGTGCTGCGCTACGGGCCGATGCGCGCCCAGCTGCGCGGCATCGAGGCCGTGCTGTCCGACGGCACGGTGCTGTCCCACCTGGCCGGGCTGGCCAAGGACAACACCGGCTACGACTATCCCGCGCTGCTGGCCGGCTCGGAAGGCACCCTGGCGGTGATCACCGCGGCCCGGCTGCGGCTGGTTCCCCGGCCCCGTGGCCTGGTCACCGTGCTGGTGGGGGTGGCCGGCCTGGCCGAGCTGCACAGCCTGGCCGGCCAGGCGGTGGCCGAGGTGCCCGGGCTGCTGTCCGCGGAGTTCATCACCGCGGCCGGCCTGGACATCCTGGCCCGCCGGGCGGGCCTGCCGCCGCCACTGGACCCGCCCGCGCCGTTCGGCCTGCTGCTCGAAGCGGGCGGCCCGGGCGCGCTGGACGACCTGGCCGGGGTGGTTGGGGACCGTCCGGCCGCGGTGGCCGAGTCCGCGGCCGACCGGGCCCGGCTGTGGGCCTACCGGGAGCGCCATCCGGAAGCGGCCGGCTTCCTGGGCACGGCGATCAAGCTGGACGTCTCGGTGCCCGCCGCGCGCTGGGTCCAGCTGGCGGCCGGTGTCGCCGGGGTCGTGGCCAGCGCCGACCCGGGGGCCAGGGTGATCACCTTCGGTCATGTCGCCGACGGGAACGTGCACGTCAACATCGTGCCCGCGGCCGCGGCCGACGGCCGTCACGAGGACGCGGTGTTCGCGTTCGTGGCCTCGCTGGGCGGCTCGATCTCAGCCGAGCACGGCATCGGCGCGCTGAAGGCCCGCTGGCTGCCGCTGGCCCGGTCGGCCGCGGAACGGGCGCTGTTCACCCGGATCCGGGCGGCGTTCGACCCGGCCGGGATCCTCAACCCGCACATCCTGCCGCGCTGAGCTGGGCAGATCCCGGCCCGCAGCCGAGCCGGTGTTTACGCCGGCCCTGCCGGGTACCCGGAGGCGGCGCCCGCCGATCCCGGCAGACGCGGCCTTGAGGCGGAACCCGCCTTACCCACCGGAGAGGAACCACCGATGTTCATCGGCATCGGCACGATCGTGGTCATCGTGATCATCGTGCTCATCATCCTGCTGATCAGACGGGGTATCTGACCCCTGGCTGGGACCGGGTAGTCTGGCCGGCACAGGCAGGCACCGCCCGAGGAGGTGACACCCATTTCCGCACGAACAGGCCGGGTGCTCTCCGCTCGCGGCCGTGCCGCCCAGCCGGCCTAGCTGCCCCGGGGAGTGCCCTCGGCAGCCGAAGGGCACCGTATGTCAGCTTCTTTGTCATCTCACTCGTACTCCCAGGTCGTTGGCGTGCTCCGGGCGGCCGGCTGTGTCTACGCCGAGGAGGAGGCCCGGCTGCTCCTGGACGCGGCGACGGACGAGGCCGACCTCAGCGATATGGTCCGGCACCGGGCCGCCGGCCAGCCCATCGAGCACGTCGTGGGCTGGGCCGAGTTCTGCGGCCTGCGGATAGCAGTGGACCCCGGGGTCTTCGTCCCGCGCCGCCGCAGCGAGTTCCTGATCCGCCAGGCGGCCCGCCTGCCCCGGCTGGCGCCGGTGCCGGCCGTGGTCGACCTGTGCTGCGGCACCGGCGCGCTGGGAGTTGCGCTGGCCGCGACGGGTGGCCCGGTCGAACTGCACGCCACCGACGTCGATCCGGCCGCGGTGCGCTGCGCCCGGCGCAACGTGGCCACGGTGGGCGGCCGGGTGTACCAGGGCGACCTCTTCGGCCCGCTGCCCGCCACGCTGCGCGGCTCGGTTGCCATCCTGCTGGCCAACGTGCCCTACGTGCCCACTGGTGAGGTCGGGCTGCTGCCCCCGGAGGCCCGCGACCACGAGGCACGGCAGGCACTGGACGGCGGCCCGGACGGCCTGGACGTCCTGCGGCGGGTGACGACCGCGGCGGCTGAGTGGCTGGCGCCCGGTGGCCACCTGCTGTTCGAGACCAGCGACCGCCAGGTGGCCGCGGCGGCCTCGGCCGTTACCGGCGCCGGGCTGATCCCTCAGGTGGCCCGCTGCCCGGACCTGGCCGCCACGGTGATCATCGCCGCCTGCCCGGAGCACCGCCCGGGGTTCGCTAGCCTGAGGCGGGCGTGACCGATTCCGGCCCGGCCGGACTGGCGGTGTGAAGGGAGCCACGGTGGCTATCGCAGCCCTGGTGGTGTGGGTGCTGACCGCCGCTCTGGGAGCGACGCTGCTGATCACCAGGCAGGCGCGCCGCCCGGCCCCGGTGCCTGAGCCGGCCCAGCCGGTCCCGGCCACCACGGCGCCCCCAGTCACCACGGCGCCCCCAGTCACCACGGCGCCCCCGGTCACCCGCCTGGCTGAGCTGCCGCCCATCCCGCGGGTCAGGGTGCACACGCCGGCTGGCGAGCACCCGCTGCTCGAGTTCAGCCATCCCGCGCTCGGGCTCGTCGGCCTCGGCTTGTGGTTCATCTTCGTCGGCACCCACTACCACCCGCTGGCCTGGGTGGCGTTCGGCGTCCTGGTGGTGACGATCGCGGCCGGGCTGCGCTGGTTCATCGGCCATGCCCGGGCCGCCCGGCGGGCCGCATCCCAGGCGGGCGGTCCGCCAGCCCGGCGCGGCGTGCCCCGGCTGGCCCTCGTGCACGGCCTGGCCGCCAGCACCACCTTCCTGCTCGCCGTGCTCACTGCGCTGGCCGCCAGCCACGGCTGACCGCGGCTGGCCGGCCCGGTCAGGGCCGCATGCCGCTGGACGGCGGGCCGAACACCGCGATGGCCAGCGCCGCCAGGGCGATCCCAGTGACGGCGAGGGCGATGATCAGCAGCGGCCCCGGGCGGGCCTGCCCCGGCCCACCCGGGCGGCCGAGCCGGCCACACGCCTGCACGACGCCGCTCAGCACCAGCACGACCACGCCGACCGCCACGTACTTGTGCAGCAGCGCGGCGCCGATCGCGGCGAACCCGATCGCGGTCCGGGTCCAGGCCAGGCTGGTCCGCTCCCGGGCCAGCCCGGGATCGGCCGGAGGCGCCCGGCCGGCCCGCAGCCACCTCACCGGGACATCACCGCCAGCACCGCGGCGACCACGGCCACCACTGCGATGACCACCGCCAGCAGGAACGGCAGCCGGGACCGGTGCAGTGGCTGCCCGCGGCGCAGCGCCCGCTGATTCGCGGTCCACTCCAGGTAACTCAGCACGGCGACCAGCCCGCCCAGCACGATGAGCGGGATCCCGATCGCGTGCCTGCCCCAGTGCAGGCCCGGGAAGGGCGGCAGCAGCTGGACGATGGCCAGCCCCGCCGCCACCAGGGCCAGCGCGGTACGGATCCAGGCCAGGAACGTCCGCTCGTTGGCAAAGGTGTAGCGCGCGTCGGGCTCGGTCTCGCCCGGGGACTGCGCGGGCCGGGATGTGCCCGCCTGGCCGCTGGCGTCCGTCTCGTCTCCCTTCCCGCCTCCGGCCCCGGGAGGCGAGTGCGACCGCGGTACCACAGCCTGACCTCAGGCCCCGGCACGGCTATCCCACATCATCCTCCGCGGATGATGTAACCCGCCGGGCCGGACCCCAGCATGATCAAGGATGGGCGCCAGACCCGGGAGGGATGGGCGCCAGACCCGGGAGGGATGGGCGCCAGACCCGGGAGGGCGAGCGATGCCGGACACCGGACTGAACGGGACGATCAGCACGAGCTCGACCTCGGGCGCCGCTATCTGATCCGCTTCGAGCAAGACACGCTCCGGTCGCGGCCGCTGTGGATCCGGGTGATCATCGAGTTCCTCGGCACCTACCTGCTGGTGACGGTGGCCGCGGGGTCGGGAGTCATCAACCATTACGCCGGCGGCGGGCCGATCAGCCGGACGGCCGCGGTCATCGCGCCGGGCGCGCTGGTGATGGCGCTCATCTACGCCTGGGGCCCGCTGTCCGGGCTACACATCAACCCGGCGGTCACCCTCGCCTTCACCGCCCGCGGCGTGTTCCCCACCAGGTGGGTGCTGCCCTACTGGGCGGCCCAGTTCGCCGGGGCCATCCTGGCCGCCGTGTTCCTCCAGGTCGTCTTCGGCAACGTGAGCGCGGGCGGGAACTACCCCATCGCCAAGCCGGGTGGTGACTGGCGGGCGTTCGTCATGGAGATCGTGCTGACCACGATCCTGGTCAGCGTGATCCTGAACACCGCCACCGGGCACCGGAGCATCGGGCACAACGCGGCGATCGCGGTCGGCTCCACCGTGGCGCTGCTCGGGCTGTTCGCCAGCCCGATCAGCGGCGCGTCCATGAACCCAGCCCGCACCCTGGGACCAGACATCGTGGCCGCCAACTTCACCGGATGGTGGGTATACGTCGCGGGTGACGCCATCGGCGCGGCTATTGCCGTTTGCCTGATCGGGCTGGTACGCGGCCTGCCCGACCGGGCAGAAATCGACGCGGCTAAGGGCGACGCGCTTTCCGGCTGACCCGGCCGGACCGGGCAGGCTGACGTCGCTGTCAGGAATGGGCTGGTGGGAGCGGCATTCGGCTGGCCTGTGCGCCCGGGAAGGCCTAGCCTAAAAGCACCCGAGTCGATGTTGAGCGAGCGGGAAGTTGGAAATAGCAAAATGGTAGCTCCGCGGAAAATCCAGCAGATCGTGCTGGCATGCGCGCTCGCCGCAGGCGTGGCTGCCTGTTCGAGCAGCGGCAGCAATTCGGGCTCTGGAGGCAGTTCGGCACCGGCGTCGTCGGCGTCCGCTCCGGCGTCCACCAGCGGCGGATCAGCCGCGTCACAGATCGCGGCCAACTGGACCACATTCTTCAACGCGAAGACCCCGGTGGCCAAGCGGGTCGCCCTGCTGCAGGACGGCCAGAAGTTCGCCACGATCATCAAGTCGCAGGCGGGTAGCGGCCTTGCCGCCTCGGCGACGGCCAAGGTCACCAAGGTAACCGTCACGTCGCCCAGCCAGGCCAAGGTCACCTACTCGATCCTGATCGGCGGTTCGCCCGCGCTGGCCAACCAGTCCGGGGTGGCCGTCAAGCAGGGTGGCACCTGGAAGGTCGGCCTGGCCAGTTTCTGCGGGCTGCTGACCGTGGAGAACAGCGGGACCGCCCCGTCCGCGTGCAAGACAGCAGGCTAGCCACGTGGTCCGCTCGGTAGGTATGCCCGCCGAGCGGGCCCCGGCGGTACTCCGGGGTGGCCGCGGGCTCGCGCTGACCGTGCTGGTCACGGTGCTGTTCCTGACCTTCCTGGACAACACGATCGTCAGCGTGGCGCTAGGCAGCGTGCAGACCGACCTGCAGGCCGGGGTCAGCGAGCTGCAATGGGTGGTCAGCGCGTACGCGCTGACCTTCGCCGGCGCCATGCTGGCGTTCGGCATGGTCGGCGACGAGTTCGGCCGCAAGCGGGTGATGCTGATCGGGGTGGGCATCTTCTGCGCCGGGTCCGTCCTGTCCGCGGTCGCCCCGAACATCCAGCTGGTGATCGCCGGCCGGGCGGTGATGGGGCTGGGCGCGGCGGCCAGTGAGCCGGGCACCCTGTCCATGCTCCGCCACCTGTACACCGAGGAGCGCAGCCGGACCCGGGCGCTGGGCGTCTGGACGGCCGTGGCCGGCCTGGCCCTGGCGGCCGGGCCGGTCGTCGGCGGGGCACTGGTCGGCGTGTGGAGCTGGCGGGGCATCTTCTGGTTCAACCTGTTCTTCGGCCTGGCCGCGCTGATCGCCTGCCAGCTGGTGCTGCCGGAAAACTCGGACCCCGACGCGCACCGGGTGGACATCGCCGGCGCCGTGCTCGGTGCGGCCGCGCTGACCGCGCTGATCTTCGCGGTCATCGATGCGGAGAGCGCCGGCTTCGGCGCGCCCAGCGTGATCGTGCTGCTGTGCCTGAGCGCGCTGGCGGGCGCCGCGTTCTTCTGGTGGGAGAGCCGCGCCGCGCACCCGCTGCTGGATCTGAAGTTCCTGCGCGTGCCGCGCTTCCTCACCGCCAACGTGGTCGCGTTCTGCGCCTATTTCGCGACGTTCGCGGTGTTCTTCTTCACCGCGCTGTACCTCGAAGAGGTGGTCGGCGACAGCGGGTATGAGCTCGCGCTCATCTTCCTGCCGATGACGGCGCTGATGATCCTGGCTTCCCTGCTGGCCGGCCGGTGGACCGACCCGGCCGCGCCGCGCTGGTCGATCTTCCTCGGCTGCCTGCTGTTCGGCGCGGGCCTGCTGCTGACCACGCTCACCCTCAACCCGGACCCGGCCTACCTGCCGCTGGCCGCCGCCCTCGCGCTGACCGGCATCGGCATCGGCGCCACCGTGGTGCCGATCACCTCGGCCGCGCTGTCCGCGGTCCCCGCCGCGCGCTCGGGCATGGCCGCCTCGGCCACCAACACCAGCCGGGAGATCGGCGCGGTGACCGGCGTCGCCGTGCTCGGCGCGCTGGTCAACTCGCAGCTGCACGCCAGCCTGACCAGCCGGCTCCAGCACCTGGGCATCCCGGCCAACTTCCAGGCGATCGTGATCCACGCGGTGGAGACCGGCGGGGTCCCGGCTAACGGCAACTCCCCGGGCTCGGCCGGCTCGGCCGGGGCCGGCCAGGGCAAGCTGGTCCAGGAGGTCATCCACGCGGCGTACAACGCGTTCTACACGGGACTGCACGCCGCGCTGCTGCTCGCCGCGATCCTGGTGCTGGCCGCCGGGGTGTTCACGTTCGTGCTGCTCAGCCGGTCCAAGGCGGCTGCCGGCGAGCAGGCCGCCAGCGGCCGGTAGCGCCTCACCCGCCGGGGGTGATGCCGTTGATGCCGGCCTGGCTGATTCTTGGCCCGCCCGGCGGCGCCATCAGCCCGGCGGGGGCTGCTCGCTGGCCGGGCTGTCCTGCTGCTGCACCCGCCGCACCTCCAGCACCTGCACGCCCAGGAGCTCCAGCCGGGCGAGCAGGCCCTGCAGGGCCGCCTGGTCCTGCAGCTTCCCATGGACCAGGGTGCCGACCGGCTCGACCGTGGCGTCAAGCTTCTCGAAGTCGAGCAGAGCTTCGGGTGGCAGGACGCCCACTACTCGGATCTCGTAGTAGGACGATGTCATAGCAGGCCCCCGGCGGATCACGTTGGCAGTGCTGAAACTCCACCGTGCCGCGTCGCCGCCCGCCGCGCCCCACTCATCGCGGGTGACTTCCTCACCCTGGTGATATCGGCCGAGGGTGATGTTGCATCACCCTGATCCGGGCCACACCTTAGGTACAGGGTGCGGATGACTATGCCCGCAGCCAGCCCGGCGGGCCCGCCGTGGCTGGCACCAGCGGCCGCGGGCGGAACAGGTGGGACCGGTGGTGGCCACGGCCAGCGTGGGCGGGACGGACGACCCCGTCCTGCTGTCCAAGATCACCATGCCGGGCGTGCCCGCCTGGGCGGTCCCGCGCGCGCGCATCGACGATCTCCTCGCCGCGGGCACGCAGGGCCCGCTGACATCGGTCACCGGCCCGCCCGGGGCGGGCAAGACGATGGCCATCACGCTGTGGGCGGCCGCCCACGCCGCGGCCCGCCCGCTGGCCTGGGTCACCCTCGACGACTACGACAACGACCCGGGGATCTTCTGGTCCTACGTGCTGGCCGCGCTGGGCCGGGCGGGTGCTGCTGTCCCGGCGCTGCCGCCGGCCGCCCGTGGCGACGTGGACCACTCGTTCCTGCTCCAGCTGGCCGCGGTGCTGGCCACCCAGGACCCGCCGGTGCTGCTGGTGCTCGACGACCTGCACGTGCTGGCCGGGCCGGCCGTGCTGGACGGGCTGGCCTACGTGCTGCGCAACGCGCGGCCCGGGCTGCGCCTGGTGTCGACGTCGCGGATGGACCCACTGCTGCCCCTGCACCGCTACCGGCTGGCTGGTGAGCTCACCGAGGTGCGGGCCGACCACCTCGCGTTCACCGTCCCCGAGGCGGCCCAGCTGCTGGCCCAGCACCAGGTCACCCTGCTCGGCCCGGACCTGGAACGCCTCACCCGGCACGCCGAGGGGTGGGCGGCGGGCATCCGGCTGGCGGCCATGTCCCTGGACGGGCACCCCGACCCGGCGCAGTTCATCAAGGAATTCGGCAACGAGGACAGCGCCATCACCGGGTACCTGGTCGACGAGGTGCTCGGCGCCCAGCCCCCGGCCACCCGGAAGCTGCTGCTGCGGACCAGCATCCTGGACCGGGTCAGCGCCGACCTGGCTGACGAGCTGACCGACGACGGGCAGGCCGGGTCGCTGCTGCCCGGGGTGGCCCAGACGAACGCGTTCGTGCAGCCCGTCGGCCATGGCTGGTACCGGTATCACGCGCTGTTCGGCGCCGCCCTGCGGCTGAAGCTGCGCCGGGAGAACCCCGGCCGGGTGGCGGACCTGCACCGGCGGGCCGCGCAGTGGTTCCGGCGCAACGGCTGGCTCAGTGAGGCGGTACGGCATGCTGGCGATTCCGGTGACTGGCCGCTCGCGGCGCGCATGGTCCTGGATGAGCTCGCGGTCGGCCGGCTGCTCGAACCGCAGGCCAGCGAACCGCTGACCGAGGCGTTCCAGCGCATGCCGCCGGGCGAGGTGCTCACCGACCTGCAGCCGCTGCTGGTCCGGGCCGCGCTGGAGCTGTCCGGCGCCGGGAGCCAGCCAGATGACACGTCGCTGGGCGCAGCCGAGGATCTGCTCGGGAAGCTGCCGGCCAGTGCCGAAGTCCCGGCCCGGCTGGCCGCCGCGCTGATCCGGCTGACGCTGTCCCGGCGCACCGGCGACCAGGACGCCGCGACCGGGGCGGCCGCCCGGGCCCGGGGCCTGCTGGCCGCGCTGCCCGGCCAGGCGCTGGCCCGGCACCCGGGGATGCACGCCCAGGTCCTCAGCGGGTACGCCGCCACCCAGCTGTGGGCAGGCCAGGTGGACGCGGCCACGACCACGTTGCACGACGCGCTCAGCGCGGCCGCCGGTGCCGCTGACGCGGCGCAGGAACGGGCCGACTGCCGCGGGCTGCTCGCGCTGGCCGAGGCCCTGCGCGGGCGGCTGAGCTGCGCCGCGGAGCTGGCCAGCGAGCCGGCCGGTGGTGACGGCGGCGAACCGGCCGCGTTGTCCAGCCCCGCCGCCCACGTCGCGCTGGCCCAGGCCCAGCTGTCCCGGGGCGAGCTGAAACGCGCCCGTGGCCAGCTGAAACTGGCCAGTACGGGGCTGCGCGCGCGCCCGGACATGCTGATCCACGCCCTCGCATGCCTGGTCGCCGCGCAGGGCGGGCTGGCCGAAGGCCGCCCCCGGGTGACCGCGGACATGGCCGCCCGGGCCCGTGCGGGCTGGTCCGTGCCGCTCTGGCTGGAGCACCGGCTGGCCATCATCGAGTCGCGGGCCTGCGCCGCCGCGGGCGATGCCGACGCCGCGATCGACTGGGCCAGCCGCGCCGACCCGGAAACCCGGCTCGACGCGGCGGCGGCGCTGGCTCATGCCTGGCTGGCGGCCGGGAACACCAGGGCCGCCCGGCAGGCGCTGGCCAGCGGCCCGGCCGGCTCAGCCCAGGCCCCGGACGAAGCCCGGCTGGCGGCGTGGCTGGCCGATGCCCGGCTCAGCTACTGCACCGGGGACCGGTCCCGGGGCCGCAGGTCACTCGGGCACGCGCTGCGGCTGGCCCGCGCCGAGCAGCTCCGGCTGCCATTCGTCCTGGAACAGGGCTGGCTGCGGCCGGTGCTGCGGCGGGATCCGGAACTGGCTCAGGGCTACCGCCAGCTGCTCGGCGCCGGCCTGCTCAGCCCGGGCCCGGCCGGCCAGCCGTCCGCCGCGGCGGAGACGGCGCCACTCATCGTGGAGCAGCTCAGCGACCGGGAACGGGAGGTCCTGCAGCACCTGTCCGCGATGCTGAGCACCGCGGAGATCGCGGCTGAGATGTACATCTCGGTGAACACCGTGAAGACACATCTCAAGAGCATCTACCGCAAGCTGGCCGCCGCCCACCGCAACGAGGCGGTCCGCCGGGCCCGGCTGCTCGAACTGCTCTAGGGTTCCAGCGTCACAGGATGCCCAGCTCGCGCCCGCGCCGGACCGCGTCGTGCCGGGACGAGACGCCGAGTTTGCGGTAGATGGCCTGGGCATGGGTCTTGACCGTGTTCGGTGACACGAACAGCTCCTGGCCGATCTCGCGCAGGGACAGCGTGCCGCGCAGCAACCGGAGCACCGCGATCTCCCGCTCGGTGAGCGGGTCCGCGCCCGCCGCCCGCCGGGCCGGGGCCAGCTGCCGCTTCAGCCGCCCGAGCCGGCCGTGCAGGAACTCCGCGCCGTCCGGGAACATGTCGAGCAGCGTGGCCGCCTCGGTGGTGGCGTCCCGGGCGCCGGCCGCGTCGTCCAGGTCCACCAGCACCTGTGCCAGGCGCAGCAGGGCCTCGACGGTGATCCACGGGTTGATCCCGGGCGTGGTGCGGCGGAACCGGGCCGCGTGCCGCAGCTCACTCCTGGCTTCCTTGAGCCGGCCCTCGGCCGCATAGACCGCCCCGGAAGCGATGAAGGCCACGGCGCTGTGCGGTGTGCCGCTCAGCCCGGCGCGGACCGCGCCGCGGCGGGCCATCGCGGCCAGATCCCGGGCCCGGGCCTGCTGGCCCAGTTCCACATCGGCCAGGGCCAGCGCGGCGCAGGCGAGGACGCCGGCCAGCGTGCTGGGCGGCTCGCTGGCGGCTGCTTCGGCCAGCGGCCCGGCGGCGGCCTCGAGGTCCCCCGCGAGGTACAGGCTGAATCCGTGCGCCGCCCGGGCCAGCGCGTACCAGGCCGTGCCGGGCCTGGTTTCCAGCCCGGCCGCGGTGCTCGCGCATTCGCGCATGATGTGCAGGCCCTCGAACCCGTACACCCCGCGCAGCAGCGCCGCCGAGGTGCGCAGCGATCCGATGCCATCCGGCAGCGGCCCGGCCGGCGGGGCCGCCTCGATCACCGGCAGCCAGTGCCGCACCGGTTCCGGCTCGCCGGACAGCGCGCCGACCCAGGCCGCGCAGTGCGCGGCCACCGGGCTGGCGGCGATCTGCCGCTCGGTGAGCGAGTCCAGCCAGCTGCGCACCTCGGCGGACCGGCCGTCGTTCAGGTAGCCGTACCAGTGCCGGGCGATCAGCTCGACCGCACCGGCCGCGTCCCCCGCGGCCAGCGAGTGCTGGATCGCCTCCCCGGCGCAGCCGGCCACCCGGTACCAGGCGGCCGCCCGTTGGTGCAGCGCGGGTGTGAGCGCCGGTTCGGCTGTGACCAGCTCGGTGCGCAGGACCTGGGCGAAGAGATGGTGGTAGCGGTACCACTGCCGGACCTCATCGAGCGGGACGACGAAAATGTTCTCCCGCTCCAGCACGTCGATGATCTCCGCGGCATCATCCCGCCCGGTCACCGCGTTGCACAGCGGCGCGCTGAACCGGTCCAGGACCGCGGTCTGGGTGAGGAACTGGCGAATCCCGGCGGGCAGCTGGCTGAGTACCTCCTCGGCCAGGAAGTCGGCGATGAACCGGTTGTCCCCGGTGAATTCGCGCACGAAGTCGGTGGGTGCGGGCTGCCCGCGCAGGGCGAGCGCGGCCAGCTGGATCCCGGCTGGCCAGCCCTCGGTCCGCTCAACCAGGCCGGCCAGGTCAGGCTCGCTCAGCTGGACACCGGACACGGCCCGGGTGAACGGGGCGGCGTCCGGCGCGGTGAAGCGCAGCTCGGGCATCCGGATCTCGATCAGGTCACCAGCCGCCCGGAGCCGGGCCAGCGGCAGCGGTGGATCGGCCCGGCTGATCACCACCAGCAGCAGGGACGGCGGGAGGTGTGCCAGCAGGGCCGCGATCTGCTCGTGGCAGGCTGGCTCGCGGATCAGCTGGTAGTCATCGAGCACCAGCACGATCTGTCCCGGGAGCGCGGCCAGCGCGTTGATCAGCATCGGCAGCACGGTGCCGGCCAGGTCGGGGGCGGGCACGCACAGCGCCTGCCGGATGTCCTCGCCGTCGAGGCCGGGGCAGGCCCGGTGCAGCGCGGACACCAGGTGCCAGCACAGCCGGGCCGGGTCGTCGTCGCCCGGATCGAGGGACAGCCAGGCGAACGGCCGGTGCTCGGCCGGGCTGGCCCGCCACTGGGCCACCAGGGTGGTCTTGCCGAACCCAGCCGGGGCACCGACCAGCACCAGCTTGGCGGCACCGGCCGTGACCAGCCGCTGGACCAGCGCGTCCCGCGGCACCCACTCCGCGCGCGCCGCCGGCGGGTGCAGCTTCGTCTCGACCGTGACCTCGAAGCCGGTCCCGGGCAGCGCCGGATCGGCGACCGCGCGCAGCGCGCGTCCCGGCCGCCGGTTCTGCGGAGCGTACGCACCCCCCGGCACGTGCTCACTATCCGCCGGGATGCCGGGGCCTGCCCAGTGCCGATGGTCCTAACCCGGGCAATCTCTGACATTCGCCCCAGCAAAACGCTCCCGTCACCGGGGCCAGGCCCCCGGAAACCGGGCTGTCGCCGGCCCGATCGGTCCGGTTACGCTGCAACGAAACGTGCGCGGCCGCAGCGGCGGCGCACGGGCAGATCGGTAGGTGACGGCCATGCCTGCTGCCGCCTCTTCCGCCAGCATCGGGGCGATGGGCCTCGGCACGCTGTTCACCTGGCTGTTCACCATCAGCCTGGGCGGCTACATGCTGCGTTCCGTGGTCCGGCACGGTGGCCTGCGCCGGCAGCGGGCGGTCCGGGACGGGCTGCACCCGGGCGTGCTGATCGGCCACTTCAGCCTGGCCCTCACGGGCTTCGCCGTCTGGGCCAGTTATGTGCTCACCGGGTGGGACGCGCTGGCCTGGCTGGCCGTGGGCCTGCTGGCCCCGACGATCGGGCTCGGTATCTGCACGGTGACGCTGTGGACCCCCTATCCACGCTCCCCCGCGCCGGGCGCGGCCGGTCCCGCCGCCACCGGCGCGGCCGGCCCGGTCGCGCCGCCGCCCGCGGCCGGCCCGGCCCGGGCGGCCGCGCGGCGCGGCCGGACCACCGACGCGATGCTCGAACGCGCGATGACCGACGACGCGCTGGCCGCCCGGCTGATCGAGGACGTGATCGCCAGCCTGCCCGCGCAGCTGCCGGGCCGCCGCCGGCCCCGGGCCTACCCGGTGGCCGTCATCCCGTTCGGTCACGGGCTGGCCGCGGTGACCACGTTCACCCTGGCCGTGCTGACCGCGACGGGCGCCCGGTGAGTTACCTGTTCCGGCCGGCGGCCGGTTTGACTCGCACCTGCTAGTCCCCCGGACAGCAGCTGACGCCACACCCCGGGCAGGGTGGGGCAGCCGGGGGCACCTATCGTTCGGGAGAATGGTCGTGGCCTGCCGGCTCAGGTGACGGTCCTGACCCGGCGCCCTATCGCCCAGGAGGCTGCTGCTGTGCCTGCCGAGACGTCTGCCGCGCCCGCCGCGGACCTGCTGGGGCTGTTCCCGCCCGGCTCACGGGTGGACCCGGACGGTGAGCTGGTGGTGGGCGGATGCCGGCTCACTGACCTGGCCGCGGCCTGGGGCACCCCGCTGTACGTGGTCGCCGAGGCGGCCGTCCGGGACCAGGTCCGCCGGTTCCGGCGGGCGCTGGACGCGAACTGGCCGCGGGCCCGGATGGTGTTCGCGTCCAAGGCCTTCCCATGCACCGCCGGGTACCGGCTGATGGCCGAGGAAGGCATCGGGGTGGACGTGGCCGGGGCGGGCGAGCTGGCCATGGCGCTGGCCGGCGGGGTGGACCCGGCCCGCATCGTGCTGCACGGGAACGCCAAGACCCGGGCGGAACTGCGGATGGCGCTGGACGCCGGGGTCGGCCTGATCGTGATCGACAACACCGACGACATCGACCGGCTGGAGGAACTGGCCCCCGCCGGGCAGCGGGTGCTGGTCCGGGTGATTCCCGGGGTCCGGCCGGATACCTACGACGCGGTGGCCACCGGCCAGGCCGGGTCGAAGTTCGGCCTGCCCATCCCGGCGGCCCGGGCCGCCATCGACCGGCTGCGGCGCAGCCACCGGCTCCGGCTGGACGGCCTGCACGTGCACATCGGCTCGCAGATCATGTCGGCCGAGCCGTACGCCCGGGCCATCGAGGCAGTGGCCGGGCTCGGCCAGTTCCCGGTGTACAACCTCGGCGGCGGGCTGGGCGTGCGGTACACCTACACCGATCAGCCGCCCAGCCCGGAGGACTGGGTCGGGGCCCTGGCCAGTGCGGCCCGGCAGTACCTCCCGGCCAGTGCGGAACTGATCATCGAGCCGGGGCGCACCTTGGTCGGCCCGTTCGGGGTCACGCTCTACCGGGTGATCTCGGTGAAAGGCGATGATCCGTGCTTCGTGGCCGTGGACGGCGGGATGGGCGACAACCTGGACGTCGCGCTGTACGGCCAGCGGTTCGAGGCCACGATCACCAGCCGGGTCGGCGGCGGCCACCCGGCCGAGCTGGTCGGCCGGCACTGCGAGTCGGGCGACCGGCTGATCAGCGGGGCCGTGCTGCGCGATCCGCGGCCCGGCGACCTGCTGGCCATGGCGGCGACCGGCGCCTACTGCTTCACGATGGCCAACAATTACAACGGGGCGCTGCGCCCGCCCGTGGTGTTCTGCCGCGATGGCCAGCCGCGCCTGGTGGTCCGCCGGGAGACGCTCACCGACCTGATGTCCCGGGACGTCCTCCCGGGCTGACGGCCCGGTGCTGGTCAGCGGTTCAGGGGCTGCGGGACAGCCGGGCCAGGGACAGCACGAAGATCGACGACAGCAGCCAGCCGAGCAGGGTGGCCAGGTTGAGCCACCACAGCATGAACTCGCCGCCCGGCACGAACGGGTCCGGGTACCAGGTGTCCCGCTGGTCCAGGGAGATCAGCGGGACGACCGTGTCCACCGCGTACAGCACCGGGCTGAAGCAGCGCACCTGGCCGCCGCCGCAGGAGTCCGGGCGCGGCACGGCCTGGCCCGCCAGGCCGGTGCGCGCGGCCGCGGTGCTGAGCAGGCCGGTGGTCGCGTACACGTCGCCGTTGCCGTTGGTAGCCCGCAGCGTGGCCTGGTTGGCTGGCAGCTCGAGTGAGACGATGACCGCGATGAGCAGCGCGGCCAGCAGCCACAGCACCCGGGACGGGCGGTACCCGTAGCCGATGGTGGAGTAGACCGCGTCGATGGCCCGCCGCGGCCAGCCCATGCTGGACCGGCCGTCCTGCCGGGCGTGCCGCCGCTGGGCCATCAGCACCTGCTCCGCCTCGGTCAGGTACCCGTGCTGGCGGAACACCCGGGCCGCCTGCTCGTACGGGCCGGAGTCGAACACGGCCTGGCGGCGCAGCCAGGCGCACCGCGCGGCCTGATCCCAGATCCGCTGCGGCTGCCCGCCCTCGGGTTTCTCGAACCGGTCGTAGGTCAGGCCGGCGATCGTGAAGCGTGGCGGCCAGGCGTTCGGGTCATCGGCCAGGAACGTGGTGGCCGCGTCGGTGAAGTCCACGCTCGGCGTGACCGCCTGCCAGCCCAGGTCGATGCCGCCGCGCACAGTCGCGGACACCGCCTCGATCGCGTGCCCCGGCTCGTTGCGCGGGGTCGGCGCCGGGCAGCTGAACGAGCCGCCGGTGAACTGCAGCCGGCCCTCGATCGTGCTCCGGCCCAGGCCGACCAGCCCGGTCGAGGTGAAGCCGTCGGCCAGCCGCACCGACCCCTTGACCAGGGCCTGGTTCAGGCTGACCGAGTACCCGGCCGGGTTGTCCAGCTGGGCCCGGTGGGCCCGGACGCTGCCCAGCGTGGCCCCCCGGAAGTTGACCCGGCCGCCGGTGGCCCGCAGGCCATCCAGGTACACGTCGCCGTCCACCTTCATCCCGCTCCCGTCCACCAGGGACAGCTGCTCGGGGTGGCTCAGCTCGCCGTGCAGGGCCAGGGTCCCGCGCAGGGCCGCGCCCGCCAGCCGGATGGTGCCGGCCACCGACGCGTCGCGGTCCAGCCGCAGCACCGCGCGGATCTCCGCGTTGGTCAGGTCCAGGGCGGTGCGCCCGGGGGCCCGCAGCACACACTCCCCGCCGATGGACAGGCCGCTCATGTCGCCCATGGACATGTCGATGCCGCCGGTCACCTCGCACCGCCCGGCCAGCATCACTTCGGCACCGACCGAGAGCCGGGCCGCATCGAGCGCGGTGCCGGTGCCGATGGACCGGCCGTAGATGCTGCCCGCCGGGGTACCGGGGCGCGCGTCAATGGTCGCGTTGCGGACCACGAACCGCCCGGCCACCCGGGTGCTGACCATGTCGATGCGGCCCCGGATGACCGGCCTGCGCCCGGCCGGGTCCTCGATCAGGAACACGCTGCCCTCGATGACCGCGTCCTCGGCGTCCACGGCGGGCCCGGCCGCGGACTCGATCTGCGCGCCGGTCAGGTCCAGCGACCCGTCTATCCGGGCGCCCAGCAGCCGGACCTCGCCGACCGCGGTGAACTGGTGGATCAGCCGGACGGCGCCGCCCACCCGGAGCCGGTCCGCCTGGATCGCGCGGTCGCCCAGGCCGTCCACGGTGGCGTCGACCAGCAGCAGGCGGCCGCCGATCTCGGACTCGCACAGCCAGATCGCCGCGCGTTTCGAGGTGCTCGCGCTGGTCCAGTGCGCGCCCGCCACCCGCGAGCGGGACAGGTCGAGGTCGCGGCGCAGCCGCAGGCCGTTGCCGAGCAGGCCGGGCAGCCGCGGGCACCCGGTCAGCGACAGCTCGAAGAGCTGGGCCCCCTCGACCACCGGGGCGGCGTCGAACTCGCATCCCTCGAAGCGGAGCGGGAACGCCACCCGCAGCCCGGCCAGGTCCAGGCGGCCGGACACCACCGCGCCGGCCAGCCGCAGCCCGCGGGGATCGATCTGGCGGCGCAGCTCGTGGCAGCATTTGCGGAGCAGCTCAGCGGGCACGGTGCGCTTGACCCCGTTGACCGTGCCCGCGACGACCGCCCCAGTCTGGCCCGCGCGGATCAGCTCGCCCTCATCGATTTCGTTCATGACACGCCCCCAGGCTGACGCGGTGCCGCGCACGGGCCGGGCCGGCCCTGTTGCGCCTACCTTGCCAGCAATGGCGGCGGCTGTGCCGTTTCGCACGCCCGGGGAGGCTGCCTCCGCGGGCTGGTGCGGCCGGCCAGCGGGGGCGGCTCAGTCGGCCGCGGGCCAGGTGTGCACCGGGTCGTTGACGTGCATGTGGTCGCTGTAGAGCTGGGTCATCAGCCGCAGCGCCTCATCGCGGCCCGCCCCGTTGCGCCCGGCCATTGCCCTGACCGCCGCCACCTGCCAGGCGGCCCCGGTCTGGCCGGTCAGGCAGCGCTGCTCGATGATGCCCAGCAGGCGGTCGGCGTGGTCCGCGTTCATCCCCCACCGGCTGAGCCCGTCGCGGGCCATCGGCAGCAGGCGGCGCAGCACCAGTTCGGCGGCGGGCGTTTCGCCCACCCCCGGCCAGTAGAGCTGCGCGTCCAGGCCGTGCCGGGCCGCCTCGTGCAGGTTCTCCGCGGCGGTGGCGAAGGACAGCTGGGTCCAGATCGGGCGCTGCGCCTCGGCCAGCACCCGGACCAGCCCGTAGTAGAACGCGGCGTTCGCCATCACGTCGGCCACCGTCGGGCCGGCCGGCAGCACCCGGTTCTCCACCCGGAGATGTGGCTTGCCGTCGACCACCGCGTAGACCGGGCGGTTCCACCGGTAGATCGTCCCGTTGTGCAGGCTCAGCTCGGCCAGTTGCGGGGCGGCGCCGCGGTCGAGCTCGGCCAGCGGGTCCTCCTCCTCGCAGATCGGCAGCAGCGCCGGGAAGTACCGGATGTTCTCCTCGAACAGGTCGAACACCGAGGTGATCCAGCGTTCGCCGAACCACACCCGGGGCCGCACGCCCTGCTGTTTCAGCTCGTCCGGCCTGGTGTCGGTGGCCTGCTCGAACAGGGTGATCCGGGTCTCCTGCCACAGGTGCCGGCCGAACAGGAACGGCGAGTTGGCGGCCAGCGCGACCTGGACCCCCGCGATCGCCTGCGCGGCGTTCCAGTAGCTGGCGAACGTGTCCGGGCTGACCTGGACGTGCAGCTGCACGCTGGTGCAGGCGGCTTCCGGGGTGATGCTGTCGGCCTGGGTGTGGAGCTGTTCCGGGCCCTCGATCGTGATCTGCATGTTCTCCCCGCGCGCGGCGAAGATCTGCTCGTTGAGCACCCGGTAGCGCGCGTTGGCGGACAGCGTCTCCAGGCTCATGTGCTGCTCGGACAGGGTCGGCAGGATGCCGATCATGACCAGGCGGCTGCCTGCGCCGCGGGCCTTGGCGTCGGCCGTATTGAGGCTGGCCCGGACCCCGTCCTCCAGGGCCGCCACGGCGTCACCGCCGAGCCCTTGCGGCGGCACGTTGATCTCGATGTTGAACTGCCCCAGCTCGGTGGCCCAGGCCGGGTCGGCGATCGCGGCCAGCACGTCGGCGTTGCGCATGGACGGCATCCCGTGCTCGTCCACCAGGTTGAGCTCGATCTCCAGGCCCACCCGCGAGGTGCTGGCGTCGAACAGGCGCTCGCGCAGCATCCGGGCGAACACGTCCAGCGAACGCCGCACTTTGTCGCGGTACTTGGCCCGGTCCTCGCCGCTGATCTTGACCGGCTGAATGTCCCGCCCCATTTTGGCCTCCACCTGCCGAGACGAGGAGACCTCATACCCCCCGGCAGCCTCTTCACACACTGGCACGGCCGCGGGCGCGGCGCCAGCATCGCGGTGCCCAGGCCATTGGCAAAATGTGGGAACTTGGCATGCTGCTGTTAGGCGTGTCCCGATCTGGAGGTGGATCATGACCGGCGAGACCATGCGTGACCTGCTGACCCCACTGATCGGCAAGCCCGGGTCGATCTCGATGCTGATCAGCAGGATCGGGCAGGTCGCCTTCCCGGCGCCGGAGAGCCGGAAGCTGACCGGCGTCCAGGTGCGGCCGGACGGTCTGGTCCGGCTGGAGCGGGAGACCGGGTGGACGGTGATCGACCCGGACGCGGTGCTGGCCGTGGTGTGGAACGGCGATCCGGACAACGTGCCAACCGGCCAGTTCCTCTAGGGTTCGCCTCATGCACAGTGTGGATCCGACCACCGAGCAGATGATCCGCTCGGTGCTCGCGTACGCGGAGAACCGGCTGCGCCTCGATCCGGTCCCGCTCGACGGGACGCACTGCGACCCGGCCGGGCTCGACGCCGCGCTGGGCGGCCTGCTCGGCGACGAGCCGCACAACCCGGACCAGGTCCTCGGCGCGTATGCGTCGGTCGTCGCGCCCGCGGTGATCTCGGCGGACAGCCCGCGGTTCCTCGGTTTCATCCCGGCCGCGCCGACCAAGGCGTCGCTGCTGTTCGACATGCTGATCTCGTGTGCCTCCATCCAGGGCATCTCGTGGCTGGAGGCGGCGGGCGCGGTGCACGCGGAGAACATGGTGCTGCGGCTCATCGCCGACCGGGCCGGGCTGCCGCCGGCCGCCGGCGGGTGCTTCGTGTCCGGCGGTTCGGCCGGGAACCTGTCGGCTCTGGTGGTGGCCAGGGAGGTGGCCAAGCGCCAGGCCACGGGCGCGGGCCGGGGCGGCCGGCTGCGCGCCGTGGTCAGCGAGGACGCGCATTCCTCGATCATCAACACGCTGCGCATCCTGGAGATGGGCGCGCTGACCGTGGCCACTCCCGATCACCGGCTGACCGGCGCGGCGCTGCGGGCGGCGATCGAAGCCGACGGGGACCCCGGTTCGCTGGCCGTGGTCGTGGCGACCGCGGGTACCACCAACGCGGGCATCGTCGATGACCTGGCCGGCGCGGCCAGGGTGGCCCGCGAGCATGGCCTGTGGCTCCACGTGGACGGGGCCTACGGCGGCGCCGGGCTGTTCGCGCCGAGCGTCCGGCCGGCCTACGACGGCATCGAGCACGCCGACTCGTTCGTGGTCGACCCGCACAAGTGGCTGTTCGCGCCGTTCGACTGTGCGGCCCTGCTGTACCGCGACCCGGCCCTGGCCCGGTCGGTGCACAAGCAGGACGCGTCCTACCTCGACGTGATCCACGAGCAGCCGGCCGAGTGGAACCCGACCGACTACGCCTACCACCTCACCCGCCGGGCCCGCGGCCTGCCGCTGTGGTTCTCCCTGTCTGTCTACGGCGTCCGGGCCTACACCGAGGCGATCGAGACCGCGATCAGCCTGGCCGGCGAGGCCGCCGCGGAGATCAGGCGGCGCGGCTACCTGGAGCTGATCCGCGAGCCGGGCCTGGGCATCGTGCTGTTCCGCCGCCGCGGCTGGACCGCCCAGCAGTACACCGGCTGGGCCGACGCGCTGCTGCGCGACCAGGTGGCGTTCCTCCCGCCGTCCGCGTGGGAGGGCGAGACCGTGGCCCGGTTCGCCTTCCTGCACCCGCACACGTCCATGGACCTGGTCCGGCAGATCCTCGACCGGATGAAGTGACCGGGCGGGCCGCTATCCCCGCCGCATTTCCTGGAATGCAGTTGGCGGCCGTGCCAATGCGGCCCCGATAGTGAAATGCGGGTAATGCCTGGCTCCGCCGCACCCGGCCCCGGCTAGCCTTGCTGGGACGGTCCCTGGTGGGTAGCCTGAGGGGCTTCTGCTGGCCTTGCGCAGCCTGAACGGCAGGCTCCCCGGCCCGGCACCAGGAGCGGGCCCACCGTCACGGCCGCGGTTACCCGCACCAGATATCCGAGGATGATGAGCCTGTGTCAGCTGACTACAACTCAGCTAGTTACTTCCTGGAGCCCCTGGTCGGGGCGGCGGGTTTCCGTGAGTACGACGCGAGATGGGTCATCGAGCCGAGCGACCGGAACGGGAACATCAATCTCAACTATGTGGGCCTCCGGCAGCTCGGCAATTGCCTGGGTAAATTCATGCAGGCCGAGTTGCACGCCGGGCGGCAGATCGTCGTCGGCCACGACTACCGCCGGTACTCAGAAAATGTGAAGAACGCCCTCGTTATTGGGCTCCTGCAAGCCGGAATGGACGTCACTGATATCGGCCTGAGCACGACGCCCGGGGCCTACTTCGCCCAGTTCGACCTCGGCATCCCGTGCGTGGCCATGATCACCGCCAGCCACAACGAGAACGGCTGGACCGGCATCAAGATGGGCCATCATCCGGCGAGCACCTTCGGGCCGGAGGAAATGGCCAGGTTCCGCTCGTTCGCGCTGGCCACGGTGACCGATCAGCCCTCCGGCGACGGCGGCCCGGCCGGCGCGTACCGCTTCGTCCCGGGCTTCGCGGCGCGGTACATCGATGACCTGGTGGAGCGGTGGCGGCCCCGGCTCGACGGGCTGCCCCGGCTGAAGGTCGCCGTGGAGACCGGCAACGGCACGGCCGGCCTCTACGTCCCCGAGATCCTGACCCGGCTCGGCTTCGCGGTGGCCCCCGGGAACGTGCGGCCCGACTGGAACTTCCCGCACTACAACCCCAACCCGGAGAGCATCCCGTTCCTCAAGTCCGTGGGCAGCCTGGTCCGGGCGTCCGGCAGTGACATCGGCATCTGCGTGGACGGCGACGGTGACCGCCTCGGCGTCGTCGACAATCACGGCAACCTGGCGTTCGCTGACAAGGTGGGCCTGCTCACGGCCAAGCACCTGGAGGCCGAGTTCGGCACCGCCCGGCCGTTCGTCATCGACGTCAAATCGACCTCGCTGTTCGAGAGTGAGCTGAAGACGCCGGTGGTCTGGGCGAAGACCGGCCACTCCTACGTCAAGGCCACGGTCGCGCAGGCCGGCGCGCTGGCCGGCTTCGAGCGCAGCGGCCATTTCTTCTTCCGGGAGCCGGTGGGCCGGGGCTACGACGACGCGTGCGTGGCCAGCCTGGCCGTCCTGTGGGTCCTGTGCCGGGCCCGCCAGGCGGAGCCCGGGGTCACGATGTCTGATCTGCTCGCCCGCCTGCCGCTCTCGTTCGCCTCGCCCAACCGCCAGCCGTTCGCCGCGGACGACAGGAAGTACGAGATCGTCGACCGCATCGCGGCCGAACTGGGCAAGCGCACCAGCTTCGCGGGCCACGAGATCATCGATACCAACCTGCTCAACGGGGTGCGGATCACCCTGGACGACCGCAGCTGGCTGCTGGTCCGGGCCTCCTCCAACACTCCCAACCTGGTCATCATCGCGGAAGTCTTCGACCAGGACGGGGAGCTGCTGCGGGTCATCGACCACGAGCTCCGCGAGCTGATCGACTCGCTCGACGTGGGGCTGGGCGAGTTCGACCCGCTCTATGAGTTCTGATCCAGACCAGGAGTGACCCGCTTCCCACCCCGGCCGGGTGAGGACAGCCACGCCGGAGCGGGTGAGGATCGGCGGTTGTGCGGCAGGGCACGGCCTGCCCTGCCGCGATGGCTGGGGGGACTCGATGCCAGCTGACGTGCCTGGACCCGTCGCCGGGGCGCGGATGACCGTTGACTACGTCCGCTCGCTCGGCCGGCTGGCCTATCTGTGGGGCTGGCCCCTGGTGAACATGCACAACCGGCTGTCGATCATGGAGAAGGTGCCCTCCCCGGGACTGCTCGGCGGGATGGTCCCGGCCGCTCCGCCCGGCAGCGTGGGCATGCTGCACGACTACGTCACACCAGACGAAAGGCTGGTCGCCTGCCCGAACCAGGACGTGGTGTACGGGTTCGGCGTCATCGACGGCCAGCGTGGCCCGTCGGTGCTGCAGGTCCCCGATTTCGGTGACCGGTTCTGGGTGTATCAGGCGGTGGACCAGCGCACCGACTCGTTCGTCCGGCTGGGCGCGATGTACCAGACCAAACCGGGGCTGTACCTGCTCGCCCCGCAGTCCTGGGACGGCCAGGTGCCCGACGGCGTCGCGGAGGTGTTCCGGTTCGGCACCCGGATCGCGGTGTGCGCCCCGCGGGTCTTCATGGACGACACCGACGCCGACCGGGCCGCCATCCAGCCCGTCATCAACCAGATCATGATGTACCCGCTGAGCGAGTACACCGGCGAGATGCGCAGCACCGACTGGACGGCCGCACCGAGTTTCCCGGCCGGCAGTGCCACGTCAGGCGAGCGGGAGACCCAGTGGGTCGATCCCGCGCAGTTCTTCGCCGAGCTGCCCACGGTGCTGGCCGAGGTCCCGGCCCTGCCCGGGGAGGAAGCCTGGTACGGGTGGCTGGATTCGCTGCTCCGGGAGGCGGCCGCCGACCCGCGGCTGGGCGACGTGCTGCGCACCGCGGCGGCGGACGCCAACGACGGCCTGGTCGCCGGCCTGTTCCAGTTCCGCAACATCGGCCTGCCGCTGCCCGGCAACTGGAGCACCCAGCGCAACGGCGCCCGCTTCGGCACTGACTACCTGTCCCGGACGGCGATGGCCAAAGCCAACATCTTCGTGAACACGCCCGGCGAAACCACCTACTTCTATCAGGACCTCGACGCCGACGGGGAACGCCTGGACGGCAGCCGCGCCTACTCGGTGACGTTCCCGCCCAATCAGCTGCCGCCGGTCCGCGGCTTCTGGTCCCTGACGCTCTACAACGAACATCATTTCTTCCACCGCAGCGAGCTGAACCGCTATTCGCTGGGCACTAAGAGCAAGGACCTGCACCACGCCGCCGACGGATCGCTGACCCTGACCGCCTCGGCCACCCGGCCCAGCGAGGACGACCTGCTGACCAACTGGCTGCCCGCACCCAGCGGGCCGTTCTCCCTGTACCTGCGCGCGTACTGGCCGGAGCAGCCCATTCTCGACGGGACCTGGGTGCCGCCCCCGGTCACCCGGTTCCGCTGACCCGGCCGCCGAACTGCACATCGACCCCGCTGACATCCCCAGCCCGGTCCAGGCCGCCGCCGCTTCGGCGCTGTCGTTTACGTCCGGCGCGCTGCTGCCGGTGCTGGCCATCCTGCTGCCTCCGGCCAGCCTGCGGGTCCCGGTTACCTTCGCCGCCGTCCTGATCGCTCTCGGCTTGACTGGCGCCCTCAGCGCCCGCCTCGGCGGCAGCAACATCCGCCGCGCCGTCCTGCGGGTCATCATCGGCGGAGCGCTCGGCCTGGCCTTCACCTATGGCATCGGGTACTTGTTCGGCACCGCTATCGGCTAGTACTCCTAGCATGGCGGCATGGCCGTCTACCTGTTCGCCGGGATACCGGTCAGCGACTACGCTGCCGCGCTGGCCTGGTACGAGAAGCTGCTCGGCGCCCCGCCATCGTTCTTCCCGAACGACACGGAGGCCGTATGGGAACTCGCCGAGCACCGGTCGGTGTACATCCTCCACCGGCCGGAACATGCCGGCCACGCCATGCACACCCTCCTCGTTGATGACCTGGACACCACGATGGCCGGGATAGCCCAGCGGGGACTGGGGCCGGCGCAGCAGGAGACGTACCCGAACGGGGTCCGCAAGACCACTTACGCCGACCCCGACGGAAATGAGATCGGGTTCGGCGCAGTCCCGCGCTGACCGGGCGGAGGCTGACTTAGGCGCCGACGACCCGGCTGAGCAGGGCCTGGCGGCTGCGGGCGCCGGTCTTGGCGAACACCGATTTCAGATGGTCCTGCACGGTGTGCGTGGACAGGAACATCTGCTGGGCCACGTCCCGGGTGTCGCCGCCGCCGATCAGGTGGCCGAGCAGCTCGCTCTCCCGGGGAGTGAGGCCATGAGCCCGCGCGAACAGCCCGGCCCGGCCCGGCCGGGGTGGTGGCTTCTATCGTCACCGCGATATCCGGCCCGGCCTGCCGGGCCGGACCGGTGGGCCGGGCGGGCTGACCGATGCGGGCCGCCCGCAGCGTGAGCCAGATCCCGCCGGTGAGGTGCACCCGTGCCCAGGGTGGGTGGGAATCGATACTCTGCTCAGCCGCCAGCAGTTGCGCGGCCACGTTGTAGGCGCCCGCGGGTACCGGGGTGTGATCCCCGTCGGGCGGCACGAGCCGGCGCAGGTAGTCCTGGGTCTCGGCGGTCTGGGCGCGGACCGTCAGGTCGGGCGCGAGCAGCAGCACGACCGGTCCGGGGGGCGGCCCGGTCACCGGCTGCCCGGGCCGGAACGTCGCGGCCTGGGTCTGCCGCAGCGCCGCGGTCAGCGGCCTGGTCAGCTGGCCGAGAAATCGTGCCTCGGCGTCGCTGAACCCGGACCCGGGCGCCAGCCGCCACAGATCGAGAAACCCCCAGCAGCCGTAGCGGTCGGTGAAGGCCACCGAGAGCATGTCGTGCACGCCATAGCGATGCAGGAACTGACGCCACAGCAGGCTCTGCGCGAGATCACCGCCGGTCGCCCGGCGCAGCGTCCGGGCCTGGCCCGCGGGCAGCCCGGTCCACCGGTTGACCGTGGTCTGGTACTTGAGCCGGATGAGCGCGGGCAGCTCGGGCAGGCACGGAACGTCTGCCAGCGGAGCCGCGCCCACCCAGGTCTGCGGGTCGGTGAGCAGCCATGCGTAGGCGTCGAAGCCAAAGACGCGGCGCAGCTCGCCGAGCACCGCCAGGCGCAGTTCGCGGGCATCGGCCGCGGCTGC
Source organism: uncultured Actinomycetes bacterium (assembly GCA_963711705.1). Classification (GTDB taxonomy): domain Bacteria; phylum Actinomycetota; class Actinomycetes; order Streptosporangiales; family Streptosporangiaceae; genus RYN-230. Next base: position 304,487 of record CAVQFM010000012.1, read on the forward strand.
GCACGCCCGGACGACCCGCTGCACCGAGCGGGCATGGTCCCGGTCCGGCCTGGCCACCTGGTGAAAACCCCCAGCTATGTGGGATAGCCCCTGGCTGCGGGCCACCTTAGCGTGAGCAGGCGGCATCAGCCGCGGACCCAGGAGGCCAGCATGACCACTCTGCACATCGAGCATCCCATTGCCGACTTCGATCAGTGGAAAGCGGCGTTCGACCGCTTCGCCCCGGCCCGCGCGCAGTCCGGGGTCCGGGCCCACCGCGTGCACCGGCCGCTCGATGATCCCAGGTACGTGCTCATCGATCTCGACTTCGGCACTCCCGACGAGGCCCGCCGCTTCCTGCGGTTCCTCCAGGACAACGTGTGGGCCTCGCGGGAGAACTCCCCGGCCCTGGCGGGCGAGCCCCAGACCAGGCTGCTCGACCTGGCCGAAGCGCAACCCGGCGGGTGACCTCAGTGTGGCCGGGCCGCCCGCCCCCTTCGGCCGGCACGGCCCAGGGGGGTGTGGCAGGCTGGCCCAATGCCCACCCGATGGGAGTATGGCTCCCTGCTCACCATTGCCGTGGCCCGGAGCGACGCACAGCCCTCTGACTACCTGGCCGGCATTCTGGTGACGGCCATGCAGGCGCGCGTGGTCTGCATCGTGGAATTGTCCGCGATGATTCCCGGGGAACGGTACGCCTGCATGAATGCGGTCGGTGAGGAGGGCTGGATCATTACCGGGCCGCCCGTTCGCACGGATTTCAACCGGGGACAGGCGGTCACACTGGACAAGATCCGGCTGGACCCGTGGATCGCCGAAGCGCTGGCCACCACGCCCGTGGGCAACTGGGCCCGCGGTTACCAGGAATACCCGCTGCGCCGCCCGCTGGACTGACCGCCGGGCCCCGGCCCGCCAGGCCCGCCCCTCGCCAGGCCCACCGGCCCCGGGCTACTGGCCCGCGTCGGCCTCGACCCATCCGGCCGCGATCTGGTCGGCGTGCCGCCGGGTCGGCGCGTGACCGCTGAGCGCGGCCAGGAACGTGGCCGAGTCCAGCGCGAACAGGGTGACCGGGCCGACCGCGGTGACCGTCGCGGTCCGCGGCACCCGCCGGAGCAGGGCGATCTCCCCCAGCCCGGAGCCGCGGCCGCGCACCCCCCGCGGCCGCCCGGCCACCGAGACCGCCACTTCGCCGTCAGCGATGGCGTAGAACCGGTCGCCCTCCTCGCCCTCCCGGATGAGCACCTGGCCGGGGGCCAGCTCGACCCGCTGCAGCGCGCCCGCCATGGTTTCCAGGGCCGGCCCCGGCAGGTCCGCGAAGTGCGGCAGCGAGCGCAGCAGCGCCACCTCCACCACCGGCACGGTGGCCCCCCGGTCCAGCCCGCGCAGGGTGCGCAGCCCGGCGAGGGCGGTCACGGGCAGCAGGCACCCCACCACGATCAGCGCCAGCCGGGCCCCGCCCGCCGCGACGAGCAGCGGCGTGAGCAGCGAGCCGGCCGCCAGCCCGGCCATGGACAGCCCTTCCACCAGCCCGAACACCCGGCCGATCAGCTGGGCGGGCACCACCCGCTGCAGCATGGTGTTCGCGGCCACGACCAGCACCGCGCGGCCCGCGCCTGCCACCGCGACCAGTACCGCGACCACGCCGGCTACGTGGGAGAACGCGGTGAGCACCAGGCCCGCGCTGAACGCGGCCACGGCGATGGTCAGCGACTGGCCCAGCCGCCGGCCGAGCAGGTGCGCGGTGAGCACCCCGGCCGCCACCGCCCCCACCCCGTAGGCGGTGTTCAGGTAGCCGACCCACACCTGGCCACGGCCGAGCACCTGGATGGCCAGCACCACGAACAGCACGTCCAGCGAACCGACCACCACGAACTGCGCGGTGAGCAGGCTCACCAGGAGCCGCGGCCGGCGTTCCCGGCCGACCTCCCGGGCGCCGTCCAGCACCATCCGCAGCCCGCCCGGCTCGCCGTCAGCACCGGCCTCGCCGCCGGCCAGCGCGATGCCGGCCACCCGGACCGGGGCGGCGAGCACCGCGCCCCCGGCAACCAGCCCGGCGCACACCGCGAACAGCGTGCCGATCTGCCCGATCCCCAGGAACAGCGCCGCGACCAGGGCGGCGATGAGCATCCCCGCGTTCTCCGCCCAGCCCGCCACCACGTTGGCCGCGGTCAGCTGCTGGGCGTCGCGGGCCAGCGCGGGCAGCAGCGTGAACTGCGCGGGACGGGTGGTGGTCATGGCCGTGCTGGCCAGCACGGCCAGCCCGTAAGCAGCGTATGGCGATGCGTTGGCCCACATGCTGACCGCGACGCCGGCCATCCCGAGGGCCTGCACCAGGTACCCGCCCACCAGCAGTTCCGTCGGTGACCTGCGGTCGGCCAGCGTGGCCATCACCGGGGCCAGCAGCATGCCCGGCGCCAGCTGGGCGAAGGCCACCAGCCCGGCGGCCGTCGTGCCACCGTGCCGGAACGCGTAGACCAGCATGCCGATCCACACCGCGTACTCGGCTATCACGAACGCGGTGAACGCAGCCGTCACGCGGGCCACGGCCTGGTCGCGAACGAGCGCGCGGATGACCCGGAAGAACCGCCCCACCAGTCATCCTTCCCCCTGATGGTCTGACCGTACCGGCCGGCCGAGCCCGCGATCAATCGCCCGCCCGGCCCCGCGGCAGGCTGGCCGCCCCCGGCTTCATCACCCGGAAAATCCCCCGGCATTACGCAACCCGCCGCGTACTGCTCCCTGGCTCCCCGGCTGACCTGCTCATTAGAGTGAGGACGCGTGCCGGGCGGGAGGGCCGGGCACCGCCGCCGCCGGTCCGGGCGGCCGGCTGAGGGGGGCGCGGGGTGGAGCATCCATTGCGCATGGACGCCGAGGCGATGCGGCGGGCGGGCTACGCGACCGTGGACGCGCTGATTGACCGGCTGGCGGCGCCCGCGGCCAGCCCGGTGCTGCGCCGGGCCAGCCCGGACGAGATGCGGGCCCGGCTCAGCGGGCCGCCCCCCGAGCAGCCCGGTGACTACCCGGACGTGCTGGCCCGGCTGCTCACCGATGTGCTGCCGTACGCCAGCCGCACCGATCATCCCGGCTACTTCGCGTTCATCCCGAGCTTCACCACCTGGCCGGCCGCCCTGGCCGAACTGGCCGCGGCCGCCGCGAACCCGTACTGCGGGGCGTGGATGGAGTCGGCCGGCCCGGCCCAGGTCGAACTGGAGGTCATTGACTGGTTCCGGACCTGGCTCGGGATGCCCGCCAGCACGGCCGGCGTCCTGGTCACCGGCGGCTCGGCCGCCAACCTCACCGCGCTGCTCACCGCGCGCGAGGCCGCGGGCGGGCCGTCCGGCGATGAGATCGTGTACGTGTCGGATCAGGCCCACTCGTCGCTGGCCCGGACCGCGCGGGCGATGGGCCTGCGCACCGGGCAGGTGCGGGTGCTGCCCACCGACGGGACCTGGCGGCTGGCCCCGGACACGGTGGCCGCCGCGGTCCGCGCCGACCGCGCCGCCGGGCGGGTCCCGTTCGCGCTGTGCGCCAGCGGCGGGGCGACCAACACCGGCGCCGTCGACCCGCTCGCCGGGCTGGCCGACGTGTGCGCCGCGGAAGGGCTGTGGCTGCACGTGGACGCGGCGTACGGCGGCTTCGCGGCGCTGACGCCGCAGGGGCGGGCGCTGCTGGCCGGCATCGACCGGGCCGACTCGGTCACCCTGGACCCGCACAAGTGGCTGTTCCAGCCGATGGAGTGCGGCAGCGTGCTGATCCGCGACGGCGCGCGGCTGGCGCGCACGTTCGCCATCCACCCCGACTACCTGGACGACAACGACGCACACGGCGCCGGCGAGGTCAACTTCGCCGACCGGGGCCTGCAGCTGTCCCGGGGGTTCCGCGCGCTCAAGATCTGGATGTCGGTGCACACGTTCGGGCTGGCCGCGTTCCGCGCCGCCATCCAGCGCAGCCTCGATCTGGCCGGGTTCGCCGAGCGCCTGGTCTGCGGCCGCCCGGAACTCACCCTGATGGCGCCGGCCACGCTGGGCATCGTCTGCTTCCGGCGGGAGTGGCCCGGCTGCGACGAAGCCGAGACCGAGCGCCGCAACCTGGCGCTGGCCGGCGCGCTGGAACGCAGCGGCACCGCGCTCGTGTCCAGCACGCGGCTGGCGGGCCGGCCCGCGATCCGGCTGTGCATCCTCAACCCGACCAGCTCCGCGGATGACGTGCGCCGGGTCATCGAGCACTTCGCGGACGCGCCGGCCCGGCCCGGTCGGGCCAGGCGGGCCCGGCCGGCCGGTGCCGGTGCCGGTGACGGGCCCGGCACCGACGAGCTGCGCGCGGTGCCGCTGCTGGCCCAGGTGCCGGCCGCCACCTTGCAGGCCCTCCGGGCCCGGGCCATCCGCCTGGCCACCGCCGCTGGCGAGGAGGTCATCCGCCGGTGGGACGCGGACCGGTCCTTCTACATCGTCCTGGCCGGGCGGTTCGACGTGTTCATCGACGGCCGGCCCATCCGGACGATTGGCCCGGGTGATCACTTCGGCGAACTGGCCGCCCGGGACTGGGGCGGCGGCTACGGCTACACCCGGCTGGCCACCGTGGTGTGTGCCCAGCCTGGCCTGCTCATGAAGCTCAGCAGCGAGGACTTCGAGTGGCTGATCGACACGGCGCCGACCGCCCGGGCCGAGCTGGCCCGGGTGCTGGCCGAGCGCCTGCAGGAGCGGTGAGCGCCGGGCCGCCCGGCGCCACCTGCCGCCGCGCGGCCCGGCTGGCCGTCACGCGAACAGGGCCCAGATGACCTTGCCCTGCTCGGGCGAGATGACGTACCCCCACTGATCACTGAGTGCGGCGACGATGTGCAGCCCGCGGCTGGTCTCGCCGAAGTACCCCGGTTTCCCGGGCACCGGGGCCGCCTGGCTGGGATCGGTGACCGCGCACATGACGCAGTGCCCCGGCTGAAGCAGGCCGAGCTGAATCGGCCACTGCGTACTGCCATGGCCTTTCGCCGGCCGGGTGTGCAGCAACGCGTTGGTCAGCAGTTCCGACACGACGATCACGACGTCGTCGCAGCGCTCCGCGTGCCGCCACTGGCGCAGGGTGGTCATGGTGAAATCCCGGGCGCGGCACAGCCGGCTGGCCGACAGGCCGGGCACGCGGGCGCCACCCCCCGGGAACGAGGCCCACCGCATCGCGCCGAAATCTGGCCGCCGCAGCCAGTCTCCGCTCACCCGGGCCGCCATTTCGACCGCCGGGGTCAGCCAGTGGCCGGCCGCGCCGCCCACCAGCCGGGCCCCGAGCGCCTCCGGGACCGCAGGCTCGGCCCGGACAGCGGGCACGGCCTGGGCCGAGAGGGTGTTCCTACCCCCGGTCATAGAGCGGCAACGGGGCTAGCGCCTGCTCGACCGGCGGGAGCATGGCCGGTCCGGCCTCGGCCGCCGGCTCGCGATAGTCAGCTGCGCGCTGGACGGCCGTCATCAGGGTGGCCATGGCCACCGCCCGGCTCCGGTCCCACGGCACCATCTGCTGGGTGGCCCAGAACCAGGGACCCTGCTGGCACTGTGGGCAGGTCAGCCGCCCGAACGCATCGATCCGCCATCCGGCGGTGATAGCCCGGGAGCGGTTGTCGACTTCACCCAGCGCCGCCGGATGGGCATAGTGCGAGATACACGAGTCCATTTCGCACCATGCCGTGGGTATCCGCAGCTCGTCGCCGATCGGCGCGCGCTCCGCGGGCGGCGGGACTTCGCTCCGCTCGCTGTCCTGGCCGCCTGGATCTGCTGCCGGGACGGGAGCGGCCAGCGGCGGGCCAGCGGCGGTCGCAGGCGGCCCAGCGACAGCTACCGGCGGCGTGGCGACCGGCGCAGGCGGCCCGGCCAATGGCACAGCCGGCGTGGCGACCGGCGCAGGCGGTGCGGCCAATGGCACAGGCGCCTCGGCCAGGGGCACGGGCGCCTCGGTCAGGGACACGGGCGGCCCGGCCAGGGGCACGGGCGGCCCGGCGACGGCCGCATGCCGGCCACGGACGGCCGCAGACCACCTGGTGGCGGGCACGGGTCGGCTCAGGAACGTGCGGCTCAGGCGGGGCCGTGGGCCACCCGGTGACAGGCACGGGCGGGCGAGCGGCGGGCACGGCCGGACGGGGTTCGGCCGCGGGCGGCGCACTGGCACTGTCCGGCTCGCCGCCGTCGAACGCCGGCTCAGCGTAGTCCTCCTCGCGCAATTGACCGAGCCAGTCCATGGCCCGGGTGATGGCTTCCCCGGTCTCCGTGTTGGTCTTCATCGCGCACCCCTCCGGCGCAGCCTCTCTGGGACTGCTGTACGTCTGTACAAGCTCCTGTCATGCGGCTGGATCTGGCTCTCCCTCCCGGGGCGGCCCGCCACCGGGCGGGCCACCGTAGACCGCGCCATCCCGGCGGCTCTTACCAGGCCATGCCGGAAATCGGGTCTCAGGCCGTTAAAGCGGCGGCCATTTGGATAAAGGGCGAAGTCCGCATGGCGGCTCTATTTAGCGACAAGACGGCTACCGGCCCTGGAACGGCGCGTTGATGCTGGCCACATGCTGGGCATCCGGACCCTCGTGGCGTCCATATGACATCGTCACCATTTAGTCGCTCCCCCTCGGCTGCTCTCCCCCGGCAACATCACGCCTTACCCAAGGTTCCCCCGCTAGATCACGTTGGGATAAACTTTCGATAAACTTTCAGCCCATCTTAAGGTGAGACACAGCAATTGTTGTGGAAACCTTTCCTAATTGGCTCATGCACAGGGTGTGGAGGGAATCTGCCCAGCTAAACCGCAGTGCCCGGCCTGGGGCTTCGCGCCGGTCCACAGCCTTATCCCCGGGTTGCCCACAGATTCGCCGGGCATTTACACAAGTCGTCCACACCGTCATGCACAGACTGGACCGCACCGGTGGGTGCAGCCTCCGGCCGGGCGGTACTCCGGGTCAGATGCCCGCCCGGTGCGGCTGCGACGGGTCGATCGGGCACAGAATGGGGCTCACCGGGTGGAGATGGCGCTCCGGCGCTGGCTGGTCCGCCCGGTCGAGGTACGCGCTGAACTCGGCGAGCACCGGCGTTCCACTGCCCCGTGCACCCGCTACTTCCAGCACGCCCGCCTCGGCCCGCAGGCCAACTTGCCCGTAGACGGTGGTTTTCGGGACGTCGGGCAAGCGCGCGCACAGGTCAGTGGTGGTGAGTATCCGCCCCCCGGTGACCACGACGGGGGCGCGGCCGCCGCTGTGGCGGTATCAGGGCGTGGCAGGCCGCCGCCTGCTGCACCGCTCGGCCGGAGGCACCCGGCCGCGGTGTTCCTGGCCGGGGCGGCGCGGTCGGTCTGGACTACTGGAATGTCCAGGACCGGCGGCGGAGCTCACCACGAGCGTCGTCTACGACCGGGCCAGGACCGGTGGAGCGACCGAGCGGGAGCTGCCGCGCACTTCCGCCCAGGTCACCGATGAGCTCAGAGAACTGCTCCAGGCGGCCGGCGTGCCCGCGCCCTACCTGCTGGTCGGCCACTCCCGCAGGCGGCCCGCTGCCGGACGTGCCACTGATCATCCTGTGCTCCATGGCGACCGACGCGTTCAGGGAAGCAGTGTCGGTCGGCGATACCCGGCACGTCACCATGCACTACCGCCATCCCGGCGCCGTCGTCCAGCCCAACGGGGACCTGCTGGGCGGGTGACGTCCCAATTCCCGGCCGCTGACGGCTTCCACCGGGGCCGGCGCCCAGTGCCGAACTAGGTGAAAAGTCGAATATTCCCCGCGTGTCGTAACACATCTGACCCATCCGGACAGCTACGCTCACCCCCGTGATCTTGGTGGGGGCGGCAATGACGAATGCTTATCCGGCCAGCGGCCCGACGCCGCTGGCGCCCATTCATGCGTGGCCCGGAACTAACGGTGACCACTGCGCGCGGGGACTGGTTCGGTGCGCTGTATTATTCCTCCGCGCCGTCGGCTGGCGGCCAGGCTCATCCTGCCGATCGCGCTGACTATTGGCGGGCTGGTGCTGTCCTCGGTCCCGTTCGCACCAGCCGCCACCGCCGCTACCAAGACCCATTCCCACCCCCGGCGGGTGGCATATCTCGGGCATTCGTTCGAGATTCCCCGCGGCTGGCAGGTGGTCTACCTCGCCCATCATCAGCGGGCGTGTGTCCGCTTCGACCGTCACATCATCTATTTGGGTGCCCCGTCACACAACCAGGCGTGCCCCAATGTGCTTGTCGGCACCACCGAAGCCATGCTCGTCGCGCCCGGCCCGCGGCACGTGCGGCAGCTATCGGTGGAAAATAAGGTGACGAGGCGTATCACTGTCGTGGCCAGCCGACTGAGAATTACCGCGACCTTCGATGCCCATCCTGGCCTGATCGGCCGGATCCTGGCCAGCGCCCACCTGCCCCGCCCGGTCGCCGCGTCCAGCACGCGAAACCGGTCGGGGCACCGGGTCGGCGGGAGCCACCGGGTCCAGCGGAAGCCGGGCACAGTTTCGGTGCTCCCAGCCGCCGCCACCAACTTCCACGGGAAAGGCTTCGACACCTGTACCGCGCCCAGCGAAGCAGCCATGGCTGCCTGGCGAAGCCATTCTCCGTATCGGGCGATCGGCATATATCTCGGCGGCTCGGACGTAGCCTGCGCGCAGCCCAACCTCAGCTCGTCCTGGCTGTCCACGGAAGCCGCGGCCGGCTGGCACTTCATCCCCCTGTATGTCGGGCCGCAGGCTTCCTTCGGCGAGCTCAAGAAATCCCCGGCCAGCCAGGCCAACGCGGCCGCTTCGGATGCGGTCAGCCAAGCCAAGCGGCTCGGTTTCCCGGCCAAGACGCCGATCTACTACGACATGGAGGCCTACCTGCCGCCAGTGCGCGGCCGGGCCCTGAGGTTCCTTTCCGCGTGGACCACCAAGGTGCACGCGCTGGGCTATTCCTCCGGCGTCTACAGCAGCTCGAACTCGGGAATCGCCGATCTGGCGCACGAATCCGGGCGCGGCAAGTACCGGATGCCCGATGTCATCTTCGATGCCCTGTGGAACGGCCGGGCCGACACCGCCGATTCTGTATATAGCCCGGGCCAATGGAACAACCACCACCGGCTGCACCAGTACCGCGCCAACCTGGTGCGGACTTATGGCGGCGCCACGCTGGATATCGACCGGGATTTCCTGGACGTCAGCCTGTCCAGCCCGGCCCCGAAGCCATCCCCGTCGCCAAGCCCGTCGCCAACGCCAACCCCAACGTCCACACAGCCCACCGGGTCGCCCTCCCCCACGCCGTCGGCGTCGTCCTCGCCATCTCCTTCGCCGTCGCCCGCACCGCCGGGGCGCCCCGGCTGGTCACCGGGGGCGTCGCAGGCGGTGACGCTGGCCAGCGGGACGGTGGATGTCTTCTACCAGGGCCGCGATGATGCGCTGTGGTACGTGAGCCACGTTCCGGGCCAGGCCTGGAGCCACCCGGTCAGCCTGGGCGGCAAGCTCGCCTCGGCGCCCTCCGCGGTGGCCGTGGGGAATGGCGGCGTGCGGGTGTTCTACCAGGGCTCCGATGGGCACCTGTGGCAGGTACGGTCCACACCGCACGGCTGGTCCCAGCCGTGGGCCCTGAGCTGGATGGGCAAGCTCGGCGGCCGGCCGCTGGCGGTAGCGGATCCCACCGGCGTCGTGGACGTGTTCTGGGCGAACTCCCGTGATGCGCAGCTCAGCTTCGGCGAGCACCAGCAGGGGCTTGGCTGGAGCAACGCGCAGCAACTGGGCGGCCGGCTCGCGTCCTACCCGTCGCCGGTCATCTCCGCGGATGGTGCGCTCCACGTGTTCTGGAAGAACCCGGGTGGGGCCCTCTGGCAGATAGTCCGCGGCCCAGACGGCCTGTGGGGCGCCCCGGAGAGCCTGGGTATGAAGCGGCTGGGCAGCCGGCCGCAGGCGATCTCCCTGCCGGACGGCCGGGTCGAGGTGTACTGGCTGAACCCGGCCAAGACCGCCGTCGAGACCGCGGCCCTGACCGTCCGTGGTCACTGGCGCGGGCCCTTCAAGCTGGGCGGCGACCAGCCAGCGTCGCTGCCGGTGCCGGTGTCGGCGGGCAAGCAGACCGACGTGTTCTTCCTGGGCCAGGCGGGCCGGCTCTGGCAGCTGGTGCCCACCAGGTACGACCGGCCGGGCGATCCGCCCCAGCTCGTGACGCGCGGGCTGCAGTCCGGGCCGTTCACCGCCATGGACCCGGATGCGCGGCACGTCGACGTGTTCTGGAAGGGGCCGGGCGGCCGGCTCTGGTGGCTGCGCACCGGTTCCGGAACTGGCAAGCCCAGTCCCCAGCAGGTCGGCGGCCCCATGTCATGACCGGGTGACGACGCTGGGACCGGTAGTCCCGTCGCTGACCAGTTCCCAGCTGTCCAGCCCGGGCACCAGGCCCCAGTGCTGCCCGCCGGGCCAGACGGCGTGCACCGTGTGCTGACTGTCGATGACCAGCACGACCCCAACATCCCCCACCTTTAACGGGCTGTCCGGATGAGCCGGCGCCTCGCCCAGGCTGACAACCCGAATGCGATGATCAACAGCGGGTGTCCGGCGCGCAGCTCATCCGTGCCTTACGATCTTCGGCATGGCTGACCCGCCGACGTTTGACCCGGATTCGGCTGTCCCGCTCTACATGCAGGCGGCGGATTACGTGGCTGCCCAGATAGCCAGCGGGCAGTTCCCGGCCGGGCGGCGGCTGCCATCTGAGCGGGACCTGGCTGAGCAGTGGGGAATCGCCTATCTGACTGTCCGGCGGACCATGCGCGAACTGCGGGAACGCGACCTGATCACCAGCGTTCCTGGCAAAGGCACGTTTGTAACCGGGAGCTAGAACCACGTAGTCGGAAGGCGTGGCCCATGGTCATCGCCAGGCTGCCCGGGGACGGTGAGCTGCGGCTCGGCCCGGTGACCTCACCGGCGGGCCGGGTCCTTCCCACCGAGGCCCGGCAACCCGCAGGGTGAGCGACCAGCCAGGCAGTGCCGCGGCCGGCTGGGTGTGGTCGCAGCGGGTGGAAGAATGACTGGATGTGAGCGAGCACCCCTGGTGGCATCCGGGCGAAGACGACCTGGCCGGCTGGGACGAGCGGCTGCCTGCCGTGATCGAGCTCGCGCCGGACTACAGCGCCGAGCTCCCGCTGTGGGGCCAGGGTTTCGGGAACATCGCCTGGCAGTTCACCAAGTTCTCGCCTGGGCTGCTGGACCGGCTGGCCGCCTGGCAGCAGGAGTTCGATGACTCCTTCCACTGGCAGCGCGGCTGGCGCTCCACCGAGATCCGCGACCGCTGGGCCCGCGAGGCCGAGGAACTGGCCGCGGACGTGCGCGCCGAGCTGGGCACCCGGGCCGAGCTCACGGTGCGCCTCTGGCCGCTGAAAACCTGAGTTGCCATGTCGTTCGCACCATTGCCCGCGAGCGCGGCCTGGCACCACCGCGGTGCCCGGTCTGGCTTCGAGGTCGTCTACTTCAGTCCCCACGATGACGGGTACCGCATCGAGGGCTGGGCGACCGCCATCGAGGACGGCACCACCTGGGCCGTTGAGTACGCCATCGACGTGGACGCAGTCTGGGCCACCCGGCGCGCCCGAATCCGCGGCCGCTCTGCCGCCGGGTTCTGCTCGGCCGGGCTGGAGTCGGACGGCGCGGGCCACTGGCTGGTCAACGGGGACCCCGCCGCCCACCTGGATGGCTGCCTGGACGTGGACCTGGAGGCCTCGGCGATGACCAACGCGCTGCCCATCCGGCGGATGGCGCTGCCGGTGGGCGCCACCGCAGCCGCGCCCGCCGCCTACGTCCGTGCGGTGGGCCTGGCGGTGGGCCGGCTCGGGCAGACCTATGCCCGCACGGCCGACGAGGCCGGCGGCCAGCGGTACGACTACTCGGCGCCCACCTTCGGATACGCCGGCCGTCTGGCCTACGATCAGGCCGGCCTGGTGCTCGACTACCCACACATCGCCGTCCGGGCCGGCTGACTGGCGCTGGCGGGCATGCTGCCGGTGGCGGGGCGGAAGGGAGCTGGTAGGCCGTGGACGGACTGGTGGCCGAGCCAGTCAGCGCGCTGAGCGAGGGACAGCTCGCCCGGGTGCAGGCGATCTATGAGGAGGCATTCCGCCCGGACTTGCGGGTTCCGTTCGGTGAGCTGACCACGCCGGGCCGCGTCGACCAGACGTTCGTGGCCCTGGAGGGCGCGGTGCCGGCTGGGGTCGCTGCGTTGCGGCTGCTCGGTTCGGTGCAGTGGTCGTTCCTGCGCTACTTCGCGATCACCGGCGAGCGCCGGAGCCAGGGACTTGGCCGCCGGTTCTGGCGGCTCCTGCACCCGTTGCTACAGGCGCAGGCCTGGCCCACCCGCGTCGTCTTCGAGGTGGAGGACCCCGGCGAAGCAGCCGGTGCGCAGGCCGAACGAGTGATACGCCAGCGCCGGATGGCCTTCTGGACCGCGTGCGGTGCCCGGCTGCTCTCCGCACCCGGCTACGTCCTGCCCGATTACACCGGCTCGGGAGTGACCGAGCCGATGCTGCTGATGGCCGCGTCCCCTCCGGTTGACGGCGGCCAGCTGCGGCAGCTGGTCCTGGCGATCTACACCGACCGGTACGGCCTGCCGCCCACTGATCCCCTCGGGCGGCAGGCCCTGGCGTCAATCGCTGCCTGAGCCAGGACTGGCCGGAAGGCGGCTGGTGGTGGCCACGATCCGGGCGAATTCCGCGGTCACATCGAGCTGGGTCAGGTCGGCGGGCCAAGCCTGGACCTCGGCGCGGGCCCAGCGGGCCCAGCGCAGCATGGTCAGGCTGACTACCACCAGCGGGCCAGGGGGTTCGGCATCCACGCGTACGCCCACCAGGTCAAGCGGCCGATCCGGCTGACCGACCAGGAACTCCGGGCCCACCCGGAGTGGCGTGACTTCGGTGCCGAGCAGGATGAGGCGAACCTCGTCCGGCTGGCCACCCTCACCTCGGCGGCCCTTGACGCGCTCGCCCGGCTGCACCTCCCCCAGTACCAGGCGAACGCCACCACCTGACGGCTCAGCGCTTGCTGCTGCCCGTCATGGACTGCTTCTTCTGCCAGTCGTCGAGGCGGGTCGCGGCGAGGCGGGCGCCGGCCGCGGGGACGAGGCTGCGTTCCTGCAGTTCGGCGCCGTAGTAGCGCGCGTGCGGGTCGGCGATGACCTCGCGGGCGTCGTGGCGCTCGAGGAGCGTGTTGCGGATGAGGTCGTCGAGGTAGAACTGCTGGGGCCCGGCGACCTCGACGATGCCGTTCACCGGCGGGCCGACGGTGACGTCCGCGACGGCGCCGGCCACGTCCTCGGCGGCCATCGGCTGGATCAGCACGTGGGCCAGGCGCACCGTTTTGCCGCTGGTGGCCTCGTCGGCGATGCGGCCGATGAACTCATAGAACTGGGTGGCGTGGACCACCGAGTAGGGGATCTGGGAGTCCTTGATCAGTTTCTCCTGGGCGACCTTCGCCCGCATGTACCCACTGTCGGGGAGGCGCTCGCTCCCCACCACTGACAGCGCCACGTGGTGCCCTACCCCGGCCGCCGTTTCGGCGGCGAGGAGGTTGCCGGTCGATGCCTGGAAGAACTCCAGCACCGCCGCGTCCTCGAACGACGGGGAGTTCGACACGTTGACGACCACCGAGGCGCCGTCCACGGCGGCGGCGAGTCCCTCCCCGGTCAGCGTGTTGACGCCAGAGGCCGGTGACGCCGCTACTGCCTCGTGCCCCCGGTCACGGAGCTTGCTGACGAGTTTCGATCCGATGAGGCCGCTGCCGCCTATCACGACGATCTTCATGAAGATCCTCCTCTGCTGCCTCTTGGTGTGGCGTTGTCCTGGCCAGTGGCACCATCGTCGCGCTGGCCCGCGCGGTTCGCATCGGTGGGGATCCCTAGTGGGTTCCTGGTGGCACGGGCGCAGGCATCGGGGTCGCGCACGGTGGTCACACCGCCGGTCAGGGCTTCGGACGCACCCCTACCATGGTTTTGTCATGGCTAATCACTGACCTGGCCTTACTCACGGACCCCGGTAAGGGCGCTATCCGGGTCCGCCGCCTGCACCACCAGCCCCGACGGGCTAACCGGGCGACGCCGTTTCGAAGCGCTGCCGGGCGGCGGCGGAACTCGTCCCCAGCGCGTCGGCGATCTGCTGCCAGCCGGTTCCCCGTTCGCGCAGAAGGCTGACCCAGCTGGCCAGGTCAGCCTCGATCCGGGAAGCGGTGCGAGCCACACCGGGAAGCATGTCCAGGATCTCTTCGGCGGACCGGCCGGTGTACTGGGCCCGCAGCCGGGCCGACTCCTCCGGCGTGATGCCGGCCACATCGGCGACGATGGCGGCCGAGAGTTCAACGCACTCATTGCAGATGAAGACACCGGGTCCGGCAACGAGGTTCTGCACCACGGTATTGGGCTTGTGACAGAACGAGCAGGATGCGATGGGCTTGCCGGTAGCTGCGGCATTGGCTGGCATGCGGTCCTCCGGTCGCTGCTGGCGGATACTCCGCAGGGCGGCGGCGTAGGACTGTCCGGTCGTAGCGGCGCGGCTCCTGACCAGACGCTTAAGGTGCTTCCTTTTCGTCATCCGATCCCGCTCACTCCGGCCGGTGTCCCAGCTCCACCCTCCGGAATGGGTGACGGACAACGATCCGAGGACCTGATCCCCTTTACCTCCGAGGGGCCGGGCTGCTGGGAAGCCGGCGGAGGGTGGCGCGGAACTCGCCGTTGCCATGGTGGGCGATCTACCCGGCCACGTCAAGCAACAGCCCCGGTTCCTCCCGAGCCGGCTGGACCAAGGATCTGCTGACGGTGCGCCCGGGCCGGCCGCCCGGCGCGGCCGCCGGCTGACTGTGCCCGGCCGCGGGTAGGGTCAGCCGTGACCATGATCCGCGGGAATGGGGCAGGGGCCGTGCCGGACTTCATCGACACGGTGGCGTGGGTGCACGTGGTGAACGGCCGGATCCTGGTTGCCCGGCCACGCGGGAAGGACGTTTTCTACATCCCCGGCGGGAAACGTGAGGGCACCGAAAGCGACCTGCAGGCACTGCAGCGCGAGATCGCTGAGGAGCTGACGGTCACGCTGCGGACCGGGACGGTGCGCCATACCGGCACGTACGAGGCGCATCAGCCCGGCGGCCACCCGGCCGGGGCCATCGTGCGGATGAGCTGCTATACCGGCGGCTACTCCGGCACGCTGGCTCCCAGCAGCGAGATCGCGGAGCTCGCCTGGTTCTGTTACGCCGACCGGCCGCGGGTACCGGCCGTCGACCAATTGCTCTTCGACGACCTGCGGGCAGCAGGCCAGCTGCACTGACTCAGTAGTAGCCCTTCTGCCCGTCGAGCAGTTCCCGGATGGCGTCCAGGTGCCCGGCGTGCCGGGCGGTCTCCTCCACCATGTGAATCAGCATCCAGCGCAGCGTCGCCGCGGCCGAGTCGAAGTCAGGATGCCGGCCGGCCTCGTCCAGGGAATGACCCGCGATGATCTCATCCGAGGTGGCGCACTGCCGCGCGTACTCCCCCAGCAGCTGGGCCAGCGGGGTGCCGGCCACCATCATGTCGGCGTCCTCGCGGTCCTCATCGAACTGCGGCCCGGCCGCCGGGCCGCCAAGGAACAGCACCTCGAACCATAGGTGCTCGACCCAGCGCAGGTGCGAGACGACACCCGCCACCGTCATCAGCGGCGACGCCGGCAGCACACTGCGATGAGCGTCCGCCTCCGCCAGCCCCTCGCACTTCAGGTGGATGATCGCCCGCTGCAACTCCAGCCAGCCCACCAGTTGGGTCCGCTCATCGGCCACGAACGGGGGACGCTGGCGAGGAGGTGTCATAACTGCTGACGCTACCCACGCCACCCAGCGACCACCCGCGTTCACCGATCCGGGTGCGGCACGGCCGTCTCAGCAGCGCCGGCCCCGGTCATGGCGGCCTGGGCGGCGCTCGTCATGACCCCGACCGCTTCCCGGTCGCTCAGGCCCTGCTCCGCGCACAGGGAGTGCCAGGTCCAGAACGAGATGGCATGGCCGATGACGGCGCGGACCCGGCGCCGGGGGCCAGCCTCTCCCCCGAACGGCGCCGTGAGCAGGCCGCAGTAGCCGTCGGCCTGATCCCGCAGCCGCCGCTGGTGTGCCTCGGGGAGCGCCGCGACGTCGCGGTGCACGCGGGACAGCATCGCGGCGCCGGCCCGGTAGAACCGGTACAGGTCAGCCAGGCCGGCCCGCAGCCGTTCCACCGGGTCGGTGATCTGCGCCCAGGCACCTGGGTCGGGCGGCTGCTGCTGGGCCAGCCAGTGCGCAGAGCACGCGCTGAACAGCGCGGTCTCGTCGGGAAAGTGCCGGTACACAGTCAGCCGGGTGACGCCGGCCCGGCCGGCGATGGCGGCGATGGTCGTCGCGGCCGGCCCGGCGCTGCCGTGCAGGGCGACGGCTGCCTCCACGATGCGCCGCCGGGTATGGCTGACCTGCTCGGCCCGCCGGCTCATCTGGTAGGACCGGGATTTCGGTGAACTCATCTGTTCACTCAACTCTTGACAGCACCGCCCACCCCATGATGACTATTGAGTGAACACTAGCGTATACCGAATTCGGGGGAATCGTCATGACAGGGACGCAGGCACCGCCGCTCACCGTGGTCCAGCCCGGCGACGGCGCACAGGGCAACCTGGGCTCGATCGGCGTGGTGTTCAAGCTCTGGGGGCGTGACACCGGCGGCGCGCTGTCGATCGTGGAGCACCCGTTCCCGGTCGGCGCGCTTGTGCCGCCGCATACCCATACCCGGGAGGACGAGTTCTCCATCGTGACCGAGGGCCAGATCGGGTTCCGGTCCGGCGACCGGGAGGCCGTACTCGGCCCGGGCGGCTACATCACCAAACCGCGGGGCGAACTGCACACCATGTGGAACGCGGGACCCTCGCCGGCCCGGATGATCGAGGTCATCAGCCCAGCCGGATTCGAGCACTTCTTCCGTGAGATGGCCGACATGGCCGCAGGCGGCCCGCCACCGCCCGCCGACGTCCGGGACCTGGCCGACCGCTACGGTCTGCAACTCGGCCAGCCCGACTGGCTGCCCGGCCTGATCTCCCGCTACCGCCTCACCCCGCCACCCGGCGCGTGAGCGCCGGCCACCCGGCCGGGGCGCAGCCGCCGCTCAGCCCGGGATGAGGACGACGCGGGGCCCGGGTTCGGCGGAAGCGGTCCAGGCCGCGCTGACGTCCGAGAGCGGGAAGGTCCGGTACGGCACCTGCACCGAGCCGTCCGCGATGAGCTGGATGTAGGCCGGGATCTGGGCCTTGATCTCGGCGGCGGGGACGAAGCCGGCCCCGCTGCCGGAGATGGTCAGCTTCCTGCTGCGCAGTAGCGCGGACGGGACGGCGGCCTCGGCCCCGGCGAGCGCGCCGATCTGCACGTACTTGATGCTGGCGCCGTCCTCGCTGAACCCCCGGCGGCCGAGGGCCTGGAAGGCGGTCTCGGCGACCGGTCCCCAGACGAAGTCGAGCACCAGGCTGGGCGCGTCATCGCCGACCACCGTCGCGAGCGCTTCAGCGTCGGCGTCCCGGTCACCGGTCAGGGTGACGGTGTGCGCGCCCGCCGCAGCGGCGCGGTCCAGGGCCGGCCGCCGGCGCCCGGCGCCGATGACCCGGGCGGCACCGAGCAGCCTGGCGTTCTGCGCGGCCAGGAAGCCGGACATGCCGGTGACACCCAGGACCAGCACCGTGCCCAGCTTCCCGGCTTCCGCCTGGCGGGCCTTCAGCGGCAGCCAGGACGCCATGCCCGGGTTGACGCCCGCGGCGACGGCCTCCGGCTGCGCCCCGGCCGGCAGCGCGAACCTCATCCCACCCGGTGAGGCGAAGCGCTCGGCCAGGGTGCCGTACGGCGGCGGGCCGGATGCGCTGAACACCAGCTGCCCAGCGTCCGTGCGCGCCACCGCGTTGAGGCCGGGGATGACCGGAAAGACCGGGTCCCGGCCGTAGTGCCGCCCGGCCGCCACGGACCGGGTCAGCTGGTGGATGCCGGCGGCCACCAGTCCCACGATCTGGCTGTCCTGGCCGGCCGCTGGCTCGTCGAAGTCGCCGTAGACCGGGACGGAGTCCGCCGAGCGCAGAATCGCTGCCTTCATCCTGACCTCTCCTTAACGTTGTTAAGTTACCGGCCCAGAATGCCTTAACGCTGTTAAACTGTCAAACCGTGCCAGGCGGACTGACCAAGGCGGCCATCGTGCAGGCGGCCCTTGACCTGCTCGACGAGGCGGGCATGGAGGGCCTCACGGTGCGTGCCCTGGCGTCCCGGCTAGGGGTCCAGGCCCCGGCGCTCTACTGGCACGTGCGCAACAAGCAGGCGCTGCTCGACGAGATGGCCACCCAGATTTGGCGGCAGATCGGGGACGTCATGGCCACGCTGCCGGCCGGCCTGCCCTGGCGCGAGGTGATGACGACCTATGCCGCTACCGTGCGCCGGGAACTGCTCGGCCACCGCGACGGGGCCAAGGCCTTCAGCGGCACCACGCTGACCGACCCGGCCGTGATCAGGCGCCAGGAGGTCACCTTCCAGAACCTCGTTGACCAGGGGTTCACCCTCCAGGACGCCACCCGTGGCCTGGTGCTGCTGCACGATTTCACTATCGGCTTCTGCGTCGAAGAGCAGGCCCGGGCCGAGGTGACCGCGTCCGGCAACGACATCTACACCTCACCCGAGCGCCGCGCCGACCTCATCGGCCGCGAGGCCGCGCCGCTCGCCGCCGAAGCGGGCCGGGTCATCTTCGGCGACGCCGACACCCGCTTCGCCGACCTCATCGGCCTGATCCTGGAGACCGTCGCCCGGACCCGGGAAGCCCGGCGAGCGCCCGCTTCCCAGGAGATCCCGCCCATCGTGTAGAGACCTGCGGACGGCTCAGGCTCACGGGCGAGAGGACGCACAACGCTCCCGATGTGGACGCCAGACCGGCCTGCAGGCCAGGTATCGTCTTGTCTCAGATCAGCCAGTTCTTGGCGGTGGCGCTGTGCGTGACATCCTCAGCCAGGGCGGGGACCGGGAACCCGGCCCCTGGCCGCGCCGGGTAGCAGCGATCGCCGGGCTGGTGCTGGTGGCTGTCGTGATCGTCTGGCAGCTTCCGCGTCACCGGCAGCCCACGCCCCACCCTCGGGCGGCTGTCACCGTGGCTCCGCTGCCGCCGGCGGCCTCCGGCGATCATTCCGGGGCGGGCCTGCCCGGCGGGGTCAGCGGGCAGGTCATGCCAGCCGACAGCAGCCTCCGGCTGCCAGTCACCGGACAGCAGCCCGGCTGGCTACGGCCGGCGACCGGGCGCATCACCGCGATCGGTGGCCTGCCAGCTGACAGGCTTGGCTACCAGTTCACCCACATGGCCGGCGGCTGGGCGGTGCAGGCCAATTCTGCGGTCACGCTCCGCTGCAGCAGCTGCACGGGACCGCCTACGCCGGTGTACTTCCTCGCAGACCGGGCCCAGTCGGTAACCCGGGCCGGAACGGCGAACGTGGTCGCGCCTGGTGCGGCCGCGCATTCCCTGTGGCTCACCAGCTACCCGCCCGGGGCGGACATGAGAACTGCCGTCGGCACGGCCCAGGAGGTCAGCGTCGCCGGCCGGCCGCCCGGGCCGCAGCTCAGGCTTCCGGCCGGGTATGTGATCGACCGGGGTACCGACCGCGGCCTGCTGCTGGCACCGGCGGTTCCGTCAGGAATGACGGCCGACAGGCTGTGGAACCCAGCCGATCCGCAGGCCAGCCGCACCTTTGACGGAGTCGTGGCGGCGAGCGCGAGCCAGGTCGCCTGGGTGACGCGGTGCGCCGCGCTCTGCCGTGTGCATGTGCTGGACCTGGCTACCGGCCGGCCCACCGTGGTCCGCCTGCCCGGGGCGAGCTCGGTAGTCAATGCCGCGTTCAGCCCCGACGGGAAGTTCCTCGCGCTCCAGGTAAGCTCCGGCAGCCAGGGAGACGATGGTGCACTGGCGATGCAGCTCGACGTGGCGTCCATGGCCAGCGGCCGTCTGGCGGCTGTGCCGGGAACGTCGGTCAGCAGCGATGCCCTGGTGAGCTTCGGGTGGCCGGCCGACCGCGACGACCTGGTTGCCGAGCTGAGCTTCATGACCAAGGTCCAGGTAACGTCGTGGCGCCCCGGCGCGCGTGAGCTGACCGTGGCAGTGATCCAGCCCGGGCCGCAGACAGCCTCCCTGATCGTCGGCTAGCACCCCGCCCCGGCTGGACACACTGGCCAGCTTCCGGTCCCCAGTGAGCCGTTAGGATCGGCTGGGTGAAGCGGGCGATCGATGTCGGGCCGTTCGGTGAGCTGGCCGACCCGCGGGTGCTGGCCAGCCTGGCCGCCCGGGCCGAAGACCTGGGCTGGGACGGCTTTTTTGTCTGGGATCACATCAACTACCGCGCGCCAGTGCGGGCGGTAGCCGACCCGTGGGTGGCGCTCGCCGCGGTGGCCTGCGCGACGTCCCGGGTCCGGATCGGCGCACTGGTCACCCCGCTGTCACGCCGCCGGGTGCACAAGGTGGCCAGGGAGACGGTCACGCTGGACTGGCTAAGCTCCGGCCGGCTGACCTTCGGGGCCGGGCTCGGCAGCGCGCGGAACAACGAGCTGGAGCCGTACGGTGAGGTGGTCGACCCGCGCGAGCGGGCGAACCTGCTCGATCAGGGCCTGGAGGCCCTGGCCCGGTACTGGGCCGGGGAGTTCGAGCCGCTCCCGGTACAGCGCCCGCGGCCCCCGGTGTGGGTGGCGGGTGAGTGGCCGAACCGGCGGCCGGTGCGCCGGGCGCTGCGCTGGGACGGCCTGTTCACCATCGGCCTGCCCGGCCCCGGGGCGCTGGCCGGGCTGGCCGCTACGATCCGGGAGGCGCGCCCGGACGGCCCGTTCGACCTGATCACCGAGCTCCCGCCGGAGACCGATCTCGGGCCGTGGGAGCAGGCGGGCCTGACTTGGGCGGTCACCCACTTTGGCCTGCAGCCCACCGAGGC